>NZ_KI973300.1:23448-88189 GCF_000534735.1 Enterobacter sp. MGH 4 | reverse complement strand
CATCAACTCACCTTCGCCGATAGTGAATTCAGCACTAAGCGCCGTCAGACCCGAAAAGAGATTTTCCTCTCCCGCATGGAGCAGATTCTGCCATGGCAGAATATGACCGCTGTCATCGAGCCGTTTTATCCCAAGGCGGGCAATGGCCGACGGCCCTATCCGCTGGAGACCATGCTGCGTATTCACTGCATGCAGCATTGGTACAACCTGAGCGACGGTGCCATGGAAGATGCCCTGTACGAAATCGCCTCCATGCGCCTGTTTGCCCGATTATCCCTGGATAGCGCCCTGCCGGATCGCACCACCATCATGAATTTCCGCCACCTGCTCGAGCAGCATCAACTGGCCCGTCAATTGTTCAAGACCATCAATCGCTGGCTGGCCGAAGCAGGCGTCATGATGACCCAAGGCACTTTGGTGGATGCCACCATCATTGAGGCACCCAGCTCTACCAAGAACAAAGAGCAGCAACGCGATCCGGAGATGCATCAGACCAAGAAAGGCAATCAGTGGCACTTTGGCATGAAGGCCCACATTGGTGTCGATGCCAAGAGTGGCCTGACCCACAGCCTGGTCACCACCGCGGCCAACGAGCATGACCTCAATCAGCTGGGTAATCTGCTTCATGGAGAGGAGCAATTTGTCTCAGCCGATGCCGGCTACCAAGGAGCGCTACAGCGCGAGTAGCTGGCCGAGGTGGATGTGGACTGGCTGATCGCCGAGCGTCCCGGCAAGGTAAAAACCTTGAAGCAGCATCCGCGCAAGAACAAAACGGCCATCAACATCGAATACATGAAAGCCAGCATCCGTGCCAGGGTGGAGCACCCGTTTCGCATCATCAAGTGGCAGTTCGGCTTCGTGAAAGCCAGATACAAGGGGCTGCTGAAAAACGATAACCAACTGGCGATGTTATTCACCCTGGCCAACCTGTTTCGGGTGGACCAAATGATACGTCAGTGGGAGAGATCTCAGTAAAAACCGGAAATAACGCCAGAAATGGTGGAAAAAATAGCCTAAATAGGCTGATTCGATGTGTTTGCGGGAAAAAAATCGGCCCAGATCCGCGAAATTTTAATCAGCGAGTCAGCTTGGGAAGACATGACCTGCTTATTCGCACCTTCCCTAATCATCACGGCGATTACGTTCAAATCCCCTGCGCCCTCTTGCTGCCCATTCAGCATTGAGTACCACGTAACGCTCCCAGCGTTCACGCAGCTGTGCGAGCTTTAGCGGTAATTCTTTGGTGACAAAGGCTTCCGGTATTTCAAAGTCATCAAGATGCCCTTCCAGGTATGCATGTACGCCTTCCAACACATCAATCAGAGTGATGTTGTTACTTTGTTGCCCTTCAAGAAGCGGCCCCTGCCAGCTATGCCAGAAGGCCTGATGGCGCAGACAGCTTTCGTCATTCGCGAGCCACCACAAATCCATAAAGATTCCTCGTGCAACTTTGAACGGCTGTTCATCAAACTGTTCGATGAGAAAGAAATAACACGGGATCTTGAGCGCGTTAATACGCGCAATTTCAATTTCAGCATCACGGCGCAAGGCAATCAGATTGCTAAAGCGCGAGCGCATACAGGCGACAGGGTTCAACACCCTTACCTTTTCATTCATTTCAGGCATACCGGGGCCGGTTGCTTCTACATAAAACGGGGCGGTATACAGGTAAAGCTTTTCCCCCAGAAAATCAGAACGGTCAAAGCCTCCGGGTCGGTCGATAATATCCACCACATTTGGCTCGTCAGGCGCATCCGGTACGGCAAATAAGCGTCCATCATCCCGTTTGATATCGTGTGTGTCCTGATCGATAAGCATAAACTGTCCAAGGGATGGGGGCTGGCCGTCTTTGTTCTCCCACGTCTTAACGTTGAGCGTTTTTGCTATAGCCGCAATATCATCTTTCCGGGCGCTGTAGTCGCAGTCAACAGAAGTGGTGAGACGCTCATCAGGCAATCTGTCGCCATATTGTGCATGATAATAGGATATCCAGTATTGCACAGCCTGACCGCCAACTGTGATAACGGCATGTTTGAACTGGTCAGCGTTGCAGATCAGCTGCTGATTTAGCAGGTACATCTGCTCATAGGGGGGAATAACGTCTTGAACAGGCATAAAAAAACCATCAGCGAATGATGGTTTATTGTGCCTCAAAGTTCAGGATCAGGCAAAAGCGATAGTATGAGAGAATTTGCTACTGGCTGACTTACTGAAGCGGCTTTTCACGGCAGGTTTGTAACCGGCACGACCACGCAAAACCTGCACCGCTACGGCTTCGTAGCGTTCATGCTGCTTTTGTTTAGCTTGTGCTGGAGACATAATTTTGTACCTGACGGTAGTTATAAACAAATAAGTTGCAGTAACTATACGTCACGAATCTACGTCACGCAATAGTGTACTATTGTTGCAACTTCGATGTACTTCCAGATTACAAAGTAAGTCCTGATCTCTTAGGGAGGGTGCGAATAAGTACCCTCCGCAACGAAAATGAAACTTTTAGTCAATTAAATTCAATCACTTACATAGGCGTTTTTTTGCGTTTGGTGACTTATTCGCACCTTCCTTAGCAAATGTGGTGAACAGAATTGCCATTCCTTCAGCGGATTGTGTCGGGGGTGGATGTCAATCTGGTAACTCCGGGCTGACTGCATCGCCACGCAGGCGCATGATGGTTTGTCGTGAGGTCCCAAACTCGCGGGCAATGGCGCTGATACTGGCACCTGCTTTCAGTTGTTCAAGCGCTGCCTGCCGCTGTTCCTGGTTAAGCGCCGGCGGCCGGCCAAACCGTTTGCCTGCTGCCCTAGCCCTTGCCAGGCCGGAATGCGTGCGTTCAATCAGCAGGTCCTTTTCAAACTCAGCCACAGCCGAAATGACCTGCATGGTCATCTTTCCGGCCGCGCTGGTGAGGTCCACGCCACCCAGCGCGAGGCAGTGTACGCGAATACCGGATTTATCCGGTTGCTAGATCGCATGGAAAATGGGGATGTACTGATTGTCACCAAACTTGACCGTCTGGGTCGTAATGCGATGGATATCCGAAAAACAGTAGAGCAACTGGCGGCTTTAGATATTCGCGTTCATTGTCTCGCACTCGGAGGCGTTGACTTGACCAGTCCGGCCGGAAAAATGACTATGCAGGTAATTTCTGCTGTAGCGGAGTTTGAGCGGGATTTGCTGCTTGAGCGAACGCATTCAGGTATTGCGAGGGCAAAAGCGGCTGGAAAACGCTTCGGTCGCCCTCCCATCCTGAGCGAGGAACAAAAGCAAACAGTGACAGAGCGCCTAAATGCTGGCATCAGTATCAGTGCTATTGCCCGGGAATTTAATACCACCCGCCAGACTATCCTTCGGGTAAAGGCTGGATTGCTGCAAGAGTGAGCGGCTGGGAAGATTATAAAAAAATCAAATGGTTATTATGAAATAAAACAGCCTTCTGGGTTCTTTTCCCCCTATTTTTTATAAAAGAGTAGACAAAAGAGGTTCGCGATATTAACCTACCAACTAGATGGTTGGCACTGATTACACCAGCTATAACTTTTATCAAGAAATTACAGGAGCCATTATGTCTACTACCGTTAAACCTTCTGCAGACGCAGCTGCGATCCACAATACCCGTGAAGCAGTTCGCAGCCAGCCTGGCCTGGGTAACCTGACTTTCCAGATGAAAGCCCGTTCCAGCGGCGGATTAACCGTTCGCACAGAGACCGGCGCCACAATCCAGAACGGCGTTATCGATACCAGCCGCGTGGGGAAATTTTCTAATATCGGTGATGAACCCGCAGGTTTACTCGGCACCGATACCGGCATGAGCCCGACTGAATACATCATGCAGGCGCTGGCTGGCTGTTATACCGCCACCCTCACCATGATGGCTGCTGAAAAAGGGATCGACCTGGACGGTATCGAGCTGGATCTTAATTTCGATATCAACCTCAACGGCTTCCTTGGGCTGGACAGCAACGTGCGTAAAGGTGCGAAATCTATTCGCGTCGATGTTCACCTTACGAGCAAGACCGCCAGTCGCGAGGAGTTAGAAGCGCTGGTCAGCGAAATGCAAAAGAATTCGCCAATCCACGATACTCTGGCTAATCCGGTTGAAATGATTACACGCCTGGCGTGATGTCAGAGATGTAATGCTGCCATTCAGAATGCAGGATGGCAGTGACGTTCAGCTCTGCACGATACTGAGTCAGTGATACAACTTGCTACGGAAAAATAGCAACAATATAATCTATCAACTAGTAGATTATATGGAGTAATTATGACAACCATGACACGGGAACGGCTGCTCAGCGAAGCAGAACACCTGATGCGCGAAAAAGGGTATTCAGCATTCAGCTATGCTGATTTATCAAAAATAGTGGGTATCACCAAGGCCAGTATTCATCACCATTTCCCGACCAAAGATATTCTGGGTGAGCAGGTGGTAATACAGGCGTTCTCTGATACGCAACGCGTATTTGAGCAGATAGAGGCTACTGAGAAAAGCGCGGAGAAAAGAATTGCGGCCTACATCGATATCTTCGCGCAAAGCCATAAAGCTTCACTACTGCCACTGTGTTGTGCGTTGTCAGCAGAGACCGCCAATCTGCCTCAGGCAATTACTGTACAGACATCACTTTATTTCGATATGCAAATCGAGTGGCTCACAAAAGTCGTCAGGGCGGGCATGGAGTCAGGTGAGTTTTCATCCCATGCCGAACCATCAGATATTGCTTTGATGATCATTAATGTCTGTGAAGGCTCAAGCGTAGTGGCGCATGCAACGGCCAGACCCGAAGTCTTCACCAACAGCCTTAAGTATATAAAACTGCTTCTTAATACCCCACATTCAGGAGAATGACACTATGCTGGACTGGAACAACTATCGCTCAGAGTTAATGCAACGTTTAGGCGAGTTGGGCAAACTGACCCCCGAGACCATGAAAGGCGTGGTTGCCCTGGGCAACGCAGGTAACAAAACTGACCTTTTAGGCGCAAAAGTGCGTGAACTCATTGCCCTGGCGTGCGCAGTCACAACTCGCTGCGACGGCTGCATTGCTTTTCACGCCGACGCCGCTGTGAAAGCCGGTGCAACCGACGCTGAAATTGCTGAAGCGCTGGGCGTGGCGATTAACCTCAACGCTGGCGCTGCGGTCATTTATTCAGCCCGCACTCTGGATGCCGTCGGTCAGGCACGCGGTTAAGCATTAATAAATTCCACGTTAAAAGGGCATTACTGCCCTTTTTTTATGTCCGCAATCGCCTGAGCATATACCGATGCAGGTTTCACACCCGGTATGCGTTTAACTAATTGCCCTTCATGAAATATCAGCACAGACGGCAGCCCCCAGATCTCGTATTTGGTTGTCAGCACCGGCGCCTGATCTACATTGACTTTCCCCACCTGAATATCTCCATCGAGCCGGTCTGCAAACTGACTGAACATTTCTTCGCTGGCCTGACAGGGCGGACACCAGGGTGCAGAGAAACGTACCACCGATATTCCTTTGTACTGCTCTATCTGGCGGAAATTATCTTCGTTATAAGCTGTTAATGTACGCATGGTGATGACCTCGCAAAATGAGTGACAATTCAGAAATGGCTGCGTTATGACAAAAAAATACGGCACACCCGTTGACCTACCTACTAGATGGTTGGTATATTGCCATCCATCAGATGTTTATGCAACTCCAGTGCGCGACGTCCGGTCGATGATACTTCCGGGTTGTGCAAATCCCTGCCGGGATACTCCTTTTTGTTTCTGTGAGGTATACGATGAGTAAGCTTTTCACCCCCTACAATCTGTCTGGCCTGGCGTTAAAAAACCGTGTAGTCATGGCACCGATGACCCGCACCCGCACCATGAATGACGTGCCGGATGAGGTCGTGGCTTTGTACTATGCACAGCGTGCTTCTGCTGGCCTGCTCATCACCGAAGGGATGCCGGTTTCAGAAGAAGGCCGGGGTTACCTCTATACCCCTGGTATCTACAACGACGAACACGTCCAGGGCTGGCGTAAGGTGACACAAGCGGTTCACGCCAAAGGTGGCCGTATTTTCGCGCAGCTCTGGCACGTCGGCCGTATGTCTCACGTCTCTCTTCAGCCAGGCCACATAGCGCCGGTTTCAGCGGGCACCGTTCAGGCGGTCAATACCACCGTTTTTGCGCTGACCGAATCCGGAGAACCGGGCCCGGTTGTACCAAGCCAGCCACGCGCGCTGGAAACGCATGAAGTGAAACGCATCACTGCAGACTTCGTGCACTCCGCACGCCTGGCGATGGAAGCCGGCTTTGACGGTGTGGAAATCATGGCTGCAAACGGATTCATCTTTGACCAGTTCCTCAGTAGCGAACTGAACACCCGCACTGACGAATACGGCGGCTCGGTGGAAAATCGTCAGCGTTTCCTGCTGGAGACCATTGACGCCGTGGCGGAAGCCGTGGGTAACAGCCACGTTGCCGTGCGCCTGTCACCGTTCGGCCGCATTTATGACCTCGCGCCGTATGAAGGTGAAGAGCAAACCTGGTCAGCCATCACCGACGCGCTCGGTCAGCGGGAGCTGGCTTACGTACACCTTTACTATCAGCCGGTGTACACCAAAGCGCCACTTCCGGAAGGATTCCGCCGCCGTTTTCGCAACACGTTTAAAGGCACCATCATCGCTGCCGGCGGTTTCACCCGTGATATCGCAGAGCAGGCTCTGGAAGATGATGAGCTGGATCTGGTGGCATTTGGTGTGCCCTACATCGCTAACCCGGATCTGGTTGAAAGAATGCAAAACGGCTGGCCACTGGCAGAAAGTGACCGCGCCACCTACTACGGCGTCAGTGGTTCCCCGGAAAAAGGCTATACCGATTACCCGGTCTGGCAGGCGCAATAAATCCCATACGGTCGCGGTTCTCTGATAAGTGAGACCCGACCGCCCAAGGTCTTTGAGGAATCATTATGCAAACGCTGAAACCCACCCTCACCATCGATATCTGGTCAGATTTGGTCTGCCCGTGGTGCTGGATTGCTAAGAAAAGATTTGAACAGGGTCTGAATCGCTTTGAATTTCGCGATCAGGTGGTGATCCGTCATCACAGCTACCGTCTGGCCGGTGGTACTCCCGCTATGCCTTTTAAGGATGCCATCGTTAAAAAACTGGGCAGTCAACATTCAGCGGAGCTGATGATGAATCAGGTGGGCACCGCCGGTAAATCTGAAGGTCTGATCTACAACTTTGACGGCATGATGTTTGGTGATACAGAAGATGCACACACCCTGCTGGTTGCCGCGCGTAAGGCCGGAATTGCGGACGCGGTGGAAGAACGTTTTTATCACGGCAGTATCACCGAAGGTCGCTCTCTCTTTGACCGTCAGCAGCTCGTTGCAATGGCCGTAGAAGCCGGTATGGAGAAAGCTGACGCCGAAGCCGCTCTGGAAAATGACGATTTTCGCGCCACCGTTTCCGACGATGAAGCCCACGCACAGTCTATTGGCCTCAGCGGCGTTCCGGTTTTTGTGATGAACGAGAAATACGCCATCAGCGGGGCTCAGGGGGCAGACAACTTTTTGAATGCCCTGCGTCAGGTCTGGGATGAACAGCAAACCGAATTTTCAGCCACAGCGGGTCAGACCTGCGGAACGGATGGCTGCAGCATTTAATCCGTCAACCGCCGGCAGTTTCACGCTGCCGGCAACGTCTTACCCACCAGTAATGGAGTCTGAAAATGAATACATTTTTCAAAGGTAAAAAACTGCTTGTCGTCGGCGGCACCAGCGGCATGGGTCTCGCCGTGGCACGCATGGTACTGGAAGCGGGCGGCAGTGTGGTGCTGACCGGGAATAAAAAAGACAAAGCCGAAGCGGGGCTTTGTTGAATAAATCGAACTTTTGCTGAGTTGAAGGATCAGATCACGCATCTTCCCGACAACGCAGACCGTTCCGTGGCAAAGCAAAAGTTCAAAATCACCAACTGGCCCACCTACAATAAAGCCCTCATCAACCGTGGCTCCATAACTTTCTGGCTGGATGATGAAGCTATTCAGGCCTGGTATGAGTCAGCAACACCTTCTTCACGAGGCAGACCTCAGCGCTATTCTGACCTTGCCATCACGACTGTGCTGGTCATTAAACGCGTATTCAGGCTGACCCTGCGCGCTGCGCAGGGCTTTATTGATTCCATTTTTTCTCTGATGAACGTTCCGCTACGCTGCCCGGATTACAGCTGTGTCAGCAAGCGCGCAAAGTCGGTTAATGTCAGTTTCAAAACGTTCACCCGAGGTGAAATCGCACACCTGGTAATTGATTCCACCGGGCTGAAGGTCTTCGGTGAAGGCGAGTGGAAAGTCAAAAAGCATGGCCAGGAACGCCGCCGTATCTGGCGTAAGCTGCATCTCGCCGTTGACAGTAAAACACATGAAATCATCTGCGCTGACCTGTCGCTGAACAATGTGACGGACTCAGAAGCCTTCCCGGGTCTTATCCGGCAGACTCACAGAAAAATCAGGGCAGCATCGGCAGACGGCGCTTACGATACCCGGCTCTGTCACGATGAACTGCGGCGTAAGAAAATCAGCGCGCTTATCCCTCCCCGAAAAGGTGCGGGTTACTGGCCCGGTGAATATGCAGACCGTAACCGTGCAGTGGCTAATCAGCGAATGACCGGGAGTAATGCGCGGTGGAAATGGACAACAGATTACAACCGTCGCTCGATAGCGGAAACGGCGATGTACCGGGTAAAACAGCTGTTCGGGGGTTCACTGACGCTGCGTGACTACGATGGTCAGGTTGCGGAGGCTATGGCCCTGGTACGAGCGCTGAACAAAATGACGAAAGCAGGTATGCCTGAAAGCGTGCGTATTGCCTGAAAACACAACCCGCTACGGGGGAGACTTACCCGAAATCTGATTTATTCAACAAAGCCGTCGGTAGCTTACAAACATCACCTCCAGATTATGATGGCTGACCAGATATAAGGCACGCCTGAGAGCAGAAATTATCCAGCCAGTTTCATTACCAAATGCTCCGCCTCCGACCATAGTCACATATACTCTCGGATTGCCTGTAAGCCGGTAGTTCAGAACACCTGCCAGCAACGTTGCTTCGTAACTGGCTTCCAGTACCAGCGATGCAAAAGGAGCCCAGTCTTCCCGGGGAGATGAGTTATACGCGACAGGTAAGGCAGAGCAGAGAGCCTGAGACACAAACTGATCTTCAGGTACTCCTGGTATAGTGACTTCAGTATCTGAGTGCAATCCGATGCGTAACTCCTGTCTGAGCCTGTCCCGCATTTGCTCATCCAGCGATGCAATATAACGGCTAATAGCCTGCACCGTATTAGCCGACATCAGGGCATACCCGTTTTTCATTCGTATGCCATCAAGGGGTCAGTTTGGAGATCGGAAATTTTTGTACGTTAAGCGCATTATTTAACCAATCTTGGTTCGTAAGGGGTTGATTTTGCGTCAGTGGCTATCGCTTTTAAGTTGTCGCTCTTGCAGTATCGCATTTAGGTTATCCGATTAAGGTCAAACCTCTGAAAATGCCGTATAGCGCGGGAGTACACCCTATTGCTATAGGTAAGCCTGTTCAAAAAACAGGCTTACCGTACAATAATTCTCTATATCCAAACTGACCCCGTTCAGACGGCTTCGAGTTCAACTGCGACAACGGTGAAAAACTGCGGGTCACGTTCTCGCTGGACTGCTGTGACAGAGAGGCCATAGACTGGGCAGCGAGCACGGGAGGCTACGACAGTTCGACGGTGCAGGATGTGATGCTGAGGTCGGTGGAAAAGCGCTTCGGTGACAGGTTACCGGACACACCGGTGCAGTGGCTGACGGACAACGGTTCAGCGTATACGGCGTATGAAACGCGGAGGTTCGCCGTAGAGCTGAATCTGGAGCCCTGCACAACAGCGGTGAGCAGCCCACAGAGCAATGGTATGGCTGAACGGTTCGTGAAAACGATGAAGGAAGATTACATCGCGTTCATGCCCAAACCGGATGTGAGAACAGCGCTACAGAGCCTTGCAGCGGCGTTCAATCACTATAATGAAAACCACCCGCATAGTGCGCTGGGATACCACTCTCCGAGGGAATACCGGCGGCAGCGGGCATCGTTAACTTAAGATACAAAAGCTGTCCGGAAATGGAGGGGCAAGATCATCGCACCCTCCCGCACCAGCACCTTCTCATGCCGACGCCCCAGTCTGCGGCGGTGCTTTCGGCGGCACCGCGCCCCGCTGGTAGGTCGCATCGAACACTGTGTCCGTCAGCCAGCGCTTGAAGTTGGAGTTGTCGCTGAACTGCTTGAACAACTCGGTGTGGTCGGAAAGCAGCTCAAGCACCACGCGGTTGAGCGCCTTGTCGTGCTCCAACTTGGCGTTCTGCTTGTCGGAGTTCGCCTGCGCATTCTGGTAAGCCTTGTCCTGCGCTACTCGCGCAGGGATTTCCTCGGTGAGGACCTTGCGGATTTTGTCCTCGTCCTTCCACTCGATGTTGCCGAACAGGTCGTTGAAGGTCTTGATGATCGCGGAAAGTTTGTCGATGTCTGCCTCGCCCTTGCCGCCACCGCCGCCCGGCGGCACTGGCTCGACCGTGGCGTCGGCGTCGGCCATTGCCATCTTCAGCGCCGCTTTGGCCTCCACCCTGTAGCTGTCCATGTCGATAGTCTCCAGCACCCCTCTGGAGAGATCTTCCTCTTTGGGTGCTGGCAGCTTGGGGATGAGGAAATTCAGGAAGATCGAGAGCTTCTCCCACGTCGGGTGGCCGTAGCTCAGAATCGCAGCAAGAAAGCCGTAGCTGCGCACGAAGGCCTTGGCTTTACCCTTAAACTTGACCTGATCGTCCTCGCCGAGCTTGTCGGTGTATTCGGCCACGCACACATCGAGGATGGGGTCGAGTTTGTCCCTGTCTTCGCCACTCAAGTACAAGGTCACCAATTCTTCCACCTGTTGCCAGCTATACACCTGCTGCCCGTCGAGTTCAGCCTTTAGGTCGTGCAGTTTGTTGGCGTCGGTTTCTCCAGTCTGGATGGTAGCGCGATAATAGTCCTGGAACGCTGCCTTCACCGCCTCGGCGTTGTCAGCAAAGTCGAGCACGAAAGTGTCGTGCTTTTGCGGATGAGCCCGGTTCAGACGTGACAGGGTCTGCACCGCCAGAACGCCCGCCAGTGGCTTGTCCACATACATAGTGTGCAGCAAGGGCTCATCGAAGCCGGTGACAAACTTGTTAGCAACGATGAGGAAGCGATACGGGTCTTGCTTGAGATTTGCCGGAATGTCCTTACTTGGAAACCCATTGAGATCGGCCTCGGTCTTCTTCTGACCACCAATCTCGAAATCACCCGAATATGCCACGATAGCTTTGTACGGGCTCTTGATCTGTGTGAGGTAATCCGACACCTCGCGCCAGTAGGGGTCGGTTCCGGCTGAGGGCGAAATGACACCCTAAGCTTTCGGTTCCTTGGGCCAAAGATATTCGCCAGTCAGTAGAATGTGCGCCCAGCCCAATGGGGATATGCGGGGAAGAAATTCAGGGGGAACATCCAACCCTTCGTTCCGCCGCTCCGTGACGGCATGACCAAGATGGACGGTATTCCAGTAAATGATCACCGCAGTCAATAAATTGAGCCCAGCGATTCGGTAGTGCTGCCCCTCTGTCGTGCGATCGCGAATTTCCCCCTGCCTCCCGATACGGAGCGCATTTTTGAGCGCATGGTGGGCCTCTCCCTTGTTAAGACCGATCTGAGCACGCCGCTGCATGTCCGTATCCAGGATCCACTCAATAATGAAAAGGGTCCGTTCAATACGACCAACTTCACGAAGCGCAACTGCAAGGTTGTTTTGTCGTGGGTAAGAAGCGAGCTTGCGCAGGAGTTGGCTGGGCCTGATTTTGCCAGCGGTCATCGTCGCGGCACAACGGAAAATATCAGGCCAGTTCGCAACGATAAGATCCTCCCGGGCTTTTCCACCTACCAACTTGCGTAACTCCCTGGGGGTCGTATCGGGATTAAATACGTACAACCGCTTCGATGGCAGATCCCTGATTCGCAGAACGAGATTGTAGCCGAGCAGGCTACTGGCTCCGAACAAATGGTCGGTGAATCCTGCTGTATCGGCATACTGTTCGCGAACATGGCGACCGACCTCGTTCATCAGTAGTCCATCGAGAATATACGGTGCCTCGCTCACGGTCGCCGGGATCGACTGACAAGCGAATGGCGCGAACTGGTCGCTTACGTGAGTATACGCTTTGAGGCCGGGAACAGAACCATATTTGGCATTGACCATGTTCATGGCTTCGCCATGCCGCGCTGTCGGGAAAAACTGACCATCGCTCGATGCTGACGTGCCCATCCCCCAGACGCGTGACATCGGCAGTTTACCCTGCGCGGCCACCACAATTGCCAATGCCTGGTTCATGGCTTCGCTTTCAACATGCCAGCGGGCAAGGCGTGAGAGCTGCCAGTAATCATGCGTGTTTGTAGCTTCCGCCATCTTACGCAGGCCCAGATTGAGCCCTTCAGCGAGCAGGACGTTGAGCAGACCGATCCGGTCGCGACATGGAGCCCCGGTTCTCAGATGGGTAAACGCATCTGTGAAACCAAGGGCTGCATCAACTTCAAGCAGCATGTCGGTAATCCGAACGGACGGCATTCGGCGATACAGATCCAGTATGAGTGCCTCGGCACCATCCGGCACGTCTGCTGTCAACCTGTCGATCCGCAACGTTCCATCTTCTATGCTACCGTGCGGAATAGTGCCGTTACGGGCAGCCCGGGCCAGCCGCTTAAGAGCGATCGTGAGTCGCGCCTTTCTGTCTGCCAGCCAATCCTGTGGGTTGGAAGGCACGGCCAGTTTTGCATTTTCCTGCGCCGCGATCATCGGCACCAGTACCTGCTTGAGGTCACCATAGCGGCGCGAATGAGCGAGCCAGACATCTCCGGAACGAAAAGCATCCCGGAGGTGAAAGAGTACCGCCACTTCCCAAAGACGGGTATCTCCTTTTTCCTGAGCTCGTAAATGACGGTTCCATTTGGAGCTGGGCCGCAGGAAACGCCTTTCTGGCGATGCAACACCTTTCATCTCTCCGATCGACAAAGCTGCTGCTACCAATGGTCCGGCGACCGGCGCGGCTTCGAGCTTCAGACAGCGCAACATGCGGGGCGCATAACGACGAAAGCGATGGTATCCCTGCCCGACATATGCAAGAGGCTCATCGGCTAGCGTGTTGCTGAGTTGAGTCCCTGTCGCTACCAGTTGAGCGAGCCGGTCCCATGCAACCGAACTGGCGACAGCCATCTCCAGCGGGGTTCCGTCACTGCGGGCCTCAAGCAACGAAGCTCCCAGCGCGGTGAAGGTACGGATCGTATCCGTGAGTGTGGCTTTAGAGCCGGAAATTGTTTCGTCATGCTGGCGCTTCGCTTCCCGCCAGGTTTTTCCTACGATCCTGTCATGGGTTTCGACTATGGCATCAGCAATCGCCGCTTCCCACTCCACAACACAGACGGCAAGGATCGCCCAGCGGCGGTCCGAAGTGATGTCACGCAAACCGTCGGTGAAGTAGCGTTCACCCTGCCGACGCAGCCGGGCAATGCGATGGGCAGGTATGCTGGCCAAAGCACTATGATTGATATTCAGGGTACGCAGAAATTCGAGCCTGTCGAGCAAACGGTTAGCAGCAGCCGAGTTGTTACCAACCTCGAAGTTGCGAAGCCAGATGAAACGACTGATATTGCCGGCGAGCATTTCACTCAGAAGTTTGTCCAGGTGATCGCGAACATCCGCTGTTAAATTTTCCGCAATCCGCGTTTCAATCCGCCGCTCAGCGGCGACCAGAGCATCCGCGCACAAGCGCTCGATTGTCGATACTGCGGGCAGAATGGTGGAAGTTTCCCGACACCGCACAATAAAACGATGAGCAAGATCCTCGTTTGATCTGGCATCTTCGGCCTGGCCGAAAGTCCACTCCCGCAGATCACGGGCACCACGGCCCGTGAAGGTCTTGTAGCCGTAAATTTCGCGCAGCGTGTCCATGTGCTGCTGACGGGTTTGGCGCCGTGTGGCATAAGTGAGAAGCGCATCAGCCGGAACTCCAAGCTGAGCACCGACGAAGGAAAGGACTTCACGCGGGATCATCTCACCAGGAGCCAGTGCACGGCCCGGATATCGTAAGGCACAAAGTTGCAGGGCAAAGCCAATCCTGTTTTCCGGTCTGCGGCGCTGCCTAATGTTTTCCAGGTCATCATCGCCCAGCGTGTAGAACTTCAGTAGCGACAGTTCGTCCGTGGGCAGATCGAACAGCGCTGCTCGCTGCCGTTCGGTGAAAATATGGCGTCGTGACATACAAATTCGTCCCTTTTGAAGTATAGTCTGTTTTGGACAACAGCCAGCCCATATAAATCAGGGCGTTCCGATACAAAAATCCAGGAGGGTTCAATTGGGACATCGTGCCGCCATTTACTGCCGGGTTTCAACAGCGGATCAGTCTTGTGAACGCCAGGAATTTGATCTGCGAGCCTTCGCCGGCCGTGCCGGCTACGACGTGGTGGGAATATTTAAGGAAACAGGTTCAGGAACTAAACTCGACCGGGCCGAGCGAAAGAAAGTCCTGGCGCTTGCCCAGTCCAGACAAATTGATGCAATCCTGGTCACTGAGCTTTCCCGGTGGGGGCGCTCGACGCTCGATCTGCTCAATACGCTACGTGAACTGGAGAACTGGAAGGTTTCCGTGATAGCCATGAATGGAATGGCGTTCGATCTTTCGTCGCCGTATGGACGAATGCTGGCGACGTTTCTTTCCGGCATTGCGGAGTTTGAGCGGGATCTCATCAGCGAGCGGGTCAAGTCAGGCCTTGCTGTTGCGAAGGCACGTGGTAAGAGGCTTGGTCGTCAGGCCGGAGTGCGACCAAAATCAGACCGACTTTTGCCTAAGGTGGTTGCGATGAGGGCCGAGGGACGCAGCTATCGCTGGATCGCACGCGAGCTCGGTATCAGCAAGAATACCGTCGCTGACATCGTGCAACGACACAGAGCTAACGCTTAGGGTGTCATTTCGCCCTCAGCCGGAACCGACCCCTCAAAGCGTGAGGCCACCGTTTTCCAGGTTTCGTCCAGTTCGGTTGCCAGCTGTTTAACGGCATTTCCACCATCGGTGGGGTGTCCAAGCGCCCGGCATACGGCGATCCGCTGAGCCTGCCATTCTTTCCCCTGAAGAAACTTCTGACGCGGATCGCCCCAGCGATCGCTGTTCTCCAGCCAGATATCGCGGCGACGCAGCGAATCCTGAAGGCGTTCCAGCAGGCACAATGAGTATCCTGCACGCTGTATCCGGCCTTCGGAGTCGTACACCAGACGTTTCCAGGGACCTGTAATGATCTGCTCAGGCGCATTCTCCAGGAGGCGTTTTTTCGAACCACTCAGTTCGGCCAGGTAATGTATGGCCGATAGCGTATTTTCGCCGGCAGGGGCAGACTGAAAATGTAAATCACGCAGCATCGCTGGCAGAAAGCGCTTAACCCGTCCATATTGCTCGACCATTTCATCCTGGAAATTTGTGTCCTGCGGGCGGGCAAGCTCATTGACTTTACGGGGTCTGACGCTCAGTGGAACGAAAACTCACGTTAAGCAACGTTTTCTACCTCTGACGCCTCTTTTAATGGTCTCAGATGTCCTTTGGTCACCAGTTCTGCCAGCGTGAAGGAATAATGGCCGAGCATATTGATATGTCCGTGGCAAAGCGGGGAGAGGCGTGCGATATCTTCATCATTCAGTGTTTCACCTTGCGCCCGGAGATGATCCAGGGCTGCCTGCATATACATAGTGTTCCATAACACGACGGCGTTAGTGACCAGCCCCAGTGCGCCCAGTTGATCTTCCTGACCGTCGGTATATCGTTTTCTTATCTCACCTTTTTGACCGTGACAGATGGCTCTGGCAACGGCATGGCGGCTTTCTCCCCGATTAAGCTGGGTCAGAATGCGCCGGCGGTAATCTTCATCATCAATATAATTAAGCAGATACAGCGTTTTGTTGATGCGCCCCACTTCAATGATTGCCTGAGTCAGTCCGGAAGGACGTTCACTTTTCAGCAATGAACGGACCAGCACTGAAGCCTGTACTTTGCCCAGTTTCAGGGAGCCAGCGGTCCGGATCATTTCGTCCCACTGAAGGACTATTTTTCGGGGATCTGATTGCCCTCTGGCAATATCATTCAGCACGCCATAGTTGGCATCATGGCCCATTCGCCAGAAAACCGAAGCACCGGCATCAGCCAGGCGTGGAGAAAACTGGTATCCCAGCAGCCAGAAAAGGCCAAAGACAAGTTCGCTGGTACCTGCTGTATCGGTCATAATTTCGGTTGGATTCAGCCCGGTCTCCTGTTCCAGAAGGCCTTCCAGCACAAAGATAGAGTCCCTCAGCGTCCCCGGTATAACGATGCCATGAAAGCCGGAATACTGATCGGACACAAAGTTGTACCAGGTGATCCCTCTGTTATTACCAAAGTATTTGCGGTTCGGTCCGGCATTGATTGTTCTGACTGGCGTAACAAAGCGCATTCCATCTGCAGATGCCACTTCTCCGCCACCCCATATCTGTGCCAGTGGCAGCGTTGCCTGAAAATCAACCAGTCTGGCATTAGCGCTGGTGATAGTTTCAGCCCGCAGATAGTTCGCTTTTGTCCAGTTCAGCCGGTGTCGGGTCAGTGCAGGAACATTTGATCTGATCAGTGGTTCCAGACCGATATTGCAGGCTTCAGCCATCAGCACGGCGCTGATGCTGACGGGCAGATCATCAACTCTGGCACTGGCTTCACTAGCATGGAAAAACTCATCAGCAAATCCGGTATGGGCGTTAATTTCGAGCAGCAACTCTGTTAAATCCACCGGAGGGAGCAGATCACTGATCATTTTGCTCAGTCGTTTCAGACTGTCCGGCTCATCAAGACTGGCGAGGGGAGAAATTGTCAACCGGGGCTTCGGGCCAGAAACATCGAGTTCGACAGCCTCATTTTCGCCAAGACGTGCAGCAACCTGTCTGTAACGACTATCAAGCTGATGACCCAGAGATTTTATTGCTTCCTGCGGGTCTGTCGGGTGTCCCAGAGAACGATAAACCTTAATCCGGTTTGCCTGCCAGTCAGCACCCTGTAGTAATCTTGCTCGGGGATCTCCCCACCGGTTACTGCCGGTAACGTAGACATCCCTCCGCCTCAGACTATCCTGCAGTTTACTGAGAAAGCAGAGCGTGTATCCCCTGCGGGTGATATGTTTTTCCTTGTTGGGGTCGTCTCAGAAAACGGAAAATAAAGCACGCTAAGCCGGTTGCAGCGGCCGTAGCGGCCTGAACTTGCCCGCGCCGATCTTGGCGCTGCTGCGCCAGAGGTAATCGCCGGTCAGGTTGATGTGCTCCCAGCCGAGCGGCGACAGGTACTGCAACAGGCCGTCATCGACGGCTTGACCGTGGCCACGCAAGGCGTTCGCGGCCCGCTCCAGATAGACCGTGTTCCATAGCACGATGGCCGCCGTCACCAGGTTGAGGCCGCTGGCCCGGTAGCGCTGCTGCTCGAAGCTGCGGTCGCGGATTTCCCCCAGGCGGTTGAAGAACACGGCGCGGGTAATCGCTTCGGCGCTCGCCCGCTCGACGGCGTTGAGGGCGGGCACAATGACCGACTGCCGCCGCAGGTGCTCGATCAAGGCTCTGGCCAGCACGATGCCCTTGTCGGTTTGCATGGCCAGCTCGGTCAGCAACTGGACAGCCTGCCGGTAGTGGCCAATCGTGAACGGCTGGAAGCCGAACACCGTTTGCAGCTCGACCAGGTGCTCGCGTCGGGTCTGCTCACGCTGCCCGTACTCGTCCCAGCTTTCGATGCCGACCTTGAGCTGGTTGGCGACCAGTCTCAGCAATGGCGGGAACGGTGGCTCATCAGCGCCAAGGATGACGCCGGGAAAGCGCAGGTAGCAGAGCTGCACCGCGAAGCCCAGCCGATTGGCCGGGCCGCGCCGCTGCCGGATGATGGAGAGGTCGCTTTCGCTGAACGTGTAGTGACGGATCAACTCATCCTTGGTGTCCGGCAACGCCAGCAGGCTTTCGCGCTCGGCGGCGGAGAGGATCGAACGGCGGGGCATGCGGTTTCCTTCTTCTTGAAAACGTAGGTTTGTGACAAGCCCGCCAAGGCAACCGGCGCGGCACGGGAATCAAGGCATTGCGATTCTCGAAAATAGTTCTTGAAATTCTATTCTTGATTGCATATCATCTCAACGAGTTTCGATAAGAAAGGATGCGCATGCGACCGTCTGTTGTGCTTGACATGAAGCGAAGCGCAGTGCGTGAAGCGGTAGGCCGCTTTCGCGCCGCGAACCCGCGCGTCTTCGGCTCGGTGCTGCATGGCACCGACCGGGATGGCAGCGACCTCGACCTGTTGGTCGATGCGCTGCCCGGTGCCACGTTGTTGGACTTGGGCGATTTGGAAGAAGAACTGAAATCGCTGCTCGGCGTTGACGTCGATCTGCTGACTCCCGGCGACCTGCCGCCGAAGTTCCGGGCCAAGGTGCTCGCGGAGGCGCAACCGATATGAGCGAGAACCGCCTGCCCGATTACCTCGACCACATTCAGCAGGCCGCAACCGATGCGCGCAGCTTCGTGGAAGGGATGGCCAAGGACGACTTCTTGGCCGACAAGCGCACCCAGCAGGCCGTCATCATGAGCCTGATCGTCATCGGCGAGGCGGCCACAAAGGTGATGGATGGCTACGTCGAGTTCACCCAGGCGCATGCCGACGTGCCGTGGCGCAGCATGCGCAATATGCGTAATCGCATGGCTCACGGCTATTTCGACATCAACCTCGATGTGGTGTGGGAGACGGTACAGGAATGGCTGCCGGCGTTGCTCCAGCAATTGCCCGCCGTGCGTCAGGATGCCGACGATGAAGACCGTAACGACAACTGTGAAAGAGGGATCTCCGATGACTGTTGAATCGAGAATATTTTCTGTAGCCGAGTATGTTCAGCCGTCCGAAGGCGAGCCTATTCGTTCCGTTGTGCTTGAAACCCGAGACTCAATTATCGTGGTTTGGCATGTCCATCCCGGGCAGGAAATTGCGGCTCACATTCATCCTCACGGCCAAGACACGTGGACTGTTTTGTCGGGAATGGCTGATTACTTTCAGGGCAATGGGATTGTTCGTGCCCTCAGGGAAGGTGAGATAGCCGTGGCAAGACCGGGCCAAGTGCACGGGGCGCGAAATACAGGTACCGAGCCATTTGTGTTAGTCTCGGTTGTGGCATCAGCCAATGCCGGTTTCGTATTGGCTGAGCGATAGAGCCCAATCTCTGGAGTTGGTCCAATGAGCGGTCGGGGAGATAGGTAACAGACATGCAGCGGACACGGCTGCTAAACCAGGTCGCAAACCTCCTTGCGTCGCAGCGTGCCGCAAGCGACGCGATCAATCGAATGGGGTCGGCATGAGACTGAACACCATCCAGTTCCCGACCGCGTAGCCGCCTGTCCTGCCGATCAGGTCTTGACCATCGACGCCTGGGATCAGTCCTGAATGTTCTTGGAGACCACTACGTTATGAGCCGCAGCCGCCGCAAAACACCCATCGTCGGGCACACGACCTGCGGCAGCGAGCGCGAGGACAAGAAGCTCTGGCATCAGCGCTGGCGCACCCGTGAGCGCACGGCGCTGACCAGCGCGTCGCCCGAAGCCCTGAGCGCCCATCTGCCCCTGCTGGAAAACCAGGCCAGCAGCGTCTGGTCGATGGGCAAGGATGGCCGCTCCTACTGGCCCGTCAAGCGCCAGGCCGCCACGGCGGATCGCATCGCCAATCACAAGGGACGCAACCCGCAAGAACGCGCCTCCCTGAAAAAGCGCCTGCTGCGCAAGTGGATGAGCAAATGAAGCTCTCCTTCCATCAGCACATTGCGCTGTTCTGGATGATCGGTGCTCCGGGCGTCTTCGCGCCCGTGATCGAGAACGCCAAGCGGCCCGATGCCGGCGCCGTCATGGCGTGGGGTGTCGCGATCGTGGCGGTGATGATCCTCTTCACCCCTTTGCTGCTGCGCTGTCCACCATTCCGGCGCTGGTATGGCCGGACGGATGCGCTGTCGGAGCGGCAGCGCCAGGCGCTTGCCGAGCGCGGCCTGCGCCGCTACTACCAGACCGCTTTCGATGACGGCTACGTGCCCCGCGTGATGCCCTACGTGTGGCGCATCATCTGGACGGTCGGCGGGTTGATGGCTGTGACCGCCGTACTGCCTACCAACACCGGACGGCCAGCCTTCGATGCCTTGGTGGTCTTCTCGACCTGGTATCCGATAGGCGTGATGCTGCTGGTTTTCGCGTCGAGGCCCCTTGGCCGGTTGATTCGCCAAAGAGCACAGGAGCGGCGGAAATGAGCACGTCAACCATCGAGGCGCTGGCCAGCGCCTGGGCAAGGATTGCCGAGGAAGCGGAATTCCCCGCTGACTACGAGGGGACTGCCACACCACAAGCGCATCGGGCTAGCGAAGCTATTCAGGAGCAGATTCGGGAGCGCATCGTCGCCACCAACGACATGCGGCTGTTCAGCCTGCTGCACCTGCTGGGTCAGGCGTCGCTGCGCATGGAGCAAGCGCTGTGGCCGGAGGATTACGAGCGGATGACGCGCGAGGTTGAGGAAGCCCTGCGGCAAGCCACCGACGCCAACGCCAGATCGTACACCCACGAAGAAGTGATGCAGGCGATGCAGGAACGCATCGACCGGGCGCGAGACAAGCCATGTTGATTGGCTATGCGCGCGTCTCGACGCAGGATCAGAACCTGGAGCTGCAACGCGAAGCCTTGAGCAAGGCCGGATGTAAAAAGGTCTTCGAGGACAAGGTGAGTGGCACGCGGGCAGACCGGCCTGGCTTGGCCAAGACGCTCGAAATGCTGCGCGAAGGCGATACTTTGGTCGTCTGGAAGCTCGACCGGCTGGGCCGGTCGGTCAAGCAACTGGTCGATCTGGTCGGCGATCTGCACAAGCACGGTGTCCAGTTCAGGAGCCTCACCGACTCCATCGACACCGGCACACCATCCGGGCGGTTCTTCTTCCACGTCATGGCGAGCCTTGCCGAAATGGAGCGCGAGCTGACCGTCGAGCGCACCCGCGCCGGGCTGGAAGTCGCCAAGCAGCTCGGCCGCAAAGGCGGCCGCAAGCCGAAGATGACCGACAGCAAGATCGAGTCGGCCAAGAAGCTGCTGGCCAGCGGGGTGCCGCCCAAGGACGTGGCCAAGAACCTCGGCGTGTCCATTCCGACGCTGTACCGCTGGGTGCCAGCCTCCACGCACGCTTAGCGTGCTTTATTTTCCGTTTTCTGAGACGACCCCTTGTTAATCACCAGCCGTTTCCATGACCGACTGATAATTTCCGTTGGTGCGTCGTCAAAAAACTGCCGCCGTGAGCTGAACTCCCGGCTGAGGTAGTCACAGGCATTCAGAGTGGTAACCCCGGCAGGTGCGGATGAAAATTTAACGGTATTCAGCAGATGGGGCAGGAAACGACGAACGCGCCCGTACTGCTCCACCATTTCTTCATGAAAATTATCGTCTGAGGGCCGGGAAATTTCACGGACAAGCGTGATGATTTCAGCCAGCTTTTGCCTGGGGATGTAGCTGAACACCTCAGCACGAATCGATTCGTCCGGTGTTTCTTCTTTCAGCAGGTACGAACATGCGCTGGCGAGCGCCAATGCAGATTTATCCAGATCCTTCAGCGAGCGGAGCCGTTTTTTCTGCCCAATCTTTCTGGCGTCACGGATGATAACGGCCAGCATGGCGTCCAGAACGTCCAGTGCATCATCCAACGCCAGCGTTTCCCATGCAAGGACAAAGGCAACCAGAACCGCCATCCTTTTCTGCGGTGACATCCTGGCAATATTGAACACCGAAGTCATACCAGCATAACGTGCGAGATTTTTCAGGCGCACAGCCGGGAGTGTACTCAGGTTGTCAGCATGCAAGCCAAAATCGTTCAGAGTTTTCCAGCGTTCAATTGCTTCATTAAACGCCGGACCACTGATGGTCACAGGGCCTTTTTTCAGTGATTCCAGTAAAGACAGGCGGCTGCAATCAGTTGGCCCCAGCAGCATCTCCAGCTGTGAACGTTGTTCGGCTGACGGTATCAGTGCCAGTTTGTTCCACAGGCGCAACGTCGCCTTTTCCCTTACCTCTGAAATCAACCGGGTCAGCGTAGTGGCTCCGGGGAGAATAATACGATGTTGCATAAGCCACCCTGTCGCCAGATCGAAAAGCAGGCCAGGACGTTCGTTGCTTATCCAGCTCCGGGTATATAAAAGACGGGTAAGGCGAAATGTCCAGGGCCAGGCAAATTCACGATACTGATAGTGCTGACGTATCAGCGCTGCATGCTCACGGCGGGTATTTTCCCTCTGACCGTATTCTGCAAGAACGGTGATATCACGAATCCCGAGCTGTCTGGCGGTAAAATGCCGGACGCCGGAAGGAATATGATTCATATCGGTGAGGAAGGTGCCCAGAAAACGGACACATCCAATTTGCAGGGCAATGCCCAGACGGTTGTGATCACCTCTGCTTTTTCCGATAAATTCCTTGTCTGCTTCATCAAGATGAAAATATCGTGCCAGCTGAAGCTCATCCGGTTCACCGGTGAATCTGCCATAGCTTTCAGTCTGCTCAGTGGTCAGAAAGTCAACGGGCATATCGGCCTCCCTGCCTGACGGGCATTTAGTAACATTTTTGCAACCGTCCGAAATGTTATAAGTTTTGAGACCTTTTAAAGTGCGTGCTTACATGAGTATCAAAAATCGTGTTTTATGCTTTATGATACTACGCAGTATCAGTATCGATTTGTGAGACCAATATGGCATTACTGGGATATGCAAGGGTATCAACGAGCCATCAGAAACTGACGGCGCAGATCATGGAGCTGAAATCTTCAGGCGTCAGAGATGACCGGATTTTTACTGACATGATGTCGGGCGCCACGGACGAACGTGAAGGGTTACAACGGCTGCTTGCCCGTGCCGAAAAAGATGACATTATCATGTGTACCAAAATGGACCGGCTTGGCCGCAACACAGCGGATATGATCCACATTGTTGATGCCTGCTATAAAAAGGGAATAGCCATCCGGTTTCTGGAGAATGGACTGAGTACTGAAGGCACGATGGGTAAAATGGTCATTCAGATCCTTGCTGCCGTTGCTGAAGCTGAGCGGGAGCGGATCCTGGAGCGCACAAACGAAGGCCGGGTCATCGCCATGGCGGCAGGCGTCAGGTTTGGACGGAAACCTCATCACAAATCGGCCGCCGCACTGGAGCTTATCCGGCACGAAACGCCCATTAAACTGGTGATGGAGAAAACCGGCATATCCAGGGCCACCTATTTCAGGTTAAAAAAACTGGGCCCAGGCAGTTAACCCGACGCAGGCAGCGATTTTTTCCTGTGCCGGAAAGGGTTTCGCGGTTGATGCTGATGATCCCCTGCTTAAAAACAGAGTTAACATTGCCCACAATATTGCTGGTTTTGATGAGCCGTTAAAGGAGTTTTATGAATGGATGGATGTATCTGGTGATTGCCGGCATAGCCGAAGTCTTTTATGCCGCGTCAATGCTCCGGACTGAGGGATTTACCCGGATCTACCCCAGTATTTTTTGCCTGACATTTATCGGTGTGAGCATGTACTTTTTGTCCCTGGCAACACGGACTATTCCTGTAGGAACCGCTTATGCGGTCTGGGTCGGGATTGGTGCTTTAGGGACAGCAGCGTACGGAATAATTTACTTAAATGAAGATAAGGGCCTGTTACGCATTGCCTGTTTCGGACTGATTCTGGCGGGTATCATTGGCCTGAAAATTCTGGCAGGACACAAGCAGCTGTAGGTTCTCATCCATAAACAGAACTCCGGGGGCATTCTGATTTTAGACATCAGCATGCCTCTCCCTTTCCCCTTTTTGAAATGGGACATTACCCGCTACATTAATAACAGGCGAGAGAACCGACATAACCGGGGGCGGCCAGGAAAAGTTGCCATGATTGACAAAAAGACTGCTTTTTGTTTGTACCTGCATGATTAACGGTGCGAATTTTTTCGGCAAACTATAAATGCGGGCACCAGTGTGATGATAAGCACCTGAATAAATGCCGACGGTAATGAAGGTGGCCCTGTTGATTAATAAGTTTGCAGGGAAATAAAAATCCCCGTCATCACGGGGATTTTCCGGACCCGAATGCGTTACCGGGAAGGATGCGAAGGAGAAAAGCGCAGTATCAGCATACCCGCCAGTGCTGCCAGTACAGAGCCGGCAAGTACCCCCACCTTGACCTCGTCCACCAACAGGGGGCTTTCTGCAAACGCCAGGTTGCCGATAAACAGGCTCATGGTAAACCCTATTCCGCACAGGACCGATACGCCGTAAACCTGCAGCCAGGTACTTTTTTCAGGCCGTTTTGCCAGGCCCAGGCTGACGGCCAGCAGCGACAGGCCGAAAATGCCCGCCTGCTTGCCAACAAACAGGCCCAGCGCAACGCCGACCGGTACCGGCGACATCAGGTCATCAGCCGTCATACCGGAGAGCGCGACCCCCGCATTTGCGAAGCCAAACAGCGGCAGTATCAGAAACGTCACCCACGGATTGATGCCGTGCTCCAGCCGGGCAAGAGGGGATTGTTTATCCGGATCGGTTACCCGCAGCGGGATAAAGAGCGCCAGCAGGATACCCGCGATGGTGGCGTGCACCCCGGACTGAAGCATGAAAAACCACAGCACGCCCCCCGCCAGCAGATAGGGAAACAGCCGGGTAATCCCGGCACGGTTCATGATAAACAGCAGAGCAACCGTGACCGCCGCACCGGCCAGCATCAGAAACGAAATATTACTGGTATAGAAGAGCGCAATAATAGCCACTGCGCCCATGTCGTCCAGAATAGCCAGCGCCGACAGGAAAATTTTCAGCGAGGCAGGTACGCGACTGCCCAGCAGTGCCAGTACCCCGAGCGCAAAGGCAATGTCCGTGGCGGCAGGAATTGCCCAGCCAGCGAGGGTTTCATCGCTGCCCGCATTAAACCATACGTAAATGGCCGCAGGCACGGCCATCCCGCCCAGCGCGGCAAATCCCGGCAGCGCGCGCTGGCCCCAGGTGGCAAGCTGACCGGTGAGAAGCTCGCGCTTGATTTCCAGGCCGACCATCATGAAGAACACGGCCATCAGGGCGTCGTTTATCCAGTGCTCAACGGAGAGGCCGGCGGCGTTGTATTTCAGGAATACCTCATATCCCTCCCTGAGCGGAGAGTTAGCCACGATGATAGCGGCTGCTGAGGCGATGATGAGCACGATGCCGCCGGCTGCGGGCGAGCTGAAAAATGCAGATGGCACTTCTGACATCCTCTTTTTATTTCTGTCTGGGATTTCTGACACACTCCCTCCCTTTATTCAAAAAAAACAGGCCTTCCCCTGATATACAACCGCTGGTTATCAGAGGATAAGCCGGCTGAGCTACGCTGAAGATATAAAAAATACGATAATTAATTGCTGATAAATTAACGAATTAGCGTGACGTTAATTTTATCATAACGTCCGGCCCGCTTCAGGCGGAAGAGGTAAAGCCCTGTAAAGCTGCCGCAGGCAGGGGCATTTTTATCCGTCATCAGCCACACGCTCACAGCAGCCATGTGACGACAAAAAAACCCAGGGCAGTCATCAGAATGGAGCCGGTTACGTGTACCAGCAGTGAAGTAAACGCCCAGAAATAATTACCGGACTGCAGCTGTGAGAATATTTCCAGGGAAAACGTGGAAAACGTGGTCAGCCCACCGCACAGCCCGGTGATAACAAGTAATCGCCAGGCCGGATCCAGGTCAGGATGGCGCATGAACCAGGCCAGCGACGCACCAATGATAAATCCGCCCGCAAGGTTCACTACCAGCGTGCCCGGTGGCAGGTCAGGAAACAGGCTGTTCAGGCGTGCGCCAAGCAGCCAGCGGATCAGGCAGCCAGCGGATCCACCAATGATAATGGCCAGATAAGATTTCACGGGGTTTACCTCTGTGTCAGAGGGAGTATGCAGGCTGATGATACGGGGCGGCCTGACATACTCCCGGTTAAAGGGGAGTAATATCAGGCGTCATCAGCTTCTCAGGGGAAGCGGTTGGGTAAGGTGGAACGCCATCACCTCGCCGCAATTCTGGCCCGGTCACGGGCGTTAATCAAGCGGCTATCCACTGTTTTTGTGCGACTCCCCCTGCGGCGGGCATGAGGAGCCCGTTTTCAGGCTTGACCTGAAGAGCATTAAAAATTATCGTTTCGGCAGCATTTTATATCTGACTGTGAGTCATGCACATTACGCCACCCTGAGTTTCTCTTCGCCCGTCCTTTATCAGAGAGCCTGCCGCGACAGCCAGTCCGCGCCGGGTACCGTTCTCTCATATCCGTTACGGGACTGCCACCTTTCACGGTGAACCCGCGTGTACCTGCTTCAGGGACGCAGGCGCCGTGTCCGCAGCAGCCGGTACGGACACGTCGTGATTAATCGGCGGGCTGCAGCCCGCCTTCAGGGATATTCATGCGTCAGCTTTTTCGGTTTATGTTTCATCACGCCTCTCACCTTACGTTCGGTGCGATGCTGATGGCCATGTCCAGCTTTGGACAGACCTATTTTGTCTCACTTTACGGGCAGGATTTTCGTGAGGCCTTTGGGCTCACCGACGGCGGACTGGGCGGCCTGTACGCAATCGGAACGGTGATGAGCGCCATCACGCTGACCTGGGCCGGACGGCTGATTGACTACACCACGACCCGCCGCTTCACGCTGGCGGTCACCCTTTTGCTGCTCACGGCCTGCCTGCTGGTTTCCGGCGCACAGGCGGCGTGGATGCTGTGCATCGGGTTTTACTTTCTGCGCCTCGGCGGCCAGGGACTGATGGTGCATACTGCGCTGACCGCAACGGCGCGCCAGTTCCCCCTTGATGCAGGCAAGGCGCTCGGCGCCATCGCGCTGGGGCTCTCGCTGGCGCAGGCCGTTTTTCCTGTGATTGCGGTGCAGATAAGCGCGCTGACGGGATGGCGCGCTGCCTGGGGCATCAATGCCGGAATGCTTGTTGCCGGCGTGGGGGTCGCGCTGATGTTTTTGCCCCGCGGGAAAGAGAAGCCGCTGCGTACGTTCAGAAAGCGGGGTGAGGAGAAAGAAAAAGAGGCGCCGGTATGGCGAAACCGCAACCTGCTGCTGGCGCTGCCTGTCGTGCTGGCCTCCCCCTTTATCACCACCGGCTTCTTCTTCCACCAGGCGAGGCTGGCACAGGAGAAAGGCTGGGAGCTGTCGTGGGTGGCGGTATGGTTTATTGCCTATGCCATTACCCAGGCGGTATCGCTGCTGTCGTTTGGCCCGCTGATTGACCGGCTCTCACCACGCAGGCTGCTGCCGTGGTTTCTGATGCCACAGGCCCTGGCCATGCTGGCGCTATGGCTCAGCAACGGTCAGTGGGTGACGCCTTTTTACCTGATTATGACCGGCGTATCGTCGGCCATTGCCTCAACGCTTGCCACCGCGCTCTGGGTACAGCTGTTTGGTCCGGCGCAGCTGGCCAGGGTGCGCTCGGCGGTTGAGGCAGGGACGGTGATTGCCAGCGGGGCATCCCCGGTAATCATGGGCGTGCTGATAGATAACCATGTCACCCTGCATCTTCAGGCCCTGTTCTGCCTGGTCTACATTCTTGGCGCCAGCCTGCTGGCCACCGGTATCAGGACGGATGCGCCGCAATAACGCGCCTTTACCTTCATACCCGTCATCCTCTTTCCCCTGTGAAGGCGGGCCTGATATCAGGCCCGCCTGTTTCATCGCAGCATCAGCAGGGGCTGACGGCTTTCAGACAGCATTTCCGTGGTGTGGCTGCCAATAAAGAATCGCCGTAACCGGGAGTGCCCGCAGGCCCCCATTACCGTGAGGTCGATATCATGGGCGTCCGCGTAGCGGCACAGCGCCCCGGTTACGGACTCGTCTTCCAGCAGGCGTGTCTCGGTCGTGATACCGGCTTCCTGAAGAACAGCCTGCGCATCCTGCAGGGCTGACATGTCACCGTTGACCATCACGATATGACAGCTCAGGCCGTGCAGCAGCGGGCTGACCGTCAGGCGCGTCAGGTTTTTACGGCTCTCACTGCTGCCGTCGTACGCAAACATCACCCGCGCCGGCGGCGTAAACGTCTCCGGCACAATCAGCACCGGGTTTTTCTGCAGGCGAATGACGCTTTCCAGATGGCTGCCTACCTGATTCTGCGTCCCGCGGCGCCCCAGCACCATCAGCCGGACTTCGCCCAGCTCCGCCAGGATTTCGTCCAGTGCGCCGTGCTTTTGCAGCAGCTGTGCGTCCGGCTGTCCGGTCTGCTTCAGGAGCTCCGCACAGCCGGCCAGCACGGCCTTGCCCTGCGCCATCAGCAGCCGGCTGCGCTCACCCTCGACGCGGACCAGCGCTTCGGTCAGCTGCTCCCGGCTGTCAATACCAATGCTCCCGGTCAGGTCAGACACGGCGGGAGTCTCACTCTTTTCGAGCACGTGCAGCAGCGCCAGCGGCGCGCCAAGTTTACCGGCTGCCCAGGCAGCATACTCACAGACCGGCCGGGTTGACGGCGAGCCGTCAACGCAGGCAATAACGGTGTTATTCATGATGCTTTCTCCAGTAAATTAATGGCCACCCATCAGCTTTTCCACTTCTTCAGGCTTGTCATGCACTCCGAAGCGGTCAACGAGGGTGCGGGTCGCGTCATTCATACCCTTGATCTCCACTTCCGTGCCTTCGCGACGGAACTTGATAACCACCCGGTCCAGCGCGCTCACGGAGGTGATATCCCAGAAGTGGGCGTGCGTTACGTCAATCACCACGCGCTCCACCGCTTCACGGAAGTCGAAGTGGCTCATAAAGCGATCGGATGAGGCAAAGAATACCTGGCCGGCTACGGTATAGGTGCGGGTGTCGTCCTTCAGCTCAGAGGAGACCGCCATAAAGCGGGCGACCTTGGTGGCGAAGTTCAGCGAGGCAATCAGCACGCCGGTGAGCACGCCAAACGCCAGGTTATCGGTCGCCACCACCACCACCACGGTGGCCAGCATCACCACGCTGGTTGACAGCGGATGGCTGCGCAGGTTGCTGATGGAGCGCCAGGAGAAGGTGCCGATGGAGACCATGATCATCACCGCCACCAGAGCCGCCATGGGTATCCGGGACACCCAGTCGCGCAGGAACACCACCATCAGCAGCAGCACCACGCCGGCGGTGAGCGTGGAAAGCCGCCCGCGCCCGCCCGATTTGACGTTGATCACCGACTGGCCAATCATCGCGCAGCCCGCCATGCCGCCGATAAAGGAGGTGCAGATGTTGGCCACGCCCTGCGCCTTGCACTCGCGGTTTTTATCGCTCGGCGTGTCGGTCATGTCGTCCACGATGGTGGCGGTCATCATCGACTCCAGCAGCCCCACCACGGCAAGTCCTGCCGAGTACGGCAGAATAATCATCAGCGTGTCGAGGTTAAGCGGGATATCCGGGATCAGAAACACCGGCAGGCTGTCCGGCAGTTTGCCCATGTCACCCACGGTGCGCACGTCCAGGTGCAGCCACATGGAAATGGCGGTCAGCACGATGATGCAGACCAGCGGCGAGGGAATGGTTTTGTTCAGATACGGGAAGAGATAAATGATGCCCAGGCCCGCAGCGGTCAGGGCATAAACGTGCCAGGTGACGTTGGTCAGCTCCGGCAGCTGCGCCATAAATATCAGGATGGCCAGCGCGTTCACGAAACCGGTGACCACCGAGCGGGAGACGTAGCGCATCAGGCTGCCCAGCTTCAGGTAGCCGGCCGCCAGCTGCAGTACGCCGGTCAGCGCCGAGGCCGCCAGCAGATACTGCAGGCCGTGGTCTTTTACAAGCGTGATCAGCAGCAGCGCCATCGCACCGGTGGCGGACGATATCATTGCCGGACGGCCGCCGAGGAAGGCCATAACCAGGGGAATACAGAACGCAGAGTAGAGCCCGACCTGCGGGTCGACTCCGGCGATGATGGAAAAGGCGATCGCTTCGGGAATAAGCGCGAGCGCGACCACAATACCGGCAAGGACGTCACCACGGACGTTACCCAGCCAGTCCTTACGCGTCGAGGACAGCAGCATAGTCATTTCTCAGTTTTTGATTACGGTCAGCCCGTGAGGGCAAAAATTTTACGTACGAAAAAGCACATCCGCAGACGGGATGTTTTTGAGTGCGCGCCGAAGTTTATTCAGTGCGACAGAGGAGGGGTACGACTCAGGGTGGCGTAAGACGCATGGTGGTGTTTATCACTCCTTCACGGCTGACAGAGCAGCGCGGGTAATCAGAAAGACCGGATGAACAGACGTTCAGTACCGGCCACAAATGCCCGCCGGGCAGATGAACCACGGCAAAAAGCGCTTTTTACTCTACACGAATTGTTAACGGGGTCAACGCGCAGGGCAAAAACGCTGTTCATGGAATGCCGGTCAGGCGCATCCGGACGGAAAGTCCTTCTGCATGCTCAGGCTCGTCCGGCGTTCGCACATACATATGATTAAGTGAATATAAATTTGACGGAGAAAGTTTCACAGGTACACTCAGGTCAGTCACAATAAGGAGTCACCATGCCACCCGTGTCCCCCCTGCAGCTTTTTAAAAGCCTTTCCGACGAAACCCGACTCAGCCTCGTGCTGCTGCTACGCGAAAAAGGGGAGCTCTGCGTCTGTGAACTTACGTCCGTGCTGAAAGAAACTCAGCCCAAAATCTCACGGCATCTGGCTCTGCTGAGAGAAAACGGGCTGCTTACCGACCGGCGGGACGGAAAATGGATCCACTATCGTCTGTCGCCTCATATGCCGGCGTGGGCAGCGGCGGTTATCGAACAGGCTTATCTCTGCCAGCGGGATGATATCCGCCAGCTCAGCCGGCAGGCTGAACGCGATAACGCCACCACCAACGGCAAGCCTGTCTGCATTTAAAAATTTACCGGTATATATCTGGATTATCGAATATATTACGCATCGAAAATTTATCAGTCCGGTTTAACAGGCATTTGTATTCAATAGGAGCGGGTATGTTTCTGGCAGGTGCGATTTTCATCCTGACGCTGGTACTGGTCATCTGGCAGCCGAAGGGGCTGAGCATTGGCTGGAGTGCCGTCATCGGTGCGGCGCTGGCGCTGCTGACCGGCGTGGTGCACATCGGTGATATTCCGGTGGTCTGGCAGATTGTCTGGAACGCCACGGGCACGTTCATTGCGGTCATCATTATCAGCCTGCTGCTCGATGAGTCCGGCTTTTTTGAGTGGGCCGCGCTGCACGTTTCCCGCTGGGGAGGCGGCAGGGGCCGGCTGCTGTTCACGTATATCGTTCTGCTGGGTGCCGCAGTGGCGGCGCTGTTTGCCAATGACGGAGCCGCGCTAATTCTGACGCCGATCGTTATTGCCATGCTGCTGGCGCTGGGATTCACTCCCGGCTCCACGCTGGCGTTTGTGATGGCAGCGGGCTTTATCGCTGACACCTCCAGCCTGCCGCTCATCGTATCGAACCTGGTGAACATCGTAACGGCTGACTTCTTTACGCTGGGCTTCAGCGAGTACGCATCCGTCATGGTGCCGGTGAACATTGCCTCCATTGCGGCCACGCTGGTGATGCTTCATCTCTTTTTCCGCAGGGACATCCCGGTCACCTATGACCTGGCGAAGCTGAAGGCACCGCGGGAAGCCATCCGGGATGCACGAACCTTTAAGGCTGGCTGGGTGGTTTTGGTTCTTCTGCTGGTTGGCTTTTTTGCTCTGGAGCCGCTCGGCGTGCCGGTCAGCCTGGTGGCGGCGGTGGCGGCGTTTATTCTCTGGCTGGTTGCCCGCAAAGGACACGTGATTGACGCCGGCAGGGTGCTGAAAGGCGCGCCCTGGCAGATCGTTATCTTTTCGCTGGGCATGTATCTGGTGGTATACGGACTGCGTAACGCCGGACTGACTGATTACCTTTCCGCCGCCCTGAACCGGTTTGCAGAGCACGGCGTATGGGGCGCAACGCTCGGCACCGGCTTCCTGACGGCGGCACTCTCGTCCGTCATGAACAACATGCCCACCGTGCTGGTTGGCGCGTTGTCGATTGACGGTAGTAGCGCACAGGGCGTGGTGAAGCAGGCGATGATTTACGCCAACGTCATCGGCTGTGACCTCGGCCCGAAAATAACCCCTATCGGCAGCCTCGCAACCCTGCTGTGGCTGCACGTGCTGGCACAGAAAAACATCACCATCAGCTGGGGCTATTACTTCCGCGTGGGCATCGTGATGACCCTGCCGGTGCTTTTTGTCACGCTGGCCGCGCTGGCCCTGCGCCTGTCTGTTTAACTTTAACCCCGGGGCTGCGCCCGTGCAGCCCCTTTACGGAGTACCGCTTATGACTGACATTACCATTTACCACAACCCGGCCTGCGGGACATCCCGCAATACCCTGGCGCTTATCCGTAACAGCGGCGCCGAACCCACGGTTATTCTGTATCTGGAAACGCCGCCGTCACGCGATGAGCTGAAGAAGCTGATTGCGGATATGGGCATCGGCGTGCGCGACCTGCTGCGCAAAAATACCGAACCGTACGAACAGCTCGGCCTGGCAGAAGACCGCTTCAGCAATGACGAACTGCTCGATGCCATGCTGGCTCATCCGATCCTCATTAATCGCCCGGTGGTAGTGACACCGCTCGGCACGAAGCTGTGCCGTCCCTCCGAAGTGGTTCTGGACATACTGCCGGACCCGCAGCAGGGCGCGTTTACCAAAGAGGACGGCGAAGCCGTCATTGATGAGCACGGGAACCGCGTCAGCCACTGATTTTTTACCAGGCTGCGGGCATAACAGTGTGGAAAAAGCCGGCATCTGCCGGCTTTTTTATATGCTGCGCTGGTTGACCCGCTCAGAAAGCTGCGCGGCACTCTCTTTCCTTTCGCTGTAGCGGTCGGTGAGATAATCACTGCGACCGCGCGTCAGCAGGGTGAACTTCATCAGTTCCTCCATGACGTCCACTATGCGGTCATAATACGAAGAAGGCTTCATGCGGCCATCCTCATCAAACTCGGCCCAGGCTTTTGCCACGGATGACTGATTCGGGATGGTGATCATCCGCATCCAGCGTCCAAGAATACGCATCTGATTTACAGCGTTGAACGACTGTGAGCCGCCGCTGACCTGCATGACGGCCAGGGTTTTTCCCTGTGACGGGCGGACCGCGCCTGACGTCAGCGGTATCCAGTCAATCTGGGCCTTCATGATGCCGGTCATGGCCCCGTGACGCTCCGGAGAGCACCAGACCATGCCTTCCGACCAGAGAACCAGCTCCCGCAGCTCAGCCACTTTCGGGTGCGTCTCCGGCGCATCATCGGGCAGTGGCAGGCCGGACGGGTTGAAAATTTTCACCTCCGCGCCCATGGCCGTCAGCAGCCGGGCACCTTCTTCCGTTGTCAGCCGGCTGTAAGAGCGCGCCCGCAGCGAGCCGTAGAGCATCAGGATGCGGGGCGGATGCGTTATCTCTCTGGCCTTCAGCTTATCTTCCGTCAGCGGCGCGTCCAGGAGGGCCGGATCGATATTTTTCAGGGCATCAGTCAGGTTGTTCACAATGGGGTCTCTTCGGGAGTCTTTGCGGGTGACAGACTGCAGCTGCCGCCTGCGCAGCATTCTTCTGTCAGAAAGGCCATCAATTGCTCAAGCTGCGCATAGCAGGGCCTGCAGAACAGGGTACGACTCTGCCGTTCCTGGCTTATGAGTCCAGCGGATATCAGCGCTGAAAGATGATGGCTGAGCGTGGAGGCAGGAATCTCAAGGTGCTTCTGCAGTTCGCCAACCGGCAGGCCTTCATGACCCGCCCTGACCAGCTCCCGGTATATGCTGAGACGTGTCGGGTGGCCCAGTTCTCGAAGTGCGTTTGCAGCAGTGTTTAAATCCATAATACCTCCTTTATCTATATTTCCAGAATAATAGAAATATAGCCTGCGTCAATCGTTTCTGCCGTGAGGGTACCGCTTTCCCAATCATGCTCTGTCCGCCAGGTTATGGGGGGCAGAGCCAGAGCACTACCGAAATCCTTGCGAATACCCGTGCAGGGAATAATTTCCGCCCCCTTTATGGCCGGAAAAAAAACTGATAAACGTCGCCTTTTCAGAAGGTTGCTTTCTTAACGTGGTTTTTCGCATGGTTGGACCTCAGACCCCTATATCAGCTTTAGCCTCCCGCCAGAGCTCAACCCTGATGTGATCCGGCTAATTTATTCACCGCTTCAGCCCGCGTCAGGGACACAATTTGCCGAATTCATTGCGAATCTGGGAAATGCCGACTGGGTCAGAGAGGGGAGGAGCTTTATTCGTGACGATGTCTGCCCTTTCTGTCAGAACACGTTTGATACGGCCCATTTTGCCGAAGAAATGGCGAGGATGTATGACAAAAGCTACACCGACGCGATCGATGTAATACACAAGGCGGCAGAAGAATTAGCGGACAATATTGACTATCTCAATGACCTGTCCGAGAGAGTTTTCAGACATCCCGCTGTAAGCGAAGGTGATGAGGTTTTCAGCTCACTCAAGTTACTTATTCAGATAAGTCAGACAAACTATCAGACCATCCTCAACAAACTCGAGAGACCTTCTGAGATGTACGATATGGCTGATATTTCTGAAGCGCGCAATACCCTCATCAGCAATATAGAAAAGATAAATAATACCGTTTCTGCGAACAACCAGCTGGCCGATAACTACGATGCAGAAATGGCGAGATTAAAGGCTGATGTCGACACGTATCTGCGCCAGATTTGCGACGAGTATCTTGTGGCACTGACGGCTGAACTTCATGAGGTCAGGGCTCAGAAAACAAAAGCCGAGCAACAGGCCTCAGCTCTTTTGACTGAAAGAAGGCAGCTCGGGGAGCAAACGTCTCGGCTTGTAGGGCAACTTTCAGTCATTCAACCTACCATCGACTCCATCAATAATAATCTCAAAGCGTTGGGCGTAACTGACTTCCACATATGCTGCCATGACGAGGAGATGAAGCTTTACCGGCTTAGGCGTGCAAGCGACCCAGGGGAAAGAGAAGTATTCAGAACGCTGAGTGAGGGTGAAAAAACTCTTATTGCGCTGCTCTATTTTATCGAATCCTGCACCGGCAATGTTACGCCCTATGCCGTCCACGATGGCCGGAAGATAATAGTAATTGATGATCCGATATCCAGCCTCTCACATAATTACATTTATGAAGTAGCCTCGCTGATAAAACGAAAAATTATTAAACCTGAGACAGCCCGCCATCTGGTAATCCTCACTCACAACCTGTTTTTTTTCCAGGAAATTTTGCTGACGTCCGTGAGGAGGCTGGAGAGTAAACTCGATGCCCCTAAAGGCTGGTCACTGCTGCGTATTGTCAAGAATGATCACAGCGACTGTATCCCTTTATCCATGCACGAAATGCTTAACGAGTATCAGGCTCTGTGGCAGACACTCAAGGACGTGCGGGACAACAAGAGTCAGCTTATTGTGCTGCCTAATACGATGAGGAATATTCTTGAATACTATTTCAGCTTTGCCTGCAAAGAGGAGAAACTGGAAAAAACGCTTGCAGCTCTGGCTTCTGACCACGCCGAAGGCCGTTATGATTCATTCTATCGGGCCATAAACAGACATTCTCATTCAGATGGCAGAAATATTCTTTCTACAGGCATTATGGATAAAAGCGAATATTTCAGGCTTTTCAGAAAGATTTTTGAAGAAATGGACGAACTGAGACATTACTGCTCAATGATGGATGAAAAGCAAGAGGAAGCTATTTAGTTTCGGCTTTGGAGCGGAGCATCATCACCTGCGGGCACCATTCACTTAACGATTCGGGAGCGAGCGCATGTGCTTACGCACATGTTCTACGCGCCCGAAACGAAAACGTGTATACCGGGTGACCGGAACAACTTTCGGTTTCATGAGGCTTTCCTTCTACAAACCGGCTACTGCCGGAAGTCCCTGTACCCATTACAGGCTGGTAATGATCCAGAGGGGAACGCCCGAGGTGATGACAAAGTCATCATACGAAAAATGACACCGGCTGTCATAACAATAATGCTCTTTTCACTCAAAAAAATCTCGTTAAAGTCTCGTATGCTAGCTCGGCTCGGGCGTGCCGACTTTAGCGGAAAACGGAAAGGGCAGGAAATGGAGAAGAGTCGAAAACCATTTATCCGACATGTCGATAATCGAGGGGCGTGACTCTTTTTCCTGAAGGGTTTATGGATTATGTTGAAAGCGAGTTATCACTGAATTTGAAGATCTGATTCAAATCTCATCATTATTACCCTCGGAGTCCAATTAAATGTCTGTTCATAAAATTTCGGCTAGATTTTTCGGGAGCCTGAACGTGGAATGGCCATGCCCTGCATGTGGCCAGAAAACGTTGCTCATTGACAACGAGAGTTTCTACATGAAGTCACTGCTGGAAAGCAGGCGAGCTCAGAATGAGGAATGGTTTGAACCTTATATGGATGAGACGGTATTCAGCTGCATGGCGCACTGTTCCCGGGCAAACTGCGATGAAGTGGTTGTCTGTATTGGTAAGGGAGGCTGGGAGGAAGAATGGGACGATGAAATGCGAAATCGTGATTATGTTCCCTGGTATAAACCAATGAGCTTTGTTCCGACGTTGCACCCATTTGCACTTCCCGGAAAATGTCCGGCGGAGATTACCGGGCCTATTACAGCTTCTTTTTCTGTCTATCTCAGCCAGCCAGGGTCTGCGGCCAACTTAATCAGGATCTCGGTTGAGAGAATGCTGACGGCAATTGGTGTTCCTGAGCATAACGATAAAAATAAACGCATTAATCTTCATCAACGTATCGAACTGCTTGACGGGCAATATACTCCCTACAAGGACACGCTGATGGCCATTAAATTCCTGGGTAACGCCGGCAGCCATACCTATGATGAAGTGACAACCGGCGATATCGAAGCGGCATTCGAGATTATGGAGTATGTCGTGAATGACCTCTTTTCCGGGCGTAAGGAGTCGATTGACGTTCTCACCAGACGACTACATCGCAAGTTCGGAAACCAGTAAGGAAGCCGGCATTACTTACCTGCCACTGGGTTGCGGTAGCAGTACTCTGTAAGTCAGGATAGTTCAGAAGCTGAAGAACTATCCTGACTAAGGAAACCTGAAGGAATGTTGTTTAACCGGACAACATACTTATCTGCAAGATAGTCCTCAGTACGATATTAGTTCGTCATACTTATATACATATATTTTATGTAATAAGTACAACAAAAAAACTCAACGTAACGAATGTCTAAGTACCAGACATTAATTAAATAAGAGAAACTTTTTCAGATATTCTTTTAGATACTATTTCCGCACACGCGTCAATCCTCCGATCAAATATATTTTGACTTCCATCAGGCCTTCTGGCATTATAATAAAAAATGATGCACACCCCACTCAACAGTGATTCTGTTGCCGTCTTATTTCGCCTGATGGTGAAAATCAGACCGCAGCCGGGTGCATTACGTGCTGGTTCCGGCATATTGCGATATCTGCACTTAAGTTAAATATTATCTGCACCGCTGACCTGGTTTACTCCATTACTCTGGTTTTCGCCGGAAATGGTAACAGAAGAACAGGCCTGACCCATTGTGCCAGGCAACGCAGCTGCAAGGGGAAATTCTCATCGTAAGAGTTATAGGGAGATTGCGCTTAGCACGTGATAATCGTTGACGCAATAGCGAAAATGGCGAAGCAGGAAGAAAATAACTAAAAATATATGTTGACTATTGACAAACACGCTTATTTTAGGGTAAGATAAGCTTATTCTGAACATGACAGAGAATACTGTCATGTGGCCGACAGAGGCCAGGGCAACCCAGATTCGAATAATACTATCCGGTTCCCTGTTCTGTTGGCTCAGCCAAGACAGCAGGCACCGGTGCGCCCGGGCCTGCTTTTTTTGTGCCCGAAGCAAATGACGCGATTCTTTATTCCGCTACTGCGGAGATGGATTCGTATACCCAAAAAACAGCTTTCGCGCTTCGCGAATAAGGAACTGAAATGAACTGACAACTAATGAAGAAGTATCACGTGGCTATTACTGCCAACCATTTTTTAACAATCTGAAAGGTTTCTAAATGAAAACTTTGAATGCTGTAACTCGGAGAAATAACTCAATAACTAACCAAGGAGACTACTATGTCTACAAAAACGTATTTTCAAGCTCTAATCATCTCTGGTCCGGACGTCACGCATTATGGAAATCCAGAACGCCCCCGTAAGAAACGCCGTGGGTTATTTGGCCTCAATAAACAAGAAATCTGTATCGGATCGCTTGTTGGTCTGGTAGAGCAATCTATCCATCAGAAACTCGTAACCTGGGCTATTGGGGTGCTTCAGGCTATTGGATTTGGCACTGGGCTTGCAACCTGGTCAGCTGGTGCATTTTGCATTGCACTTGCCTGTATGATTACAAGTTGGTGCGGATCTTCAATCCTGAGTAAAAAAAGTATCTCCGTGGGCGTGCTTGCGGGTCTGGTTGAGCAAACTATACATGCCGCTTTATTCGCTAAAGTGACAGCAGTATTGTCGGCTATTGGGTTTGCGGCGGGGCCAGCTGCCTGGCTTGCAGGTCTATTCTGCATTGCTTTGCCATGCCTGGTATCCGCCGCAATCTGTAAGCTAAAGTAGTCCTATTGATGCAGGGTACTTGCGATACCCTGCAACTATAATAGAGATTGATTGTATAAAGATCAACCCCTGATATTACAAAGTTAATACTAATGTATTACGTAAGTAATACATTAGATATTTTCCTTAATTGCTTTTAGCACCTTCTCTGGCCCGGCTGACTGTGCAAGGTAGAGCCCTGCGCGCAACAACGTCGATACTGTGATATTTTTATGTGTCAGCGCCTGGATCTGTTCGACCAGCTCCTGTGCAAGCACCTTTTCGGCGGGGGTCATACGTATTGTTTTGGGCGTTTCACCTGTAGTATTTTTCTTTTTAGCAGCAATATTTGTCAGGCTGCTTTCTTTTCTGGCCCGTTCCGGTTTTTCCATTTTTGGTCGAACAAGTTCTTTAGACATTATGCTGCCTCACTGTTGATAATTTCTTCTAGCTCGCGAGCCAGTTTGCCGTAGTCAACTAAAGCCATTGCGCTTTTCTGATAGTAATAAAGTGGGAGACAAGCCACCTGCGACTGCACTATTGCCTGATCAGTACGAATCCGGCTCTTCAACAGGCGCGGTGAGATTCTCTCATGTGAAGTCAGCACGGTATCGATATAGGCGTTAATTTTCTTATTGGCGCCGTTGTAGTTATTACGAAATACGCTGAAACGCGAGTAATCTTCCTCAGAGATCTCATCCATGTAGTCCAGCATGATTTCCAGGCCACTAAGCGAAAAACTCCCGCCGTCGACAGGAACAAGAACATGGTCGGCAATGAAAATGGCATTGCCGGTTGCGATATTGAGCCCTGGTGCGCAGTCAATAATGATGTAATCGTATTCGCCGCGAACTTTCTCAAGATGTCGGCCCAGGATTTTTTCGCGGTGACTGCGTGTAAGTGTCTGTTCGATAATTTTTTCAAACGTAGGGTCGGACGGGATCAGATTAAGGTTAGGGATAGGCGTTTCACCGGCCATCGCAGGAATGATGACATCACGGATATCAAATCGGGAATTACTATAAAGGTCGCAAATTGTAGGGCCGTACATGGAATAATACTTTTTGCCATTTGCGGTCACTTCGGTTGTATTGGCCTGCTGGTCGGAGTCAATCAGCAGCGTGCGCTTTCCAGTTCGGGCAAAGTGGACAGCAAGATTTGTCGCTGAACTGGTCTTACCAGGACCGCCTTTGTTGTTCATTATTGCAACTATTCGCGCAGATTTTTCCTGTAGCTTGCTCATCATGACGGCTCCAGATTAGGGTTAGTATACAGGAATACTTGTAATCCATTTAGCACACATAAGCAATACAAATGTACTACAATAATCATTATAGACTTCTATTCTCCAGCTTCTGACTCTCGCACTGGCCAGGTAATCAGAACAGGCGGCGTGGGTGAGGAAAAGTTCGCCTAGCGTCCGGTTAACAGAATGACAGGGAAGGGGACCGAACCACACCGGCAAAGTCCCCTGAAGGAATGGCAATTCAGTTCACCGCCAATGTTAGCTTTTTACGGGTTGTGATAGCATCTTAGGGTCATTTTTCAGAGCCAGGGCTGATGAAGAAGAAAAGCAGCACACCTACACCCCACGATGCCACGTTCAGGCAGTTCCTGACGCAACCAGATGTTGCGCGTGATTTTATGGAAATCCACCTGCCCGCAGAGTTACGAGCAGTCTGCGATCTCAGCACGCTGAAGCTGGAATCCGGCTCGTTCGTCGAGGATGATCTCCGCCAGTATTTCAGCGACGTCCTTTACAGCCTGAAAACCACCGGCGGTGATGGCTACGTTCACGTGCTCATTGAACACCAGTCTTCGCCAGACAAACATATGGCTTTTCGCCTGATACGCTATGCCGTGGCTGCCATGCAGCGTCATCTGGAAGCGGGCCATAAGAAGTTGCCCCTGGTGATACCCGTTCTGTTCTATACGGGTAAGCGCAGCCCGTATCCGTACTCCACCCGGTGGCTGGATGAATTTGACGATCCGCAGCTGGCAGGCTCCCTTTACAGCTGCTCTTTCCCGCTGGTAGACGTTACGGTCATTCCGGATGATGAAATCGCTGGCCATCGCAGCATGGCCGCCCTGACCTTACTGCAGAAACATATTCACCAGCGGGATCTTGCCGAGTTGATTGACAGACTGGCGCCCATCTTACTGGCAGGTTATCTGTCTTCATCGCAGGTAGTATCACTGGTACACTATATAGTACAGGCTGGCGAAACATCAGACGCCGAAGCCTTTGTACGCGAACTGGCACAGCGTGTGCCGCAACACGGAGACGCACTTATGACCATCGCACAACAGCTTGAGCAGAAGGGTATTGAGAAGGGTATCCAGCAGGGGATCGAGCAGGGCATCCAGCTAGGCGAAGAGCGTGGTATTGAAAAAGGCCGCAACGAAGGCAAACTGGAAGTTGCCCGTACCATGCTGCAGAACGGCATCGATCGCAATACCGTCATGAAAATGACGGGTCTGAGTGAAGACGACCTGGCGCAGATCCGCCACTGAGTATTCTTTTCAGGTTGAAGGAGACGTTCATGACAGTGAAGAACGACGAACTTATTGCGGCAGGTTTTAGCAGCAAAGAAATAGAGAGAATCAAGCGTTACACTGTAACAGGTGATTCACTGGACAGGGTTCTGTTAGATCTTTCCCGTTATTTCAAAATGTTCGTTTGGGTCACCACTGTTATGGTCGTGATTATAATCCTCAGTACAATTTTAGGCAGCACCACACAGACAATCTCTAGCGCGATAGCCGCAGCTTTCCTGGTGATGGTGTTTCTCCTGGTGATGCCTATCAAGGTTGGTTATAAATCCTGGAAGCTATTAAAAACTAACGCGAACGATTTTGATCGTGGGTGAGTAGCTCCAGTACCACTTTTGCACTGACTCCCCATCCCAGAACCTTCATTGTCAGTCTGCCCGGAGACATGGTTTCCACCTTGCGGTAATAGTCTCCGGGAAGATAACGGAAAAGACGCCAGGCCTCAGCTTTCCCGGTCAGACCAAACACACCATAAACGTTGGCTGCAAGCGTGGTTGCATTAAAGATCCCCAGGCCGACATCGCGGCTGAAGCCCATAAATTCCGCTACGGTCATGGCGCCATCCGCCAGGATACCCTCTGAAGCAGTTTCATTCAGGAGTTGACGGGCTGCTTCCCTTGTTACCGTATTAAGAGCATCACCGACCAGAATGGCACCGGCAAGCATACCAGCTGGCGTCATGGAGGCGATCATAACACCGCCAAACACAGCCTGAACGCCGGCAAGAACGACCTTAATTCCGGATATGAAGTATCCGACAATTTTATTCTGCTCTGTTACATACTGTATTTCAGCGTAGATCCGGGCATAACCGGTTTTCAGCATACGCGACTGCTCAAGCAGGAACTCATTTTCAGTCCTGAGGTTTTTCAGGCAGGCAATACATTCTTCATCACTCTTTGCTTTCCTTGCCGCCTCAAACTGTTGCATGACCACCTTTCTTATCTCATCCACGAATTTCAGACGGGTCAGTGAATCACTGAGGTGCATTGCTGCGACAGTATTTGCGGTATTCACAAGCTTACGGGCTTCCAGATTAATCATCGTATCAGCCCACTGACGCCGACTCTGCCCGGGAAAAAGCGCGATATCCATTACATATTCCTTATCTGTCATCAGGATGAGAAGTCATTAGCCTGCATGTATTAAAACAGCGCAGCTGCGCGCCAGGACTTCATGTCTTCAGTTTTCTTTATCCCTGTCTGACCATCAGCGTAAACTGGTGGGGCAGGCAGGCATCTCCTTCAGGAACGGCTATCCAGCCACAGCTTTTCAGCAACGCATTGAGCGCTTCAACCTGCCCGCTTATTCGGGCTGGCACCGGTAATATTTGTTTTCCTTCTTCATTGAAGGCGATGTCCAGAGCGCTTTTCAGAAGACAGATGCTGTTTACTGATGCCGAGGTCTGGATTCGGCGCCGGCCACTCCAGTCTCTGTCGCTAAGGGCGTGGTAGGTCCAGTAATGCTGAGTTGCCAGTTCTATAGCATAGGTCAGCCGGAACATATCATTTTGCTCCAGCAGTTCACCGTTGCAGCTGCGCCAGATATAGTCCAGCTTTTGCTTCAAGCGGGCGCGCATACCCAGCGACCGTCCCTGGTTCAGTATCCAGTCGATGTCGGTGGCCAGGTCACGCGAGAAGCGACGCTGCTTTTTGGCCAGAGCAAACCAGCGCGTGATGAAAAGATTTTCCTGCGATTCAGAGCTTATCAGGCCGTCCTGACGGGCCAGCTGTAGTGCGACAAGTGCGCACCATGCCAGATGTCCGGTCTTATCCGTGTTTATCAATTCTTAAGCATCCCTGACAAATATGTAATGGCAACGAACCCGTAGACGATAACTATTCAGTAGCACCAATCCGTTTTTTAGCTTCATTAATTATGCTGCGCAGCACATCAACCGACAATGGTCTGGATTCATTCGATCTGTGCACCATCGCGTGGCAGTTAGGGCACAGAGGAACCAAATCGTTCTCTGGGTCTATTTGGTAGCTCTCGCCAATAGTTTTCAGGGGGTTAATGTGGTGGACGTGGATGAAGTCCTTGCCCAGGTCTCCATAGGTTTTTTCGAAATCGAATCCGCAGCCCTTACAGACGGTACCATGATGCCTGATACAGGCTTTCCGGGCTTCAGAACTTCTTTCATAGGCGTTGACGGTAATGACCTTTCGGGCACCTTCAGTATATTGCTCTGGCATGCTGAGTTCTTCAGGATAGGCATGGCCGATAGTATCGGCATACCAGACACGCCCTTCCTTCCGGAGATAGCGTTTTTCAATGCGATGTTCGAAACCTTTGATCGACGCTACGTCAGGATTATCAGGCTTTGGGGAGTGAATCATATTGAAGGTGTACAGGTCATATCCTTCGTTCAGGTAGCCAAGATGCTCGATAGCCTGAGTGTAACCCGGTAGTCTCTTATTCTTGGCACTAAACTCCCATTCTTCGCGGAGGATAACTGCGCGCTCCTGTTCACGTTCAGAGTCCCAGGCACCAAAAATCACGAACTGGCGGTCATGGCTGATGAAAGACCAGCTCCAGTTCCAGTTCTTACAGGTTGCTCCCTGACTCTGTATAAACTGCTTTCTGTTCACTTCCCACCTCTTACATTAAACAACAATAGTTTTTAAGCAAGTATACCTAAGATTAATTACAATCTACTACTAAGATATTTATTAAACCGTTTTTTGTTCTTAAGAACAGATATAAATCTAGTTGAAACAATCATTATAAGGAATGTATAAAACACTGCTGCTACAATAAGTGAAAAAGGAAAGATAGCATTAGGCAAACCCTTGTTCCAGTCCGCCGAAAAATAATAAGCCAGGTAGTATGTGAAAAATGTAAACAACCAAAAAGCCAGGGCGAACAGAACATTTCCCACATTTACACGAATTCTACCATTTTCAATGACATACAGCCCTTTAATGCGTAATAAACTTTTTGCGAAGTATCCGTTTTTACTTATATCCTCATAGAAAAAACTAATTACACACTTTGATAAATCGGTATTTTCATGCAGCTTATAATCGCTTATTATTATTTTGTGCTTTAGTTTTTCCAGGGTGTTACTACTTTTTTTATAACCATTGATATATTCTATTGCTTCTATTTTCTTACTCGTAGGTAAAGAGAAAAAAGAAATATATGAAGAATAAAACCTTTTAATCCAGGGTATTAATATCGTTGAAATAGCAAGTATAATAAACGGAGACAGCATTTTTAAAAATTCGACGTATTCTTTATTCATATTTTTTCCATCCTTTCATACTACGACCATTTGAGGTCGCAGACCTTTTTATTTAGGTTCTTATATGCGTACTGCGCACGAAGACCTCTCCGTTAGCGAGGATCGAATAGCTGTTGTCTGACCATTTCGAATGCTTTCTGCAACGTTGCTTTATCGGATATATTCATAATTTGAGTTGCTAATAGTTCCAGTGCGTCATTGTTTGATTCTTTTGCCAGAAGCAGAGCACTCATTCCTAACGCTAATCGAGGAGATTCAGAAACAGGAATATTATCTTCATCGAAGATGGCTTTTAATTCCTCCTGAACGGATGGTCGCATGTTTGAAAAATCCTTTTCAATGAAAAGTTTACGACATGCATCTATCAGCATGTCTTTGCGCTCTATGCTCAGCATGCTGTCAACCATCGAGTCGATTATTGATGGGTTGTTCATTTTATATCAATATCCTTATCAAATTTGAGCGATTATTATTCATAACCTGGTTTACCAGTGAAGTACATAGACGTTTGGTGTATTAGCCAGTCTCGTGGAAATGCGCCGCAGGCGCATGAAGGCGCCAGCTTGAGCTGAATGTGGCTCTTCTGGTTAGTGGCGCCGTAGCCCGGCGCAGCCGGTTGATCTATAGAGGATCGCTATCAACCTCCCCTTCCCTGCAAAGCCATAACCCGCTAATCGCGACGCAGAAGCATCTGTGCGCCATCGGAGTGGTCACGACAAGGCGTAGCCGCAGTCGGGGCGTATCTCCGCGTTAGCGGGCCGTCAGGGCCGCTTACGGGCGTGTACTAAAAACTCACAGCGACACTACTCACAGCCACTCAGAATTCTAGTTACAACATCCATCATTAAAAGCGACGTTGTTCCGGGCCTTCGGCCCGGGGCGGCCTCGCTTTTCAGTGGTGGGGAGGGGCACTTGGCCGGCAAACCGGCGCCGGTTTTATGATGAACTTCCTTTTGAATGCTGTAACTAATTTGCTTCTCCGGTCGGGGCCCGTCGCGAAGCGATGGGAGCTCTCTCTGGTGACCTGCTCCCCGTTGATTAATACACCGTGATGTTAGGGAAGGTGCGAATAAGCAGGTCATTTCTTCCCAAGCTGACTCGCTGATTAAAATTTCGCGGATCTGGGCCGATTTTTTTCCCGCAAACACATCGAATCAGCCTATTTAGGCTATTTTTTCCACCATTTCTGGCGTTATTTCCGGTTTTTACTGAGATCTCTCCCACTGACGTATCATTTGGTCCACCCGAAACAGGTTGGCCAGGGTGAATAACATCGCCAGTTGGTTATCGTTTTTCAGCAGCCCCTTGTATCTGGCTTTCACGAAGCCGAACTGCCACTTGATGATGCGAAACGGGTGCTCCACCCTGGCACGGATGCTGGCTTTCATGTATTCGATGTTGATGGCCGTTTTGTTCTTGCGCGGATGCTGCTTCAAGGTTTTTACCTTGCCGGGACGCTCGGCGATCAGCCAGTCCACATCCACCTCGGCCAGCTACTCGCGCTGTAGCGCTCCTTGGTAGCCGGCATCGGCTGAGACAAATTGCTCCTCTCCATGAAGCAGATTACCCAGCTGATTGAGGTCATGCTCGTTGGCCGCGGTGGTGACCAGGCTGTGGGTCAGGCCACTCTTGGCATCGACACCAATGTGGGCCTTCATGCCAAAGTGCCACTGATTGCCTTTCTTGGTCTGATGCATCTCCGGATCGCGTTGCTGCTCTTTGTTCTTGGTAGAGCTGGGTGCCTCAATGATGGTGGCATCCACCAAAGTGCCTTGGGTCATCATGACGCCTGCTTCGGCCAGCCAGCGATTGATGGTCTTGAACAATTGACGGGCCAGTTGATGCTGCTCGAGCAGGTGGCGGAAATTCATGATGGTGGTGCGATCCGGCAGGGCGCTATCCAGGGATAATCGGGCAAACAGGCGCATGGAGGCGATTTCGTACAGGGCATCTTCCATGGCACCGTCGCTCAGGTTGTACCAATGCTGCATGCAGTGAATACGCAGCATGGTCTCCAGCGGATAGGGCCGTCGGCCATTGCCCGCCTTGGGATAAAACGGCTCGATGACAGCGGTCATATTCTGCCATGGCAGAATCTGCTCCATGCGGGAGAGGAAAATCTCTTTTCGGGTCTGACGGCGCTTAGTGCTGAATTCACTATCGGCGAAGGTGAGTTGATGGCTCATGATGTCCCTCTGGGATGCGCTCCGGATGAATATGATGATCTCATATCAGGAACTTGTTCGCACCTTCCCTGGAGCACCTCCACCAACAAGGGATTATCCAGCCCCATCCTGCCGGTGAGGTTGCTCTGTCCGCCGCCGAGTTTGAAGTGGAGAACCCGTACGCCATAGCCAGGCGCTGGAGCGCGCTCTTCGACCTCCCGATGACAACGCGCGCGGGCAATCCGGCGCTGCGTATTGGCGATAAGTATTTCCAGTTCAATCAAGGGAACAGCAACGCGCTGGTGCAACTCGATTTTCTCACCGACACGGCGGCGCTCAAGGGTCAAACCATTTTGGTGGGCGAAGGGCGTTATGCGTTTCACTGACTCACAATGGGCACCTGCGCGAACGAAGACCGACAACAGGGAAACAGCGTATTCACGTTTTCCACCATCGGGATACGCTGCTGAGGGTACTACAACAACCCGGCCTGATGTTCCACACGCGCAATGGCGCTATACAGTGCGCCCGCTGTGACCGGAGCCGGCATGTTCGCCATATCCGGCGCATGCAATGCCATATCAATAATCCCCGCCAGTTCCGTGCTGTCCAGTTCAGCAATTTCCCGCAGGCTGAGCGGGATAGCGCACGCGCGGGCCAGGCCAATGGCCTCCAGCAATTCCTCATCGCTGCGGTTCTCCAGCGCCAGCAGGCAAAGGTTGCCAAATCCCACCAATAAGCCATGACCAAATTCGCGGGTTTTATCGCATACGGTAAACCCCTCATAAATTGCATGAGCGGCAGCAGCATGTGCCCCACTGCTCATTAATGAGGTCAGTCCGGCAAACATAAATATCGCATCCAGTACTTGCTCCAGCGCAGCATCGGGCACCCCTTTGCGAACTGCATCGCAGGCGGCGGGGCCGTGGGTATTGATCAGGTCATAGCAGATACGGCTGTTGGCAATGGACGCCCGGGCGATACCGCTGTGATTGTCCAGCCCGGCGCTGATAGCGCGAAACTCGTACCATTTCGCCAGTGTATCGCCAAGGCCTGCCGCCAACCAGCGCAGCGGCGCGGCGGCTATGATTTCTGTGTCAATAATCACCACAGCAGGCGCCTGATTCAGTGGAAAGAGATCCCGAAAATGGCCGTCATCGTGATAACGGACAGTGAGTGGCGTCACCGCCGCGCAGGTTGCCGCAATGGTTGGCACGGTGACCACCGGGACACGGGTCTCCACGCCCACGGCTTTACTGGTATCCAGGGCTTTTCCCCCACCCACGCCAATGACCAGGTCTGCGCCGGTGGCCTGCACCACTTGCGCCAGACGATGAATATGGCTTTCGCTGCACACGCCGCCAAACCACTCCCGGCCAACCACCGTCACCGATGATGCCGCCAGTTGATAGCGGATATGCGCTTCCACCGCCGCCAGGCCACTATGGCCGCCGATAATCAGCGCCCGTGAACCCAATAATCCGCAGACCTCACCGATACGCGAAACCGCACCTGCGCCACGCAGGATCTGCGCCGGGAAGATAATATTTTGTGCCTGCATAACTGATGCTCCGTGATAACGATGGTGTACATATTAAAACCCCGCCATAGCAGGCTGAAAACGCAGCAAATGCGGCCCTAACTGGGCAATCGAAGTGCATCCCAGTTGCGCCAGCGTGCGATCCATCTCCTGCAAAATAATGTTCAGCGCTTGTTTCGCACCCGCCTCACCAAAGGCAGCGACGCCATAGAGCACAGGTCGGCCAATCAGCACGCCATTCGCGCCCAGCGCCAGTGCTTTCACCACATCGGTGCCACGGCGAAATCCACTGTCGATAAGGATGACAGCATCAGGACCGCAGCACTGACGAATCTCCTGCAGTACTTCCATGGGGCTGACTGAACCGTCCAGTTGTCGCCCGCCATGGTTTGATAACACAATGCCATCCACGCCCGCGGCAAAAGCGCGCCGGGCATCTTCAGGCGCCAGGATACCTTTAATTAACAGGGGACCTGACCACTGTGTGCGGATCCAGTGCAGTGTGGCCCAGTCCAGGTGGGTATCCATCTGTTCGGCAAAATAGCTCGCGCCACCTGCGCCTCGTTGTTTGTCAGCCGGAACATAAGATTTCAGGTTGCCAAAGCCAGGGATGCCTGCGGGCCTGATGGCTCGCCACACCCAGCCGGGATGCATCGCAATGTCCAGCATGCTCGGCAGAGATAGTTCCATGGGCCGTCGGTAATTCCGTTTGTCCTTTTCACGGTTGCCAAAGTGCACCGCATCCACAGAAACCACCAGGGTCGTACAACCCGCCGCCCGGGCCCGGGTCAGTAACCCTGTCGTGACGGCGCGGTCTTTCAGCACATAGAGCTGGAACCAGTGTCGGGGAATGTTTTCTGCGGCGATCTCTTCAATGGAGGCCGTCGAAACCGTACTCTGTATATAGCCGATGCCCGCCTCTCTGGCGGCCCGCGCCAGCATCACATCTGCGCCAAACCGCAGCATGCCGTTGTAGCCTGTCGGGGCGATAAACAAGGGCGCAGCCAGCTTCTGTCCACACAGCGTGACGGATAAATCCCGTTGCGTAGCATCTGTCAGCACAGGGGGAATAAAGCGCCAGCGGCCGAAAACACGGCGATTATCCTGTAACGTTTGTTCATCATCGGCCCCACCCTCCAGATAACTGAAAGCAAAACGGGGAAGCGTGCGCTTTGCCTGCCGACGTAAATCATCAATGTTCAACACTGTCACGCGGCATCCTCCGCCAGGATACGTTTCAGGCTCCGAATAAACTGCTGGTTATCCTGTTCATTCCCCACAGACACCCGGATCCAGTGTTCATACCCCTTCTCCCGCCATGGCTTGATAATGACGCCATCGCACAGCAGACGCTGCGCCAGTTCTGCCGCAGGCTGCCCGCAGTCAAAAAACAGGAAGTTGGCGCAGGATGGCGCAACGCGGAAACCCAGCGCCGTGAGCTGCGCCGACATCATGTCGCGCTGCGCACTGACCAGCGCAATGCTGTCATTAACATGTTGCTGATCCCCCAGAGCTACCACGGCCGCCGCTTGTGCCGAACGGTTAATATTAAACGGTGTGCGAACGCGATTGAGCAGATTGACCAGTTCAGGGTGACTGGCTAAGCCATAGCCCACCCGCAATCCCGCCAGGCCGTAGGCTTTCGAAAAAGTACGCAGCACAATCCAGGGGCGCGACTGCGCGGCCAGCACACGCTGGCTGTCCGGATAATCCGGGTTGTTCCGGCAATATTCGAAATAGGCCTCATCAATCACCAGCACACAGTCCTGAGGTGCCGCGGCGATGATGCGCTCAAAACCTGCATTGTCGAGCATGCAGCCCACGGGATTCGACGGGTTGCTGAAAATCACCATTTTGGCGGGCATCGAAAGTGCCTGAGTCCAGGCGGCGATATCGAACTGATGCTGCTTATTCACGTCAACCAGGGTGACGTCCGCGCCCATCATGCGCGGGAAAATCTCATGCAGACCAAATGAAGGTCGCAATGTGACCACGCGGTCCCCGGGGTTGAGAAAGGCCAGTGCCAGCATATGCAGGATATCTTCTGAACCATTCCCGATAACAATATTCCCGGCCTGCACACCGGTATACGTTGCCAGCGCATCGCGCAGCGCTGTACTGGCAGCATCCGAATAGACTGCGCTGAAACCGGCATCCGCCTGCAGTGCCGCGATGACCTGCGGGCTGGCGCCCAGCGGATTTTCATTACTGGCCAGTTTGGCGATATGGCTCAACCCATATTGCTGTCGTACCGCTTCCGCCGACAACCCGGCGTTATACAGGCTTAATGACCGCGCTGTGGGCCTGGCGAGGTTTTTCAGTATCTGCTGTTGTGAATCAACAAGTGAACTGGAAACTGCTACATCAGAAGCCATTGCATATCCCTCAAAAAAACGCCGGAGGCACAACACCAGGCCATCCGGCATTCAGGCATCAGATCATCGGCAAATTCAAATGATGACGTTCAGCACAGGCTTTTGCCTGTTCATAGCCAGCATCCGCATGGCGCATCACCCCGGTGGCAGGGTCGTTCCACAGCACACGCGCCAGTCGGGCATCGGCATCTTCAGTGCCATCGCACACAATCACCATCCCGGCATGTTGTGAAAAGCCCATGCCAACACCGCCACCATGGTGCAGACTGACCCAGGTGGCACCCCCGGCGGTATTGAGCAATGCATTGAGTAATGGCCAGTCGGATACCGCATCAGAGCCATCTTTCATCGCTTCGGTTTCACGGTTCGGCGATGCCACTGACCCCGTATCCAGATGATCACGGCCAATAACAATCGGCGCTTTCAGTTCGCCGTTACGCACCATTTCGTTAAACGCCAGCCCGGCGCGGTGACGTTCACCCAGGCCCAGCCAGCAAATACGCGCAGGCAGCCCCTGGAAGGCAATGCGCTCACGCGCCATGTCCAGCCAGTTGATCAGATTGGTGTTGTCCGGGAAGAGTTCTTTGAGTTTCGCGTCGGTCTTATAGATATCTTCCGGGTCGCCGGAAAGGGCAACCCAACGGAATGGCCCTTTGCCTTCACAGAACAGCGGGCGGATGTAGGCCGGGACAAAACCCGGGAAATCAAAGGCGTTTTCAACGCCCTCTTCTTTGGCGACCTGGCGGATATTGTTGCCGTAATCGACGGTGGGGATCCCCATATGGTGAAAATCGAGCATGGCCTGGACATGTTTTGCCATAGAAGCGCGGGCGGCTTTCACCACGGATTGCGGATCTGACTGACGGGCGGCCTGCCATTTTTCCAGGCTCCAGCCTTCCGGCAGATAGCCATTAAGCGGATCATGAGCGGAGGTCTGATCGGTCACAATATCCGGACGCAGGCCACCCGCTTTTGCCCGCGCCGCCAGTTGCGGCATCAACTCAGCGGCATTGCCCAGCAGGCCGACAGAGATGGCTTTTTTCTCCGCACAGGCTTTTTCAATCATCGCCAGCGCCTCATCGAGGCTGCGGGTCTTATAGTCCACATAACGGGTACGCAGACGGAAATCAATGTGGGATTCCTGGCATTCAATGGCCAGGACGCAGGCCCCTGCCAGCACGCCAGCCAGCGGTTGGGCGCCGCCCATACCACCAAGCCCTGCCGTCAGAATCCATTTGCCCCGCAGGTCGCCGTTGTAGTGCTGTCGGCCCGCTTCGGCAAAAGTTTCATACGTCCCCTGCACAATGCCCTGCGCACCAATGTAAATCCAGGAGCCTGCTGTCATCTGGCCGTACATCATCAGGCCCGCTTTATCCAGTTCGTGAAAGTGGTCCCAGTGGGCCCAGTGCGGCACAATATTGGAGTTAGCAATCAACACGCGCGGCGCATTGGTATGGGTGCGAAAAACACCGACCGGCTTACCGGACTGTACCAGCAGGGTTTCGTCTTCACGCAACGCCCGCAGGCTGTCCAGAATGGCTTCGAAGGCAGGCCAGTTGCGGGCGGCTTTACCAATACCGCCATAGACCACCAGGTCTTCCGGGCGTTCGGCAACATCGGGGTCAAGGTTGTTTTGGATCATGCGATAAGCCGCTTCGATCAACCAGTTTTGACAACTCAGCGCTGTTCCCTGGGGAGCGCGAACGACATGGGCGGCGGCATTTTTCTGTGGCGCGTTCATGGTCATATCCTTCTATAAAAAATGAAATTTATGTAAAGCGTTATCAGGCAAAGCTCGGCAGTAATGCTTCAATGGCCGCAGGCCAGTGTTCACGGGACGCCCACAAACGCATCATTTCGACATCCGGCGCCATCAGACGATCTTTTTCGAGAAAAGCGACATGTTGCCGAATCGCCTTCATTTCGCTTTCCAGTGTGGCGGAACTTTGCAACGGACGATGAAAATCAAGTCCCTGGGCAGCGGCCATGGCTTCGATACCGACAACCACACTGGTGTTAAAACACATATTGCCCAGACGGCGGGCGGCATAGGTCGCCATTGAAACGTGATCTTCCTGATTGGCGGAGGTGGGCAGGCTGTCGACACTGCCCGGATGTGCCAGCGATTTATTTTCTGATGCCAGCGCGGCGGCCGTGACCTGCGCAATCATAAAGCCGGAGTTAACGCCGCCATCGTTTACCAGGAAAGGCGGCAAGCCGGACAAACCGCTGTCCAACAATAAGGCCATTCTGCGTTCAGAAATCGCCCCCACTTCGGCAACCGCCAGCGCAATGATGTCCGCGGCGAAAGCCACGGGTTCTGCGTGGAAATTCCCGCCAGAAATCACGTCGCCATTTTCGGCAAAAACCAGAGGGTTATCGGATGCTGCGTTTGCTTCAATACGTAGAATGCGGGCCGCATGTCGCAGGTTATCAAGGCAGGCACCCATAACCTGAGGGACACAACGAATGGAATAAGGGTCCTGAACCCGGCCGCAGTTAGCATGGGATGTCACAATATCGCTACCGGCCAGGATCGCCGTCAGCGCAGCGGCGACAGCAATCTGGCCTTCCTGGCCGCGTGCTTCATGAATACGCGGGTCAAGCGGTTTAACTGAGCCTTTAATCGCTTCCAGTGATAATGCCCCGGCCACCAGGCCTGCGGAAAACACCCGTTCTGCTTCAAACAAACCTGACAACGCGAGGGATGTCGATACCTGGGTGCCGTTAAGTAATGCCAGACCTTCTTTCGGCCCAAGTTCAAAGGGGCTCAGCCCTGCGGCAGCCAGGCCTTCAACCGCGGACATCGTTTCGCCACCCAGTGTCACCTGCCCTTCGCCAATCAGCATCAATGACAAATGCGCCAGCGGCGCCAGGTCGCCCGAAGCGCCGACGGATCCTTTTTCCGGAATACAGGGGTACACACCCGCATTAAATAACGTTATCAGTGCATCAATCACCTCAATACGAATACCGGAATGACCCCGGGAGAGGCTGAGAATTTTCGTCGCCATCACCAGGCGAACAACGTTATCCGCCAGGTTTTTGCCTGTGCCCACACTGTGGGACAGCACCAGGTTTCGTTGCAGTTCGGTCAGACGTTCCGCCGGAATACGGGTTTGCGCCAGTTTGCCAAACCCGGTATTAATGCCGTACACCACGTTTCCCGATGCCACAATGCGGGTGACTGTTTCCTGGGAGGCCAGCACATCGGCACGGGCCTCTTCGGCCAGCGCAAGGCGGACATTACCCTGGTATATTTGTCGCAACATGGGCAAATGGACATGCCCGGGTTGCAGGCGGCAAAGGGTGTAATCGGTGGATGAAGCAGCCATAATCTATTCCTGTATATACAAGTAAAACGGGAAGTAAACCCGGTGTAACACCGGGTGTTTATGCACAACCTGACTCACGCTAAAACATGATTAACTGCGCTGCATACCGCGAACTTAGTGATCGATGGTTTGCAGGGTTTCCGTACGAATTTCTTCCGTGATACGCGCCTTCAATGCCATAAATTCTGGTGATGTTTTCAGGGTATAATCACGCGGGTGCGGAAAATCTACCGCCACTTCCGTTTTGATTCGCCCGGGGCGCGCACTGAAAATCGCCACTTTATTGGCCATAAAAATGGCCTCATCAATATCGTGGGTCACAAACAGGACTGTTTTGCGGGAAGATTCCCATATCGACAACAACAGTTCCTGCATCATGACGCGCGTCTGGTTATCCAGTGCGCCGAAAGGTTCATCCATCAGCAGAATTTTCGGGTCGTTGGCCAGGGCGCGGGCAATGGCTGTGCGCTGTTGCATACCGCCGGACAACTGACGGGGGAAATGCTGCTCAAACCCACGTAAACCGACCTTATTAATAAAGTAGTCGCTGCGCTCTTTTTGTGCCGCTTTACTCACGCCGCGTTCCTGTAGGCCAAAGCAGATATTCTGCTCAACCGTCAACCAGGGGAACAGTGTGTAACTCTGGAATACCATGCCGCGATCCGCGCCCGGACCATCGACCAGCACGCCATCCAGCCAGACCTCGCCGCGGGTGGGCTGATCCAGCCCGGCAACAATGCGTAAAAGTGTGGATTTACCGCACCCGGAAGGCCCGAGAATGGTAATAAAGTCGTTCTCATTGACCTGATAATCCACGGGCAGTAATGCCTGGGTCTTCTCGCCTTTCGGGCCACTGAAGACGCGTTCCACCTGGCGAACACTCAGCTTCGGATAGCTCATCACAGCGAACTCCATACAAACAGGCGGCGATTCACCGCTTTAAACAACAGATCAGACAGCAATCCAATGCAGCCAATCACGATAATGCCGAAAATCATTTGCCCGGTATTGAGTAACGCCTGGCTATTGACAATCATGTGACCTATCCCGCTGGATGAACCAATCAGTTCCGCCACGATGACATAGGTCCATGCCCAGCCCAGCACCAGGCGCAGCAGTTCCGCAATTTCCGGCGCCGCCCCGGGGATTATCACCCGACGCACCACGCTCTTGTTGGTCGCGCCAAGGGTATACGCCGCTTCCACCAGATCGCGCCGCGCCGCGCCGACAGCCACCGCAACCATCAGGGTTATCTGAAAGAACGAACCGATAAAGATCACCAGTATTTTTTGCATTTCGCCAATCCCTGCCCACAGAATAAGCAGGGGGACAAACGCCGATGCGGGCAGGTAGCGGCAAAACGAAACGAAGGGCTCAAAAAACGCTTCGATCAGTTTGTATGAGCCCATCAGAATACCCAGCGGCACGGCGATAATGCACGCCAGAATAAAGCCGCCCAGTACACGCATTACCGTCATACCGATATCTGTTGTGAAATCAAAATCGGTAAATAACAGCCCCCCTTCCTGCAACATACTGGCCGGACTGGCAAGGAATGTCGGCGACACCAGCCCGGTAAAAGTCACCAGCGCCCACAGCGCGAAAAACAGCACAAAAAAGCAGAAGCCCAAAAACCAGCGATGACGGGACGCCACGGGGCGCAGTGGCACCATCATCGGGTTGTGCCAGACCTTTTTACTTGCCGGCAGAGGCGCCGGCTCACGTAAAACTGACTGCGTACTGGCGGGAAATTCCGCGGCCTGACTGACAGGACTGTTCATCTTGTGGTCCTTCATGGCTGAGTCACATACTTCGCGTCATACAACGTATTAATATCCGGCGTTTTATGCAGGATTTTCATTTCCGTCAGCAAACGCGCCGCTTCGTTGGTAAAGGTGACAATCTCGCCACTGAAGAACTTCTTGTTCGCATCACGGTCTTGCCAGCGCAGATAGCTGGACTCTTCAGCAAACTGTTTGCCGGTTTCTTTGACCGCCGCCCCCATAATCTCATTGGCTTTATCCGGATCTTTTTTGATCATATCCAGGGCTTCAAAGTAGCTATTTACCAGTGCCTGAGCCGCTTTGGGGTTTTTATCCAGCCAGGATGGCGTACAACCCAGGGTGTCCATCACCATGGGATAATCCAGTGTGGTGGTCAGAATTTTGCCTTTGTCCGGGCTTTGGCGGATGGTGGAGAGATACGGCTCGTACGTCACAGCGGCATCGTTCTGCCCGGCAATAAAGGCATGAGCGGCGGCATCCGGCCCCAGGGTTGCCAGTTTGACGTCTTTCATCGTCATGCCGTTTTTATCGAGGATCCAGGCCAGCAGAAAATAGGAGGAGGTTCCTGGTGCATCGACACTGATGGTTTTCCCTTTCAGGTCAGCCACTTTATTGATACCCCCACGTACGGCAATCCCATCCGCGCCATAGGATTTATCCAGTTGCACAATTTGCTTGATGGGCACACCGCTGGCATTCCAGGTGAGGTAGGTTTCCACCGTGGTCGCCGCGCACTGCAAAGAGCCTGATGCAATGGCCAGGTGGCGTGATTGCTGGGGTACCATTTTCAGCGTCACGTCCAGGCCATTCTTTTTGAAAATGCCTGCCTTATCGGCCAGTGTCAGGGGAGCGAATCCTGTCCACCCGGAAATACCAATGGCCACCGGAGTCTCTGCCGCCATGGCGGTGTTTATTGCCCCGCAACCCAATGTCACTGCCAGCCCTAACATGGATAACGAACGCTTCAGCACAGTCCTGGAAATCATGTTGCTCATCTGCCACTCCTGCCAAATTACCTGTCTCGGGGAAATGCCTGGCCAGTGAACTGCCCGGGCAAAATACGCTACTGTATACTCTTGTCTATACAAGCAAGCCGAATAAGTAAAGCAAGCTTTGTGCCAGTTCAGCTATGCCTGCTTTCCCGGTTATTTCGGCCTGTGGCCAGTGGTTTTCTCTGCCTGTCGAATCAAATAAGTGCGCAGGATGCGCCAAACCAGTGCAGGACGCACCAACTCAGGCAATGACCGCCGCCCAAAGTAGCAGACTGCGCGTTTTTTGTGCATCCACAGTATGCAAGGCAGAAATCGGCCACTGTGTCGTCTGACAGCTGTCTGACGTCGGTGGCCACCAGATACCTTCACCCGCGCCCAGCCGGGTCCCATCCGGTAATTGCCAGTCACCCTGAATGGCGAAAAGCACACCGCCCTGCTCACGGGACACCGTGCCACTTCCCCTGAGGGCGACAACGCCGGGCAAACAGACAGTACGCCGGGTCATCAGGTTAAAATCCATCGTCTCGCCCCCCAGAAGATGTGCGTGGAGTGCAAGATCCCCGCTAAACTCGAAGGGTTCTCCCACGGTATTCAGCACATGATTCACCCCGATGCCGTCAGTCAGTTGCATGCCCTCGCCACTCAACAGCGTGATGGAACGCGCAATGCCGGGGAAAGCGGAAAACGGGCCATCCTGCGCGACAGTGGCAATGCTGGCACGCCAGTCAAAATCCGCCTGCCCTGGCGGCCAGCTGATAATTTCGCGGGTTTCGCCGCCGCCATTACGCCAGCGACTGACCGGCAGCCTGGTCTGGGAAAAACGCTGCCAGCCCGTCATGCTGTCGCCTCCGCCAGTTGGCGCAGTACCTGCAGAAAATCAGCGGCAACGGCCTGTTGCTGCGCATGTTGCCCATTGATAATGCGGGGGGTCCCGCCAACATACACATCGCGAATCTGCCCGGCGTGGCCGGCAAATAACCAGCGGTTGAGAATTTCAGGGGCGCGGGCTGCCGCCAGGTAAGGATCCTGTCCATCCAGCACCAGCCAGTCGGCGCGATACCCCACTGACAATCTCCCGACAGGCGCGCCACAGGCCTGCGCACCACCGGCAAGCGCCTGGGTGTACAACACATCGCCCACCACATTTTGGGTCGCCGTTGTCAGGCGGTTGCGGCGCTGATCACGTAAGCGCTGCCCATATTCGAACCAGCGCAGCTCTTCCACCACATTAAGTGAAACATGGCTGTCGGAACCAATACCCCAGTGACCGCGCTGTGCCAAATAATCGACGCCGGGGAAAATACCGTCGCCCAGATTCGCTTCTGTTGTGGGGCACAGCCCGGCAACCGCACCGCTTTGCGCCATGCGGGCCACTTCTTTCTCATCCGCATGTGTCGCGTGGACAAGACACCAGCGGGCATCGATATCCAGGTGATCATACAGCCACGCAATGGGGCGTTGTCCGCTCCAGCTCAGGCAGTCATTGACTTCTTTTTGCTGCTCGGCGATATGGATATGTACAGGCAATGCCGGGTCGCTGGCCTGTAAAACCTGCTGCATCTGCGTGGGGGTCACGGCCCGTAGTGAGTGAAAACACAGGCCCTGGTTTTGCAGTACTTTGCCCGTTATCTGCTGGCGGATAATCGCCTGCTGGCGCAAATAGGTGTCAGCGTCCTGAATAAACCGCACCTGACCCGCCTGAGCCGGTTGCCCGCCAAACCCGGCATAGCTGTAGAGCACGGGCAACAGCGTCAGGCCGATTCCCGCAAGGTCGGCAGCGGCGCTTAATTGGGCGGTCATCTCGCCGCGGTCAGCATAGGGGTTACCGCTGATATCATTGTGCAGATAGTGGAACTCAGCGACCTGGGTATAACCCCCTTTGAGCATCTCGATATACAACTGGCGGGCGATAATACCGACCTGGTCCGGCGTTAATCGCTGCACCGTGCGATACATCAGGTCACGCCAGGTCCAGAAACTGTCCTGCGGGTTTCCGGCCACCTCCGCCAGCCCGGCCATCACCCGCTGGAATGCATGAGAGTGTAAATTCGGCATACCCGGGATCACCGGACCTGAAAGCCGGACAGCATCCTGTGCTGTGCTGTCCGGCGTGATGGCGGTTAACATGCCGGCAGCATCGACATCCAGACGCACATTGTGAGCCCATCCTTCAGCAAGCAGGGCTTGTGTAGCAAAATAAGCAGGCATAACAACGTTCCTGAGCAGCAAAAGAAACATAAAGGCAATTATAAGTAAACAATTGCAAAACTTTGGGGCGACTTGTCTATACATATACATATGCATGGTTTGGCTGTAAACTTGCGCCATTCCTTTTTTTATCATTTGAGTTTTTCACCACAGCTTTTCTGCTTACGCTTCGCGGTTGAAAATACGCCAGCGTCCGGGAAACGATGACCTTGTCTGTGGCACTTTTGAGAGGTAAGAAACATGTCTGAGCCCACCCTTTTTTCATCGGCCGGTACGGCGCAACAAGACGTGACCCGGCAGACACTATCTGAGCTGGCCGCCGCCATGAGCGATGCACCGGCGCCCATTTATCAGCGGGTGAAACAGGCCATCATTGGCCAGATTCGCGCCGGCGTCTGGAAACCCCACCAACGTATTCCATCGGAAAGTGAGCTGGTTAATGAAATTGGCGTCAGCCGTATGACCATCAACCGGGCGCTGCGCGAACTGACCAGCGAAGGTTTTTTAATCCGCATGCAGGGCGTGGGGACGTTTGTCGCCGAAGCAAAAGCCTATACACCGATGCTTGAGGTCCATAATATTGCTGATGAAATCGCCCAACGTGGTCATCGTCATGACAGTAAAATTTTAGTGTGCGAGGCCCGCCAGGCGGACGCCGATCAAGCGCTCCAGTTGGGGATTGCCATCGGTGATACGCTGTTTTACTCCCAAATTGTGCATTACGAAAATAACGTTCCGGTACAAATTGAAGACCGTTTTGTTAACCCGGAAACGGCGCCGGATTACCTCCGGCAGGTGCTCAATAAACAGACGCCATATACCTATCTGATGGATATTGCCCCGCTGACCGCAGGGGAGCACCGCGTTGAAGCCATCAGCGCCAGCGATGAACAACGCCACTTGCTGCAACTTGAGGAGCATGAGCCCTGCCTGTTGATTCACCGGCGAACCTGGAGCGGCAGCCGCGTTGTGACGTCCGCCCGCCTGATTTACCCGGGTTCGCGTTATCAGTTATTTGGCCGTTTTACCAGTCACGGCTAATCGCGTCTGGCGCAGGCGGCATTCACAGGCCGCCCGTCTTTACGCGACAGTTGGCGATAAGAAAAAACTATCTCTGGCCGCCTTGCCGCCCTTTCGGTTATGGGTTAGGTTGACTTTAATTGTCTATACAAGATAAATCATCCGGAGTCTGCTATGTCCTTAGCCTCGTCCCTTTGCCTTACTGTCACGCCCCCGGCGCACTGTGACAGTGTCTGGCGCGGCGCCACGCTGGTCACCATGCAGGATGGCCGTTACAACGTGATAGAAAACGGCGCATTGGCAGTGACGGAGGGAAAAATTGTCTGGCTTGGCCGTAATGCCGACTGCCCGGCGTTTCCCCATGCACAACAGCATGTATTCGACGGCGGGATAATTACCCCGGGATTTATCGATTGTCATACTCATCTGGTGTTCGGCGGGAACCGCAGCGCCGAATTTGAGCAGCGGTTAAATGGCGTAAGCTATGCAGAAATCGCCGCGGCGGGCGGTGGTATTTTATCCACTGTAAACGCCACCCGGGACGCCACGGAAGAGGAACTGCTCCGGCAGGCTTTATTGCGTTTGCAACCGCTGCTGGCCGAGGGGGTCACCTGCCTTGAAATTAAGTCAGGCTACGGGCTGACCCTGGACAGTGAATTAAAAATGTTGCGGGTTATCCGCAAATTAGCCACTCTGTTGCCTGTCGATATTCAGTCCACCTGTCTTGCCGCCCATGCCCTGCCGCCCGAGTACAAAGACCGGGCGGAGGACTATATCGACTTTATTTGCGATACCCTGCTGCCCATTGTCGCCAGAGAAAAACTGGCGGATGCCGTTGACGCATTCTGTGAGCACCTTGCGTTCTCCCCAGCACAAGTCGAGCGCATTTTTGATGCTGCACAGGCTTTGGGGTTGCCGGTTAAATTGCATGCGGAACAACTCTCTGCCCTGCATGGCAGTTCACTGGCGGCAAACTATCACGCCTTGTCGGCGGATCACCTTGAATACGCCACCCAGGAAGATGCTCACGCCATGGCGGCCAGCGGCACTGTCGCCGTCCTGCTGCCCGGCGCATGGTATTTACTGCGTGAAAAACAGCACCCGCCCGTGAATTTTTTCCGCCAGTATCAGGTGCCGATGGCCCTGGCGAGTGATGCCAACCCGGGGACATCCCCGGTGCTGTCATTGCGCCTGATGCTGAATATGGGCTGTACACTGTTTGGTCTGACGCCGGAGGAAGCGCTGGCCGGGATTACGTGCCACGGCGCGCGCGCCCTCGGTCTGGCCGCGTCTCACGGTACGCTTGCCGAAGGTAAGGTTGCCGATTTTATCCACTGGCCGCTGTCGCGACCGGCTGAACTGATCTACTGGCTGGGCGGTCAATTGCCCTGCACGGTGGTCTATCGCGGGAAAATACGAGGAAACGTTCATCCATGAGCCTTTCAGCTATGACTGACATTATCGATCCTTACCATTTCACGGCTGGCAGTGCACCGTTGCTTATCAGTATTCCCCACGCGGGAACACAACTGACGCCGGAGGTCGACAATGGTCTGAGCGATGCCGCACGCCCGCTTGGCGATACCGACTGGCATATTCCCCGCCTGTACGATTTTGCTCACGCCCTCGGCGCCAGTATGCTGGTCGGGAATTATTCCCGTTTTGTTATCGACCTGAATCGCCCTGCTGACGATACGCCGCTCTATACCACCGCCACCACAGGATTGTACCCGGAGACTTTATTTGATGGTCGGGACAGCTTTACGCCCGGCATGACGCCGACAGCCGCCCATCGTCGGCACTATCTGGCGCAAATCTGGCACCCTTACCACCAGCGTATCCAGTCAGAGCTGGCGCGGATAAAACACCAGTTTGGTTATGCACTGCTGTTTGACGCGCATTCTATTGCATCGGTTATCCCGCGTCTGTTTGATGGTCGGTTGCCTGATTTGAACCTCGGTACCAACGGCGGCGCCAGTTGCGCTGCAGCCCTGAGCGACCGTCTGGTCGATTGCTGTCAGAAACAGTCGCCATTCAGCCATGTGCTTAATGGCCGGTTTAAGGGCGGCTATATTACCCGGGCATACGGACAGCCTGACGCGAATATTCATGCCGTGCAACTTGAACTGGCGCAGGTCAATTATATGAACGAAATGGCGCCTTATGCGTATGCAGAGGAAAAGGCCCCTCAACTTCAGGCGCTGCTGCGATCCTTACTTGAGAATATGCTCGACTGGGCAGATAGCCACTATCAATAACCCTCACACATGCCATGAGGCAGGCACCCAATATCCGGTCTGCCTCAAGCCAAAATGCCATTAACCCGGGAGCCATCTTTGGTATTCTGCTGATGTCATCCCCGCATTAATGAGCGCCATGCATAAGTCCATGCATATTTACCCGTATTATCATTGAATCCTGCTTTGCATACACTGCCGGTATCAGGGCGCACGCCCTTCTCTTTTTCGCAATACACCCGGAGATTTGTTATGCAAAACAGGCTGGACAATAAACAGCAGGCCATTATTCCAATTGCGGCTTTCGCCGCAAAGGGCGACACAGAAAAACTCGCTGCTGAAATACAGCACGGGCTGGATACAGGCCTTACCATCAATGAAATCAAAGAAGTCCTGATTCAGCTCTATGCCTATGCCGGTTTTCCTCGCAGCCTGAATGCCCTTGGCGTGCTTATGGGCGTGGTGGAACAGCGTCAGCAGCAAGGAATTACGGATAATGCGGGAGAAGACGCATCCTCTTTTCCTGAGAACTGGAATGCCCTTGAAGGTGGCACGCAAAACCAGACGCGTCTTATCGGGAACCCCGTAACAGGCCCGCTATTTACCTTTGCGCCTGCAATTGACCAGTTCCTTAAAACGCACCTGTTTGGTGATATTTTCCAGCGTGACACCCTGAGCTGGCAGACGAGGGAGCTGGCCACCATTTCGTTTCTGGCTGCAATTCCCGGTGTCACCAGCCAACTGAAAAGCCATTATGCCATCAGTCTGAATGCGGGATTGACGGCTGAGCAGCTGTGGGCATTTACGGCAATTCTGGGTCAAAAATGCGGTGCTGATATGGCAGACAACGCCAGGCCCGTGCTGGGTGAGCTGCTGGATGAAACAAAAACGCCCCGGCACGGTGGCTTATCCACACTGTACTGCACCCATTTTGTTGGACGATGAAATGGAATAGTCCCTGATATGTCAAAGCCAAAATACCCCTTCGAAAAGCGCCTTGAAGTCGTGAATCACTACTTCACAACTGATGATGGTTACAGGATCATCTCTGCACGTTTTGGTGTGCCTCGAACCCAGGTCAGGACGTGGGTTGCCCTCTATGAAAAACATGGAGAAAAAGGTTTAATTCCCAAACCTAAAGGCGTTAGTGCTGATCCAGAGTTGCGCATTAAGGTCGTGAAAGCCGTGACCGAGCAGCAGATGTCCCTCAATCAGGCTGCTGCTCACTTTATGCTTGCTGGTAGTGGTTCTGTAGCCAAGTGGCTGAAAGTCTATGAGGAGCACGGAGAAGCTGGTTTACGCGCACTCAAGATCGGCACCAAAAGAAACATTACAATGTCAGTTGATCCAGAAAAAGCGGCGTTAGCATTGGAGCTGTCGAAAGACCGACGTATTGAGGATCTTGAAAGACAAGTTCGATTCCTTGAAATGCGGCTTACGTATCTAAAAAAGCTGAAAGCCTTAGCTCATCCCGCGAAAAAGTGAAAGTACTCAACGAGCTAAGGCAGTTTTACCCTCTTGATGAGCTTCTCAAGGCAGCGGAGATACCGCGCAGTACGTTTTATTACCATCTAAAGGCTCTCAGCAAGCCTGATAAGTATGCGGATGTTAAAAAGCGTATTGGTGAGATTTATCACGAGAATAAAGGTCGTTACGGATACCGTAGGGTAACGTTGTCTCTCCATCGAGACGGGGAACGGATTAACCATAAAGCCGTTCAGCGCCTGATGGGAACCCTCTCGCTTAAGGCAGCGATTAAGGTCAAGCGATACAGCTCCTACAGAGGAGAGGTAGGGCAAACCGCCCCCAATGTTCTCCAAAGGGATTTCAAGGCTACACGGCCAAACGAGAAGTGGGTTACCGACGTTACTGAATTTGCAGTCAATGGGCGAAAGCTGTATTTGTCTCCAGTAATAGATCTCTTCAACAACGAAGTTATTTCTTACAGCCTGTCGGAAAGACCTGTGATGAACATGGTCGAGAATATGCTCGATCAGGCATTCAAAAAGCTTAAGCCTCACGAGCATCCTATTCTGCACTCTGACCAGGGATGGCAGTATCGTATGAGAAGGTATCAAAACATCCTTAAAGAACAAGGCATTACACAGAGCATGTCCAGAAAAGGCAATTGTCTGGATAATGCAGTCGTGGAATGTTTCTTTGGAACCTTAAAGTCGGAGTGTTTTTATCTTGACGAGTTCAGTAATATAAGCGAACTGAAGGATGCTGTTACGGAATATATTGACTACTACAACAGCAGAAGAATTAGCCTGAAATTAAAAGGTCTGAGTCCAATTGAATATCGAACCCAGACCTATGTGCCTCGTGTTTAACTGTCCAACTTTTTGGGGTCAGTACACACCGTGGCTTTGTTGAATAAATCAGATTTCGGGTAAGTCTCCCCCGTAGCGGGTTGTGTTTTCAGGCAATACGCACGCTTTCAGGCATACCTGCTTTCGTCATTTTGTTCAGCGCTCGTACCAGGGCCATAGCCTCCGCAACCTGACCATCGTAGTCACGCAGCGTCAGTGAACCCCCGAACAGCTGTTTTACCCGGTACATCGCCGTTTCCGCTATCGAGCGACGGTTGTAATCTGTTGTCCATTTCCACCGCGCATT
>NZ_KI973300.1:17395-22042 GCF_000534735.1 Enterobacter sp. MGH 4 | reverse complement strand
TTCATCAGAGAAAAAATGGAATCAATAAAGCCCTGCGCAGCGCGCAGGGTCAGCCTGAATACGCGTTTAATGACCAGCACAGTCGTGATGGCAAGGTCAGAATAGCGCTGAGGTCTGCCTCGTGAAGAAGGTGTTGCTGACTCATACCAGGCCTGAATAGCTTCATCATCCAGCCAGAAAGTTATGGAGCCACGGTTGATGAGGGCTTTATTGTAGGTGGGCCAGTTGGTGATTTTGAACTTTTGCTTTGCCACGGAACGGTCTGCGTTGTCGGGAAGATGCGTGATCTGATCCTTCAACTCAGCAAAAGTTCGATTTATTCAACAAAGCCCATTCAGTCCTCAATTTGTGCATTTTTTAAACGAAAAAAGGGTGTCTAATACGGTGAAATCATAGTATTACCAAAGTAATAAATAAAAAGTTATTTAAATCAGTAAGTTAGATTGGATTTGTAATACCTGGGTAATACCGCAGCATGGCTAAATTTTGTTTTTTTGCCTTTAAATCAGTGTGATAGCGTGATTTATCACGCTGCGTTAGGTGTATAGCAGGTTAAGGGATAAAAAATCATCTTTTTTTGGTAGGGCGATCTCCGTAGGTTAAGGGGCATTTGGCTAAAAAGCGTCCTATTCTTTGATGGTCATGCTTGCATGACCATCTGAGCAACCAAAAACTACAGATAAACTACAGATAAACTACAAAAAACGTTTTGCCTTAGTGTTGTAAGACTACAAATAGACTACAATAAAACTACAAATAAACTACAAAAAACGTGGCAGACTACAAATAGACTACAATAAAACTACAGATAAACTACAAAACTCGATTGACCCCTTCTTACGAGTGTTGTAGAGTCATTTTCATACAACGGAGGGGGTTATGAATAAACCAGCAGATCTGAAACCCCGCAACTTATCGGCTGCTGTCAGATTGCGCCTAAATGAAATCGAGAACTGGCTGGACAGAGGGCTAACGCGGCATGAAATTGCTGAAATCCTCGACAGCGAATACAGCTTTTCGGTAACAGCCAAAGGGCTTGAGATGGCACTGTATAGAACGCGGCAAAACCGAAAAAATGTATTGCACAATACACATGATAAGAGTAGCGCGAAGGGTGCAGCGGAAAGTGTATTGCACAATACACAACCGTCTGAGCCTGAAGCGCAGGAAAGTAAAAAAGCAGAGAGTCCCGGCATTATTGATAAAGAATTCTTCAAGAAAATCGGTGAGAATTTCGACCCTAAGAAGTTCAACAAAAAATTCTGAGGTGATTTATGAAAGTAGCGGTAATTAATTACAGTGGCAGTGTTCGTAAAACCTTAATTTCATCTTACCTGTTAGCCCCGCGCCTGACTGGTGCAAAGTTCTATGCGGTAGAGACTATCAACCAGTCTGCTTCCGATCTGGGTATTGAAAATGTGACCAGTTTTAAAGGTGACGACTTCTCACGTTTGATTGAGGGGTAATGACTCCAACTTACTGGTAGTGTTTTATGTTCAGATAATGTCCAATGACTTTGTCATGTAGTTCTCCCTTCAGGCGTGATTCATAAAGCGGCCAGTCATCCGTCATCCATACCACGACCTCAAAGGCCGACAGCAGGCCCGGAAGACGCTCCAGCGTGGCCAGCGTGCGTTCACCGAATACGTGCGCCACAACCGTCCTCCGTATCCTGTCATACGCGTAAAACAACCAGCGCTTGCGTGATTTAGCGCCGACGTAGCCCCACTGTTCATCCATTTCAGCGCAGACAATGACGTCACTGCCCGGTTGTATGCGTGAGTTTACCGACTGCTGCCTGAGAGGCGGTGTAAGTGAACTGTAGCTGCCATGTTTTACGGCAGTGAGAGCAGATATAGCGCTGATGTCCGGCAGTACTTTTACCGTTACGCACCACGCCTTCAGTAGCTGAGCAGGAGGGACAGCTGATGGAGATGGAAGCCACTGGAGCACCTCAAAACCACCATCATACACTAAATCAGCAAGTTGGTAGCACATTACCCAGAACTGGACAGAATAGGCTGTATGTCTAACTTCTGGCCACAGATATAATCGAGCCAGCAGTGCTCGCCGCAGCCGAGCGACAGGGCGAAGCCCCGAGTGAGCGAGGAAGCACCATGGAACAGTACTCATAAATTCTGCATACGCTCAATGCCTGCAAAATCACCTCCCATAGGGGTTATCCACTTATCCACTTATCCACGGGGATATTTTTATAAGATCTTTTTAAATAGTTGTTAGATCTTTATTTTTAGAATGCCCACAGGCCTTTATCCATGCGGGTTCCAGAGAGGGATCTGTGACAAAACGCCCTTTCAGTGTGACAAATCACCCTCAAATAGCCGCCATTTCTGTGACAAGTTGCCCTTAACCCTGTGACAAATTGCCCTCAGGAAGCGTTGCTTTTCACAAAGTTATCCATCCCTGTTGACTCTGTTTTATGAAGTGTGACAATCTTAAAGTCTGTCACACTTCACATGGACCTGTCATGGCGGAAATAGCGGTTATAAACCATAAAAAACGTAAAAATAGCCCGCGGATTGTCCAGTCAAACGAGCTGACTGAGGCGGCATATAGTCTCTCCAGGGATCAAAAGCGTATGCTGTATCTGTTCGTTGACCAGATCAGAAAATCCGACGGCTCCCTGCAGGAACATGACGGCATCTGCGAAATTCACGTTGCTAAATACGCTGAAACATTCGGGCTGACCTCCGCTGAAGCCAGTAAGGATATACGACAGGCTTTAAAAGGTTTTGCGGGTAAGGAAGTGGTTTTCTATCGCCCTGAAGAGGATGCCGGCGATGAAAAAGGGTATGAATCCTTTCCCTGGTTTATTAAACGTGCGCACAGCCCATCCAGAGGGCTTTACAGCGTACATATCAACCCATATCTGATTCCCTTCTTCATCGGGTTACAGAACCGGTTTACGCAGTTCCGGCTCAGTGAAACAAAAGAGATTACCAATCCGTACGCCATGCGTTTATACGAATCTCTGTGCCAGTACCGTAAACCTGATGGCTCAGGTGTCGTGTCCCTGAAAATCGACTGGATCATGGAACGCTACCAGCTACCTCAAAGTTACCAGCGTATGCCGGACTTTCGCCGCCGTTTCCTGCAGGCAAGTGTTGACGAGATCAACAGCCGGACACCAATGCGCCTTTCTTACATCGAGAAAAAGAAAGGCCGCCAGACGACGCATATCGTATTTTCCTTCCGTGATATAACCTCCATGACGATTGAATAGTTGAGGGTTATCTGTCACAGATTTAAGGGTGGTTCGTCACATTTGATCTGGAAAGTTGAGGGTGATTTGTCACAGTTTTGCTGTTCCCTCCCTGGCATCCTGCGCTTACTCATAGTTTTTTGGCTGTAACCGGTAGTGGAGCCAGAATTGAGGGCAATTTGTCACCCTATCCTGAGGGTAGTTTGTCACACTAGATTTTCCCCCTCTTCCCGGGTAATGGTGCCAACTTACTGATTTAGTGTACGATGGTGGTTTTGAGGTGCTCCCGTGGCTTCCATCTCCATCAGTTGTCCCTCCTGCTCAGCTACTGAAGGCGTGGTGCGTAACGGTAAAAGTACTGCCGGACATCAGCGCTATCTCTGCTCTCACTGCCGTAAAACATGGCAGCTTCAGTTCACTTACACCGCCTCTCAGCCCGGTACACACCAGAAAATTATTGATATGGCCATGAATGGCGTCGGATGTCGCGCCAGTGCACGCATTATGGGCGTTGGCCTCAACACGATTTTACGACACTTAAAAAACTCAGGCCGCAGTCGGTAAACTCACGCATACAACCGGGCAGTGACGTCATTGTCTGCGCTGAAATGGATGAACAGTGGGGCTACGTCGGCGCTAAATCACGCAAGCGCTGGTTGTTTTACGCGTATGACAGGATACGGAGGACGGTTGTGGCGCACGTCTTCGGTGAACGCACTCTGGCCACACTAGAGCGTCTTCTGAGCCTGCTGTCGGCCTTTGAGGTCGTGGTATGGATGACGGATGGCTGGCCGCTGTATGAATCCCGCCTGAAGGGAAAGCTGCACGTAATCAGCAAGCGATATACGCAGCGCATTGAGCGACATAACCTGAATCTGAGGCAGCATCTGGCAAGGCTGGGCAGGAAGTCACTGTCGTTCTCAAAATCGGTGGAGCTGCATGACAAGGTCATCGGGCATTATCTGAACATAAAACATTGTCAGTAAGTTGGAGTCATTACCAACCAGTTCACCACCTACTCGCTCCGCGATTGTGGCAGTCTTCGAAATCCCCGGACGATCCGCCTTTATGAAAGTCTTGCTCAATTCAAATCTTCAGGCTTATGGGTTACTACTCATGCTTGGTTAAATGACCGTTTCGTCTTACCGGAATCCCTGCAGAAGAACTTGGCAGAGTTGAAACGATATTTCCTTGATCCTGCACTCAAGCAGATAAATGAGAAAACACCTTTACTTGCTAAGTATAGTATTGATGATTCAGGAAAATTTCTGTTCTCAATAATTGATAAGCAAAATCCCGTCTGACATAAATCAGCACACATGAGCCTGTCATTTGACAAATTTTTGTCATGAAGATGGGCGGATTTCCACACAGCACCGGCGCCCGGTAAGGTGGGCTGATTCCCACACGGCACCGGCGCCCGG
>NZ_KI973300.1:9230-17295 GCF_000534735.1 Enterobacter sp. MGH 4 | reverse complement strand
CGGCGCCCGGTAAGGTGGGCTGATTCCCACACGGCACCGGCGCGCGGCAAGGTGGGCCGATTCCCACGCTGCAGCGGCGCGCGGCAAGGTGGGCCGATTCCCACGCGGCAGCGGCGCCCGGCAAGGTGGGCTGATTCCCACACAGCACCGGCGCCCGGTAAGGTGGGCTGATTCCCACACAGCACCGGCGCGCGGCAAGGTGGGCCGATTCCCACGCGGCAGCGGCGCACGGCAAGGTGGGCGGATTCCCACACGGCACCGGCGCCCGGTAAGGTGGGCGGATTCCCATATCGACATGTATGTAGCTTGTGTTATCCGTGGATTGTGCAGCTCAGCGGGTCGCTGGTCGTATGGCGGAGTGTCCCCCGTAACCGGCCGCGTGCGGCCGGTTACGCGCAGTACGGCGCCCACTGCGCACCCCCGTGGGGGACGTGCGGCAGCTGCGTGGCGGTGAGCGGGATTAGGGCTTTGCAGCTACCGTGTGAAGTTCCCTGGTGTCGCTGAAATAGTTGATGAACATCCCCCTAAGCGTCAGCAGCAAGCTGCCGCCGCTAAGGCCCCGGAAATCACGCCCTTTACGTCGTAAACGCCGTAAAGCCCGCTCACCGGGGTTAAAAGGGATTACTTTGACTTCTTCATTGCTGTTCGCGAGTTAAGGCTAATCAGGGCAGGGGGTAGGGTGGCAGAATTTATAGCCCGGCAACCGGCTACGCCGGGCTTTCGGCGCCATTTGACTCCACAGACACATGTAACCTCATCTGGCGCCTCCATGCCGCTGACGCGGCATCCAAAAGCTTCCCAATACTGTAGGCCGGTAATGACTCCAACTTACTGATAGTGTTTTATGTTCAGATAATGCCCGATGACCTTGTCATGCAGCGCCACCGATTTTGAGAACGACAGTGACTTCCGTCCCAGCCTTGCCAGATGTTGTCTCAGATTCAGGTTATGCCGCTCAATGCGCTGCGTATATCGCTTGCTGATAACGTGCAGTTCTCCCTTCAGGCGGGATTCATAAAGCGGCCAGCCATCCGTCATCCATACCACGACCTCTAAGGCCGACAGTACTCCAGTGTGGCCAGAGTGCGTTCACCGAAGACGTGCGCCACAACCGTCCTCCGTATCCTGTCATACGCGTAAAACAGCCAGCGCTGGCGTGATTTAGCGCCGACGTAACCCCACTGTTCGTCCATTTCAGAGCAGACAATCACATAACTGCCCGGTTGTATGCGTGAGTTTACCGACTGCGGCCTGAGTTTTTTAAGTGTCGTAAAATCGTGTTGAGGCCAACGCCCATAATGCGTGCACTGGCGCGACATCCGACGCCATTCATGGCCATATCAATAATTTTCTGGTGTGTACCGGGCTGAGAGGCGGTGTAAGTGAACTGTAGCTGCCATGTTTTACGGCAGTGAGAGCAGAGATAGCGCTGATGTCCGGCAGTACTTTTACCGTTACGCACCACGCCTTCAGTAGCTGAGCAGGAGGGACAACTGATGGAGATGGAAGCCACGGGAGCACCTCAAAAACACCATCGTACACTAAATCAGTAAGTTGGCACCATTACCCGGCAGGCGATCTGGATTATCGTCACGCTGTTAAATATGTCGCGGTAGGGATACCCGTTACCGGATACCCCCCCGCACAGATCCCGGCGTGCGCGATTTACGCACCGGGCTCCTGCCTCGGGTGTCTGGCGGTGAACCGCTCCACAGGCCATGGATGAAGAACCCGAACCCTTGGTAGCCATGCGGCTGCCAGTTTGTTTGCTTTTGTCCAGGTCGTATCATCCTTCTGGCTCCTGCGCCTGAGCGCCCGGCGCCAGAGGTTTGTTACGTGTGTCCTGAACTTCTGCATGGTGGGGAAGTTGCCCGGTACCGAGTGATAGTTCAGGTATCCCTGAACCACTCTCCTGAGCCATTTTCCCTGTTCGGGGATTGAGTAATGCCAGCGCCTTCGCAGACCGTCTTTGATGGCTTTCAGAGTTGCCGTCATCCGATCCCGGCGGGTCTTTCGTATCAGCATGAACCTGCCGTTGCGATCTTTCCCGCTGATGTGCGTGAACCCGAGGAAGTTGAACGTTTCTGGTTTGCCTTTTCCCCTGATGGCACGGTTTTCGGCAGCGAAGCGGCCGAACTCCATCAGACGGGTTTTCTCCGGGTGAACCGTGAGTCCGAACTCCCTCAGTCTGCGCTGCATGGCTATACGGAAGCGCCGGGCATCGTATCGTTTGTCGAACCCGATGACGATGTCATCGGCGTATCTGACCATTACCACATTGCCTGTGGCATAGAGACGTCGCCACTGATGCGCCCACAGATCGAAGACGTAGTGGAGGTATATGTTTGCCAGCAGCGGTGAGATGACCGCACCCTGTGGGGTGCCTTCCTCCGTTGCTCGCCATTGACCCTCCTCCGACGTCCCGGCTGTGAGCCACTTACGTATGAGCCTGATTACCCTCCGGTCGCCGATCCGATGCTCTGTGAACCTGATCAGCCATTCGTGGCTCACCCTGTCGAAGAACTGACTGATGTCGGCATCCAGTACCCAGTTTACGTTAGTGCGTACCAGCCCTGTGGCCAGTGCGTCCAGTGCATCGTGCTGGCTTCGCCCGGGTCTGAACCCGTATGAGAACCCCATAAAGTCGTTTTCATAGACTGCGTTCAGGATTTTCACCAGCGCATACTGGACGATCTTGTCCTCCAGCGAGGCGATGCCGAGCGGGCGTTGTTTTCCATCCGCTTTTGGGATGTAGTGACGCCTGCCGGGCTGCGCCCTGTAGCTGCCCTGATGTAGCCTCCGGTGCAGATCTGTTATGTTGTTCTTCATGTTTCCGGCGTAGTCCATCCACCTGATGCCATCCACTCCGGCGGCCGCTTTCCTGCTCAGGGAGAGGAATGCGGCTTCCAGTGCTTCGACTGTCAGCAGGTGGAACAATGCTGTAAACCGTTCTTTCTTCCGCTGCTTCGCAGCTTCCCGCACGCGTGACAGCCTCTGTGACATGCTTTCCCGGCTCTGTGTCCGGCGCATGTGTGGCTGTTCCGCGTTCCCCTTGGCCCCGCTCCTTCGCTCCACTGACTCCGCTCCTTTCGGGTTGTTCGCCTGCTTCGCCGCTACTATGAGCGAGTCCGACTTCTCCTCTCCGTACATCACCGGCTATGACTCCTCGTCTTCCCGGTGCGGGCCATCTCCGACACTGGCAGATGGTCAGAGGGGAGATCTCCCGGTTCCCGCGTAGAGATCGTATTGACATGCCAGGGTCTCAGACCCCGCCGGGTCCATGTGGCACTCGCAGTATCGCACCCTATGATTTTGCCTTCCGTTAACAGTACAACGTCGGCACCCGGTAATTTAATATACATTTCGTGGCTCAATGGCTGGCCTGTCAACACCCCTGTCAACGCTTCGCCCCATACCTCGCGGTATGCAACGCATGACTCGGGGACCTTGTGGATTGCTGGTCCTTCAATGGTCGGGGACTTTCACCCCTTGATCTCTACCGGTCTCCCGGCGCACACTGTATGCATAACCAGTAAAATTAGAGTATCAGGAGGAAAGATGAAGCTACAGCTTTTCAGCACCGGGAAAGAACACCCGCCACAGGCCCATCCATTGTTTGCCGATCTGGCCAGCTGCGGTTTTCCCAGCCCTGCCGCTGACTATGTCGAGTCCGATCTGGATCTCCATGATTACTGCATACGGCATCCGAGCGCGACGTACTACCTGCGTGCCAGCGGAGACAGCATGGCGGACGGTAGTCTGTACAATGGCGATCTGCTGGTTGTGGACAGTGCTGAAAAGCCGCGGCACGGCGATATCGTTGTCGCCAGCGTACAGGGGGAGTTTACGGTTAAACGGCTTCTGCTGACGCCTCGACTGACGCTGCAGCCCATGAATGCCTCCTGGTCGCCGATTTATCCTGACCCCGACGAGCTGGATATCTTTGGCGTCGTCACGCATATCATCCACCGCCCGAGGGAGATGTACTGATGTTTGCCCTGGCCGATGTGAACAGCTTCTATGCCAGCTGTGAACGTGTTTTCCGACCGGATTTGAAAGGAAAGCCGATAGTCGTCCTGAGCAACAACGACGGGAACGTAATCGCTCGCAGTGCCGAGGCGAAGCCCTGGATCAAAATGGGAACTCCGTGGTTTCAGATAAAAAACGAAAGGTACCCGGAAAAAATATATTCGTTTTCAAGTAACTATGAACTTTACGCCTCGATGTCGGCGCGCGTGATGAACTGCCTGGAGGAACTGGCCCCCAGAGTGGAACAGTATTCAATTGATGAGATGTTCCTCGATTTGACCGGCGTGGAGCACTGTATGGAGCTTGAGGACTTCGGCCGGCAGCTGCGTCAGCACGTGTATGACTGTACCCACCTGACCATTGGCGTGGGCGCCGGACCAACGAAGACCCTTGCAAAATCAGCCCAGTGGGCCTCAAAAGAGTGGAAACAGCTTCGTGGCGTACTTGCTCTGACCAGGGGAAATCCGCAGAGAACGCGGAAACTGCTTTCACTACAGCCGGTTAAAGAAATCTGGGGGGTGGGTAACCGTATTGCACGCAAGCTGAATGTGCTGGGCATTAAGACCGCGCTCGATCTCGCCCTGACGAACCCGGCCTTCATCCGCAAAAATTTTTCTGTGGTCCTTGAGCGAACGGTACGTGAACTGAACGGGGAAAGCTGCCTTTCGCTTGAGGAAGCCCCTCCGACGAAACAGCAAATTGTCTGCAGCCGCAGTTTTGGCGTGAAGATCACGGAGTACGAGTCACTCCGTCAGGCTATCTGTCAGCACGCAGAGCGGGCCTCTGAAAAGCTGCGTAAAGAGCACCAGTATTGCCGGCATATTTCCGTTTTCATCAAAACGTCTCCGTTCGCCGTTAAAGAACCTTACTACGGCAACGTGGCTACGGAAAAACTTCTTACACCCACTCAGGACACCAGGGACATCATTGCAGCCGCCACAACGGCTCTGGAGCGTATCTGGAGGGATGGACACCGGTATGCCAAAGCCGGAGTTATGCTGAATGACTTCACCGGCTCCGGCGTTTCGCAGCTGCAGCTGTTCGACGAACGCCCGCCACGCCCTTACAGTGCTGAGCTGATGAAGGTTCTGGACGGGATCAACAACTCAGGGCTGGGTAAAGTATGGTTTGCGGGGCGGGGTATTGCCCCGGAATGGCAAATGAAACGGGAGATGCTTTCTCCTGCTTATACGACACGATGGTCAGATATTCCTGCAGCGAAACTGGCGTAAAACTTTGGCGATTTCACCTTGAAATTCTCAGCCTAAACTGCCTAATTACAATAAGTTAGATGTGAAATCGCCATGGCGAAATTATTGACTCAAATTTCTGTCAAGGACCTCGTTGATAGCCTTGTCCAGTTCATCCTGAATCACTTTTGACATACGGCTAAACTCATAAGTCAGCGTACGCCCTTTCACACGCTTACGCGCGAACTTGTCCTTTTCTTCAAAAGACCAGAGTGGGGAAACCACTGACTTTTCCTTGGGAGATGGATCTATCAATGCCTGAGATGCCTGAGAAATCAGCTTCAGTATACTGGCTTTCTGTTCGTCTTCTGGTCGCTCGCCTTCACTCAAAATTGCATCGAGCTGAGCTGATACAGACTGAATGAGTTCTTCAGGCGTTAATCCCTTTTCACTGAGTTTTTCATTAACTTCTAAAAGAAGTTTATAGTCACTAAACGATAGCTCCGACTGAACCGGGAACAGAGAAATCAAGTCTTGCGGTACGGCCGCCGCCTGCAGCGCCCTGGTAACTTTAGCTTGAGATAACCCCTCCAGTTCAGCAATTTCCTTTTGATTAAATCCGGACTCTTTAAGAGCGATCAATCTCAGGCCAATCTCCCGAAGATTATGTTCTTTAGCTGTCTGGATATCTTTAGCCAGTTGGCGAGCTTCATCAGCTGATAAATGCTCTTCGGTAACCATTACATCAAGGCCTGTACGGACAAAAATTGCTGAGGCTCGCCGTCTTGAACCATCCAGTATCTCAATCCTTTCACTTTGCTTAATACCAATACAGGGAAAGAACTGCTGAAACTTAATCGTCTGGATAATGGATTTCAGGGACTCCCTGGTCAGTGCCAGTTGATCTCTTCCGTTGTTTTCCTGGTTTACGAAGGTCTTACTTTCAACTTCAGATGCAGGCACCCGAACAAACCTGAACGTTACCTTCCTGCCGGTTTTTAAGGTAAATACCTGGCTTCTACCGGTGTCCGTCATTTCCGCAATTGACGCCTGGGTATTTAACTGTCTGCCGATGGTTTTTCTTTTCTCATTCGACATCACATACCTCCGTTAGTACGAATGAACTCGATGCGATCAAAGACTGCCTTCGCAAAGTCTTCCGCTGCTGATTTTGCGCTTTTTAGTGCCTCTGTACTTCCATCATAGGTTGCTGGATTTGCTGAAATAACTGTGTCAAAAGTCTCCCCACAGCGTTCGAAACCATCCAGTCTCGGCAGAACCATGTCTAGCATATCGGCACCGAAAACCTCTTTGGCCTGACTATGGCAAATTTTGTGATCAGACTTGTTCAGGATCTTGGACATGAAGCCGACATTACCGATGAGATTGCAGGTGTGCCCATCCATTTCAATGGAATCTATGAGGGCAGGGAGGCTGGCCACAAACTTCAGGGAAGAATGAAAATCAACCGTAGCCGGTGGAAGAGGGGTCAACATCAGGTCTGCCGCCCCAATACAGTTTTTCAGGAACGCATCAAGGTGAGGACCACTATCAAGGAAAATAAAGTCGTAGTCATGCTGGAGCTTATCGATAATGTTATCTTTAAGCACAGCATGAATATTTTTCCCTGGAAGATGTTCTTCACACAATCCCTTCCAGCCTTCAGCAAGGAATGCATCGTCAATGGAAGCGGGGATTACATCAACACCAGGGATAATAGACGGTACTATAAAATCGGAAAGTAATTCTTCACGAGACACGTTCTGGAGCATGGCCTGAGCAGCCGTATTTTCAACCAGGCCCACTGAATTTTCATGGCTCAGGAACATTGTCAGAGATGCCTGCGGATCGAAATCGATGGCCAGAATACGTAGGTCTTCGAACAGAAGCTGAGGATGAGCTCGAAAAGCATGTGATAATGAAGCGGTAGAAACTGTCTTGGAACCACCACCTTTAAGATTACATACAAAAATCGTAAAGGCTTTATCAAAGCGATCCCTGTACTTGGGTACTTTACGGTGGTTATACAGATCGATGACATTCTGAATCGTCATCGCGTATTTCATCGTATTACCAGAAGGTTTCTTTTTGAAAATGTAGCCACCGGCTTCCATTTCGGCCACAGCATACTCAACACTGCCTTTACTGAGCTTAGGCAGCTTATACAGAGCGGCTTTGCTGTATTCCTGATAGAACTCGGTAAGCTTCAATTCCTCTTTTTGCTGGCGGATACTCTCGCTCAAAGATGTCAGAAGCTTACCTGCACGTGTAGCAACTTTCCGTAACTGCTCAATATTGTTCATTTATCACCTCATGACGTTTTTTGTCATTTTGAACAAAAAGAGTCATGTTTCAAGCAAAAAATCATATTGTTTTGATTTCGCTCTCAACAGGAGGGGGGAGAAGTTCGACGGGCGTGCCACTCAATCACAGTGCCGCAACACGCAGACGCACTTATGACCATCACACAACAAGTCGTACAAAAGGGTATAGAGAAAGGTATCAGCGCTCGCCGCAGCCATGTAACCGAGCGTAGCGAGCGAACTGGCGAGGAAGCGAAGAGGAACCGTTCCGGCAGATAGCTCTTACGCTCAGCACAAGAAGAGTTTTCCATCCTCTGTGGGAAACAGGTCAACTTTATGGACGCTCAGGACTATGGGAAACAGGTCAACTTCGCGGACGGCCCGGACTATGGGAAACAGGTCAACTTCACGGACGGCCCGGACTATGGGAAACAGGTCAACTTCACGGATGGCCGGGAGTGTGGGAAACAAGTCAACTCCGCGGACGGCCCGGACTGTGGGAAACAGGTCAACTCCGCGGACGGCCCGGACTATGGGAAACAG
>NZ_KI973300.1:0-9095 GCF_000534735.1 Enterobacter sp. MGH 4 | reverse complement strand
TCCGGGACTGTGGGAAACAGGTCAACTTTGCAGACGTCCGGGACTGTGGGAAACAGGTCAACTACGCGGACAGCCGGGATTGCGGGAAACAGGTCAAGTTAGGCAAGCACTATGGGAAATACAGCAATTTTAGTATCCCCCCATATGTCAGCAACAAACTAAGGGGGGAAATAAAAAATGCAGGCTATTGTTTTTTATCAAGAAAATTAAACAGCAAGCGACCATCTTCTTCAGTGGTATATGTTACCTTTAATGGCGTCTTCTCATTAATTTTCTTCAGAGCAGGTTCCAGGAAGGTACGCTTCATTTCAGCAATATTGTTTTTCTGCGAGGCAGGGAGCATAAACCTTTCACATAACCAGTCATGTGTGGTGATCCAGACACCAGTGCTCCGGAACTGACACAGGCTTTCATAAAGCCGGATGACACGAACACTATTAAGCTGGCCACAGTCATAGAGAGAATAGGTAGTGAACTGGGAGGTTAAGCCGACAAGGAATGGCATGACCTTGTAGTTAAATTCAATCTGCCAGGAACCCCGACCTCGCTTCATTCCTGCTTCAGCCAGCCACGGACGTTTAACTTCTTCAAACTCACCTTCTTTTGGATAAAAGGTAACCGTTGATTCGCCCAGAGCATTTACCCCAGCCTTCACATCACGACTGGCGACAGACGTAGCGACATTGAAGTATTTGACGTAATCGGAAACGCTGATTTTGAAGAGCGGCAATACGTCAGAGTCATCTTCCTGGTTGTCATTAAAATAGGCCTGCATGAGGCATAACCACAGCACACGTTTTGCCTGAAGAGGCAGGTAATATGCAGCTTCGGTCAATTCGTTAGATTGCTTTATACTGGCGCGTTTTTTAAACGTTTTAGTAGCTGGCAAGAGTGCTTGAGTATCCATTTCAATGCCTATGGGTAAATTTTTACCCACCCATAATGACAGTGAAAACAGAAATTGCAAGCTATCGCGATAGTTATCCACCGGAAAAATCTGCACTTTATCCACAAGTGGATAATTGAGAACTGAACTTGACCTCTTTCCCATAGCTTGTTGATGCGTATCCCATAGCTTGTTGACACAAAACCCACGGATACGTGATTAATTTCCCATATTATGTTTACCAGTTGCCCATACAGGCCCCCTCTCAGGCCGCACTGTACGCGGCTTTCAGGCTCCCTAAAAGGTGTAAAATATAGAAAAAGAATAAAAAAATACTTTATAAAAATATGCCCGTGGATAAGTGGATAACCCCGAGAGGGAAGTGATTTTTCAGGCATTTAGCGTAAGCAGAATTTATAAGTTTTGTTCCATGGTGCTTCCTCGCTCACTCGGGGCTTCGCCCTGTCGCTCGGCTGCGGCGAGCACTGCTGGCTCGATCATATCCGTGGGCGGAAGATACTACTCCTCCCCGAGTCGCTCTCCAGAGCCCGCTACAGCGAGACAACCCGCACGAAGATTTCTATCGTCCCTGCAGACATATTCGAATCGTTTTTATTAACACTGGCTCCCGTCGTGACAGAACACTACTTCCTGTAAAAGGGGGACTAAGGCCCCTGAGTCACACACCTAAAATTAATAATGCGGAGTTTTACGATGATGTCATTGCTAGAAACTTTCCTGACTGCTTCTCCCGCTTCTCAGGGGGCAACAATCCTGTTCCTTGCCATGCTGATCTACTGGCAAAAGCGATAAATCCATGCGGGCTGGCCTTTGGCCAGCTTCGCTGTATAAGGGGAAAAATGCGGCATATCCAGACATTTCACTAGGCAACTTGAATTCAGATATCTATGCTTGGGATCCGGTCAACAGGAGGTAACAAGATGAAACTTGAAACTATACAGATAGATAATACCGTAAGGAGTGGTCTTAATTCTTTCACTGACGGGGTGATTATTCGTGATACAAAGGTATTGATCACGCTCAATCTCCCGGATGGACAGAAAACCACTATTGAGGGGGAATGGCGGCATATGTCGGACGCCAACAGGTTGTCAGAACGTATTACGATGCTTCAGCATGCGATCTATGAGCAGTATGAGGAATACAGAGCAGATATTCCCGTCAGCTGGTCCAGATAACTTCTGACAGACCTCACCGGCGAGCATGACGTTCGCCAGCATCATTCTCCTAAGTACTTAAATATTCCCTTTCAGCATGGCTACCGCATCCGCTTCGGGCATCTGAAACTGAACTCGATGCCGTGCAGCAACATCAAGTGCAAACACCTTCGTATAGACTTCCGTCGAGCTAATCGATTTGTGGCCCATCAGGCTCTGCAAAACCTTCAGTGGTATGCCGGCATACAGCATGTGCATCGCGTAGGAGTGACGGAACGTATGGGGGGTCACCGGTACTGAGAACGTCACCCCGTCGGCCGCTGCGGCTTCCACCGCTTCGCTAAGCCAGGTGCGGACGGTACGGTCTGTGATCTCCCAGATACGCGCCTTCTCCATTCTGCCGGTGCGTTTGTTTCGTCTTTCGAGGGGAATTTTCAGGGTGGCCACCATCATCTGCAGCTGACTGACGTAGTGGTGATCGGAAAGGGGAACCAGACGATGGACCTGACTGCCTGCGGGGGCACGACCTGCCGTCCTGGCCGCTTTCTCGGTGCGCTGCTTGAGTGTGGCCAGCTGCACGAACGGATACGGCGGCGCCAGCGAAAAATTCCCCCGGGTCAGCGCGAGCGCTTCATTAATGCGCGCGCCGGTGTTCCACAGCGTCGCCAGCAGCATCTTGCGGTGAAGATCCGGCACGTAATGGAGCAGGGCGCTGACTTCCGGCGCCAGCAGGTATTTCGGGAGTTCATCCTGCACGAGCGCCATCTGACGCAGGGCAAGAGCGGCAGGGTAATCGATGGCTACTGGCAGATTCATCGAGGTGTTCCGTGTGTTATCCCTGATACCTGCCGGGAAATTATTATTCATAGTCTAACTCCTGAGCCATCTACTCAGTAACATCAGGCAACCGTTTATATCGGCGGTAAACATTGTTATTATTCCTAATATGCTCCCAGCGCTTCCGATACAAAACACTCCATGCCGACCAACGGTCGTCAGACAACCTGTCCCCAGGCATATCGCATAGCTGACGTAGCCAACGGGATAAACGTATTGCTTTTAATCCGAGTCTTGCAGACTGCCTGTTAAGTTCGAAAATTCCATACGATCCATCGAAGGGAGTATCTTCATTGAACGCCGCACTTATAGAACTCGCGGCTTCCCTGCAGATGACTGGCAATTCAGCAAGTCTGTACATCAATCCTGGTGGCAGAGAACGCCAGTCCCCAGTAATGGACTCGAAATTGATTTCAGGTAAAGAATACTCAATCCTAATACGTCCATCTTGGTCATATTCCCCTGATTCATTAGCAGAATAAACACAGCGTTGTGCAAAACGCTCCAGCAGAAAAACTAGCTCGGTAGATATAAAGTACAATTCATCGTAACGTTTACGTGCAGCAGTAGCTTCTTCACGCCTGCGGGTAAAACGGTGTGTGAGAGCAACACCCACCAGGGCTGCGCCGGCAGAGGAAATAGCCGTAACGATCTGCGGCCACAGGCTGGCACTGTCCTTCACCACCTTCACGCCCTCAGTCGCAATAAACCAGTCAGCCATGTTTGATCCTTATTGAGAAATCCCGCTACAAAATGGAAAGTATCTCACTCATAACGGATTTGTTAGCGTGATAGCGAACGGCAGAGACAATTTGAGTCCGCTTGGAGATTGACTGGACCGGTCCACTAAGGGATCAAAATGACGAAAGTCAGTCTTTACGCTATGAATCCATCGTCCCTGAGAATACCGACACAAAATTCGCCCTGGAGAAGCAACATAACTGCCATCCAGATAGGTAGAACGCCCTTGCCCGGTAGGACTATGCAGCATCAGCCATAAATCGTTATGACCATAAGTTGTTTGTAGAAGCAGATACATGTCTTTCAATGTCAAATCAAACCATCCTTATAGTCACTAAGAGTAATTATGACGCGCAGCATAATCGGCTAAGCACAACCCTGCGTCTGTCACCCGGATGATTTTCCCCTTCCGTCATCATTTCCAGGCTGATAATAAGCAGCCACATAACCACTCAATTAAATTACCGGACGGCCGTTCCGGCCGGATCCGACTTTTCACTTTTAGCGAAGTTTCCGGAAGTGTATCACGGCCAGGGAATAAGCAAAGCGTCCTTTTAGGGTGCTGAGCGGCGGGTCACGGGGCAGGGGCAAACACTATATATAGAAGAAAAATCAGCCTATGGCGTAGCACATATTGTGTTTTTAGGCCGCTGCGCGCCGGGGCTGTTCCGGAAGATCCGGAACTACCATTTTTCGGATCTCAGAAGTGGAGAAGAGGAATTATTGCAGCATGGACACAAAAAACGAGTAATTGTTGCGATGAGTGGACTATTGCTGTAAATATCGCAATTCAAATTAATTATTAACAACAAAGCAATTTAACAGCGACCCCATCCGGGGTCACCTTAATTTTGCTCAGCGATGGGCTTTGTTGAATAAATCGAACTTTTGCTGAGTTGAAGGATCAGATCACGCATCTTCCCGACAACGCAGACCGTTCCGTGGCAAAGCAAAAGTTCAAAATCACCAACTGGCCCACCTACAATAAAGCCCTCATCAACCGTGGCTCCATAACTTTCTGGCTGGATGATGAAGCTATTCAGGCCTGGTATGAGTCGGCAACGCCTTCATCACGGGGAAGACCTCAGCGCTATTCTGATCTCGCCATCACCACCGTTCTGGTCATTAAACGCGTGTTCAGGTTGACCCTGCGGGCTGCACAGGGTTTTATTGATTCCATTTTTACACTGATGAATGTTCCGTTGCGCTGCCCGGATTACACCAGTGTCAGCAAGCGCGCAAAGTCGGTTAATGTCAGTTTCAAAACGTTCACCCGAGGTGAAATCGCGCATCTGGTGATTGATTCCACCGGGCTGAAGGTCTTTGGTGAAGGCGAATGGAAAGTCAAAAAACACGGCAAAGAACGCCGTCGTATATGGCGAAAGTTGCATCTGGCAGTTGACAGCAAAACACATGAAATCATCTGTGCAGACCTGTCGCTGAACAATGTGACGGACTCAGAAGCCTTCCCGGGTCTTATCCGGCAGACTCACAGAAAAATCAGGGCAGCATCGGCAGACGGCGCTTACGACACCCGGCTCTGTCACGATGAACTGCGGCGTAAGAAAATCAGCGCCCTTATCCCTCCCCGAAAAGGTGCGGGTTACTGGCCCGGTGAATATGCAGACCGTAACCGTGCAGTGGCTAATCAGCGAATGACCGGGAGTAATGCGCGGTGGAAATGGACAACAGATTACAACCGTCGCTCGATAGCGGAAACGGCGATGTACCGGGTAAAACAGCTGTTCGGGGGTTCACTGACGCTGCGTGACTACGATGGTCAGGTTGCGGAGGCTATGGCCCTGGTACGAGCGCTGAACAAAATGACGAAAGCAGGTATGCCTGAAAGCGTGCGTATTGCCTGAAAACACAACCCGCTACGGGGGAGACTTACCCGAAATCTGATTTATTCAACAAAGCCTAATGGAATAAATGATTATGAGTGAAAATGATACAATCCAAAAGAAGTCTAAAAGCCAGATTAACAAAGCGGTATTCTTTACATCTGCTTTGTTAATTTTCCTTCTTGTCGCCTTTGCCGCTGTATTCCCGGATGTCGCCGACAAAAATTTTAAACTACTTCAGCAACAAATCTTCACGAATGCCAGCTGGTTCTACATCCTTGCAGTGGCCCTGATTCTACTGAGTGTCTCGTTCCTGGGACTCTCACGCTACGGTGATATCAAACTGGGTCCGGACCATGCGCAGCCTGATTTTAGCTATCACTCCTGGTTTGCGATGCTTTTCTCGGCAGGGATGGGGATCGGCCTGATGTTCTTTGGCGTTGCTGAACCTGTGATGCATTATCTTTCACCTCCTGTCGGCACTCCAGAGACCGTTGCGGCAGCGAAGGAAGCAATGCGCCTGACGTTCTTCCACTGGGGCCTGCACGCATGGGCAATCTATGCCATTGTGGCACTGATCCTGGCCTTTTTCAGTTACCGTCACGGTCTGCCTTTAACGCTGCGTTCCGCACTTTATCCCATTATTGGCGAGCGCATATACGGACCTGTAGGCCATGCGGTTGATATTTTCGCCGTTATTGGCACCGTCTTTGGCGTTGCGACATCGCTGGGGTACGGTGTTTTGCAGGTGAATGCTGGTTTGAATCATCTTTTCGGGGTGCCTATTAATGAAACGGTGCAGGTGATTCTAATCGTTGTCATCACTGGTTTAGCGACGATTTCGGTGGTGTCCGGCCTGGACAAGGGAATACGTATACTGTCTGAGCTCAACCTGGGCCTGGCAGTGCTGCTGCTGGCGCTGGTCCTGTGTCTGGGACCAACCGTGCTTCTGCTGAAGTCATTTGTGGAAAATACGGGCGGTTATCTTTCTGAACTGGTGAGTAAAACTTTTAACCTTTATGCGTATGAACCTAAGTCGAGCAACTGGCTGGGGGGCTGGACATTACTGTACTGGGGATGGTGGCTTTCATGGTCGCCGTTTGTGGGGATGTTCATCGCAAGAGTCTCGCGCGGTCGAACCATTCGCGAGTTTGTCACCGGCGTGCTGTTTGTTCCCGCCGGCTTCACGCTCATGTGGATGACGGTGTTTGGTAACAGCGCAATCTATCTCATTATGCACCAGGGGGCGGCTGATCTCGCCAATACCGTTCAGCAGGATGTCGCGCTGGCCCTGTTTAATTTCCTGGAGCATTTCCCGTTTTCTTCCGTGCTGTCATTTATTGCAATGGCGATGGTCATTGTCTTCTTTGTCACCTCGGCTGACTCCGGGGCAATGGTTGTTGATACGCTGGCATCGGGTGGCGTCGCTAACACGCCTGTATGGCAGCGAATTTTCTGGGCCTCGCTCATAGGGATTGTGGCAATCGCACTGCTGATTGCGGGGGGACTGAGCGCGCTGCAAACCGTGACAATAGCGAGCGCATTACCTTTCTCAGTGATTTTACTGATATCCATATACGGATTATTAAAAGCCCTGCGTCGGGATTTGACCAAGCGTGAAAGCCTGAGCATGGCGACTATTGCTCCGACTGCAGCGCGTAACCCGATTCCATGGCAGAGACGCTTGCGCAATATCGCTTATCTGCCAAAGCGCTCTCTTGTGAAACGCTTTATGGGCGACGTTATCCAGCCCGCCATGACGCTGGTTCAGGAAGAACTGAATAAACAGGGAACGATAAGCCATATAAGTGATACTGATGACGAACGAATTCGGCTTGAAGTCGATTTGGGCAATGAGCTGAACTTTATTTATGAAGTGAGACTTCGTGGCTATAACTCACCGGCTTTCGCCATGGCTGCAATGGACAATGACGAGCAGCAGGTTGAGCAACATCGATATTATCGCGCTGAGGTCTATCTGAAAGAAGGCGGTCAAAACTATGATGTGATGGGCTGGAATCAGGAACAGCTGATTAATGACATACTGGACCAGTACGAAAAACACCTGCACTTCCTGCACCTCGTTCGTTAATACAAAAATGCCGTCCTGCCGGGCGGCATTTATTTTCCCGAACTTAATACAAGGATATGCTGAATGATTTTACGCTGGCAATGGATTCTCAGGCAGACACTTAAAAAGCTATGGTTCAGGGCAACGTTATTTGCAATGGTAGCAATAATAACGGCCCTTTTATCTATTCTTTTTAGATCAATGATCCCAGAGTCAGTATCAGTGAAGGTTGGTGCGGAAGCAGTTGATAATATTCTGAACATACTGGCATCGAGTATGCTGGCGGTGACCACATTTTCACTGAGTATCATGGTCACCGCTTACGGTTCAGCCACTACTAATGTGACGCCCAGAGCCACGCGTTTAGTTGTAGAAGACGTAACCACACAAAATGTACTGGCCACTTTTATCGGTTCTTTTCTCTTCAGCCTGGTAGGGATTATTGCCCTCAATATGGGAGCCTACGGAGAAAGGGGTAGAGTCATTTTATTCATTGTAACACTGGTTGTCATTGCCTTAATAATCATCACATTGCTTCGCTGGATACAGCATTTGACCTCTCTGGGCAGGGTAGGTGAGACAACAGCAAAAGTAGAACAGGCGGCGATCGAGACATTTATTGCGAGAGCAAAAAGTCCATGTCTTGGCGGATATCCATGGCTTGAGAACAATGAACAACCAAAAGGAACTGTTGCCGTATATCCGGAGAAAATTGGCTATGTTGAATATATTGACATGGTCAAGCTCGGCAGTCTGCTGAGCAATGATCCTCGTCATGTATATCTTGTGGCGCAGCCAGGCAGTTTCATACATCCATCGATGCCAGTTTTGTACCTGAGTTCTGGTCAGGAGTCATCAATCTGTACCGATTTACTTGAAACGATCATTGTCTCGGATGTGCGTTCATTTGCTCAGGATCCCCGATTCTGTCTCAGCGTCATGGCCGAAATAGCCTGCAGGGCCCTTTCGCCCGCAGTAAACGATCCCGGTACTGCGATTGATGTCATTGGCAGAGGTGTTCGAATACTCTCCGCTTACGCGCAGAATAAAATAGATGAAACTGAAGTGATATATCCTTCAGTACATGTTGCGCCACTTCAGATCAAAGACCTACTGGAAGACTTTTTCTTACCTGTTGCACGTGATGGTGCGAGTATGAGGGAGATTCAGATAAGAGTCCTTAAAGGACTGTCTATGCTGAGTAAGGGTTGGCCTGGGATGTTTGCTGAAGCCGCACATATACTGGCATCTGAAACATTAGAGCATGCAACTCGTACTGGTCATATAGCCCATGACGAATATCTTATAAAATCAATTTATTATAATTTATTCAGTGGCGAAAATCCTAAGGAAGGTGCGAACAAGTTCCTGATATGAGATCATCATATTCATCCGGAGCGCATCCCAGAGGGACATCATGAGCCATCAACTCACCTTCGCCGATAGTGAATTCAGCACTAAGCGCCGTCAGACCCGAAAAGAGATTTTCCTCTCCCGCATGGAGCAGATTCTGCCATGGCAGAATATGACCGCTGTCA
>NZ_KI973299.1:0-110185 GCF_000534735.1 Enterobacter sp. MGH 4 | reverse complement strand
GAATCCATGTCACTTTGAGTGCCCACACAGATTGTCTGATAAATTGTTAAAGAGCAGTTGCGACGCGCTTCAGCGCTCTGTCGCGAGGTGGCGTATATTACGCTTTCCTCTTTCAGAGTCAACCCGTTATTTCAGGATTTTTTCTCTTCAACCGACCGGGTTGTCTGTGAAGTGATTCACATCCGCCGTGTCGATGGAGGCGCATTATAGGGAGTTCCCAAGCGACCGCAACAGAAAAGTTGCAAAAAAATGACTGACTGCTGTATTCCCCAGCAAAACCCCGCCTTATACCCTTTTACGCACAGAGTTATCCACAATCCATTGACGATCCCGGTGCGATCCCGCTAATTGAACACTATACTAGCGGCAAATATTCCTCTCGCAGACCAACCTGATGACGACACAACGACTTCAACGTGACTGGCGTATCCCAACCGCCGGGCTCGCCGTGCTGGTGTTACTTATGGCAGGTTTCGCACTGCATACGCACTGGAATGCTTTTATTCAGTGGTGCCTCGCCGCTCAGATCACCCTGCACCGTTATCTGGTGATGTATTTGCTGCAACTTAATAATCATCAGTACAGCGGTGGGCTGTGGTTGTTAACCGGTGCGTTTCTTTATGGTGTACTCCATGCCGTTGGACCAGGACACGGCAAATTTATCGTCGCCACGTATCTCAGCACCAATAAAGAGAGCCAGCTCGCGGCGCGCGTCGTACCGTTTATCGGTAGCCTGATGCAGGGCGTCAGCGCGATCCTCTTTGTGTTTATCCTGGCGGTTGAATTGAACCTCGCGTCAGGAGATATTAGCACCAGCCGTTGGTACGTCGAGAAAATCAGCGCCTTACTGATTGCCGCCTTCGGTGCGTTTATCATTTATCAGGCGCTCAGCAGCCTGCGTCCGCGCAAAATGGCGATTAGCGCCATCAAGCCGCATCATCAGCATAATGAACACTGTGGCTGCGGCCATCACGGCGTAGGGGTGGATCTGGCTAAAAGCGACTGGAAAACCCGTCTGGGCGTGGTGCTGGCCATTGGCGCACGCCCGTGCAGCGGAGCAATTATGATCCTGATGTTCTCGAATGCGCTCGGCATTATTAGCTGGGGAATTGCTGCTGTGATGACAATGTCGCTGGGAACGGCGTTGTCGATTATGGGGCTGTCGCTGGCAGTACGTTACGCGCGTGAACGCACAGTAGCCTGGTTTAGTGGCGGCACTTCCCTGAACTGGGTAATGCCGATGGTCAAAATAGCCGGAGGAGTTGTTCTGATACTGTTCGCAACTATCCTCTTCCTGACGGTGATCCCCGTCAGCGCCAGCGGCGACTATATCGCCGCAGGATGCTAATAAAAGAAAACCCGCCAGCGGCGGGTTTTTTATCACTCGTTAATTCGCGGATGCTGGTCAACCAGGCGAGAACGTTTTTTCTGAAGCTCTTCAATCTCTGCGTCAATATCTTCAATCTTCTGCTCTACGTTATCGTAGTGCTCGCGCAGGATCTCCTTCGCTTCCTGAATATCGGACGCCGCAGGCGTTGCCCCTTTCAGTGGACGGTTCGCCGTCTCCTTCATAGTAATACCGGTAATCAGGCCAATCACCGCAATAACCATCAGATAGTAAGCAGGCATCATCAGGTTCTGCGTGCTCTCCACCAGTGAAGCAGCAAGCGTCGGCGTCAGGCCCGCAATCAGAACGGAGATATTAAAGGCTGCCGCCAGCGCACTGTAGCGAATATGCGTCGGGAACATTGCCGGTAGCGTAGAAGCCATCACCCCGATAAAGCAGTTGAGGATCACCGCCAGCATCAGCAGACCGGCGAAAATCAGCCCCAGCACATTGCTGTTAATCAGAATAAAGGCCGGGATTGCCAGCGCGAACAGTGCGACGCTACCGAGAATAATGAATGGCTTACGGCCAAAGCGGTCGCTCAGCAGACCCATAATCGGCTGCACGAACAGCATGCCTACCATGATGGCGATAATAATCAGCACACCGTGGTCTTCCGAGTAGTGCAGGTTATGCGACAGATAGCTCGGCATGTAGGTCAGCAGCATGTAATAGGTCACGTTGGTGGAAATCACCAGACCGATACAGGTCAGCAGGCTGCGCCAGTGTTTGGTCGCAATCTCCTTGAACGACACTTTCGGGCCATCCTGCAACCCTTCACGGTCGCCCTGCTCCAGCTTTTCAACGTGCTGCTGGAACGCAGGCGTCTCTTCCAGGGCGTGACGCAGGTAAAGACCGATGATGCCAAGCGGCAGCGCCAGGAAGAACGGAATACGCCAGCCCCAGTCGAGGAAGTTCTCTTCACCCACTACGGTTGAAATCAGAACCACAACTCCCGCGCCCATGACAAACCCGGCAATCGAACCAAAGTCGAGCCAGCTGCCCATAAAGCCGCGTTTTCGGTCCGGAGAATACTCGGCGACAAAAATCGATGCACCGGTATATTCGCCGCCAACGGAGAAGCCCTGCGCCATCTTACAGATCAACAGCAGGATCGGTGCCCATATACCAATGGTCGCATAGGACGGAATAAGGCCGATACAGAATGTACTTATCGACATGATGACAATAGTAATAGCCAGGATCTTCTGGCGACCATATTTATCACCCAGCATGCCGAAGAACAGGCCACCGAGAGGGCGAATAAGGAAGGGAACAGAGAACGTACCCAGCGCGGCAATCATCTGCAAGCTGGGATCGGCACCGGGGAAGAACACTTTACCAAGCGCATAGGCAACAAAGCCGTAGACACCAAAATCGAACCACTCCATCGCATTACCGAGCGAGGCCGCCGTAATCGCTTTGCGCAGTTTCGCATCATCAATAATGGTGACATCGCGCAGCGTGATGGGTTTTACTTTTTTCCTTCTAAGCATAGCTTTCCTCGTAGACTCAGCCCCGTCCGTTTCACAGCGCATTTGCAAGCTGTGAACCAGAGATCCGCTCCATGCGAATCTCCTTATTCAAGCGTAGCAGGTTTACTTACATTGACGTTTTACCTCAATACAACCGAACCTGTTGACGCCTGTCTGGGCAGTTAAAGACCTTTTTACCCTACCAGCGTTTATATATGTGATCAACTTCACATATATTTTTCCGGTTCGTAAGTTGGCTTCAGGTTTTGTCAATTCACGATAAATAAGGTCATTCTCACCCCCTTTATCAAGCACATCTTAACACCCGTTATTATTCCTCTTAAAACAAAAAACAATCACATTTCTTCACATCGAATTTACACAAAATTTAATTATTAACAGCGGGCATTCCTGTTTACATTCAATATGTGACGCAGATAACTAAAACAGTGTTTTATTTTCATTGAATCGCAATTCCAAAGATCGCATGATAAACCCGAACACAATATCCCAGCGGCTTTCAAATGAAGGAATGCTAAGCACCTGAATTTCGCTTTACAGCATAAGTAACGAATCGATTGGTCTTCAAAAAAGGCAATCATTTGAATTTGTTGATCTATTTTTTGAGATTTCCGCCAGCCACGCGGGCGAGATGTGAGGGTTAATGATGAAGATTAAAGCAACAATAGAACGCATCCCGGGCGGGATGATGCTGGTCCCGCTGGTACTTGGCGCGATATTAAATACGCTGGCCCCGAATACCGGTGCTTATTTTGGCGGTTTTACAAAAGGTATGATCACCGGAACGGTGCCGATTCTGGCAGTCTGGTTCTTTTGCATCGGCGCATCTATTAATTTACGTGCAACTGGTACGGTATTACGTAAATCAGGGACGCTGGTCATTACTAAAATTGCGGTCGCCTGGGTCGTTGCCATGATCTGCGCGATGTTCATTCCGGAGAATGGCATACAGACCGGATTCTTCGCCGGATTATCCGTTCTGGCCATTGTTTCAGCAATGGATATGACCAACGGCGGTCTCTATGCCAGCCTGATGAATCAATATGGCACCAAAGAAGAATCAGGCGCGTTCGTGCTGATGTCCCTGGAGTCGGGTCCGCTGATGACCATGCTGATTCTGGGTTCTGCCGGCCTTGCCTCCTTTGAACCCCACCATTTTGTCGGGGCGATCCTGCCGTTCCTGATTGGTTTTGCGCTAGGCAACCTCGATCACGATCTGCGCGATTTCTTCAGCAAAGCCACCCCGGTACTGATCCCGTTCTTCGGCTTCGCGTTGGGCAATACCATCAATCTGAACGTGATTCTGGAAACCGGCCTGCTGGGTATTGTGCTGGGTGTTGCCGTCATCGTCATCACGGGTATTCCGCTAATTATTGCAGACCGCGTCATCGGGGGCGGTAACGGAACCGCAGGTGTGGCCGCCTCGTCGGCCGCAGGCGCTGCGGTAGCTAACCCGGTGATTATCGCCCAGATTAACCCGGCCTTTGAACCGGTGGCGGCTTCCGCCACGGCCTTGGTTGCCGCCAGCGTGATTGTGACGGCGATTCTGGTCCCGATCATCACGGCGCTGTACGCCAGACGTTTTGGACAGGTTCCGGAAACCCAGGCAGAGCCGAAAGCGGTAGAAATGCACCACTAAGCCGTTCGCCCCCTCCTTAAAAAGAGGGGGCAATCACGCACTAAATATCTCTTCCACCATGCCATCCACCAGCCGTTTTGCCGAACAGAGTCTCGGCATACCCAGCGCGACCGTTTGCCAGCTCTGCGTCACTGACCAGCTCACCGGATGTTTATCCGCCTGACACCAGTCCCCCAGCCAGCCAAGCATATCTTTATAATCCATCAGACCAGGAGAAGCGGGCGTCGTCAGCCACTGATGGTAAAAATGCCGGGTGGTGGGAGAAGCGTTAATCCCCTGTGCCAGATAGTTTGCGGCCATGCTGCGCAGGTTATCTTTCAGCATGGCCGCCACATCACTATTCGCCAGACGACAGGCATCGCCAAACGCGCCCCAGCGCAACTCTTCCAGCACGATAAAGCAGCGGCCAGCCAGCGACCAGCCGTCATACTGCCCGGCTCGCCAGCGGGTAAAAATTTGCTCGCTGTGCTCACCCGCCTGAACCGTAAGGCCGCGCTGCGCGAGCGCTTTCTCTTTATAGGCGGCACGCTGGTTGAAATGTGCGGAGAGCGCCTCGTACTGTTGCAACAATCCGGAAGGTTGAGGGAGGCGTGGATTAACCTGCTGGCGCAGGGCTACCAGCTTGTCGGACATGCGGGTCAGCGCCAGGTGTCCGGGGTCGAGCATACCGGCCAGTTTCTCCGCCAGACCCAGCCGCAGTGCTGCATTTTCGTTGAGCATTCCCGCCATTGCCCATGGCCGCAACCGGGTCTGCGTAACGATCTCCTGCGTCAAACGCTCACGAAATTGCAGTTGCTGTGGCCCCAGGAGGGTGTGACGAGCAGCATCCGCCCCCTGGACCAAATCGACCATAAATTTTGGATGAATACACTCCAGCGTCCGCCCGGGACCGTCCAGTAGCTGTGTTGTCATGGTTGCTCTGCCGCGAATAAGGTTTGAATATCATCGCGTAACAGTCGGGTATCTTCCTGAATCCACGCCGCTGTGGTCATACTTTGCTTCAACAACTGGCTAAGCGCCCGGGTTGAATGCTCATTCTGCTGCCGCACGGCAAGGCTATCACGCAAGCTTTCCTGTAACCCGGTCAGGCACAACGAAAACTCTGCAAAGAACGTTGCCATACCTGCCGTAACAGAGACATCGACCTGCGCGGCCAAAGCTTTACGTATTTGATCGCAAAACTGATCGGTATGCTGCGTAAATTTGCCATGAAGCTGAGCGATATCGATGACATATCGGGTGCGCGTCTCCACATACGCTTCCCAGCCCCAGCCGGGATGATTGAGCCAACGCGAGACGGTATTACGTACGCTGCCCGCCCCTGCAGGCTGACTGGCGGGAGGGGTGTCCTGCACAATGGCATCATTAAATAAGCCGCGCGTATTGAAGTTAAGCTGGTTTGCCTGAAACGCCGGAAAGCTAATCCGCGCCCGAAAGCCGGCATGACTGAGCTGTTCCTTAATTTGCATCTCGATGGGGCGCATCGCCTCATTCAACGATCGGGCGAGCGTAGACTCCAGCTGATCGAAGCGTAACGCCAGCTCCCGGCTAATTCTGCTCTGCGCATTCAGCAAAATCTGCTCGCATGACGATCGGATCTTGCTCAGGACAATCTGTGCCTGCCCTTCATCGTCAAGCACCAGCTGCTGGTTCTCATCCGTGTCGTCTGTACGCATGCTGGATGGCTCGCGCCCGGCTAAATCAAGAATTAACGGGCGGCTAAACATGTCGTCCAGCGCCTGGTGAAGTTCACCTTTCTGACTAAGCAGAAATGTATCCGCTGCGTTGAGCGCCTCTTCAACTTCATGCTGGACCTCATCGCTCACTACGCTCTGCCGCTGACGCAGCATCGCCATGTCCTCTTCCAGGCGCTTAATATTCCGCTCCAGCTCATCAAAGGCGACCGTCAGTCCCTGATGGCGAAAATCCAGGTATTCTCTGGCATTTTGCGCATAGTTCAGCAGTTTATGCGATGCCGACCGCAGGGCGAACAGCGAGGCGTTGGCGTAAGCCGCGTAAATCAGCTTGCGGATGGGCTGTTCGAACAGCGAATCCTCCCACAGCAGATCCGCCGCATGGCGAATATGGTCACTATCGTCGAGATCGGCCGTACGCCAGCGGCGGCCCAGCGCGGCCTCGGCAAAATCCTGCACCCAACGCTGATCCTGATGATCGGGAAGCCGCCCATGGGTGTTCATCTCATAGCGGGCGCGGTTTGCCAGGTAGGCCCACATGGAAGAGACCGGATAAATTTGTCCCGGAGAAATATTCCCTTTCATCAGCGTGCCGGAAATCATCGCCCGTACCTGCTCTTCATCGTCGCTGTTACGATCTTTCTGATCGAATTTATTGACCAGGGCGTAAAGCGGCACGGATTTCCCCGCCGCCGAAATTGCCTGACGAACCTCGGCGTCGGAAATGGATTTAAGCTGGGTATAGTCCATCACCGCCAGCACGGCGGAGGCGCGCGCCAGCTGCTCGCTGAGCATTTTTTGCAGGTGCGGCTGACCGGCCTCGTTCGGCCCCGGCGTGTCGAGCAGCGTCAGTTGACCAAGATGCGCATCCAGACCGGCGAGGTGCACAAATTCCACCTCAATCACCGGAATATGTTCAATCGCGGCATACTCAGAAAAAGGAAACTCCACACCCAGCGCCTGCGAAAGCCGCACCAGATCGTTCAGGCTTTTCCGACAATGAAAGATGGGCTCCGCGCCCAGGTGATGTTTTCCGAACGCCTCACCTCTTTCGATGCGCTCCAGCAGCGTATTCATGTCCTTGTCGATTTCCAGACGCCGCGCCAGCTTGCCGCAATCTTTATCGCACAATTTCGTCTGCAACTGGGAAATCAGGGTATCAATGGGCGCAACGTGCAAAAAATGCAGCACCGGCTCCTTCTGGCCCGGCGTATGGCGGATCAGCGTGGGCAGCGCCGTCATCGGACGATTGCGGTTCGGCAGCACTTCCGTGCCCACAATCGCATTAATGGTGGTCGATTTTCCCGCTTTCATGGTACCCACAATCGCCAGCACCATTTCGAGGCGGGTTATTTTGCGTAATTCGTTATTCAGCAACGCCTGCTGAGCGTCGACACCCCGCGCGCTAAAATGTAATGGCAAAACGTTGTTATTAACGCCGCTCATGGCAGCGGCTGTGCTATCCAGCTTTGCAATCGGCATTGATTTTAATGAATCAAGATTGTTCAGAGCCAGCTGTAACAAACGTTCGGCTTCCTGGCTTAATTCAAATATGGTCTGTGTGTGCATGATAAAAGCCTTCCCTTAACGCAAATTTATTACTTTTATTAAGCCACGTTTTTTTAATTATACTGTTCAGGCTTATATGATCACGTATGGAAAACATGTTCATTTAATACAAGTAACTGAAGATAATGAGAATTTAAATCTCACCCTTCTAATACGTGTAAAACATCCCTCTGGTCAGAAGACCAAAAGTAAATAGACAAAACGCATTTTCAGGAAACATCAGGAGATATCATCGTTATTTACCCACCAAAAAAGAGAGGTATTCCCTGACACCAAAAGATGTATAGCATCAGAAAGGATAGATAAATAACGGCTTGTTCCTTCACCTTATCCGAAATGGCACAGCGTAGCAATTTGCTGTAATAAAATATTCGATATATTTATCATCATAACGATCACTGCTGTGCAGGGCATAAGCTTCCCTTAATTCACTGACAGTTCGTGTCATCTTTTACGCATTTTTGCGCTATTTTTCTAAAACAATATCACCGACAAAAGTGGGGATTTGCGTTATACTCGCTGCCTTTTTCGGCACACTGCCGTCATTTAGCTGGCGTTTTCCAGCGTGTTAACACTTTTGAGGATACCCACATGCAACTTCCACACTGCCCGAAATGCAATTCTGAATACACCTATGAAGACAATGGCATGTTCGTTTGCCCGGAATGCGCCCATGAATGGAACGATGCGGAGCCTGCGCAGGACAGCGATACGCTGATTGTGAAAGACGCGAACGGCAACCTGCTGTCAGACGGCGACAGCGTTACCGTTGTGAAAGATCTGAAGGTAAAAGGCAGTTCTTCCATGCTGAAGATTGGTACCAAAGTGAAAAACATCCGTCTTGTTGAAGGCGATCATAATATCGATTGCAAAATTGACGGCTTCGGTCCGATGAAACTGAAATCTGAGTTCGTGAAAAAGAACTGATTGACCCGCCCGGTGACGCTTCGCTTACCGGGCGTCCGGGAACTACACTTAACGGGCTTTTCTTACGTGAGGTAAAGATTATGCCGTTAAGTCCCTACATCTCTTTCGCCGGCAACTGTGCGGAGGCCACCGCCTTCTATCAGCAGGCCGTCGGCGCAGAACTCCTCTACAAAATCACCTTCGGCGAAATGCCTAAAGACGAAAACAGCGAAGAAGGCTGTCCGTCCGGCATGAACTTCCCGGATACCGCCATCGCCCACTCTAACGTCCGCATCGCGGGCAGCGACATTATGATGAGCGACGGGATACCGCCTGGCAGCAGCGCGCAATACGCGGGTTTCACACTGGTGCTCGACACCCAGGATGTGTCGGAAGGCAAGCGCTGGTTCGACAACCTCGCCGATGGCGGCAATATTGAAATGGCCTGGCAGGAGACCTTCTGGGCGCACGGATTCGGCACTGTGACCGACAAATACGGCGTGCCGTGGATGATTAACGTCGTTAAATCGTAGGCTGGATAAGCGCAGCGCATCCGGCAACAGAGTCCGGTGGCGCTGCGCTGACCGGGCCTACGGTGATTGTCATCAAATCCCCCTCAACTCTTCAAACTCCCGCAACCAACACTTAACCTGAATGTCATATTGATGCGCCAGCATGAGGCCACATTTATCGTGAGGCCCAGCACATGCAAACTGTCATTCGCGTCGAGAAACTGAGCAAAACCTTCCATCACAACAAGGCGCTGCATGCCGTTGATCTGACCGTCCAGCAGGGCGAAATGGTGGCGCTGCTGGGGCCATCCGGTTCAGGAAAATCCACCCTTCTTCGTCACTTAAGCGGCCTCATTACCTGTGACAAAACGCCGGAAAGCCGCGTCGAGCTGCTGGGTAACACCGTGCAACATGCGGGGCGTCTGGCAAGCGATATTCGCAAAAGCCGCGCGCAGACGGGCTATATCTTTCAGCAGTTCAACCTGGTGAACCGCCTGACGGTGCTCGAGAACGTGCTGATTGGCGCGCTCGGCAGCACCCCGTTCTGGCGCACCTGCCTGCGCTGGTTCTCCCCTTCCCAGAAACAAGAAGCCTTACAGGCGCTGACCCGCGTCGGTATGGCGCATTTTGCCCACCAGCGCGTCTCAACGCTCTCCGGCGGACAGCAGCAGCGCGTCGCCATCGCCCGCGCCCTGATGCAGAAAGCCAAAATCATTCTGGCCGATGAGCCTATCGCCTCGCTGGATCCGGAATCGGCCCGCATCGTGATGGAAACCCTGCGCGACATCAACCAGAACGACGGCATCACCGTGGTGGTGACGCTGCATCAGGTGGATTACGCCCTGCGCTACTGCGAGCGCATCGTCGCCCTGCGTCAGGGCCACGTGTTCTTCGATGGCGCCAGCCATCAGTTTGATAACGAACGTTTTGATCATCTCTACCGCAGCGTAAACCGCGTCGAAGAACGCGCGCAGGCTGCTTAACGCCCCGATAACGAGGAATGGAAATGAACTACAAAGCCGTTGCCGCGCTGGCCTTCACCAGCATGTTCAGCATCAGCACCCTGTTAAGCCCGGCCTGGGCAGAGGAACAGGAAAAAGCGTTGAACTTTGGCATCATTTCAACGGAATCACAGCAAAACCTGAAGCCGCAGTGGGAACCGTTCCTGAAAGATATGGAAACCAAACTGGGGATCAAAGTGAACGCCTTCTTCGCCCCGGACTACGCGGGCATTATCCAGGGAATGCGCTTCAACAAAGTCGACATCGCGTGGTACGGCAACCTCTCTGCCATGGAAGCGGTAGATCGCGCCAACGGCCAGGTCTTTGCCCAGACCGTTGCAGCAGACGGCTCCCCGGGCTACTGGAGCGTGCTGATCGTTAACAAAGACAGCCCGATCAACAACCTCAACGATATGCTCGCCAAACGCAAAGAGCTGACCTTTGGTAACGGCGACCCGAATTCTACGTCCGGCTTCCTCGTCCCGGGTTACTACGTCTTCGCGAAAAACAACATCTCCGCCAGCGACTTCAAGCGCACGGTCAACGCCAGCCACGAAACCAACGCCCTGGCCGTAGCAAACAAGCAGGTAGACGTTGCCACCAACAACACTGAAAACCTCGACAAGCTGAAGACCTCCGCGCCGGACAAGCTGAAAGCGCTGAAGGTGATCTGGAAATCGCCATTGATCCCGGGCGACCCGATTGTGTGGCGTAAAAACCTCTCCGAAAGCACCAAAGACAAGGTCTACGACTTCTTTATGAACTACGGCAAAACGCCGGAAGAGAAAGCGGTGCTGGCGCACCTGGGCTGGGCACCGTTCCGCGCGTCCAGCGATTTGCAGCTGGTGCCGATTCGCCAGCTGGCGCTGTTTAAACAGATGCAGGGCGTGAAGGACAACAAAGGTCTGAAGGAAGAAGAGAAGACCAGCAAAGTGTCGGAAATTCAGGCGCAGCTGGACGATCTCGACCGCCTGACCGCCGCGCTCGGCGCGATGACCAGCGTGAATAAAGCGGTGCAGTAACTCAAGTCCCCTCTCCCTTGAGGGAGAGGGTTAGGGTGAGGGGGAAAGGCGCACGCTGATGCCCTCACCCCGGCCCTCTCCCACAGGGAGAGGGAGAACAGATTAAGGAGCCAACATGCAAACCATCACCCTCCCGCCGCCAAAGCGCAGCTGGTTCTCGCTCATAAGCTGGGCCGTTCTGCTGGCGGTGCTCGTTATCTCCTGGAAGGGCGCGGAGATGGATCCGCTGCTGCTCTTCAGGGACTCGGGCAACATGGCGACCTTCGCCGCCGACTTCTTCCCACCTGACTTCAGCCAGTGGCAGGACTACCTCAGTGAAATGGCCACCACCCTGCAAATCGCCGTCTGGGGCACCGCCCTCGCCGTGATCCTCTCCATTCCGTTTGGCCTGATGAGCGCCGAAAACATCGTGCCGTGGTGGATCTACCAGCCGATGCGTCGCCTGATGGACGCCTGTCGCGCCATCAACGAAATGGTCTTTGCGATGCTGTTCGTGGTCGCCGTCGGCCTGGGTCCGTTCGCTGGCGTGATGGCGCTGTTCATCCACACCACCGGCGTACTCTCCAAGCTGCTCTCCGAAGCGGTTGAAGCCATCGAGCCCGGCCCGGTGGAAGGCATCCGCGCAACCGGCGCGAACAAAATCGAAGAGATCCTCTACGGCGTCCTGCCGCAGGTCATGCCGCTGCTCATCTCCTATTCGCTATACCGCTTCGAGTCCAACGTTCGCTCCGCCACCGTGGTCGGCATGGTGGGCGCAGGCGGTATTGGCGTCACCCTGTGGGAAGCGATTCGCGGTTTCCAGTTCCAGCAAACCTGCGCATTGATGGTGCTTATCATCGTCACCGTCAGCCTGCTGGATTTCCTCTCTCAACGCTTGCGTAAGCACTTCATCTGAGAAGCGAGGCTTTGATTGGTATGTACTTATCCAGACATCCGACCAGTTACCCTACCCGCTGGCAAGAGATTGCGGCAAAGCTCGAAGTGGAGCTGCGCACGCACTATCGGTGCGGCGACTACCTGCCTGCCGAGCAGCAGCTTGCCGACCGCTACGAAGTGAATCGCCACACCCTGCGTCGCGCCATCGATCAGCTGGTGGAGCGCGGCTGGGTCCAGCGTCGTCAGGGCGTCGGCGTGCTGGTGCTGATGCGCCCGTTTGACTACCCGCTCAATGCTCAGGCGCGTTTTAGCCAGAACCTGCTCGATCAGGGCAGCCACCCCACCAGCGAAAAGCTGCTGTCTGTCCTGCGCCCGGCCTCCCGCCACGTAGCGGACGCGCTGGGGATTCAGGAGGGCGACAACGTCGTTCACCTGCGCACGTTGCGCCGGGTGAACGGCGTGGCGGTCTGTCAGATCGACCACTACTTCGCGGACCTCTCCCTCTGGCCCGTGCTGCAACATTTCGCCAGCGGTTCCCTGCATGATTTTCTTCAGGAGGCGACGGGTATCGCGCTCAAACGCACCCAGACGCGCATCAGCGCCCGCCGCGCGCAGGCTAAAGAGAGCAAGGTGCTGGAGATCCCCAACATGGCCCCGCTGCTCTGCGTGCGCACCCTCAACCACCGTGACGGCGACGTCAACGCAACGGAATACTCCGTCAGCCTGACCCGCGCCGACATGATTGAATTTACCATGGAGCACTGAATGCACTTCGACACCTCCACTCGTCAGCGCTGGATGCGCGTGCTGGCCCATAGCCAGCCTGCTGCGCTGGCTGCCCGCATGAACGCGCTCGGCCTGACGCCGGACTACGACACGATCCGCGCGCCGGAGATCGGCCTGGTGCAGATCCAGGCACGCATGGGCGGCACCGGTGAGCGCTTCTTCGCCGGCGATGCCACCCTCACCCGCGCGGTGATCCGCCTGAGCAGCGGCACGCTGGGCTACGGCTACGTACTTGGACGCGACAAAACGCACGCCGAGCGCTGCGCGGTTATCGACGCGCTTTTACAGGAACAGCCGCATTTTCAGACCTTAATGGAAACCCTTATTGCCCCGCTGGAAGCTGACCGCGCCGCACGCCTTGCCGCGCGTCAGACCGAAGTGAATACCAGCCGGGTCGACTTCTTTACGCTCGTTCGCGGAGACAACGCATGACGCTTCAACCTGCCTTTACCCTGGCCGTCCAGGATGCCCAACAGAGTTTCCGTCGCCTGCTGAAAGCCATGAGCGAGCCCGGCGTGATCGTCTCGCTGCACCAGCTTTCGCAGGGCTGGCTGCCGCTGAACCTCGCCTCTACCAGCGTGCTGCTGACGCTGGCGGACAACGACACGCCGGTATGGCTGTCAGGGGCATTGCTGAACGATATCGCCAGCCAGAACCTGCGCTTTCACACCAACGCGCCGCTGGTCGAGCAGCCCCAGCAGGCGGTCTTCGCCGTGGCAGACGAGCAAATCAGCCACGAGCAGCTTAACGCCCTGAGCGAAGGCAGCGCCGTCGCCCCGGAAACCAGCGCCACGCTGATTTTGCAGGTCTCCAGCCTGAGCGGTGGTCGCATGCTTCGCCTGACGGGTGCAGGCATCGCCGACGAGCGGATGGTCGCCCCCCAGCTGCCGGAGTGCATCATTCATGAGCTGACCGAGCGCCCGCATCCGTTCCCGCTCGGTATCGACCTGATCCTGACCTGCGGCGAGCGCCTGCTGGCGATCCCGCGAACCACTCACGTGGAGGTGTGCTGATGTACGTTGCCGTCAAAGGGGGCGAGAAGGCGATCGCCGCCGCCCATGCCTTGCAGGCGCACAGACGCCGGGGGGATGACGCTCTTCCCGAGCTGAGCGTCGCCCAGATTGAACAGCAGTTAAATTTGGCCGTCGACCGCGTGATGACCGAAGGCGGCATCGCGGACCGTGAGCTGGCGGCGCTGGCGCTGAAACAAGCCAGCGGCGATAACGTGGAAGCCATCTTCCTGCTGCGCGCTTACCGCACAACGCTTGCGAAGCTGGCGGTGAGCGAGCCGGTAAATACGGCGGAAATGCGTTTAGAGCGCCGTATTTCTGCGGTGTATAAAGATATTCCTGGCGGCCAGCTGCTTGGCCCCACCTACGACTACACCCATCGTCTGATGGACTTCGCTCTGCTGGCAAACGGTGAAACACCGCAGCTCAGCGCCTCTGATGCTGAACAAGACGCCTCCCCGCACGTCTTTAGCCTGCTGGCAAACCAGGGGCTGGCGAAGGCGGAAGAAGACACCGGCAGCACACCGGATGACATCACCCGCACGCCGCCGGTCTATCCCTGTTCGCGCTCGTCCCGTCTGCAACAGCTGATGCGCGGCGACGAAGGGTATCTGCTGGCGCTGGCCTACTCCACGCAGCGCGGCTACGGGCGCAACCACCCGTTCGCGGCAGAGATCCGCAGCGGCTATCTCGATGTCGAAATTGTGCCAGAAGAGCTGGGGTTTGCGGTGAACATCGGCGAACTGCTGATGACCGAGTGCGAAATGGTCAACGGTTTTGTCGCGCCAGAAAATGAAGATCCACACTTTACCCGCGGCTACGGGCTGGTGTATGGCCTGAGCGAGCGCAAGGCGATGGCGATGGCGCTGGTTGACCGTGCGCTCCAGGCGCCGGACTACGGCGAGCATATTGCAGGCCCGGCACAGGACGAAGAGTTCGTGCTGGCCCACGCGGATAACGTTGAGGCCGCGGGCTTTGTCTCGCACCTCAAGCTGCCGCACTACGTCGATTTCCAGGCCGAACTGGAACTGCTGAAACGCCTGCAACGGGAGCGCGCCAATGGCTAACTTAAGCGGCTACAACTTTGCCTATCTGGACGAGCAAACTAAACGCATGATCCGCCGCGCCATCCTTAAAGCTGTGGCGATCCCTGGCTACCAGGTGCCGTTCGGCGGCCGCGAAATGCCGATGCCCTACGGCTGGGGCACCGGCGGTATTCAAATCACCGCCAGCGTGATTGGCGAAGCGGACGTGCTGAAGGTCATCGACCAGGGGGCAGACGACACCACCAACGCCGTGTCGATCCGCAACTTCTTCAGGCGCGTAACGGGCGTCAACACCACTGAAAAAACCGAAGACGCGACGCTGATCCAGACCCGTCACCGCATTCCGGAGACCCCGCTGACTGAAGATCAGATTTTGATTTTCCAGGTGCCGATCCCGGAGCCGCTGCGCTTTATCGAGCCGCGGGAAACCGAAACCCGCACCATGCACGCCCTGGAAGAGTACGGGATCATGCAGGTCAAACTGTATGAGGACATCGCCCGCTTCGGCCATATCGCCACCACCTACGCCTACCCGGTGAAGGTGAACGGCCGCTACGTGATGGACCCGTCGCCGATCCCGAAATTCGATAACCCGAAGATGGACATGATGCCCGCCCTGCAACTTTTTGGTGCCGGACGTGAAAAACGCATCTACGCCGTACCGCCGTTTACCCGCGTAGAGAGCCTGGATTTCGACGATCACCCTTTTACGGTGCAGGAGTGGGACGAGCCGTGCGCCATCTGCGGATCCAAACACAGCTATCTGGATGAAGTGGTGCTGGACGACACCGGCAAACGGATGTTTGTCTGCTCCGACACTGATTACTGCCGCCAACAGAGCGAGGCGAACAGCCAATGAAACCGCTGCTTTCGGTTAACAACCTGACTCACCTTTATGCGCCGGGCAAAGGCTTTAGCGACGTGTCGTTTGAGCTGTGGCCGGGCGAAGTGCTGGGCATTGTCGGCGAGTCCGGCTCCGGTAAAACCACCCTGCTGAAGTCCATCTCCGCGCGCCTGACGCCGCAGAGTGGCGACATTTTGTATGAGGGCGTGTCGCTGTACGGCATGAGCGAAGCCGAGCGCCGCCGCCTGCTGCGCACCGAGTGGGGCGTGGTGCATCAGCACCCGATGGACGGCCTGCGCCGTCAGGTGTCAGCGGGGGGCAACATCGGCGAACGGCTGATGGCCACCGGCGCACGCCACTACGGCAATATCCGCGCCACGGCGCAGCACTGGCTGGAGGAAGTTGAAATCCCCGCCTCGCGCATCGACGACCTGCCGACCACCTTCTCCGGCGGCATGCAGCAGCGTTTACAGATTGCCCGCAATCTCGTCACCCATCCGAAGCTGGTGTTTATGGACGAACCGACCGGCGGGCTGGACGTATCCGTGCAGGCGCGCCTGCTCGACCTGCTGCGCGGCCTGGTGGTGGAGCTGAACCTGGCGGTGGTGATTGTCACCCATGATTTAGGCGTCGCGCGCCTGCTGGCGGACCGTCTTCTGGTGATGAAGCAGGGTCAGGTGGTGGAAAGTGGGTTAACCGACCGGGTGCTCGACGATCCCCATCATCCGTACACCCAGCTGCTGGTGTCGTCGGTGTTGCAGAACTGAGGGCGCTGTTGCCGGGTGGCGCTGCGCTTACCCGGGCTACGAACAGCGCACCTGTAGGCCGGGTAAGGCGAAGCCACCACCCGGCAAAACGAACACCGCACCCGTAGGCCGGGTAAGGCGAAGCCGCCACCCGGCAAAACGAATCGCGAGGCAAAAATGATCCACGTTGAAAATGTCAGTAAAACCTTTGTGCTCCACCAGCAAAACGGTGTCCGCCTGCCGGTACTGCAAAATGCCTCATTAGAGGTCAGCAACGGCGAATGCGTGGTGCTGCATGGCCATTCCGGCAGCGGAAAATCCACCCTGCTGCGCTCCCTGTATGCCAACTACCTGCCGGACGAAGGCCATATTCATATCCGCCATAACAATGAATGGGTCGATCTGGTCCAGGCTCCCGCGCGCAAGGTGCTGGAAGTACGCCGCTCGACGATCGGCTGGGTCAGCCAGTTCCTGCGGGTGATCCCGCGGATCTCTGCCCTGGACGTGGTCATGCAGCCCCTGCTGGATCTCGGCGTACCGCGCGAAACCTGCGCCGCTAAAGCCGCCAGCCTGCTGACGCGTCTCAACGTACCGGAGCGTCTGTGGCACCTCGCCCCGTCGACCTTTTCCGGCGGCGAACAGCAGCGCGTGAACATCGCCCGCGGCTTTATCGTCGATTACCCGATTTTACTTCTGGATGAACCCACCGCCTCGCTCGACAGTAAAAACAGCGCAGCGGTGATGGAACTGATCGAACAGGCCAAAGCGCGCGGCGCGGCGATCGTCGGGATCTTCCACGACGACGCCGTACGCCATCGCGTGGCGGACAGACTGCACCCGATGGGGACAAACGTATGATTATCAATAACGTCAGGCTGGTACTGGAAAATGAAGTCGTGAACGGCTCGGTTGAGGTCCGGGACGGTGTCATCCGCGCGTTTGCTGAAACCCAGAGCCGCTCACCGGACGCGATGGATGGCGAAGGCGGCTGGCTGCTGCCGGGGCTGATTGAGCTGCATACCGATAATCTTGATAAATTTTTCACGCCCCGCCCGAAGGTCGACTGGCCCGCGCATTCAGCGATGAGCAGCCACGACGCGCTGATGGTCGCCAGCGGCATCACCACGGTGCTGGACGCGGTGGCGATCGGCGACGTGCGCGACGGCGGCGATCGGCTGGAGAACCTGGAGAAGATGATCAACGCCGTGGAGGAGACGCAAAAGCGCGGCCTCAACCGCGCCGAGCACCGTCTGCACCTGCGCTGCGAGCTGCCGCACCACACTACCCTGCCGCTGTTTGAAAAGCTGGTGGGCCGCGAGCCGGTCTCGCTGGTTTCCCTGATGGATCACTCGCCGGGGCAGCGCCAGTTCGCCAACATTGAAAAGTATCGCGAATACTATCAGGGCAAATACGCGCTCAACGATGCTGAGATGGCGCGCTATGAAGAAGAGCAGCTCCAGCTTGCGGCCCAGTGGTCGCAGCCGAATCGTCTCTCCATTGCCGCGATGTGCCGTGACCGTCATATTGCCCTGGCCAGCCATGATGATGCCACGCACGACCATGTCCGTGAATCCCACCAGCTTGGGAGCGTGATCGCCGAATTTCCCACCACGTTCGAGGCGGCAGAGGCATCGCGTAAGCATGGCATGAACGTGCTAATGGGTGCGCCGAACATCGTGCGCGGCGGGTCGCACTCCGGAAACGTGGCGGCAAGCAAGCTCGCCTCCCTCGGCCTGCTGGATATCCTCTCATCTGACTATTACCCCGCCAGCCTGCTGGACGCGGCCTTCCGCGTCGCGGACGACGAAGGCAATAGCTTCACGCTGCCGCAGGCGATTCGCCTGGTGACGAAAAACCCGGCCACCGCGCTCAATCTTCACGAACGCGGGGAAATCGCCGAGGGGAAACGGGCCGATCTGGTGCTGGCGCACCGTAAGGGCGAGCACATTCATATCGACCACGTCTGGCGTCAGGGAAAAAGGGTGTTCTGATGGGAAGACTCATCTGGTTAATGGGCCCGTCCGGCTCCGGGAAGGACAGCCTGCTGTCGGCGTTACGGCAGCGGGAACACTCACAGCTGCTGGTGGCGCACCGCTATATCACGCGCGATGCCAACGCCGGAAGCGAAAACCATATCGCCCTGAGCGAGCAGGAGTTTTTTACCCGCGCCGGACAAAACCTGCTGGCGCTAAGCTGGCATGCCAACGGTTACTACTATGGCGTCGGCATTGAGATCGACCTCTGGCTGCACGCGGGGTTCGACGTGCTGGTTAACGGCTCACGGGCGCATCTCCCGCAGGCTCGCGCCCGGTACGAAGCGGCGCTGCTCCCGGTCTGTTTGCAGGTTTCCCCGGAGGTTCTGCGTAGCCGGCTGCAAAAGCGGGGGCGCGAAAACGCACGCGAGATCGAACAGCGGCTGGAACGGGCGGCGCGCTACACCCCGTCGGGTTGCCATCTCCTCAATAACGACGGAAGTTTGCTACAGTCAGTCGAGACCTTTCTATCGCTTATTCGCCAGAAGGAGAAACAGCATGCCTGACTGCCAGCTTCGCCCCGCCACCGCCGACGATGCGCCGATCGTTTACGCTCTGATCTGCGAACTTAAGCAGGCCGAGTTCGATCATCAGGCGTTTCACGTCGGGTATCTGGCCAACTTGCAGGATCACAATATGCGCTACCAGCTGGCCGAGCTGGACGGGCAGATCATCGGTATGATCGGCCTGCATATGCAGTTTCACCTGCATCACGCCCGCTGGATCGGCGAGATCCAGGAGCTGGTGGTGATGCCGCAGGCGCGCGGATTAAAAGTGGGCAGCCAGCTGCTGGCCTGGGCAGAGGACGTCGCGCGACAGGCAGGCGCCGAGCTGACCGAGCTTTCCACCAGCGTGAAGCGCGTGGACGCGCACCGTTTTTATGTTCGTGAAGGGTATACGCAAAGCCATTTCCGCTTCACCAAACCGCTGTAGAGGTGCGTTATGAGTCTGACGATCACGCTGACAGGAACGGGAGGGGCGCAGCTGGTGCCGGTGTTTGGCTGCGACTGCGCGGCGTGCCGACGGGCGCGTTTGCAGGAAAACCATCGCCGTCGCCCCTGCAGCGCGGCGGTGAAATTCAACGATGCGGTCACCTTGCTGGACGCAGGTATTCCACACCTGATGGACGACTGGCCCGCAGGGAGTTTCAGGCAGTTTTTGCTTACCCACTATCATATGGATCACGTTCAGGGGCTGTTTCCTCTGCGCTGGGGCGTGGGAGCGACCATTCCGGTTTACGGTCCGCCGGACGACGCAGGCTGTGACGACCTGTTCAAACATCCCGGCCTTCTCGATTTCAGCCACACGGTAGAGCCGTTTGTGACGTTTGAACTTCAGGGCTTGCGGGTCACGCCGCTGCCGCTCAACCATTCAAAACTCACATTTGGCTATCTGCTGGAGTCCGCCCACAGTCGCGTGGCGTGGCTTTCTGATACCGCCGGGCTACCGGATAAAACGGTGACATTTCTGCTAAATAATCAGCCGCAGGCGATGATTATTGACTGTAGCCATGAACCGCGCCAGGAGACGCCGCGCAACCACTGTGATTTGAATACGGTGATTGCGCTGAACGAGGTGATTGGCTGTCCGCAGGTGATCCTGACGCATATCAGCCATCAGTTTGACGTCTGGATGATGGATAACCCGCTGCCGTCCGGCATTGAAGCGGGGTATGACGGGATGGTACTGGTGCTGGATTAGGTTTTGCCGGGTGGCGGCTGCGCCTTACCCGGCCTACGCGTTGCGATACCGGGGTTTACCACCGATCGTAATCATCCTCTAACCGGCGCTCATCCTCCTCTAACCGACGCCGGTCGTCATCCAGCTGCCGCTGACGCTCGTCTAAGCGCTGGCGTCGGTCTTCTAACTGCCGGCGACGATCGTCGTACTGGCGGCTGTCGGTTTGACGGCTGCGATCGTAACGATCGTCGTCATCGTCATTACGGCTGCTGCCGGGGTTATAGGCGTCGTTGATCGCCTGCTGAATATTGCCAATAGCATCATCAATCACATCGGCATGCGCCAGTTGGCTGGTTAAAGTCAGCAGACCCAATAACAGAGCGGTAGAGTAACGTTTCATAAGGCCAGACTCGCAGGTGAACTGGCCTTAAAGTAATGACTGGCTGTTAGCGGGAGTAGCGGAGGAATCTCAAATTACCATCACCTTGCGCAGCGCCTGCGCCAGCTGTGCGCGGGTGAACGGTTTTCGCAGTAACGGAACGTCCGGCAGCTGCGGGTTATGCGCCGGGCGCAAATCCTGTCCGCTGATCAGCAGAACTGGCAACTGCGGATAGTGGCTGCGTACATGGCCGATCACCTCCGCACCGCTCAGGCCGCCCGGTAACATCAGGTCGCTGATAAACATGCCGATATCCGGTGATGCGTCCAGCATGTTCAACGCCTGCTCGCCGTTTTCGGCTTCAAGTGTCAGGTAGCCAAGCTGGTGCAGTTGCTCGCACAGGGTCTGACGCACGCCCGCCTCATCTTCCAGGACCAGCACAAGCAGCTCACTTTCTGCCGGGGCCGTGGTCGCCAGCACGACATCATCGGAGAACGCGGGCAGCGTCGAGCGCGGCAGCTGGAGCCGCACGGTGGTTCCCTGCCCCGGCGCGCTTTCGATCTCAACGCGACCACCCGACTGGCGCACAAAGCCGTACACCATCGACAGCCCTAACCCGCTGCCGCTGCCGGTCTGTTTGGTGGTGAAGAACGGTTCAAAGACCTGCGATTTCACCTCCTGCGACATCCCGCAGCCGTGGTCAATCACCTCCAGCGCGACCATATCCTGCCTGCGCCCGTCGCTGCGGGTCACACGCTGGTTCCAGGTGCGGATTTTGATCACACCGTATTGCCCCTCCATTGCGTCACGGGCGTTCATTACCAGGTTGATAATGGCGTTTTCCAGCTGGCTGACGTCAATCCATGCGGGCCACGCCGGGGTTTGCGCTTCAATATCCAGCGTCAGCGTGGCGGGAAGCGAGTGCCGCATCAGCTCGCTCAGGTTCTCCAGCAGCGGCTTCATCTCTACCGCATGGGGTTGCAGGGATTGCTTGCGCGAGAAGGCCAGCAGACGCTGGGTGAGCATGGCTCCGCGTTCCGCGGCTTTAAGCGCACGGGTGATGCGCGGCGCGTCCGGTGATGCCGAATCGGTCAGCTCCAGACTGCCGATAATCACCGCCAGCAGGTTATTAAAATCATGCGCCAGGCCACCCGTCAGTTGCCCGACCGCCTTCATTTTCTGGCTGTGCAGCAGCGCCTCCTCCAGCCCCTGACGTTCGATGCGGTCAACCTCCATCTGTGAGGTCTTCTCCTTCAGCAGCCGCGTGGTGTGCTCCAGCGAAGCGGTATTGCGGGCGAAAACGTTAAACGCGCGCGCCAGTTCCCCCAGCTCATCACGCCGCTGTAGCGCGGGCACCGACACATCCTGCTCCCCATGAGCGAGACGCGACATCGCCCTTGAGATAGCCGTCAGGTTGGAGCCCAGATTGCGGTAAATATACCAGCAGGCACAGCCGGTGATGATCAGCGCCAGCACCGCGAAGATGCTGATAAACACGCTGATGGATTGCAGCTCGTGATGGCTCTGGGCCGTGCGAAGCCGGGAAGCCTGCGCCACCTGTTCAACGTACTGATTAATGTCGCTGTTTAATATCGCCACCAGCGCCTTGATGTGGAACATGTACCAGCTGATGGACAGTTCGCTCTCCTCCAGCTGCGTCGACAGTGGTGCGAGCTTGCGCAGCTCATCATTAAAATCCGGGAGCACCAGGTTGGCCACCGGTTGCAGGGCGCTCGCGGATAACCCCGCGGTTACTGCATCCAGCTGCTGCACCGTGGCGCGCGGTGAAGGGGTATCAATGGCGGCAACGATCAGCCTGTCCATCTCTGCAAGCTGTCGGGCGTCTGGCACATTGCTCGCGTAACGGCGGTTGATATCCTGCAAATGACGCAGGTAGCTTTGGCTTTGATAGAGCGAGCTGAGCAGCGCGTTACGCTCCAGATGCCGCTTTTGCCCGCGCTCCAGCATTCCCGTCACGCTCTGCTGTAATTCATTACTCCTGCGAATAATTCGCGCCACCAGCGCCGGCTCCTGCTGCGCCAGCGGCGCATCGGCAAGTTGATCCAGCGAGTGGCGCAGCGCCATCTGCGTCTGTTTCAGCCGCTCGGCTTCGCCTTTGTACTCCAGCGCACCGACCACCTGCGACAGCCGCACCGCCGCCGTTGCCACATTTGCGGTATCACGGGCGAGGTTCATGCTGCCGGTCATGTCATCCAGCGTTTGCTGTTGGACCTGCTCCTGGATCTGGCTGGCGTGACGAAAGCCGAGCACCGCCACACCGCTGACCATCAGCGTGACGGCGACCACCAGCAGATTAAAAATCAGCAGGCGTCCGCGGGCGCTGGTGAAGAACGGGGGGCGTGAAGACATGGGTTTGGGCTCCTCTGCGGATTGGTGCCTTCACCCTGGCCCTCTCCCACAGGGAGAGGGAAAAGGAAAATGTGATGGCGATTAGCTATTCATAACTATGACAAATATGAACAGCTTCTGACATTTTGCATTTACGCGCCTGTGATGAAGTGCAGATATCGACATTCACAGGAGATCCGCCATGAGCAGAACCCCGGTTTTAGAGATGCGCCACATTGCCAAAACCTTTGGCAATTTCCACGCGCTCAAGGGCGTGGATTTGACGGTTTTCCCCGGTGAGATCCACGCGCTGATGGGGGAAAACGGCGCCGGAAAAAGCACGCTGATGAAGATCCTCGCAGGAGCCTATACCGCCAGCAGCGGCGACATCCTCATCGACGGCAAGCCATTTCACATCAAAGGTCCGAAGGATGCGCTGGCCGCAGGCATTACCCTGATTTATCAGGAGATGCAGCTTGCTCCTAACCTGACCGTGGCAGAAAACATTTTTCTCGGCAGCGAGCTGTCGCGCGGCGGGCTGGTCCAGCGCAAAGAGATGGCTGCCCAGGCGCAGGCGGTCATTGACCGCCTCGGTGCGCAGTTCAGCGCCACCGACCTGGTCATGAAGCTGACGATCGCCGAGCAGCAGCAGGTGGAGATCGCCCGCGCCCTGCACCGCAACAGCCGCATTCTGGTGATGGACGAACCTACCGCCGCCCTCTCCTCACGCGAAACCCACCGTCTGTTCGAACTGATTTTGCGCCTGCGCGATGAAGGCATGGCGATTATTTACATCAGCCACCGGATGGCGGAAGTGTATGAACTCTCGGACCGCGTCAGCGTGCTGCGCGACGGGCAATACGTCGGCAGCCTGACGCGCGACAGGCTCAACGCCTCCGAGCTGGTGCGCATGATGGTGGGCCGTCCGCTCAGCGATCTGTTTAACAAAGAGCGCGATATTCCCCTCGGCAGCCCGCGTCTTAACGTCCACCACCTCACCGACGGCAAAAAAGTGCAGCCCTGTAGTTTGCAGGTGCGCTCCGGTGAAATCGTCGGACTGGCGGGTCTGGTCGGGGCCGGGCGTTCCGAGCTGGCGCAGCTGATCTTCGGCGTGCGCAAAGCCACCGGCGGCATGATTGAGGTGGACGGCGAACCGGTGGTGATCCACTCCCCGCGCGCGGCCATTGAGAACGGCATCGGTTTTCTTACCGAGAACCGCAAGGAGCAAGGTCTGTTTCTGGAGCTGGCGGCGCAGGAGAACATCACCATGGCGACGCTGGAGCGCGACGCCACCTTCGGCTGGCTGAACCGCAAAAAAGCGCAGTCGATTTCCGATGACGCCATCGCCCTGCTCAATATCCGCGTGCCCCATTCACAGGTGCGCGCGGGCGGGCTCTCCGGCGGCAACCAGCAAAAACTGCTGATCTCCCGCTGGGTGGCGATAGGCCCGCGCATTCTGATTCTGGACGAGCCCACGCGCGGCGTAGACGTCGGCGCAAAAAGCGAGATCTACCGCATCATGAACCAGATGGCGCGCAAAGGCGTTGCGATACTGATGATCTCCAGCGAGCTGCCGGAAGTAGTAGGGATGAGCGACCGGGTGTACGTGATGCGGGAAGGCAGCATTGCGGGTGAACTGCACGGGCGCGACATCTCTCAGGAAAACATCATGACGCTGGCAACCGGCGTAAACGACACACATCATCAGGCGGTGTAATTATGACAACTCCAACCCATCCGCAGCAGGTGGCGAAATCCGCCTCCGCCAAAAAAATGCTGATGAGCGATCTGATGCAAACGATCGGCATTTTGCCGATTTTAATCCTGATTGTGGCGGTATTTGGCTTTATCGCCCCGAACTTTTTCACCGAGAGCAACCTGCTCAACATTACCCGGCAGGCGTCGATCAACATTGTGCTGGCGGCCGGGATGACCTTCATCATCCTGACCGGCGGGATTGACCTCTCCGTGGGCTCGATTCTGGGCACCACGGCAGTGGCAGCGATGGTAGTGTCGCTTATCCCTGAATTTGCGATGCTCTCCATTCCGGCGGCGCTGATGCTCGGTATGGTGCTGGGGCTGTTCAACGGTGCGCTGGTGGCCTTCGCCGGACTTCCGCCGTTTATCGTCACGCTCGGCACCTATACGGCGCTGCGCGGCGCGGCCTATCTGCTGGCGGACGGCACGACGGTTATTAACTCCAACATTAACTTCGAGTGGATCGGCAATAACTACCTCGGCCCGATTCCGTGGCTGGTGGTGATCGCCCTGGCGGTGATTGTGGTGTGCTGGTTCATCCTGCGCCGCACCACCCTCGGCGTTCACATCTATGCGGTTGGTGGCAACATGCAGGCGGCACGCTTAACCGGCATTAAGGTCTGGCTGGTGCTGCTGTTTGTCTACGGCATGAGTGGCCTGCTCTCGGGCTTAGGCGGCGTGATGAGCGCTTCACGTCTCTACAGCGCCAACGGCAACCTCGGCACGGGGTACGAGCTGGATGCGATTGCGGCGGTGATCCTCGGCGGCACCAGCTTCGTCGGCGGGATCGGCACGATCACCGGCACCCTGGTGGGCGCGCTGATCATCGCCACCCTCAACAACGGCATGACGCTGATGGGCGTCTCCTATTTCTGGCAGCTGGTGATCAAAGGGGCGGTGATCATCATAGCGGTGCTGATCGACAAATACCGTACCCGACACCATCAAAGTGCATAACAACAATACCCTACGTGAGGAATACAGCATGAGATTGAAGCCCTTAGTGACCGCGCTCTGTGCTGGCGCGCTGCTGGCCGCAACCCCGTTTGCGCAGGCAAAAGATCTGAAATCCATCGGCGTGACGGTGGGTGACCTGGCTAACCCGTTCTTCGTGCAGATCACCAAAGGTGCCGAGCTGGAAGCGCGCAAGCTGGCGGGAGATAACGTCAAGGTGACGCTGGTCTCCAGCGGGTACGATCTGGGCCAGCAGGTGTCGCAGATCGATAACTTCATTGCGGCGAAAGTAGACATGATCATCCTTAATGCCGCGGATTCCAAAGGGATCGGCCCCGCGGTAAAACGCGCTAAAGAGGCGGGGATCGTGGTCGTGGCGGTGGACGTGGCGGCGGAAGGGGCCGATGCGACCATCACCTCCGATAACACTCAGGCGGGAGAAATGGCCTGTAAGTACATTACCGACCGCCTGAAAGGTAAAGGCAACGTGGTGATCATCAACGGACCGCCGGTTTCTGCGGTACAAAACCGCGTGGAGGGCTGCCAGACCGAGTTCAGGCGCCACCCGGATATCAAAGTGCTCTCGGATAATCAGAACGCCAAAGGCAGCCGCGAAGGCGGCCTGGAGGTCATGACCTCCCTGCTGGCGGCCAATCCGAAGATCGACGGCGTATTCGCGATTAACGATCCGACCGCGATCGGCGCCGATCTGGCGGCTAAACAGGCTCAACGCAACGAATTCTTTATCGTTGGCGTGGATGGCAGCCCGGATGGTGAAGAAGCCCTGAAGCGCGAAAACTCGCTGTTTGTTGCTACCCCGGCGCAGGATCCGCAGGTGATGGCGGCGAAGGCGGTGGAGATTGGCTATGACATTCTTCAGGGCAAACCTGCGCCGAAAGAGCCCGTGCTGATCCCGGTGACGATGATCGATAAAAAGAACGTCGGCACGTATAAGGGTTGGACGGTTAAGTAAGCCCCTCACCCCGGCCCTCTCCCCAAAGGGGAGAGGGTGTTCAAGTTCCCTCTCCCCTTTGGGGAGAGGGTTAGGGTGAGGGGGCGGCAAAAACTCAAGGAGTCCCCATGAAACGCTCCGACATCAACGCAATCCTCGGCCACACGCGGCAGTTCTTCTCCATGCACGACGTGCATCTCCCCCCTTTTGCCAGCTTTCCGCCGACAAAATGGCAGCAGCTTGACCAGGCAGCATGGCAGGAGGTGTTTGACCTCAGGCTCGGCTGGGACGTGACGGCATTTGGTGGCAACAACTTCGCTGCACAGGGGTTAACGCTTTTCACCCTGCGCAACGGCTCCCCCAACGGCGTGCCCTATGAAAAGTGCTATGCCGAAAAAATCATGCACGTCCGCGACGGCCAGGTGACGCCGATGCATTTTCACTGGCGCAAGCGGGAGGACATTATTAACCGCGGCGGCGGGAATCTGATTATTGAGTTATGGAATGCGGGCGCGCATGAAGAGACCGAAAACACCGACGTGACCGTCACGATAGACGGCTGTCGGCAGACGCACGCGCCCGGCAGCCAGCTGCGCCTCACGCCTGGGGAGAGCATCTGCCTGACGCCCGGCCTGTACCACAGTTTCTGGGGTGAACGCGGCTTTGGTGACGTGCTGGTGGGCGAAGTGTCGTCGGTCAATGACGATGAACACGACAACCACTTTTTACAGCCCATTGACCGCTACAACACCATTGAAGAAGACGAACCGGCGCTGCTGGTGCTGTGCAACGAGTACACCCTCTTTCGGATATAAGGAGTGAATGATGCCATTGATTTCTCTTGCCGACGGTCTGGCCCACGCCAGGGAACACCGCTACGCCCTGGGCGCGTTCAACGTGCTCGACTCCCATTTCCTGCGCGCGCTGTTTGCCGCCGCGAAGCAGGAACGCTCGCCGTTTATCATCAACATCGCCGAAGTGCATTTTAAGTACGTGTCTCTGGAGTCGCTGGTGGAAGCGGTGAAATTCGAAGCTGCCCGCCACGATATTCCCGTGGTGCTGAACCTCGACCACGGCCTGCATTTTGAGGCGGTGGTGCGCGCCCTGCGTTTAGGGTTCAGCTCGGTGATGTTCGACGGCTCCACGCTGAGCTATGAGGAAAATATCCGCCAGACCCGGGAAGTGGTGAAGATGTGCCACGCGGTGGGCGTCTCGGTAGAGGCGGAGCTGGGCGCGGTAGGCGGGGATGAAGGTGGCGCGCTGTACGGTCATGCGGATGAAGCCTTCTTTACCGACCCGCAACTGGCGCGCGAATTTGTTGATTCAACCGGCATCGATGCGCTGGCGGTTGCCATTGGCAACGCGCACGGCAAATACAAGGGCGAGCCGAAGCTTGATTTTCCGCGTCTGGACGCCATTCGCCAGCAGACGGGCCTGCCGCTGGTTTTACACGGTGGCTCTGGCATAAGCGACACTGATTTCCGCCGCGCCATTGAACTCGGTATTCATAAAATCAATTTCTATACCGGCATGTCGCAGGCCGCACTTGCCGCCGTTGAGCAACGCATGGCGAACCGACAATCGCTTTACGATGAGTTTGCCGAGCTGCTGCTGGGCATTGAAGAGGCCATTACCGATACGGTTGCGGAGCAAATGCGCATCTTCGGCAGTGCGGGGCAGGCCTAATGGAACGCAAAGGGATCGTCGCCGCAGGCAATATGCTGGTGGATCACGTCCACCAGATCTTACAGTGGCCGGAGCGCGGCTGGCTGGCAGAAATCACCCACAGCGAACGCTCAACCGGCGGTGCGCCGCTCAACGTTCTGCTGACGCTGGCAAAAATGCACGTCGGCCTGCCGTTACAGGCGGTGGGGCTGATTGGGGAAGACAGCGACGGAGACTATATTCTGGCGATGCTCGACCAGTATCACGTCAATCGCCAGCGCGTGCAGCGCACGACGTTCTCCCCAACGTCGATGTCGCAGGTGATGACCGACCCCAGCGGACAGCGCACCTTTTTCCACTCGCCGGGCGCCAACCGCCTGCTGGATCTTCCCGCCTTCGATCGTTTAGACGGATCGCTGAAGATCTTCCATCTCGGCTATCTGCTGCTGCTCGACAGCCTGGATATGCCGGACGAGGAATTTGGCACCCGCAGCGCGCGGTTACTGGCACAGATGCACGATCAGGGGTATGAAACCTCGCTCGATCTGGTGTCCCGCAAGGGCGACCCGCGCTATCAGCCGCTGGTGCTCCCTGCCCTGCGCCATCTTGATTATCTGGTGATTAACGAGCTGGAAGCCGGTGAGTTTAGCGGGCTTGAGATCCGCGACAGCCATGATGCGCTGAACATGGCCCATATCGCCGACGCTGCCGCACAGCTGCTGGCGGCAGGCGTGCGACAGCGGGTGGTGATCCACTGTCCGGAAGGGGCATGGGGTGAAGCGCCGGGTGAAAAAGGGCAATGGGTTCCGTCGTGGAAGCTGACGCAGGACGAGATTATCGGCAGCGTCGGCGCGGGCGACGCGTTTTGCGCGGGCTTTTTATACGGCTGCCATGAATCCCTGCCGCTGACGGAGAGTATTTATCTGGCGCACGCCTGCGCGCGGGCCAGCCTGCTGGCGGCTAATGCAATTGACGGCGCGAAAACGCTGGCCGAGCTTCAGACGTTTATTCAGGAGAACGGTCAGGCGGCTTTCTCATGATGGGAAACGTCCGTGGCAAAAACATAGCCCAGACCGCGAATGGTTTTGATCAGCAGAGGCTGGTGCGGATTGACCTCAATTTTTCGCCGCAGCCGCATGATCAGCACGTCGATAGTGCGGTCAAAGACCTCGGCGCATTCGCTGTGGGTCAGTTCAAGCAGCTGTTCACGGCTCAGTACCCGGCGGGCGTTTTGCGTTAATGCCAGCAGCAGGCCATATTCGCCCTGGGTTAACGGCACGGTATTACGCTGCGGATCGCTCAGCTCGCAGCGGGTGGTGTCCAGCGTCCAGCCGTTAAAAGCAATACCCTCAACGCGCGGCGCGGCAGGCTCCGCGGCCAGCGCGCCGGTACGACGCAGCACCGCCTTAACGCGGGCGACCACCACGCGCGGATTGAACGGTTTTCCGATGTAATCATCAGCGCCCATTTCCAGCCCGACAACCACATCTGATTCACTTCCCAGCCCCGTCAGCATCACCACCGGTAGCGACGGTCGCCGCTTTTGCATCTGCAGCAAAACCTGTAATCCGTTGATATCCGGCAGCATCATGTCCAGCAGAACCAGCGCAATGCCGGAGTCCTGCTGGACACGGTTCACCGCTTCCTGACCGGTGTGACACGTCAGCACGGTAAAGACGTGCTCGCTGAGCACATCCTGTAGCAGTTCGCAGACTGCGACATCATCATCAACCACCAGAATCGCCGGTTTCATCGCATGCTTCCGTCAGGGAATTATGTTAAGTCTGAACCATTCTGCCGCCGGCTCCAGCCGAATTGTTTTTTACGTGACGGAAATTCAATCCATGTCACATCCCCTGCCCTTTCGACACGTCAATTTTGACGATTGGCTGTTTTTCGTCAGGGTTTTGCCCCGCAAAGGGTCGTAAAGTCAGGAAATACCCATAGTAAAAACATGGCATAGAAGCTGCATATTGGGCAGGTAAGAACTGTTTAACTGGAGCAAAGTGATGAAAAAAGTCGTCACGGTTTGCCCTTATTGTGCCTCAGGTTGCAAGATCCACCTGGTGGTCGATAACGGCAAAATCGTCCGGGCGGAAGCGGCGCAGGGTAAAACCAATCAGGGCACGCTGTGCCTGAAAGGGTACTACGGCTGGGATTTTATTAACGATACCCAAATCCTCACCCCGCGCCTGAAAACCCCTATGATCCGCCGCGAGCGCGGCGGCAAGCTGGAAGCCGTCTCCTGGAATGAAGCGCTGGATTATGTTGCCACGCGCCTTAGCGCCATCAAGGCCAAGTATGGCCCGGATGCGATTCAGACCACCGGCTCCTCACGCGGAACCGGGAATGAAACCAACTATGTGATGCAAAAATTCGCGCGCGCCGTTATTGGTACCAATAACGTCGACTGCTGCGCTCGCGTCTGACACGGCCCATCGGTTGCAGGTCTGCACCAGTCGGTCGGTAACGGCGCAATGAGTAATGCCATCAACGAGATAGATAACACCGATCTGGTGTTCATCTTCGGCTATAACCCGGCGGATTCTCACCCTATCGTCGCGAATCACGTGATTCGCGCCAAACAGAACGGGGCGAAAATCATCGTCTGCGATCCGCGCAAAATTGAAACCGCGCGCATTGCCGATATGCACATCGCACTGAAAAACGGCTCGAACATCGCGCTGTTAAATGCAATGGGGCACGTCATTATTGAGGAGAACCTATACGACCAGGCGTTTGTCGCAAGCCGTACGGAAGGGTTTGAAGAGTATCGCAAGATTGTCGAAGGCTATACGCCGGAGTCCGTTGAGGCGATAACCGGCGTCAGCGCACAGGAGATCCGCCAGGCGGCGCGGATGTACGCCGGAGCGAAAACCGCCGCCATTCTGTGGGGTATGGGCGTGACCCAGTTCTACCAGGGCGTGGAAACCGTGCGCTCGCTCACCAGCCTCGCCATGTTGACCGGCAATCTGGGTAAAGCGCATGTGGGCGTGAACCCGGTACGTGGTCAGAATAACGTGCAGGGCGCGTGCGACATGGGCGCGCTGCCGGACACCTATCCGGGCTACCAGTACGTCAAATTCCCGGAAAATCGCGAGAAATTCGCGAAGGCCTGGGGCGTGGAGAGCCTGCCTGAGCACACGGGATATCGCATCAGCGAGCTGCCGCACCGCGCGGCGCACGGTGAAGTGCGTGCGGCCTACATCATGGGTGAAGATCCGCTCCAGACCGACGCCGAGTTGTCTGCGGTGCGTAAAGGGTTTGAGGATCTGGAGCTGGTGATTGTTCAGGATATCTTTATGACCAAAACCGCGGCGGCGGCGGATGTGATTTTACCGTCGACCTCCTGGGGCGAGCATGAAGGTGTCTATACGGCGGCAGACCGCGGCTTCCAGCGCTTCTTCAAGGCTGTCGAGCCGAAGTGGGATCTGAAAACGGACTGGCAGATCATCAGCGAAATCGCCACCCGCATGGGCTACCCGATGCACTACAACAACACCCAGGAGATCTGGGACGAGTTGCGGCATCTGTGCCCGGACTTTTATGGGGCAACCTATGAAAAAATGGGTGAGCTAGGCTACATCCAGTGGCCGTGCCGGGATGAGTCAGAGGCGGATCAGGGAACGTCGTACCTCTTTAAAGAAAAATTCGACACCCCGAACGGGCTGGCGCAATTCTTCACCTGCGACTGGGTCGCGCCGATCGATAAACTCACCGACGAGTATCCGATGGTGCTCTCCACCGTGCGTGAAGTGGGCCATTACTCCTGCCGTTCCATGACCGGCAACTGCGCCGCGCTGGCGGCGCTGGCGGATGAACCGGGCTACGCGCAGATCAACACCGCCGATGCCGAAAGGCTCGGTATTGAAGATGAAGCGCTGGTGTGGGTGAACTCGCGTAAAGGCCGCATCATTACCCGCGCGCAGGTCAGCGACCGTCCGAACAAAGGCGCGGTCTATATGACCTACCAGTGGTGGATTGGCGCCTGTAACGAGCTGGTGACGGAGAATTTAAGCCCGATAACCAAAACGCCGGAGTATAAATACTGCGCCGTAAACGTGGAGCCCATAGCGGATCAGCGCGCAGCGGAACAGTACGTGATCGACGAATATAACAAGCTGAAAGCCCGCCTGCGTGAAAGCGCAATGGGATGAAGCTGTTAATTAATCGCTGACTAAATGGGGTGAGATATTCACCCCATTATTATTTCTGGCATCGCTATTAATAATAACAATATATTTCTCTGAAGACGTCTCGCAGAAAAATGTAATTTTCGCGAAAATTAATTACATCTTTGCATTTTAATTCAGAGGGATAAGATATGCGGCGGGTGCTTAAGACTTTCTGTCTTGAGCATTGTTGAGGGACAGAAAGTGGAAAGCCCCGGGAAATTTGCATTTACCTGTACTGCACCCATTTTGTTGGACGATGAAATGGAATAGTCCCTGATATGTCAAAGCCAAAATACCCCTTCGAAAAGCGCCTTGAAGTCGTGAATCACTACTTCACAACTGATGATGGTTACAGGATCATCTCTGCACGTTTTGGTGTGCCTCGAACCCAGGTCAGGACGTGGGTTGCCCTCTATGAAAAACATGGAGAAAAAGGTTTAATTCCCAAACCTAAAGGCGTTAGTGCTGATCCAGAGTTGCGCATTAAGGTCGTGAAAGCCGTGACCGAGCAGCAGATGTCCCTCAATCAGGCTGCTGCTCACTTTATGCTTGCTGGTAGTGGTTCTGTAGCCAAGTGGCTGAAAGTCTATGAGGAGCACGGAGAAGCTGGTTTACGCGCACTCAAGATCGGCACCAAAAGAAACATTACAATGTCAGTTGATCCAGAAAAAGCGGCGTTAGCATTGGAGCTGTCGAAAGACCGACGTATTGAGGATCTTGAAAGACAAGTTCGATTCCTTGAAATGCGGCTTACGTATCTAAAAAAGCTGAAAGCCTTAGCTCATCCCGCGAAAAAGTGAAAGTACTCAACGAGCTAAGGCAGTTTTACCCTCTTGATGAGCTTCTCAAGGCAGCGGAGATACCGCGCAGTACGTTTTATTACCATCTAAAGGCTCTCAGCAAGCCTGATAAGTATGCGGATGTTAAAAAGCGTATTGGTGAGATTTATCACGAGAATAAAGGTCGTTACGGATACCGTAGGGTAACGTTGTCTCTCCATCGAGACGGGGAACGGATTAACCATAAAGCCGTTCAGCGCCTGATGGGAACCCTCTCGCTTAAGGCAGCGATTAAGGTCAAGCGATACAGCTCCTACAGAGGAGAGGTAGGGCAAACCGCCCCCAATGTTCTCCAAAGGGATTTCAAGGCTACACGGCCAAACGAGAAGTGGGTTACCGACGTTACTGAATTTGCAGTCAATGGGCGAAAGCTGTATTTGTCTCCAGTAATAGATCTCTTCAACAACGAAGTTATTTCTTACAGCCTGTCGGAAAGACCTGTGATGAACATGGTCGAGAATATGCTCGATCAGGCATTCAAAAAGCTTAAGCCTCACGAGCATCCTATTCTGCACTCTGACCAGGGATGGCAGTATCGTATGAGAAGGTATCAAAACATCCTTAAAGAACAAGGCATTACACAGAGCATGTCCAGAAAAGGCAATTGTCTGGATAATGCAGTCGTGGAATGTTTCTTTGGAACCTTAAAGTCGGAGTGTTTTTATCTTGACGAGTTCAGTAATATAAGCGAACTGAAGGATGCTGTTACGGAATATATTGACTACTACAACAGCAGAAGAATTAGCCTGAAATTAAAAGGTCTGAGTCCAATTGAATATCGAACCCAGACCTATGTGCCTCGTGTTTAACTGTCCAACTTTTTGGGGTCAGTACAACCCGAGGCTACCCCTCAACCCCAACAAGTTGAGAGTAGCCTCTTATTCTTTTTTTCACAAGAAGTAAAAGGCATGACGCCATTAAAAACTGCGTTAGGCATCGTTTTTATTATTTGCCTGACGATAGTGAACTTTACCTTTATTACTCGCGGTAAGTTATGTGAGTTTTCAATAAAGAGTGAACATTAGGAGGTGGCGGCGAAATTAGCCTGTAACGCAGGCTAACCTCTTCGGGTGGAACGCGTGTTCCGCCCGGCTTGTGGGATGCTGAGGTCTTAACGCACCCGTTTTTTTCTTCTGTCACCGCGATTATACTGCGCGGCATGTACCCCGATGATAAGAATCCATGAAAGCCATTTTTCTGTTGTTGTTATTTTTAACCGCCTTTGCCCGTGCCGATGAGATAGGCAGCCAGTATCGAAAACAGGCGGAAGCCGGTGATGCGCGCGCCCAGTATTATCTTGCCGATACGTACTTCAGCTCCGGCGACAGCAAGCAGGCCGCGCTGTGGGCCGAGAAAGCGGCGAAAGGCGGCAATGTCGACGCCATGGCGCTGCTGTCGCAAATCCTCTTTACGCAGGGCGACTACGCACAGGCCAAAGCTCTGGCCCAACAGGCAAACATTGCGGGCAGCAAACGCGGCGCGATCATGCTGGCGCGGGTGCTGGTGAATACGCAGGCAGGCAAGACCGACTACCCGCAGGCCATTAAACTGCTGCAAACGGTGACCGAAGACATCGATAGCGACTCGGCGGTAGACGCGCAACAGCTGCTGGGGCTGATCTATGCCAACGGCGTTGAAGTCCCTCAGGATGACGTGCAGGCTGCGGCGTGGTTCAAGCGGAGTTCGGCTCTGTCCCGGACGGGCTATGCGGAGTACTGGGCAGGCATGCTGTTCAGGCAGGGTGAGAAAGGCTTTATCACACCGAATAAACAGAAAGCGCTTTACTGGTTAAACCTGAGCTGTACGGAAGGGTTTGATACCGGGTGTGAAGAGTTTGATGCGTTGAGCGGGGAGTAAATTATTGCCCGGTGGCGCTGTGGTATGAACCGGAAACATGGGTAACACTTTAGACCGGATACATGGGTAACAGTTATAACTGGCATAGAAGAGGAGACTCGCTATGCCCTGGACTGAGACCCGACCTATGCAACGCCTTGATTTTATCCGTGCCTGCCATGCAGGTACGGATTCTTTTTCTGCCCTCTGCCGTCTCTTCGGCATCAGTCGAAAAACCGGTTACAAATGGCTTCAGCGTTTTGACCCCTCTGACCTGTCATCTCTCTCTGACCGGTCGCGTGCTCCGCACTCCCACTCCCGGACAGTTCCTGATGATATCGCCGGGCAGCTTACGGCCCTGAGGCAAAAACACCCTGACTGGGGCCCCAAAAAACTGCGGATGTGGCTGCTCAATCATCACGTCGATTTTACCGTCCCCGCTGCCAGTACTATCGGCGATATCCTCAAGCGTGAAGGCCTGGTTCCGGATAAAAAGCGAAAACGCAGAACCCCGGGCAATCGCCAGCCCCTGACCATCATCAGTGAGAACAATCAGGTCTGGAGCGCTGATTTTAAAGGCAAGTTCAGGCTGCTGAGCCGGAAATACTGTCATCCCTTCACCCTCACCGACAATCACAGCCGGTATCTTCTGAGCTGCCGGGGAGCAGACCGGGAGAGCGAGCCCTTCGTCAGGCAGTGCCTGACGGATGCGTTCCTGGAGTACGGTCTGCCGGAAGTCCTGAGAACGGATAATGGTCAGCCTTTCGCAGGAACAGGTATCGCCGGGTTAAGTCGCCTTGCAGTCTGGCTGATAAAGCTGGGCATCAGACCGGAACGCATCAGAAAGGGGCATCCGGAAGAAAACGGCCGTCATGAGCGAATGCATCGTTCGCTGAAAAGTGCAGTAAAACAGGGCAACATATTTATGACGATGGAAGAACAACAGCGGTGGTTCAGTGGCTACCGGGAAGAGTTTAACTACGAAAGGCCGCATGAAGCCCTGGCGGGTGCAACGCCCGGAACGGTATGGCACCCCTCAGGCCGGCACTGGGATGGCAGGGTTCCTGAATATGCTTATCCGGAAGGAGGTACGGTCTACAGGGTGAAATCAAGGGGGACACTCTATATGGGGAAAAAGGGGACGGTGTTCCTGAGTGAAGCGCTGACTGATGAGTACATCATGCTGGAAGAACAAGATGATGGCCTGGAGGCCATCATCTTTAATGGAATAACGCTTGCGTACTACGACCGAAAAACCCAGAGTGTGCTCCGGATAGACTGAAAAGTGTTACCTATGTTCCCGGTCTGATCTGTTACCTATGTATCCGGTCATACACTGTGCTTACCGGGCCTACGGTTATGTAGGCCGGGTAAGGCGAAGCCGCCACCCGGCATTTTTACATCACTGGTCAGCCGTTTTATCAAAACGACCCAGCACCTCGCGTTCATACGCCAGCGCTTTTTTACGGTCGAACTTGTGTTCCCACTTGGAGATTACCAGCACCGCCAGCGCATTACCCACCACGTTCAGCGCGGTACGCGCCATGTCGAGGATACGGTCCACACCGGCGATAAACGCCAGGCCTTCCAGCGGAATACCGACGCTGCCCAGCGTCGCCAGCAGCACCACGAAGGAGACGCCCGGCACGCCTGCGATACCCTTTGAGGTCACCATCAGGGTCAACACCAGCACGATTTCCTGCCACAGCGACAGGTCAATGCCGTACAGCTGAGCGATAAAGATTGCCGCAATACTCTGATACAGCGTTGAACCATCCAGGTTGAAGGAGTAACCGGTCGGTACAACGAAGCTGGTAATGGACGCCGGTGCACCGTAGGCCTCCATCTTCTCAATGATACGCGGCAGCACGCTCTCAGAACTTGCCGTGGAGTACGCCAGAATCAGCTCATCTTTCAGAATGCGGATCAGGATCCAGATGCTCAGCCCGCACAGGCGCGCCACAATCCCCAGCACCACCAGCGCGAAGAACAGGATCGCGAAGTGCACCAGAATCACCAGCTTCGCCAACGGCCACAGGGAAGCAAAGCCGAAGTTCGCCACGGTTACGGCGATCAGCGCAAAAACACCCACCGGCGCATAGCGCATCACCATGTGGGTGACTTTGAACATGGTTTCAGAGATAGAGCGGAACACCGTTACCAGCGGTTCACGGTGCGTCGCGGGCAGGGAAGAAAGCCCCAGACCAAAGAGCACCGAGAAGAAGATGATCGGCAGCATCTCGCCCTTCGCCATTGACGCGATAATGTTGGTCGGCACCAGCGAGAGGATAGTCCCCATCAGCCCATGCGAATGGCTCTGCACGTCGGCGGTGGTGCTTTGGTATTTCGAAATATCCACCGTCGCCAGCTGCGACATATCAATCCCGGAACCTGGCTGGAACACGTTCGCCAGGGTGATACCAAGAATGATGGCAACCGTGGTGATCACTTCGAAATAGAGAATGGTTTTAACGCCGATGCGGCCTAACTGTTTCGCATCACCTACCCCGGCAATACCGACCACCAGCGTCGAGATCACAATCGGCACAACAATCATCTTGATCAGATGAATAAAGATATCGCCCGCTGGCGAGAGAAGGTTCGCAATCAGCCACTCGCGGCTGTCACTATGGTAATGGAGGTAACTGCCCAGCAAGATGCCCAGCACAAGGGCCAGCAGGATCTGCCAGGCCAGGCTGACTTTCAAATTTTTCATAGAAACTGACTTCCTCAATGAAATCTCCGCACCAGCAAAACTGCATGAATATGGAGACATACTGAAAGGGTATGAATTGTGTTGCGTTGGTTTATGGGATTTTTTAACGCGCCGTATGAGTATCATTTGCACGGCATGCTGCGCAAGCCTTAAAGAACAAGGCATTTCACTGCAAAAAGCGTCATTGACGGTAATTAATAGCAATCCACATCAATAACCGATTGTTATGAAAAAACTTTTACAAACAAAAAAGTGAATAATTCTTCAGATGAATTATTTCCCTTCAAAGTTTCATTCGCTCAATTTTCATACTCTTCAGACATTGCGTGATCTGTCGCCCAAATACTAAACAAAGCTTGTAAAGCCCCTACTATTAACGTTTTTGCGACATATTATTAACATCTTACAAGGAGAAAAAAAGCCATGAGCCAAATAAACAAACACGACATTCCCGCAAACATTGCGGACCGTTGCCTGATAAGCCCGGAGCAGTACCAGGAGAAATACCAGCAGTCCATTTCCAGCCCTGACGCATTCTGGGGTGAACAGGGCCACATCCTCGACTGGATCAAACCTTATCAGAAGGTAAAGAACACCTCTTTCGCGCCGGGCAACGTCTCCATTAAATGGTATGAAGACGGCACGCTGAACCTGGCCGCGAACTGCCTGGACCGCCATCTTGCCGAACGCGGCAACGAAACGGCCATTATCTGGGAAGGCGACGATGCCTCTCAGAGCAAACACATCTCATATAAAGAGCTTCATCGCGACGTCTGCCGCTTCGCCAACGTGCTGCTGGCCCAGGGCATTAAAAAAGGCGATGTGGTGGCGATCTATATGCCGATGGTGCCGGAAGCCGCGGTGGCTATGCTGGCCTGCGCGCGCATCGGCGCGATCCACTCCGTTATTTTTGGTGGCTTCTCGCCGGAGGCGGTTGCCGGACGTATCGTCGACTCGAACTCAAAGCTGGTGATCACCGCTGACGAGGGCGTGCGTGCCGGGCGCGGCATTCCGCTGAAGAAAAACGTCGATGAAGCGCTGAAAAACCCGAACGTGAAATCCATCCATAACGTCATTGTCTTCAAACGCACGGGCGGCAACATTGACTGGCACGAGGGCCGAGACCTGTGGTGGAGCGATCTGATTGAAAACGCAAGCGACCAGCATCAGCCGGAAGAGATGAACGCGGAAGATCCGCTGTTTATCCTTTATACCTCCGGATCCACCGGTAAGCCGAAAGGCGTGCTGCATACCACCGGCGGCTATCTGGTTTACGCGGCCACCACCTTTAAATACGTTTTCGACTACCATCCGGGCGACATCTACTGGTGTACCGCCGACGTGGGCTGGGTCACCGGTCACAGCTACCTGCTGTACGGCCCGCTGGCCTGCGGCGCAACGACGCTGATGTTTGAAGGCGTACCTAACTGGCCAACGCCGGCGCGTATGTGCCAGGTGGTCGATAAGCATCAGGTCAACATTCTCTACACCGCGCCAACGGCGATCCGTGCGCTGATGGCGGAAGGCGATAAAGCCATCGAAGGGACCGACCGCTCTTCCCTGCGCATCCTCGGTTCCGTGGGCGAGCCGATCAACCCGGAAGCCTGGGAGTGGTACTGGAAGAAGATCGGCAACGAGAAGTGCCCGGTGATGGACACCTGGTGGCAGACCGAAACCGGCGGCTTCATGATCACCCCGATGCCGGGCGCCACGCAGTTGAAAGCCGGTTCGGCCACCCGTCCGTTCTTCGGCGTGCAGCCCGCGCTGGTGGACAACGAAGGCAATCCGCAGGAAGGGGCCACCGAAGGCAACCTGGTAATCGTCGATTCCTGGCCTGGCCAGGCGCGTACCCTGTTCGGCGACCATGAGCGCTTCGAGCAGACCTACTTCTCGACCTTTAAAAACATGTACTTCAGCGGCGACGGCGCGCGCCGGGACGAAGACGGTTATTACTGGATCACCGGACGCGTGGACGACGTGCTGAATGTTTCCGGCCACCGTCTGGGCACGGCGGAGATTGAGTCTGCGCTGGTGTCGCATCCGAAGATTGCCGAAGCGGCAGTTGTCGGCATTCCTCACAACATCAAAGGCCAGGCGATCTACGCCTACGTCACCCTGAACCACGGCGAAGAGCCGTCGCCAGAGCTGTATACCGAGGTGCGCAACTGGGTGCGTAAAGAGATCGGCCCGCTGGCCACGCCGGACGTGCTGCACTGGACCGACTCACTGCCGAAAACCCGTTCCGGCAAGATTATGCGTCGTATTCTGCGCAAAATCGCAGCAGGCGACACCAGCAACCTCGGTGATACCTCAACGCTTGCCGATCCTGGCGTGGTGGACAAACTGCTCGAAGAGAAGCAGGCCATCGCAATGCCTTCCTAGTGTTTCTCCCTCTCCCCGTGGGAGAGGGCCGGGGTGAGGGCATCAGACCGCACCTTCCTTCCATCACCCTAACCCTCTCCCCATAGGGGAGAGGGGATAAAAACAAACCAACCTTACCTTTGGAGACTCTGTGATGAATAACGATATTTGTCAGCAGATAGAGAATAGTGCGCACTACAGGGAGCTCGTCGAAAAACGGCAACGGTTTGCCTTTATCCTTTCCATCATCATGCTGGTTATTTACGTCGGCTTTATTCTGCTGATCGCCTTTGCGCCGCAGTGGCTCGGTACGCCGCTGCACGCCGGAACCAGCGTTACGCGCGGCATCCCAATTGGCATTGGCGTTATCGTTATTTCGTTTGTGCTGACAGGTGTGTATGTCTGGCGTGCGAACGGTGAATTCGATCGTCTTAACAGAGAAGTTCTGCGCGAGGTAAAAGCATCATGAAGCGAGTCCTGACGGCGCTTGCCGCCACACTTCCCTTTGCTGCCCATGCGGCAGATGCCCTTACCGGCGAGGTCCAGCGCCAGCCAACCAACTGGCAGGCGATTATCATGTTCCTGATTTTCGTGGTGCTAACGCTTTACATCACCTACTGGGCGTCGAAACGCGTGCGCTCCCGTAACGATTACTACACCGCGGGCGGCAACATTACCGGCTTCCAGAACGGGCTGGCGATTGCGGGAGACTTTATGTCTGCCGCCTCGTTCCTCGGGATCTCCGCGCTGGTTTATACCTCGGGGTATGACGGCCTGATCTACTCCCTCGGCTTCCTCGTCGGCTGGCCGATCATTCTGTTCCTGATTGCCGAGCGCCTGCGTAACCTTGGCCGCTACACCTTTGCAGACGTAGCTTCATACCGCCTCAAACAAGGCCCCATCCGCATGCTCTCCGCCTGCGGTTCGCTGGTGGTGGTGGCGCTGTACCTGATTGCGCAGATGGTCGGTGCGGGCAAACTGATCGAGCTGCTGTTCGGTCTGAACTACCACGTCGCGGTGGTGCTGGTAGGCGTGCTGATGGTGATGTACGTCCTGTTCGGCGGCATGCTGGCCACCACCTGGGTACAGATCATCAAAGCGGTACTGCTGCTGTTCGGCGCCAGCTTTATGGCCTTTATGGTGATGAAACACGTCGGGTTCAGCTTCAATAATCTGTTTACCGAAGCCATGTCAGTGCACCCGAAAGGGGAAGCGATCATGAGCCCAGGCGGGTTGGTGAAAGATCCGATATCCGCGCTCTCGCTCGGTCTCGGCCTGATGTTCGGTACCGCTGGCCTGCCGCATATCCTGATGCGTTTCTTCACGGTGTCTGATGCACGTGAAGCGCGTAAAAGCGTGTTCTACGCCACCGGGTTTATGGGCTACTTCTACATACTGACCTTTATCATCGGCTTTGGCGCGATCATGCTGGTGGGGGCAAACCCGGCGTTTAAAGACGCGGCGGGCGCGCTTATCGGCGGTAACAACATGGCGGCGGTGCATCTGGCCGACGCGGTAGGCGGTAACCTGTTCCTCGGCTTTATCTCTGCCGTGGCCTTCGCCACCATCCTCGCGGTGGTTGCCGGGCTGACGTTGGCTGGTGCGTCTGCGGTATCGCACGATCTCTACGCCAACGTTTTCCGCAAAGGCGCAAGCGAGCGCGATGAGCTGAAAGTCTCCAAAATCACCGTACTGGTGCTGGGCGTCGTCGCCATCCTGCTGGGGATTTTGTTCGAGAAGCAGAACATCGCCTTTATGGTGGGGCTGGCCTTCTCGATTGCGGCAAGCTGTAACTTCCCGATCATTCTGCTCTCCATGTACTGGTCAAAACTGACCACCCGTGGGGCGATGATTGGCGGCTGGCTGGGGCTGCTGACGGCGGTGATTCTGATGATCCTCGGCCCGACCATCTGGGTGCAGATCCTCGGTCACGAAAGCGCTATCTTCCCGTATGAATACCCGGCGCTGTTCTCCATTGCCGTGGCGTTTATTGGGATCTGGTTCTTCTCAGCGACCGACAACTCGCCGGAGGGTAACCTGGAGCGTGAGAAATTCCGCGCCCAGTTTATCCGCTCGCAAACCGGCCTGGGTGTTGAGCAGGGCCGCGCGCACTAAACCTTTTCTCCCCGGTCGCTCTGGCCGGGGAACTTAAAACATCACCCACGCCACCAGCGGCGCGATTAATACCATTGTCACGCCCGAGAGCATCATCACCAGGCTTGCAACAACGCCTTCCTGCTGTCCCAGCTCATACGAACGTGCCGTCCCCGCCCCGTGCGACGCCGCGCCAAACCCCGCCCCTTTCGCCATCCCTTCGCGAATGGAAAGGCGCAGAAACAGCACATCCCCCACTGCCATGCCGAACACGCCGGTCACCACCACAAACAGCGCCACCAGATCCGGCTGTCCGCCGAGCGGTTTAGCCGCCGCCAGCGCGAACGGTGTGGTCACCGAGCGTACCGCCAGGCTGCGCTGGATTTCATCAGACAGGGTAAACAGCCGCGCCAGCCAGACCGAGCTGCACACCGCCACTACCGTCGCGGTGACGACTCCCGCGCTGAGCGACATCCAGTGGCGTTTAATAATTGCCAGGTTGTCATACACCGGCACCGCAAAGGCGATAGTCGCCGGGCCGAGCAGCCACAGCAGCCAGTGGGATTCACCAATGTAGTTCTGCCAGGAGATATGGCCGAAGACCAGCATCAGCACCAGCAGGATCGGCGTAAAGACCAGCGGCATCAGCGGCAGCGTGCGAAAGCGGCGATACAGGCGCTTGTTGGCAAAGTAAATGACGACTGTCGCAATCAGGCATAGCACGCTTATCTGAAAGTTAGTCATGCTTCTGCCTGCTGATTTCAAAGCGATACACTTTATCCACCACCCAGGCGGTGGCGCCCAGCACCATCAGCGTGCTCAGGGCGATAACCGCAAAGATGCGCCAGCCGTCGACCATCAGCAGTTGCGCATAATTCACCACCGCCACCACGGCCGGAACGAAGAACAGCAGCATCTCCGCCAGCAGCCAGCGCGCACCGGCCCGCACCCAGCTAAGGGGCAACGCGCGACAGAGGATCAGCGTCAGCATCAGCACCATACCCACCAGGTTGGCGGGTAAAGGCAGGTTCAGCCAGTCGACAAGATATTCAGCAAAAACAAACAGTCCCGCGTAGAGCAGTACCTGAACCGGTACCTGGAGTCGTTGAACAACGGCAGGCGTAACACGGCTTAACGCCACGGCCATGGGGGTTTTCCTCAGAAATGAGACGAGGCGCCAGTATAGTGAGCGTACGGTATCGACTGAAATGAATTAAAATCATCGAAGGTATAGTTTCGAGGAATAATCATGGACATAAGAACGCTGCGCTATTTTGTCGAGGTGGTTCGCCAGCAAAGTTTTACCCGCGCAGCGGAAAAGTTATTCGTAACCCAGCCTACCATCAGTAAGATGCTGAAAAACCTCGAAGATGAGCTGAACTGTACCCTGCTGATCCGCGACGGGCGCAAGCTGCTGCTGACCGATACCGGTCGTGTGGTGTTCGAGCGCGGGCTGGCAATTCTGGCGGAGTTCCGCCAGCTGGAGGCCGAGCTTGGGGACATCAACCACCTGACAAAAGGGCTGCTGCGGCTCGGCATTCCGCCGATGGTCGGCATGATGATGGCCGGGCCGATTAGCCTGTTTCGCCAGCGCTATCCCGGCGTTGAGCTAAAAATCTCTGAGTTTGGCGGCCTGACCGTGCAGCAGGCGGTGATGAACGGTGAACTGGACGTGGCCATGACGGCCCTTCCCGTGGAAGAAGAGAGCGGGCTGGCAACGCTGCCGCTGTTCAGCCACCCGCTGTGCGTGCTGGTGCCGCGCTCCGGCGACTGGCTGAAGATTGAATCAGTAAAACCCGAGCTGCTCGGCGAACACCCGCTGCTGATTTACAACGAAGATTTCGCCTTAAGCCGCCAGCTGATGGCGCTGTTTAACCAGCACAACGTAAAGCCGCGCATTGCGGTGCGCAGCGGCCAGTGGGATTTTCTGGCAGCGATGGTACAGGCGGGCGTGGGGATAGCCATTCTGCCGCAGCCGATCTGCGAGCGGCTGGATAAAAACACGCTGCGCTGGATCCCGCTGGAGAGCGATCTGCACTGGCAGTTAGGGATGATCTGGCGTGAAGGGGTGTATCTGTCGCACAGCGCACAGGCGTGGTTGCAATGCTGTGAGGGGTTTTGGGTACCCTCACCCTAACCCTCTCCCTGTGGGCTGAGGGTTCCCCACAAATTAATGCGAGCACTGAGCAATCCCCTCGCCCCTCCGGGGAGAGGGTTAGGGTGAGGGGAACATACGGCGGTGGTGGTCATTCCGTTCACTTTATGTTCCTTGCTACTCTGTAACGACATGACCGGTGAACGTGCCAGGGTGGCTCAGTCGCCACCACCCTGGCGACCCGGGCTCCCGGCGGTAAATCGCCGCTTCGCGGTGCCCTCGGCTTATTCCTTCCGGCTTATCGGGTACGGGCGGAGGCAACGTCCCTGTAAAGCCGCCCTCTCGGCGCATCCCTGCGCCTCGCCCCGGCCTGCAGGAAACGCCTCAGCGATTTACAGCCGGACCAGGGCATCGCTGACAGCCCTCAGTCATTTAGAAAGCAACTTTATTGCTTCTGCATAAAAAAATTACTGGGGATCCCTCAGCCCATAGGGAGAGGGAACCGATCGAGCACGTAGGCCCGGTAAGCGCAGCGCCACCGGGCAATTACAGCGCTACTGATTCTCTATCAACAACGCTTCCAGCAGATCCAGATCGTGCAGCAGCTTTTGCAGCGTCTCGTTGCTGATCTGCCGCGTCGCGCGCAGGTGATACAGCTCGGCACGCTCGGAGCGCAGCGCCGCCAGGCGGAAACGGCGCTCGAGGTTCTCTTCCTGCAACGAACTTTCCACGTCGTTACGTCCGTCAGCACGGCGACGCAAATTACCGATCACGCGTGAACTGACTTCCTTCAGCAGCTGGTTATCAATGTTCTCTTCGGCATCGGCGGCCAGACGCTCCTCCATCTTCTCGATGGCGACAATCGCTACTTCCGCCGTCGCCGCACGGGCAATCCGCTCTTCCTTATGCTGCTGCGAGGTGTCACCCGCATCAATATGCTGCAGCAGAATCGGCAGCATAATTACGCCGACAAACAGGGAGAAGAGGATCACGCCCGCCGCCAGGAACACCAGCTCGTAGCGCGCCGGGAAGACGTCGCCCGTCGGCAGAAGCAGAGGAATGGAGAGCACACCAGCAAGGGTGATCGCCCCGCGAACGCCCGCGAAAGAGGCAATCAGCAGCTCGCGCGTGGTCCAGGAGCCGAACTCCATCGGCTTTTTGGTCAGGAAGCGAACGCTGAACTTCTTCATCGTCCACAGCCAGCCGAAACGCACCAGCATCAGCGAAAGGTAGATGAGTACGATATCGGTAAACAGCATCCACACTTCAACGTTTGGATCCGCTTCGGCCGCGATCAGCGAAGATTCCATAATGCCCGGCAGTTGCAGGCCCAACAGCAGGAACACCATGCCGTTAAAGACAAACTCGAGCATCGCCCAGGTACTGTTCGCGCGCAGACGCATCGCCAGCGGCGCCCGGCGCATCACGCCGGAACGGGTGATGGTCATCCCCGCGGCTACCGCCGCCAGAATGCCCGACACGCCGATATGTTCGGCAATCAGGTAAGAGGCGAACGGCAGCAGGAACAGCAGGACGATCTGCGTCGCCGGTTCATCGCCGCCCCAGCGGCTGAGGAAGCGCAGCGAACGACCGTACAGCCAGCTTACAACAAAGCCTGCGAGGATACCGCCAATCGCCACCTTGAAGAATTCGAGGGTTGCACCGCCGACGGTAAAGACCATGGTGCCCATGGCTACCGCCACGGCAAACTTCAGGGCGACCAGGCCGGAAGCGTCGTTCATCAGCGCCTCGCCCTGCAAAATGCCCATGATTTTCTTAGGAATGCGCCCTTCGCCCACAATGCCGGACAGCGCCACGGCGTCGGTCGGCGACAGCACGGCAGCCAGCGCAAAGGCGGGTATAAGCGGGATCCCCGGTACGGCCCAGTAGATCAGGAAACCAATCCCGACCACGGTAACGACCACCAGCGCCAGCGCCAGACCGAAGATCTCTCGCCCGTGCTCAAGAAATTCGCGCGTCGGCGTTTTCCAGCCATCGGCAAACAGCAGCGGCGGGATAAACAGCACGAGGAACAGTTCCGGATCGAACTCCACGTGCAGACCGAACGTCGGCCACGCCAGCAGCGCACCGATAGCTATTTGCATTAAAGGCAGGGGGACCTGGAAGGGCAGTACGCGTGTAACCACCCCGGATAATGAGACCACAAGGGTCATGATGAGTATTGTGAAGAAAATTTCCATGCGTTCCCTGTTTGCTGTGTTTCTTTTTAAGCCAAACCTGAGGCGTCGTGCCTCTTATTCTATCCTCTCCAGAGTAACGTAAAAGACAACGGGATGAGTCCTGAAAATAAAAACGGGCGGCCTGAGCCACCCGTTTTCGCATCAATGGATAACTTAAATTGCCCAGCCGCCCGCGTAGAACGCCACCAGCGCAACGGCGATGACAACGGTACCGATGTTCAGCTTGCGCCACTCACCGGAGACCAGACGCCCAATCACCAGCGAGGCGAAACCGATCATAATGCCGGTCACGATGTTACAGGTCAGCACGATAAAGACCGCGGTGATCAGACCGGACATGGCATCAACAAAGTCAGCAAAGTCGATTTTCGCCACGTTGCTCAGCATCAGCAGGCCGACGTACATCAGCGCAGGTGCGGTCGCGTAAGCTGGCACCAGATAAGAGAGCGGAGAGAGGAACAGGATCAGCAGGAACAGTACGCCAACGGTAATAGCCGTCAGGCCGGTTTTGCCGCCTGCCGCCGTACCCGCTGCGGACTCAATGTACACTGCCGCTGGCGCTGCACCCACCAGGCCAGAGAAAACGCTGCTCAGGGAGTCGGTGGTCAGCGCTTTGCCGCCGTCAATGATCTGGCCGTCTTTGTCCAGCAGGTTAGCCTGCCCCGCCACCGCGCGGATGGTCCCGGTGGCATCAAACACCGCGGTCATTACCAGCGCCAGCACGCTTGGCAGGATCACCGGGTTCAGCGCGCCAACAATATCCAGGCTGCCAATCAGGGAGTTACCGTTGTCATCGCTCAGCGACGGCATGGCGAAAATCCCGGAGAAATGAACGGACGGGTCGAAGATCAGACCGACGATGGACACGCCGATAATGGTCAGCAGAATGCCGCCCGGCACTTTCAGTTTTTCCAGGCCAATGATCACCGCCAGACCCACCAGCGACATAATTACCGGGAAGCTCGCGAAGTTACCCAGCGCAACCGGCAGGCCGTCCAGCGGGTTCTTGATGACCAGACCCACGCCGTTGGCGGCAATCAGCAGCAGGAACAGGCCGATGCCGATACCGGTGCCGTGCGCCACGCCCTGCGGCAGGTTGCGCAAAATCCAGCTACGGATGCCGGTAGCAGAGATCACGGTGAACAGTACACCCATCAGGAACACCGCGCCGAGCGCTACCGGGACGCTGATATGCTGGCCCAGCACCAGGCTGAAGGCGGTAAACGCGGTCAGGGAGATGGCGCACCCGATCGCCAGCGGCAGGTTCGCCCACAGGCCCATCACAATCGAACCCACACCCGCAACCAGGCAGGTGGCAACAAAGACCGCCGCTGGCGGGAAGCCCGCTTTGCCGAGCATGCCCGGCACCACGATGACGGAGTACACCATCGCCAGAAACGTCGTCAGACCGGCAACAACTTCCTGGCGCACGGTGCTGCCGCGAGCAGAAATTTTAAACATGGCGTCAAGTGAACCGCCGGTACGCGCAGATGGCGTAGACATAGAAAACATCCCCTGAAAATTTTTATTGAAAGTCCGTAAGCGTGGTGGAGACTCCACTGCCAGCGAAACGTCAAATCCTTGTGCTGCGTTTGCGACGAAAGGGGCGTCACAAAAAAAGCAAACGTTTAGCTCCGCGCTTACAAAACGGGTGGTCAAATGTAGGCAAACGATTATCTAGCCTAATACCCGCCCTTTTCAACTGAACTTTCTCGTTTTTCGCTAAAATTGCCTCATGACGATGAAGAATTAAGCAGAGGATGCGCAAACGTTATCGTCCATGCGCAATTTCGTTACATTTCATCCCCCGCCGGGTATCGTCAGCGGGCCGCCTTTCGCAAGCGTTGTCTGCCAGCCCGGACGTGCCTCCACTCTCTGTTTCCACGCCGCTATGTGGTCGAGATTGTCGATGCCGCCTCTCGCCAGCAGGGCGAAGAGGGGAAAACTCATCTGGATGTCCGCCATGGTCAGCGTGTCGCCGGCAAACCAGCTGTTTTCGGCAAGATGATCGTTAATAAAGCGCGCATGCGTTTCCAGCTGGCGGTTGAGATACGCTTTTTGCACCCCCTGCCCCAGCGCCTTACCCAGCGTGCGCAGGCCAAACGGGACGGGGGGTTTGCCGAGGCTGTTAAATACCAGCTTCATTAACAGCAGCGGCATCAAGGACCCTTCGGCGTAATGCAGCCAGAAGCGATACTGCACTTTATGGGCGGGATCTAACGGTTTGAATCGTGACGCCGAATCGTACGTTTCCTGAAGATATTCCAGAATCGCGCCTGATTCAGCCAGAACCAGTCCGTTATCTTCCAGTACCGGGGATTTTCCCAGCGGATGCACTTTTTTGAGCGCGTCTGGTGCGAGCATGGTTTTTTCGCGCTGGTAGCGCACAATCTCATATGTCAGACCCAGTTCTTCCAGCGCCCAGAGGACGCGATGGGAACGAGACTGGTTAAGGTGGTGGACCGTTAGCATGATGTTCTCCGGTGATTCATACTTTTTAACTATAGAAAACTGAACAACTTCACGAAAAAAATTCGGCTAAAATCTCATCATCTCCGGTGGCAAAAACGGCGGCCGGGCATAGAATTAAAGTGTCAGTACAAACCGGAACCTCCTCCACAAGCTCGACACGAGGAGTACTGATGTCGGGGGAAACCCTCCCGTGAGCCAGCGGGATAGAGAGAAAGACAAAGACCGGAAAAAACTAAAGCGCCCTTAGTGGCGCTTTAGTTCTTTATGCTTGTTGCCGGGTGGCGGCTGCGCCTTACCCGGCACACACCTCTCAATCCTCCTCCAGCAACCGCGCCCCTGTTCCCTGCTCGCCCAGCCTGTCACCCGGGTTACGCAGCGGACAATCGCTACGTGATAAACACCCGCAACCAATGCAGCCATCCAGTTCATCGCGCAGGGCCACCAGCGTGTGAATACGACGATCCAGTTCTTCTCGCCACTGGGACGACAGCTGCTTCCACTCTTTCGCGCTCAGCGAGTGTCCTTCCGGCAATACGCCGAACGCGTCGCCGATGGTAGCCAGGGGGATGCCGATACGTTGCGCAATTTTGATAATCGCCACGTAGCGGAGCACATCGCGGGTATAGCGCCGCTGGTTTCCGGCGTTACGGATACTTTTTATTAACCCTTTGCTTTCATAGAAGTGGAGCGCCGACACCGCCACGCCGCTTCGTTTCGCCACTTCACCGGGGGTTAACAGCGCTTTGATGCGCGGTAATCTCTTTTCCATAAAACCTCTTTACCTCAAGTTAACTTGAGGAATTATACTCCCCCGCAGAGAAAACGACGAATCAACCAGGACAGATGTCTCCACAGAGGGGTAACCTTATGTCGCATCAGCAAATTATTCAGACGCTTATTGAATGGATTGATGAACATATCGACCAGCCGTTGAACATTGATGTGGTCGCTAAGAAGTCGGGCTATTCGAAATGGTATTTACAGAGAATGTTCCGCACCGTAATGCATCAAACGCTGGGTGACTACATTCGCCAGCGCAGGCTCCTGCTGGCGGCGCAGGCGTTACGCTCAACGCAGCGGCCCATTTTTGATATCGCAATGGATCTGGGCTATGTGTCGCAGCAGACCTTTTCCCGCGTCTTCCGCCGCGAGTTTGACCGTACGCCGAGCGACTACCGCCATCAGCTCAATTAATGCGTGTTAACGCAAGGGTTGCTGCTGCCAGGCCATAAATGCCTGGGGCGGCATCGCTTTCGCGAAGTGCCATCCCTGACAATACTGCACGCCACGCTTCAGCAGCCAGCTCACCTGCTCCCCCGTCTCGACCCCTTCCGCAATGGTTTTCAGCCGCAGGCTTTGCGCCATTTCAATGATGTGCTCGGCAATCAGGTGGCTGGTGCTGTTGGTGGTTAAGGTATCGATAAAAGATTTGTCGATTTTCAGGATATCGACGTTCAGCGAATAGAGGTTATGCAGGTTAGAGTAGCCGGTTCCGAAATCATCAATCGCCACTTCATACCCCGCCTGGCGAAACGCCTGAATGACCGGCGTGGTTTTCGGCACGTCAATAAACCCCCGCTCCGTCACCTCAATTTTTATTTGCTGCGCGCGAACCGAGCAAAAGCGGGCTTTGTCGGAGATCAGGGCGATAAGACGCGAAGAGTGAAAATCCGACGCCGACAGGTTAATCGAGACATACAGATCGGGGTGAGCGGCAAGAAAATGGCCCAGATCGGTGAACACCTCCTCCACGACGTAATCCGTAATGCGCTCAATCATCCCCTCTTTTTCGGCCAGGGGAATAAATTCCGCCGGGCTCATAACCTGACCGTTGAATCCTGGCCAGCGCAACAACGCCTCTGCTCCCACGCACTGGTTATTTTTTATATCAATAATGGGCTGATAATGGACGCACAGCTGGCGTTTATTCAGCGCCCGGTGCAGAAGTCGGCCAGGCGAATTGAATTCACGGTGTGTTCGCGACCACACCAGCAAAATAATAATGCTGCAAATCATCCCCAGCGGTAGCGTCAGAGTAGCCTGATGATAAAGCGTTTTATAAAAACGGGCATTGGAGGTTGAAACGATGGCCGCAATGGGCCTCTGCTCTGATTTTACGATCGTATAAAAACGGTCATCTTTCTGAAAAGTCGTTTCCTGATGTCGGAGCATCGAATGCAATAAAGAAATATTGGCTTTCTGACTCACAGAAAAGAATGCATTGCTGACGGTGTCATACACTCCCCACGACAGGGAACGATCGTCTGACATCACCTCACTGTACGAAAGCGGGTTGACCACTGCGACATAATTTCCGCGCTGCATATATATCATTTTATAACCATTAAAAAATGGCGTATCGCGAAAATAATAGATAGCAACGTCGGGTTTACGTGTGTAATTGGCAGCGGGGATGATGTAAGGATGATCCGGCGTAAAAAGGGTCGAGCAGAGAAAGTCCTGGCCTTCAGCATAAATTAAATCGGCAACAAAAAGGCGACCGCGGGAAACGTTCAACATATATTGACGATGCTCCGGCGTACACACTTTACCCTGATATTTTTCCGCGTCTTCCCGGGCCATATCAACCTGTTGAATAACCCGTTCAGTTTTGTTTAAAGCAAGTTCAGCAAACGTGCGCAGCTGAGCGCTGATTTCCGACACGGCTCTAAGCTGGGCAAACCATAGCGCAAGCATCACCGGCAGCATAACTACCATGATAATCCCGACCGCTTTGAGCATTTTGCGCCGCGCGCTACGATTCATTTCCCGCTCTGTATCCCTGCATGTTGTACGCCTGTAGCAATGAAGACCGGCTGCTTTGATAAACAGGTGATTACGTTGCATGAATCATGGGAAGTTAGCAACTGACTTTTGGTATTAAAAATCCTAAAATTCGTGATGCCGATAATATTTTCCCGTAAGCCAAACTAAAAGTATTCATTTCGTTTCTGATAAGGATAATAATTACCCGCGACAGGTGTGGAAAATTTGTTGGCTGAAATAGCCTGCTCTTTGTTCTTATGCTGATTTATAAATAATCAGACGCCAGAACCGTTTTTCCTCTTCCCGTACGCTTGGCGTCATATAATGCCTGATCGGCACGCATCAGTATGGCAGAAGTATCCCGTTGCCCGTGACAGACTTCAACCACCCCGGCGCTGAAAGAGAGTACCAGCGTTTTATCGCCCACACGCAGCGGTTTTGAGATCAGCGCGGCACGCAGCCGGGAAGAGAGCAACGTAGCGGCCATACCATCCGTACGCGCCAGCAGAAGAACAAACTCTTCGCCCCCTACCCGTCCCAGTGCCGACCCGGCCGGGCTCACTTCGCGAATACGGTCGCAAAAGTGAATCAATGCCGCATCGCCAACCTGATGTCCCCACCGATCGTTGATCTGCTTGAAATAATCGAGATCGAACATCAGGAGACAGAAATGGCTACTGACATCCTGCGGCGAACTGGCTGCCAGCGCCATTTTGAGCCGCTGTAAAATTGTCGAGCGATTCAGAAAGCCCGTCAGATCGTCCGTGGTGGCTTTGACGGTCAGCTGCTGTTCTGCTTTTTTACGTTCGGTGATATCGAGGCCAATATTGAGAATGGAGTTATCCGGTAAAAGGATGTTTGACCAGAGGATGGTTAACGGCGTCCCGTCTTTACGCACCGGGTGCCATTCGTACATATCCTTAAGTGGTGCGAAACGAACCGACTCCTGCACGCGCTGTCGCTCCTCGGGATCCGGGTAAAACAGGGCCAGCGGATCGGGGTGCTCGCCGATTTCAGTCATACTCCAGCCAAAGACTTTTTCGCATTCGACGTTCCACAATACACACCGGTTATGCCTGTCAAAAGCGTTCATCAATACCGGAGCACGTTCAAATAAAGTTTTATATTGCGTGACGACGCGCTGCATCTCTTGCGCTGTTTTTTCCCGCACGATGATGTCATCAAAATAATCTTTTAGCTTCTCGACCAATACCACCACGATATTTTTCAATATCGGCAACGAGGTCAGTTTTTCATTAAAAGCCAAAAAGAAATAACCACTGCACTGTCTGCCATGCGCTGAGAGTTTACATAGCACGCCGCTTTGCAGCCGCGCATAGCCCGGGTGCTGAGGGGAAAATACCGCCCGGCCAATATGCTCTTTCCAGTAGATAACGCGCCAGGCGCGGTGATGCCGTTGCAACAGGGTGCTGGCAAGAAAATCCGCCACGTTGAAGGCGTGACACGTCACGTCGCCGGCACAAACCACGCGCGGCCCGTCTGCGGATTCGACACTGACCCACGAGAGATTTGCCCCCAGTGCGCTGTTGATGATTTCCAGCATTTCAACCGGCGAACACTGCGCGTTGAGTTGTGGCATCAGCTTCGCCAGGGCGTGCAGAGCCTGCATGCTGTCGTTAATAATCTCGCGTCTTTTTTCTTTCATTATCTTTTCGCAGGTCATTAATCGAGAGAGCAACCGCAATAACTCATATCTGAATAAAAGAATAAGACCACGAAATCAAAGAGTATGCTGAGTGTTAAAAAAGAATAAAAATCCAAATAATTCAATGTGATGAATTATTTTTGCGGGTACATTTATTGTTCCACACAAGCATAATCCATAGACATACTGCTGTAAACGCTATACAGCCGAGGGTGTTTTGCAAAGGTTTTGCTATCTGAATGAATTAAAAATAAAAATTCCGGCTAAGCGCCGATCTGAGCGAGTACGATATATTTTCCCCGGTTATAAACCCACTTTTACCTCATACGATACTGGCGAATAAAACAGCAAATGTGATATAGTTCACACATCTTATGTAACGAGAAACATTGTTTCATTCCAGTTCGTCTGTTTTGTCGAGGATGGGTTTTATGGCAACCATTACCACCAGCATGGTGCTCCTGCGCTGGCCGTTGTTGAGCGCGGTTTTGATGTTCCTGGCCAGCACGTTAAACATTCAGTTCCGAAAGTCCGACTACGCAGGTCTTGCTGTGATTAGCACCCTGTTAGGGTTGGGTGCCGCATGCTGGTTCGCGACAGGTTTGCTCGGCATTACGCTGGTGGATATGGCCGCCGTCTGGGAAAACATTAAAGTGGTGATGGTTGAAGCCATGAGCCACACTCCGCCAGACTGGCCGATGGTGATTACCTGATAGCCTGTTATAAAAAACCCAGACATTGTCTGGGTTTTTTGTGTTTCACGCGTCTGGATATCAGAACGGGATATCGTCGTCGAAGTCCATTGGCGGTTCGTTAGACGGTGCCGGAGCAGACTGCTGCTGAGGACGAGACTGCGCGCCGCCGCTGAACTGATTGCCGCCCTGAGGCTGTTGAGGCTGACCCCAACCGCCCTGCTGCTGGCCGCCACCTGCCGGTGCGCCACCGCCCTGACGACCACCCAGCATCTGCATGGTGCCGCCTACGTTGACCACCACTTCCGTGGTGTATTTTTCCTGACCGGATTGATCGGTCCATTTGCGGGTACGCAGCTGGCCTTCGATATAGACCTGAGAACCCTTACGCAGATACTCACCGGCCACTTCAGCCAGTTTGCCAAACAGCACAACGCGGTGCCATTCGGTCTGCTCTTTCATTTCACCGGTCGCTTTATCACGCCAGGATTCGGAAGTAGCCAGCGTAATGTTGGCAACTGCGCCACCACTCGGCATGTAGCGTACTTCCGGGTCCTGGCCCAGATTACCGACGAGAATCACCTTGTTTACGCCTCTGCTGGCCATGTTCGTGTCTCCTGAATACGTTTCTTAATAGTGTAAACGCGCGAGTGTACCATTTCCATGCGACACTTTGATAGTTGCGTAGCATGTTCCAGAGTTCTCTCGCGGACTCGACATTGTTACACAGTGAATCAGAAAATGCATTCCAATACTGTATATTCAAACAGGTCATTTTGTGTCATAATTAGCCGTTTCTGACAGCCGTTTGTCCTTCAAACAAATCAGGCAATCCGTGTTCCAACCGGGAAAGGTGAATGGATAAGATCGAAGTTCGGGGCGCCCGCACCCACAATCTCAAGAATATCAACCTCATAATCCCTCGCGACAAACTCATCGTCGTGACCGGGCTTTCGGGGTCTGGCAAATCCTCACTGGCTTTCGACACTTTGTATGCCGAAGGACAGCGTCGTTACGTTGAATCGCTCTCGGCGTACGCGCGTCAGTTCCTGTCGCTGATGGAAAAACCGGATGTCGACCACATTGAAGGGTTGTCTCCTGCTATCTCCATTGAGCAGAAATCCACATCGCATAACCCGCGTTCTACGGTCGGTACCATTACCGAAATCCATGACTACCTGCGTCTGCTGTATGCGCGCGTGGGCGAGCCGCGTTGTCCGGATCATGACGTTCCGCTGGCGGCCCAAACCGTCAGCCAGATGGTGGATAACGTGCTGTCTCAGCCGGAAGGCAAACGCCTGATGCTGCTGGCGCCAATCATTAAAGAGCGTAAGGGTGAACACACCAAAACGCTGGAAAACCTGGCAAGCCAGGGCTATATCCGCGCCCGTATCGATGGCGAAGTGTGTGACCTGTCCGATCCGCCAAAGCTGGAGCTGCAAAAGAAACACACCATCGAAGTGGTGATTGACCGCTTTAAGGTACGTGAAGATCTGGCGACGCGTCTGGCGGAATCCTTTGAAACGGCGCTGGAACTGTCGGGCGGCACGGCGGTGGTGTCAGACATGGACGATGCGAAAGCGGAAGAGCTGCTCTTCTCCGCCAACTTCGCCTGCCCGATTTGCGGCTACAGCATGCGCGAGCTGGAACCGCGCCTGTTCTCGTTCAACAACCCAGCGGGCGCGTGCCCGACCTGTGACGGCCTCGGCGTTCAGCAATATTTCGACCCGGACCGCGTGATCCAGAACCCGGAGCTGTCGCTGGCGGGTGGCGCCATTCGCGGCTGGGATAAGCGTAATTTTTACTACTTCCAGATGCTGAAATCGCTGGCAGAGCACTATAAGTTCGATGTTGAAGCCCCGTGGGCCAGCCTGAGCGCGAACGTACATAAAGTGATCCTGTTCGGTTCCGGCAAAGAGAACATCGAGTTCAAGTACATGAACGATCGCGGTGACACTTCCGTGCGTCGCCACCCGTTCGAAGGGGTGCTGCACAACATGGAGCGCCGATACAAAGAGACCGAATCCAGCGCGGTGCGCGAGGAGCTGGCGAAGTTCATCAGCAACCGCTCCTGCGCCACCTGCGAGGGTACACGTCTGCGTCGCGAAGCGCGTCACGTGTTTGTCGAAAACACGGCGCTGCCGACCATCTCAGACATGAGCATCGGCCACGCGATGGACTTCTTCAACAACCTGAAGCTCTCCGGCCAGCGCGCGAAAATCGCCGAAAAAGTGCTGAAAGAGATCGGCGATCGCCTCAAGTTCCTCGTGAACGTCGGCCTGAACTACCTGACGCTTTCCCGATCGGCTGAAACGCTCTCCGGCGGTGAAGCCCAGCGTATCCGTCTGGCGAGCCAGATTGGCGCGGGCTTAGTCGGCGTGATGTACGTACTGGATGAGCCGTCTATCGGCCTGCACCAGCGCGACAACGAACGCCTGCTCGGCACGCTGGTTCACCTGCGTAACCTTGGCAACACGGTGATTGTGGTTGAGCACGACGAAGACGCCATTCGCGCCGCAGACCACGTGATCGACATCGGCCCGGGCGCTGGCGTGCACGGCGGACAGGTGGTGGCAGAAGGGACGCTGAAAGACATTATGGCGGTGCCCGAGTCGCTGACCGGCCAGTACATGAGCGGCAAGCGCAAAATTGAAGTGCCAAAACAGCGCGTGGCGGCGAACCCGGAAAAAGTGCTGAAGCTAACCGGGGCGCGCGGCAACAACCTGAAAGACGTGACCCTGACGCTGCCTGTCGGGCTGTTTACCTGCATCACCGGCGTGTCCGGTTCCGGTAAATCGACGCTGATCAACGATACGCTGTTCCCGATTGCGCAGACGGCGCTGAACGGCGCGACGCTGGCCGAGCCTGCACCGTACCGCGACATTCAGGGGCTGGAGCATTTCGACAAGGTTATCGATATCGATCAGAGCCCGATTGGCCGCACCCCACGTTCCAACCCGGCGACCTATACTGGCGTCTTTACGCCCGTCCGTGAACTCTTCGCGGGTGTACCGGAAGCGCGTACGCGCGGCTACACGCCAGGCCGATTTAGCTTTAACGTGCGCGGCGGCCGCTGTGAAGCGTGCCAGGGCGACGGCGTAATCAAGGTTGAGATGCACTTCCTGCCGGATATCTACGTGCCGTGCGACCAGTGCAAAGGCAAGCGCTATAACCGCGAAACGCTGGAGATTAAGTACAAAGGCAAGACCATCCACGAAGTGCTGGATATGACTATCGAAGAGGCGCGCGAGTTCTTTGACGCCGTCCCTGCGCTGGCGCGTAAGCTGCAAACCCTGATGGATGTTGGTCTGACCTATATCCGTCTGGGGCAGTCAGCGACAACGCTGTCCGGTGGTGAAGCGCAGCGCGTGAAGCTGGCGCGTGAGCTGTCCAAACGCGGTACCGGTCAGACGCTGTACATTCTGGACGAGCCGACCACCGGCCTGCATTTTGCGGATATCCAGCAGCTGCTGGACGTGCTGCACCAGTTGCGCGATCAGGGCAACACCATCGTGGTGATTGAGCACAACCTGGACGTGATTAAAACCGCGGACTGGATTGTCGATCTCGGCCCGGAAGGCGGCAGCGGCGGCGGTGAAATCCTCGTCTCCGGTACGCCAGAGACCGTTGCAGAGTGCGAAGCCTCGCACACCGCGCGCTTCCTCAAACCGTTGCTGTAATCGTTACACGGAGAGCTGCTGTCGGATCGTTTCCGGCAGCAGTTCTACCGCCTGTTGATACGACGCATCTACCAGGTAGTAAATTTGCGAATCTGGCAGCGAGCCGTCGAGAAACACCGTACTCCAGTGTGCTTTATTCAGATGCTTGCTTGGCCTGACATCATCGTGCTGCTGGCGCAGTAAGTCGGCCAGTTCAGGACTGGTTTTCAGCGATGCCGCAGGACGTCCCTCAACCTCTTTTACCATCGCGAACAACACTTCACCCACTTTGATCTGCGTGGCTTTCCAGTCGCTGTGAACGCTCTGTTCTGCGCCCGGCTTGCTCATGCAGTACTGAAGTATCTCCGAAATTGTCATCTTTATTCCCCTTGTAGCGTTGCGATAATTTTACGCGAACCACCGTGAATGCGATGTTCTCCCAGCCAGATCCCCTGCCACGTTCCCAGCAGCAGCCGTCCGTTGTGGACCGGCAGCATCAACGAGACCCCCAGCAAAGAGGATTTGATGTGCGAAGGCATATCATCCGCCCCCTCGTAATCATGGTCATACGGGGCGTTATCCGGGACGGTTTTCAGAAAATGCCGCTCCATGTCAGACCGGACGGTGGGATCGCAATTTTCATTGAGCGTGAGAGAAGCAGACGTGTGCTGAAGCAGCAGATGTAGCAAACCCGTTTTGACGCGCGGCAGGTCGCGGATTTGCCCGATGACTTCGTCCGTCACCAGGTGAAATCCGCGTGGTTTTGCGCTTAAGGTCAGGGTCTGTTGATACCACATGTGCTGCTCCGTGTTGAAAGATGAATCTTTCTAAGTGTGCAGCAAGAAAGCGAAAGGTAAAACCCGCGCGGCGAGATTTGCTTAAAAAAGCATTCACCCCGCCGTTAATGCATCAGTATTCGGAGTTAACGATCACCTCTTCGCCAAATTTACCGGCCATTGGCAGCGGCCGGTAGGTGGAGTTCGAGGCGCGTAACACCCGGATGCCTCTTGCTCCCACGTCGTGCGCCGCAGTGATGTCGTTATCTGAATCACCGTAGAACACCTTGATATTTTTCTTTTCCAGCCACTGGGTTTTGGTGTTTTGCCCTTCCTGGTCCCCGGCAAAAATGACCGGATTCATGCTGGCCGCCGGGATCAGAAAATCATCCTGTAGCGTTTTCGAGACGGTTTCGGTTTTGGTCTGGCTACGTCCTGTCACGAAGTAAATGCTGTCGCCGCGCTTTACGTGCATGGCGATCAGCGCGCGGGCAACCTCTTTCGGGATACTGAACTCATCCCAGCCGTTGTTCATCTTTTCCCAGAATTCCGGGTTTTTCAGATAGGCTTCGCTGTCAGGGGAGTACGTTTTTTTGCCGCGCCAGAAACCGGGACTGGAGAAGAGAACGGTATCGTCAATATCGAAGCCCACGGCCATCGGCGGGCGACCCGTCAGGCTGTTTTCGATTTGTGCCACTGAAACCCAGTGAATGGGGGCCTGTTCGGCAAGAATGGCGGCGGTGGTTCCGGTGTAAAGCGGCGTGGGTGCAGAAGCCCGCGCAACAACGGTACTATTAAGCGAGAACAATAAGCAGGCGGCGCTGAGCGCCAGTGTGATCTTGCGCATGTTTTCCCCTGAATATTCAGTTTGTTATCTTTTTATTTTGAGCGGATGGTCAAAAACTATCCGACCATAACCCCAGCGGGAGGGGAAGAAAAGGAGTTTTTGCTTATGAAGCTGAATAAAAAGAAGACGATCACAAAGCGCAGAAGAAACGTGTAGACCCGGTAAGCGAAGCGCCGCCGGACAATGATTGGCACCGGCGCGAACAAAAAAGCCGGGTGGCGGCTGCGCCTTACCCGGCCTACATATAGCATGCAAGTAAGTGAATACTTACATTACGGATGCAAACGCCTGCGCCACGCGCTGGACGTTGCCGGCATTCAGCCCCGCCACACACATACGGCCGCTGGCGATCAGGTAGACACCGAACTCTTCGCGCAGGCGATCGACCTGCGCTGCGCTCAGTCCGGTATAGCTGAACATCCCGCGCTGCTTGAGAAGATAATCAAAGTTATGTCCAGGCACGGCCTCTTTCAGAACGTTAACCAGCTCCTGACGCATCGACAGGATGCGCTTACGCATGCCTTCCACTTCCGCAAGCCAGGTGGCTTTCAGCTGATCATCGCCCAGTACGGTCGCGACCACCTGCGCACCAAAGTTCGGCGGGCTGGAGTAAATACGGCGGACCGTCGCTTTCAACTGACCGAGTACGCGTCCCGCGGCTTCGGCGTCTTCACACACCACGGACAGACCGCCGACGCGCTCGCCGTAGAGGGAGAAGATTTTTGAGAAAGAGTTGCTGACCAGCGCAGGCAGACCCGCGCTGGCAATCGCGCGAATGGCGTAGGCGTCCTCCTCCATGCCCGCCCCAAAGCCCTGATAGGCGATGTCGAGGAACGGGATCAGGTTACGCGCCTTCAGTACCTCGATCACCGCATCCCACTGGGCATTGGTGAGGTCCGCACCGGTCGGGTTATGGCAGCACGGATGCAGCAATACGATACTGCGCTCCGGCAGGGTGTTCAGTTTTTCCAGCAGCGCATCAACGCGTACGCCGTTGGTTTCGCTGTCGAACCATGGATAGGTCGCAACCTTAAAGCCCGCGCCTTCAAAGATGGCCACGTGGTTTTCCCACGTCGGGTCGCTGACCCACACGCCGGAATCCGGGAAGTACTTTTTCAGGAAATCTGCGCCTACCTTCAGCGCACCCGAGCCACCCAGCGTCTGGATAGTCGCCACGCGCTTTTGCGCGAGCACCGCGTGATCCGCACCAAATAGCAGCGGCGCAATGGTATTACGGTAGGTATTTAACCCTTCCATCGGCAGATAAAGCGAAGCCCCGTGCGGGGTTGCGTTAAGACGCGCTTCGGCTTCGGCAACGGCTTTCAGTTGAGGAATGATGCCGTCCTCGTTGTAATAAAGACCGATGCTGAGGTTCACTTTGTCGCTGCGAGGATCTTCTTTGAAACGCTCCATCAAGGAGAGGATAGGGTCGCCGGCGTAGGCGTCTACTTTCTGAAACACGCGATGTTCTCCGGATTATTATGAGGCAGGATTTTCAACAATAAACCGGAAGCAGGAGAAGGTCGAGAAGGTTATGAAAACCGTTTCTGGATATGCCCACGAATTTGTTGGATACGTTCAGACGTCGACCCTGTGACGCGTAAATACGGGATATTTCGGCGCGCCAGTTCAGCGATATACCACGACTGCTGCCTGCGGCGAAACGCCGCGCCTTGCCTGGTACCGTCCTGTACAAAGGGAAATTCATCGCCGCACAGTACAACCAGCGAGTAGTCCCGCCCGGCTAAGTCGTGCAGCGCCTGAGGCGCCGAGCCATACTGGTCGAGGGTATAAAACAGCGTGGTTAAGGGCGACGTATCACAAATCAGATAAGGCGCCGTGCTGGCTGCGTCCTCACGCCGCACCTGCTCGCGCGCAATATGCAGGAGATCGTCGCATTCCAGTACTCCGTTCTTTTCTTCCCAGTATTCGCGCCCGAACTCAGCGACATAGGGCGCGTTAAGCGCTGCTGCCAACGCCCGGGAAAGCGTGCTTTTGCCCGTCGACTCGCCGCCCAATAAGCAAATTCGAAAGACAAAACTCCGGTAAACCTCCGCCGAGAGCATCTCGCGGTAGCGATGAACATCAGAGCGAATAAGCGTGCCTGAGGGCGCATCAGGGCCCTCCGGGCGCTGAAGCCGCACGTGCGTGACCGGTTTGCCAAAACGCTGGCTTAATACGCGGGCAAAGCCATCGCCGTAATCCTCCGCAGTGAATACGGCGTCCGGTCGGCAGTGAAAGAAGCGTTCGCACAGGGTAGCCACGTAGTGTCGGTGGCGATCGGCATCTGCGTCGTTGGGCGGCGGCGGTTCAATATCATGGCCCGCCGCGATCTCTGGCGAAAACACCAGGTGACGACACCGCGGGAAACGCGTCTGTAGCCACTGAAGGCGCTTTTCGGGTTCGCACCCCGGCATTTCCGGTAGCGAATAGCTGATGATAAACACCGTCTCGCACCGGGCAAGCGCAGCGTTGATAAGCAATTCATGTCCTGCGTGTAAGGGCGCGAACTTGCCGACAATCAGACCCTCTGCGTAAGGTTTCATCGCGCGCGGATCTCCTTACGCCATTGATATAAACCGTGCCAGGCGTTAAACCAGAACACCAGATACAGAACCGCGGTCAAATGCAGGCCCCTCATCGCATACAGCGGCACGGCAAGGGTATTGACGGCAAGCCAGACGTACCAGTTCTCCAGGCGCCGGCCCATTAGCATGAACTGCGCCAGGATGCTGAAGGTTAAAATAATGGAGTCCAGCCAGGGCGCCCAGGCGTTGGTATACCGATGCAATAAAAGCCCGTACAGCGCCGCTACTGCCACGGCACAGGCCAGCAGAAGGAGAAAATGTCTGGGGTGGGTTCGCCGCACCGGCAATACCTCTCCGCGGTTTCCTTTCAGCCAGTGCACCCAACCCGTTATGCTCGTGATAATGAAAAAGAGCTGTAGGGTAACATCGGCATAGAGCTGCACTGAATAGAAGACCCAGGCGTATAGCCCGCTGCCGAGAATACCGATCCACCACGTGTTGATATTGTTTCTGGCCGCCAGCCAGACAGAGAGCGCATAGGCCAGACAAGCAGCCATTTCAGATGGTGACATATCCCTTCCCGGATACTGTGATTAGTCGACGTATTTCATCGCTACCCTTGAGGTAAGGCGCGTAATAAGTTCGTAAGCACTCACTTTTGTTATTTCAGCAATACGCTCTACCGGCAGGCCTTCGCCCCACATCACCGCATCGTCCCCCGCTTTATCCTGCGCGTCGGGTCCCAGATCGACACAAATCATGTCCATCGCCACACGGCCGACAATCTTCACTTCGCGACCATTGACCAGTACCGGCGTACCCGTTGGCGCGGCGCGTGGATAGCCGTCGCCGTAGCCCATCGCTACCACGCCAAGCCGCGTGTCGCGCTCACTCGTCCAGGTGCCGCCGTAACCTACCGGCTCCCCTGCTTTGTGCTCACGCACGGCAATCAGCTTTGAAACCAGCGACATCACCGGCTTAAAGCCGAAGTCCGGTCCCCAGGGTTTGTTCTCAAGCGGGGAAACGCCATACAGGATAATCCCCGGACGCGCCCAGTCGAAGTGCGACTGCGGCCACAGCAGAAGGCCGCCGGACGCCGCAATGGAGCGCATCCCCGGTTTGCCTTCGCAGAAGGTGGTGAAGATATCAAGCTGCTGTTCCGTTGCGCCGCATTCAGGCTCATCGGCGCGGGCAAAGTGGCTGACGATATTCACCGGCTGACGCACGTTCTTGCACTGGCACAGCCGCTGATAAAACGCTTCGGCATTCTCCGGGCGCACGCCCAGGCGGTGCATGCCCGTGTCGAGCTTCATCCACACGGTGACCGGCTCGCTCAGTTCGGCCGTTTCCAGCGCGGCCAGCTGTTCTTCGTTATGCACCGCCGTGTGCAGGTGCTGATCGGCAATGGTCGGCAGGTCCGAGGCTTCAAAAAAGCCTTCGAGGAGCAGAATCGGTTGCGTAATTCCACCTGCGCGCAGGCGGAGAGCTTCTTCGAGACGGGCGACGCCAAAAGCGTCGGCATCGGGGAGCGTTCGCGCGGTCTCAAGAAGACCGTGTCCGTAAGCGTTCGCTTTCACGACTGCAACGAGCTTACTGGCGGGCGCCAGTTCTCGCAGACGTTGCAGGTTGTGTCGCAGAGCGCGGCGGTTAATAACAACAGTTGCCGCTTGCATTTGAATTCCTTAGAAATTACTCATCATCATATTGAGGACCGGCATAGTTGTCGAAACGCGACCACTGGCCGTTAAAGGTCAGACGTACCGTACCGATGGGGCCGTTACGTTGCTTACCAATAATAATTTCGGCGATCCCTTTCAGGTCGCTGTTCTCGTGATAAACCTCATCACGGTAGATGAACATGATTAAGTCGGCATCCTGCTCGATGGAGCCGGATTCACGCAGGTCGGAGTTGACCGGGCGCTTGTCTGCACGTTGTTCCAGAGAGCGGTTAAGCTGCGACAGCGCCACCACCGGCACGTGCAGCTCTTTGGCTAACGCCTTGAGCGAGCGCGAAATCTCGGCAATCTCCAGCGTACGGTTGTCGGAAAGCGACGGAACACGCATCAGCTGGAGGTAGTCAATCATGATAAGGCCGATGCCACCGTGTTCACGGGCGATACGGCGCGCGCGGGAGCGCACTTCCGTCGGCGTCAGGCCGGAGGAGTCATCAATATAGATGTTCCGTTTTTCCAGCAAAATCCCCATGGTGCCGGAGATCCGCGCCCAGTCCTCATCGTCGAGCTGACCGGTACGGATGCGGGTCTGATCCACGCGGGACAGGGATGCCAGAGAACGCATCATGATCTGTTCTGAGGGCATCTCAAGACTGAAGATAAGAACCGGTTTATCCTGCAACATCGCCGCGTTTTCGACGAGGTTCATCGCAAATGTCGTTTTACCCATCGACGGACGCGCCGCGACGATAATCAAATCCGATGGCTGAAGACCTGCCGTTTTCTTGTTGAGATCGTCATAACCGGTGTTCACCCCCGTCACGCCATCGTGCGGCTGCTGGAAAAGCTGCTCAATACGCGCAACGGTGGCGTCGAGCACATCGGCGATGTTTTTCGGGCCTTCGTCTTTGTTCGCACGGCTTTCGGCGATTTTAAAGACGCGGGACTCGGCAAGATCAAGTAGATCTTCGCTGGTGCGCCCCTGGGGATCGAAACCGGCCTCGGCGATCTCATTCGCCACCGAGATCATCTCGCGGACAACGGCACGTTCACGGACGATATCAGCGTAAGCGCTGATGTTCGCGGCACTTGGCGTGTTTTTTGACAGTTCTGCCAGATAGGCAAATCCGCCGACGCTGTCGAGCTGTCCCAGACGCTCCAGCGATTCTGCGAGCGTAATCAGGTCGATAGGGCTGCCCGACTCCTGCAAACGCGCCATTTCCGTAAAGATGTGGCGGTGCGGGCGGGTATAGAAGTCTTCCGCGACAACGCGCTCGGCGACGTCGTCCCAGCGTTCGTTATCCAGCATTAAACCGCCCAACACCGACTGTTCCGCTTCAATCGAGTGCGGCGGGACTTTTAACCCGGCGACCTGATAATCACGTTCACGGGGTTCAGTCTGTTTGTTGAAGGGTTTGTTTCCTGCCATAGTGAATGGAGTTACCGAGATAAAGAGTGGGTCGAAAGATTACCATAATTTTCTAACGGAGGGAGCATGGCAACACGCATTGAGTTCCAGAAACATGGCGGGCCAGACGTACTGCAAGCCGTGGAGTTTACCCCCACGGCACCTGGCGAGAACGAAATCCAGGTTGAAAACAAAGCGATCGGCATTAACTACATCGATACCTATATTCGCGGCGGTCTCTATCCGCCTCCGTCGATGCCGAGCGGACTGGGCACCGAGGCGGCCGGTATCGTCAGCAAAGTGGGCAGCGCGGTTAAGCACATTAAGGAAGGCGATCGCGTGGTGTACGCGCAGTCGGCGCTGGGCGCTTACAGCTCCATCCATAACGTTCCGGCCGAGAAAGCGGCGCTTTTGCCAAATGCGATCGGCTTCGAGCAGGCTGCCGCCTCATTCCTGAAAGGGCTGACGGTCTATTATCTGCTGCGCAAAACCTACGAAATTAAGCCTGACGAGCAATTCCTGTTTCACGCAGCCGCAGGTGGCGTAGGGCTGATTGCCTGCCAGTGGGCGAAAGCCCTGGGGGCGAAGCTGATCGGCACCACAGGCAGCGCGCAAAAAGCGCAGCGCGCGCTGGACGCGGGCGCATGGCAGGTGATCAACTACCGGGAAGAGAGCATCGTTGAGCGGCTGAAAGAGATCACTGGCGGCAAAAAGGTACGCGTGGTGTATGACTCGGTGGGGAAAGACACCTGGGAATCTTCGCTGGACTGCCTGCAACGTCGCGGGCTGATGGTGAGCTTCGGTAACGCCTCCGGGGCTGTCACCGGCGTGAACCTAGGCATTCTGAATCAGAAAGGGTCGCTGTATGTCACCCGCCCTTCCCTGCAAGGTTACATCACTAATCGGGAAGAACTTGAGGAAGCCAGCAACGAGCTGTTCTCGCTGATCGCCAGCGGGGTGATCAAAGTGGATGTGGCAGAAGCGCAGAAATATCCGCTGACCGATGCGCAACGTGCGCATGAGGTGCTGGAGAGCCGGGCAACCCAGGGCTCAAGTCTGTTAATTCCCTGAGCCATAAAAAGAAATTGGGCTTCCCATGGGAAGCCCTTTCTTTTTTTTAGTTCGGCTGTATGTAGGGTACAGCTCGATGAATTCTTTAGCGGCAGCCATAGTGACAGATTCGATAAGTAAATCCTATTCTGTTCTAAAGATTGCTGCCGGAAAAGTTGCAGGTATGTGACGTACCCCTCAATACCTTAGTAACGGAAGCGGTTATTACGCTGATAAGTCGGCAGTTTTGGTGATTTAATCGCCCGTATGGCCCATACCACCGCAATCGCCAGAAGTAACCACGGCAAGAGTTTAATCGTCAGGGCAAATAATCCGCCGACAAACATCACCACCGTGGCCACAACGAGCGCGGCCAGAATACCGAGCAGCGACACGCCCGTGACCATCAGCATGATAAAGAAGCCAATCACAAAAAGTAGTTCCAGCATGGTGCTCTCCCACGAGTTCCCGAATGATGCTGCGATCATTACAAGAATCATGCCAAAAATAAGTTGTTGTTCTGAAAGCAAAACGCCCCGCAATGTGTTGCAGGGCGTGGCGTATTTGACCATCTTTTAGCGAAATTTAACGTTTATCCGCAACCAGACGCAGCGCGTGTTCCAGTACCTCAATATCCGCACCGGCTTTATGCGCGTTCTCGCTGAGATAACGACGCCACTGACGCGCACCAGGAATGCCCTGGAACAGGCCAAGCATATGGCGGGTAATGTGGCCCAGATACGTACCATGACTCAGCTCGCGCTCAATGTACGGATACATGGCGCGCACTACGGCCACGGGATCGGTGTCAGCACCCTCAACGCCAAAGATTTCCCGGTCAACCGTCGCCAGAATGCCCGGATTCTGATACGCCTCGCGTCCGACCATCACGCCATCCATATGTTCGAGGTGCGCTTTGGCCTCGTCCAGCGACTTAATACCGCCATTGATCGACATGGTCAGGTGTGGGAAGTCGCGTTTCAGCTGGTACACGCGCGGGTAGTCCAGCGGCGGGATCTCGCGGTTTTCTTTCGGGCTGAGGCCTGAGAGCCAGGCTTTACGGGCGTGGATGATAAACATCTCGCATTCACCCTTCCCTGATACCGTGTTGATGAAATCACACAGAAACTCATAGCTGTCCTGGTCGTCTATGCCGATACGGGTTTTGACCGTGACCGGGATAGAGACGACGTCGCGCATCGCTTTGATGCAGTCCGCCACCAGGTGCGCATTTCCCATCAGACACGCGCCGAACATGCCGTTTTGCACACGGTCGGACGGACAACCGACGTTAAGGTTAATCTCGTCATAGCCGCGTTCTTCGGCCAGCTTCGCGCACTGCGCCAGCGCAGCCGGATCGCTGCCACCGAGTTGCAGCGCAACCGGATGCTCCTCTTCGCTGTACGCCAGATAGTCGCCTTTGCCGTGAATAATTGCGCCGGTAGTGACCATTTCGGTGTATAGCAGCGTATGGCGGGAGAGCTGACGCAGGAAATAGCGGCAGTGTCTGTCCGTCCAGTCGAGCATTGGCGCAATGGAAAAACGGTGTGCAGGGAAAGCGGTCTGGAATTCTGACGACATGGCGAACTTTTAAGCATCTGGTGGAAAAGGGGCGCTACTATAGCACAGGCTCAAAAAGGATACGATCCGGCTTGATATGATATCAAAAAGTGATATCATTTATTTCTACTTGGCGGAGAGAAAAAATCAAAATGGAATCGATTAAAAATGAAAACATTGAACGCCCGCCATCAAAAAACATTGCAGTTGATTTTCTCCATGCCAACGCCCAGTTCTCTGGAATGGCGCAAGATTGAAGCGCTTTTTATCGCATTAGGCGCGAAGGCCTCAGAAGGGAACGGCTCAAGGGTAAGATTTGAAATCAATGGGGTTGTGGCCTCGTTTCATCGTCCTCATCCGGATAAAGAAGCGAAGGTTTATCAGGTTCGCGACGCAATGGCTTTTCTCATCGCAACAGGGGTTTCTCCATGATTAACACCATGACTTATAAAGGCTATGCCGCAAAAATTGATTACAGCGACGAAGATCTATGCTTCGTTGGGCATGTTGCTGGCATAAGAGATGTTATCGGTTTTCATGCAGATAACGTCGCAGCCCTCCGTAAAGCGTTTGAAGAAGCGGTCGATGATTATCTTGCCTACTGCACAGAACAAGGTCGAGAACCTCTGCGTCCGGCAAGCGGGAAAATCAGCCTGCGCATCGCGCCCGAGATACATTCCGCAATTAACATCGCAGCCGAAGTTTCAGGTAAAAGCGTAAATCAATGGATCAGCGATACGCTGACCAAAGCGGCACACGGATAAGCTAAGGGCACCATTAATGGTGCCCTTTTTATTTAGAACGTCATGCTCAACTGTGCCCCTGCACCCCAGGTCTCGTCTTCGCCATAAAGCCCCATCAGGTCAACGTGGACGGAGTTGAACGGCGCGAAACCGACACCGCCGGTAAAGACGTTGCTGTCGTTCCCTTTCATATCCGCACGATAACCGGCGCGTACTGCCAGCCAGCTCAGTGGCGTGACTTCGGCACCGACGCCAACGTACTGGGAGGTGTCTTCGCTTTTAAAGCCCTTGGTTTCGGTCAGATCGCCATCTGCGGTCAGCGTGACCAGATCGTTGTGCCAGGCGGCCCCGGCAGTGACCAGCGGACGGATCTGATAAGTGTCTTTATAACTCACCACCTCTCCCGTACGCCCGTTGCGAATGCGGATATCTTTGGTATCGATATCGCGCGACATCAGGTTTTGCCCGCTCACGCCGACCGTCCAGTTTTCACCGAAATCAGCAGCAATACCGGCATCAACGTTGAAACCAGTGTCGTCGGTACGGTAGCGGCTGTCGTTCCACTTATTACTGTCGTAATCGTAGATTGAGGTAGTGTAGTTATAGAGCCAGGTTTTTTGCAGCTTCGGCGTGACGCCAACGGAAACCGGAACGCCGCCAAGATCGAACTGACGGGCTACCGCAATACCGTAGTCGGACACAATCGCCGCCCGGCCAGACGCCGTAGAGTTAAGGTTTTTGGTGATCTGATCGGAACCGTTTAGCGCGGCATCCAGCGCCACACCGGCAGCCACCGCATCGCTTCGTTGTATACCGCGCAGATAATCAATGTCCTGCTGATCGATTGAAGAGCTGACGCGGCCATGTGCATAGCCTTTGGCCATAAAGGCCACGGAAAGGACATCGTTAGGGATACTGACGGCAATCCCCGCCCCTGCGGTGGCGTGTGCGGTTTTGCCTTTCAGGTAGTCCAGCTCATCAGCGAGATCTTTCGCTGCGCCCTGGAACTGATTGATCGAACCTAATGGATCCGTGATGATATCAATGGGGGTCAGACTATCAACCACGTCCTTGTAATGATTGATTTTATCGTTAATGGTATCAATCTCGTCCTGAAGATTGTCTTCATCGGTCACCTGCACGCCAACGGACGGCAAAATGACCGTCACATCATCCTCGGGCTTAGATTTTGCCAGTAACGCGGGGTTGATTAACGCCCCGCTGCCATAGCTGCCTGCTGCCACGCCCGTGCCGCCCATTGCGTCACTACGCGCTTCCGTCCAGGTATTGGCTGCTCCCGCCTGATTTGCCATAAAAAAGGAGACAGCAATGCTAACCATCGAAAATTTAAAATGTTTTTTCACAGTGTGCTCGTAAATAGTTTGTTATTAGTTAACCCTGTCTGTTATCACCCAAACAGGAACGAACTATTGCTGTGAATAAGTACAAAAAGACCCGCTATTTCCCTAAGTTAAATTCCATCCCGGCCTGTTCTAATGTGTGACGACCATCAATATTTATAGAAGAGGAAATTATTTTCGCCCAGGTTTTCCATCGTGCGGGCCAAAAAACTGAGGCGGATGGTCTACCCAGTGATCTTCGCGCGTCACGGCATACACCGGATTGAGGGGATAGTAGATGCGGTTATGTTTTTTATTAGCCTCACCCACCACCAGTAAGCGCACCTCTTCATCGGTGTTGTTGATAAAGGTATGGCACACGCCCGTGCCGGCAGGAAATCCCACGCTGTCTCCGGGTTCAAGCTTCCACAGATAACCATTGATCCAGGCCTCAGGGTAACCCTCCAGAACGTAAACAAACTCCTCTTCGTCGCTTTCCGCATGCGGATAAGAAGTACGGCGTCCGGGCGGCAGCCGTTCATGGTGAATACCAATGCGGCCGAGACCCAGCTTGCGGGCCAGCGGCGCGCCAATAGAAAACCGTTCATTGCTGTCCGGATACGTTGCGTCATCGGCGCCTTCCACGTCCCGCCAGTGCCGAATACAGTCAGGTCTTTTCATTTTGCGATCTCCTGATTTGCGATGCGTCAGGTATAGCACAGCCCGGCGGATCTCGGTGTTTTTAGCAGAACATGATAAAGTGAGGGTTTTCACCCCTTACCACATCCGAGGTGCCCGATGGACAAGTCCACAAAAGAGCTGTTAGCGCAAGCTGAAAAGCTCTGTGCGCAACGCAATGTGCGCCTGACCCCGCAGCGCCTTGAGGTACTGCGTCTGATGAGCCTGCAACAGGGTGCCATCAGCGCGTACGATCTGCTCGACCTGCTGCGTGAAAGCGAGCCGCAGGCAAAACCGCCGACCGTCTATCGGGCGCTGGATTTTCTGCTGGAGCAAGGGTTTGTGCATAAAGTGGAATCAACAAACAGCTATGTGCTGTGCCATCTTTTTGACCAGCCTACTCACACGTCCGCCATGTTTATCTGCGATCGCTGTGGCGTGGTGAAGGAAGAGTGTGCGGAAGGTGTGGAAGATATTATGCATACGCTGGCAGCCAGAATGGGCTTTGCGCTGCGCCATAACGTGATCGAAGCCCACGGCTTATGTTCTGCCTGCGTGGAGGTGGAGTCATGCCGTCATCAGGATGCCTGTCAGCACGATCACTCTATCCTGGTGAAGAAAAAGCCGCGTTAAGGCCAAAGAAAAAGGCGGCTCAGAGCCGCCCTTGGGGATAGTGCCGGTTACCAGCGGTAGTCGTTACGGGTTTCCCAGTCTTTGACTTCGTTTTCCGCCTGATCTTTTTCATAACCGTAGCGCTCCTGGATTTTACCTACCAGCTGATCGCGCTTACCTTCAATGACGGTCATATCGTCATCTGTCAGCTTACCCCACTGTTCTTTCGCTTTACCTTTGAATTGCTTCCAGTTGCCGCCGATTTCGTCTTTATTCATAATCGTGTCCTCGTGTTAAGCGTCTATGAGTGTCGTCCGCTTCGTTCTATTCTGCTGGACGTGATTATTATTGTAGTTAAGGATTCGGCATTTATTTTTATATTCGGAATCTTTAACCGTTACGATATATCGTGCGGGGCTGGAAACCAGGTATTGTTTCGCCAGTGACGACGCCAGATAACGGCCAGCGAAAGGCCACGCAGTGAGAGAAACACCGCCAGCGCGAGCCACAGACCATGATTGCCGAGATACGGCAAGGTCAGCAGCGTCAGGCCGAACCCCGCCGCAGCGACGGCCATGCTGTTGCGCATCTCCGCCCCGCGCGTCGCACCAACAAACATGCCGTCCAGCAAATAGCACCACACACCCACCACCGGTAATACTACCTGCCAGAGGATGTAGCGATCGGCCAGCTCACGTAGCGCGGGCAACGAGGTGAGAAGCGCGACAATATGCCCACCAAAACAGGCGTAAACCAGAGCAAAGACCAGCGCCACCAGACCCGCCTGACGACAGGCAGCACGCCAGATTTCGCGTAACTGGCCGCTTTCACGCGCGCCATAAGCCTGCCCTGAATGCGCCTCGACGGCGTAAGCAAAACCATCCAGCGCGTAAGCGGTAAAGGTCAGTAACGTCATGAGCACTGCGTTGACGGCGACGATCTCAGGCCCAAGACGCGCACCAAAAACGGTTAATGCGCCGAAGCAGAGTTGCAGCAGGAGCGAACGGAGCATGATGTCGCGATTGAGCGCCAGCAGCTTACGCATATTGCCGCGCCAGGCCGATTTCAGCAGATCCAGGGTGATACCGCGCATCGCCAGCACGCGCCAGACCATCCCCAAACCGATCAGCAGCGTCCCGTACTCGGCAATTGCCGTAGCCAGCGCCGCGCCCCGGACGTTCATGTGCAGCCCCATTACCAGCCAGAGATCGAGGACAATATTGAGAAGGTTACCCACCACCAGCAGGATCACCGGCGCGCGGGCATACTGCACGCCCAGCAGCCAGCCCAGCAGGACCAGGTTTGCCAGTGAAGCGGGCGCGCTGAGCCAGCGAATTTCGAGGAACCGCCGGGCTTGTTCCAGTACGGCATCGCTGCCGCCTACAATATGGAGCGCAAGATCAATCAGCGGCGTACGCAACAGAACGATTAACGCGCCAGCACCGAACGCCAGAATGAGCGGCTGAACCAGCGCACGCGCCAGACGCAGGGGATCTTTTGCACCATACGCCTGGGCCGTCAGGCCTGTCGTACTCATGCGCAGAAAAAGTAGCAGCATAAAGAGGAAGCTGGTCGCCGTTGCGCCAATCGCGACGCCGCCCAGGTAAATCGGCGAATCGAGATGCCCGATAACTGCCGTATCCACCAGCCCCAGCAGAGGAACGGTAATATTGGAAAAAATCATCGGTAGCGCAAGACGCCACAACGCCTTATCGGCAGAAGTTAGCAATGCCATGGAAATTACCGGAATCAGAAAACAGGCCAGGCTGTAGAGGAACTACAGCCTGTCAGGAAGAGATTACAGCCATTCACCGTTGCGGATAACGCCGACCGCCAGCCCTTCAATAGAGAAGCTCTGCTCGCGGAGATCCACCACAATCGGGGAGAATTCATTGTTTTCAGGCAGAAGCTGCACGGTATTGCCTTGTTTTTTCAGGCGCTTAACCGTCACTTCATCATCAATGCGCGCCACCACGACTTGCCCGTTACGCACGTCCTGCGTTTTGTGTACCGCCAGCAGATCGCCATCCAGAATACCGATATCTTTCATGGACATTCCGCTAACGCGCAGCAGGAAATCGGCGCTCGGCTTGAACATGCCTGGGTCAACCTGATAGTGCCCTTCGATGTGCTGCTGCGCCAGCAGAGGTTCACCTGCGGCTACGCGACCCACCAGCGGAATACCGCTCTCTTCTTCCACCAGCAGACGGATGCCGCGTGAGGCGCCGGAAACAATCTCAATCACGCCCTTACGCGCAAGCGCCTTAAGGTGCTCTTCGGCAGCATTAGGAGAACGGAAGCCCAGACGCTGCGCAATTTCTGCACGCGTGGGTGGCATACCCGTCTGGCCGATATGATCCCGAATGAGATCAAACACCTCTTGCTGCCTGGTCGTTAACGCTTTCATACCGCCCCCTGGGTGTATATACAGTTATGCTGTGAGTATATACAGTCAAAGGCGATTTTGGAACCAAAAACTGCACAAAAAACCAGGGACTTAATTATTCCTCGAGGCTCATCGGAAATGCGACCAAAGTAGCGTGACCCAGGTGATCGCCGCCGTGATAATCGACAGCAGTACGGCAGCGGAACCCATGTCTTTCGCCCGGCCAGACAGTTCATGGAATTCCGACCCGATTCGGTCAACAACGGCCTCAATAGCGCTATTCAGAATTTCCACTATCATCACCAGAAGGACAGATCCGATGAGCAGTACGCGGGTGATAGCATCAACATCAAGGAAGCAGGCGATGACAACGGCAACGATTGCGGCAACCGCTTCCTGGCGGAAAGCGGCTTCATTAACCCATGCGGCGCGGAAACCTTTCCATGAATAACCGGCAGCTTTAATGATTCGAGTTAACCCAGTGGTATTATTGGCCATTAAAAGAACCTTTTATGATAAATAGCGTCAGTAACTAAAGCCGCAGCGCGTTTTGCTGCGACCTGAAGTATGACGGGTAACAACAGAAATTTTGCGCGCTTTCTGTTATCCTTGCGCCGCAATTGCATTATTAACCAGAGGCTTTACATCGTTTATGTCCGGCTGGCCACGAATTTACTACAAATTACTTAATTTACCATTAAGCGTACTGGTAAAAAGTAAGTCTATCCCAGCAGAACCCGCGCTGGAATTAGGGCTCGATACGTCACGCCCTATTATGTACGTTTTGCCTTATAACTCGAAGGCAGACCTGCTTACGCTTCGCGCTCAATGTCTGGCGCACGATTTACCTGACCCGCTTGAACCGCTGGAAGTCGACGGTACGCTGCTGCCGCGCTACGTGTTCATCCATGGCGGACCGCGCGTGTTCACCTATTACACGCCGAAAGAAGAGTCCATTAAGCTGTTCCATGATTACCTCGATCTGCACCGCAGCAACCCCGATCTGGACGTGCAGATGGTGCCGGTGTCGGTGATGTTTGGCCGTCGTCCGGGGCGTGAAAAAGGGGAAGAGAACCCGCCGCTGCGTATGCTCAACGGCATTCAGAAATTCTTCGCCGTCTCATGGCTGGGACGCGACAGCTTTGTTCGCTTCTCGCCTTCCGTTTCACTGCGCCGCATGGCGGACGAACACGGTACTGACAAAATCATTGCGCAAAAGCTGGCGCGCGTTGCGCGTATGCACTTTGCACGTCAGCGTCTGGCGGCCGTTGGGCCACGTCTCCCGGCGCGTCAGGATCTGTTTAACAAGCTGCTGGCTTCCAAAGCGATTGCCCGTGCCGTAGAAGACGAAGCGCGCAGCAAGAAGATTTCGCACGAGAAAGCGCAGCAGAACGCAATCGCGCTGATGGAAGAGATCGCCGCAAACTTCTCCTACGAGATGATTCGTCTCTCTGACCGTATCCTCGGTTTCACGTGGAACCGCCTCTATCAGGGGATTAACGTCCACAACGCCGAGCGCGTGCGTCAGTTAGCGCATGACGGCCACGAGATTGTCTATGTGCCCTGCCACCGCAGCCACATGGACTACCTGCTGCTCTCTTACGTGCTCTATCACCAGGGCCTGGTGCCGCCGCATATTGCTGCCGGTATCAACCTGAACTTCTGGCCAGCAGGTCCGATTTTCCGCCGTCTGGGTGCGTTCTTCATTCGTCGTACCTTCAAGGGTAACAAGCTCTACTCCACCGTCTTCAGGGAGTATCTGGGCGAGCTGTTCAGCCGCGGTTATTCCGTGGAGTACTTTGTTGAAGGCGGTCGCTCCCGTACCGGTCGTCTGCTCGATCCAAAGACCGGCACGCTGTCGATGACCATTCAGGCCATGCTGCGTGGCGGTACGCGTCCTATCACGCTGGTGCCTATTTACATCGGTTATGAACACGTGATGGAAGTGGGCACCTACGCGAAAGAGCTGCGCGGTGCGACCAAAGAGAAAGAGAGTCTGCCGCAGATGCTGCGTGGTCTGAGTAAATTGCGCAACCTCGGTCAGGGCTACGTGAACTTTGGCGAGCCCCTGCCCCTGATGACATATCTGAACCATCATGTTCCGGAGTGGCGCGAGTCTATTGATCCTATCGAAGCGGTACGTCCGGCCTGGCTGACGCCAACGGTCAACGGCATTGCATCCGAGCTGATGGTACGCATCAACAATGCTGGTGCGGCAAACGCCATGAACCTGTGTTGTACCGCGCTTCTGGCCTCTCGCCAGCGTTCACTGACCCGTGAACAGCTGACCGAGCAGATTGATTGCTATCTGGATATCATGCGCAACGTGCCGTATTCCGTGGATTCGACCGTGCCGTCTGCCACCGCCAGCGAATTGATCGATCACGCGTTGCAGATGAACAAGTTCGAAGTCGAGAAAGATACTATTGGTGACATCATCATTCTGCCGCGCGAGCAGGCCGTGCTGATGACCTACTACCGTAATAACATCACGCACATGCTGATGCTGCCGTCACTGATGGCAGCCATTATTACCCAGCACCGCCGTATTTCGCGTCAGGAGCTGCTGCGCCATATTCAGGCCATCTATCCGATGCTGAAAGCGGAGCTGTTCCTGCGCTGGAGTAAGGATGAGCTGGCGGCAGAGCTCGATAAAATGTCCGCAGAGATGCGTCGTCAGGGGCTGATTACCATCAGTGATGACGAACTGCATATCAATCCGTCACGTTCCCGAACCTTGCAGCTCCTGGCTTCCGGTGCGCGTGAGACGTTGCAGCGCTACGCCATTACCTTCTGGTTATTGAGTGCTAACCCGTCAATCAACCGCGGTACGCTGGAAAAAGAGAGTCGGACGCTGGCCCAGCGCCTGTCCGTTCTGCATGGCATTAACGCCCCGGAATTCTTCGACAAAGCGGTATTCAGCTCCCTGGTGCTGACGCTGCGCGACGAAGGTTACATTAGCGATACGGGCGATGCCGAGCCGGAAGAGACGATGAAGGTTTACCAGATGCTGGCAGAGCTGATTACCGCGGATGTGCGTTTAACGATTGAGAGTTCGACGCAGGGCGAGTGATGTTAAAGCCGGGTGGCGCTAACGCTTACCCGGCCTACATGTTCTGCTAAATCGTAGGCCGGGTAAGGCGAAGCCGCCACCCGGTTTTTTTATGACCAGTAACTCATCGCCAGCCCCATAAACAGCACCAGCCCGACGTAGTTATTATTCAGAAACGCTTTAAAGCAGGCTTCACGCTCGCGCTTCACGATCAGCTTCTGCTGATACGCAAACAGCAGACCCGCCACCAGCACGGACCAGTAAAACTCCCAGTTCAGCCCGTTCAGGCTACCAATCGCCACCATCAACGCCAGCACCGCCACCTGCAATATGCCGATGATCAGTTTGTCGTGACGGCCAAACAAGATCGCCGTCGATTTGATGCCAATCTTGAGATCGTCATCGCGATCGACCATCGCGTATTGGGTATCGTACGCAACGGCCCAGAGAATATTCGCCAGGAACATCAGCCAGCAACTGAGCGGAACGGACTCGCTGACCGCGGCAAACGCCATGGGAATCGACCAGCCAAATGCCGCACCCAAAACCACCTGCGGCAGATGGGTGTATCGCTTCATAAATGGGTAGACCCAGGCCAGCGCCAGAGCAGCGACGGACAGCAGAATGGTCATGGTGTTAAGGGTTAACACCAGCATGAAAGAGAGAAGCACCAGCACCACAAACAGGATGCGCGCCTCTTTCCCGGTCACCTGACCGCTCGGCAAAGGACGATTCGCGGTGCGCTTAACATGTCCATCAAATTTCCGGTCAGCATAGTCGTTAACCACACAGCCCGCAGCGCGCATCAGCCAGACACCCGCCACAAACACCGCCAGGATCCACAGCGGCGGTACGCCCGGCGTGGCAACCCACAGCGCCCATAAGGTCGGCCACAGCAGCAGCAGCGCGCCAATGGGTTTATCAGTACGCATCAGGCGGTGATAGGCCAGCAGCTTATTCTGCGTCAGACTCCACTCCATTTTTTCTCCCTCTTAATACAACGGCGATGCAGGCAAAAAGAGTTCCGTCAGTATTAACGGCTTGCCACTCAAACGAAGGCGGGAACGGCGCCCCCACAAATCGGCATCGCAACCAATTTCAATAAAATCACGGGTCAGTTCAGACGAGGTGAACAGATATCGCCCCAGCGGCGTTTTGCCGAGGCGTTGCAGTGCCAGCTCCGGCCCGGAAAGTGTAGACTCAGGAACCACCGTTCGCCCGGCAAGCCACGGCTCGCCATCCGCACAGAGTAAAATTTCACGCAGCCAGTAGCGTTCTTCCTGCGGCAGCAGCGGCAGCTCGCTGGCAATCTCCGCAGGCGAGACAAACCCTTCCTGAATCATCGTCACCGTGACCGTTTTACCCTGTTGCTCAAAACGTTTTGTCATGGAATCTTCCAGCAGCAGCCAGTCCAGCTGTTCCGGGTCAAGCGCAGGGATGTGGTCGAAATAGCGTAGCGCACGCAGCTGCGTTAGCGCGGGGTGTGACATGCCAGACTCTCCGATACATAACGTAAAAGCATTGTATCGCAGATTGGCAAAATGAGGACGGACAAACAGAATTTAACGATCACTATCGCAACAAAGGTGCAACTTAGCCAAAAAAAGTGCGCCCGCGAAGGCGCACCAAACGACTAACAAAATCAGCACTGTGGGGAGACGGTTACCCCTTGCCTTTTACACTGCTGATAAAGGTGGAACGGGCAGTGGTTGAACCTAAACGCTCGGCTTCATCAAGCAGTTTCAGCGCTTTATCGACATCGCCGTTTTTAACTGCCTGCTTGATGGCGTTGTTAAAGTAAGTTTCAGTATCGTTAAGCACCGGCTCGGCTTTTTTCGCCGGGGCCGGGGCTGCGGCTGGTGCTGCGGCTGGCGCGGCATACACAGGCGCGGCAGTATTACCCACCGTTACCGGACCCGGGCCAGATGAGCCAAACAGTGGGCCTACGAGTACGCTGGAGCTGCTGTTGGTTTTCACCTTCAGCTTAAGCAGGCCGTCGGTGGTATGGCGCGCAATCGGATCGGGAATATCGGGAATGGCGTTACCAACCCCTTTGGCATAGGCTTTTGCCGGATCGAGCAGAGTGGTGGTTTGCTGCAAATCTTTTTCAGTGGTGAAGATCAGTACGTAGAGCTTTTGCTGCCCGAGCGCCGGGGTCAGACGCATTACCCCTTCCAGGCGGTCCGCGCTCATTACACCCGGCTCTTGATAGGTAAAATAGCTGCTGGGGAAATAGGCGGAAGGCGTCATGTTCTGATCGAGGATCAGAACGTTCGGCGCAAAAACGCTGGTCTGTTTGTTAACTTCACTGGATAAAGTCAACGTTAGCTCACCGATATTAGCCGGTACGCTATAGGCGGCTACCGGCCCGGTAATGCCAGCCACATTGAGCTGTTGGCCACCCGTCGCAAGCTGTGTGCTCTGCGTTTTGGACTGATCCACCGGCGTCCAGGTTAATTGCTGTAGAGCGGCTGTCGGAATGGCAGGCGCTGCGCTGGTATTCTGCGGTACATAATTGACGTCAGCGAGCGTGACGCCAGGCACACAGGCCAGCAGACCCGCTGACAGGCACAGCGCGACGAGATTTTTCTTCATTTTCATTGTTATCACCTCAGAAAGCGTAAGCACTGCGGTGGCCAGGCAATAGCGCGCAGTACCTCAGGAATTGAGGGGCTTTCGCCCCCCAGATTACATCGTCAGATCAGGATTCGGTTACCACCAGATTTCCATCTGGGCGCCGAAGGAGAACTCATCGTCATCGCCGCGGCTGGTAGAGAATCGACCGTTACCGGTGGAGTCAGAGATCGCGTAACGGGTGGCATCGCCGTTACCGTTCTTCGCGTAGCCCCATTTCTCATCCCACTTCGCGTAGGTTGCGAAGACACGGATGGCCGGACGAGACCAGATGCTGTCGCCAGCCTGCCACTGTTGCGCCAGGGTGATTTTGTACTGGCTGTTGCGATCGCCGGTTTCCTGGGATTTGACGTTGTCGTAGCCCACTTCCAGCAGGGTGCTCATGATTGGCGTCCATTTGTACATCGGACGTACACCCACGGTCCACCAGTCACTCCCCTGGTTATCATCCATGTCGAGTTTCTGGTACATACCGACATACATCAGGTCCCACTTGTCGGCCAGGGTGATTGCACCGTGGTCCAGAATGCGCCAGAGGCTGCCGTTGTTGTTAATCACATCGTTGGCGTAGTTGGTCGTCGTGCCATCAGGATTCGTGATGGTAAAGCTGGAAGAACCATAGGAACCCTGGCTCAGACCTTTACCCTGCGTGGTCATTGAGTCCATCGCATACTGCAGCACAAACTTGTTGTAGCCTTTCAGCATGCTCTGGGTATGTTCAGCGGTGAACATCCAGCCATCTTTCGACGCGCCGTCGGCAAGATCATAGCCGTCGGTCGTGTTCGCGCGGCCATAATCCACACCCAGTTCCAGCACGCCGTCCGGGTTAGTTTCCAGGCCCGCTAAACGCACGTCAAATACGTCGTTCGCGGTATCTTTGGTACGGTCATAGATGTTCTGGCTGCTGAAGGCATAAGAACCGCCAGCTTCCTGGGAACGCGTCGCTGCCAGAGACAGTTTACCGAAGCCCAGATCGATGTTTTCAATACCGGCACCAGGACCAGAGATATCCCAGTAGTAGAAGTCGATCATGTGTACGTCATGGCGCTGATAGAAGCGCTTACCGGCCCAGATGGTAGAGCCAGGCAGCCATTCAATCAGGTTTTTACCCTGCACGTTAGCTTCACGGAACGCCGGATCGGTACCTTCCCAGTCATTCTGCTGTGCCACGGAGTACGCTACGTTGGTGTCGAAATAGAAGCTCTTGTCGCCTTCTTTCCACACTTCCTGGCCCAGTTTCAGTTCGGCGTAGGTTTCACATTCGTTACCGAGACGGTATTTACTTTGTGCGCCTGTTGCCTGGAAACATTGTTGTTCACCGCCACTACCCGTCCAGCCGATACCAGAACGAGCATAACCATGGAAATCCACTGCCAGTGCCTGAGCAGACATTACGCCCGCTGCGACGGCAACTGCCAAAGGAAGTTTGCGCAGAGTAATCATTATTCTATCTCCTGAGATCATTGCTTTTCTTTGTAATTGGAATGCTTAAACGCCTGGCTCTTTGTGCAACCGACGACATGCAGTGCCATCCTCACGGAACAGATGGCAACGCTCTGGCGGCAAACCGATAGCGAATGTGGCACCCTCTTCTACCAACACCACGTCATTCTGGCGGTAGACCAGGTTCTGACGGATGGCGGGGATCTGGATATGAATCTGTGTTTCGTGACCAAGCTGTTCGACGACCTGAACTTCACCTTCCAGCGTCACATCAGCGATGTGGCTCGGCAGTAAATGCTCAGGGCGGATACCGAGGGACATATTGGCCCCCACCTGTACATTGGCGCTGTCGACCGGCAGCCAGACTTGCTGACGGTTTGGCAGCTCCACCTGTACCTGTTCGATTGCTGTCGCGGTCACTTTTACGGGCAGGAAGTTCATCTTTGGCGAGCCAATGAAGCCCGCAACAAAGCGGTCTGCCGGGTAGTGATACAGCTCCAGCGGTTTGCCCACCTGCGCCACGCGACCGGCGTCCAGTACCACGATTTTGTCGGCCAGCGTCATCGCTTCGACCTGATCGTGGGTGACGTAAATCATCGTGCGTCCAAGACGCTTGTGCAGACGGGAGATTTCGATACGCATCTGGACGCGCAGGGCGGCATCCAGGTTAGAGAGAGGTTCATCGAGCAGGAACACGCGCGGCTCGGCCACCAGCGTACGGCCGATCGCCACACGCTGACGCTGACCACCGGAGAGCGCCTTCGGTTTACGCTCCAGCAGATGTGCCAGCTGGAGCACTTCCGCCACCTGGGTGACGCGCTGGTTAATGGTCTCTTTTTTCGCGCCGGCCAGCTTCAGGCCAAAGGACATGTTCTCGGCAACGGAAAGATGCGGATAAAGCGCATAAGACTGGAACACCATGCCCACGCCGCGTTCAGCTGGCGGGATGTCGTTCATTCGGGTATCACCAATAAATAAATCGCCACTGGTGATGGTTTCAAGACCGGCAATCATACGCAGCAGAGTAGATTTACCACAGCCTGATGGACCAACGAACACCACAAACTCACCTTCGTGGATGTCCAGATTGATGTCTTTTGACACCACAACGTCGCCCCAGGCTTTCGTTACATTACGCAGCTGTACGCTCGCCATGCCCTTCTCCCTTCGTTACAACCTGTCACCGACAGAAACATTCAAGATAAGTTCACTATGCGTGTTCCATTACTTTCGTGAATCCTCCACCCCCCGGCTTTTTTATGGGGGAGGAGGCGGGAGGATGAGAGAGCAGGCTCTGCGACCGCAGCGGAGGGGCTGAGGCGAAAATCGTGAAGCGGCCTGCAAAATTCAGTGGGTTTTTATGTGCGCCAGCACTCATAACTTAAATTTATGTTACAGGGATCACACAAACAGGGGGTGGGGCGTAGGGACTGGGAGGATGGAAAGAGGATGTCAAATAAGGAGACTGAGTCACGTTGAACCACCTTATGTATCCACGAGCACATCACCAATAAAGGATGGCAGATATGAAGATCAAGACTGGCGCACGCGTTTTCGCATTGTCCGCCCTCGCAGCAATGATGATTTCCGCACCGGCTCTCGCCAAAATTGAAGAAGGTAAGCTGGTTATCTGGATTAACGGCGACAAGGGCTATAACGGTCTGGCCGAAGTGGGCAAAAAATTCGAGAAAGACACCGGTATCAAAGTCACCGTAGAGCACCCGGACAAACTGGAAGAGAAGTTCCCGCAGGTTGCGGCAACCGGCGATGGTCCGGACATTATCTTCTGGGCGCATGACCGTTTCGGGGGCTACGCGCAGTCTGGCCTGCTGGCAGAAGTTACGCCAGACAAAGCCTTCCAGGACAAACTGTTCCCGTTCACCTGGGACGCCGTTCGCTATAACGGCAAGCTGATCGCTTACCCAATCGCGGTTGAAGCCCTGTCACTGATTTACAACAAAGACCTGGTGCCAAATCCACCGAAAACCTGGGAAGAGATCCCTGCTCTGGATAAAGAGCTGAAGGCGAAAGGTAAATCCGCTCTGATGTTCAACCTGCAAGAGCCGTACTTCACCTGGCCGCTGATTGCTGCCGACGGCGGCTACGCGTTCAAGTTTGAAAACGGCAAATATGACGTGAAAGACGTGGGCGTGGACAACGCGGGCGCGAAAAAAGGCCTGACCTTCCTGGTTGACCTGATTAAGAACAAACACATGAACGCGGATACCGACTACTCCATCGCGGAAGCGGCGTTCAACAAAGGCGAAACCGCGATGACCATCAACGGTCCGTGGGCCTGGACCAACATCGACAAGAGCAAAGTCAACTACGGCGTGACCCTGCTGCCAACCTTCAACGGCAAGCCGTCTAAACCGTTTGTTGGCGTGCTGAGCGCGGGTATCAACGCCGCCAGCCCGAACAAAGAGCTGGCGAAAGAGTTCCTGGAAAACTACCTGCTGACCGATCAGGGTCTGGATGAAGTGAACAAGGACAAACCGCTGGGCGCCGTTGCGCTGAAATCCTTCCAGGATCAGTTAGCGAAAGATCCACGCATTGCGGCCACCATGGATAACGCCCAGAAAGGCGAAATCATGCCGAACATCCCACAGATGGCTGCGTTCTGGTACGCCACCCGTACCGCCGTCATCAACGCTGCAAGCGGTCGCCAGACTGTTGATGCCGCGCTGAAAGATGCTCAGGGTCGTATTACTAAGTAAGTCTGAAAAACGGCGGGTGGCGCGTGCGCTTACCCGCCCTACGACTACGGCACGATCCGTAGGTCAGGTAAGCGCAGCGCCACCTGACGATAAGTTTCCACCGTTGTAGAGGAAGAACCCCATGGATGTCATTAAAAAGAAACGCTGGTGGCAAAGCGACGCACTGAAGTGGTCAGTGATAGGTCTGCTGTGCCTGCTGGTGGGTTACCTTGTTGTTTTAATGTACGTGCAAGGGGAATACCTTTTTGCCATCATGACGCTGATTTTAAGCTCGGTTGGCCTGTATATTTTCGCCAACCGTAAAGCGTATGCCTGGCGCTATGTCTACCCCGGTGTTGCCGGGATGGGGCTGTTTGTCCTCTTTCCGCTGATCTGCACCATCGCGATTGCCTTTACTAACTACAGCAGCACCAACCAGCTCGCGCAGGAGCGTGCCACTCAGGTGCTTCTGGATCGTTCTTATCAGGCGGGTAAAACCTTTAACTTCGGCCTGTATCCTGCGGGAGATGAGTGGAAGTTAGCGCTCACTGACGGTGAGAGCGGCAAAAACTATCTTTCCGACGCGTTCAAATTTGGCGGCGAGCAGAAGCTGGTCTTAAAAGAGGCCGCGGCCTTGCCAGAAGGTGAACGTGCCAACCTGCGTATCATCACTCAAAATCGCCAGGCGCTGACCCAGCTCACCGCTGTGCTGCCCGATGACAGCAAAGTAACCATGAGCTCGCTGCGCCAGTTTTCCGGCACGCAGCCGCTTTATACTCTGGCGGATGACGGCACGCTGACCAACAACCAGAGCGGCGTAAAATACCGCCCGAACAACGATATCGGTTTCTATCAGTCGGTGAATGCCGACGGCAGCTGGGGCGACGACAAGCTCAGCCCGGGCTATACCGTTACCATCGGCTGGGATAACTTTACCCGCGTGTTTACCGACGAAGGCATCCAGAAACCGTTCTTCGCCATCTTCGTCTGGACGGTAGTCTTCTCCATCCTGACCGTGATCCTGACCGTGGCCGTGGGCATGGTGCTGGCCTGTCTGGTCCAGTGGGAATCCCTGAAGGGCAAAGCGATTTACCGCGTGCTGCTGATTCTGCCGTACGCCGTGCCGTCGTTCATCTCGATTCTGATTTTCAAAGGGTTGTTTAACCAGAGCTTCGGTGAAATCAACATGATGCTGAGCGCGCTGTTCGGCATCAAACCGGCCTGGTTCAGCGACCCGACCACCGCTCGCTCGATGATTATCATCGTGAACACCTGGCTCGGTTATCCGTACATGATGATCCTGTGCATGGGGCTGCTGAAGGCCATCCCGGACGACCTGTACGAAGCCTCGGCGATGGACGGCGCGGGTCCGTTCCAGAACTTCTTCAAAATTACCCTGCCGCTGCTCATTAAGCCGCTGACGCCGCTGATGATTGCCAGCTTCGCCTTTAACTTTAACAACTTTGTGCTGATTCAGCTGTTGACCAACGGCGGTCCGGACCGTCTCGGCACCACCACGCCGGCAGGCTATACCGACCTGCTCGTGAGCTACACCTACCGTATCGCCTTCGAAGGCGGCGGCGGTCAGGACTTCGGTCTGGCGGCAGCGATTGCAACCCTGATCTTCCTGCTGGTGGGCGCCCTGGCGATCGTGAACCTGAAAGCTACACGTATGAAATTTGACTAAGGAGGGCACTGAACATGGCTATGGTACAACCCAAATCTCAGAAACTGCGCCTCCTCGCGACGCACTTAGGCCTGCTGATTTTCATCGCGGCGATCATGTTCCCGCTGCTGATGGTTATCGCCATCTCCCTGCGTTCGGGGAACTTCGCCACCGGGAGCCTGATCCCGGATGAAATCTCCTGGGAGCACTGGAAACTCGCGCTGGGCTTCAGTGTGGAACACGCGGATGGCCGCGTCACTCCACCGCCGTTCCCGGTGCTGCTGTGGCTGTGGAACTCGGTAAAAGTGGCGACCATCACTGCCATCGGCATCGTGACGCTCTCCACCACCTGTGCTTACGCCTTCGCCCGTATGCGTTTCCCGGGCAAAGCGACGCTGCTGAAAGGGATGCTGATTTTCCAGATGTTCCCGGCGGTGCTGTCACTGGTGGCGTTGTATGCCCTGTTTGATCGTCTGGGCCAGTACGTGCCGTTTATCGGCCTGAACACCCACGGCGGCGTGATCTTCGCCTATCTTGGCGGCATCGCCCTGCATGTGTGGACCATCAAGGGCTATTTCGAAACCATCGATGGTTCACTGGAAGAAGCCGCCGCGCTGGATGGCGCCACCCCGTGGCAGGCGTTCCGTCTGGTGCTGCTGCCGCTGTCGGTGCCGATTCTGGCGGTGGTGTTCATCCTGTCGTTTATCGCGGCGATCACCGAAGTACCGGTCGCCTCTCTGTTACTGCGCGATGTGAACAGCTACACCCTGGCCGTCGGTATGCAGCAATACCTCAACCCGCAAAACTACCTGTGGGGCGACTTTGCCGCGGCGGCCGTCCTCTCTGCCATCCCGATTACCGTGGTGTTCCTGCTGGCCCAGCGCTGGCTGGTCAACGGCCTGACGGCGGGCGGTGTGAAAGGTTAAGTTTCATCTGTTATGCCACTGCAACCCTCAACTTTAGACGTATTGTATTGAACCAACTTGTGACTGTTGTTAGGCGCTCTTCGGAGCGCCCTTTTTTTATTCGCGTTTCAGCCGCTTTGAGTTGCACAGCCAGAGGGTGATCACCAGCAGCAGGATCGCCGCCGAGTAGATCAGCACGTCGAGCGGGGATTTATGATCGACGATGATCAGCCGCACAATGGCGGTGATGCCAATGTAGACAAAATAGCGCAGCGGGAAGTGAAAGCCGGACTGAAAGTACTTCACAATCAGGGCGATAAATTCAAAGTAGAGAAAGTAGACCACCAGGCCTTCCACCAGCGCGTATTTGCTGGTTTGCTCAGGTGCGAACAGCACATCCGCCAGATGCACCGTCTCTTTACCCAGAAACACGACCAGGATCAGGCCAAGGCTCAGCAGACCGAGGTTCAGCACGGTCTGGAGTATCGTTGAGATAAACTCAACACGCGGACGAGTCAGGGATGTCATACAGCACCTCATTCTCCAGGGCGAGGTTCCTGTATAACGCAAAAATGTGACGGGGATCTATATTTTTTGTTTATGTTTTGTCCACATGAACATTCTTGCCGGGCGGCACTGCGTTTGCCCGGCCTACAAAAATACTCTCGTAGGCCCGGTAAGCGCAGCGCCACCGGGCAAACAAGCATCAGCGGAAGTTAATGTTCTTATCGCTGGTCATATCATACAGCTGGAACTTACGTCCAAGCTGCTGACCGCCGTCGCGCGTCAGCGGCGTCCAGCCCACTGCCGCACGGCTGCGGGTTGGGCCTGACGAGAACAGATCCAGCGGAATCGACACGTACACCCCTTTGGTGAAGTCCCCTTCCCCGTACTCGTCTGGCGAAACGTTGGTGATGGTGGCATAACCGCCTACCACAACGCCGCTGTCGAAGTGTTTGGAGATATCCAGCGTGCCGCCCTTATCGCCCGCCAGGTACTGCCCGACGCTGGCTTTCACCAGCACATCCTGTGCGAACGACGGCGTCCAGTAGGCGGTCAGGTGGCCGGTTTTGACACTGTAGTCGGTGAACTTCATCATGTCCTGCGCGCTGCGCCAGTCACGCTGTTTCACGTAGTTGGCATCAATCCCAAACGCCCAGTTGCTGTCGACGGGACGATAAAGCACCTCCGCCCCCGCGCCGCCGAACATGGTTTCCAGATAGCCACCGTAAACCTGGCCGTAGAAGCCGTTACCGAAGTACTGGAAGTAGTTGGCCTGCAGGTTATTCACGTAGATATCGTTCTGCACATATTCGCGAACGCGGGTACGCACGCGCGGCAGTTTTGAATCGTTCGGCGGGTTGGTGTAGTTAAATTTGTCGTAGTTGTTGGCAAGGTTGCCGAACAGACTACCGGTGGTCAACAGGTGGTCGGTCACCCACAGATCCGCCGTCGCCATCGCGCCCAGCTGATACATGTAGAAGTTTTCCGGCCCACCTACGGACTGGTTCAGCACCGGATCGATATGGAAATCGAAGCGGGATTTATCGATATACCAGCCCTGCTCGGTGCTCTCTGGCACCACCGGCTCAACGCGTTTTTGCACCAGCTCGGTTTCATGTCCCAGCGGTTCGCCTTCAAGATGACGCTTAAGGCTGGCAACATCGGTTTCAGTGGTGACCTGCGGCAGGTTGAGACGGTTCTCCGTCACGCGGATCGTGCGGATCCCCTCCGGCAGATCGTTCATGACGATCCGGTTGGCGCGCTCGATCCCTTCGCGGGAGTCGCGGTATTTTACCTGCTCGCCGGTGACGTACAGCGTATCGCCTTTGGTCTGGATCTTCGGATCCGCCAGGCCCGCGTTATATTTCAGCAGCGTCAGCTGGTTCGCTACCACGGAGTGCTGAATGATCGCATCCTGCGGCTCCGGCTGGTATTTGGGCCGCGGATTGTCATTGTAGCGCGGCCGCATGTCGTTAAAGTTGGTGCGCAGCGTAAAGCCAAACATCAGGGTATTACCGCGCTCATAGCTGAGGTTAACGTCGGCCCAGTCGGTGACGCGGTAAATGGCGCCGACGTTAAACTTGCTCTTCTGCTCAATCTTGCCGGCAAAATCTTCGCTGTAGTTATTGCCTTCGTACTCCAGCTTCAGGCGCAGCGGCTGCCATGGCGTTTGATACTCTACGCCTCCAAACAACGAGGCCGGGCCGTGGAACATCTGGTCGCCGTTGATGGAACCCGCTTTTTTATAGCTGTTATCGCGGTAGCAGTATTTGTCGCTGTAGGTACAGAACGGGTTGGTTACGTTGCCGCTGGTGCCGAGGTAGCCCCAGCCAAGACCCAGCGAGAAATCAAACGGTCCCCAGGCTTTGCTGGCAACGATGTATTCCGCATCAAACAGGCCGGTCCCGCCAATGTCTTTCGCCCCGACGGAGACCTGCGGCATCCAGTAGCTCTCTTCCCACAGGCGCAGCTTCACGTCGAAGGCTTTGTCTTTATAGGTCTGATCGCCGGAGAAGGCGTCCACGCTGCTGTACTGTTTTGTACGCACGTCGGTGTAGCGCAGCGTGGTCTCCAGCCAGGGGAACAGCTGCACGGACGCAGAGTAGTAACGGTACTGATCGTTATCGCGATAGTTAAGGCTGATTTCCCCTTCGCGGGCCATACGCGCGGTCGGGGTTTGCAGTAAGCCCACGCCGCCAAAATCGGACTGCGACGGGCCGATGGGTGCCGGATACGTTTCTGCATGACAGGCGGCACTCACGCACAGTGCAAGCATGCTGTAGAGATAGGTTTTTTTCATTATTCCGGTATCCGCTGTATCAGGGAGCGAAGGATATCGGCATTAAGCCCGTCATACGCTTTCGTCCAGAAATGGTCGGCAAAACCGACAAAAATGATGCTGCCTGGCATAGGTTCGATATGGCGTTTATTCCAGTAAGCCACCGGCGCTTTTTGCGTATGCCCGTCCGGATAGACCACCCAGGCATAGCTGTTATCCGCACCGCTGAGCAAGCTTTGCTCGTCGAGATAGCTCACGACGTCCCGGCCCGGCGTAAACGACTTTTTGCCAGGGCTGCTGATAAGCCCCATCACGGTGACGGTGGAAGGCTGAGCCGGCAGCCACAGGGTATAGTCCCCTTCCAGCGACGGATTGCCGTTTTCGGCGACGCGCACCTCATCCGGATCGAGATTCACCTTCTGGCGACCCGTCACCTTAACCGCCTGAAGCTGCTGACGCAGGCTAGTAATGGCCGCGGCATCGTCAGCATCTTCCTGTTGTGCCAGCCCGCTCAGTCGGGCGAGCAGCGACTGATGTTTTTGTTCCGCTACAATCGTCGCCTGACGCTCGCTGATAACCGCCCCGGTCCACCAGCTTTTCGCCAGCCTCGGCTGCCCCACCAGATCGAGCAGATGCCCGGCATTGGTTAAGGTTTTAGGTTTTTCGCTGTCCGGGGTGTAGACCTGTACCGTTCCCGCAGACCACGCCAGCGGCGAGGCCAGGCTGGCGAGAAGCGCAACGTGAATGAACATTTTCATGATTTCGCCGCCTTGATCAGGGTGGTCTTCACCGGGAAGAAACCGGCACCGAGATACTGTAAGGACTGGCGGATTTGCCCCTCTTCGTCCACCCAGAAGCGGTTATGCCAGGTGGCCTGATCGGTTGTCACCTCTTCATCCAGCACGCGCACCTGTGTTTCGTCGCTGCCCACTTTGACGCTGTCCGTACCATCCCAGCGGAAGGTGGAGCGGGCCGTGGCGTAGCGCACCTGTTTGTGCTCGGTCCAGCCCATTGTGCGCGTCCAGCTTGCGCCATCGACGATCTGATTCGGCTTGATGAGCGGATCTTCAGCCAGGTTGTTTACCTCAAGCAGGTTGTCGCCGCCGAGCAACGTTTTCACGATTCGGGAATGCTGAGTCACGATGGTAGCCTGATCCTGCGTCACCCATTTCTGCTGCCCGTTTTCATCGAAAGCGAGCACCACAAACAGTTGCGGACCATCGTTTAGCTGCATGTACTGGCTGGCATACGGCATGTTCTGAAGTTCGTCATCGGTCAGATGCACGCCCGGCGTGCCGAACATGCTGTCCCACAGTGAGTGGCCCAGCCCTTTGGTGGTAGCTGAGCACGCCTGCAATAGCAGGCAAATCAGGATGATTGCAGGTCGCTTCACGACTCTTCTCCGAAGGGGCGAAATAACCACACCGAAGTGTGGTTATGATTAAAACACCCGGTATTACTGGGTGCTGGTCGTCGTAGTGGTCGTGGTTCCGGTATTGGAGCCATCACCGCCACCGGTTGCCGCCAGCGCGACACCCACGGCTGAACTTACGGCGCTGGTGCTGGCTGCGGTAGAACTCCCCGCAGACGCAGACGTCGCTGCCGACCCTGCTGCTTCCCCGACCTGGACCGGAGCTGCATAGACAGACGTCGCCGCAAGCGCAGATATGGCAAAAATGCCATACAGTACTTTCTTCATAACAATTTCCCTTCAATGAATGAATGGAGATTTGCCCGAAAAGAAATTCAGGCGGATTCGAGTATACACAACTAAAGCAGTGGGTTTACCGTGGGGGTAAATAGGGATGAGGTTTTCAGACTAATGGTTAAAAATGAAAAGAAAAAATAATTATTGAAATAGATAACCATTCATTATCAAACAGTTATAATATAAACCCATTAAAGTATCACTCCGTATTTTCTTAAAATAACCCTCAGCAATTAACGGGGTAACCGTGTTTTTCGGATTAAACTCAGATTCAGAATTTGAGATAACTAACAGACATCAGGAATTATCCGATAAAAAAATGCCGGCATATCGCCGGCATTGTTCATGACATATTTATTACGCACGCCATGCTTTATAACGGTTAATCAGACCATTGGTGGAGCTGTCGTGGCTGTCGATTGCTTTATCGTCACCCAGCTCTGGCAGAATGCGGTTTGCCAGCTGTTTGCCCAGCTCAACGCCCCACTGGTCAAAGGTGAAGATGTTCAGAATAGCGCCCTGAGTGAAGATCTTGTGCTCGTAGAGGGCAATCAGCGCGCCCAGGCTGAACGGCGTAATTTCACGCAGCAGAATGGAGTTAGTTGGACGGTTGCCTTCGAACACTTTGAACGGCACGACGTGTTCCAGCGTAGCCGGATCTTTACCCTGGTCACGGTACTCCTGCTCAACCACCTCGCGGGATTTACCGAACGCCAGCGCTTCGGTCTGGGCGAAGAAGTTAGACAGCAGCTTCGGATGGTGGTCGGACAGCGGGTTGTGCGTAATCGCCGGGGCGATGAAATCGCACGGTACCATTTTGGTGCCCTGATGGATCAGCTGGTAGAACGCGTGCTGACCGTTGGTGCCCGGCTCGCCCCAGATGATTGGGCCAGTCTGATAATCCACCGCGTTACCGTTACGGTCAACGTACTTGCCGTTGGATTCCATGTTGCCCTGCTGGAAGTAGGCCGCAAAGCGGTGCATATACTGGTCGTACGGCAGAATCGCTTCGGTTTCAGCGCCGAAGAAGTTGTTGTACCAGATCCCGATCAGCGCCAGCAGCACCGGCAGGTTTTTCTCAGGCGCGGTGGTGGAGAAGTGTTTGTCCATCGCGTGCGCGCCGGAGAGCAGCTCAACGAAGTTGTCGAAGCCGACGGACAGGATGATGGACAGACCGATCGCAGACCACAGTGAGTAGCGGCCACCCACCCAGTCCCAGAATTCAAACATGTTCGCAGTATCAATACCGAACTCACCTACCGCTTTACCGTTGGTGGACAGCGCCGCGAAGTGTTTCGCCACGTGCTTTTCGTCGCCCGCGGTTTTCAGGAACCAGTCGCGCGCGCTGTGGGCGTTGGTCATGGTTTCCTGAGTGGTGAAGGTTTTAGACGCCACCAGGAACAGCGTGGTTTCCGGGTTCACCTTTTTCAGCACTTCAGCGATGTGAGTCCCATCGACGTTGGACACGAAGTGCATGTTGAGATGGTTTTTGTACGGGCGCAGCGCCTCGGTCACCATAAACGGGCCGAGGTCAGAGCCGCCGATACCGATGTTTACGACGTCGGTGATCGCTTTCCCGGTGTAGCCTTTCCACTGACCTGAGATGATCGCTTCAGAGAAGGTTTTCATCTTTTCCAGCACCGCGTTCACTTCCGGCATCACATCTTTGCCGTCAACGATAATTGGAGTATTGCTACGGTTGCGCAGCGCCACGTGCAGCACGGCACGGTCTTCGGTGCGGTTGATCTTCTCACCGGAGAACATGGATTTGATGGCATCTGCCAGCTCAGTCTCTTTCGCCAGATCTTGCAGCTTCGCCAGCGTCTCTTCGGTGATACGGTTCTTAGAGAAATCCACCAGCATCAGGTCATCGAAGGTGGCGGAAAACTTGCTGAAACGATCGGCATCTTTCGCGAACAGATCCGCGATAGTGACGTCTTTCATTTCATCAAAATGTTTCTGTAGTGCCTGCCATGCAGCGGTCTGCGTTGGGTTGATGTTTTTCATAGCAATACTCTTCTGATTTGAGAATTGTGACTGCGGTCGATTGTAGCGCCTGCAAATAAAAATTGTGATGGTTTTTATGCCATTGCCCTGGTCTGCATCAAACGCAGGTGAAAAGACCCGAAAAGTATAGCTGCTGTCGCGCCCTTCCGGCGTGGCGAAATGTTGGTCAAAAAGGGGTAAAAAGGAGCATAAAATATGGGCCTGTTATAAGTCCTGTTTCTGAGGGGTACCCCCCCATGAAAAATCCGCATAATCCCAGCATTGACAGGACCTCCCCCGCATTTTATTTATAGGGCCGTATTTTGCGCCTGCACCTGTTCTCGCTTCATTCTTGTGCCAAGGTCGCTCTATTCATTCCCTGACACGAGGTTGTTATGACGAGTTTTGTGGTCGCCAAGTTTGGCGGCACCAGTGTGGCAGACTACGCTGCCATGAACCGCAGCGCCGATGTGGTGCTGGCCGATCCGAATACCCGCCTGGTGGTGCTCTCCGCCTCAGCCGGCGTGACGAACCTGCTGGTTTCTTTGTCTGAAGGACTGGAAGCGACCGAGCGTTTCGTGAAGCTGGATGCACTGCGCAAAATTCAGTTCGACATCCTTGAGCGTCTGCAAAACCCGAACGTCATTCGTGAGGAAGTGGAACGCCTGCTGGAAAATATCACTACCCTGGCAGAAGCCGCTTCACTGGCAACCTCTACCGCCCTAACCGATGAACTGGTCAGCCACGGCGAACTGATGTCCACCCTGCTATTCGTTGAGATCATGCGCGAGCGCAATATTCAGGCGCAGTGGTTCGACGTGCGTAAAGTAATGCGCACCAGCGACCGCTTTGGCCGCGCCGAGCCGGACGTGGAAGCGCTGGCCGAGCTGACCAACCAGCAGCTTGCCCCGCGTCTGGATGAAGGCATAGTGATCACCCAGGGCTTTATCGGCAGCGAAGCCAAAGGGCGCACAACCACGCTGGGCCGTGGCGGCAGCGACTATACCGCCGCCCTGCTGGGTGAAGCCCTGCATGCCACCCGCGTGGATATCTGGACGGACGTGCCGGGCATTTACACCACCGACCCGCGCGTGGTCTCTGCGGCAAAACGCATTGACGTGATCGCCTTTGAAGAAGCGGCTGAAATGGCCACCTTCGGCGCGAAAGTGCTGCATCCGGCCACGCTGCTGCCCGCCGTGCGCAGCGACATTCCGGTCTTCGTTGGCTCCAGTAAAGATCCAAAGGCGGGCGGGACGCTGGTCTGCAAGAAAACCGAGAACCCGCCGCTGTTCCGCGCGCTGGCCCTGCGTCGTAAGCAGACGCTGGTTACCCTGCACAGCCATAATATGCTGCACTCCCGCGGATTCCTGGCGGAAGTGTTTGGCATCCTGGCGCGCCACAATATCTCTGTAGATTTGATTACCACTTCCGAAGTGAGTATTGCGCTGACGCTCGACACCACCGGTTCAACCTCAACGGGTGATACCCTGCTGACGCAGTCGCTGCTGATTGAGCTTTCCGAGCTGTGCCGCGTGGAGGTGGAAGAAGATCTGGCGCTGGTTGCCATCATCGGTAATAAGCTGTCGCGCGCGTGCGGCGTGGGCAAAGAGGTGTTCGGCGTGCTCGACCCGTTCAGCATCCGCATGATTTGCTACGGCGCGTCCAGCTACAACCTCTGCTTCCTGGTCCCTGCCGATCAGGCCGAGCAGGTTGTGCAGAAACTTCATCAGAATTTGTTTGAATAAAATTCGTTAGCACGATAAACATTATCCATAAGCCGGGCACAGACCCGGCTTTTTTATAACAAAACAACACGACAATACTGCAAGGAATTCACTATGCTCTCCGCTATCACCCGGCTGTTCCCGTTATGGGCGCTGCTGCTCTCCGTACTCGCGTATTACACTCCCACCACGTTCACGGGCATTGGTCCGTGGGTCACCACGCTACTGATGCTGATTATGTTCGGCATGGGCGTGCATCTAAAAATTGACGATTTCAAACGCGTGCTGTCTCGCCCGGCACCGGTTGCCGCAGGGATTTTCCTGCACTACCTGGTGATGCCGCTCGCGGCCTGGCTGCTGGCGATGGCCTTTAAGATGCCGCCCGACCTTTCCGCCGGGATGGTGCTGGTGGGGAGCGTCGCCAGCGGCACGGCATCTAACGTCATGATCTATCTGGCGAAAGGCGACGTGGCGCTCTCCGTCACTATCTCTTCCGTTTCCACGCTGGTGGGCGTGATTGCCACGCCGCTGTTAACCCGCCTGTACGTGGACGCGCATATCCAGGTGGATGTGATGGGCATGCTGCTCAGCATTCTGCAAATCGTGGTAATCCCGATTGCGCTGGGACTGGTGATCCACCATCTCTTCCCGCGGGTGGTGAAAGCGGTTGAGCCGTATCTGCCCGCGTTTTCGATGATCTGCATACTGGCCATTATCAGCGCCGTGGTAGCCGGTTCCGCATCGCACATTGCTTCGGTGGGCTTTGTAGTGATCGTCGCGGTTGTGCTGCATAACACCATTGGTCTGCTGGGCGGGTACTGGGGTGGAAAGCTGTTTGGTTTCGACGAATCCACCTGCCGCACGCTGGCGATCGAAGTGGGGATGCAGAACTCTGGCCTGGCGGCGGCGCTGGGTAAAATTTACTTCTCACCGCTGGCGGCGCTACCGGGAGCGCTGTTCTCCGTCTGGCACAACCTGTCCGGTTCGCTGTTAGCAGGGTACTGGTCCGGTAAGCCGATTGATGACCAACCGAAAAAAGATGCGGTGAAACAGGGTTAATTGAGCCGGCTTGCTTTACACTGAAGCCTCCCCATCAGGAGGCTTCAGCAATGGCTACACCACGTTTGACCCAGAAAGACATGACCGAAGCCGAGCAGCGCGAACTTAAAACGCTTCTCGACCGCGCCCGCATCGCGCATGGCCGCACGCTGACGAACGCCGAAACCAATCAGGTTAAAAAAGAGTACATCGATAAGCTGATGGCGCAACGTGATGCCGCGGCGAAAAAAGCCCGCAAGCTGAAAAAAGAGCAGGCGTATAAACCCGACGCAGAGGCGACTTTTTCCTGGTCCGCCAGCACATCAACCCGTGGAAGGCGCTAATCAGCGCCCTTTCTTTTTGCGCCCCGGCTGGGTAAAGCGTTTTCCGTTGCCCGGCTTGCCTCGCCCTTTCTCTTCCGCCTGCGGTGCCTTCACCACCGGACGCTTAATCGCCTGCGTTTTCGGTTTGGCTTTAGCTTTCGGCTTCGCTTCGGACGAGGAGTTCTCGATAAGTTTGAACAGCTCGATCAGCTCATCATCCGTTAAGTCACGCCACTCGCCCAGCGGGATGCCAGACAGGCTGACGTTCATGATGCGCGTGCGTTCCAGCTTCGTCACTTCATAACCGAAGTACTCGCACATGCGGCGGATCTGGCGGTTCAGGCCCTGAACCAGCGTGATGCGGAACGCGAACGGTGCTTCTTTTTTGACTTTACACTTCTTCGTCACGGTGCCCAGAATCGGCACGCCAGCGCCCATTCCGCGGATAAACTCGTCCGTCACCGGCTTGTTCACCGTCACGATGTACTCTTTCTCGTGGTCGTTACCGGCACGCAGAATTTTGTTGACCAGATCGCCGTGGTTGGTGAGGAAAATCAGCCCCTGAGAGTCTTTATCCAGACGGCCAATCGGGAAAATGCGGCTGCTGTGGTTCACGAAATCAACAATGTTGTCCCGCTCGCCATCTTCCGTGGTGCTGACAATCCCAACCGGTTTGTTCAACGCGATAAACACCAGGTCTTCGGCATCACGCGGTTCGATGACCTGACCATTCACTTTCACCACATCGCCAGGTACCACCTGATCGCCAATGGTGGCGCGTTTGCCGTTAAGAAACACGTTACCCTGTTCAATGTAACGGTCAGCCTCGCGACGTGAGCAGATCCCGCTCTCGCTAATGTATTTGTTTAATCGGGTTGATTGAGTTGGCAGCATAGTTTCTCCTGTGAAGGGCGAAATATACCTTACCTTGCGCCTGACAAAAAAGTCCTAGTAACCGCTGATCAGAAAATCGAGTGCATCCCGCAATGAAGCACTGCTGTTAGTAAGATCGGCAACGCGTTCACCTAACTCTTTTAGCGATATGCCTGCCATCATGTGCATCATCACCACGCAGGGTTTTCCCGCGACCTCAACGACGGGAGCGACCAGTACATGCTTCATCAGAACGACCTCTGAAAGTCACTAAAGGAGCCGTTTTCATCAACCCACTGGTTAATGGCGTCAATAGAAGCTTTATTTCTTCAAGCCACTCTGCGCGCCGATGTTCACGAAATTGCTCCTGCAAAGCCGCCGTTAGCACGGCAGAAAGGTTAAGTTTAAGCCTTCGCGCCTCTTCAAGGATGTCCGGCGACAGGGAAACATTCACTGATTTTTTAATGCTATTAGCACCGCGCATGAGAACCCCCATTGGAATGCGCATGAACTGGCGAAGTGTAGCGTAATAATTGAGCACTTCCTATTCCCTTAAAAATGTAAGGGTTGAAGAATAAATTGCTCTTTATGGGGAGTCACGCCTCACAAAACCGTTTTGCGAGGCGCTTTCAGAGATTAATACTCATCCCGCTCATCGTCTTCATCCGGCTGCTCCATCACGCTGTATGCCACCGCACAGAACAACGAGTTAAGACGCTTCATATCTCCCAGCAGCCCCAGGTGCAGGGAGCTGGTTTCGATACTCTGCACGTTCTGCTGGTGCAGACGCTCAACGTGGGCGTGCGAGTAGCGCCGGTTGAGGATGCGGAAACGGTGCTTGTTGCGGCGCAGGCGGCGCGCGCTCGGCACGTCGCTGGAGAAGAAGACCGACATCGCCAGCTTCAGGTTGCTGACCAGCTGTTCGTGGAGCGCTTCCAGCTCCTTCAGCCCTTCGACAGAAAACGCCCGACGTGCGGCCAGGGATTTGTCTGCGATTTCACTGCCCATACGCTCGACAATATCCGAAGCCTGCTCCAGGTTAAGCGACATCTCAATGATTTCCGCCCAGCGGCGCGACTCCTCTTCCGCCAGCTCGTCCTGCGGGATCCGCGCCAGATAGAGCTTGATGGCGGTATACAGCACGTTGATATCGTCCGCCAGCCTGCGCAGCTCTTTTTCTTCGCGCGGCTCGCCGTGCATCACCTTTTGCAACCCTTCCAGCATGGTTTCCATCGCGTCACCCATGCGCAGCGTTTCGCGGGCGGCATTGGCGATAGCCAGCGCGGGCGTGTCCAGCACCGAGGTGTCCAGATGCTTCGGTTTAAGGCGCGCGTCCAGCTCCGGTTCATCACGAATTAGCCGCTCGCAGAAGCGGGCCATCGGCGCGGCAAACGGCACCATCGCCAGACAGCGTACCAGGTTGTAGAAGACGTGGAAGTAGATCACCAGCTCCGCTTTCGGCAGAGAGAGGTTGTCCATCAGGTTCGCCAGCGGGTGCACAAACGGCAGAATGATCAGGCTACCCACCAGCTTGAAGAGCAAACTCCCCAGTGCCACCCGGCGGGCGGCAGCATTGGCTGCGCTGTTGTTGAGCATCGCCAGCAGGCCAGAGCCAAGATTCGCACCGATGACCAGGCATAGCGCCACCGGGAAAGAGATCGCGCCCGCAGCGGTTAAGGTCGCCGTCAGGAGGACCGCTGCCAGGCTGGAGTAGCTGACAATGGCAAACACCGCGCCGATCAGCGCATCCAGCATAATATCGCCGGTTAACGAGGCGAAAATGACCTGCACACCGTTGGCCTGGGTGATCGGCGTGACAGCCTGCACAATCAGCTCCAGCGCCAGCAGGATCAGCCCGAGGCCAATACCGACGCGGCCAAGCTGCCCGGCACGGCTTTGCTTACGACCGAGGAAGAAAATGACGCCGATAAAAATCAGCAGCGGCGACAGCCAGGAGAGATCGAAGGTCAGGATACGTGCCATCAGCGCGGTACCGACGTCGGCGCCAAGGACAATCACCAGCGCCGGGGCGAGCGCCACCAGATCCTGCGCCACGAACGAGGTGACGAGCATAGTGGTGGCGTTGCTGCTTTGCACCAGCGCCGTGACGCCAATACCCGCACAGAAGGCGAGCGGCTTCTTCTCAACGCTGCCGCTGAGAACGGTACGTAAACGTGCGCCAAACACGCGCATCACGCCGGTACGAACGATATGGGTGCCCCATACCAGCAGTGCGACTGCGGAGAGCAGGTGTAACAACGTCAACACAGTGGGTTTTCCTCCTTATCGTTATTCATTTTCCTTAGGTTCAGTATAAGGGTTTAAACGTAAGAAAGAGACAAGGCACCATAGCGGTGCCCTGTTTGTTGTAAGGAAAAGTGACGTTAGTCTGCGTCGTAGCCTAAATTCGGCGCTAGCCAGCGTTCCACCTCTGACACGCTCATGCCTTTTCGCAGGGCGTAGTCTTCAATCTGATCCCGCTGAAGCTGTGCCACGGCGAAGTACTTGCTGTCCGGGTGGCTGAAATACCAGCCGGAAACGGACGCGCCCGGCCACATGGCGAACGACTCGGTAAGTTTCATGCCGGTATGCGCTTCCACGTCGAGCAGTTTCCAGATAGTGCCCTTCTCGGTGTGTTCCGGGCAGGCCGGATAGCCGGGTGCCGGACGAATGCCCTGGTAGTTTTCGCGGATCAGCTCCTCGTTGCTGAGATTCTCATTCGCGGCGTAGCCCCAGTGCACCTTACGTACGCGCTCGTGCAGATACTCGGCAAAGGCTTCCGCCAGGCGATCGGCAATCGCTTTCACCATGATTTTGTTGTAATCATCGTGCTGTGCGTCGTACGCGTCCGCCAGCGCGTCTTCTTCCAGACCGCCGGTCACCGCAAAGGCGCCGATATAGTCGGCTTTACCGGAGAGTTTCGGTGCGACGAAATCCGCCAGGCAGTAGTTGGCAAAGCCCACTTTCTCGGTTTGCTGGCGCAGATGGTGGCTCACGGCCAGCACATGGGTGCGGGTTTCATCGCGGTAAATTTCTATGTCGTCGCCCACGCGGTTCGCCGGGAACAGCCCCACCACGCCGCGCGGGTTGAGGGCTTTCTCTGCGCTCAGTCTGTCGAGCATATCGTTGGCATCTTTAAACAGGCGTTTCGCCTCTTCGCCTACTACCTCATCTTCAAGAATGCGCGGATATTTGCCCGCCAGCGACCAGGTCATGAAGAACGGCGTCCAGTCGATGTAGTTACGCAGCGTTTCGATGCTGGCCGTCACCTCCTGCACGCCCAGACGGTGCGCGACCGGCGGCGTATAGCTGGACCAGTCGAACGCCAGATCGTTATCGCGCGCCGCCTGAAGCGAAACCGGCGGCGTGCGCGGTTTCTTACGTCCATGCTGAATGCGGACGGTTTCATACTCTTTGCGGGTGCGGGCGACAAAGTCATCGCGCTGGGTGTCAGACAGCAGCGCGGAGACCACGCCCACGGTGCGCGAGGCGTTTTGGACATACACCGTCGGCCCACTGTAGTTCTGCTCGATTTTCACTGCGGTGTGGGCTTTCGAGGTGGTTGCCCCGCCAATCAGCAGTGGAATAGTGAAGCCCTGGCGCTCCATCTCTTTTGCCACGTTGACCATTTCGTCCAGCGACGGCGTAATCAGCCCGGAAAGACCAATCAGATCCGCATTCACTTCGCGAGCGGTCCTGAGGATTTTATCCGCCGGGACCATCACGCCAAGATCGATAATTTCGTAGTTATTGCATTGCAGTACCACGCCGACAATGTTTTTGCCGATGTCGTGTACGTCGCCCTTCACGGTGGCAATGACCATCTTACCGTTACTGGAGCCCTTCTCTTTGCTGGCTTCGATAAACGGCTCAAGATAAGCCACGGCCTGCTTCATGACGCGGGCGGATTTCACCACCTGCGGCAGGAACATTTTGCCCTCGCCGAACAGATCGCCGACCACGTTCATGCCGTCCATCAGCGGCCCTTCGATCACTTCAATCGGACGGGCTGCCTGCTGACGCGCTTCCTCGGTATCCTGCTCAATGAACTCAGTAATGCCTTTTACCAGCGAGTATTCCAGACGCTTTCTCACATCCCAGGAACGCCATTCGGCCTGCTGAACGTTGGCTGATTCGTCAGCTTTACTGCCGCGGTATTTTTCCGCCAGATCCAGCATGCGTTCGGTGGCGTCGTCGCGACGGTTGAGGATCACATCTTCTACTGCGTCGCGTAGTTCTGCGGGCAGGTCGTCGTAAATCGCCAGCTGTCCGGCGTTAACGATCCCCATGTCCATCCCGTTGCGGATGGCATAGTAGAGGAACACGGCATGGATGGCCTCACGCACCGGGTCGTTGCCGCGGAACGAGAACGAGACGTTCGACACGCCGCCGGAAATTAGCGCATGCGGTAGCTCGCGTTTGATGTCTTCACACGCGCCGATAAAGTCCTGGGCGTAGTTGTTGTGCTCTTCAATGCCGGTTGCGACAGCAAAGATGTTCGGGTCGAAAATAATGTCTTCCGGCGGGAAGCCCACCTCTTCGGTCAAAATTTTGTACGCCCGGCGGCAAATCTCAATTTTGCGCTCGCGGGTATCGGCCTGGCCCACTTCATCGAAGGCCATCACCACCACGGCGGCCCCGTAGCGACGCACCAGCTTCGCGTGGTGGATAAAGGTATCGACGCCCTCTTTCATTGAGATGGAGTTAACGATGCCTTTGCCCTGAATGCACTTCAGCCCCTTTTCGATGACGTCCCATTTGGAGGAGTCAATCATGATCGGCACGCGGGCGATATCCGGCTCACCGGCAATCAGGTTGAGGAAACGCACCATCGCCGCTTCGGCGTCGAGCATCCCCTCGTCCATGTTGATATCGATGATCTGCGCCCCGCTCTCCACCTGCTGGCGGGCAACGTCCAGCGCTTCGCTGTACTTCTCTTCTTTGATCAGGCGCTTGAACTTCGCAGAACCGGTCACGTTGGTACGTTCACCCACGTTCACAAACAGGCTGTCGTCGCCGATGGTCAACGGCTCAAGGCCGGACAGACGGCAGGCTACCGGAAGCTCGGGTAACTTGCGCGGTGCAAGCCCGGCGACGGCGCGGCTCATGGCGGCGATGTGCTCCGGCGTGGTGCCGCAGCAGCCGCCGACGATGTTGAGGAAGCCAGATTCGGCCCACTCGCGGATTTGCGCCGCCATGGTGTCGGCATCCAGATCGTACTCACCGAACGCGTTCGGCAGACCGGCGTTCGGGTGGGCGGTGACGTAGCACTCTGCGATGCGCGAAAGCTCCTGCACGTACTGGCGCAGCTCGTCCGGCCCCAGCGCGCAGTTCAGGCCGAAGGAGAGCGCTTCGGCATGGCGCAGAGAGTTATAAAACGCTTCGGTTGTCTGGCCGGAAAGCGTGCGCCCCGAGGCATCGGTGATGGTGCCGGAAATCATGATCGGCAGGTCAACTCCCAGCGCCTCGAACTCCTCTTTCACCGCGTAAATTGCAGCTTTGGCGTTGAGAGTGTCGAATACGGTTTCAATCAGGATCAGATCGGAACCGCCTTCCACCAGCGCTTTAGTGGACTCACGATACGCGGCCACCAGTTGGTCAAAGGTGATATTGCGGAAGGCTGGATCGTTCACGTCCGGAGAAATCGACGCGGTGCGGTTGGTCGGGCCCAGCACCCCGGCAACATAGCGCGGCTTGTCCGGCGTGCGGGCCGTCCACTCGTCGGCGCAAGCGCGCGCCAGTTTCGCCGCTGCAAAGTTGATCTCCGCCGACAGGGATTCCATCTGGTAATCCGCCATGGCGATGGTTGTCGAGTTGAAGGTGTTGGTTTCTACAATATCCGCACCCGCTTCGAAGTAGGCGTTGTGGATATCCCTGATGACAGAGGGTTTGCTCAACACCAGCAGGTCATTGTTTCCTTTCAGGTCACAAGGCCAGTCGGCAAAGCGCTCGCCACGGAAATCGTCTTCACTCAGACGATAGCCCTGGATCATGGTGCCCATGCCGCCGTCCAGCACCAGAATTCGTTCATTTAACTGCGCACGCAGTTGCTCTACTTTGCTGCTCACACTTGCTCCCGACAACGTTCAACATGGCCAAAAGGCTGCGTTCCATACTGGCATAATCTCTAAGGGTCGAAAAGTCACACAGCGGTAACATGAGACATGTTCACTATCACTCCTCCGATCAGTCAGGAAAGCGGTTGCAAAACCACCAAATAAAACGAAAATGATTTCCACGATACAGAAAAAGGAGTTCGTCATGGTTACGACCGTTCCCGCTAAACGCGGCAGAAAACCTGCTGCAACCACCGCTGCACAACCTGGCGGACAGGTTCAATCCCTGACGCGCGGCCTGAAGCTGCTGGAATGGATAGCCGAATCGCATGGTAGCGTGGCCCTGACGGAGCTGGCGCAGCAGGCTGGCCTGCCGAACTCCACCACTCACCGCCTGTTAACCACCATGCAGCAGCTGGGCTTCGTACGTCAGGTGGGCGAGCTGGGTCACTGGGCGGTTGGCGCGCATGCCTTTATCGTTGGCAGCAGCTTCCTGCAAAGCCGCAACCTGCTGGCGATTGTCCACCCGATTCTGCGCAAGCTGATGGAGGAGTCCGGCGAGACGGTAAACCTGGCCGTGCTGGATCAGAGCGATCATCAGGCGATTATCATCGACCAGGTGCAGTGTACGCAGCTGATGCGCATGTCCGCACCGATTGGCGGCAAGCTGCCGATGCATGCCTCTGGCGCAGGGAAAGCGTTTCTCTCGCAGCTTAGCGAAGAGCAGGTGACGGGTCTGCTGCACCGTAAAGGTCTGCACGCCTACACCCACGCCACCCTGGTGTCGCCGGTGCATCTGAAAGAAGATCTGGCTCTGACCCGCAAGCGCGGCTATTCGTTTGATGACGAAGAACATGCCCTCGGGCTGCGCTGCCTCGCGTCCTGTATTTTCGACGAACACCGCGAGCCGTTTGCCGCCATCTCCATCTCCGGGCCGATTTCACGTATGACCGACGACCGCGTCACCGAGCTGGGTGCGCTGGTGATTAAGGCCGCAAAAGAGGTGACGCTGGCGTATGGTGGGATTCGCTAGGATTGAGAGCGGTCTGGTGCCCTCACCCCGGCCCTCTCCCACAGGGCTGAGGGTTCCCCACAAATTAATGCGAGCACTGAGCAATCCCCTCGCCCCTCCGGGGAGAGGGTTAGGGTGAGGGGAACATACGGCGGTGGTGGTCATTCCGTTCACTTTATGTTCCTTGCTACTCTGTAACGACATGACCGGTGAACGTGCCAGGGTGGCTCAGTCGCCACCACCCTGGCGACCCGGGCTCCCGGCGGAAAATCGCCGCTTCGCGGTGCCCTCGGCTTATTCCTTCCGGCTTATCGGGTACGGGCGGAGGCAACGTCCCTGTAAAGCCGCCCTCTCGGCGCATCCCTGCGCCTCGCCCCGGCCTGCAGGAAACGCCTCAGCGATTTACAGCCGGACCAGGGCATCGCTGACAGCCCTCAGTCATTTAGAAAGCAACTTTATTGCTTCTGCATAAAAAAATTACTGGGGAACCCTCAGCCCACAGGGAGAGGGAGAAAACATGATGCCCTTACCCTGCGGGAGAGGGAGAAAAGCGGATGCAAAACCGCTGCTTGCGGCGGTAAGCGTAGACATCTTCCACGTGCCCGTTTTTAATCCGCGTTTGCAGCCCGCGCCAGTAGCTGGCGCGGAACAGATCGGCATGCATCTCTTCAAATAACGGCCCGATGCGTGGGTCCGCACACAGCCAGTGGCGAAACTCCTCCGGAAACACATCGCCCGGCGATACGCTGTACCACGGCTCGCTGGACAGTTCATCTTCCGGGTAGCGCGGCGGCGGGATATCGCGGAAGTTCACCTCGGTCATGTAGCAAATTTCATCGTAATCGTAGAACACCACCCGCCCGTGACGGGTGACGCCGAAGTTTTTAAACAGCATATCCCCGGGGAAAATATTGGCAGCGGCGAGCTGGCGGATGGCGTTGCCGTACTCTTCGATGGCATCACGTAAAGCCTGGCCCTCTGACTGTTCCAGCCAGATATTTAGCGGCACCATACGGCGCTCAATGTAGAGATGGCTGATCGCAATCTTATCGCCAAGATCGGTAATTTTCGACGACGCTTCCTGCATGAGTAGCGTCATTAGCGCCGGATCGATCTGCTGCTTATCCAGCACAAAGTTTTCAAACTCCTGGGTATCGGCCATTCGCCCGACGCGATCGTGCTCTTTTACCAGCTGATAGCAGGCACGGACGTGGGCTGCGGTCATCTCTTTCTGCGGGGCGAATTTATCCTTAATCACCTTAAACACCCGATCAAAGCCCGGCAGCGTGAAGACCAGCATCACCATGCCGCGGATACCCGGCGCTTCGATAAACTGCTCATCAGCCGTGGTGACATAACGCAGGTATTCCCGATAACTCTCCGTTTTGGCATGCTTCTGACAGCCAATCGCCATATACAGCTCGGCAGTGGTTTTGCCCGGCAGGATCTCGCGCAGCCACTCCACCAGGGCGGCGGGCAGCGGGGCGTAGACCATGAAATAGGAGCGGGCGAAGCCAAATACGATACTCGCCTCAGCGCTGGTAGTCAGGCAGGTATCGACAAACAGTTCGCCGTCGTCGGTACGGTGAATGGGCAGCAGAAACGGCACGATGGCTGTCGGCGTAACCAGTTTACCCACCAGCCAGGCGGCCTTATTGCGGTAGAAAAGCTCGTTGGCAACCTGCAAATGGCTGCGGCTGAGCACCGCCTCGCCGAAGGTTTCACTGAGATACGCGTGGATATAGCCGATATCCCGGGGTTTATTCTGCCACGGCAGGCGCAGCGGCAAATCCGTTAAGACGCGGTGCAGGAGCTTTTCCCAGCCGCGATCGGGAAAGAAATCTTTCGCCAGCGGACGCGGAATGGTACGGAAGCGTCGCTCGGGCTGGGAGCTGAAGATAAATAACCGCTCAGGAGATAATGAGCGGTGGTCAAATAACCGGCAATAGACGGAGTTGAAAAAGCTCTCCGCAATCTCGAAGCGCGGGTAGTCGGGTAACAGATGGGTGTAATGCTCTTTCACGCGCAGTAAAAATTCCGCATCCGGGCTTTTACCGTCGGTGATACAGCGCAGTTGTTCCACCACCAGACCTACGTGGTGATCATAGAGATGGATACGCTGCTTCATGGCCTGCTGAACCGCATGCCAGTCGGCGTGCTCAAAACGCTGTTGCGCGCCGGATGTGACTTCCAGAAAGCGGCCATACTGGGCATCGAAGCCCTGCAAAATAGTTTGGGCTATCAGTAATTCCAGACCACGCGACATATATTCCCCCTCACCCCAACCCTCTCCCCGAGGGGGGAGAGGGGGAAAGATCAGAACTGTGCTTCTTCCGTTGAGCCCGTTAATGCCGTGACGGAGGAAGTCCCGCCCTGAATAATTGTGGTCACATTATCGAAGTAGCCGGTTCCCACCTCCTGCTGGTGCGAAACGAAGGTATATCCCTCTTTACCCGCCGCAAATTCTGGCTGCTGTACCTTCTCAACATAGTGCTTCATGCCTTCGCCCTGTGCGTAGGCATGCGCCAGGTCGAACATGTTGAACCACATGCTGTGGATACCCGCCAGGGTGATGAACTGGTACTTGTAGCCCATATCCGACAGCTGCTGCTGGAAGCTGGCGATGGTCGTGTCGTCCAGATTTTTTTGCCAGTTGAAGGACGGTGAACAGTTATAGGCCAGCAGCTTGCCCGGATATTTCGCATGAATCGCATCGGCAAAGCGCTTCGCCAGCGCCAGATCCGGCGTGGAGGTTTCACACCAGACCAGGTCGGCGTAAGGGGCATACGCCAGGCCGCGGCTGATCGCCTGTTCAATACCGGCATGCGTGCGATAGAACCCTTCGCTGGTGCGTTCGCCGGTAATGAATTCGCTGTCGTACGGGTCGCAGTCAGAGGTGATCAGGTCCGCTGCGTCCGCATCGGTACGGGCAATGACCAGCGTCGGCACGCCGAGCACGTCAGCAGCCAGACGCGCGGCAACCAGCTTCTGGATCGCTTCCTGAGTTGGCACCAGCACTTTCCCGCCCATATGCCCACACTTCTTCACCGACGCCAGCTGATCTTCAAAGTGTACGGCCGCTGCACCGGCCTCAATCATCGATTTCATCAGCTCAAAGGCGTTCAGCACGCCGCCGAAACCGGCTTCCGCATCGGCGACGATCGGCAGGAAATAATCAGTAAAGCGCGGATCGTGGGGCTCGATGCCCGCCGCCCACTGGATCTGATCCGCACGGCGGAAGGTATTGTTGATCCGATCTACCACTGACGGCACCGAGTTCGCCGGATAAAGAGATTGATCCGGATACATGCTGGAGGCCAGGTTAGCATCCGCCGCGACCTGCCAGCCGGAAAGATAGATAGCTTCAATGCCGGCCTTCGCCTGCTGCAATGCCTGACCGCCAGTCAGTGCGCCGAGGCTGTTGATATAACCTTTTTTAGACCCCCCGTGCAGCAGATCCCACATTTTCGCCGCGCCGTTCTGCGCCAGCGTACACTCCGGGTTAACCGAGCCGCGTAACTTCACCACTTCCTCTGCGCTGTACGGACGGCGAATGCCTTCCCAGCGCGGTTGGGTCCACTCTTTTTGTAACTCTTCGATCTGTTGGGTACGGGTTTTCATGTGCAGATGCTCCATATTGTTATGTGGTGAATTACGCCAGGAAGCGGTAGCCCGGCAGGGTCAGGAAGTCGATTAAGTCATCAGAGGTGGTGATTTGCTCCATCAGGCGCGCAGCGTCATTAAAACGCCCGCTGCTGAAGCGGTGCTCGCCCAGTTCGTCCTGGATGACCCGCATCTCTTCGGCCAGCATCTGACGGAACAGGGCTTTGGTGACCGGTTTGCCGTTGCTGAGCGTTTTTTGATGATGGATCCACTGCCAGATGGAGGTACGTGAAATTTCCGCCGTGGCGGCATCTTCCATCAGACCGTAGATCGGCACGCAGCCGTTGCCGGAGATCCATGCCTCGATGTACTGCACGGCGACGCGAATATTGGCGCGCATGCCCTCTTCCGTACGCTCGCCCGCACACGGCGCAAGCAACTGTTCTTCTGCGATTGGCGCATCGTCTTCAAGGGTGACAAACAGCTGGTTTTTGTTGTCGCCGAGTACGCGGTTGAAGACCTCCATCGCCGTGTCGGCCAGACCGGGGTGGGCAATCCACGTCCCGTCGTGGCCGTTACGGGCTTCCAGTTCTTTATCGGCTTTTACCTTGTTGAGCACCTGGTTGTTACGCTCTGCGTCTTTGCTCGGGATAAACGCCGCCATACCGCCCATCGCAAAGGCGCCGCGTTTGTGGCAGGTCTTAATCAGCAGGCGCGAGTAGGCGCTGAGGAAGGGTTTATCCATGGTGACAACCTGACGATCCGGCAATACCCGGTCGGCATGGTTTTTCAGGGTTTTGATGTAGCTGAAGATGTAATCCCAGCGGCCGCAGTTCAGGCCCACAATATGGTCACGCAGCGCATGGAGGATCTCATGCATCTGGAATACGGCTGGCAGGGTTTCAATCAGCAGCGTGGCCTTAATGGTGCCGCGCGGCAGGCTGAAGCGGTCTTCTGCGTAGCTGAAGACTTCACTCCACCACGCCGCTTCCTGCCAGGACTGGGTTTTCGGCAGATAGAAATAGGGGCCGCTGCCTTTCGCCAGCAGGTTCTTATGGTTGTGGAAGAAGTACAGCGCAAAGTCGAACAGGCTGCCCGGAATCGCTTCTCCGCGCCACGTAACGTGTTTTTCTGGCAAATGCAGACCGCGTACGCGGCAGATCAGCACCGCCGGATTCGGTTTGAGCTGGTAAATTTTACCGGCTTCGTTGGTATAGCTGATGGTGCCGTTGACGGCGTCGCGCAGGTTGATCTGCCCGTCGATAACTTTCTGCCAGTCCGGCGCGAGGGAATCTTCGAAGTCCGCCATAAATACTTTGACGTTGGCATTCATGGCGTTAATCACCATTTTGCGCTCTACCGGGCCGGTGATCTCTACGCGACGATCCTGTAAATCTTCAGGGATTCCGCGAATTTTCCATTCACCATGACGAATGGAAGCGGTTTCCGAAATAAACCCTGGCAACTTGCCGTTATCGATCTCCTGCTGTTGATGAATGCGTGCCGCCAGCAGTTTATTACGCTGTGGCGTAAAGCGAGTCACCAGTTCAGTCAGAAACTCTACCGCTTCTGCCGTCAAAACTTGCTGTTCTTGCTCACCATTCGGCTGGGTAAAGGTCAGTTCATCGACCGTTGTTGCCTGTTGAGTCATCGTTCTGCTCCTCATCAAAGATCCAAAATCACGCCCCCGATGCGAGCGAAAGATCGTTGTTTAGTTTTCGCTCAGCAGAATTAAGACTATCTATAATTTTTCCAAAATCAAAAACAATTTCCATTTTAATTCATATCCAATTACAACTGTATGATTAATATGGGATTAAAGTTTTTCACGATGTTGAGTTGGTTTTCGGAAATAAAAAAGGCACCTTAAGGTGCCTGATCTGAATAGCTGAAACGCTTTAGGATCGTTTAATGCAGACGATTACTCCAGCGTCGGATTCATGTGGCGCAGATCGTACGGCGTAATCTGGTAGACGTAATAGTTGAGCCAGTTAGTGAACAGCAGATTTCCGTGACTACGCCAGGTTGCCCGAGGCGTGTTTTGCGGATCGTTTTTCGGGAAATAGTTGTACGGGACATCCGGATTCAGACCCGCTTCAACGTCACGAAAATACTCTGACGCGAGGGTATGCGGATCGTACTCAGGATGGCCGGTAACGAACGCGATGCGTTTGTCTTTACTAGCGAACAGGTAGGCATCGCCGTCTTCCGTTTCGGCCAGGATTTCCAGGTCGGTATAATCGCGGATCAGCTGTGCCGGAAAATCGGCGTATCGAGAATGCGGAGCCAGGAAAGTGTCATCGAAACCACGCGTCAGCAGCGCATGCGGGTGAAGAATGTGGTGTTCGTATACGCCAGAAAGTTTGTCGCTGCGGGTTTGCTTGGGAATGCCATAGAGGATATTCAGCGCGGCCTGTACCGCCCAACAGACAAATAAGGTGGACGTGACGTGATCTTTTGCCCACTCCAGCACCTGCCTGATTTGTGGCCAGTAGGCAACGTCATTAAATTCCACCAGACCCAGCGGTGCGCCGGTGACGATCAGTCCATCGAAATTCTCATCGCGAATATCTTCAAAATTACAGTAGAAGTTATTCAGATGCTCAGCAGGCGTGTTGCGTGACTCACGGGCGTCAATGCGCAGCAGCTGGATATCAACCTGAAGCGGAGAGTTGGAGAGCAAACGCAGGAACTGGTTCTCCGTTTCGATCTTTTTTGGCATCAGATTGAGAATAAGCACCTTCAGCGGGCGAATTTCCTGACCTGTCGCACGCGAAGCCGTCATGACGAAGACATTCTCTTCACGCAAGAAATTGACGGCTGGTAGCTCGTCCTGCACCCGAATCGGCATAACCTTAAATCCTCACAACATACGTATAAACGTTTAGACATCCAGACAGCTAACGATACCCAGAAACAGGCTTAATGTCGAGTCTGCAAGCGAAAGGTGAGAAAGTTTCAAGGAGGGAAAGCATGTAGGGCGGGTAAGGTGGGGCCACTGACCTGCCCCCACGATTAGATACAACACTCAGTTAGTAACGTCGGAATCTTCATTCTCAGAATGACCCTTTCTCCAGCCCGCTGCAAATTCAGACGGTGTCTGATAATTCAGCGTGGAGTGCGGGCGGCATTCGTTATAATCCTGCCGCCAGTCATTAATAATTTTCCTGGCATGAACGATATCGCTGAACCAGTGCTCATTCAAAC
>NZ_KI973298.1:0-188757 GCF_000534735.1 Enterobacter sp. MGH 4 | reverse complement strand
TTAAGAATCCATGTCACTTTGAGTGCCCACACAGATTGTCTGATAAATTGTTAAAGAGCAGTGCCGCTACGTTTTCGCTGCGGCGCGGGGTGTGCATATTACGCTTTCCCGCTTCAGAGTCAAGCGTTTATTTTGCTTTTCTCTGCTGACCCGGCGGCGTGTGTGCCGTTGTTCCGTGTCAGTGGAGGCGCATTATAGGGAGTTCTTCTGAAGTGACAAGCACTAAATACAAAAAACTTTTCGTTCGCTCACTTTTCAAACTCAACGCTTATTTAACCCGCGAATCGTCCGTTAAACGTGCAATTTCACGGGCAAAACTGGCCACTTGATCCCAGTCGGTATAAACCACTTCTTTACGCGTATCCGTTTCCCCGCCCGTCATCTTCATGATCAGGCGGATCATAAAGCGGTCATACCAGCGGTAACGCGGGTAACGCAGCGCGCCCGCAAAGACAGAACAGATATCGGGCTGCCATGGCGAGCTCAGCAAAAACTTGCGCGTATAGCTGTTAGTCTGTGGTGTACGCTTCTCTGCTTTACGGGCAACCAGGTTGACCGAGTAAAACGCGCCGGGCAGCTTAGCGAGCTCCGCCGTATGCTTTTTCACAAAGCGATCCAGCGCCGGATGGAAATGACCGTAACGAATTGAAGCGCCAATGACCACACGGTCGTAATCCTGCCAGGCAAGCTGTTCAGTGCGATTCAGGTTCACCACATCAGAATAAATGCCCAGCTCTTTGAGTTCAGAAGCCAGATATGAAGCAATCTCACGCGTTTGCCCATCACGCGTTGAGAAAAGAATTAACGTTTTCACCAATGTCTCCTTACTCACGCCAGAATGTTGGGGTAAACAGCACCAGCAGCGTAAAGACCTCAAGACGACCAAACAGCATATTGGCGATTAAGATCCACTTTGCCACCGGGTTCATACTGGCGAAATTATCCGCCACGACACCCAGCCCCGGCCCCAGGTTGTTTAACGTTGCCACCACAGAGGCGAAGGCAGAGAAATCATCCACGCCCGTGGCGATAATCGCCAGCATACTGACAATAAAGACCAGCGCATAAGCGGAGAAGAATCCCCACACCGCTTCGAGGATACGCTCCGGCAGTGCACGATTGCCCAGCTTGATGCTGTAAACCGCATTCGGGTGGACGAGACGTTTAAGTTCACGGTTCCCCTGCTTGAACAGCAGCAGAATACGGATCACCTTCAGGCCGCCGCCCGTCGACCCGGCACAGCCGCCGATAAACGCAGAGCACAACAGCAGCACCGGCAGGAACAGCGGCCAACGCGCAATACTGTCCGTGGTGAAACCGGCGGTTGTCGCCATCGATACCACCTGGAAGAAGGCCTGGTTCAGGGTCGTGACCGCCGAGTTATAGACATCGTGGAACCACAGTACCAGGGTACAGATGATCACCAGGGTCAACTGGACGCCAATAAACATCCGGAATTCCGGGTCGCGCCAGTACACCTTCAGGCTCCGGCCGCTAAGCAACGAGAAGTGTAGACCGTAGTTACAGCCTGAGATCAGCAAAAAGATGGCAATGATGGTATTGATCGTCGGGCTGTCGAAGTACCCAACGCTGGCATCGTGGGTGGAGAACCCGCCGATAGCGATAGTGGCAAAGCTGTGCCCGATGGCATCAAACGCAGGCATCCCGGCAAACCACAGCGCCAGCGCGCAGGCCACCGTCAGCAGGACATAAATAAGCCAAAGGGTTTTCGCCGTCTCCGCAATACGCGGGCGCATCTTGTTATCTTTCAACGGGCCAGGCATTTCAGCCCGGTAAAGCTGCATCCCCCCGACGCCCAGAATCGGCAGGATAGCCACCGCCAGCACGATGATCCCCATACCGCCGAACCACTGGAGCATCTGCCGGTAAAAGAGAATTGCATGCGGGAGTGAATCCAGCCCCACAAGCGTGGTGGCCCCGGTGGTCGTTAATCCGGAGAACGATTCAAAAAACGCATCCGTGACGGTGAGATTCGGTTGTTCAGAGAAGATAAACGGCAGTGCACCCACGCTTCCCAGTACCGTCCAGAACAGGACCACGATCAGAAAACCCTCCCGGGATTTCAGTTCACCTTTCTCACGGCGGTTTGGCCACCACAGCAGGGAGCCAATCGTCAGCGCGACAAAAAAGGTTTGCGTAAATGCACGCCCCGCGCCGTCCCGGTAGATGAGCGCCACCAGTCCGGGAATGATCATTGTCCCGGAGAAAAGTATGACCAGCAATCCAACGATTCGGGTAATGGCACGAAAATGCATCTCTGCCGCTTCCTTAGGTATTCAAAATTGTGAGGTGGGGATTATTCTTCAATCGGCAGTAATTGCAATGAACCGCGACTAAAATCAGCGAGTTTTGCTGAAAAAGCAGCCAGTTCCGCCTGAGGAAGCGCCACGCGTAATTGCACCATTGCCTGATAATCACTGTGTGCGATGACGCCGTTAAACTGTTTAAGCAGTGCTTCGATACCCGATAGCTGGGCGTAATCGCATAACAAAGTATATTCCGTAAGTGGCGTTTTGCGGGTTGTTATCAGCAGATTAAGCGCCTGCTGGACACCCCCTCCGTAGGCCTTAACCAGCCCTCCGGTGCCTAACAAAATGCCCCCGTAGTAGCGGACCACGACGGCGGTGATTTCACCCACGCCGCTGCCCATCAACTGGGATAGCATCGGTTTTCCGGCCGTACCCGCCGGTTCACCGTCGTCAGAAAACCCGAGCTGCTGTGAGTCGTCTGGCGGCCCTGCGACCCACGCCACACAGTGATGGCGGGCATCGGGGTGCTGCGCGCGGACGGACTCGACGAACGCCTTCGCCGCCTCCACGCCGTCAGTATGCGCCAACAGCGTGATAAAGCGGCTTTTCTTGATTTCCTCAACAAAGGTGACCGGCTCGGCCGGTATCAGCCAGCTTTCCATCAGGCCAGCTTCAGATCTCGCGTCATGTTCTCAATGCTGTTCTCGTGAATAACCACGTTATCCTCGATACGAATGCCGCCAAACGGCTTCAGCGCTTCAATTTTCTCCCAGTTGAAGTGCTTGCTGAACTGCCCTTCCCGCCACGGCGCCAGCAGGGATTCAATAAAGTAGATGCCCGGCTCAATGGTCAATACCATACGCGGCGCCAGAACGCGGGTGCAGCGCAGATAAGGATATTTAGACGGTGCCGCCAGGTGCGTACCGGTATCATCCTGCATAAAGCCCGCGACGTCATGAACCTGTAAACCCAGCGGGTGGCCGATACCGTGCGGCATAAATGGCCCGGTCAGATCGTTCTCAACCATCGCCTCTTCGCTCATGTCTTTGACAATCTGATGCTTACGCAGCAGTTTAGCGATGCGCTGATGGAACTGGATGTGATAATCCACGTAGCTGGTTCCGGCCTTCATGGTGCCAATCAGCGCCAGCTGTTCGTCGTTCACGTCTTTGATCAATTGCGCAAAATCAGTATCCGCATTCGCCGCCCAGGTACGGGTCAGGTCTGCCGCATAGCCATTGTACTCAGCCCCCGCGTCCAGCAGGAAGCTGCGCATCTCAGCCGGAACCTGATGATCCAGTTTGGTGTAGTGCAGAACCGAGGCATGTTCATTCAGCGCCACGATGTTGCTGTACGGCACGTCGGTATCGCGGTGGCCGGTCGCCGTCAGGTAGGCCTGATTGATATCGAACTCGCTCATACCGGACTGGAACGCTTCGTGCGCCGCACGGTGGCCATTCACCGCCGTTTTTTGCGCTTCACGCATGCAGTAAAGTTCGTAGTCGGTCTTGTAGGCGCGATAGTAGTGCAGATAATCCAGCACGCCTTTCGGGTTGAGTTTATCTGCCGGAATATCCAGACCCAGCGCACGCTCAGGAACCGGACCAATGTAGCCGATGTTCCCACGCGCCGCTGGCAACTGGCTGCCAATGCCGTCTGCTTTTGGCAGCGCAATCACGTCAATTTCTTCGGTCCAGAATGAGGTCGGCAGCGGCTCCACGTTGTGCCAGTAATCGACCGGCAGGTAGAACCACAGTTTCGGCTTGTTCACGCCATCCACCAGCAGCCAGCAATTTGGAACCTGCGTGACAGGCACCCAGGCTTTAAACTGCGGGTTAACCTTGAAGGGATAAGCGTGGTCATCAAGAAAAGTATTCATCAACTCGCCGGAGTGGATCAGCAGGGCATCCAGCTTGAAGCGGGCCAGTACATCGCGGGTACGTTCCTGTAGGGTAACGATATGATTTTTATAAAGCGAAGCCAGTGAGTCCATCATTCTTCCTTTCGTTTTTTTGACCTCAAGTCATCGCATCTTAGCACACCTCACTCCGGCTGCGTGATTTCCACCGACCGTGATCAGCGCAGCAATTTCTTAATGACTAATTTGCATTTTATTAACATAAATTCCACACTCCGTTTCATCTGGTATGACCAGATCCAATTGCTGGATTCAGGAGACCGACATGCTCTACAAAGGCGACACCCTGTACGTAGACTGGCTGGAAGATGGCATTGCCGAACTGGTGTTCGATGCCCCCGGCTCAGTGAACAAGCTTGATACCGCGACGGTGGCCAGTCTTGGCCAGGCGCTGGATGTACTTGAAAAGCAATCAGATTTGAAAGGGCTGCTGCTGCGCTCCAACAAAGCGGCCTTTATCGTTGGCGCGGATATCACCGAATTCCTGTCGCTGTTCCTGGTGCCCGAAGAACAGCTGAGCCAGTGGCTGCACTTTGCGAACAGCGTCTTTAATCGTCTGGAAGATCTGCCTGTCCCGACCCTTTCTGCCGTTAACGGTTACGCGCTGGGCGGCGGCTGCGAATGCGTGTTAGCCACTGATTACCGTCTGGCGACCCCAGACCTGCGCATCGGCCTGCCGGAAACCAAACTGGGCATTATGCCGGGCTTTGGTGGCTCGGTGCGTATGCCGCGCATGTTGGGTGCCGACAGCGCGCTGGAAATCATTGCCGCAGGTAAAGATGTCGGCGCGGAACAGGCGCAGAAAATCGGTCTGGTGGACGGCGTGGTTAAGCCTGAAAAACTGATTGAAGGCGCTGTCGCCATACTGCGTCAGGCGATTAACGGCGATCTCGACTGGAAAGCCAAACGTCAGCCAAAGCTGGAGCCGTTGAAGCTCAGCAAAATTGAAGCCACCATGAGCTTCACCATCGCCAAGGGCATGGTGATGCAGACGGCGGGTAAACACTACCCGGCGCCGATCACGGCGGTGAAAACCATTGAAGCGGCAGCCCGTCTGGGCCGTGATGAAGCCCTGAAGCTGGAAAACCAGAGCTTTGTCCCGCTGGCGCACACCAACGAAGCCCGCGCGCTGGTTGGTATCTTCCTTAACGATCAGTTTGTGAAGGGCAAAGCCAAACAACTCACCAAAAACGTTGAAACGCCAAAACACGCGGCGGTACTCGGCGCGGGCATTATGGGTGGCGGCATCGCCTACCAGTCTGCCTGGAAAGGCGTGCCGGTAGTGATGAAAGACATCAACGAGAAATCCCTGACGCTGGGCATGACCGAAGCGGCCAAGCTGCTGAATAAACAGCTTGAGCGCGGCAAAATTGACGGTCTGAAGCTTGCAGGCGTGATCTCCACCATCCAGCCAGTACTGGAATACAGCGGTTTCGACCGTGTGGACGTGGTGGTTGAAGCGGTCGTCGAGAACCCGAAAGTGAAAAAAGCGGTGCTGGCCGAAACCGAAGACAAGGTACGTCCGGAAACCGTGCTGGCCTCTAACACCTCCACCATTCCTATCAGCGAACTGGCGAGCGTGCTGAAGCGTCCGGAAAACTTCTGCGGGATGCACTTCTTTAACCCGGTGCATCGCATGCCGCTGGTCGAAGTGATCCGTGGGGAAAAAACCTCCGACGAAACCATCGCCAAAGTGGTGGCGTGGGCGAGCAAGATGGGCAAAACGCCAATCGTCGTTAACGACTGCCCGGGCTTCTTCGTTAACCGCGTGCTGTTCCCGTACTTCGCCGGTTTCAGCCAGCTGCTGCGCGACGGCGCAGACTTCCGCAAAATCGACAAAGTGATGGAAAAACAGTTCGGCTGGCCGATGGGCCCGGCGTACCTGCTGGACGTTGTCGGCATCGACACTGCCCATCACGCGCAGGCGGTGATGGCGGCGGGCTTCCCGCAGCGCATGCAGAAAGATTATCGCGACGCCATTGACGCCCTGTTCGACGCCAACCGCTTTGGGCAGAAAAACGGTCTGGGCTTCTGGCGCTATAAAGAAGACAGCAAAGGCAAACCGAAGAAAGAAGAAGATCCGGCGGTGGATGGCCTGCTGGCCGACGTCAGTCAGCCAAAACGCGACTTCACTGACGATGAGATCATCGCCCGGATGATGATCCCGATGATCAACGAAGTGGTGCGTTGCCTCGAAGAAGGCATTATCGCCAGCCCGGCAGAAGCGGATATGGCGCTGGTGTACGGCCTCGGCTTCCCTCCGTTCCACGGCGGCGCGTTCCGTTGGCTGGATACGCTCGGCAGCGCTCGCTATCTCGATATGGCTCAGCAATATCAGCACCTCGGTCCGCTTTATGAGGTGCCGGAAGGTCTGCGTAACAAAGCGCGCCATAACGAACCCTACTATCCAGCAGTTGAGCCAGCCCGTCCGGTTGGCACGCTGAAAACGGCTTAAGGAGTCACAATGGAAAAGGTTGTCATTGTTGATGCAATTCGCACCCCGATGGGCCGTTCAAAAGGCGGTGCATTCCGTAACGTGCGTGCGGAAGATCTCTCGGCGCACCTGATGCGTAGCCTGCTGGCGCGTAACCCGGCGCTGGACCCTGCTGCGCTGGACGATATTTACTGGGGCTGCGTCCAGCAGACGCTGGAGCAGGGTTTCAACATCGCCCGTAACGCGTCTCTGCTGGCGGAGATCCCGCATTCGGTTCCGGCGGTCACCGTCAACCGTCTTTGCGGTTCGTCGATGCAGGCGCTGCACGACGCGGCACGGATGATCATGACCGGCGATGCGCAGGCCTGTCTGGTGGGCGGCGTGGAGCACATGGGCCACGTGCCGATGAGCCACGGGGTCGATTTCCATCCAGGCATGAGCCGTAACGTGGCGAAAGCCGCCGGTATGATGGGCCTGACCGCCGAGATGCTCTCCCGTCTGCACGGCATCAGCCGTGAAATGCAGGATGCCTTTGCCGCGCGCTCGCATGCCCGCGCCTGGGCCGCCACGCAGTCTGGTGCCTTTAAGAATGAGATCATCCCAACGGGCGGTCACGACGCAGACGGCGTACTGAAGCAGTTCAGCTACGACGAAGTTATCCGTCCTGAAACCACTGTTGAAGCGCTTTCTACCCTGCGTCCGGCGTTTGATCCGGTCACCGGTACGGTCACGGCGGGCACCTCGTCTGCCCTGTCCGACGGTGCCGCCGCCATGTTAGTGATGAGCGAAAGCCGCGCCCGCGAATTAGGCCTGACGCCACGCGCCCGCGTGCGTTCGATGGCAGTCGTGGGCTGCGATCCTTCCATCATGGGTTACGGTCCGGTCCCGGCGTCAAAACTGGCGCTGAAAAAAGCGGGGCTGAGCGCAAGTGATATCGACCTCTTTGAGATGAACGAAGCGTTCGCCGCGCAGATCCTGCCGTGCATTAAAGATCTGGGGCTGATGGATCAGATCGACGAGAAGATTAACCTCAATGGCGGCGCGATCGCCCTCGGTCACCCGCTGGGCTGCTCCGGGGCGCGTATCAGCACCACGCTGATCAACCTGATGGAACGCAAAGATGCCCAGTTCGGACTGGCGACGATGTGTATCGGCTTGGGTCAGGGGATCGCGACGGTGTTTGAGAGAGTGTAAATGTAAATAAGGAAAAGTATCTTAAAGCCAATGACGTCAGAACAAGGCGGCAAGCGAGCGAATCCCGATGAGCTTACATTAGTAAGTGATTCGGGTGAACGAGCGCAGCCAACGCAGTTATGGCGCCATTGGCGAAGAGAGACAGTTTAGTTGCCGTTCTTCCCGCCTGTCAGGGGCGGGTTTTTTACATTATTGCAGCAGCGAAATATCCGCCACGCGCAGGAACAGCTCACGCAGTTTCTCAAGCATAGAGAGACGGTTAATACGCAGCTCTTTATCTTCCACGTTCACCATCACCTTCTCGAAGAAGGCATCGATGACGTCACGTAGCTCCGCCAGCTCCACCAGTGCTTCCTGGTAGCGACCTTCCGCGAAATACGGCTCCAGCTTGTCGCGCAGCACCACAACCTGCATCGCCAGAGAAATCTCTTCCGGCTCTTTCAGGGTTGCAGCGTTTACGCGTTCGTTCAGCGTCTCGTCGGATTTCGCGAGGATGTTGGATACACGCTTGTTGGCCGCGGCCAGCGCAGACGCCGCTTCCAGCGTACGGAAGTGGGATACCGCCTTCATACGCGCATCGAAATCTGCCGGACGGGTCGGACGACGCGCCAGCACCGCCTGAATGGTATCAACGGAGTAACCTTCGTCCTGATACCACGCACGGAAACGACCGAGCATAAAGTCGATAACATCATCCACAACCTTCGCGTTGGTCAGCTTATCGCCGTACAGACGGACCGCTTCTTCGGTCAGCGTTTGCAGATCGAGATTGAGGTTCTTCTCTACGATGATGCGCAGCACGCCCAGCGCAGCACGACGCAGCGCAAACGGGTCTTTGTCGCCTTTCGGATGCTGACCGATACCGAAGATACCCGCCAGGGTGTCCATCTTATCGGCAATCGCCACGGCGCAGGCAACCGGGTTAGACGGCAGATCGTCACCGGCAAAGCGCGGCTGATACTGCTCGTTCAGGGCCACAGCCACGTCTTCCGCTTCGCCGTCATGACGCGCGTAGTGCATGCCCATCACGCCCTGGGTGTCGGTAAATTCGAACACCATGTTGGTCATCAGGTCGCACTTGGAGAGCAGGCCCGCGCGGGTAGCGTGGTTAACGTCGGCGCCAATTTCACGGGCAATCCAGCCGGACAGCTCCGCGATACGGTCAGTCTTGTCGCGCAGCGTACCCAGCTGCTGCTGGAACAGTACGGTTTGCAGACGCGGCAGGTTATCTTCCAGACGTTTTTTACGGTCGGTGTTGAAGAAGAACTCGGCGTCTGCCAGACGTGGACGCACCACTTTCTCGTTACCGGAGATAATCTGGCTCGGATCTTTCGATTCGATGTTCGCGACGAAGATGAAGTTTGGCAGCAGCTGGCCGTCGTTGGCGTAAACCGGGAAGTACTTTTGGTCACCCTTCATGGTGTACACCAGCGCTTCAGCCGGAACGGCCAGGAATTTCTCTTCGAATTTCGCGGTCAGCACAACCGGCCATTCGACCAGAGAGGTCACTTCTTCCAGAAGGCTATCGCTCAGATCGGCATTACCGCCAATTTTGCGCGCCGCTTCTTCGGCGTCAGCTTTGATTTTGGCTTTACGCTGTTCGTAGTCAGCAATGACCTTACCGCGCTCCAGCAGGATCTGCGGGTACTGATCAGCATTGTCGATGGTGAACTCCGGCTCGCCCATAAAGCGGTGGCCGCGGATCACGCGATCGGACGCCACGCCCAGAATGGTCGCCGGAATAACGGTATCGCCCAGCAGCAGGGTCACGGTGTGAACCGGACGCACAAAGTGAACGTCAGACGCGCCCCAGCGCATCAGCTTAGGAATCGGCAGCTTAGCCAGCGAGGTCGCAATCATATCTGGCAGCAGCGCTTCCGCGCTTTCGCCTTTCACATGGGCACGATACAGCAGCCATTCACCTTTGTCGGTGGTCAGACGTTCGGCCTGATCGACGGTGATACCGCAGCCGCGCGCCCAGCCTTCAGCCGCTTTGCTCGGCTTGCCTTCCGCGTCGAACGCCTGGGCAATGGCCGGGCCACGTTTTTCAACTTCGCGATCCGGCTGAGACGCCGCCAGATTTGCCACTTTCAGCGCCAGACGACGCGGTGCAGCAAACCACTCAATTTTACCGTGCGCCAGGCCAGCGTTATCCAGCTCAGCAGTGACGTTCGCAGCGAAAGATTCAGCCAGGCTGCGCAGGGCTTTTGGTGGCAGCTCTTCAGTGCCGATTTCCACCAGGAAAGTTTTCTCAGACATGGCCGCCTCTTATTTGTTTCGGTTGCACATCGGGAAGCCAAGGGCTTCACGGGACGCGTAGTAAGCTTCAGCAACGGCTTTGGTCAGGGTACGAATACGCAGAATGTAGCGCTGACGTTCAGTCACGGAGATCGCTTTGCGGGCATCCAGCAGGTTGAAGCTGTGGGCAGCCTTCAGAATACGCTCGTAGGCAGGCAGAGGCAGCGGAGTCTCCAGCGCCAGCAGCTGCTGGGCTTCTTTCTCGTACTGCTCGAAGCAGGTGAACAGGAAGTCCACGTCCGCGTATTCGAAGTTATAGGTGGATTGCTCCACTTCGTTCTGATGGAACACGTCGCCGTAGGTGGTTTTACCCAGCGGGCCGTCGCTCCAGACCAGGTCGTAAACGCTGTCTACGCCCTGAATGTACATGGCCAGACGTTCCAGACCATAGGTGATTTCGCCGGTGATCGGTTTACATTCCAGACCGCCAACCTGCTGGAAGTAGGTGAACTGGGTCACTTCCATGCCGTTCAGCCACACTTCCCAACCCAGACCCCAGGCACCCAGCGTTGGGTTTTCCCAGTTATCTTCCACGAAACGAATGTCGTGAATGGTCGGATCCATACCCAGCTCTTTCAGTGACCCGAGGTACAGTTCCTGAATGTTGTCGGGTGATGGCTTAATCACCACCTGGAACTGATAGTAGTGCTGCAAACGGTTCGGGTTTTCGCCGTAACGGCCATCGGTCGGACGACGGGATGGCTGAACATAGGCGGTCGCCATCGGCTCTGGCCCTAACGCGCGCAGGCTGGTCATCGGGTGTGAGGTGCCTGCGCCAACTTCCATGTCCAAAGGTTGAACAATGGTGCAGCCCTGACGAGCCCAGTAATCCTGTAAGGTCAGGATCAGGCCCTGGAAGGTCTTGGTATCAAACTTTTGCATAGTATTTCGTGCTGGATACGTGTGGTTTTAAATGGAAGGGATCAGTATACCCGCTGGCTGCAAGATATACAGTACGAAACGGGGTTGTTTAGGGAAAATTGGGGAATAAGCCCTACAGCCAGAACCTGCGAAGGCTCTGGTTGCTGCTTATACGAGCAATTTAGCGCATTGAGAGATGTAAAAACTGGCCGTCTGCATCAAAAGAGCAGACAAAGCCCTCTTTACGCGCCGTATAGCCTTTCAGTTCATAGCTGCCCTGAAAGCGCTCGAAGCCGTTAATATGAATTTTCTGTGCTTCGGAATTATAGCGGTGAGCCGCCTGATCCCTGCACAGCTGTTCCATATTCAGGGAACGCTCCGGGCTCATTTTCCCCTGCTGCGCTTTTTGGACTGGAGCCTCCTGAGAAGCACTGCACCCTGCTAATAAAAGCAGCAGAAAGAGTGACGCCCCACGCTTCATCATCATTTTTATTACCGCCCTGGTCAGTGGCTGTTATTTTTAGTAGCAACACGTTTATAGATTAATGTTCAACATTCTGCGAATCTCGCCAGCTCCCGACAAGACAGCCTGGCTAAACTCAGAATTTTCCAAGGGAAAAGTTTTACGCAATCGCAGTCACACTTTCTTTATCAGGAATACAGAGGAACTGATGCAGTCAAAAATTAACTGGATTGATAACCTGCGGGGAATAGCCTGTCTGATGGTGGTGATGATCCACACTACGACCTGGTATGTCACGAACGCGCACAGTATCAGCCCTGTTAACTGGGATGTCGCCAATATTCTGAACTCAGCCTCACGCGTGAGCGTCCCGCTGTTCTTTATGATTTCCGGTTTTCTCTTTTTTGGCGAGCGTAGCGCGCAGCCGAGACATTTCATCCGTATTGTCTCCTGTTTGCTGTTTTACAGCGCCATTTCGCTGCTCTATATCATCCTGTTCACTTCAATTAATGCTGAACGTTCCCTGCTCAATTTGTTGCAAAAACCGGTGTTCTATCATCTGTGGTTTTTCTTCGCGATAATGGTTATCTATCTGGTTTCGCCGTTAATTCAGGTAAAAAACGTTAGCGGTAAAATGCTGCTGGCCTTGATGGTAATAATCGGGATCGTGGCAAACCCGAATACCGTCTCTCAGAAAATTGATGGCTTTGAATGGCTGCCCGTTAACCTCTATATCAACGGTGATACGTTTTATTACGTGCTGTACGGCATGCTGGGGCGCGCCATCGGCATGATGGAGACGCAAAAGAGAGGAATAAACTGGCTTTGCGCGGCAGCATTTATCGCCGGTGTGTTTATTATCTCTCGAGGGACGCTGCACGAGCTGCAATGGCGCGGAAACTTTGCCGATACCTGGTATCTCTACTGCGGGCCGATGGTCTTTATCTGCGCGGTTTCGCTGCTGACCCTGTTTAAAAACACCCTGAATGCCCGCCCGCTTCCGGTGCTGGGGTTCATCTCTCGCCACTCGCTGGGCATTTACGGTTTTCACGCGCTGGTGATCCACGCCCTGCGCACCCGCGGCGTTGAGCTTAAAAGCTGGCCGGTGCTGGATATTGTCTGGATATTTACCGTTACGCTGGTTGTCAGCCTGCTGCTCTCAATGCTGCTGCAACGCATCGATACACGCAGGTTTGTGAGCTAACCCGGTTAAAGGCTGGCAGGCCGGGTAAACGTTAGCGCCACCCGGCTCCTGTTTATGACATTAGCGGTAAAAGCTGCTGATAGATTTTGCGGAAAACGTCTCGTCTTTCAGCGTAGCGAGCATGATTTTTCGCATCAGGACGATGCTGCTGTTCAAGCGGCAGCTGGGGCAAAAGCTGGGGCAGTGGTTTATCCCGGTTCAGCGCAATTTGCGCCAGCCGTGCCGCACCGAGCGCCGGACCAACATCTCCCCCAGTACGATAGTCCAGCTGCAACCCGCTGATATCGGAAAGCATCTGCCGCCAGTAGCTGCTTCGTGCCCCGCCGCCAATTAACGTAATGCTGGATGGCGTCAGGCCACAGTCATGCACGACATCCATGCCGTCCGCCAGCGCATAGCCGACCCCTTCAAGCACCGCGCGTGCCAGCTCTGCCGGGCCGTGCTGATGGGTAAGGCCGAAGAAGACCCCTTTCGCTTCCGGGTTGTTATGCGGCGTCCGCTCGCCGGAAAGGTACGGTAAAAACCAGACCGCACCGGCAGTATCATCCGCCTGCTGTGCCGCTGCGATAAGCGCCGGGACGTCCGCCATTCCGGTCAGCTTTGCCGCCCAGTCGAGGCAGGAAGCCGCGCTCAGCATCACCGACATCAAATGCCATTTACCCGGCAACGCGTGGCAGAAGCTGTGTACGGCGCTTTCAGGGTTACTACGATAGCCGTCACTGACGGCAAAATAGACGCCGGAAGTGCCGAGCGAGAGCATGGCCTGTCCTGTCTCCACCATCCCCACGCCGACCGCACCCGCCGCATTATCGCCACCGCCGGCAACGACAGGTACGGCTGGCATATTCCAGCGTTCAGCAACAGAAGGCTGCAAAGCGCCCGTGATATCACTGCCTTCAAACAGCGCAGGCATATGATCGCGCGTCAGCTGGCAGGCATCCAGCATCACTTCGCTCCAGTCCCGTTTCGCCACGTCGAGCCACATCGTGCCCGCGGCGTCAGACATGTCGCTGGCAAAATCCCCCGTCATGCGAAAACGCAGGTAGTCTTTCGGCAACAGAACCTTCGCCACCTGACGAAAAATCTCAGGCTCATGGCGCTGCACCCACAGGAGTTTTGGCGCGGTAAAACCGGGCATCATCAGGTTGCCCGTAATCTCGCGGGACGCAGGCACACGCTCCTCAAGGATCGCGCACTCTTCCGCACAGCGGCCATCGTTCCAGAGAATAGCCGGGCGCAGAACGCGATGCTGGCTATCCAGCAGCGTGGCGCCATGCATTTGCCCGGCAATGCCCAGCGCTTTCACGTCGCGCAGGCTGTGCTGCTCACCTAAGGCTTTCATCGCGCGGTCCGTCGCCTGCCACCACTGCTCCGGATCTTGTTCCGACCAAAGTGGCTGCGGGCGTGAAACCTGCAACTTTTCAGTCTGCGTGGCTAACACATCGCCCTGCTCGCTTAACAGGATGGCTTTCACCCCCGACGTGCCAAGATCGATCCCGATATACATGTGGTGACTCCTTTGACAGAAATGCCCGGTGGCGCTGCGCTTACCGGGCATGAATGCTGTTATTTATCGAACAGGTAGTGATTGACCAGGTTTTCCAGCAGTTCCTGATGGCCGCTCTGATGCTGCGGTGCCAACTGATGCTGTTCAGCGTACTTCGCGATCTCCGCAAGCGATAACTGACCTTTCAAAATTTGCTGGCCCAGCTCACTGTTCCAGCCGCTGTAGCGCTTCGCCACGCGCTTATCCAGCTCACCGTCTTCAATCATACGGGCCGCCACCTTCAGCGCCAGCGCCATGGTGTCCATCGCGCCAATATGCCCGTAGAACAGATCGTATTTATCGGTGCTCTGGCGACGCACTTTGGCGTCGAAGTTCAGGCCGCCGGTGGTGAAACCGCCCGCTTTGATGATTTCGTACATCACCAGCGCATTCTCTTCGACGCTGTTCGGGAACTGGTCGGTATCCCAGCCCAGCTGCGGATCGCCGCGGTTCGCATCCACCGATCCGAAGATGCCCAGCGCAATCGCAGAGGCGATTTCGTGATGGAACGAGTGGCCCGCCAGCGTGGCGTGGTTAGCCTCAATGTTCACTTTGATCTCTTTTTCCAGACCAAACTGCTTCAGGAAGCCATACACGGTGGCGACATCGTAGTCGTACTGATGCTTGGTTGGCTCCTGTGGTTTTGGCTCAATCAGCAGCGTACCGCGGAAGCCGATTTTGTGCTTGTGGTCCACCACCATCTGCATAAAGCGGCCAATCTGCTCACGCTCCTGGCGCAGGTCAGTATTCAGCAGCGTTTCATAGCCTTCACGACCGCCCCAGAGCACATAGTTCTCACCGCCCAGCTGATGCGTGGCGTTCATCGCAGTCACGACCTGGGTTGCCGCCCAGCTGAAGACTTCCGGGTCCGGGTTGGTTGCCGCGCCCGCGCCATAGCGAGGGTTGGTAAAGCAGTTAGCCGTACCCCAGAGCAGCTTCACGCCGCTTTGCTGCTGTTTTTCAGCCAGCACGTCGACCATCTGCGCAAAATTGTTCAGATACTCTTTCAGCGACGCCCCTTCCGGCGACACGTCAACATCGTGGAAACAGTAGTACGGTACGTTCAGCTTATGGAAGAACTCGAACGCGACGTCGGCTTTACGCTTCGCCAGCTCAATGGCCTCGCCCGGCTGTTGCCATGGACGGTCAAAAGAGCCCACGCCGAACATATCGGCACCGTTCCAGCAGAAGGTGTGCCAGTAGCAGGCGGCAAAGCGCAAGTGATCTTCCATGCGCTTACCCAGCACCAGCTCATCCGGGTTGTAGTGACGAAATGCTAAAGGATTGGTCGTTTTCGTGCCTTCGAAACGAACGCGATCGAGTTGGTCGAAATAAGCTTGCATATTGAGCTCCATAATCAGGGTATGCGGCGTGGTCTTGCTTCTGGAGTAATAGTGAATAGACATTGGAAGTTGCTCAATTACGTTATTTCACACTGCTATTGAGAGAATGCGCAATTGTGCGCTGGCTCGCAAAATAATGTGCAGACAAACTATTTTTCGGCGCGCATTCCAGAATCAAATGTAATTAATAGGTTACGCTTTTTAAAATCCGATCGCGGTCATAAATTCAGAAATAAACCAAATATCGTAATGAGAAGATAAAAATCTGTAATTGCCAGCAGGCCTTTCCACGTTAAAAATTTGCTGCGTCTCAGCAGTGAATGTTTCTTTTATCTCAGCTACACATACCCCTACAAAAAGGCCTAATAATTATGAAGATAAAGAACCTGACCCTAACGCTCTGCACTACTCTCCTGCTTGCAAGCTTTGCCGGCCACGCCAAAGAGGTCAAAATCGGCATGGCGATTGATGACTTACGCCTGGAGCGCTGGCAAAAAGATCGCGATATCTTTGTTAAAAAAGCGGAATCTCTCGGCGCGGAGGTGTTCGTTCAGTCCGCTAACGGCAACGAAGAGACGCAAATGTCGCAAATTGAGAATATGATCAACCGTGGCGTCGATGTGCTGGTCATTATCCCGTATAACGGCCAGGTATTAAGCAACGTGGTGAAAGAAGCAAAACAGGAAGGCATAAAAGTCCTGGCTTATGACCGCATGATTAATAATGCGGATATTGATTATTATATTTCGTTCGACAATGAAAAGGTGGGTGAATTACAGGCTAAAAGCTTGATCGCAAAAGTGCCTCAAGGGAATTATTTCCTTATGGGCGGCTCGCCTGTGGATAACAACGCCAAACTGTTCCGTCAGGGACAAATGAAAGTGCTGAAGCCGTATATCGACGAGGGCAAAATTAAAGTCGTCGGCGATCAGTGGGCTGACGGCTGGTTACCGGAAAACGCGCTGAAAATTATGGAAAACGCGTTGACCGCAAATAACAACAAAATCGATGCAGTGGTGGCCTCTAACGACGCCACTGCGGGGGGCGCCATTCAGGCGCTGAGCGCGCAGGGTCTGGCCGGGAAAGTCGCTATTTCCGGACAGGACGCCGACCTTGCGGGTGTAAAACGCATTATCGCGGGTACCCAGACTATGACGGTCTATAAGCCCATTACCGAGCTTGCCAATACGGCCGCCGAAATTGCCGTTGAGCTGGGAAATGGCCAGCAACCTAAAGCAGACGCGACGTTAAATAACGGCCTGAAAGACGTGCCAGCTCGCCTGCTTACCCCTATCGAAGTCAACAAAGAGAATATTGACGCCACGGTGGTGAAAGACGGTTTCCATAAGAAGAGTGAACTGTAATCCAGCGCAGCCCCTGCCCGGCGGGGGCGCATCGACCTGCCCTGTTCATCTGTCGGGCTATGCGGAGCAGTTATGTCTTATTTACTTGAAATGAAAAGCATCACCAAAGCCTTCGGGGCGGTGAAAGCGGTCGACAACGTAAGCCTGCGGCTGAACCCCGGCGAAGTGATGTCGCTGTGCGGCGAAAACGGCTCGGGGAAATCCACGCTGATGAAGGTGTTGTGCGGGATCTATCCGCACGGCAGCTACGAGGGCGAAATCGTCTTTGCCGGTGAGGTGCTTCAGGCCACGCACATTCGTGATACCGAACGTAAAGGCATCGCTATCATTCACCAGGAGCTGGCACTGGTGAAGCACCTTACCGTGCTGGAAAATATCTTTCTTGGGGCCGAACTCTCGCGCCACGGCGTACTGGATTACGACACCATGACGCTGCGCTGCGAAAAACTGCTGGCCCAGGTGAGTCTCGCTATCTCACCGGATACGCGCGTGGGCGACTTAGGTTTGGGCCAGCAGCAACTGGTGGAGATCGCCAAGGCGCTAAATAAACAGGTACGCCTGCTGATCCTCGACGAGCCAACCGCCTCGCTCACCGAACAGGAAACCGCCGTTCTGCTCCATATCATCCAGGACCTGCAAAACCACGGTATCGCCTGCATCTATATTTCGCACAAGCTCAATGAGGTGAAAGCTATTTCCGACACCATCTGCGTCATCCGCGACGGGCAGCACATTGGCACGCGTGAAGCAGAAGGCATGAGCGAAGATGACATCATCACCATGATGGTGGGTCGCGAGCTCACCGCACTGTATCCCAACGAACCACACACCATAGGCGAAGAACTCCTGCGCGTGGAAAACCTGACGGCGTGGCATCCCGTTAACCGCCACATCAAGCGCGTGGATAACCTCTCCTTCTCGCTGCACCGCGGCGAAATTCTCGGTATTGCGGGTTTAGTGGGTGCCGGAAGAACCGAGGCCGTGCAGTGTCTGTTTGGCGTCTGGCCGGGGCGCTGGGAAGGCAAAATTTATATCGACGGTCAGCCGGTAAAAATCGACAACTGCCAGCAGGCCATTGCCAAAGGCATTGCTATGGTGCCCGAAGACCGCAAAAAAGACGGCATCGTGCCGGTCATGGCGGTGGGAAAAAATATCACGCTGGCGGCGCTCAGCCAGTTTTCCGGCGCGCTGAGCAGCCTGGATGATGCCGCAGAACAGCAGTGTATTCTTCAGTCACTTGCCAGGCTCAAGGTGAAAACCTCCTCGCCGGAACTGGCGATAGGTCGCCTGAGCGGCGGCAACCAGCAGAAAGCGATTCTGGCACGCTGCCTGTTGCTTAATCCGCGCATTTTAATTCTGGACGAACCCACGCGCGGGATCGATATCGGCGCGAAGTATGAAATCTACAAGCTGATCAACCAGCTTGTGCAGCAAGGGATTGCCGTCATTGTTATCTCGTCCGAATTGCCTGAAGTGCTGGGGCTGAGCGACCGCGTGCTGGTCATGCATGAAGGGAAACTCAAAGCCAACCTGAACAACCAGAACCTGACGCAAGAGCAGGTGATGGAAGCTGCCTTAAGGAGCGAACGCCATGTCGAAAAGCAACCCGTCTGATATCAAAGTCGCTGTTCCGACGCCCGGTGCGTTCGCAGGACTTAAATCGCTGAATCTGCAAGTTTTTGTAATGATTGCCGCCATTATCGTCATCATGTTGTTCTTTACCTGGATGACCGATGGCTCCTATTTGAGCGCACGTAACGTCTCTAACCTGCTGCGTCAGACCGCCATCACCGGGATCCTGGCGGTGGGGATGGTCTTTGTGATTATCTCAGCGGAAATTGACCTGTCGGTAGGGTCGATGATGGGTCTGCTCGGCGGCGTGGCGGCAATTTTTGACGTCTGGCTCGGCTGGCCGTTGCCGCTGACGATTGTGGTCACGCTGGTACTGGGTCTGCTGCTGGGTGCGTGGAACGGCTGGTGGGTGGCCTACCGTAAAGTCCCGTCGTTTATTGTCACCTTAGCAGGGATGCTGGCCTTCCGCGGTATTCTGATTGGGATCACCAACGGCACTACCGTCTCCCCGACCAGCGCCTCGATGTCCCAGATTGGCCAAAGCTACCTCTCTGATGGCGTCGGTTTTACGATCGGTGTGGTTGGGCTGATGGCGTTTGTCGCGTGGCAATGGCGAGGACGCAAGCGTCGCCAGGCGCTGGGGCTGGCCTCGCCTGCCTCAACCTCGGTTGTCGGCCGTCAGGCGCTTACTGCGGTGATTGTGCTGGGGGCCATCTGGCTGCTAAACGATTATCGCGGTGTCCCAACGCCCGTTCTGCTGCTGGCGCTGTTGCTGTTAGGTGGGATGTTTATGGCCACACGTACCGCATTCGGTCGCCGTATTTATGCTATCGGCGGCAATCTTGAAGCCGCGCGTTTATCTGGTATCAACGTCGAGCGCACCAAACTCGCCGTCTTTGCCATTAACGGGCTGATGGTGGCCATCGCCGGGCTAATCCTTAGCTCGCGTCTGGGCGCGGGTTCCCCGTCTGCCGGTAATATTGCCGAGCTGGACGCCATCGCCGCCTGCGTGATTGGCGGGACCAGCCTCGCCGGAGGTATTGGCAGCGTGGCGGGGGCGGTGATGGGCGCATTTATTATGGCTTCGCTGGATAACGGGATGAGTATGATGGACGTGCCGACGTTTTGGCAGTATATCGTCAAAGGGGCCATTCTTTTGCTGGCAGTCTGGATGGACTCTGCCACCAAGCGGCGCGCCTGAGAACCGTATCGTGACTAATTTGGGAAAGTGAGCCATGTTTGAAAAGCGTCACCGCATTACGTTGTTATTCAATGCCAACAAAGCCTATGACCGTCAGGTGGTTGAGGGGGTTGGTGAATATTTGCAGGCGTCGCAATCCGAATGGGATATTTTCATCGAAGAAGATTTCCGTACCCGTCTGGAGAACATCAAAGACTGGCTGGGAGACGGGGTTATCGCTGACTTTGACGACCCCGTGATTGAACAGTTGCTGAGTGGTGTCGACGTACCTATCGTGGGCGTTGGCGGCTCTTACCATTCAGCGGAACATTACCCCCCCGTTCACTACATCGCCACGGATAACCATGCCCTGGTTGAGACCGCCTTCCTCCATTTAAAGGAGAAAGGCGTCCATCGTTTTGCGTTTTACGGATTGCCCGCCACCAGCGGAAAGCGCTGGGCGATGGAGCGTGAGTATGCCTTCTGCCAGCTGGTTGCCCAGGAGAAGTATCGCGGCGTCGTTTATCAGGGGCTGGAAACCGCGCCAGAAAACTGGCAGCACGCACAGAATCGCCTGGCTGACTGGCTGCAAACGCTGCCGCCCCAGACAGGGATTATCGCCGTGACGGACGCCCGCGCCCGCCACGTATTACAGGTGTGCGAACATTTGCATATTCCTGTGCCTGAAAAGCTGTGCGTGATTGGTATTGATAACGAAGAGCTTACACGCTATCTGTCGCGCGTGGCGATCTCATCCGTGGCGCAGGGTACCCGTCAGATGGGCTATCAGGCCGCGAAGCTGCTGCACCGACTGTTAGACAACGAATCCCTGCCGCTCCAGCGTCTGCTGGTTCCGCCCGTTCGCGTGGTCGAGCGTCGCTCAACAGACTACCGCTCCCTAAACGATCCGGCCGTGATTCAGGCGATGCACTACATTCGCAATCATGCCTGCAAAGGGATCAAGGTCGATCAGGTGCTGGATTCGGTCGGCATTTCACGTTCGAATCTGGAGAAGCGGTTTAAAGAGGAAGTCGGTGAGACGATCCACGCCGTGATCCATGCGGAAAAGCTGGAGAAAGCGCGCAGTCTGCTGATCTCCACCTCGCTGTCGATCAACGAGATTTCACAGATGTGCGGCTATCCGTCGCTTCAGTATTTCTATTCGGTGTTCAGGAAAGAGTATGACACCACGCCGAAGGAGTACCGGGAACGGTACAGTGAAGTCCTGCTCTAGAAAAAAGAACGCCTTCCAGTGGAAGGCGTTTTTCATTACATATGTGCGGCAATCAGACGCTGGTTATCCTGGTACATGGAGAACAGGTAGTTGTTGTAGCGCTGTCCCTGGGTGGAATAACCTTTCAGCTTGTGGATCATCGCCGTGGCCGTCACTTCCTGATCCGCCTTACGCAGCTGCGCGCGTGACTTACGGAACGAAGAGTAGGCCGGGTGGGTGTTCAGATTCACCACATAGGCATTCACGGAATCTTTCACCGATTCAAACTGTGAATAGCCCTTCACCTTGCCGGGTGCATTAGTACAACGACCTTTTGCGCATTTCATGCCAAACAGATTGTTGTTGTTGCGCGCCAGCTTCGAGGTGCCCCAACCGCTTTCGGCGGCGGCCATTGTCGCGACCATACTGCCTGGAATAATGTCCACACGCTCTAACAGAGTGTTCCACGGCACACGACGCGTGTTCCCGCTCCACTTCACTTTATAGCGTTTGGCGATGTCTTTCAGGCGAGTGCGCTCAGACGGCGACCAGCGGCTATCGTACTGTTTGGCGATCAGCCAGTTACGATCCGCAGTAATCGCGGCATTTTGACTTTTAATGTAAGGCATTACCGTCCGGAGAAACGCTTTTTTCCTTGGTGTCCCGGAAGGGTATTTTCGCAAATCAGGAAGTGAACTACTCTTTGCACTATTGCGAGAATACTCTTGTTTACTGCTAACCTTACTGCTTGTCGTCTTTATTACGTGGGCTTTCTTACTCGTTGTATCCGTGTGCGTCTTTGCAAGCACCTCACCTGAAAATGCCATGGTGAGTAACATGAGTATCGCGGCCCCATATCGTCGAATGGGAGTCGATATCATTAGGTCTCCTGGTCGGATATAAGCATTCCAACACCTTATTTTCTTCAAAATTTGAGAGCGGAATCTCAAATCGTACCAAAAATAGTCTTCAAGAGCACGTCTATAAATAGTCCAATTCCGAAACTATGTCATCCGGAACATGCTCATTAAAGCACCAACACTGGAAAAATGTGCGCGATATCGCAGATAACTGCCTAATTTTGCGCGGGATCACTCATCCCTACGCGTCCTCCTGGCAGAAAGCCTCAGAGGAGGAGTTTTTCCCCTGAGCCGAATGGCACACTGGTCAAAAATGCCGCGACAGGAAAATGGAATGAAACGCACTGCATTAGCTGTTCTGATGTTACCCGCATTCGCGCATGCCGACTGGTCATCGCCGGGATTTGACGCATTCAACGCTGAAGGTACCGGCGTCTTTACCAGCCAGGCAACGCTTGCGAAGGGTACCCGTCCACTGACGTTGAGTCTTGACAACGCGTGCTGGCAGCCGACAAAGGCCATTAAGCTCAACGAGATGCTGTCGCTCAAACCGTGCGAAGGCACGCCACCGCAGTGGCGATTATTCCGTGACGGCGTTTATCAGATGCGTATTGATACGCGCTCTGGAACGCCGACGCTGATGCTGACGGTACAAAGTGCGGCGCCACAGCCTGTCGCAAACGTTACCCGCCAGTGCCCGAAGTGGGACGGCAAACCGCTCACGATCGACGTCGTTAACACGTTCCCGGAAGGCACGGTGGTGCGTGATTTTTACAGCAAACAGACCGCGACCGTTCAAAATGGCAAAGTGACTCTTCAGCCAGCCGCCAACAGCAATGGCCTGCTGCTGCTTGAGCGCGCCGAAACGGACAAACCCGCGCCGTTCAGCTGGCAAAACGCCACCGTCTATTTCGTGCTGACCGATCGCTTCGTGAATGGCGACCCCACCAACGACAACAGCTATGGCCGCCATAAAGATGGTATGCAGGAGATAGGTACTTTCCACGGCGGCGATCTGAAAGGGCTTAACAGCAAACTGGATTACCTTCAGCAACTGGGCGTGAATGCGCTCTGGATAAGCTCCCCGCTGGAGCAGATCCACGGCTGGGTTGGCGGCGGCACCAAAGGGGATTTCCCCCACTACGCGTATCACGGTTATTACACCCAGGACTGGACGAAACTCGACGCCAACATGGGCAACGAAGATGATTTACGCCAGCTTGTCGACGACGCGCACAGGCGCGGTATCCGCGTCCTGTTTGACGTTGTCATGAACCACGCGGGCTATGCGACGCTTGCAGATATGCAGCAATATCAGTTTGGCGCACTCTATTTACAGGGAGATGAGCTGAAAAAAACGCTCGGCGAACGCTGGACTGACTGGAAGCCAGGCGCGGGTCAAAGCTGGCACAGCTTCAACGATTACATCAACTTCAGTGACAAAGCCGCATGGGAAAAATGGTGGGGTAAAAAATGGATCCGTACCGATATCGGTGATTACGACAACCCGGGCTTTGACGACTTGACCATGTCCCTGGCCTTCCTGCCGGATCTGAAAACGGAATCAAAAACCCCGTCAGGTTTGCCGAACTTTTATCAACACAAGCCCGACACCAACGCGAAAGTGATGACGAATTTCACGCCGCGAGATTACCTGACCCACTGGCTTAGCCAGTGGGTACGTGACTACGGCATCGACGGTTTCCGGGTCGATACCGCCAAACACGTTGAGCATGAAGCCTGGCAGCAACTGAAAGACCAGGCCAGCCAGGCGCTGGCCGCGTGGAAGGCAGCCAACCCGGACAAAAAACTCGACGATGCGCCGTTCTGGATGACCGGTGAATCCTGGGGCCACGGCGTGATGCAGAGCGATTATTACCGCCACGGCTTCGATGCGATGATCAACTTTGACTATCAGGAGCAGGCGGCGAAAGCAGTGGACTGTCTGGCAGATATGGATTTGACCTGGCAGCAAATGGCAGAAAAGCTGCAAAGTTTTAATGTGCTGAGCTATCTCTCCTCCCACGATACGCGTCTGTTCCGTGAAGGGGGCCAGCGCGCCGCTGAGTTACTGCTGCTGGCGCCGGGAAGCGTGCAGATCTATTACGGCGATGAATCAGAGCGTCCATTTGGCCCGACAGGCTCCGATCCGCTACAGGGAACCCGTTCGGATATGAACTGGCAGGACGTCACAGGTAAACAGGCGTTAACTGTCGCCCACTGGCAGCTTCTGGGGCAGTTCCGCGCCCGTCATCCGGCTGTGGGTGAAGGCAAGCAAACAACGCTGTCAATGAAAGAAGGCTACGGCTTTGTGCGCGAGCACAAGGGCGATAAGGTGATGGTGGTGTGGGCGGGTAATCAGTAGAACAGCCCCCTCACCCTAACCCTAACCCTCTCCCCAAGGGGCAAGGGGATTGCACGGTGCGGTCTTTCACCCTCGCCCCTTTGGGGAGAGGGCCGGGGTGAGGGGACATTCATCAGAACGATTCACTGCAATAATCCCTCTCCACCATACAAAACAACAAATCCGACCACATCCGCCGATTTGCACCAACACGGTGCTGGCGTTATGGTTACTGCCTTTCATATTAAGCCCGACAGATCACCTGCTATGACGTTTTCACAATTCGGCGACAAATTTACCCGCCATTCAGGCATTACCCGCCTGATGGAGGACCTCAACGACGGGCTGCGCACCCCAGGCGCTATCATGCTTGGCGGCGGAAACCCGGCTCAAATTCCGGAGATGAACACCTACTTCCAGACGCTGCTGGCAGACATGCTGGAAAACGGTAAAGCAACCGATGCGCTATGTAATTACGACGGCCCTCAGGGTAAAACAGAACTACTGACGCTTCTGGCGGCAATGCTGCGGGAAGCGCTGGGTTGGGATATCGAACCACAGAACATTGCACTGACAAACGGCAGTCAGAGCGCGTTTTTCTACTTATTCAATCTGTTCGCCGGACGCCGCGCCGACGGCACCACGAAAAAAGTGCTGTTCCCGCTGGCACCGGAGTATATCGGCTATGCCGATGCCGGCCTCGAAGAAGACCTGTTTGTTTCCGCACGTCCGAATATCGAGTTGTTGCCAGAGGGCCAGTTCAAATATCACGTCGATTTTGAACATCTGCATATCGGTGAAGAGACGGGCATGATCTGCGTATCTCGTCCCACCAACCCGACGGGGAACGTGATCACCGACGACGAGCTGATGAAGCTGGATGCGCTGGCGAATCAGCACGGCATCCCGCTGGTGATCGATAACGCCTATGGAGTACCGTTCCCGGGGATCATCTTCAGCGAAGCGCGTCCGCTGTGGAACCCGAACATCATCCTCTGCATGAGCCTCTCCAAGCTGGGCCTGCCGGGCAGCCGCTGCGGCATTATCATTGCTAACGAGAAAATCATCACCGCCATTACCAACATGAACGGCATTATCAGCCTTTCCCCTGGCGGCATCGGCCCGGCGATGATGTGCGAGATGATCAGGCGTAACGACCTGCTGCGCCTGTCAAATGAGGTGATCAAGCCGTTTTACTCTCAGCGCGTTCAGGAAACTATCGCCATCCTTCGCCGCTACTTACCGGAGGAACGCTGCCTGATCCATAAACCGGAAGGGGCAATTTTCCTGTGGCTGTGGTTTAAGGATCTGCCCATTACGACAGAGCTGCTTTATCAGCGTCTGAAAAAGCGTGGCGTGCTGATGGTCCCGGGGGATTACTTCTTCCCGGGTCTGGATAAGCCGTGGCCGCATACGCACCAGTGCATGCGCATGAACTACGTCCCGGACCCGGAAAAAATCGAAGCGGGTGTGAAAATTCTCGCCGAAGAGATTGAGAACGCCTGGCGCGAGGCCGGTTAATAAAACCTCAGGCCAGATTACGCAGCCGTTCCGCGCGTAGTCTGGCGGGGTCTATGCAGCGCAGCGCGTGGGTGGGACAGGCTTCGACGCAGGCGGGACCGCCCTCGCGATGCATGCACAAATCACATTTCAGCGCCTGAACGCGATCTCCCACAACCCGAACCTGCATTGCCCCGAACGGGCACGCCACCATACAGCTTTTGCAGCCGATACAGCGAGCCTGCTCAACGAGCCAGGCTCCCGCAGCACGGTAAATGGCCCCCGTCGGGCAGACATTCGCGCAGGGCGCATCTTCACACTGATGGCAGCCCACGGCCGTGGTGAAGGTTCCCCCCTTAACCACGCGGATCCGTGACGTAAACGCTTCTGGCGTGGCGCTGCTTTGATGCGACATCATGCACGCCACCTCACAGGTGCGGCACCCGATACATTTTTCAGGATCCGTCAGAATAAATCGGTTCATCAGTTACGCCTCGCGTGCATTAAAACCCGGTTCTGAGCACATCATACATAACGTCCGAGGCAGCGAAGGTGTGATGGGTCAAAGAGGATGCGCTCATCCGGAATTAATATGCTCTTTACAGTACCGCCGTTTCCAGACGGCGGGCGTTAACCCGGTATGTTTCGAGAATATCTGCCGGAAATAACCCACGTCATTAAAACCGCACCGGGTGGCCACTTCAGTTAATGAGGCCGCATCGTTCAGCAACAATTTTTCAGCGGCCCTGACGCGCTGGCGGTGTATTGCCTCCGTCAGGGTTAAATGAAACGTCCGGCGAAATACTCGCCCCAGGTAATCTGCGTTGCAGTGCAGCTCTTTCGCCAGCTGTGAAGTGGATATGGGCAAATGAAAGTGAGTGCGGATAAGCTGTTTGGCCTTCCACGCCATTGCTGCGCCCGCATCATCCGCTTTATCTTCATATCCCGGCGAGAGCGATATCTGCTGCAAAATTAACAGCAAAATTATCTCCAGCGCCTGGCTACGCTGTAATTTTTCCTGCTCGCTTAAAAACTGACGGAATAACGCAATAACATATTGCGGATCCCGCACGCTACAGTGTTGCTCAATCGACAGTGGCGTCGCACCTGGCAACGCAGGCAAGCCTTCATCCACCTCAAAATGCAGCCAGTAAAATTTGAGATCGCCCGGAAAATCTTCCACGCCGACATGCCGCCGCTTCGGCCAAAGTAATAAACTCTCGCCGGCGTTTACCTCAAACAGCGTATTTTCCTCCTGGATCGTTAATGTCCCTTTTTCGACAAAGATTATCTCCCACGAAGATAATTTTCGTGCGGGATGACGACCCACGCCCCGGGAGATAAATAACCCGCCATTTTGAACCTTAATCGGAAGTGCTATGGATAATTCAAGCATGGATATTCAATTTCCCGCTTTTATGGTGGCTAATATTGCGTTTATTGTTTGATTATTAATAAATATCAGCAGAACAGCTCGATCAAACTCACAGTTTTACCATCAGGTCGGAATCGTCACCTTTTTATACTTTTCCCTTCCCTTGTTGGTATGCCCGTTGAATGCAGAATAAATGGGGTACCTTGCACAAATACGATAATAAATCGTTTATCGAGGAGTTACCCCATGACTTCCACACCGATTACAGACGCAGAAGTTGCAAAACAGGCAGCCGATGACCGACTGTCAGTCCGCGAGAAAATTGGCTACGGCCTGGGCGACGCGGGCGGCACGGTAATTACCTGCCTGATCATGAACTTCCTGACCTTTTTTTATACCGATGTATTTGGCCTGACGCCCGCGCTGGTGGGCACGCTGTTTATTGCTCTTCGGGTATTTGACGCGATTTCCGATCCGGTGATGGGCGTGATTGCCGACCGCACGCAGAGCCGCTGGGGGCGTTTTCGTCCGTGGCAGCTGTGGGTCGCGCTTCCCATCGGGATCGTCGGCGTGCTGACCTTCACCGTCCCGGACGCCAGCATGGGCGTGAAAATCGCCTGGGCGTTCGGCACCTATTTGCTGTTGTCCGTAGGCTATACCGCCATCAACGTGCCGTATTGCGCGCTGATCAACACCATGACCACCCGCCACAACGAGGTAATATCCTGCCAGTCCTGGCGCTTCGTACTGTGCGGCGTGGCGGGCTTTCTGGTCTCCGTTGGCCTGCCGTGGCTGGTGTCAGAGCTGGGACAGGGCAATACCGCCCGGGGTTATCAGCTGGGCGTCGGCGTGCTGTGCGCCATCGCTGTGGTGATGTTCTTGTGCTGCTTCTTCTGGGTGCGCGAGCGCGTCCCGCTTGCGCTGATGGGGAAATTCACCCTGCGCGAGCACCTGGCGGGCCTGCGTAAAAACGATCAGCTGCTGCTGATGCTGGTGATGTCGTTTCTGCTGATCAACGTCTTCAACATTCGCGGCGGCGGGTACATGTACTTCATCACCTACGTGCTTCAGGGCAGCACGGCGTACACCTCGCTGTTTTTCACCATGGTGACCTTTGCCGCCATTCTGGGCGCGGTGATCGTCAACCCGCTGTCGCGGCGGATTGATACCGTCAAACTCTACTACTACACCAACCTGGTACTCGCTGCGCTTGCTATGGGAATGTGGTTCCTGCCAGGTGGCCCGGCGCACCAGACGCTCTGGCTTATCGTGATTTTAAGTAACGGCGTGATCCTGGGCTTCACCCTGCCGCTTCACTTCTCGCTAATGGCCTTTGCCGATGACTACGGCGAATGGAAAACCGGCGTGCGCTCCTCGGGGATGAATTTCGCCTTCAATCTATTTTTCATCAAGCTCGCGTGGGCATCCAGCGCCGGGATCATCAGCCTGGTGTTTATTGCCGTGGCCTATCAGCCAGGCGCGGGCAACCAGACACCCGCCTCATTGCAGGGCATCACCGCCATGGAGACGCTGCTCCCTGCCCTTTTCCACCTGCTGCTGGCGGTCGCTATCCGCTGGTGCAGGCTTAACAATCCCGTGATGTCGCGCATTGCAACCGATTTGCGCCAGCGTCATGTACAGTCCTGAGGAGAACGATATGACCATAATGGAAGCCGACCTGCATCAGCTGAAAATCAACGACCCGTTTCTTGGTCAGTACCAACGGCTGGTCCGCGATGTGGTAATCCCCTACCAGTGGGATGCGCTTAACGATCGCGTGGCGGAGGCTGAACCCAGCCACGCCATCGCCAACTTCCGCATCGCGGCCGGTCTGGAACAGGGGGCGTTTTACGGGATGGTCTTTCAGGACAGCGACGTGGCGAAATGGCTCGAAGCCGTAGCGTGGTCGCTGTGCCAGAAGCCGGATGCCGAACTGGAAAAAACCGCCGACGAGGTGATCGAGCTGGTCGCAGCGGCGCAGTGTGAAGATGGCTATCTCAATACCTATTTCACGGTGAAAGCACCGGCCGAGCGCTGGACCAATCTGGCCGAATGCCACGAACTGTACTGCGCCGGACATATGATTGAAGCGGGCGTGGCGTATTTCCAGGGAACCGGAAAGCGCCGCCTGCTGGACGTGGTGTGCAGGCTGGCGGATCATATCGACAGCGTGTTTGGCCCGGGCGAAAACCAGCTGCACGGCTATCCGGGCCACCCGGAAATCGAGCTGGCGCTGATGCGGCTGTACGACGTCACGCAGGAGCCACGCTATCTCAATCTGGTGAAATACTTTATTGAGGAACGCGGCACACAGCCTCACTTCTACGATATCGAATATGAGAAGCGCGGCAGAACGTCATACTGGAACACCTATGGCCCGGCGTGGATGGTCAAGGACAAAGCCTACAGCCAGGCGCATCAGCCCCTTGCCGAACAACAAACGGCCATCGGCCACGCCGTGCGTTTTGTCTATCTGATGGCGGGCATGGCGCATCTGGCGCGCCTGAGCAACGACGAAGGGAAACGTCAGGATTGCCTGCGGCTGTGGAACAACATGGCACAGCGCCAGCTGTACATCACCGGCGGGATTGGCTCGCAAAGCAGCGGCGAGGCATTCAGCAGCGATTACGATCTGCCCAACGATACGGTCTATGCCGAAAGCTGCGCCTCCATCGGCCTGATGATGTTTGCCCGCCGGATGCTGGAGATGGAGGCGGACGGCCACTACGCCGACGTGATGGAGCGCGCACTATACAACACGGTGCTGGGTGGCATGGCGCTGGACGGTAAGCATTTCTTTTATGTGAATCCGCTGGAAGTGCACCCGAAAACACTGGCCTTTAACCATATCTATGACCACGTTAAACCGGTGCGCCAGCGCTGGTTCGGCTGCGCCTGTTGCCCGCCGAATATTGCGCGCGTGCTGACCTCGCTGGGACACTATATTTATACCGTTCGCCCGGACGCGCTGTTGATCAACCTGTACGTGGGAAACGATGTCGCCATTCCGGTGGGGGAAAACACCCTCCAGCTGCGTATTAGCGGAAACTATCCGTGGCATGAGCAGGTGAAAATCGAGATAACCTCACCAGTTCCGGTGACTCACACGCTGGCCCTGAGGCTGCCGGACTGGTGTGCGGAACCGGCTGTTTCGCTCAATGGTCAAGCCATTACAGGCGAGGTCTCCCGTGGATACTTATACCTCAACCGCAGCTGGCAGGAAGGCGACACGCTGACGCTGACGTTACCGATGCCGGTCCGCCGCGTGTACGGCAACCCGCAGGTGCGCCAGCAGGCGGGGAAAGTCGCATTGCAGCGTGGGCCGCTGGTTTACTGCCTGGAAGAAGCCGATAACGGCGCAAATCTGCATAACCTTTCTTTGCCGCAAGACAGCGCGTTTCGGGTATTTGAAGGCAAAGGCATTTTCGCGCACAAGATGCTGATACAGGCGGAAGGGATCGGGTGTCAGGCGAAGGACACTGATGCCCTGTGGCAGTACGACCACTCGCCGGTAGAACGTCAGCCCCAGACGCTGACCTTTATTCCATGGTTCAGCTGGGCAAACCGGGGAGAAGGGGAAATGCGGATATGGGTGGATGAAGGCTGAATAACTGCGGCCTGTTGCCCTCACCCCAACCCTCTCCCACGGGAGAGGGAGTAAAAAGTAGGCCGGGTAAGGCGAAGCCGCCACCCGGCTTTAACCCGGCTCAGGCCGCCCGGGAGGGCCTGAGCCGGGAGATTAAAACAGCCCCAGCGGTTTATCGGAGTAGCTGACTAACAGACATTTCGTTTGCTGGTAGTGCTCCAGCATCATCTTATGGGTTTCGCGCCCGATGCCCGACTGTTTGTAGCCGCCAAACGCCGCATGAGCCGGATAGGCGTGATAGCAGTTTGTCCATACGCGTCCGGCCTGAATGCCGCGGCCCATTTTATAGGCAAGGTTACCGTTACGGCTCCAGACCCCCGCCCCCAGGCCATACTGCGTGTCGTTGGCGAGCTCCAGCGCCTCGTCCATGGTTTTAAACGTGGTGACGGCCAGCACCGGTCCAAAAATTTCCTCCTGGAAAACGCGCATGTTGTTCTTACCGAACAGGATAGTCGGCTCAAGGTAGTAGCCCTCCTGCAAATCGCCTCCCAGCACCTTACGACGACCGCCGGTCAACACATCGGCCCCCTCTTTTTTACCGATATCAATATAGTTGAGGATGGTTTCCAGCTGGCCATGCGATACCTGCGCCCCCATCTGGGTAACGTTATCCAGCGGATTACCGCTGCGAATCGACTCCACGCGCCGGATCGCCCGCTCCATAAAGCGCTCATAAATGGATTCCTGCACCAGCGCGCGGCTCGGACAGGTGCAGACTTCGCCCTGGTTAAACGCGAACAGCGCAAACCCTTCCAGCGCTTTGTCGAAGAAGGCGTCCTCTTCATCCATCACGTCGGCAAAGAAGATGTTCGGCGATTTCCCGCCCAACTCCAGGGTGACCGGAATGATGTTCTGGGTCGCGTACTGCATAATCTGCTGACCCACTTCCGTTGAGCCGGTAAACGCCACTTTGGCGATACGCTTTGAAGTAGCCAGATATTCGCCGATCTCTCCCCCGGCCCCGTTGACCACGTTAATGACCCCCGGCGGCAACAGGTCGCCAATTACCTCCATCAGCAGCAGTACCGAAAGCGGCGTTAAGCGTGCAGGTTTCAGCACAACGCAGTTACCCGCCGCCAGCGCGGGCGCCATTTTCCAGCTCGCCATCAGCAGCGGGAAGTTCCACGGAATAATTTGCCCCACCACGCCGAGCGGCTCGTGGAAGTGATACGCCACGGTATCTTTGTCAACTTCACTTATTCCCCCCTCCTGGGCACGGATGCAGGACGCAAAATAGCGGAAATGGTCGATCGCCAGCGGCACGTCCGCCGCCATGGTTTCGCGGATCGGCTTGCCGTTGTCCCACGTTTCTGCGGTCGCCAGCAGCTCCAGATTCTGCTCCATCCGATCGGCGATTTTGAACAAAATGGCCGCTCTGTCCTGAACGGACATTTGCCCCCACTTATCTTTCGCCTTATGCGCCGCATCCAGCGCTAAATCGATATCCCGCTTGCCCGAACTGGCAATTTCACACAGCGGCTGGCCGGTAACGGGCGTCAGGTTGGAATAGTATTCACCGTCGACGGGCGCCACCCAGTCGCCGCCGATAAAGTTGTCATAGCGGGGCTTCAGCTTAAGGGGAAAACCATACTCGCCAGGCTGGATACGCGATGAGGGAGGATTGTTTGTCATGACCGTCTCCTTGCTGTTGTTGTACAACAAGGGTAGTTCCGGCTGGTGATTTTCTCGCCAGCGGGTAGCGGGTTTACGAGCCGCATCACGGATTACCGTACTTTACGTTTCGTTTCTGCCGCCGCAGCCATACTTAATAGCTCAAGGGCTCATGAGGAATGATGCAATGCAGCTATTTATCGGCTTTGACGTGGGTGGAACCCACATCAAACACGGCGTAATTAATGAAAACGGCGAAGAACTGACATCCGATGAATATGATACGCCGGACGATGAAAGCACCTTCAAAGAGAAGTGGAAAGCGGTAGTGGATAAGTACTGCCAGGAGCACGAGATCGCCAGTATTGGCGTGAGTTTTCCAGGACATATCAATCACCATACCGGCGAAGCGGCCAAAGCCGGAGCGCTGGACTATCTTGACGGCGAAAACCTGTGCGAACTGTTCGCACAGCTGACCGATCTCCCCGTGACAATCGAAAACGATGCCAATTGCGCGGCGCTGGGCGAGCGCTGGCAGGGCGCGGGCAAGGACTATGAGCATTTCGTCTGCATCACCATCGGCACCGGCATCGGCGGCGGTATCGTCATGGAGGGCGATCTCTACCGCGGGTCGCACTACCGGGCGGGTGAGTTTGGCGTGCTGCCCGTAGGCAATGAGGGCGAGCCGATGCATGAAGTGGCGTCCGCCAGTGGCCTGATGAAAGCCTGCCGCCGCGCGCTGGCCGTGTCGGAAGATGAGATGCCTGATGGTGAGGAGCTGTTTAAACGCATGGACAGCGACGTGCATCTGCGCGAAGCCATTGAAGCGTGGGCGCATTGTCTGTCGCGCGGTATTTACAGCGTGATCTCTATGTTTGATCCGCAGGCGGTGCTGATTGGCGGCGGCATTAGTGAGCAGGAGAAAATCTATCTCCTGCTGGATAAATATTTACAGCGATTCGAGGAGTGGGAAGCGCTCCGGGTGCCCATCCTTCCCTGCGAGCTGGGTAACCAGGCGGGAAGGCTGGGCGCGGTCTGGCTGGCTAAGCAGAAGCAGGCGCGCAGCGCTTAACGCTTACGGAAATAACTGCGCGTCGCGTAGCACATGGTCATTGCCACGACGACGCGTAAACCCGATGCGGTTGAAATACTCCAGGATCTGAATCGCCAGTTTGCGTCCTACGTTCAGCCGATCGCGGAAGTCTGCGGCGCAGGTTGATCCGCGCGCCTGATCCAGCTCCCGGATCAGGTTCGCAAACGCAACGATCCGATCGTTGCGGTAATAACGATCTTTCACGATCGCCACAATCATGCCCTGCTGCGCCGCATGCCGCAGTACCTGACGCATCAGCTGCTCATCGGTATTGGTTTCACGCGCCAGATCGCGCACCCACCAGGGTTCATCGCCAAACAGCGCCGCCACTTTTTGCCAGACCGCGTCCTGCTCAGCGGTAAAACCGGCCTTATGTTCCGGCAGGTGTAGCCAGCCGTGATGACTTGCAATCACGCCGCTTTCACGCATGTTTTCAATCAGCAACAGCACCAGCGCGTCGTCTTCCATGGGCAACGCCATACGCCGCAGACGTTCACGGCCCGGACCGGGCTCATCCTGATGCTGTTCATGATAGGTCGCCAGCGTGCTCAACACTTTACGCTGCCAGCGCGCCGCCACCGGCGCGTTCAGCAGGCTGTTGCCAGCCTGAATAAAACCCGGCTCCTGCGTCAGAAGACGCAATCCTTCACCGCTGAGCTGGCGCGCCCAGGCGAACGCAGCCAGATCCACCGCACCACGCTCAAGGTGGATATCTAACGCAGACTTGTCGTCACGGGCCTGGGCCAGCGAGGCCAGCCACGCTAAATACTCGGGCTTACGCTTGCCGCGACGGGGCGGATTCAGCATCACCACGCGGGCGCCCGCCAGGGTTTCGCGCGCGGAGATGTCGCGCAGAACCAGGCGGTCGTTATCCGCCAGCCAGAGCGGGGAGTCGAACACCAGTTCGGCGAGATCGTTTTCCAGCAGCGACACGCGTCCGGTGATGTGGCTGGCCGCGTGATGGATATGCAGCGGCTGCCACTGGGTCAGCGGCGTGTGGGTCTGTAGAGAAACGATAATCCGTTCAGAAGGCTCCGGCGGCGCGTCGGCCAGCAGCCAGTCGCCGCGGTTAAGCTGGTCTTTTTCGGCATCACCAGCAATATTCAGCGCGATACGCTGCCCGGCGTGGGCCTGTTCCACCGGCTGGTTTTGCGCGTGAAGCCCGCGCACGCGCATGGGTTTGTTCACGCCCGTCAGCCACAGGGTATCGCCCACGTTAACTTCGCCACTCAGCGCGGTACCGGTCACCACCAGCCCAGCCCCTTTCACGGTAAACGCCCTGTCGATCGCCAGACGGAAGCGGTGATGGCTGGCATGCTCACGAGACGGGATCTGCTGCAAATGGTCGCGAAGAGCGTCGATACCGCGGCCTTCTGTCGCCACGGTGACAAACAGAGCGGCATCCTTAAAACCATATTCACTCAGCGCCGCCAGTACCTCTTCACGCACCTCGTTGATACGCGCCTCATCCACACGGTCCGCTTTGGTAAGGGCGACGGTCAACTGCGGGTTTCCCGTCAGTTGCAGGATCGCCAGATGCTCGCGCGTTTGCGCCATCACCCCGTCATCGCACGCGACAACCAGTAGAGCGTGATCGATCCCGCCCACGCCCGCGAGCATATTGGAAAGAAACTTCTCGTGGCCGGGCACGTCGATAAAGCCCAGCACGCGACCGTCGGGCTGTGGCCAGTAGGCGTAACCCAGGTCAATGGTCATGCCGCGCTTTTTCTCTTCCGGCAGGCGATCGGCATTCACGCCCGTAATGGCCTGCAATAACGTGGTTTTGCCGTGGTCAACGTGACCGGCGGTGGCAATAATCATTTCAACATCATCTCCAGAAACCGCCCTTCATCTTCCAGGCAGCGTAAATCCAGCCACATACGACCATCACCGATCCGGCCAATCACTGGTGTCGGTAATGCACGCCAGCGCGCCGACAGCGCCTCAAGCTGGCTTCCGCGTCCGTCGCGCGGGGTGAACGTCAGCGCTTCGCTCGGTAACCTGTCCACGGGCAGCGAGCCGCTGCCAATTTGCGACAGGCAAGGCTCGATACGAACTTCAAACTCAGGGTAATGAGGAGCAACCTGCGGCAGTAGCGCTTCCGCCCGCGCGCGAACAGAGGCTTCATCACGGCTCAGCAAACGCAACGTGGGCAGGCGGTCAGCCAGTTTCTCCGGGTGGAGATAGAGCCGCAGCGTGGCTTCCAGCGCGGCCAGCGTCATTTTATCGGCACGCAGGGCGCGCTTCAGTGGGTGCTGCTGTAGCTGCGCAATCAGTTCGCGCTTGCCGACGATAATCCCCGCCTGCGGCCCGCCCAGCAGTTTGTCGCCGGAGAAACTGACCAGGCTTACGCCCGCAGCAACCATTTCCTGCACCATTGGCTCTTTCGGCAGACCGTACTGGCGCATATCCACCAGCGACCCGCTGCCGAGATCGGCAATCACCGGCACGTTTAGCTCGCGCCCGATGGCGGCCAGTTCGGCCTCTTCCACCGTTTTGGTGAACCCCTCAATATGGTAATTGCTGGTATGCACTTTCATCAGCAGGGCGGTGTTTTCATTCACCGCCGCGCGATAATCTTTTGCATGGGTACGGTTGGTTGTGCCCACTTCATGCAGCGTGCAGCCCGCCTGGCGCATGACATCCGGAATACGAAATGCCCCGCCGATCTCCACCAGCTCGCCGCGAGAGACGACAACCTCTTTTCCGCTCGCGGTGGCCGCCAGCATTAACAGCACCGCCGCCGCGTTGTTATTCACAATGCAGGCATCTTCCGCGCCGGTGATCTGGCAGAGAAGATCCGCCAGTGCGCGATCGCGATGCCCGCGCCCGGCGCCGTCCAGATCGTACTCCAGCGTCACCGGCGAGCGCATGGCCCGGGTGACGGCCTCTATTGCTTCTTCTGCCTGCTGTGCCCGGCCCAGATTGGTGTGCAGAACCGTGCCTGTCAGGTTAATAACCGGGCGCAACGCGCTTTGCGCGTGCTTGCTCAGCCTCCGTTCAACTTCCTGCGCCCATGCCTCGCACCAGCCGGGTAGCGCGTTTTCAGCCTGAATATGGCGACGCGCATCGTCCTGAAGCTGGCGTAGCATGTCGACCGTTGCAGTATGGCCAAACTGCTCCAGCACCGCAGTGATGCGCGGATCACGAAGCAGACGATCGGTAGCGGGGATCTGGCTGTAGAGGGAATGATGAGTAGTCATGAATGCGCCTGGCGAGTAAATATCTTCCCCCCTCCCGACGGGAGAGGGAGTTAACATGTGGGGGGATTGTACCGCCTCCCGCCAGGAAGTGTTATAACCCGCATCAAGCCTTTGGTGGTTCAGTCCGGGCGAAACTTTCGCGCTGGAAGAGCGTCTCCGCCAGTTTGACCAGCAGCGGACGATCCACGCACCAGCCCGGCGAGACGCGGCGGAAATTGAGGTAGCCAATGGCGCAGGCGATGGCGATCGTCGCCAGATTCAGGCTATCGCTCTGAATTTTCCCGTCGCGGATCAGCTGTTCGCACATATCCAGGCTGCGGCTGATTTTTTCGCGCTGGCGCAGCAGCTCATTTTCTGACTGCTGGGCGGCGGGCCTTGCCTGCTCGCGTACGGACGTTAATGCCGCATCCATAATGCCATCCGCCAGGGCTTCAATTTGCTTCATCGCCAGCGCTGCTTTTGGATCCGCCGGCAGCATGGCTGGCGCAACGCCAAGCAGCTCGATGTACTCCGCAATGATCGGGGAATCAAACCAGTAGTCGCCCTCGTCCGTTACCAGCGCCGGGACTTTCCCCAGCGGGTTGTACTGCGCAACGCCGTTCTCTGCGTTGTACGGTTGTTCATTTACGAATTCAAATTCAATCCCTTTCTCCAGCAGGAGAATCGAAATCTTACGCACGAAAGGACTGGTATAACTGCCGATGAGTTTCATTGCTTATCCTTAATGCCCATAAAGAGGTCAGTATGGATCAAGCCGTGAAAAAAGGCAGGTGTACGTATCGCATTCCTGCCGTGAGGGGATACGGGAGAAATCTGCATAAAAATATTTTGTGAATCAAATCACAATCTGGAAACAAACAACCAACTTAACATTGTGATATTAATCACAAAATAGCCCTCATTTTGGCGTAATTCTGAGCAATGTATTTTTTTTACACACCCATTATGTGATCGCGATCACTTCATTAATATCCTCACCCCCTACATTCATGTGATTCAGATCACACAAAATTCCGCTGTCTGGACAGTTGAACGATTCAGTGCCAGATTTCACAGCATCAGAACAGGGCCCGGCTACCTCTGCCGCCGCACATTAACGATAAACCTCGGGCCACAAGCCTAAGCGTAAACATAAGAAGGGGTGTTTTATGTCATCCGATTTCAAGATCAAAGTGCAAAGCTTTGGTCGTTTCCTCAGCAACATGGTGATGCCAAATATCGGCGCGTTTATCGCGTGGGGTATTATCACCGCATTATTTATTCCGACAGGGTGGTTGCCTAACGAAACGCTGGCGAAACTTGTTGGCCCAATGATTACGTACCTGCTGCCGCTGCTCATCGGTTATACCGGTGGTCGTCTGGTGGGCGGTGACCGTGGTGGTGTCGTGGGTGCCATCACAACCATGGGGGTAATTGTCGGTGCGGATATGCCGATGTTCCTCGGTGCGATGATTGCCGGTCCTCTGGGCGGCTGGGCGATCAAGAAATTTGACGTCTGGGTTGATGGCAAGATCAAATCCGGCTTCGAAATGCTGGTGAACAACTTCTCCGCGGGCATCATCGGGATGATCCTCGCGATTCTGGCGTTCCTCGGCATTGGTCCTGCGGTTGAAGTGCTCTCCAAGCTGCTGGCGGCGGGCGTTAACTTCATGGTGGCGCACGACATGCTGCCGCTGGCGTCTATCTTCGTTGAACCGGCGAAAATCCTGTTCCTGAACAACGCCATCAACCACGGTATCTTCTCACCGCTGGGTATCCAGCAGTCACACGATCTCGGCAAGTCCATCTTCTTCCTGATTGAAGCGAACCCGGGTCCGGGTATGGGCGTTCTGCTGGCGTACATGTTCTTTGGTCGCGGCAGCGCGAAACAGTCTGCTGGCGGCGCGGCTATCATTCACTTCCTGGGCGGTATTCACGAAATTTACTTCCCGTATGTGCTGATGAACCCACGTCTGATCCTGGCCGTTATCCTTGGCGGTATGACCGGCGTGTTCACCCTGAGCGTACTGGGCGGTGGTCTGGTGTCTCCTGCTTCTCCAGGCTCTATTCTGGCGGTGCTGGCGATGACCCCGAAAGGCGCCTACTTCGCGAACATCGCGGCGATCTGTGCGGCCATGGCCGTCTCCTTCGTGGTCTCCGCTATCCTGCTGAAAACCAGCAAGGTGAAAGAAGACGACGATATCGAAGCGGCAACCCGTCGTATGCATGACATGAAAGCCGAATCCAAAGGCGCAACGCCGCTGGCGGCGGGTGATGTCTCTAACGACCTGAGCCACGTGCGTAAAATTATCGTGGCCTGTGATGCCGGTATGGGTTCCAGCGCAATGGGTGCGGGCGTGCTGCGTAAGAAAGTGCAGGATGCGGGTCTGACCAACATCTCCGTGACCAACAGCGCGATTAACAACCTGCCGCCGGACGTTGACCTGGTGATCACGCACCGCGATCTGACCGAGCGCGCTATGCGTCAGGTGCCGCAGGCGCAGCACATTTCCCTGACTAACTTCCTCGACAGCGGCTTGTACACCAGCCTGACAGAACGTCTGGTTGCGGCCCAGCGCCATGAAGATAACGAAGTGAAAGTGCGCACCAGCCTGCAAGACAGCTTCGACGTGAGCAACGCGCATCTGTTCAAACTGGGCGCAGAAAACATCTTCCTTGGCCGCACGGCGACCAATAAAGAAGAGGCCATTCGCTTCGCCGGTGAGCAGCTGGTGAAAGGCGGCTACGTTCAGCCGGAATACGTTGAGGCGATGCTGGAGCGTGAAAAGCTGACCCCAACCTACCTGGGTGAATCCATCGCGGTTCCGCACGGTACGGTTGAAGCGAAAGACCGCGTGCTGAAAACCGGCGTGGTGTTCTGTCAGTATCCTGATGGCGTGCGCTTCGGTGAAGAAGAGGACGACATCGCCCGTCTGGTGATTGGTATCGCCGCTCGCAATAACGAGCATATCCAGGTGATTACCAGCCTGACCAACGCGCTGGATGACGAAACGGTTATTGAGCGTCTGGCCAATACCACCAGCGTTGAAGAAGTTCTGGCTCTGCTTAACAAGTAACAGCGCCTCTTCCCTCTCCCCCCCGGGGAGAGGGCTAGGGTGAGGGGAAAACGTTCCTCACCCCAGCCCTCTCGGGTAAAAACATTGATGAAGGTTAACACTATGAAAGCATTACATTTTGGCGCAGGTAATATCGGTCGTGGCTTTATCGGTAAACTGCTGGCAGACGCGGGCATTACCCTGACATTCGCCGATGTGAATCAGGTGGTTCTGGATGCCCTGAATGCCCGTCATAGCTATCAGGTTCACGTGGTGGGTGAAAACGAACAGGTTGAAACGGTCTCTGGCGTCAACGCGGTAAGCAGCATTGGCGACGACGTGATTGACCTCATCGCAAGCGTTGATCTGGTCACCACAGCCGTGGGTCCGGTGGTGCTTGAGCGTATCGCCCCGGCGGTCGCGAAAGGCCTGGCGAAGCGTAAAGCACAAGGCGTTGAAACGCCGCTGAACATCATCGCCTGTGAAAACATGGTGCGCGGCACCACGCAGCTGAAAGGCCACGTTCTGGCCGCTGTGGCTGAGGAAGATAAAGCCTGGGTTGAAGCGCACGTTGGTTTTGTGGATTCCGCCGTTGACCGCATCGTTCCGCCATCAGAATCCGCCACCAACGACCCGCTGGAAGTGACGGTGGAAACCTTCAGCGAGTGGATCGTTGATAAAACTCAGTTTAAAGGCGCGCTGCCGACCATTCCGGGAATGGAATTAACCGATAATCTGATGGCATTTGTCGAACGTAAACTCTTCACGCTGAACACCGGGCATGCTATAACCGCGTACCTCGGGAAATTGGCCGGTCATCAGACGATTCGTGACGCGATCCTCGATGAGAACATCCGTGCGGTGGTCAAAGGGGCAATGGAAGAGAGCGGCGCGGTGCTGATCAAACGCTACGGTTTTGATGCTGATAAACACGCAGCATACATCCAGAAAATCCTCGGTCGTTTTGAAAACCCGTATCTGAAAGATGACGTTGAGCGCGTGGGTCGTCAACCGCTGCGTAAACTGAGCGCGGGTGACCGCCTGATTAAACCGCTGCTGGGCACGCTGGAATACGGTCTGCCGCACGCTAACCTGGTGAAAGGGATAGCTGCCGCGATGCACTACCGCAGCGAGCAGGACCCGCAGGCGATTGAGCTGGCTCAGCTGATTGATGACAAAGGCGCACAGGCTGCGCTGGCGCAGATTTCCGGTCTGGATGCCAACAGTGACGTGGTTGCGGAGGCGGTCAGCGCATACAACGCAACCAAATGATGCAGAGTCCGGCGCAGGTTAGCCTGCGCCCGAATAACAGATTGTCAGATATGCAGGCAATAATGGAACAAACCCAGGCCTTTGAAAATCGTGTGCTTGAGCGTCTGAATGCTGGCAAAACCGTACGAAGTTTCCTGATCGCCGCCGTCGAGCTGTTAACCGAGGCGGTGAACATTCTGGTGCTTCAGGTGTTTCGCAAAGACGACTACGCGGTAAAGTATGCTGTAGAACCGTTACTTGACGGAGACGGACCGCTGGGCGATTTATCGGTACGGCTGAAGCTGATCTACGGTCTTGGCGTGCTCAACCGTCAGGAGTATGAAGACGCCGAGCTGTTAATGGCGCTGCGCGAAGAGCTCAATCATGACGGCAATGAGTACACCTTCACCGATGATGAGATCCTGGGGCCCTTCGGCGAACTGCACTGCGTAGCCGCGCTCCCTCCCGCACCTCAGTTTGATGACAGCGACCCTGAGCTGTACATGATGCAAAAGCTGCGTTATCAACAAGTTGTCCGCTCCACCATGGTGCTTTCCCTGACTGAGCTGATTTCTAAAATCAGCTTAAAAAAAGCGTTTCAGAAGTAAGCCCGCACACATTGGTGTATCCTTCCCTGTAAATTCCCCGTTTTCAGAGTTATTTGTCATGAAAGAAGTCGAAAAGAACGAAATTAAACGCCTGAGCGACCGTCTGGATCTGATCCGCCATCAGATGGCTGGCCTCTCCCTTGTTGATTCCGCCGAGAAATATGCCGAGCTGGAAAAAGAGTCCGTGAAGCTGGAGGCGGAAATTGAGCGCCTGCGCGATGTGAAAGGCCAGAAGCTGAGTAAAGAGGCGCAGAAGCTGATGAACATGCCGCATCGCCGCGCGATCACCAAAAAAGAGCAGGCCGACATGGGCAAGCTGAAGAAAAGCGTCCGTGGCCTGGTGGTGGTGCACCCGATGACTGAGCTTGGCCGCGAAATGGGCCTGAAAGAGATGACGGGTTTTAGTAAGACCGCGTTCTGATCGCTCTCCCCTGCCGCTGCGCAGGGGAAACTCAGTTGTAAATCAGGTTAAACGTGGCCATCGCATCTGCTTTTCCCGCCGTTACGTTCTCTTCCGTCTGAATGTAATGCGCATCAAACCAGAAGGTCTGCGTCTGGTTATCCCCCACCTGGCCAAGCGCTGACACCTGAGGGGTGTTCCACGATACCACCTGCCCCTGAACCGAACCGGTATTGTCACCGTAAAGCAGTTCGATCCCGACACCGCTGGCGCTATCCTCCTGCTTCGTCAACGCCAGCGCCCGATCGTTGCCTGGCGTGGTATCGCCAAAGAAACCCATCTTAACCGCCGTGTTATTTTCACAGGTCACCGGAATGCTGAAGCGTCCGCCTCCGGCACGGGAGCCGATGCCGTGAAATTCACGCTGGCTCACGCTCCCCATGGGAACAAGAATGCTGCGAGAGCCCACTGAACAGCTGGTACGCCTGACGGTGAAGCTGGCGAGATGGATCTGTACCGGTGTCGCCACGTTGGTGGCGCTGGCTTGATTTTCTCCCGCCTGCAATATCAGCGAGCCGACATTTTGCTCCTGGGAATTGGCGTTATCGTCAGGCATGGCGCTGGTCGTCGGGATTTTGTAGAACACCACCCAGAACTGCATTTTGTACGTTGAGGCGCTGGCAAAGGCGGGGTTTTGCGATGCGTCGCAAATGCGCCGGGACTCATTGCCATTCACCTGACTTGTGCCGTCAATATAGCGTATCGCATCGGCGCCGCAGTACTGCTGCTCGCGAAACCCGAGCGCGTAGCCGATGCCGTCAATCTGGGTTTTGTAGACGTGCCGCGACGCACCGTCTTCACCCACCACGGTGCCGACGGGGTTATCCACGTCGACAAAGCCGATACTACGCCAGGCATCATTCCCGCCATCACAGCTGTAGAAATCTGCCCCGGTAGACTGTATCGGCGCAGATATCGGCGTCCAGTCAGCCGTGCCGGGCGCATACCCAATGGCATAAGGCACCTGAACGACCCACTGATCGCGCGTGGTGCGGCAAGGTGAAGTCTGAGCATGGGCATGAAAACTCAGCATGCCAAAAAGCGAAAGAAGGCTCAGATAGAAAAACCAGTGAATAAAACGACGCATGATATTCCTCTAATGGCATTCAACGGACAGCGTGGCGATACCGGGGGCCATATGAGCTTTCCCCAGTCTGAAAGGTGTCTGGCATTGCTGCTGCTCCCCGTTTTCATACCAGGTGACGCGCAGGGTGCCGCGCTCTGGTACCCCGCTCAGGTAGGCCTGACCGCCGTCAGCGACCATGCTTCGGTTTGCAGAATGGCGGTTCTGCTCCACCACTTCAGCCTGCGCGCCAAACGGCAACGGTTCGCCGTGGTAGCGCAGGGAAAACAGAACGCGATAACCAATGTGGGTTGTGTAATTGGCCAGCACCACCGCGCCGCTGGTGGGAATGAGCGTCAGACCGCTTTGCTCAATGTCGACGTTCTCACCCAGCGTCGCCGTATCAAGGCTGACGGTATTTTTGCGATACGCCGAGAGCGTTGGCATGACCGCATAGCCGCGGCTGTCGGTATGGATCCCGTTGTAGCCCTCCGGCTCAACGTTCGCCGCGCCGGGCACGCGCAGCAGGGCAACGGTATCGCCCAGCGGCTGGCTAAGCGTGACGCCATACTGCGTGGCGATAACGCCTCCGGCGAGTCCAAGACTCGCGTTGCTACCGTTTCGGCTGTGGTCATAACCGAGGCTGACGTTGCCGTAGCCACCATTGTATTGCAGCGCCAGGCTGGTGCTGTCGGCCTCTCCCTCACTGGTCTTACTCTGCTGAACGCTGTAATTCAGGTTGCGGTTCGCCAGCGCGCTGCCGTTGAGTGACACCTGCTGCGTGGTCATCCCACGATTGTTGTGGTTGGCGTAGTAACTGACCGAACTGCCCGGCAGCCAGTTGCCAAGCGGAACATTGACGTTAAACGACACGGTGCGATCGGGATGCTGCTCAAGCGCTGAGTCGGTGTAGTCATACCCCGCGCCCCAGGAAATACCCCGCCAGCTGGTGTACCAGCCGATGTGGATGGTTTTATCCTGCCCGGACGTATGCCAGTAATCCTGCATCCATGCCGAGACGCTGAGGCTGCCGAACTGACCCAGCGTCTGTGAAAAAGTGACCTGCGAGCGGCTACGGCGATTATTGAGTTGCAGCTGTTGGCTGTCAGACTGATTCAGTTCACTAAATTCGTAGTAATTGCGCGAGGCATAGCGATAGCTCGCCAGGTTGAAGGCGGTGCCGGTAGCGCTGAAATCTTTCTGGTACTGAATGCGCCACGCCTGCCCCATCGCGCTTTTGCCGTCGGGTAAACGGCTTTTTGCCAGCGTATCGTCAATACCCAGCGAGCCAAATGCGCCAAACCCTCTGCCTACGCCAATTGCACCGGCCTGATAGTTGCTCGCCGTACGAAAGCCGCCATACACCGTCATCCTGGAGAGCAGACCGTAGAAGAAAGCGCCTTCAACAAATTCGGGCGAACGCGCATCACCGGAGCCGGAGTGAAATCGTCCTGCATTGAGACTGTATTTCAGGCTGCCCTGGCGTCGCATAAACGGCACCGCAGAGTAGGGCTGGGTAAAGACGCGCGTTGAGCCGTCACTTTCCGTGACCGTAACCTGTAGATCGCCACTTTGTGCGCCCGGGAACAGATCGTTAATGATAAATGGCCCGGCGGCCACCCAGGTTTCATAGATCACATAGCCATTTTGCGAAACGGAGACTTTAGCGAAGCTGTGTGCGACGCCGCGGATGGTTGGTGCGAAGCCGCGCTGGCTGTCGGGCAACATGCTTTCGCTTGATGAGAGCTGTACCCCGCGAAACGCCACGCTATCGAAGACGTCGCCTGCGGTCCAGGCATCGCCGATCCGTAGCTGGCTGTTAAGACGGCGAATATCCCGGGTCAGCCAGCTACTTTGCGACTGAAAATGGTCGCCGCCCGCGTCGCTGTAGCTCCAGGCCGAGGTGTTACGCAGCCGCCACGCCCCCAGATTGATGCCGTTACGCAGGCTCAGATAGCTGGATGTCGTGACCCCGCTCTGATGACGGGCCTGACCGCCCGACAGACTGTAATCAGTAAATGCCGCCGGGATACCATCGTCCCACTGCGACTGCGGCACGTAGCCACGGCTGCGGTGTTTCATTGCCGCCTGCGGCAGGCTGAGAAAGAGACGCTGCTGGTTGAAATCATAAGAAGTTCGCGCTGCCGGAATAAAATCCTCGAGGTGCGTGAACGTTTCTCCCTCCTGCAACCGGGAGAATGCAGGAATGGCCCCTACATTTACGCCAAGCGCTTCCAGCAGCGATACGCTAAAAACGGGTTGCAGGCTGCCTTTCTCATTCACGAAGGTGATCTCCTGATGCCGCTCCTCGCGTCCGTTAATCTCCAGCGTCACGAGCCAGGTGCCTGGCATCTGCCCGCCCTTTTCAGAGAAATAGTGCAGATCCGCCGTTTTCTGTTCAGTAGAGGAAAGCTCCAGCGCGGCGGGATCAAAGTAATCCTCGGCCATCCCCGTGCGGCTGAAGCTAAGCAGCAACACCGAAAGCGGCGCGTAACGAAACAGGCGAAAAGGCATGGTCTTAAAGAGGCTGGGTGTGGGTGGCGGTGATGGCACCAAAATCATTAATAGCCGACCAGCTTACGCCCCCGGAGGCGGACACAGGCCATTCCCGGGTTTCCCCTGGACCGATCATGCCCGGCTGCTCAATTTTATGCCCGCCAACGGTCAGACGATAAAAAGAGACGTAGTATGGCGTCGGGTTAGCGGCCTTAAGCCCTTTTCCCGTTCGCGAAAACGTTATTTTCTGCCAGGCCGTGGCGGCGTCCCCTTTCAGGTTGTCCGGGCGGTAGAAGATTTTAAATTTCGATTTGACGTTTACCTGTAATTCGTTGCTGCTCTCTTTTGGCTTTGGCGCTATCGCTTTAATATCGAGCCAGAATACAGATTCACGATCTGTGGGCAGCGGAGCGCCGGTATATTGAATACGCAGCGTGTTGGTCTGCTCCGGATCAAGTCTGAACAGAGGTGGTGTGACAATAAATGGCGCAGCGTTATTTTTATCCGGCCCATCGCCTTCAACCCACGACTGAATAAGATAGGGAACCGCACTTTCCATATTAGAAACAGAAAATGCCACCTCCTTGCTGTTTTGCGGGTATACGATCCGTGTTCCCCCCATTACAACGCCAGCGGAAACTGACGCAGAATTAACCATTAATGCAGTGAGCATAATATACGATAAACGTTTCATCATTATTATCTCTGGAGGTGGCTGACAGTGAAATCAGTTATAAACCATCAGGAAGTTGGATACGGCGTTAACATCGCCGGCGTTGATTTCCGTGCCATCTTTGTCAAGTGCGGCATAGAAAGTTAATTCAGCATTGCCTTCATCATCCGGTGCGGTTGTTTCAGATACCGTACCCGGTTTAATCGCGGTGCTGCGATCGCTGTTATAAAGCTTCACGCCGATACCCGTCGCCATACCTTCACCTGGCGTAACCTGAAGCAGTGTGTCATTCACCGTATCTTTGGTTCCGTCAAACAGTACCGCAACCGATTCAACCGTCTCCGGGCAGTTTTCCACGTTGATTTTGAACTCGCGCGGCGTCGTTTCGTTGTGATCGTCAAAGTAGCTTTTTGCCCACGCCCCAAGGTCTACCGTTTTGTTTTTAGAGGCCGGAGTAATATCACAGGAAATAAGGGTAATCTTCCCGGTAAAATTGATCACCCCGCCCGTACTTTGCGAACCCGCACCGGTATCCAGAGAAGCATTAACGCCAGAATCACTGCTTGCCAGTACTGATTGAGAAGATAACAGCAGCCCCGCCGCGGCAATCGCCAGCGCCACATTTTTGATTTTCATTTGGAACACTTTCCCCTCTGTAAATTAAACAGATATAGACTTGTTGTACCAGGTACAATAACCGCTATAAGGATTTAAAAACGCCACCGAAAGGTTTTTAGCAGAATGGGTGACGCGACCTTATAGAATAAAGCAGGGTCCATCCCATGGTGATAATCCGTATATTTTCAGAAGGCCATACACAGATATCCTTCAACTGAGGAATGACTTCTGGCCGAAAATAACACTGAATACGTTGTGGTTAGTAATAAATTTAAAATCTTCTGTTACGTTGCTTCTGAATAAATAGTAAATCAAATGCCTTTTAACGTCTACGCATTGAAAAGCAATATGCCGCGTCTGTAAACACTCAGAAATTAACACTCAGCTAACAAATTTAACCCCTTTCGATTGCCCTAATAATTATTAATCTGCTTTTAATACCGCAACTAAATTACAAGAGAGTTAACTGATCATTGTTTGATCAATTTATTTCAGAATATTATTAGCCAAAAAAATGTCTGTTCAGCGCAAAATTCTTACCCTTTATCCTGAAAAACCACAATTGAACAGGATATTTCTTTATCGATCATCAATTGATCGTTTGTAATACACTGTTAAAATCTATATGTGAAATTTACCTTAATTAAAATTTTTTGCTACAGCTTAGATTTCGCATTTTTAACCAAAAAAATTTTTATTTATAGGAAAAATATCACTCTGCTCACACATATACAGCTTCTCAAAAACACAAATAAAACAAACAAACCTCATTCAATTCACGCAGTATTATCACCTCCCCTTTTTATATAACCTCTTTTACGCGCTGTATCTGCTTAAAAGGCGAATGTAAGGCTCTCCACCTGACCACCGCTCCCAACGCACACGGTGATTTGATTTTGCGGGTTTGGTCCTACCAATCACGCACAAAGCTATCCATCGTTCACAATTTCGATGCTCCACTTCACAAAACAATTGCTGAATAGCAACACTTGGTTAACCATTTGTTGTCTTTAACCCTACATCACAATATTGGAAGGACCACTTTTACACTAAGTGTGACGCAGAGATGAGCAGAGACTCACCCGACGAACACCTGTGTGGTCCTCAGGAGACCTGCATGAGCCTCTGGCAACAAAACTACGATCCGGCCGGAAATATCTGGCTGTCGAGCCTGATCGCATCGCTACCGATCCTGTTTTTCTTCTTTGCGCTGATTAAGCTCAAGCTGAAGGGCTACCTCGCCGCGACGTATACCGTTGCCATCGCCCTGATGGTGGCGTTGTTCTTCTACAAAATGCCGGTCGATCGCGCGCTGGCCTCCGTCGTCTATGGCTTCTTCTACGGACTGTGGCCGATTGCGTGGATCATCATCGCCGCCGTCTTTGTCTACAAAATCTCGGTCAAAACCGGGCAGTTCGACATTATTCGCTCGTCGATTCTCTCCATCACGCCGGACCAGCGTTTGCAGATGCTGATCGTCGGCTTCTCCTTCGGAGCATTTCTGGAAGGGGCGGCAGGATTCGGCGCACCGGTGGCCATCACCGCCGCCCTGCTGGTCGGTCTGGGCTTTAACCCGCTGTATGCCGCTGGCCTGTGCCTGATTGTGAATACCGCCCCGGTGGCGTTTGGCGCGATGGGCATTCCTATTCTGGTGGCGGGCCAGGTGACCGGGCTGGACAGCTTCGAGATCGGCCAGATGGTGGGCCGCCAGCTGCCGTTCCTGACCATTATCGTGCTGTTCTGGATCATGGCGATTATGGACGGCTGGCGCGGCGTGAAGGAGACCTGGCCTGCGGTGATGGTAGCGGGCGGTTCGTTCGCCATTGCCCAGTATCTCAGCTCCAACTTCCTCGGCCCGGAACTGCCGGACATCATCTCTTCCCTGGTGTCGCTGGTCTGTCTGACGCTGTTCCTGAAACGCTGGCAGCCGGTACGTATCTTCCGCTTTGCTGACATGGGCGCATCACACGTGGATCAGACGCTGGCGCGCACCGGCTATACCGCCGGACAGATTGTACGCGCATGGTCACCGTTCCTGTTCCTGACCGCCACCGTGACGCTGTGGAGCATTCCGCCGTTTAAGGCCCTGTTCGCCCCGGGCGGCGCGCTGTACGACATGGTGATTAATATCTCCGTGCCGTTCCTCGACAAGATGGTCGCTCGTATGCCGCCGGTGGTACACGACGCCACGCCGTATGCGGCAGTGTTTAAGTTCGACTGGTTCTCAGCCACCGGCACGGCAATCCTGTTTGCCGCTATCCTTTCCGTAGTGTGGCTGCGCATGAAGCCTGCCGCCGCGGTGCAGACCTTTGCGGCGACGATTAAAGAGCTGATGCTGCCGATTTACTCCATCGGCATGGTGCTGGCGTTCGCGTTTATTTCGAACTACTCCGGCCTGTCGTCGACGCTGGCGTTAGCGCTGGCGCATACCGGCCACGCGTTTACCTTCTTCTCGCCGTTCCTCGGCTGGCTGGGGGTGTTCCTGACCGGTTCAGATACGTCATCTAACGCCCTGTTTGCCGCCCTACAGGCCACAGCCGCGCAGCAGATTGGCGTCTCGGACGTGCTGCTGGTCGCCGCGAACACCACCGGCGGCGTGACCGGGAAGATGATCTCACCGCAGTCCATCGCCATTGCCTGTGCCGCGGTGGGGCTGGTAGGCAAAGAGTCGGATCTGTTCCGCTTTACTGTTAAACACAGCCTGATATTTACCTGCATGGTGGGCGTGATCACCACATTGCAGGCCTATGTCTTAACCTGGATGATTCCATGATAGTGATGCCCAGACGCCTGTCCGACGAGATTGCCACTCGCGTACGGGCGCTGATAGAAGAACAACAGCTGGAAGCGGGCATGAGATTGCCCGCCGAGCGTCAGCTTGCCGCCCAGCTTGGCGTGTCGCGCAATTCACTGCGCGAGGCGCTGGCGACGCTGGTCAGCGAAGGGGTGCTGCTGAGCCGTCGAGGCGGCGGCACCTTCGTGCGCTGGCAGCATGACGACTGGTCCGAACAAAACATCGTGCAGCCGCTTAAGACGCTGATGGAAAACGACCCGGACTACAGCTTTGACATCCTCGAAGCGCGTCACGCCATCGAAACCAGCACCGCGTGGCATGCGGCGATGCGGGCAACCGAGGCCGACAAAGAGAAGCTCAAAGCCTGCTTTGAGGCCACGCAAAGCAGCGATCCGGACATCGCCTCCCAGGCGGACGTGCGTTTTCACCTCGCGATTGCCGAGGCCTCGCACAACGTAGTTCTGCTGCAAACCATGCGCGGGTTCTTCGACCTGCTGCAATCCTCCGTGAAGCAGAGCCGCCAGCGCATGTATCTGGTGCCGCCGGTATTTGCCCAACTGACCGAACAGCACGAGGCGGTGCTCAACGCCATTCTGGCCGGTGATGCCGAGGCCGCGCGCAAGGCGATGATGGCGCATCTTGGCTTCGTGCATACCACCATTAAACGATTCGATGAAGATCAGGCCCGACAGGCGCGTATTACCCGTCTGCCTGGCGAGAGTGATATTTCCAGGGAGAACAAAGCATGATTATTTCCGCAGCCAGTGACTATCGCGCCGCGGCACAGCGCATTTTGCCGCCATTCCTGTTCCACTACATTGACGGCGGGGCGTACGCCGAATATACCCTGCGCCGCAACGTGGAGGACCTGTCGGAAGTGGCCCTGCGCCAGCGCGTGCTGAAGAATATGTCTGACCTGAGCCTTGAGACGAAGCTGTTTAACGAGACGCTCTCCATGCCGGTGGCGCTTGCGCCCGTCGGCTTATGCGGCATGTATGCCCGCCGGGGCGAAGTGCAGGCCGCCGCCGCCGCAGATGCCAAAGGCATCCCGTTTACCCTTTCCACCGTGTCCGTCTGCCCGATTGAAGAGGTCGCCCCGACCATCAAGCGCCCGATGTGGTTCCAGCTGTACGTCCTGCGCGATCGCGGTTTTATGCGTAACGCCCTTGAGCGCGCCAAAGCGGCGGGCTGCTCTACGCTGGTCTTTACCGTCGATATGCCGACGCCCGGCGCACGCTACCGTGATGCGCACTCCGGCATGAGCGGTCCGAACGCCGCGATGCGCCGCTACTGGCAGGCGGTGACGCACCCGCAGTGGGCGTGGGATGTCGGCGTGAATGGCCGTCCGCACGATCTGGGCAATATTTCGGCCTACCTGGGTAAACCGACCGGGCTGGAAGATTACATCGGCTGGCTGGCGAACAACTTCGATCCATCCATCTCCTGGAAAGACCTGGAGTGGATCCGCGAATTCTGGGACGGCCCGATGGTGATCAAAGGGATCCTCGATCCGGAAGATGCCCGCGACGCGGTGCGTTTTGGTGCCGATGGGATCGTGGTCTCTAACCATGGTGGCCGCCAGCTTGACGGGGTGCTCTCCTCCGCCCGCGCCCTGCCAGCCATTGCCGATGCGGTGAAAGGCGATATTGCGATTCTGGCCGACAGCGGCATCCGTAACGGGCTGGACGTGGTGCGCATGATTGCCCTGGGCGCAGACAGTGTGCTGCTGGGCCGTGCTTACCTGTACGCGCTGGCCACCAGCGGCCAGGCGGGCGTGGCGAATCTGCTGAACCTGATCGAGAAAGAGATGAAGGTGGCGATGACCCTGACCGGTGCGAAAACAATCGGTGAAATCAGCAAAGACTCTCTGGTGCAGGAACTCAGTAAGCTGCCTGCGGCGCTGGCCCCCCTTTCTCAGGGAAACGCGGCCTAATCTCCCCCGGTTAGCCTCCCCTTCTTCCGCGCCCGACTTCCCCCTCGGGCGCTTTTTTTGTCGAAAATAACACCTGCGTAACATTCTGGATAAGAAAATTTGACACAGCCTGCCCTCCGCAATTGTATAGACAAGCAAATACAAGAACACAAAAACAACATCACATCGGAGGGGAACGTATGACGTATTCAGGTCGGGTGGATATACAGCAGGTGATCGATGAGAGTCCTTTTTCAGGGTTTCACTGGCTTCTTATTGTGCTGGGCTTTCTGGTGCTGGCGATCGATGGTTTCGATACCGCAGCGATGGGTTACATTGCGCCTACGCTGTCGGCGGAGTGGGGAATACATAAACAGGATCTGGGGCCGGTGTTGAGTGCGGCGCTACTGGGGCTGTCGCTGGGAGCTCTTATTGCAGGTCCGGTATCGGACCGTATGGGACGCAAGCGCGTACTGGTCTTTTCATGCCTGTTCTTCGGCCTGGCGAGCCTGGGCACGGCCTGGGCGCAAAGTCTGAATACCCTGACGCTGTGGCGATTTCTGACCGGTCTCGGGCTGGGCGCCGCGATGCCTAACGCCATCACACTGATCTCAGAGTTTGCCCCCCAGCGCTGCCGCGCCATGGCAATTAACACCATGTACTGCGGCTTTCCGCTGGGTGCGGCGGGCGGCGGGGCGATCTCGTCCTGGCTTATCCCTCACCATGGCTGGCGAAGCGTACTGCTGACCGGCGCGATTGCGCCGCTGATTTTAACGGTGCTGCTGGCGCTGCTGTTGCCGGAGTCGGTGAAGTTTCTGGTGCAGCGCGGGAAAGACGTCGCGCAGGTTCGCCGCATCGCCAGCCGGTTCGCCCGCAGCACGCTGGATAGCGTCACGGGCTTTTTCCTGGCGGAGGAGAAGGTCGCGTCGAAAAAAGGCAGCGTGTCGCAGCTGTTTTCCATGCCCTGGCTGCCCGGCACCCTGATGCTGTGGGTCACCTACTTTATGGGACTGGTGATTTATTACGTCCTGCTGAGCTGGATGCCAACGCTGATGCAGGGGATGGGGTATGCGCTGGCGGAATCCGCCTGGCTCACCTCGCTGTTCACCTTCGGCGGCACCGCTGGCATTCTGCTCGCGGGCTGGATGATGGACCGCTGGGAAGCGCACAAGGTGGTCGCGTGTGGTTTCGTGCTGACGATGGGCCTGATTCTTTTACTCGGCATTGAGCATAATCATATCGCCCTGTTTGGCGGGTTAATCTTCCTGATGGGGATCGCGATGAACGGCGCGCAGTCGGGGATGCAGACCCTGGCCGCCACCTTTTACCCTACCGAGTGCCGCGCGACGGGTATCGCCTGGATGCAGGGGATCGGCCGCTTCGGCGGCGTGGCGGGCACCATGACCAGCGCCCAGCTTCTTTCCATGCAGTGGCAGGCGGACAGTATTTTGATGATCCTCAGCGTGCCTGCTCTCGTGGCCGCGGCGGCAACCGTCTACAAAATGCTGTATAGCCGCTCGCAGGAGCCGGGCGTCGCCTAGTCCCTCTCTTTTCTGCTATTCTGCCCCCCGCAATTAAGGGGGCAGCATGCTTAACATCGTCTTATTCGAACCAGAAATCCCACCCAATACCGGCAATATCATCCGCCTGTGCGCCAACACCGGTTTTCGTCTGCACATCATTGAGCCGATGGGCTTTACGTGGGACGACAAACGTCTGCGCCGCGCGGGGCTGGACTACCATGAGTTTACTGCCGTCGTTCGTCATCACGATTACGCCGCGTTTCTGGACGCAGAGAAGCCGCAGCGCATGTTCGCCCTGACCACCAAAGGCACGCCAGCGCACAGTGCCGTAAGCTATCAGGACGGGGATTATCTGATGTTTGGTCCGGAAACCCGCGGCCTGCCGGCCACCATTCTGGATGCCCTGCCCGCTGAGCAAAAAATTCGTATTCCGATGATGCCGGACAGCCGCAGCATGAACCTGTCGAATGCGGTGTCGGTGGTGGTGTATGAGGCGTGGCGCCAGCTGGGTTATCCCGGCGCGATACTGCGTAGCTAAAACAGTTCGGGTGGCTTGCGCCACCCGATTGTCTTTTTAGTCTGCTACTGCGATACGTTTCATATCGGTCATGTAGCCACGCAGTTTCTGGCCCACTTTCTCGATTTCGTGGCTGCGAATCGCTTCGTTAACGTCACGAAGCTGCGCGTTATCAACCGCACCTTCCGCAATCGCTTTACCCAGATCGCCTGCTTGCAGGGTAGTCATGAACTCTTTCAGCAGCGGTACGCAGGCGTAAGAGAACAGATAGTTACCGTACTCGGCGGTATCGGAGATCACCACGTTCATCTCATACAGACGCTTACGGGCGATGGTGTTTGCGATCAGCGGCAGCTCGTGCAGCGATTCGTAGTACGCAGATTCTTCAATGATGCCGGAATCCACCATGGTTTCGAACGCCAGCTCAACGCCCGCTTTCACCATCGCGATCATCAGTACGCCTTTATCGAAGTACTCCTGCTCGCTGATTTTACCCTCAAACTGTGGTGCCGTTTCGAACGCGGTTTTACCGGTCTCTTCGCGCCAGGTCAGCAGTTTCTTATCGTCATTCGCCCAGTCCGCCATCATGCCGGAAGAGAACTCGCCGGAGATGATGTCGTCCATGTGTTTCTGGAACAGCGGTGCCATGATGGTTTTCAGCTGTTCAGAGAGTGCGAACGCGCGCAGTTTTGCCGGATTGGACAGACGGTCCATCATCAGCGTAATGCCGCCCTGCTTCAGCGCTTCGGTGATGGTTTCCCAGCCGAACTGAATCAGTTTTTCCGCATATGCCGGGTCGGTGCCCTCTTCCACCAGCTTGTCGAAGCACAGCAGGGAGCCAGCCTGGAGCATGCCGCACAGAATGGTCTGCTCGCCCATCAGGTCAGATTTCACTTCCGCAACGAAGGAAGATTCCAGTACGCCCGCACGATGGCCGCCGGTGGCCGCTGCCCAGGCTTTGGCAATCGCCATGCCTTCGCCTTTCGGATCGTTTTCCGGGTGAACGGCGATCAGCGTCGGTACGCCGAAACCACGTTTGTACTCTTCGCGCACTTCGGTGCCCGGGCACTTCGGTGCCACCATCACTACGGTGATGTCTTTACGGATCTGCTCGCCCACTTCAACGATGTTGAAGCCGTGGGAGTAACCCAGCGCCGCGCCGTCTTTCATCAGCGGCTGTACGGAACGCACAACGTCAGAGTGCTGCTTGTCTGGCGTCAGGTTAACCACCAGGTCCGCCTGCGGGATCAGCTCTTCGTAGGTACCTACTTTGAAGCCGTTTTCGGTCGCTTTACGCCAGGAAGCGCGCTTCTCGGCAATCGCTTCTTTACGCAGGGCGTAGGAGATATCCAGCCCGGAGTCACGCATGTTCAGGCCCTGGTTCAGACCCTGTGCGCCACAGCCAACAATGACCACTTTTTTACCCTGAAGGTAGCTCGCGCCATCAGCAAATTCATCGCGCGCCATGAAGCGGCATTTGCCCAGCTGCGCCAGCTGCTGGCGCAAGTTCAGTGTATTAAAGTAGTTAGCCATGGGTGATACCTCGTGATGTTGTGTGTCTTATTGTTCGGTTCGCGTTTCAGCGAGAATGTACCCACATTACAACAGGAAATTTATTGCGGAAATTGATATATTCACAACGTCACATTGCAATTTATGCAATGTAAAAAGAGGGAGTGGAATCGGTGGATTTACGCGATCTGAAAATGTTCCTGCATCTGGCGGAAAGCCGTCACTTTGGCCGCAGCGCCCGGGCGATGCACGTCAGCCCTTCCACGCTGTCGCGCCAGATCCAGCGCCTTGAGGAAGACCTCGGCCAGCCGCTGTTCGTGCGCGATAACCGCACCGTCACCCTCACGGAAGCCGGTGAAGAGCTGCGCATCTTTGCCCAGCAAACCTTGTTGCAGTACCAGCAGCTGCGGCACACCATCGACCAGCAGGGGCCGTCGCTTTCCGGCGAGCTGCATATTTTCTGCTCCGTGACCGCCGCCTACAGCCATCTTCCCCCCATTCTCGACCGCTTCCGCGCGGAACATCCGTCGGTTGAAATTAAGCTCACCACCGGCGATGCCGCCGACGCGATGGAAAAAGTGGTCACGGGCGAAGCGGATCTCGCGATTGCCGGGAAGCCGGAAACCCTGCCGGGCGCGGTAGCGTTCTCAATGCTGGAGAATCTGGCGGTAGTACTGATTGCCCCGGCGCTGCCCTGTCCTGTGCGCAATCAGGTCTCGGTGGAGAAACCGGACTGGTCGACGGTGCCATTTATCATGGCCGATCAGGGGCCGGTGCGCCGCCGCATTGAGCTGTGGTTCCGCCGCCAGAAAATCAGCAACCCGTCGATTTACGCCACGGTCGGCGGCCATGAGGCGATGGTGTCGATGGTGGCGCTCGGCTGCGGCGTGGCGCTGCTGCCAGAAGTGGTGCTGGAAAACAGCCCGGAGCCAGTGCGCAATCGCGTGATGATTTTAGAACGCAGCGACGAAAAAACGCCGTTCGAGCTTGGCGTGTGCGCACAAAAAAAGCGGCTGCATGAGCCGCTTATTGATGCGTTCTGGAAGATATTGCCGAACCACTAAAGCCGGGTGGCGCTGCGCTTACCCGGCCTACACGCAGCTCAACCCTTAGCCCGCGAGGAAGAAGCGGAACGCCGGGTTGTGGGTTTCGTCATGGCACTCATAGCCCAGCTCGTTCAGGCGAGTTTCGAAATCCGGCTCGTGCTCGCCCAGCTCGAACGCCGCCAGCACGCGGCCGTAGTCGGTGCCGTGGCTGCGGTAGTGGAACAGAGAAATGTTCCAGTGGGTGCCCAGCGTGTGCAGGAACTTGAGCAGCGCGCCCGGCGATTCCGGGAACTCGAAGCTGAACAGGCGTTCCTTGAGCGGCTTGGATGGACGGCCGCCGACCATGTAACGCACGTGCAGCTTCGCCATTTCGTCGTCGGAGAGATCGACCACGCTGTAGCCGCCGTCATGCAGCAGGCTGAGGATCTCTTTGCGCTCCTCCACGCCACGGCTCAGACGCACGCCGACAAAAATGCACGCATCTTTGGCATCGGCAAAGCGGTAGTTGAACTCCGTTACCGAACGGCCGCCCAGCAGCTGGCAAAACTTCAGGAAGCTGCCCTTCTCTTCCGGAATGGTCACCGCCAGCAGGGCTTCACGCTGCTCGCCCAGCTCACAGCGTTCGGACACGTAGCGCAGGCCGTGGAAGTTCACATTGGCGCCGGAAAGCACGTGCGCCAGCCGCTCGCCGCGAATGTTGTGCCGGGCGATGTATTTCTTCATCCCCGCCAGCGCCAGCGCGCCGGACGGCTCCGCCACCGCACGCACATCCTCAAAGAGATCTTTCATCGCCGCGCAGATAGCGTCGCTGTCGACGGTGACGATATCGTCGAGATACTCCTGGCACAGACGGAACGTTTCATCGCCAATGCGCTTCACCGCCACGCCCTCGGCGAACAGCCCGACGCGCGGCAGATCCACCGGATGTCCGGCGTCCAGCGCCGCCTTCAGGCAAGCGGAGTCTTCCGCTTCAACCGCAATCACTTTGATCTGCGGCATTAGCTGTTTGATCAGCACCGCCACACCAGCGGCTAAGCCACCGCCGCCCACCGGGACGAAAACGCGGTCGAGATGGGCATCCTGCTGCAACAGTTCCAGCGCCAGCGTACCCTGCCCGGCAATCACCATCGGGTGATCGAAAGGCGGGACCCAGGTGAAGCCCTGCTGCTGCGCCAGCTCAATCGCTTTGGCTTTCGCTTCGTCAAAATTCGCGCCGTGGAGCAGCACTTCGCCGCCGAACCCGCGCACCGCGTCGACTTTGATATCCGCCGTGGCAACCGGCATCACGATCAGCGCTTTCAGCCCTAAACGGGCCGCGGAGAACGCTACGCCCTGCGCGTGGTTGCCCGCCGACGCGGTAATGACGCCGCGCGCTTTCTGCTCATCCGTCAGCCCGGCCATCATCGCGTAGGCGCCGCGCAGCTTGAAGCTGTGCACCGGCTGCCTGTCTTCGCGCTTCACCAGAATGACGTTGTCGAGGCGCGAGGAGAGTTTGTCCATTTTTTGCAGGGGCGTGACCTGCACGGCTTCATAGACCGGCGCGCGCAGCACCGCTCTCAGGTATTCCGCCCCCTCGGGGGCGGCGGATAAGGGTTGTGACTCGGCCATCATTAGCCCCCAAGTTTAGATTTATCGCGCACCGCGCCTTTATCTGCACTGGTGGCAAGGCTCGCGTAGGCACGCAGGGCGAAGGAGACTTCACGCTGGCGGTCTTTCGGCGTCCAGGCTTTGTCGCCGCGGGCTTCCTGCGCTTCACGACGGGCCGCAATCTCCTGGTCACTCAGCTTCAGCTGAATGCCGCGGTTCGGAATGTCGATTTCGATCAGGTCGCCATCTTCGATGATCGCGATATTGCCGCCGCTTGCCGCTTCCGGGGAGACGTGGCCAATGGAGAGGCCTGACGTGCCGCCAGAGAAACGACCGTCGGTGATCAGCGCGCAGGCTTTGCCGAGGCCCATCGATTTCAGGAAGGTAGTCGGGTAGAGCATCTCCTGCATGCCCGGACCGCCTTTCGGCCCTTCGTAGCGAATGACCACCACGTCGCCTTCCACCACTTTGCCACCGAGGATAGCGTCTACCGCCTCGTCCTGGCTTTCATACACTTTTGCCGGACCGGTGAATTTGAGAATGCTGTCGTCCACGCCTGCGGTTTTCACGATACAGCCGTTTTCCGCAAAGTTACCGTACAGCACGGCCAGACCGCCGTCTTTGCTGTAGGCATGTTCCAGCGAGCGGATGCAGCCTCCGGCGCGATCGTCATCCAGCGTGTCCCAGCGGCAATCCTGCGAGAACGCCTGCGTGGTGCGAATACCTGCCGGACCGGCGCGGAACATCTTTTTCACCGCGTCGTCTTTGGTCAGCATCACGTCGTACTGGTCCAGCGACTCCGGCAGCGTCAGGCCGAGCACATTTTTCACGTTGCGGTTCAGCAGCCCTGCGCGATCCAGCTCGCCGAGGATACCGATGACACCACCAGCACGATGCACGTCTTCCATATGGTACTTCTGGGTACTCGGCGCGACTTTACACAGCTGCGGCACTTTGCGGGAGAGCTTGTCGATGTCGCTCATGGTGAAGTCGATTTCGGCTTCCTGCGCGGCGGCCAGCAGGTGCAGAACGGTGTTGGTGGAACCGCCCATGGCGATATCCAGCGTCATGGCGTTTTCGAACGCCGCTTTACTGGCGATGTTGCGCGGCAGCGCGCTGGCGTCGTCCTGCTCGTAGTAGCGTTTGGTCAGCTCAACGATGCGCTTGCCCGCGTTAAGGAACAGCTGCTTACGGTCGGCGTGGGTCGCCAGCAGCGAGCCGTTACCCGGCTGAGAAAGGCCCAGCGCTTCGGTCAGGCAGTTCATGGAGTTGGCGGTGAACATCCCGGAACAGGAGCCGCAGGTCGGACACGCGGAGCGTTCCACCTGGTCGCTCTGCTCGTCAGAGACTTTCGGGTCCGCGCCCTGGATCATCGCATCGACCAGGTCGAGCTTGATGATTTTGTCGGAAAGCTTGGTTTTACCCGCTTCCATCGGGCCGCCGGAAACGAAGATCACCGGAATGTTCAGGCGCAGGGAGGCCATCAGCATCCCCGGGGTGATTTTGTCGCAGTTGGAGATACAGACCATCGCATCGGCGCAGTGGGCGTTAACCATGTACTCCACCGAGTCGGCGATCAGCTCGCGCGACGGCAGTGAATAGAGCATCCCCCCGTGGCCCATTGCGATACCGTCATCCACCGCAATGGTGTTGAACTCTTTCGCCACGCCGCCGGAGGCTTCGATTTGCTCGGCAACCAGCTTACCGAGATCGCGCAGGTGCACGTGGCCCGGCACAAACTGGGTGAAGGAGTTCACCACGGCGATAATTGGCTTGCCGAAATCGGCGTCGGTCATTCCGGTAGCGCGCCACAGTGCGCGGGCACCCGCCATATTACGGCCGTGGGTGGTGGTGGCTGAACGATACTTAGGCATGCTTTATTTACTCCCGTCTGACTATTAAATGGGACGGTGCGTGCCGTCCCAAATTTATATTTAGTGATTAACCTGATCCAACCAGCCGTATTTGTCTTCTGTTTCGCCGGTGAACAGGCCGAAGAAGGCTTGCTGAATGCGTTTGGTGACCGGACCACAGCGGCCTTCGCCCACCTGAATGCCGTCGACGCTACGCACCGGTGTAATTTCAGCCGCAGTACCGGACATGAACACTTCGTCAGCCAGGTACAGGGATTCGCGGGACAGCACCTGCTCGCGTACTTCGATACCCAGATCTTTTGCCAGCTTGATGATGGCGTCGCGGGTGATGCCCGGCAGCGCGGACGAGGTAAACGGCGGGGTGAACAGAATGCCGTCTTTCACTTCAAACAGGTTTTCGCCCGCACCTTCGGAGATGTAGCCATTTACATCGAGGGCGATACCTTCCTGATAGCCGTGACGGCGCGCTTCGCTGCCAACCAGCAGTGAGGAGAGGTAGTTACCGCCCGCTTTAGCCGCGGTCGGGATAGTGTTTGGTGCCACGCGGTTCCAGGAAGAAACCATTGCGTCGATCCCCTGATCCAGTGCTTCCGCGCCCAGGTAGGCGCCCCACGGGAACGCAGCAATGATCACATCGGTGTTATAGCCAGCGGGCGGATTGACACCCATGCCGACATCACCCACGAAGACCAGCGGACGAATATAGGCACTGGTCAGTTTGTTCTGGCGGATCACCTCGCGGCAGGCTTCCATCAGCTCATCAACGCTTTGGGAGACCGGGAAACGATAAATTTTGGCTGAGTCATGCAGACGCTGCATGTGTTCGCGATGGCGGAACACCACTGGTCCTTTGTGAGAATCGTAGCAACGGATGCCTTCAAACACGGAGGTGCCGTAGTGCAGCGCGTGGGACATCACGTGAACTTTCGCGTCTTCCCAGCGAACCATCTCACCATTGAACCAAATGTAATCAGCTTTTTTTGTCGTCATTTTTTCGTCCTGTCACGCTTAAGCGCGGATTTGTTGTGATGTGGTTGTGCTCTGGCAGATGGCAACATGGGCAACGTCTACCAGTTTTGATAACTGACTAAACAGTAAGTCGACCGGCCGCGGGCTGGCAACGGTTAATTCGATACTGATATTTTGTGCATCCGTGGCCGTTTCCATATTCATAGAGCAAATCTGAAAACCACGATGACGCACCACACGCAATACGCGTTCTAACGTTTCCGGGTTGAAGCGAGCCTGCACGGCAACCTGATGTTGCATCATGATAATTTCTCCAGCATTTGTGAGTTACTGGCACCGGGCGGTACCAACGGCCAGACGTTCTCAAGCTCGTCGATTGAGACATGAAGCAGGTATGGCCCTTCGCTTGACAGCATGGTGTCGAGTGCCGCTTCAACCTGGTCTTTACGGGTGATGTGCTGGCCAGGAATGCCGAAGGCGCTGGCCAGGGTGAGGAAATCGGGGTTATCGGTCAGGGTCGTTTCGCTGTAACGCTCCTGGAAGAACAGCTGCTGCCACTGGCGAACCATGCCTAAACGCTGGTTATCGAGCAAAACGATCTTCAGCGGTAACTGCTTACGCTTCACGGTGCCGAGCTCCTGGACGTTCATCATGAAGGAGCCGTCACCGGAGATACAGATAACGGTATCGTTCGGGCGGGCAACCTGTGCGCCCACGGCAGCGGGCAGGCCGAAGCCCATCGTGCCTAAGCCGCTCGAGGTGATGAAATTTTCCGGACGGGTGTAGGTCATGTGCTGGGCTGACCACATCTGATGCTGGCCGACATCCGTCGTCACCACGCTGTCTGCGGGTTTGCGGTCGGACAACTGTTTCAACAACAGCGGCGCATAGATGGCCTCGCCTGGATGGTCGTAACGCCAGGCGTGCTCGGTGCGCATATCTGCGGTGTGCTGACGCCATGGGTTGATATCCAGCGGCTGCTCCAGCGCCGGTAACAGCGCGTTGAGATCGCCCTGCAGCGCGACGTGCGCCTGACGCAGCTTGTTCATCTCCGCCGGGTCGATGTCCATATGGATCACTTTGGCATTCGGCGCAAAGGTGTTCAGCTTGCCGGTGACGCGGTCGTCAAAACGGGCGCCGACGGCGATGAGCAGGTCACACTCCTGCACTGCCAGGTTTGCCGCTTTGGTGCCGTGCATCCCTAACATGCCCAAATAGTATGGATAGTCCGCGTCGACCGCGCCCAATCCTTTCAGCGTGCAGGTGGCGGGCATTTGCGTTACTGCGATAAATTCGCGCAGGGCAGGAACGGCCTGCGCCATGCCCACGCCGCCGCCTACATACAGCATCGGCTGTTTCGCCTGCGCCAGCATCTGGCGAGCCTCTTCAACCTCCGCATGGGGAAACACGTCGTCGCTTTCAACGGTGGAGAAGTGCGGTTCCAGATCGCCGAGTGCAACCTGAATATCTTTCGGGATATCTACCAGAACCGGGCCAGGACGGCCAGAGCTGGCAACCTCGAACGCTTCGGCCATCACGCGCGGCAGCTCTTCAAGAGACTGAACGAGGAAGCTGTGTTTGGTGCAGGCAAGCGATAAACCGAGCACATCCACTTCCTGGAAAGCATCGGTGCCGATGAACGGAGAGGCCACCTGGCCGGTAATCGCCACCACGGGTACGGAATCGAGCAGCGCGTCAGCCAGGCCGGTGATCAGGTTCGTTGCGCCCGGACCGGAGGTGGCCATACAGACGCCGGTTTTACCGGTCGCACGGGCATAACCGATGGCGGCCATCGCTGCGCCCTGCTCGTGTCGGCACAAGAGGTGTTCCACGCCGCCGTCATACAGTGCATCGTAAATCGGCATAATTGCGCCACCCGGATAACCGAATACGGTTTCGACTCCCTGCGCGCGCAACGCATGTACTACCCATTGTGCCCCATTCATAGTTAGTTCCCCGTCATAAATCTGGAGAAACAGAATTTTGTGCTAGTCGTCATTCTCTGCTCCTCATTTAAGTTTTTTAGTCATAAAAAAACCCCCGGACCTTTCGGTGCGGGGGTCTTAGTTCGTTAAGGCTTGATTTCTAAGCCTTTCCTCGTCCAAGTGCAGCCCCGCACGGTGGGATAATAATCACCACCACGCTAATCACGACCAGGCTAATCACTCGTAGAAGGGCTGTCATTTTTAGTTCTTTTTGCATCTTGTTCGAAGGAATACCTAAAGAGTTACCACAGATATTTCATCTGACACAAGATTTTTTTATGACCCATTTCTGTAGCAGGCGAACTATTTTTTTCAAAATCGTTGTTTTATATAGGGAAAAAATAGAAATGAAGATTTTTCATTTTTTTGTCCTGTTTCATCAGGCAAGGCGCGCATGATTTCTTTTCTGCGAGGCCGATTCCACCGACATGTAATGATTACATTTAGGCGCTAAAAGGCTGGAACGAGCGCCGTAATTCAGTGAATTAGCGCTAAACAGGAAAAAATGATGCTGGCATAGTTACCGCCAAGGAGGGCTTATGTCACTGTCAGTTGTTTATACACGCGCGGCCATCGGCGTGAAGGCACCGCTTATTTCTGTAGAGGTTCATTTAAGTAATGGACTGCCCGGGCTGACGCTGGTCGGCTTACCCGAAACGACCGTTAAGGAGGCCAGGGATCGCGTGCGCAGCGCAATTATTAATAGCGGTTATGCTTTTCCGGCGAAGAAGATCACCATCAACCTTGCGCCCGCCGATTTGCCAAAGGAGGGAGGGCGATATGATTTACCTATTGCTATAGCGCTTCTCGCGGCTTCTGAACAGCTCAATACGCCAGGGTTAAGCTCGTGCGAGTTCGTGGGTGAATTAGCGCTTACAGGCGCGTTAAGAGGCGTTCCCGGAGCAATCTCGGGTGCGCTTGAAGCCATACGCGCGGGAAGGCAAATCATTGTGGCCAATGAAAATGCCTCTGAAGTCAGCCTTATCGCCGAAAAGGGGTGTCTTGTCGCGGGACATTTGCAGGAGGTTTGCGCCTGGCTGGAAGGCCGACACGAGCTTGCCGAGCCGCAGGAGAATGAGGAGGTAGTGGCAGATTCTCCCGATGACCTCAGCGATATTATGGGTCAGGAACAGGGTAAACGGGCGTTAGAAATAACGGCCGCGGGTGGGCATAACCTGCTACTGATAGGTCCGCCAGGCACGGGGAAAACGATGCTGGCGAGCAGGTTGAGCGGCCTGCTGCCCCCCCTCAATAATCACGAAGCGCTGGAAAGCGCCGCGATATTTAGCCTGGTCAGTTCAATATCGCTGCATAAACAGTGGCGCCGCCGTCCTTTCCGCTCGCCACACCACAGTGCGTCTCTTACCGCGATGGTGGGCGGGGGCTCAATTCCCGGACCGGGTGAAATCTCACTGGCACACAACGGCATTCTGTTCCTGGATGAATTGCCAGAGTTTGAACGCCGCGTGCTGGATGCGTTGCGGGAGCCGATTGAATCCGGCGAAATCCATCTGTCTCGTACACGCGCCAAAATAAGCTACCCTGCGCAGTTTCAGCTGGTCGCCGCGATGAACCCTAGCCCAACGGGCCATTATCAGGGCAACCATAACCGCTGTACGCCGGAGCAGACGCTGCGCTATCTGAGTAAGCTGTCCGGCCCCTTCCTCGACCGTTTTGATTTATCTCTCGAGATCCCCCTGCCACCGCCCGGTCTGCTGAGGCAAACCGGTATCAAAGGCGAAAGCTCAGCAGCGGTGCGAGAACGGGTTATTGCGGCTCAGGCGCGGCAGTATGCTCGTCAGAACAGGCTGAATGCCCGGCTGGATAACAGCGGGATCCGACAGTTTTGCTCTCTCAACGCCGAAGATGCAGGCTGGCTGGAAGAGACACTGACGCGGTTTGGGTTATCCATTCGCGCGTGGCAGCGTTTGTTGAAAGTTGCGCGCACGGTCGCTGACGTGGAGGGCTGCCCCGGAATAGAGAGGCGACATTTGCAGGAGGCATTAAGCTACCGTGCGATCGATCGGCTGCTGTTGCATCTGCAAAAAATGCTGGCATAAAAAAAGGGGCCGTAGCCCCTTCTCTTCTTAATCGTCAGACTCGGTGTAGTCTTCTGCACCTTCCATCTGCGGCTTGCCGCCAGACAGCGTATGGAAACGCTTAGGACGCTTAATGCGAGCCATATACTTGATCCATACACGTTCTGCATCAGACTGCGGCTCACGCTCACCACGACAAACAGAGACAAACTGTTTTTCATCTTCGGTTGCCGGTTCGCGCTTACCCAGATCCAGCTCGTTAAAGGCATAACCATGGCGCTCAAGAAGTTGAGCTTCTTTGATAGTGAAATCGCCGTGACGAGAGAACCCGCGCGGATAATGTTTATTATCGAAAAAACGATTAGTCGTCGTAAAGCTTTCCGCCATCCTACACGCTCCTAATTCTTTGGCCGAGCTATTTATGGCGCGGAGTATTAGTTACGCTTGACAGAGTGTAAAACAAAACATTTAAATCATAACGACAAATAATTTTGTGGAGAAAGATGTGGATACGGAATTGCTAAAAACTTTCCTCGAAGTGAGCAGAACGCGACACTTTGGGCGAGCAGCTGAAGCCCTCTACCTGACGCAGTCAGCAGTCAGTTTTCGTATTCGACAGCTGGAAAATCAACTGGGTGTGAACCTTTTTACCCGCCATCGCAACAATATTCGTCTAACCCCGGCCGGTGAAAAGCTATTGCCTTATGCAGAAACCCTGATGAATACCTGGCAGGCAGCGCGAAAGGAGGTTGCGCACACATCCCGGCATAATGAATTCTCGATCGGTGCCAGCGCTTCACTATGGGAATGCATGCTCAGCCAGTGGCTTATGCGGCTATATCGCACACACAACCATCTGCAATTTGAGGCGAGGATTGCGCAACGCCAGTCGCTGGTTAAGCAACTCCACGAGCGGCAGCTTGATCTGCTGATCACCACAGAAGCCCCCAAGATGGATGAATTTAGCAGCCAGATTGTTGGACAGTTTAGCCTGGCGCTCTATGCATCCGAGCCTGCAATGATGAAGGCCGACCTGAATTATTTACGCCTGGAATGGGGGCCTGATTTTCAGCAGCACGAGACGGGGTTAATTGCCAGCGATGATATCCCGCAACTCACGACAAGCTCTGCGGAGATCGCATGCCAGCATCTTCCCACACTGAAAGGCTGTACATGGTTACCTGTTCGCTGGGCGGATAATAAACCTGCACTCCATGTTGTCACCGATTCAACAACGCTCTCCAGGCCGCTGTATGCCATTTGGCTGCAAAACAGCGATAAGCAGTCGCAGATAAAAGATCTGTTAAAAACCAGCATACTGGATTAACGCAAAAGCCTGCGGAAACGCAGGCTGCTTATTCTTCAGGAAGGTGTTGAGCCGTTTTACAGGCAAAAAAAAATCCTTTGCCGAAGCAAAGGATTCTATATGGCAGGGGCGGAGAGACTCGAACTCGCGACACCCGGTTTTGGAGACCGGTGCTCTACCAACTGAGCTACGCCCCTAAATTTTTTTGCCATTAAGCCTGCCCTTTGGGCAGGCTTAATGTCTTAATAAGTGGCGGAACGGACGGGACTCGAACCCGCGACCCCCTGCGTGACAGGCAGGTATTCTAACCGACTGAACTACCGCTCCACCGAATACTTCTGTAACCACCGGATTAATGCACCGGCTTACTACTTAATTTGATGCCTGGCAGTTCCCTACTCTCACATGGGGAGACCCCACACTACCATCGGCGCTACGGCGTTTCACTTCTGAGTTCGGCATGGGGTCAGGTGGGACCACCGCGCTAAAGCCGCCAGGCAAATTCTGTTAATCTGTATCAGGCTGAAAATCGTGTCTGTCTCTTCGCCGAAACAGCTTCGGCGTTGTAAGGTTAAGCCTCACGGTTCATTAGTATCGGTTAGCTCAACGCATCGCTGCGCTTACACACCCGACCTATCAACGTCGTCGTCTTCAACGTTCCTTCAGGAGACTTAAAGTCTCAGGGAGAACTCATCTCGGGGCAAGTTTCGTGCTTAGATGCTTTCAGCACTTATCTCTTCCGCATTTAGCTACCGGGCAGTGCCATTGGCATGACAACCCGAACACCAGTGATGCGTCCACTCCGGTCCTCTCGTACTAGGAGCAGCCCCCCTCAATTCTCCAGCGCCCACGGCAGATAGGGACCGAACTGTCTCACGACGTTCTAAACCCAGCTCGCGTACCACTTTAAATGGCGAACAGCCATACCCTTGGGACCTACTTCAGCCCCAGGATGTGATGAGCCGACATCGAGGTGCCAAACACCGCCGTCGATATGAACTCTTGGGCGGTATCAGCCTGTTATCCCCGGAGTACCTTTTATCCGTTGAGCGATGGCCCTTCCATTCAGAACCACCGGATCACTATGACCTGCTTTCGCACCTGCTCGCGCCGTCACGCTCGCAGTCAAGCTGGCTTATGCCATTGCACTAACCTCCTGATGTCCGACCAGGATTAGCCAACCTTCGTGCTCCTCCGTTACTCTTTGGGAGGAGACCGCCCCAGTCAAACTACCCACCAGACACTGTCCGCAACCCGGATTACGGGTCTACGTTAGAACACCAGCCATTAAAGGGTGGTATTTCAAGGTTGGCTCCACGCAGACTGGCGTCCACGCTTCAAAGCCTCCCACCTATCCTACACATCAAGGACCAGTGTTCAGTGTCAAGCTATAGTAAAGGTTCACGGGGTCTTTCCGTCTTGCCGCGGGTACACTGCATCTTCACAGCGAGTTCAATTTCACTGAGTCTCGGGTGGAGACAGCCTGGCCATCATTACGCCATTCGTGCAGGTCGGAACTTACCCGACAAGGAATTTCGCTACCTTAGGACCGTTATAGTTACGGCCGCCGTTTACCGGGGCTTCGATCAAGAGCTTCGCGTTGCCGCTAACCCCATCAATTAACCTTCCGGCACCGGGCAGGCGTCACACCGTATACGTCCACTTTCGTGTTTGCACAGTGCTGTGTTTTTAATAAACAGTTGCAGCCAGCTGGTATCTTCGACTGATTTCAGCTCCGTCCGCAGGGACCTCACCTACATATCAGCGTGCCTTCTCCCGAAGTTACGGCACCATTTTGCCTAGTTCCTTCACCCGAGTTCTCTCAAGCGCCTTGGTATTCTCTACCTGACCACCTGTGTCGGTTTGGGGTACGATTTCGTGTTACCTGATGCTTAGAGGCTTTTCCTGGAAGCAGGGCATTTATCACTTCAGCACCGTAGTGCCTCGTCATCACACCTCAGCGTTAACAAGGTACCGGATTTACCTGGAACCTCCGCCTACATGCTTAAACCGGGACAACCGTCGCCCGGCTGACATAGCCTTCTCCGTCCCCCCTTCGCAGTAACACCAAGTACAGGAATATTAACCTGTTTCCCATCGACTACGCCTTTCGGCCTCGCCTTAGGGGTCGACTCACCCTGCCCCGATTAACGTTGGACAGGAACCCTTGGTCTTCCGGCGAGCGGGCTTTTCACCCGCTTTATCGTTACTTATGTCAGCATTCGCACTTCTGATACCTCCAGCACCCCTCACAGGACACCTTCAACGGCTTACAGAACGCTCCCCTACCCAACAACGCATAAGCGTCGCTGCCGCAGCTTCGGTGCATGGTTTAGCCCCGTTACATCTTCCGCACAGGCCGACTCGACCAGTGAGCTATTACGCTTTCTTTAAATGATGGCTGCTTCTAAGCCAACATCCTGGCTGTCTGTGCCTTCCCACATCGTTTCCCACTTAACCATGACTTTGGGACCTTAGCTGGCGGTCTGGGTTGTTTCCCTCTTCACGACGGACGTTAGCACCCGCCGTGTGTCTCCCGTGATAACATTCTTCGGTATTCGTAGTTTGCATCGGGTTGGTAAGCCGGGATGGCCCCCTAGCCGAAACAGTGCTCTACCCCCGAAGATGAGTTCACGAGGCGCTACCTAAATAGCTTTCGGGGAGAACCAGCTATCTCCCGGTTTGATTGGCCTTTCACCCCCAGCCACAGGTCATCCGCTAATTTTTCAACATTAGTCGGTTCGGTCCTCCAGTTAGTGTTACCCAACCTTCAACCTGCCCATGGCTAGATCACCGGGTTTCGGGTCTATACCCTGCAACTTAACGCCCAGTTAAGACTCGGTTTCCCTTCGGCTCCCCTATACGGTTAACCTTGCTACAGAATATAAGTCGCTGACCCATTATACAAAAGGTACGCAGTCACCCCATAAAGAGGCTCCCACTGCTTGTACGTACACGGTTTCAGGTTCTTTTTCACTCCCCTCGCCGGGGTTCTTTTCGCCTTTCCCTCACGGTACTGGTTCACTATCGGTCAGTCAGGAGTATTTAGCCTTGGAGGATGGTCCCCCCATATTCAGACAGGATACCACGTGTCCCGCCCTACTCTTCGAGTTCACAGCATGTGTGCTTTCGTGTACGGGACTATCACCCTGTACCGTCGGACTTTCCAGACCGTTCCACTAACACACAAGCTGATTCAGACTCCGGGCTGCTCCCCGTTCGCTCGCCGCTACTGGGGGAATCTCGGTTGATTTCTTTTCCTCGGGGTACTTAGATGTTTCAGTTCCCCCGGTTCGCCTCGTTAACCTATGTATTCAGTTAACGATAGTGCAACGGATTGCACTGGGTTTCCCCATTCGGACATCGCCGGGTCAAAGGTTCATATCACCTCGCCGGCGCTTTTCGCAGATTAGCACGTCCTTCATCGCCTCTGACTGCCAGGGCATCCACCGTGTACGCTTAGTCGCTTAACCTCACAACCCGAAGATGTTTCACTTCCGATTGCGAAAATTTGAGAGACTCGAACACACATGAGCTGTGTGTCGTTTCAATTTTCAGCTTGATCCAGATTTTTAAAGAGCAAAACTTCGCAGTGCACCTTTTCAGGTTCACTCTGAAGTTTTCTTGTGTTCGCAGTAAAGGATGGTGGAGCTATGCGGGATCGAACCGCAGACCTCCTGCGTGCAAGGCAGGCGCTCTCCCAGCTGAGCTATAGCCCCATCGTTTGTAATCTCTGTACCGCTCATCCTTTAAAAGGAGTTTGGTAGGCCTGAGTGGACTTGAACCACCGACCTCACCCTTATCAGGGGTGCGCTCTAACCACCTGAGCTACAAGCCTGCAGAGATTTTTTACTGCTGTTTTTCATCAGACAATCTGTGTGAGCACTGCAAAGGCAGGTTCTTTAAGGTAAGGAGGTGATCCAACCGCAGGTTCCCCTACGGTTACCTTGTTACGACTTCACCCCAGTCATGAATCACAAAGTGGTAAGCGCCCTCCCGAAGGTTAAGCTACCTACTTCTTTTGCAACCCACTCCCATGGTGTGACGGGCGGTGTGTACAAGGCCCGGGAACGTATTCACCGTGGCATTCTGATCCACGATTACTAGCGATTCCGACTTCATGGAGTCGAGTTGCAGACTCCAATCCGGACTACGACGCACTTTATGAGGTCCGCTTGCTCTCGCGAGGTCGCTTCTCTTTGTATGCGCCATTGTAGCACGTGTGTAGCCCTACTCGTAAGGGCCATGATGACTTGACGTCATCCCCACCTTCCTCCAGTTTATCACTGGCAGTCTCCTTTGAGTTCCCGGCCTAACCGCTGGCAACAAAGGATAAGGGTTGCGCTCGTTGCGGGACTTAACCCAACATTTCACAACACGAGCTGACGACAGCCATGCAGCACCTGTCTCAGAGTTCCCGAAGGCACCAATCCATCTCTGGAAAGTTCTCTGGATGTCAAGAGTAGGTAAGGTTCTTCGCGTTGCATCGAATTAAACCACATGCTCCACCGCTTGTGCGGGCCCCCGTCAATTCATTTGAGTTTTAACCTTGCGGCCGTACTCCCCAGGCGGTCGACTTAACGCGTTAGCTCCGGAAGCCACGCCTCAAGGGCACAACCTCCAAGTCGACATCGTTTACGGCGTGGACTACCAGGGTATCTAATCCTGTTTGCTCCCCACGCTTTCGCACCTGAGCGTCAGTCTTTGTCCAGGGGGCCGCCTTCGCCACCGGTATTCCTCCAGATCTCTACGCATTTCACCGCTACACCTGGAATTCTACCCCCCTCTACAAGACTCTAGCCTGCCAGTTTCGAATGCAGTTCCCAGGTTGAGCCCGGGGATTTCACATCCGACTTGACAGACCGCCTGCGTGCGCTTTACGCCCAGTAATTCCGATTAACGCTTGCACCCTCCGTATTACCGCGGCTGCTGGCACGGAGTTAGCCGGTGCTTCTTCTGCGGGTAACGTCAATCGACAGGGTTATTAACCCTGTCGCCTTCCTCCCCGCTGAAAGTACTTTACAACCCGAAGGCCTTCTTCATACACGCGGCATGGCTGCATCAGGCTTGCGCCCATTGTGCAATATTCCCCACTGCTGCTTCCCGTAGGAGTCTGGACCGTGTCTCAGTTCCAGTGTGGCTGGTCATCCTCTCAGACCAGCTAGGGATCGTCGCCTAGGTGAGCCGTTACCCCACCTACTAGCTAATCCCATCTGGGCACATCCGATGGCAAGAGGCCCGAAGGTCCCCCTCTTTGGTCTTGCGACGTTATGCGGTATTAGCTACCGTTTCCAGTAGTTATCCCCCTCCATCAGGCAGTTTCCCAGACATTACTCACCCGTCCGCCACTCGTCAGCGAAGCAGCAAGCTGCTTCCTGTTACCGTTCGACTTGCATGTGTTAGGCCTGCCGCCAGCGTTCAATCTGAGCCATGATCAAACTCTTCAATTTAAAAGTTTGATGCTCAATGAATTAAACTTCGTAATGAATTACGTGTTCACTCGTTGAGACTTGGTATTCATTTAGTGTCCGAAGACATTAAGAATCCATGTCACTTTGAGTGCCCACACAGATTGTCTGATAAATTGTTAAAGAGCAGTGCAACGCGGCTTTCGCTCACCGTTGCGAGGTCCCGTATATTACGTTTTCCTCATTCAGAGTCAAGCAATTATTTTCACTTTTCTCTGTTGGCGTTCATCTCTGAACCCCGCTGTCCCGGCGGCTTGTAAGCCGTTGTTCCGTGTCAGTGGAGGCGCATTATAGGGAGTTCTCAGACGTTGACAACCCCTCTTTGAAAAAAAACGTTCAACCGTCTCTTTTTTGCTCAAAACCGTGCTACAGCGCCAGTTTTTCGAGCGTTTCGAAGCCATAACGACGTAAAACGGGCAAAAGTTGTTCGGTTTCTTTTGTTATCGCCATACAGAAAGCGATGTTCGCATCCGCTGATTTCGCATCCGGCGCCTCGTGCTCCAGTAGCCAGGCCGTCCGACGCGCAATCGCAGCACCGGAATCCACCAGCCGGGTCCCTTCAGGCAAAACCTTTAACAGCTCTTCCTGTAATAGCGGGAAATGGGTGCAGCCGAGAACAACCGTATCCGGTGGTTCCTGCATCCGCAGCCATGGACGCAGAATGCGACGCAGCTCTTCAAGCGATACCGTCTCGCCGTGCAGTTTCGCTTCCGCCATTTCCACCAGCTCCGCGGAGCCGAGCATGGCGATCTGGCATTCATTGGCAAAGCGCTCAATAAGCTCTCGCGTATAAGGACGTTTTACCGTACCGCGTGTCGCCAGCAACCCCACGATACCGTTCGCCGTCAGACGCGCCGCAGGTTTGATTGCCGGGACAACGCCCACAACCGGGAACGGGAATTTTTCGCGCAGGGCAGGAAGAGAGACCGTGCTTGCCGTATTACAGGCAATAACCGCCAGCGCCAGGGGATAGCGCTTTTGTACCGCGGTGACGATTTCAATCACACGCTCAACGATAAAGTCTTCACTCTTTTCCCCATACGGGAACGCGACGTTATCGAAGGCGTAGATGTAATGGAGATCCGGCAGGAGCTGCCGAATCTCATCATAGACCGAAAGCCCACCGACGCCGGAATCAAACACCAGCACGGTGGGACGCGGATCAGAAGGTGTAGCTGCCAGACAAGGTGTATTCCCGTCCTGCAGTTTGGTAGCCATAAACTGTCTCGTAATCTTTATCGAACAGGTTGGCTATTTTACCACGAACTGTGAGATGTGAGGTGACAGGATATGAAACCGCGACGTCCCACAGGCTGACGCCGCCCATTTTAACTTTCTCTGACGGATAGGTTCCAAAGTCGGTGTCGTAGCGCGTGCCGAGATAGTGATACGTCAGGCTCCAGTCAACATCATAGATCTGCGTATCAAGCTGATATTTCACCTGCTGTTTAGCACGACGGTCCAGAAGTTGATTGGTTGCCGCATTGCGGGCATCCACATAGTCGTAGCCCACAGTATGCGTCAACGGACCCGTATCAAACGACGCTGTCGCTTCTACACCTTTAATGCGTGCTTTGCCGACGTTGTAATATTGCTGCAGGTTATTGTTGAAGTCGATGAGATCATCAACGTCATTACGATAGCCGGATACGCGCCAGCTTACGCCTGCCGTCAGGCCTTCAAACGCCCCTTCCCACTGTTTGCTCTCTTCAGGATCAAGATGGGTATTGCCGTAGAAGCCATAGAGCTGACCCAGATTCGGCGCTTTATAGGCCGTGCCATAAGAGGCTATGAAGCGGTAACCGTCAACGAACTCCCAGGCTGCGCTACTTTGCCAGGTACCATGGCGACCAAACTGAGAGTTGTCATCGCTGCGGGCCGCCGCCTCCAGAGTGAAATCTCCAAACTGCTGCAACCCAGTCAGGTAGACGCCAGTGTTACGCAGGTCATAGGCGTTGGTTACGTAGTTGGTACCCGGCTCGGTGCTCTGTTTCTGCCAGTCAACGCCCGCGCCGATGTTGCCATGCCCCACGTCAACTGAGTTGGTCCACTGAACATTGTACTGTTTGATTTCATCCAGGGTTGCTGTGGAGTCATAGCGTCCAAGGTGCGGATCGTAATTGTAGTCTTTGCTGTGACTGTAGCTGGAGAGCAACTGTGAATGGAAAACATCCCGGTTAAACCGCAATCCGGCATCCCAGGTCTGGCTATAGAGTTGGCGGGTATCAACCAGCACATCAGGGGTGAATGAACTGTAATAGCCGTCATAGGCGGTACGGTTGCTGTAACCATAGCCGCGAACGAAACCACTCCATTGCTCAGAGAAAGCATGCTCCAGTGCGCCGTAGAGCGTTTTATTCATAAAGCCGTCGCGATCGGTCTGGGCAAGGCCGCCGTTATTACCGTCAGCAACGACGTCAAAGCCTTTTGTGTAGGTGTAATCCCCCGCCAGCGTAACGCGCGTACTTTCACCCAATGTTTGCTGGGTGCTGCCACCATAATTCTGGAAGCCGTGTGTCCCAACGCCAGCATTCAGCGTTGTGCCATCCTTCGCACGCGTAGTGATAATGTTGACTACACCACCGATCGCATCCGAGCCGTACACCGCCGAACGCGGTCCACGAAGATATTCGATGCGCTGCACCAGGGAGATCGGAAACTGGCTGAGATCGGACGACCCCGTGACGCCCGCCTGGTTAAGGCGGATCCCATCGACGAGAATCAGGACATGGCTGGAGTTCGTACCGCGTATAAAGAGAGAAGAGAGCTGCCCCATCCCGCCATTTTGTGCCGTATCTACGCCAGGCAGGCGACGCATGACATCCAGAACCGTGGTGGATTGCCAGCGGTCGATATCGGCCCGCGTCACGACAGAAGTCGCAGCCAGAACAGATTTTTCAGGTTGTTCGAAACGGTTTGCTGTCACCACCAACGAGTCGGCGCTTTCCTGCGCCCAGCCCGAAAATGCCGTGACGGAAAACGCCGTCAACAGCGATACTTTTTTAATCATTGTTAAAGCATCCACAATATAAGAAGGATGCCGCAGGCCTCATCGATAGCACGCGATGATGAAACCAAATGCGACGTGATCCCGGCAGGTCTTCGGGCTGGGTGGCGTTATACGGATGAAGACTTCCCGTTTTCACAGTGTCTACAACTCTCATCCCGCCAGTCTTTACCGCTGCGCGTCAGCTCCAGATTTGCACTGGATTCCCTTTTCACTCTCAGGAGACCGGAAACAGAATGCTACAATTAGACACGTATAGATGTCCAGATAGCTATTAGCCATTAAATCTGGACATCCACTGCACAATCCCTACAATCCCCGCGTAATTCTTTATCACTCAGGACGCATCATGACCCCCGAACACCTCCCGACAGAACAGTACGACGCACAGCTGGCAGAAAAAGTTGTCCGCCTGCAAAGTATGATGACGCCTTTCAACGCGCCCGTTCCCGAGGTGTTTCGTTCTCCGGTCAGCCACTACCGTATGCGCGCTGAGTTTCGCATCTGGCACGATGGCGATGACCTGTACCACATCATTTTCGATCAGCAGACGAAATCCCGGATTCGCGTAGACAGTTTCCCGGCGGCGAGTGAGCTTATCAACCAGCTAATGACGCTGATGATCTACGGTGTGCGCACTAATCCGGTGCTGCGCAACAAGCTGTTCCAGATTGACTACCTGACCACCCAAAGCAATCAGGCCATTGTCTCTCTGCTCTATCACAAAGCGCTGACCGACGAGTGGCGCGAGCAGGCAGAAGCCCTGCGCGATGCGCTGCGCGCGCAGAACATCAACGTGCACCTGATTGGCCGCGCGACCAAAACCAAAATCATGCTGGACCAGGATTACATCGACGAGCGTTTGCCGGTGGCAGGAAAAGAGATGGTTTACCGTCAGGTGGAGAACAGCTTCACCCAGCCGAATGCGGCAATGAACGTGCAGATGCTGGAGTGGGCGCTGAATGCGACGGAAGGGTCGACGGGCGATCTGCTGGAGCTCTACTGCGGTAACGGCAACTTCTCGCTGGCGCTGGCGCGTAACTTCGAACGCGTGCTGGCGACGGAAATCGCCAAACCGTCGGTGGCCGCCGCGCAGTACAACATCGCCGCTAACCATATTGATAATGTGCAGATCATTCGTATGGCGGCAGAAGAGTTTACCCAGGCGATGAACGGCGTACGTGAGTTTAACCGCCTGCAAGGGATTGATTTGAAGAGCTACCAGTGTGAGACAATTTTTGTCGATCCGCCGCGCAGTGGCCTGGACAGCGAAACCGAGAAGATGGTGCAGGCGTACCCGCGTATTTTGTACATCTCCTGTAACCCGGAGACGCTGTGCAAGAATCTGGAAACATTAAGCCAGACGCACAAGGTTGAACGTCTGGCGCTGTTCGATCAGTTCCCATATACGCACCATATGGAGTGCGGCGTACTGCTCACGGCGAAGTAATGTGGGCCTTGTAGGGCAGGTAAGCGAAGCGCCACCTGCCAAAAAAGCCGGATGGCGCTTCGCTTATCCGGCCTACAATGACAAAACCCTTTACTCTGGTAACTGGCTCTTGCGGCTACGCATGCGCGAGCCAATCCAGAACACCAGCGCCACAGACAGCACCGCAGGCAGGAAGTTAGAACCGATATCCGGATACTCTGCACGCACGACGGTGCTGTACAACAGTACACCCAGAATAAAACAGGCTGCGGCCAGCCCCGGTAACCCAACCGGCATGGTGCGGTTCAGATAACGTTGATGCAGGCAATACACCGTCAGCACCAGCGCGATAATCGGGAAAATCGAGAACGGTACAATTGAGCTGAAAACCGCCGCAAACGTACCGTTAATGGATAAGCCAGCGATCAATGCCAGCAACAGCGTTCCTTTATCCTGACCTGACTGTTTCATTACTCACCTTCACTCATCGTTTTGATGTGCCAACTTCTCTTGTTCACGGCGATACCAGTAGTACGCACCTTTAGAAATCATCCGCAGCTGCAATACCAGTCGCTCTTCGAGTTGCTTACGTTGTTCAATGCTGACATCCAGCGCTTCGGCACCCGCACTGAAAACAATGGTCACCATCGCCTCGGCCTGTGCTTCAGTAAACGCACGCGGCATATGGTTTTCGAGTTCAAGATAGTCGGCAAGTTCCGCGATGAAATGCTGAATTTCACGCGCGACGGCGGCACGAAACGCCGCCGACGTGCCAGAGCGCTCGCGCAGCAAAAGGCGAAACGCGTTAGGGTTATTGCCGATAAATTCCATAAATGTCGACACGGAGGTGCGGATCACGCTGCCGCCTTTGGCAATACGCTGACGCGCCTGACGCATAAGCTGGCGCAGCATCAAACCGCTCTCGTCGACCATGGTCAGGCCCAGTTCATCCACATCACGGAAATGACGATAGAAGGACGTTGGCGCAATCCCGGCCTCGCGCGCCACTTCGCGCAGGCTTAAACTGGCAAAACTCCGCTCAGCACTCAGTTGACTGAATGCGGCTTCCACCAGCGAACGCCGGGTTTTCTCTTTTTGTTGTGCTCTTACGCCCATCACGATAGTTGAATCCTTCCAAAGGCCCGTTGGCACTATACCAGAGAATAAAATTAATCTGTTTACCTGGCTTTGTGAATGATTGTTTACGCGCGGTTTGTGCTCCACTGCCCGAAAAAAGCACAACGATAATTGGGTTACCCAGGCAATGATGTTATGATTCTGTTGCTTTTATGTATAAGAACAGGTAAGCCTTGCCATGCCACATTCCTACGATTACGACGCAATAGTTATTGGTTCCGGCCCCGGCGGCGAAGGTGCTGCTATGGGTCTGGTAAAACAGGGAGCCAGAGTAGCGGTTATTGAGCGCTACCATAATGTCGGCGGCGGTTGCACCCACTGGGGCACCATCCCTTCGAAAGCCCTCCGCCACGCCGTTAGCCGCATTATCGAATTTAACCAGAACCCTCTTTACAGCGACCACTCCCGACTTCTTCGTTCTTCCTTTGCCGATATCCTGAATCACGCAGACACGGTCATTAACCAGCAGACGCGCATGCGTCAGGGTTTCTATGAGCGCAACCACTGTGAAATTCTGCAGGGTAACGCGCATTTTGTGGATGAACACACCCTGGCGCTGGAGTGCCACGACGGTTCGGTTGAGACGCTCACCGCTGAAAAATTTGTGATTGCCTGCGGATCGCGCCCATATCATCCGGCAGACGTGGACTTCTCTCATCCACGCATTTACGACAGCGACTCCATCCTCAGCCTGCACCACGAGCCACGCCATGTGATCATCTATGGCGCGGGCGTGATTGGCTGTGAATATGCGTCGATTTTCCGGGGAATGGAGGTCAAAGTTGATTTGATCAACACCCGCGACCGGCTGCTGGCGTTCCTCGATCAGGAGATGTCAGATTCCCTCTCCTACCACTTCTGGAACAGTGGCGTGGTGATTCGCCACAACGAAGAGTACGAGAAAATCGAAGGCTGCGACGACGGTGTGATCATGCACCTGAAATCTGGTAAGAAGCTGAAGGCGGACTGCCTGCTGTATGCCAACGGCCGTACCGGCAACACGGATTCATTGCAGCTGGAGAATATCGGGCTTGAAACCGACAGCCGCGGTCAGCTCAAGGTCAACAGCATGTACCAGACTGCGCTGCCGCACGTTTACGCGGTCGGCGACGTTATTGGTTACCCAAGTCTGGCCTCCGCTGCTTACGATCAGGGCCGCATCGCCGCACAGGCGCTGGTGAAAGGTGAAGCTACGGCGCATCTGATCGAGGACATCCCGACGGGCATCTACACCATCCCGGAAATCAGTTCTGTCGGCAAAACCGAGCAGCAGTTGACGGCCATGAAGGTGCCTTACGAGGTGGGTCGTGCCCAGTTTAAACACCTGGCGCGCGCACAAATTGTGGGGATGAGCGTGGGTACGCTGAAGATCCTGTTCCATCGCGAGACGAAAGAGATCCTCGGTATTCACTGCTTTGGTGAACGTGCCGCGGAAATCATTCATATCGGCCAGGCGATCATGGAGCAAAAAGGTGGTGGCAACACCATCGAGTACTTCGTTAACACCACCTTTAACTACCCGACCATGGCGGAAGCCTATCGGGTAGCTGCGCTGAACGGCTTAAACCGCCTGTTTTAACGCGTTGTCGAAATGGCCATCCATTGCACCACGGATGGCCTCTGCCAGCTGCTCATAGCGGCTGCGCAGCGGTGAACCCGGACGATAAACCAGGCCGATCGTGCGACGCGGCTCTGGCTTAATACACGGCAGATAGACCACGCCATCACGCTTACGCTCGCGCGGCACGGCCAGCGCAGGCAGCAGCGTAATGCCACTTCCCGCCGCGACCATGTTACGCAGCGTTTCCAGGCTGGTTGCGCGGAAATGGGTATCTTCATCTGCACCCGCTTCGAAGCAGAAGCCCATCGCCTGATCGCGCAGACAGTGGCCGTCTTCCAGCATCAGCAGCTTTTCTCCGGCCAGATCGGCCATCGGCACGCGATCGCGGTTCGCCCACGGGTGATCTTCATAGATCGCCAGCATCATCGGCTCATCGAACAGCGGTACTTCAATAAAGGCTTCACTCTCTTTGACCAGCGCCAGGATCGCGCAGTCGAGCTTGCCGCTGTCTAACTGCGCCAGCAGCTGATGGGTTTGCGCTTCATGCAGGTACATTTCGAGTTTCGGGAACGTCTGGTGCAGCAGCGGAATGATTTGCGGCAACAGATACGGGCCAACGGTTGGGATCAGGCCAATATGCAGCGGGCCGGACATCGCCTCCCCCTGCTGGCTTGCCATTTCCTTGAGCACTTTGACCTCGCGCAGTACGGTGCGCGCCTGATCCACCAGCAGCAGACCTGCCTGCGTGAACAGTACCTTACGACTGGTGCGCTCCAGCAGCATCACGCCCAGCTCATCTTCCAGCTTGCGGATCTGACCGCTCAGCGTTGGCTGGCTGACATGGCAGGAGTCTGCCGCGCGGCGAAAATGGCGATGCTCAGCTAACGCTACCAGGTATTCAAGATCACGAATATTCATTATTCATCCTCCGTCGCCACGATAGTTCATGGCGATAGATAGCATAGCAACGAACGATTATCCCTATCAAGCATTCTGTTGAATAATACATCACATAGACGAGGCGGCACGTGTTTGACCCAAAACGACCCCGCACCGTCAGCGAGTTTCTCTCAAAACTCGAAAAACTAAAGCCAACGTGAACTTTTGCGGACCCCGTGGTCCGCTTTTTTTTGCGTATAAAAAAGCCCAGCACTAAGCCAGGCTCCGTTTTTCTCCCTCTCCCTGTGGAAGAGGGCCGGGGTGTGGGCACCAGCCCGCACAAATCAAACCAACCGGTTTTTCGCGTCCGCAATCGCCTGCGCTACCTGCTTCGGCGAGACTCCACCTTTCGCTGCACGCTTATCCAGGCAGGACTGCAGCGCCAGAATCGGGTAGACATCCTCCCCAATAACCGCACTGAATTTTTGCAGGTCGGCAAGCGCCAGCTCTTCAAGGGCTTTACCCTGACGAATCGCTTCCACTACCGCTTCACCCACAATATGGTGCGCCTCGCGGAACGGTACGCCTTTCGCCACCAGGTAGTCTGCCAGCTCGGTAGAGTTAGCATAGCCCTGCTGCGCCGCTTCCTGGCAGCGAGGACGTTTCACCTGAATGCCGTCCAGCACCAGCGCGCCCATATGCAGACAGTCCAGCCAGGTGTCGAGCGCGTCGAACAGCCCCTCTTTGTCTTCCTGCATATCTTTGTTGTATGCCAGCGGCAGCCCTTTCAGGGTCATCATCATGCCGGTCAGCGCGCCCTGCACGCGGCCACACTTACCGCGGATCAGCTCCAGCGCATCCGGGTTTTTCTTTTGCGGCATCAGGGAGGAGCCGGACGTCACACGGTCGGACAGCTCGACGAAGCCCGCTTCGCCAGAGTTAAAGAAGATCAGGTCTTCGGCAAAGCGCGACAGGTGCACCATCCCGATAGAGGCATTCGACAGCAGCTCCAGCACGTGGTCACGGTCAGAGACGCTGTCCAGGCTGTTGCGGGTGGCGGAAGCAAAACCCAGCCAGCCTGCCAGCTGCTCACGGTCGATTTCATACGCCGTACCGGCCAGCGCGCCGCTGCCCAGCGGGCTGACGTCCAGACGCGTTAAGGTATCCTGTAAACGGCTCTCATCACGCGCCAGCATCTCAACGTAGGCCAGACACCAGTGCGCAAAGGTCACCGGCTGTGCGCGTTGCAGGTGGGTATAACCCGGCATCACCGCATCCTGATTGTTCTGCGCAGTGTCCACCAGCGCGCTCTGCAGCTGACGATTCGCCGCCAGCAGTTCGCCGACGGTCTCTTTACACCACAGCTTCAGGTCGGTCGCCACCTGGTCATTACGGCTACGCCCGGTATGGAGCTTTTTACCCAGCTGGCCGACTTTGTCGATCAGTTTGCCTTCCACCCAACTGTGAATATCTTCGGCATCGCTCTGGAGGATTTGCTGCGGATCCAGACGCACCTCTTCCAGCAGATTATTCAGCGCCTCTTCCAGCTGCTGCTGTTCCTCTGCGGTCAGCACGCCCACGGTCACCAGCGCTTTGGACCAGGCCACAGAGCCGACAATATCCTGTTCGGCCAGGCGGTAGTCGAAGCGCAAAGAGTCGTTGAACTGTTTGAACCGCTGATCCGCTGCCTGTGTAAAACGCCCACCCCAAAGTGCCATAACGAATTTCCTTAATGATGATATTTTTGCCCGGTGGCGCTGCGCTTACCGGGCCTACAAAATTCACGTAGGCCGGATAAGCGAAGCGCCATCCGGCACAGAATCTTAAGCCAGAATACGCGTACCAATCGGCGTACCGTTAAACAGCGCCGGGAGTTGCTCCGCGTGACGCCAGGAGGCGATATCCACCGGACGACCCAGCGTGCGCGCAGCATCCAGCGCCGCGTTCACCTTAACGATCATGCCGTCGGTGATAATGCCCTGATCGATCAGCTGTTCGGCTTTTGTGGCGGTCATTTCCGCTATACGCTGGCCTTTGCCGTCCAGAATACCGCTCACGTCGGAGAGCAGGATCAGGTCTGCGCCCAGCGTAGCAGCCAGCGCGGTTGCCGCCTGGTCCGCATTGACGTTCATCAGCTCGCCCTCTTCGGTCACGCCGATTGAGCTCACCACCGGCAGAAAACCACCTTCCAGCAGGGTGTTAATCAGCTTAGGCGAACCTGGCTGCGCCAGTCCAACATGGCCAAGCGCTTCGTCGAGCTGGGTCACTTTCACGCTATCGCCATCGCCAAGACAGAGGCCAACGGACGCGATGTGGTGCTTCTTCGCCCACGCCAGCAGCGTTTTGTTCGCCGTCCCCGCCAGCGCACCAGTAATAATGTCAATCTGGTCGGCAGGCGTGACGCGCAGGCCATTTTTCTTAATCACCGGCAGGTTGAGCCCTTTCATCAGCTCGTCCACCACACAGCCGCCGCCGTGGACAATCACCAGCGGACGTTGATGTGATTCACGATAGTTCACCAGCGCGGTAAACAGGCGCTCCAGCGCTTCTTCGCTGTCCAGCAGTACACCACCGAGTTTGATAATTAATGGGTTCATCATCACACCTTAAATAAGAGCCTGCGTTTCAGGGAAGCCGAAACGAATATTTGCACACTGCATTGCCTGTGCGGCAGCGCCTTTGAGTAAGTTATCTTCTGCGGCGACCACAATCAGGTGCTCGCCCTGCACGGCAAAGCCGATGTCGCAGAACGGCAGGCCGACCACGTTTTTTAGCGCTGGTACGCCTTTGTCATACAGACGCACCAGTGGTTTATCCGCATACGCCTGCGTGAAGACTTCGCTCACCTGTTCTTTGGTCACACCCGGCTTCAGGCGGCAGGTAATGGTTTCGAGGATCCCGCGCGGGAAGCTACCGAGGTGCGGGGTGAAGATCACCTCCGCGCCCAGATGGGTGGTGATTTCAGGGTGATGACGGTGATTAAACACGCCATACGGCTGAAGGCTCACTTCGCAGAAGCTGTTGGAGATCGCGGCCTTGCGCCCGGCGCCGCTCACGCCGCTGGTGGCGTTGATCACCGGCCACTGGTCAAGATCCAGCAGACTCGCGTCGATCAGCGGCTTAAGGGAGAGCTGCGCCGCCGTCGGGTAACAGCCAGGCACGGCAATCAGATTCGCTTCTTTCAGTTTATCTGCGCTCCACTCCGCCAGGCCGTACACCGCTTTTTCGAGCAGATCCGGGTGCTGATGGGTGAAGCCGTAATATTTTTCGTAGAACGCGCTGTCGTTAACGCGAAACGCGCCGGAGAGATCGAAGACCACGCAACCGGCTGCCAGAAACTGCGGCGCCAGGTCGTGACTGACCTCGTGTGCGGTGGCTAAAAACACCACGTCAACGCCGTCGGTAAACTCGCTGATGTCAGACATGGCCTGCAAAGGCAAATCAACCACGCCCTTAAGTTGTGGATGCAAATCGGAAATTAACTTTCCGGCATCATTGCTTTGCGCTGACACGGTCAAAGCGGTTATGGTCATATGTGGGTGGCGATTCACGTAGCTTACAAGCTCTGCGCCCGCATAACCGCTAGCGCCTACAATCAGCGTATTCAACATCGGGTTCCTTTATGCTCAACGTTAATGTATTTTTATTCACATTTATTGCATGAATATTGATACTATCACGACCTAAGGTGTGTCAACAATGAAAATGAACTTACCGCCATTTATCGAGATTTACCGCGCCCTGATTGCCACACCGTCCATCAGCGCAACGGAAGAAGCGCTGGATCAGAGCAATGAGTCTTTAATCAATCTGCTGGCGGGTTGGTTTAGCGATCTTGGGTTTAACGTTGAGGTTCAGCCCGTCCCCGGAACACGTCACAAATTTAACCTGCTCGCCAGCACCGGACATGGCGCTGGCGGCCTGCTGCTGGCTGGTCACACTGACACCGTGCCGTTTGACGATGGCCGCTGGACCCGCGATCCGTTCACCCTGACAGAGCACGACAACAAGCTCTACGGTCTCGGCACGGCGGACATGAAAGGCTTCTTTGCTTTTATCCTCGACGCGCTGCGTGACGTGGACGTGACAACGCTGAAAAAGCCGCTCTACATTCTGGCGACCGCCGATGAAGAGACCAGCATGGCGGGCGCACGGTATTTCTCTGAAAACACGTCGATTCGCCCGGACTGCGCGATCATCGGTGAACCTACCTCTCTGCAACCGATTCGGGCGCACAAAGGCCATATTTCTACCGCAGTGCGCGTGCTGGGCCAGTCTGGTCACTCCAGCGATCCGGCGCGCGGCGTGAACGCCATTGAGCTGATGCATGACGCGATTGGCCGCATCATGACCCTGCGCGACGATCTGAAAGAGCGCTATCACTACGAGGCGTTCACCGTGCCGTATCCGACGCTGAACCTCGGCAGCCTGCACGGCGGTGATGCGTCCAACCGTATCTGCGCCTGCTGCGAACTGCATATGGATATCCGTCCTCTGCCGGGCATGACGCTGAGCGATCTGGATGGCTTACTGAACGAAGCGCTGGCACCGGTCAGCGAGCGCTGGCCGGGACGTCTGACGGTCTCCGAACTGCATCCGCCGATTCCAGGCTACGAATGCCCGCCTGACCACCAGCTGGTTCAGGTGGTGGAAAAACTGCTCGGGGAGAAAACCGACGTGGTGAACTACTGTACCGAAGCGCCGTTTATTCAGACCCTGTGCCCGACGCTGGTTCTGGGCCCTGGCTCCATCAACCAGGCCCACCAGCCGGACGAATATCTCGAAACCCGCTTCATCAAGCCCACCCGCGAACTCATTACCCAGGTTGTGCATCACTTCTGCTGGCATTAAAACGGCCCCTCACCCTGCCCTCTCCCCAAAGGGGAGAGGGTGTTCAAGTACCCTCTCCCCTTTGGGGAGAGGGTTAGGGTGAGGGGAGTAAATCCCGCGATCTTCGTCACATTCCCATAAGCATCTCTTATCTGACGCAATACGAATTAAATTTCGTAAATTGCCCGCATTTATTCATCTGCTGAACCGTTTTCGCAGCAATTGACGACGGGGGTTTTACGTGGCTTTATAAAGGGAGATGACAAAATAATGTCCAGAAAATTTTCGCCTGGGCATAAACAAAAATGATGGGGTGACTGGGTTTTTATGAACGAACAATATTCCGCGTTGCGTAGTAATGTCAGTATGCTCGGCAAAGTGCTTGGAGATACCATCAAAGATGCGTTGGGGGAGAACATCCTCGACCGTGTTGAAACCATCCGCAAGCTGTCCAAATCTTCCCGCGCCGGTAACGAGGCCAATCGTCAGGAGCTGCTCACCACCTTGCAGAACCTCTCTAATGATGAGCTACTGCCCGTTGCCCGCGCCTTCAGCCAGTTTCTGAACCTGGCAAACACCGCTGAGCAATACCACAGCATTTCGCCAAAAGGCGAAGCGGCCAGCAACCCGGAAGTCATTGCCCGCACCCTTCGTAAACTCAAAGACCAGCCCAACCTCAACGAAGCGACCATCAAAAAAGCGGTGGAATCCCTTTCGCTGGAGCTGGTGCTGACCGCACACCCAACCGAAATCACGCGTCGTACGCTGATCCACAAAATGGTGGAAGTGAACAACTGTCTGAAGCAGTTGGATAACAAAGACATTGCCGACTACGAACGTAACCAGCTTATGCGCCGCCTGCGCCAGCTGATTGCTCAGTCCTGGCACACCGATGAAATTCGTAAGCATCGCCCAAGCCCGGTCGACGAAGCCAAATGGGGCTTTGCGGTGGTGGAAAACAGCCTGTGGGAAGGGGTGCCAAACTACCTGCGCGAGCTGAACGAACAGCTGGAAGAAAATCTGGGCTATCGCCTGCCGGTCGACTTTGTGCCGGTTCGCTTCACTTCCTGGATGGGCGGCGACCGCGACGGCAACCCGAACGTGACGGCGGAAATCACCCGTCACGTCCTGTTGTTGAGCCGCTGGAAAGCAACCGATCTGTTCCTGAAAGATATTCAGGTGCTGATCTCCGAGCTGTCGATGGTAGAAGCGACGCCGGAACTGCGCGCGCTGGCCGGTGAAGAAGGCGCCAGTGAGCCGTACCGTTTCCTGATGAAAAAACTGCGCGGTCAGCTGATGGCCACGCAGGCCTGGCTGGAAGCGCGCCTGAAAGGCCAGCGCCTGCCGAAGCCGGAAGGTCTGCTGAGCCAGAACGAACAGCTCTGGGAACCTCTGTACGCCTGTTATAAATCGCTTCAGGCCTGCGGGATGGGCATCATTGCCAATGGCGAGCTGCTCGACACCCTGCGCCGCGTGAAGTGTTTCGGCGTGCCGCTGGTGCGTATCGACGTCCGTCAGGAAAGCACCCGTCATACCGAAGCGCTGGGCGAGCTGACCCGTTATCTCGGCATTGGCGACTATGAAAGCTGGTCCGAAGCCGACAAACAGGCGTTCCTGATCCGCGAGCTGAACTCCAAGCGCCCGCTGCTGCCGCGCAATTGGGAGCCAAGCAATGACACCCGCGAAGTGCTCAACACCTGTAAAGCGATCGTGGATGCGCCGAAAGGATCGGTGGCCGCCTATGTGATCTCCATGGCGAAGACCCCGTCCGACGTGCTGGGCGTTCACCTTCTGCTGAAAGAAGCGGGCATCGACTACGCACTGCCGGTAGCACCGCTGTTTGAGACTCTCGACGACCTGAACAACGCCAACGACGTGATGACCCAGTTGCTGAACATCGACTGGTATCGCGGCTTTATTCAGGGCAAGCAGATGGTGATGATTGGCTATTCCGACTCCGCGAAAGATGCGGGCGTGATGGCAGCCTCCTGGGCGCAGTACCAGGCGCAGGATGCGCTAATTAAAACCTGCGAAAAAGCCGGTATTGAACTGACCCTGTTCCACGGACGCGGCGGCTCAATTGGTCGTGGCGGTGCGCCTGCACACGCAGCGCTGCTCTCCCAACCACCAGGAAGCCTGAAAGGCGGACTGCGCGTGACCGAGCAGGGCGAGATGATCCGCTTCAAGTACGGCCTGCCGGAAGTGACCATCAGCAGCCTGTCGCTCTATACCAGTGCGATCCTGGAAGCCAACCTGCTGCCGCCGCCGGAGCCAAAAGAATCCTGGTGCCGGATTATGGACGAGCTGTCTGACATCTCCTGCGATCTGTATCGCGGCTACGTGCGTGAAAACAAAGACTTTGTGCCTTACTTCCGCTCAGCCACGCCTGAGCAGGAGCTGGGTAAACTGCCGCTCGGCTCGCGCCCGGCCAAGCGTCGTCCTACTGGCGGCGTTGAATCCCTGCGCGCCATTCCGTGGATCTTTGCCTGGACGCAAAACCGTCTGATGCTGCCAGCCTGGCTGGGTGCCGGTGCGGCGCTGCAAAAAGTGGTGGAAGACGGTAAGCAGAGCGAACTGGAAACCATGTGCCGCGACTGGCCATTCTTCTCTACCCGTCTGGGCATGCTGGAGATGGTCTTCTCGAAAGCCGACCTGTGGCTGGCGGAATACTACGATCAGCGTCTGGTGAAACCCGAGCTGTGGGCGCTGGGTAAAGAGCTACGCGAGCTGCTGGAAGGCGACATCAAAGTGGTGCTGGATATCGCTAACGACTCCCACCTGATGGAAGACCTGCCGTGGATCGCCGAGTCTATCCAACTGCGTAACATCTACACCGACCCGCTGAACGTTTTACAGGCTGAACTGCTGCACCGTTCGCGTCTGGCGGAAGAGGAAGGTAAAGAGCCGGATCCACGCGTCGAACAGGCGTTAATGGTGACGATTGCAGGCGTTGCGGCGGGGATGCGTAACACCGGTTGATCGGTTTTGCCGGGTGGCGCTTACGCTTACCCGGCCTACAATAGGCTTTTCGTAGGCCCGGCAAGCGCCAGCGCCGCCGGGCAATACCCTGGTATCCACACCATGCACCACGATATCCCCCACATCCTGAATGACCTGATCAACGGCACCTTGCCGCTGCGTCAGGTGCATTTCCCCCCTTCGGCTAAACCTCTCCCCCGAACGTCACCTTGCCTCGTGCTTAGCTTTGATACGGCCTGCGAAGCGTTATTTTTTTCATCCGGTAATATTCCGCTTCAACCCGCCTTTTCGCTCAACATCAGCTTCGGCAAGCAACAACTGACTCTTCAGCTCGAGCGCGACAACACGCTTTTGCAACAGCAACAGGTTGCCAGACGCGGGCCGCGAGTGGGCGCATTCCTTTTGCAGACGCTCGCTGAATTGCAAATGCAGCCAGACGATCGGGAAACGGCCAGACTGGTGGTATTAAGTTTGCTCAGCCACTGTCGCGATCTGCTGGGCAGCGATATCCATACCGCCAGCCGCAGCCGTGCATTATTTGAAGCGATTCGTCACTACATCGAAGAACATCACGCCTCTGCACTAACCCGTGAATCGGTGGCGCAGGCGTTTTATATTTCTCCGAACTACCTTTCTCATCTTTTTCAAAAAACAGGCAGCGTGGGGTTCAACGAATATCTTACGCAAACACGCCTCGAGCACGCGCGTCAGCTTCTTAAAGGCTACGAGTTTAAAATCAAAGATATCGCTGCAAGCTGCGGATTTACGGACAGTAACTACTTTTGCCGTCTCTTTCGCAAGCACACTGAACGTTCCCCTTCCGAATATCGACGCCAGTATCACAGCCAGCTGATCGCCAAAAAGTAGCATTGTGATCGCTCTCTCACTTCGCCAGGGACATTACATTTATCCAGTATTTGGCAAAATTGACCTGTATTCGCCGCGACTGGGTGCGCCGTATCCTTTATTCAACCTTTCTGACTTAAGGAAAAATAATGGAACTGTACCTGGATACCGCCAACGTGGCAGAAGTTGAACGCCTGGCGTGCATTTTTCCCATTGCGGGCGTGACCACCAACCCAAGCATCGTAGCCGCCAGCGGCGAATCTGTCTGGGAGGTGTTGCCGCGCCTGCAGCATGCTATCGGCCCGGAGGGCAGGCTGTTTGCCCAAACCATGAGCCGCGACGCCGAAGGAATGGTGGCGGAAGCAAAACGGCTGAACAATGCCCTGCCGGACATCGTGGTAAAAATTCCCGTCACTGCACAGGGGCTCATCGCGATTAACGCGCTGAAGAAAGAGGGAATTACCACGCTGGGAACCGCCGTTTACAGCGCCGCTCAGGGGTTACTGGCCGCGCTGGCAGGAGCGAAATATGTCGCACCGTATGTAAACCGCGTCGATGCGCAGGGCGGTGACGGCATTCGCACGGTACAGGAACTGCAATCCCTGCTGGAACAGCATGCGCCAGAGAGCATGGTGCTGGCTGCCAGCTTTAAAACGCCGCGCCAGGCGCTGGATTGCCTGTTGGCAGGATGTGAGGCAATCACGCTTCCCTTAGACGTAGCGCAACAAATGCTCGGCACGCCAGCGGTAGAGTCAGCCATAGAGAAGTTCGAGCAGGACTGGAAAAACGCGTTTGGTAACCTCAACCTCTAAGGGAGATATGTTATGGACCGTATCATTCAATCGCCGGGGAAGTACATCCAGGGGGCTGATGTTCTCACTCGTCTCGGCGACTACCTGAAGCCGCTGGCGGCTCGCTGGCTGGTGGTAGGCGATAAATTTGTGCTGGGTTTTGCCGAAGAAACCCTGCGTCAGAGTTTTAAAAAAGCCGGGCTCCATGCCGAAATTGCACCGTTTGGCGGCGAATGTTCGCAAAATGAAATCGATCGCCTGAAAAAACTGGCCGACAGTACCGACTGCCTGGCGGTGCTGGGTATCGGGGGCGGAAAAACGCTGGATACCGCCAAAGCGCTGGCGCACTTTATGGACGTGCCGGTGGCTATTGCCCCGACCATTGCCTCCACCGATGCGCCGTGCAGTGCCCTTTCCGTGATTTATACCGACAGCGGCGAGTTCGATCGCTACCTGATGCTGCCGCACAACCCGAACATGGTGATTGTCGATACCAGGGTGGTGGCGGGCGCACCTGCGCGCCTGCTGGCCGCCGGGATTGGCGATGCCCTGGCAACCTGGTTTGAAGCGCGCGCCTGTTCGCGTAGCGGCGCCACGACCATGGCGGGTGGCAAGTGCACGCAGGCAGCGTTAGCGCTGGCTGAACTGTGCTACAACACGCTGGTTGAAGAGGGCGAGAAAGCGATGCTGGCGGCGGAACAACACGTGGTGACGCCTGCTCTGGAACGCATTATTGAAGCCAACACCTATCTGAGCGGCGTGGGCTTTGAAAGTGGCGGGCTGGCGGCGGCACACGCCATTCACAATGGCATGACGGCGGTGCCGGATGCGCACCATTTCTACCACGGTGAAAAAGTGGCATTTGGTACGCTGACGCAACTGGTACTGGAGAACGCGCCGGTAGAAGAAATCGAAACCGTTGCGGCGCTGTGCCATAGCGTCGGGCTGCCAATTACGCTGGCGCAGCTGAATATCAAAGAGGATATTCCGGCTAAAATGCGGCTGATCGCGGAGGCGTCCTGTGCCGAAGGGGAAACCATTCACAACATGCCTGGCGGCGTAACGCCGGATCAGGTCTATGCGGCGCTGCTGGTGGCGGACCAGTATGGACAGCGATTCTTGCAGGAGTGGGAGTAATAGAAAAGCCGGGTGGCGCTGCGCTTACCCGGCCTACATGGCACTTTAATTTGTAGGCCGGGTAAGGCGTAGCCGCCACCCGGCACAATGGTTACTTCACGTCAAACCGATCCAAATCCATCACTCGCGCCCATGCGGCAACGAAGTCGCGGACGAACTTCTCTTGTGCATCGCTGCTGGCGTAAACCTCGGCCAGCGCGCGGAGGACAGCGTTGGAACCGAAGACCAGATCGGCGCGGGTGGCGGTATATTTCACTTCCCCGCTGGCGCGATCGCTACCGGCAAACAGCTCGTTTGAGTCGTCGGTCGCTTTCCACTGGGTGTTCATATCCAGCAGATTGACGAAGAAGTCGTTGCTCAGCACGCCCTCGCGGTTAGTAAACACGCCATTCTTGCTGCCATCGAAGTTTGCACCCAGTACGCGCAAACCGCCGATCAACACCGTCAGTTCCGGCGCGGTCAGGGTCAACTGCTGGGCTTTGTCGATCAGCAGCGACTCCGTGGTGGACACATCCACCTGTGCGCGATAGTTACGGAAACCGTCGGCAATCGGTTCGAGCAGGTTAAACATCTCGATATCCGTCTGATCCTGACGCGCATCCACACGACCTGGAGTGAACGGTACGTTGACGTAAACGCCTGCCGCTTTCGCCGCCTGCTCAACGCCCACGACACCCGCCAGCACAATGATATCGGCCAGTGACGCTTTGTTGGTGGTGCGCTGGATCGCTTCCAGAGCCGGTAATGCCCGTACCGCCGCGGCGTTAACGTCCCAGTCGCGCTGAGGTGCCAGCGCCAGACGCGCGCCGTTAGCGCCGCCACGCTTGTCGCCGCCGCGGAAGGTCGATGCCGACGCCCAGGCCACGGAAACCAGCTCGCTCACGGAGAGACCCGAGGCCGCGATTTCCGCTTTCAGGCTTTCAATATCTTCCTGCGTCGGATGGAACACCGGCTGAGGCAGCGGATCCTGCCAAATCAGATCTTCTTTCGGTACTTCCGGGCCGATGTACCGCGCTTTTGGCCCCATATCGCGGTGGGTCAGCTTGAACCACGCGCGCGCAAAGGCTTCGTTGAAGGCCTGCGGATCGTTCAGGAAACGACGGGAAATTTTCTCGAATTCCGGATCAAAACGCAGCGTCAGGTCGGTGACCAGCATGGTTGGCTTGCGTTTTTTCGACGGGTCGAACGGGTCAGGCATAATTTCCGGCGCATCCACGGCTTCAAACTGAATTGCGCCCGCCGGGCTACGCGTCTGCACCCATTCGTATTTGAACAGGTTCTCGAAGAAATAGTTGCTCCACTGGGTTGGGGTTTGAGACCAGATAACTTCCAGCCCGGAGGTGATGGCGTCAGCGCCAATACCGGTGCCGTGCGTGCTGGCCCAGCCCAGGCCCTGCGCTTCAATAGGCGACGCTTCAGGGTCAGTGCCCACGTGCGTGGCTTCGCCTGCACCGTGCGTTTTACCGAGCGTATGGCCGCCTGCAATAAGCGCAACGGTCTCTTCGTCATTCATGCCCATGTTGCCAAAGGTAGCGCGGATCGCCGCCGCCGCAGACAGCGGTTCACCACTGGCGTTTGGCCCTTCCGGGTTAACGTAAATCAGGCCCATTTCTGTGGCGGCCAGCGGGCGCTTCGCCAGCGCTTCCGGGTCACGGTGAGTCAGCCAGGCTTTTTCATCGCCCCAGTTCACGTCCAGATCCGGTTCCCAGACGTCTTCACGCCCAGCACCGAAACCAAAGGTGCGGAAGCCGGAGTTCTCCAGCGCCACGTTACCCGCGAGGATAAACAGGTCGGCCCAGGAGATTTTTTGTCCATATTTTTGCTTAATTGGCCACAGCAGACGGCGAGCCTTATCCAGGCTGACGTTGTCAGGCCAGGAGTTCAGCGGCGCAAAACGCTGCTGACCGCGACCGGCACCGCCGCGACCATCAACGGAGCGATAGGTACCCGCACCGTGCCAGGCCATACGGATAAACAGGCCCGCATAGCTGCCCCAGTCGGCAGGCCACCACGGTTGTGAGTCGGTTAACAGTGCTTTGAGATCGCCCTTAAGGGCGGAATAGTCGAGCTTACTGAATTCTTTGCGGTAGTCGAAGTCTTCACCCAGAGGGTTTGAACGGCTGGAGTGTTGATTAAGTAAATCGATGCGGAGTTGTTTAGGCCACCACTCTTTGCTGCCGGTACCTGCACCCGCGCTGTGATCGACGCCGCCCTGGTGGAACGGACATTTGCCGGCGGATGCCGCGTTATTGGTCTCGTCTGACATGCTCATCGCTATGCTCCCTTTACAGTGTTACCGTTACGATATACACCACTAGCGATAAGAGATAGTTGAATTAATCCACAGATTCGATAGCTAATACCTTTTAACTTTTTGTTCGAGTAAAAAACCCTCACTTTATGAGGGATTTTTACTTTATAACGCCGGGCGGACACCCAGCGTATGGCAAATGGCGTAACTCATCTCCGCGCGGTTAAGCGTATAGAAGTGGAAATCCTTCACCCCTTCACGGCTTAAAATCTTCACCATATCCATCGCGATATTGGCCCCCACCAGCTTGCGTGTTTCCGGGTCATCGTCCAAACCTTCGTACATTTTGGACATCCACAGCGGAATGCGCACGTTGGTCATATCCGCGAATTTCTTCGCCTGTTTGAAGTTCGAGACCGGCAGAATGCCAGGGATGATTTCGACATCAATACCCGCCGAGACGCAGCGGTCGCGAAAGCGTAAATAGCTTTCCACATCAAAGAAGAACTGAGTAATGGCGCGATTGGCACCTGCGTCCACCTTACGCTTCAGGTTAAGCAGATCCGCCTGGGCGCTTTTCGCTTCCGGGTGAACTTCCGGGTAAGCGGCAACGGAAATATCAAAGTCAGCAACGTCTTTCAGCAGGGCAACCAGATCGGTGGCGTACATGTCCGGCTTACCGCTCCCCGGCGGCAGGTCGCCGCGCAGGGCAACGATATGACGAATGCCGTTGTTCCAGTAGTCCTGAGCAATCGCGCGCAGTTCATCAGGAGTGGCGTCGATACAGGTGAGGTGCGGTGCCGCTTCCAGACCGGTTCGGTCTTTAATGCCCTTAATGATGCTGTGCGTGCGGTCACGCTCACCGGAGTTGGCGCCGTAGGTTACGGAGACGAACTTCGGCTTCAGGCTGCTCAGGCGATCGATAGAGCTCCACAGGGTTTGCTCCATTTCACTGGTGCGCGGCGGGAAAAATTCAAAAGAGACGTTAATCTGGCCGTTTACTTCGGCCAGGCTCTGATTCAGGGCTTCCCGCTGGTTGGCGTGAAAAAAGCTCATACCTTACCTCTATCTTTCGCGTGTCATTGTTTGTTGTGTTGTGAACTTCTATACGTTTAGACGTCCAGATGTAAAAATGACGGAAAAGCGGGATGACGTCAACAGAAATAATCAACATTAACGGTGAGGTTTGTTCAGGGAAGATGAAGGGCGTTCATGATGGGGGGTGAGAAGGCCCCTCACCCCAGCCCTCTCCCCAAAGGGGCGAGGGGGGAAAGACCGCACCGAGCAGTCCCCTCTCCCCTAAGGGGAGAGGGTTAGGGTGAGGGGTTACAGTAGCTTAGCCAGGCGATTAATGTCGGACTGAATGGCTCCGGCGGTCACATCGCGCCCCGCACCCGGGCCACGGATCACCAGCGGGTTATCGCGATACCAGCGGCTTTCGATGGCGAAGACGTTATCGCACGGCAGCAGCGCCGCCAGCGGATGTTCAGGACGTACCGCCTCCACGCCCACGCGCGCTTTACCGTTCGCCTCGAAGCGCGCCACGTAACGCAGCACCAGGCCCATCTCGTTTGCCGCTTCCAGACGTTGCACCATCTGCTCGTTCAGCTCGTCGCCGTTCTCAAAGAAGTGATCGACAGATCCTTCCTCGCAGCCCGCAGGCACCAGAGACTCAACGCGTACCTGACCCGGCTCAATGTCGTAGCCCGCTTCACGCGCCAGGATCACCAGCTTGCGCATCACGTCTTTACCGGCAAGGTCAACGCGCGGATCCGGCTCGGTTAAGCCCTGCTGCCACGCCTGATCCACCAGGTCGGTGAACGGCACGGTGCCGTCAAATTGCAGGAACAGCCAGGAGAGCGTGCCGGAGAAGATCCCGCTCAGCGCCAGAATGCTGTCGCCGCTATCAATCAGATCGCGCACGGTATGGTTAACCGGCAGACCTGCGCCAACGGTGGCGTTATACAGCCAGTGACGACCCGTTTTTTCGAACGCGTCGTGGATCTGGCGATATTTGTCAGTGCTGCTCGCGCCTGCCAGCTTGTTGGCGCTGATGACGTGGAACCCGTGGCTGGCAAAATCCAGATACTGATCGGCCAGTTGCTCGCTGGCGGTAACGTCCAGCACCACCAGATCGTCGTACGGGTGCGCGCGCATCCACAGGAACAGCGACTCTTCGTCCTGCTCAACCGCTTCATCGTTAAAGAAGGCCAGCGCCCGACTGGCGTCCAGCCCTTCGTAGTTCAACAGGCTGCGGCGGCTGTCCACCACGCCTGCCAGAATAAACTCAAATCCGGTACGCGCCGAAAGCGTCACCTGCTCGCGGGCGAACAGCTCCAGCCAGCGGGAACCGATGTTCCCTTTCCCGAACAGTACCAGGCCGATGCGTTTTTCCGCGCGGAACAGGGAGGTGTGCAGGCCCTGAATCAGGCTTTCGGTTGGCCCCTTGCGCAGCACGGCAACCAGGCTGATGCCCTCTTCCGACTGCCAGGTGAACTCCACCGGCTGCCCTTTCAGCTGCTGCCAGAAGCGGTGGCAGTGCAGCGGGTTACGGGTGACGCCCGCGCCCACCATTGCCACCAGCGCCAGTCCCTGACGCAGGCGAAGCTCGCCCGGCAGTCCCGCTTCATCCAGAATCTTCAGGGCGCTGTCCACCACTTCAGCGGTATAGCAGAACTGCAACAGCTGGCGATCGTTATGCACGCCAACGGCCAGCGGACGCACCTGGGCACGTTTCAGGATGGTGTCGATATCTTTGTGCGCCAGTTTGAAATCCTGGCCCGCAGGCACCTGGAACTCAATCAGGCAGATGTCATCGTGGCTGGTGACAATGCGCGCGCCCGTACCGGATGCCAGCACGCGCTCGATGCGAGTGGAACCCTGATCCGGCGTGTAGCTACAGCGTAGTTGCAGGTCGATGTCGCTGCCGGAAACCGGCTGTAGCGTGCGCGCGTGCAGCACTGGTGCCGCCAGACGCGCCAGTTCGCTCGCTTCGTCGAGACGCAGCAGCGGCAGCAGGCAGGCATCTTTTACTTTGCGTGGGTCCGCGCTGTAGACACCGGCCACGTCGCTCCAGATGGTGACGCGGGACACGCCTGCCAGGGCGCCAATCTGCGTTGCCGAGTAGTCAGAGCCGTTACGGCCCAGCAGTACGGTTTCACCTGCGTTGCTGCGACTGATAAAGCCGGTCACCACAATACGTTTACCCGGATGTTGCACCAGCAGCTGTTGCAGCAGCGGGTAGGACAACCCTTCGTCCACCTGCGGCTGTGCGGCGCGTTCGGCACGCAGGAAATCACGCGCGTCGAGCCAGGCGGCTTCCACGCCAAGATGTTGCAGCACGGCGGCCATCAGGCGTGCAGACCACACTTCACCATGGCCAACCACTTCCGCATACACCGCATCGGTAATGCCGCTGTCCAGCAGAGCTGCCAGACGCTCAAGGTCGTGAGTAAAGGCGCTTATCAGTCCGTCCGCCACGTCCGCAGGCAGCAAACCGGCAATCAGTTCACTCTGGTAACGACGTAAGGACTGTTGCACCTGATGCGCAGAGAGGCGATCGGTCTGGCTCAGTTTCAGCCAGCTAATCAGCTGGTTGGTGGTGCTGCCCGCCGCAGAGACAACCATCATGTCCCCCGGCTGTGAATACTCGGTCATGATCCCTGCGACACGCAGATAACATTTCACATCAGCAAGACTACTACCACCAAACTTGTGCAGCTGACGACCCTTCGCCCCTGCCTGCGCTATCACACTCATGATTACCCCTTGGCTGCGACCCGGAAGCCATTTTCCAGATCGGCAATTAAATCTTCAGAATCTTCAATACCGGTCGAGATACGCAGCAGCGTCTCGGAAATCCCGGCGGCGGCACGTGCTTCGGGTGCCATACCTGCGTGCGTCATGGTTGCGGCGTGGGAGATCAAGCTTTCAACTCCCCCTAAGGATTCCGCCAGCGTAAACAATGACAACCCGCTCAGGAAGCGACGCAGCGTTTGCTCGTCACCGTCCAGTTCAAAACTTAACATCGCGCCAAATCCTTTCTGTTGGCGCGCGGCAATCTCGTGCCCCTGGTTTTCCGGCAGCGACGGGTGATAAAGCTTCTTCACCAGCGGCTGGGTTTTCAGGAAATCCACGATCGCCTGGGCATTACGCTGCGCCACGTCCATACGCGGTGACAGGGTGCGGATACCACGCAGCAGCAAATAGCTGTCGAACGCGCCCGCGGTGACGCCAATGTTATTGGCCCACCATGCCAGTTCAGTGACAACATCAGGATCTTTGGCAATCACCACACCCGCTACCACGTCAGAATGGCCGTTCAGATATTTCGTGCATGAATGCAACACCAGATCGGCACCCAGTGCCAGTGGGTTCTGAAGGGCCGGACTGAGGAACGTATTATCCACTACACTTATCGCTCCCGCATCCCTTGCGAGCTGACAAATTTTCGCAATATCGACTACGCGCAACAATGGATTGCTTGGACTTTCCACCAGAACCAGCTTCGGCTGTTCGGCTAACGCCTGTTTCAGCGCCTGTTCGTCGTTTTGATCGACAAACAACACGCGGTAGCAGCCACGTTTCGCCAGGCTATCAAACAGACGATAGCTGCCGCCATAACAGTCGTGCGGCGCCACCAGCAGATCGCCAGGTTTCAGGAACACCGTAGTCACCAGGTGAATGGCAGACATGCCGGTATTGGTTAATACCGCACCCGCGCCGCCTTCCAGTTCCGCCAGCGCGCGCTGGGTAACGTCACGCGTAGGATTGCCGCGACGCGAGTAGTCATGCGCGCGAGGTTCATTAAATCCGGTGAAATTATAGGTGCTGGAGAGATGAATTGGCGGGACAACGCAGCCGTACTGCTCGTCATCATTCAATCCGCTACGCACTGCGATGGTGGCCTGTTTACGCGTCATGGTGAGGCTTCCTGGCGAATGAGGTGAAAAGTCAGGCACCAGAGTAAACATTGAAAGTATGGACGTCAATACATCTGGACATCTAAACTTCTTTGCGTATAGATTGAGCAATGCGCAAATAGCCGTTAAAATTATATGCTTTAGGACACGCTACAGCGGCAATATCCGTGCCTCGGTATCGTCTCTACGGTAAACTACGCAAGATTACGGTTCAAAACTGATGGTTACCGGTTTTGCACCTTTAGATTAATGACTGAGAGGATTAAAGGTATCTCATGGCTGAATGGAGCGGCGAATATATCAGCCCATACGCTGAGCACGGTAAGAAGAGTGAGCAAGTCAAGAAAATCACGGTGTCCATTCCTCTGAAGGTGTTGAAGATCCTCACCGATGAACGTACGCGTCGTCAGGTGAACAACCTGCGTCACGCCACCAATAGCGAACTGCTGTGCGAAGCGTTCCTGCATGCGTTTACCGGCCAACCGTTGCCGAACGATGACGATCTGCGCAAAGAGCGCAGTGACGAAATTCCAGAAGAGGCGAAGGTGATCATGCGTGAACTGGGTATCGACCCGGATACGTGGGAATACTGATAAGCGGATACAAAAAAGGCACCTTGCGGTGCCTTTTTTTCGGGAAACTTATTTAGCGCCCGGGATGCTGAAACGCTTGTTGAAGCGGTCAACACGGCCACCGGTTGCAACATCACGCTGCTTACCAGTGTAGAACGGGTGGCATTTGCCGCACACGTCCAGGTTCAGATCGTGACCCACGGTAGAGCGGATCTGGATAGAGTTACCGCAAGAGCAGTTTGCAGTAATCATTTCGTATTTCGGGTGAATATCTTTTTTCATGGGAGAACCTCAGTTAAGGCCGCGTCGCTCTTCCAGCCCTAACGCCAGACACCACGCGATGTTGAATGTAAGTTCTTTGGCGTAAAGTACACCAAAGGCGGAGAATCATACAGAATTTAACCAACGTATGCAAACTGATCCGCACGCCGCTTTCACTAATGTGTATACTAACGCGCCACTTTTCAAGTCAGGAAGATTCGATGCCCGTCGCTCACGTTGCCCTGCCCGTTCCGCTTCCCCGCACCTTTGACTACCTGCTGCCCGACAGCATGAGCGCCAAAGCGGGCTGTCGCGTGACCGTGCCGTTCGGTAAACAGCAGCGCGTGGGGATCGTCGTCTCCGTCAGCGATAAAAGCGAGCTGCCGCTTACCGAGCTGAAATCGATCGTTGAAGTGCTGGATGATGAACCTGTTTACTCTCAAAGCACCTGGCGACTGCTGTTGTGGGCGGCAGATTATTATCACCATCCTATTGGCGACGTATTGTTCCACGCCCTGCCGATTATGCTGCGTCAGGGTAAGCGCGCCAGCCATGCGCCAATGTGGTACTGGTTTGCCACCGAGCAGGGTCAGGCGGTCGACATTAACAGCCTGAAGCGCTCGCAAAAACAACAGCAGGCGTTGGCCGCGCTACGCCAGGGGAAAATCTGGCGCCATCAGGTCGACGAGCTCGAGGTGAGCGAAACCGCGTTGCAGGCATTAAGGAAGAAAGGGCTGAGCGAGCTGGCCAGCGAAGCACCTGCCCTTCACGACTGGCGCGACGGCTTTTCCGTCTCGGGCGATCGCCTGCGTCTGAATACCGAGCAGGCCACCGCCGTGGGCGCGATTCACAGCGCCGCCGATCGATTCTCCGCCTGGCTGCTGGCGGGCGTCACCGGCTCCGGTAAAACCGAAGTGTATCTGAGCGTACTGGAAAATGTGCTCGCACAGGGCAAACAGGCGCTGGTATTGGTGCCGGAAATCGGCCTGACGCCGCAAACCATCGCCCGTTTCCGTGAACGCTTTAATGCGCCCGTTGAGGTTCTGCACTCCGGCCTGAACGACAGCGAGCGCCTCAGCGCCTGGCTGAAAGCGAAAAACGGCGAAGCGGCGATTGTGATTGGCACCCGTTCCTCACTCTTTACGCCGTTTAAAAATCTCGGCGTTATCGTGATCGATGAAGAGCATGACAGCTCCTATAAACAGCAGGAAGGCTGGCGCTATCACGCCCGCGACTTAGCCGTGTACCGCGCCCACAGCGAGCAAATCCCCATTATTCTGGGGTCCGCCACCCCCGCGCTTGAAACGCTGCACAACGTTCGCCAGCGTAAATACCACATGCTGCGCCTGACGCGCCGCGCGGGAAATGCCCGTCCGGCCATTCAGCATGTGCTGGATCTGAAAGGCCAGCAGGTGCAGGCCGGGTTAGCGCCTGCGCTGATTAACCGCATGCGCCAACATTTGCAGGCGGGCAACCAGGTGATCCTGTTCCTGAACCGCCGCGGCTTCGCGCCTGCGTTGCTGTGCCACGACTGCGGCTGGATTGCCGAGTGCCCGCGCTGCGATCACTACTACACCTTCCACCAGGCTCAGCGCCATTTACGCTGCCACCACTGCGACAGCCAGCGTCCGGTACCCCGTCAGTGCCCGTCCTGCGGCTCAACGCACATCGTGCCGGTGGGTCTGGGGACGGAGCAGCTCGAACAGGCGCTGGCGCCGTTCTTCCCTGATGTGCCCATTTCGCGTATCGACAGGGACACCACCAGCCGCAAAGGGGCACTGGAGCAGCAGCTGGCGGAAGTGCATCGCGGCGGCGCGCGCATCCTGATTGGCACTCAAATGCTGGCGAAAGGGCATCACTTCCCGGACGTGACGCTGGTCGCCCTGCTGGACGTCGACGGCGCGCTGTTCTCCGCGGATTTTCGCTCCGCCGAGCGTTTCGCACAGCTTTATACCCAGGTTGCTGGTCGCGCCGGTCGAGCGGGTAAGCAGGGCGAAGTAGTGCTGCAAACGCACCATCCTGAGCACCCGCTGCTGCAAACGCTGCTGCACAAAGGCTATGACGCCTTCGCCGACCAGGCGCTGGCCGAACGTCAGACGATGCAGCTTCCTCCGTGGACCAGCCACGTCATCATCCGTGCGGAAGATCATAACAACCAGCAGGCGCCGCTATTCCTGCAACAGCTGAGAAATCTCCTGCAGGCCAGCCCACTGGTGGATAATCAGCTGTGGATTTTAGGCCCGGTACCCGCGCTCGCCCCGAAACGCGGCGGCCGTTTCCGCTGGCAACTCTTACTTCAGCACCCTTCGCGTATCCGTTTACAGCAGATCGTCAGCGGCACGCTGGCGCTGATTAATACCCTGCCGGAAGCGCGAAAAGTGAAGTGGGTTCTGGACGTCGATCCGATTGAAGGCTGAAGACGGATCGAAAAATTTAATGCGCCTCACACTTTTTATGAAAATTCTGTAACCGATTCCATTAACTATCTGTAAAAATGGTGCGGTCCGCAGTTCGGTGTTCAGGCGAGGAGAAGACGTTGAAGTCCAGGAAAGAGGTTGCCTCGGCGACCATGAAAGACGTTGCCGAGAAAGCACAAGTCTCAACAGCAACCGTGTCCCGCGCATTGATGAACCCTGACAAAGTCTCCCAGGCGACCCGAAACCGGGTTGAAAAGGCGGCGCTTGAGGTCGGTTATTTCCCGCAAGCCATGGGGCGCAACGTTAAACGCAACGAATCCCGCACCATCCTGGTGATCGTGCCGGACATCTGCGATCCCTTCTTCAGCGAAATCATCCGCGGCATTGAGGTCACGGCCGCCGCCCAGGGCTATCTGGTGCTGATTGGTGATTGTGCCCACCAGAACCAGCAGGAAAAAACGTTCATCGACCTGATCATCACCAAGCAGATTGATGGCATGCTGCTGCTTGGCTCACGCCTGCCGTTTGATGCCAGCATTGAAGAACAGCGCAATTTACCGCCAATGGTCATGGCGAACGAATTCGCGCCGGAGCTGGAGCTGCCGACCGTTCATATCGATAACCTCACCGCTGCGTTCAACGCCGTGAACTATCTTCAGGAGCTGGGGCATAAGCGTATCGGTTGTATTGCCGGACCAGAAGAGATGCCGCTGTGTCATTACCGGTTGCAGGGCTACGTTCAGGCGCTTCGCCGTACCGGGGCTGTTGTCGATCCGCACTACATTGCGCGCGGTGATTTCACCTTTGAAGCGGGCGGGCAGGCGCTGGAAAAATTGCTTGCCTTACCAGAACCGCCTACCGCGGTCTTCTGCCACAGCGACGTGATGGCGCTGGGGGCGTTATCCTACGCCAAACGTCACGGCCTGCGCGTGCCAAAGGACCTGTCGATAATCGGTTTTGATAATATTTCGCTTTCGGAGTTTTGCGATCCGCCGCTTTCGACTGTTTCGCAGCCGCGGTATGACATTGGCCGGGAAGCGATGCTGCTTTTGCTGGATCAGCTGCACGGTCAAACAGTTAGCAGTGGGTCACGACTACTGGATTGTGAGCTGATTGTGCGCGGCTCTACCCAGGCATTAACTTAAAGTAAATACCTTTCGACACCCTTATCTGGTCAAAGCCCCGTCGCTTAAGTAACATGGCGGGCTGACGAACGAATAAATACAGCGAAACGATAGTGGCACAACGAGATTATGTACGTCGCGGCCAGCCGGCACCTTCGCGACGCAAAAAGAGTAGTTCAAAAAGCAAGCAACGTAGCCTGTCTGCTGTCTCCCCAGCCATGGTCGCCATTGCTGCGGCTGTGCTGGTGGCCTTTATTGGCGGCCTCTACTTCATTACGCATCATAAAAAAGAAGAGTCTGAAGCCCTTCAGGGTAACAAGGTCGTCGGCAACGGCCTTCCTCCGAAGCCTGAAGAGCGCTGGCGCTACATTAAAGAGCTGGAAAGCCGCCAGCCTGGCGTACGTGCGCCTACCGAGCCTTCTGCCGGGGGTGAAGTGAAGAATGCCGATCAGCTGACGGACGAACAGCGCCAGTTGCTCGCTCAGATGCAGGCGGACATGCGCCAGCAGCCTACGCAACTGAACGAAGTACCGTGGAACGAACAAACCCCGGCGCAGCGTCAGCAAACGTTGCAGCGCCAGCGTCAGGCACAGCAGCAAACGCAACAGCAGCAGTGGACGCAGACGCAGCCGGTACAACAGCCGCGTACACAACCGCAGCAGCAGACGCGTACTGTACAAACGCAGCCTGTTCAGCAGCAGCCGAAAGCCCAGCCGCAGAAGCAAACAGCACAGCCGTATCAGGATCTGTTGCAGACGCCTGCACATACCACTGCGCAACAGCCAAAAACGCAGCAGGCTGCGCCGGTCACTAAAGAGACCGAGGCACCAAAGCAGACGGCTGAGAAAAAAGATGAACGCCGCTGGATGGTTCAGTGCGGTTCGTTTAAAGGCGCTGAGCAGGCAGAAACGGTGCGAGCTCAGCTGGCATTTGAAGGATTTGACTCACGCATTACCACCAATAACGGCTGGAATCGCGTGGTGATTGGACCGGTCAAAGGCAAAGAAAACGCAGACGGCACTATTTCCCGTTTGAAAGTGGCTGGCCACACAAACTGCATTCGACTCGCCTCCGGGGGTTGAAACCCCCAAAATCCCCCCCATCTATCATTTAATTCAGCCCTGAGCACAGGCTCAGGGCTTCTGTTTCCCGAATCTGTAACCAGGGGGTCTGCTCGTGACAACAATAGTAAGTGTACGCCGTAACGGCCAGGTGGTAATTGCCGGTGATGGCCAGGCCACGCTGGGTAATACCGTCATGAAAGGCAACGTGAAGAAAGTACGTCGTCTTTATAACGACAAAGTGATCGCCGGTTTCGCAGGCGGCACGGCTGATGCCTTCACGCTGTTTGAACTGTTTGAACGCAAACTGGAAATGCATCAGGGTCATCTGGTGAAAGCCGCCGTTGAGCTGGCAAAAGACTGGCGTACCGACCGCATGCTGCGCAAGCTCGAAGCACTGCTGGCCGTGGCTGACGAAAACGCCTCGCTGATCATCACCGGTAACGGCGACGTGGTTCAGCCTGAAAACGACCTGATTGCCATCGGCTCTGGCGGCCCGTACGCCCAGGCCGCAGCCCGTGCGCTGTTGGAAAATACCGACATGAACGCGCGCGATATCGCGGTGAAAGCGTTGGATATTGCAGGTGATATCTGCATCTATACCAACCACAATCACACCATCGAAGAATTGACCTCCAAAGCGTAAGGATCGCCCATGTCTGAAATGACCCCACGCGAAATTGTCAGCGAACTGAACAAACACATTATCGGCCAGGACAACGCCAAGCGCTCCGTGGCTATCGCACTACGTAACCGCTGGCGTCGCATGCAGCTCGACGAAGAGCTCCGCCACGAAGTGACACCAAAAAATATTCTGATGATCGGCCCGACCGGGGTGGGTAAAACCGAAATCGCTCGTCGTCTGGCCAAACTGGCTAACGCGCCGTTCATCAAAGTTGAAGCCACCAAGTTCACCGAAGTGGGCTATGTGGGTAAAGAAGTGGACTCCATCATCCGCGATCTGACCGATTCAGCGATTAAGATGGTGCGTGTCCAGGCGATTGAGAAAAACCGCTATCGCGCCGAAGAGATGGCCGAAGAGCGTATTCTCGACGTGCTGATCCCACCGGCAAAAAATAACTGGGGACAGGCTGAACAGCAGCCTGAACCTTCTGCTGCGCGTCAGGCATTCCGCAAAAAACTGCGCGAAGGCGAGCTGGACGACAAAGAGATTGAGATCGATCTCGCTGCCGCGCCAATGGGCGTGGAAATCATGGCCCCTCCGGGCATGGAAGAGATGACCAGCCAGTTGCAGTCCATGTTCCAGAACCTGGGCGGGCAGAAGCAGAAAGCGCGTAAGCTGAAAATCAAAGACGCGATGAAGCTGCTGATTGAAGAAGAAGCCGCGAAGCTGGTTAACCCGGAAGAGCTGAAACAGGACGCTATCGACGCGGTTGAGCAGCACGGTATCGTGTTTATCGACGAAATCGACAAAATCTGTAAGCGCGGCGGCAACAGCTCCGGCCCGGATGTTTCCCGCGAAGGCGTTCAGCGCGACCTGCTGCCGCTGGTGGAAGGTTGCACCGTCTCTACCAAGCACGGCATGGTGAAAACTGACCACATTCTGTTTATCGCGTCAGGTGCGTTTCAGGTTGCCAGCCCATCCGATCTCATTCCGGAACTGCAGGGTCGTCTGCCAATCCGCGTTGAGCTGCAGGCGCTGACCACTGAAGATTTCGAACGTATCCTGACTGAGCCAAACGCTTCTGTGACCGTACAGTACAAAGCGTTGATGGCGACCGAAGGCGTGAATATCGAGTTCACCGACGATGGGATCAAACGCATCGCTCAGGCCGCATGGCAGGTCAACGAAACCACCGAAAACATCGGTGCGCGTCGTCTGCACACCGTGCTGGAACGCCTGGTGGAAGATATCTCTTACGATGCGAGCGACCTTAACGGTCAAACCATTACCATTGACGCAGAGTATGTGGGCAAACACCTGGATGCGTTAGTGGCAGATGAAGATCTGAGCCGTTTTATTCTATAATCGCGTTCAATGCATTTTCATCACTGTTGATGGGGGCTATGGCCCCCATTTTTATTGGCTAAATAACTATGACTGATATCAGCCGTACGCAGGCGTGGCTCGAAAGTCTGCGTCCAAAAACGCTTCCTCTGGCTTTTGCCGCCATTATCGTCGGTACCGCACTTGCCTGGTGGCAGGGGCATTTCGATCCCCTGGTGGCTAGTCTGGCGCTTGTCACCGCCGGGCTACTGCAAATCCTCTCTAATCTCGCCAATGATTACGGCGATGCGGTAAAAGGCAGCGATAAACCTGATCGTATCGGGCCGCTGCGCGGGATGCAAAAAGGGGTAATTACCCAGGCACAGATGAAGCGGGCACTGATTATCACCGTGGTGTTGATTTGCCTGTCCGGCCTGGCGCTGGTGACGGTCGCCTCGAAAACCACCAGCGATTTCATTGGCTTCCTGGTGCTGGGCTTGCTCGCCATTATTGCAGCAATTACCTATACCGTCGGGACGCGTCCTTACGGGTATATTGGTCTGGGCGACATCTCCGTACTGGTGTTCTTCGGCTGGCTGAGCGTCATGGGAAGCTGGTACTTGCAGGCGCATACGGTGATCCCCGCCCTGTTCCTGCCCGCGACCGCCTGCGGTCTGCTGGCGACGGCGGTGCTGAATATCAATAACCTGCGCGACATCGACAGCGACCGTGAGAACGGTAAGAACACGCTGGCCGTGCGTCTGGGCCCGGTGAATGCCCGCCGCTATCACGCCTGCCTGCTCATCGGCGCGCTGGTCTGCCTGGCACTGTTCAATCTGATCTCTCTGCACAGCCTGTGGGGCTGGCTGTTTGTGCTCGCCGCACCGCTGCTGGTTAAGCAGGCCCGCTATGTCATGCGTGAACTCAGCCCGGCTGCCATGCCGCCGATGCTGGAGCGCACGGTAAAAGGCGCGTTGCTGACTAACCTGCTGTTCGTCATCGGGATTGTTTTAAGCCAGACGCTGAGTTAGCTGACAAATATCAATTAACAATTGATGATTTTGCCAACAAGGCATTTCGCACGATATACTGAACACATTCGCAGCAACAGAGCGTTAAACCTATGAAATACGATACCTCCGAGCTTTGTGACATCTACCAGGAAGATGTCAACGTCGTTGAACCCCTGTTCTCCAACTTTGGTGGACGGTCGTCGTTTGGCGGACAAATCATCACGGTGAAATGTTTCGAGGACAACGGGTTGCTGTACGATCTGCTCGAAGAGAACGGCCGTGGCCGCGTTCTGGTGGTCGACGGCGGCGGTTCCGTGCGCCGTGCATTGATTGATGCTGAACTGGCGGGAATTGCCGTCCAGAACGAGTGGGAAGGCATTGTGGTGTACGGCTCCGTGCGTCAGGTGGACGATCTCGAAGACCTGGATATCGGGATTCAGGCCATCGCGGCCATACCGGTAGGCGCAGCGGGCGACGGCATCGGCGAAAGCGACGTGCGCGTCAATTTCGGCGGCGTGACCTTCTTCTCGGGCGACCACCTTTATGCTGACAATACCGGCATTATCCTTTCCGAGGATGCGCTGGACATTGAGTAGTTAATCGGTAAGCGAGATGCATAAAAAAACCGCCAACAGCAATGTGGCGGTTTTTTTGTCCCTCGGGATTCGCGGTCCGTTGGGTGATATTGCAACCTTTAACCAGGATTTTTATCTTACCCTGATTCATTCCTCAGGTAACCCCTGTCGACCCTTTATGAATTCCTAATTATGTGTGGGAACCTTAACTCCGCAGCTGTTGCTCATTATGATGCTGTGTCCCTTTCCGCCATCTCGCAAATGGGCATCGGTCAAGGGAAAGGTGTATTCACCACCGTAAAGCAACCTTTAACCGGGCTTGTGTCCACCGACTTATCACCGGTGGTGAACGGTGGAGCGGTTAGCTGCAGGGACCGCATAATGAAACGCTATTTATGTATCGCGTTCATTGTCGCCAGCGTACTCGTTGTAAAGAGCGATGAACCTGTTGGGTTTGTTGCTTTTGCTACGACAGCGCAGGACAAGTAGCGTTAAGGCCGCCTCAGGCGGCCTTTTTTATGGTTTGATATCGGTTAGCGAAAACCATAAAAAAGCCGGGTGGCGGCTTCGCCTTACCCGGCCTAATCAGTTAACCCCACCGGAATTAAACTTCTTCCATACGTCCCAGCAGTGCCTGCAGGCGATCCTGCCAGCCGTTCTGCTGTTCGCGCAGCTGGTTGTTTTCGCGCTCCAGTTCTTCACGGCTGTGCTGAGCATTCTGAACTTCCTGGGACAGGGAGTTGTTTTTCTCTTTCAGCTCTTCAATTTCCATCTGCAGCAGGGTGATGGTGTCGATCGCCTGCTGTACTTTCGATTCCAGTTTCTCAAACACTTCTAAAGACATGATGCTACCTCTCCTGAATTGCAAGGCGACGCTTTAACGTAAACGCGCACGACATATACCGTCGATTGTATGGAGCGCGGCGCTCTGTGTCCAGCGACACACCGCGCAGATCGCGGTTTGCAACACTTTTAGGTCTGGTCCTGGTGCGTTCGCGGTATATACCCCTAAATTGTTAACTCTTTAGTTAATGAAATGATTCAGCTCACATTATACCGTTGATGCAAAAACGCGCTTTATGGCGCGAAAACGCTCATTTTATTGACACAGACCACACATTTTGATTTCGATACTTCTCGTTTGTGCTCGTTAACGATAAATTAACACTATGTCTACAGGGCATCGTGGCTGTCACGGGCGGTCACGCAAACAATAAACATTACTCTTTTGCAGGATTCCGATTATGAGTCAGACATCAACCTTAAAAGGCCAGTGCATTGCCGAGTTCCTGGGTACCGGGTTGTTGATATTCTTCGGAGTAGGCTGTGTCGCTGCACTGAAAGTGGCAGGTGCCAGTTTTGGTCAGTGGGAAATCAGTATTATCTGGGGTTTGGGCGTGGCGATGGCCATCTACCTGACCGCAGGGGTTTCCGGCGCACATCTTAACCCGGCGGTGACCATCGCGTTGTGGCTATTCGCGTGCTTTGACGGACGCAAAGTTGTCCCTTTCATCATTTCACAATTTGCCGGCGCCTTTTGCGCAGCGGCGTTAGTTTACGGGCTTTATTACAATCTTTTCACCGACTTCGAACAGACGCATCATATGGTGCGTGGCAGTGTCGAAAGTCTGGATCTGGCAGGCATTTTCTCAACGTATCCGAATCCGCATATTAATTTTGTGCAGGCGTTCGCAGTTGAAATGGTGATTACCGCTATTCTGATGGGCGTCATTATGGCGCTGGGCGACGACGGAAACGGCATTCCGCGCGGCCCGCTGGCACCACTTTTGATTGGCCTTCTGATTGCGGTAATTGGCGCATCCATGGGTCCGCTGACCGGCTTTGCGATGAATCCGGCGCGTGACCTGGGTCCAAAAACCTTCGCCTTCTTTGCAGGATGGGGCGATGTCGCCTTTACCGGCGGCAAAGACATTCCTTACTTCCTGGTTCCGCTGTTCGGGCCAATCGTAGGGGCGGCGCTGGGCGCATTCGGCTATCGCAAATTAATTGGTCGCCACTTACCGTGCGACACCTGTGTGGAAGAGGAAAAAGAGTCGACTTCCACCACACAACAAAAAGCTTCGCTGTAATCTGACTACGGGACACATACCATGACCGAAAAAAAATATATCGTTGCGCTCGACCAGGGCACTACCAGCTCCCGCGCTGTCGTAATGGATCATGACGCGAACATTGTCAGCGTGTCTCAACGCGAATTTGAGCAAATCTATCCGCGTCCAGGCTGGGTTGAACACGACCCGATGGAGATCTGGGCATCACAAAGCTCCACGCTGGTGGAAGTGCTGGCGAAAGCCGACATCAGTTCTGACGAGATTGCCGCTATCGGTATCACCAACCAGCGTGAAACCACCGTTGTCTGGGAGCGCGAAACCGGTAAGCCCATCTACAACGCCATTGTCTGGCAGTGCCGCCGCACCTCAGAGATCTGCGAAAAACTGAAGCGCGACGGAATGGAAGAGTACGTGCGCAGTACAACCGGTCTGGTCATTGACCCGTATTTCTCCGGCACCAAAGTGAAGTGGATCCTCGATCACGTGGAAGGTTCACGCGAACGTGCACGACGCGGCGAGCTGCTGTTTGGCACCGTCGATACCTGGCTTATCTGGAAGATGACTCAGGGACGCGTTCACGTCACCGACTACACCAACGCCTCGCGCACCATGCTGTTCAACATCAACACTCTGGAGTGGGATGACAAGATGCTGGACGCGCTGGACATTCCGCGTGCGATGCTGCCAGACGTGCGCAAATCTTCAGAAGTTTACGGCCAGACCAACATCGGCGGTAAAGGCGGCACCCGTATTCCTATCGCCGGTATTGCCGGTGACCAGCAGGCGGCGCTGTTCGGCCAGCTGTGCGTCAAGGAAGGGTTGGCGAAGAACACTTACGGCACCGGCTGCTTTATGCTCATGAACACCGGCGAGAAAGCGGTGAAATCAGAAAACGGTCTGCTGACCACCATCGCCTGCGGCCCACGCGGTGAAGTGAACTATGCCCTGGAAGGGGCGGTATTCATGGCGGGTGCCTCCATTCAGTGGCTGCGCGACGAGATGAAGCTGATCAGCGATGCGTTTGACTCCGAATACTTCGCGACCAAAGTGAAAGACACCAACGGCGTATACGTGGTGCCAGCGTTTACCGGTCTAGGCGCACCGTACTGGGATCCGTACGCCCGCGGCGCGATTTTCGGCCTGACGCGCGGTGTGAACTCAAACCACATTATTCGTGCGACCCTGGAATCTATCGCCTACCAGACGCGCGACGTGCTGGAAGCGATGCAGGCGGACTCCGGCATTCGTCTGCACGCCCTGCGCGTGGACGGCGGTGCGGTAGCCAACAACTTCCTGATGCAGTTCCAGTCCGACATTCTGGGTACCCGCGTTGAACGTCCTGAGGTGCGAGAAGTAACGGCGCTGGGCGCGGCGTATCTGGCAGGTCTGGCGGTTGGCTTCTGGCAAAACCTTGACGAGCTTCAGGAAAAAGCGGTGATCGAACGCGAATTCCGTCCAGGCATCGAAACCACCGAGCGCAACTACCGCTACAGCGGCTGGAAGAAAGCGGTGAAACGTGCCCTGGCATGGGAAGAGCACGACGAGTAAGACAGACTCACCCCTCACCCTAACCCTCTCCCCAAAGGGGCGAGGGGACTTAAAACACCCCTCCCCACTCTGTGATAAACTTCGTGCAATTCCTTTTGATTGTACGAGTACCTCATGAAACGTGAACTTGCTATCGAGTTTTCCCGCGTCACCGAAGCTGCCGCCCTCGCAGGCTACAAGTGGCTGGGCCGTGGCGACAAAAATACCGCAGACGGCGCAGCCGTCCACGCCATGCGCATTGTGCTTAATCAGGTCAATATCGATGGCACTATCGTCATTGGCGAAGGCGAAATCGACGAAGCCCCGATGCTCTACATCGGTGAAAAAGTCGGGACGGGCAAAGGCGATGCGGTGGATATCGCGGTCGACCCGATCGAAGGCACGCGCATGACGGCGATGGGCCAGGCCAACGCGCTGGCGGTGCTGGCAGTGGGCGATAAGGGCTGCTTCCTCAACGCGCCAGATATGTACATGGAAAAGCTGATTGTCGGTCCTGGTGCTAAAGGCGCTATCGACCTTAGCCTGCCGCTGGATGCCAACCTGCGCAATATCGCAGCGGCGCTGGGTAAACCGCTCAACGAACTCACCGTGACCATCCTGGCGAAACCGCGCCACGACGCCACCATCGCTTATCTGCAAGCACTCGGCGTGCGCGTATTTGCCATTCCTGATGGCGACGTTGCCGCCTCTATTCTGACCTGCATGCCGGACAGCGAGGTCGACGTGCTTTACGGCATCGGCGGCGCGCCGGAAGGTGTGGTCTCTGCGGCAGTGATCCGCGCGCTGGACGGCGATATGCAGGCGCGTCTGCTGCCACGCCATGAGGTCAAAGGCGACAGCGACGAGAACCTTCGCATTGGTGAAGACGAACTGGCGCGCTGTGCGGCGATGGGCATCGAGGCCAATAAAGTGCTCGCGCTGAACGAGATGGCTCGCAGCGATAACGTGGTCTTCTCCGCAACCGGCATCACCAAAGGCGATCTGCTGGATGGCATCACCCGCAAGGGAAACATGGCCACCACTGAAACCCTGCTGATCCGCGGCAAATCCCGCACCATTCGCCGCATTCAGTCCATTCATTATCTCGACCGCAAAGACCCGGACGTACAGACGCACATTCTGTAAAACCGTTTGATCGATAGAGCTTTCCGGCCCGAATGGGCTGGAAATGTTTCCCACAAGTACGGAAGATAGAAGAGAGAAACAGCACAGGAGAAGATCATGGCGGACTGGGTAACAGGTAAAGTCACAAAGGTACAGTTCTGGACCGATGCGCTATTTAGCCTCACGCTGCACGCGCCCGTTCATCCGTTTACCGCCGGGCAGTTTGCCAAGCTCGGGCTGGATATCGACGGTGAACGCGTACAGCGCGCCTACTCTTACGTTAACGCGCCTGATAACCCGGATCTCGAGTTCTACCTGGTCACCGTTCCGGACGGTAAGCTCAGCCCGCGCCTCGCCGCGCTGAAGCCGGGCGATGAGGTGCAGATTGTCTCCGACGCGGCGGGGTTCTTCGTGCTGGATGAAATCCCCGACTGTGACACGCTCTGGATGCTGGCGACCGGCACGGCCATCGGCCCGTATCTCTCTATCCTGGAGTACGGCAAAGATCTGGAGCGCTTTAAGAATATCGTGCTGGTCCACGCCGCGCGCTACGCCGCAGACCTGAGCTATTTGCCGCAGATGCAGGCGCTGGAACAGCGATATGGCGGGAAGTTAAAAATTCAGACGGTGGTCAGCCGCGAAACCGCAGCTGGCTCGTTAACCGGCCGCGTTCCGGCGTTGATTGAAAGCGGCGCGCTGGAAGAGGCGGTGGGTTTACCGATGAATACCGAAACCAGCCATGTGATGCTGTGCGGTAATCCGCAGATGGTGCGCGATACGCAGCAACTGCTGAAGGATACCCGGCAGATGACGAAACACCTTCGCCGCCGACCGGGCCATATGACCGCCGAACACTACTGGTGATCAGCGGTACTTCACCTCAAGGGTATCTTTTCCGTATTTGTTCTCGCTCTGGGTGCCGATAAACGCGCCCAGTTCGACAACCATCATCACAAAGATAACCGTCGGCAGCAGTCTGCCCACCACCCACGGGAGGATGGAGGGCAGCATTGACCAGTTCCCCGCCACCAGCATCCACGCCAGAATAATCAGAAAAGCCCAAGCGCCGGAGCGACCGCGATCGTGCAGACGTTTCACCACCACGGCGGCGGTTGGCCACAGTAAACAGACCAGCGCAAAAGCCGCAGTTTGCGTGCTCAGCCAGGCGTTATAGGCGACAAAAAACAGAAGCAGCATGGCGACAACCCACGCTGCCATCCAGATCCAGAAGTCACGGCGTCCAATACGCCCTTTGAATGAAAACAACCACTGCTGTATGGTCATGTAAGGTTCCTTATTATTGTTTAGCCCGCATTTTACCCTGGAGTTGTGACCTTTTGACAAGCCGACCAGATATCGTTTTAATCATGGGCAATAACGGCCAGGGGCAATGTTGATGAAAAGTTCGGCACACTCTCTTTATTTGTGTTTAGCGATGCTGAGCGCCAGTTTTTCTCTGCACGCCGCGGAACCGGCTTCCCCGGTCACCGCCCCCTACCTTCTGGCGGGCGCCCCCTCTTTCGATCAATCTATCAGCCAGTTCCGCGAAGCCTTCAATAAAGAAAACCCCTCGCTTGCGCTGGGGGAGTTCCGTGCGATTGACGGTGCCCGCGATACGCCAACCCTGACCCGCGCTGCCAGCAAAATTAACGAGAATCTATATGCTTCCACTGCCCTTGAGCGCGGAACGTTAAAAATCAAAAGCATGCAGATCACCTGGCTGCCGATTCAGGGCCCAGAGCAGAAAGCGGCGAAAGCGAAAGCGCTGGAGTATATGAGCGCTATTCTGCGCGCCTTTACCCCCACCTTCACGAAAGCGCAAAGCCAGCAAAAGCTGCAAAAACTGCTTACCGCCGGGAAAAACAAACGCTATTACGCCGATACGGAAGGTGCCGTTCGCTATGTCGTCGCAGATAACGGCGAAAAGGGGCTGACCTTCGCGGTTGAACCGATTAAGCTGGCCCTATCAGACGCACTCGAGGGGGCGAATTAATGACAAAAAGCAAAGCCTTTCGAGGGAAAATCTCTATACTGATTCACAGACCATGCTGCCCTTAAGGGCGGCCATATTCCTTAATTCGCTTATTGAGCGTGGAGAATTGAAATGCGACATCCTTTAGTGATGGGTAACTGGAAACTGAACGGCAGCCGCCACATGGTAAACGAACTGGTTGCTAACCTGCGTAAAGAGCTGGCTGGCGTGACCGGCTGCGCGGTTGCTATCGCTCCGCCGGATATGTACCTGGATCTGGCTAAACGTGCCGCTGACGGCAGCCACATCATTCTGGGCGCGCAGAACGTTGACGTTAACCTGTCTGGCGCGTTTACCGGTGAAACCTCCGCTGAAATGCTGAAAGACATCGGCGCGAAATACATCATCATCGGCCACTCTGAGCGTCGCACCTACCACAAAGAATCTGACGAGTTCATCGCGAAGAAATTCGCTGTGCTGAAAGAGCAGGGTCTGATCCCGGTTCTGTGCATCGGTGAAACCGAAGCAGAAAACGAAGCGGGTAAAACCGAAGAAGTGTGCGCACGTCAGATCGACGCTGTGCTGAAAACCCAGGGCGCGGCAGCGTTCGAAGGCGCGGTTATCGCTTACGAGCCAGTCTGGGCGATCGGTACCGGCAAATCTGCAACTCCAGCGCAGGCACAGGCGGTGCACAAGTTCATCCGTGACCACATTGCAAAAGCAGACGCGAAAGTGGCTGAGCAGGTCATCATCCAGTACGGCGGTTCCGTTAACGCATCAAACGCAGCTGAGCTGTTCACCCAGCCAGACATCGATGGCGCGCTGGTTGGCGGCGCATCCCTGAAAGCAGACGCTTTCGCGGTGATCGTTAAAGCGGCAGAAGCGGCTAAGCAGGCGTAATTGCCTTTGGGGCGGGTGGCGCTTCGCTAACCCGCCCTACAAAACCACTACAAACGTCCTAATACGCTAAACCACAAATAATCCAGCGGCAGCAGTACCAGATACGTCGCAATCGCCAGCGCCAGGCAGAGCAGCATCCCCGCCTTCGCAGGCACTTTCCCTAAGCCCATCGCCACCACAATCGGCGACGCCTGATACGGCAGCAGCGGCGTGGAATACCCCAGCACCTGAATCATGATCACCGACAGCAGCGGGAAGCCGGTCGCGTCGGAGAAGCTCTGCGCCAGCGTGGTGTACAGCGCCGGAACGCCATTGGCGGTCATAATGAAGTTGAGCGCCGTGGTGATCCCCGTCAGCGCCAGGAAGCTGGTAAACGGGCGATCTGCATCCAGCGGCATGATATGGAGCAACGCCTCGCCTACGGCCGCACCGATACCGGTCTGCGTCACCGTAATGGCCAGCCCGAGTATACCCGCGACGTAAATACAGGTGCGCATATTCACCCCCGCCGAGAACTCCTCGCCGGTGATAAATCCGATGCGCGGCAGCATAACGATGACCGAGGCCGCCAGCCCTGTCCACGCTGGGCCCACGCCGTGCCAGCTCTCCGTTACCCACATCGTCAACACCACCGCCAGCAGCCAGGCGAGTCGTTTTTCGTCACGCCCCATCGGTTCCGATGGCGCGAGATCCTTCGCCGGTTTCGGGTTGCCGGGGAACAGCCAGCAGATCAGGCCAATCAGAATCAGGCCTTTGAGAATACCCAGCACCGGCGTGTGCAGCAGCAGATACGGGACATAGTTGAGGTGGATGCCGTATGAGCCCTCCGCCGCGCCGCTCATCACAAGGTTTGGCACGTTAGCGGGCAAAATAGTGGCCGAGAGCTGGAAGGTGCCAAACCCGACCGCCAGCGCCAGGCCAAACCAGGCCCGCGAGCCATCAGGAATGCCGGCCCGCTTCGCCATCGCGGCGACAATCGGCATCAGCAGCGCAATACGTCCCATGTTCGACGGCATCACGAATGCCAGGGCATAGCTCAGCAGCACAACGCTTGCCACCATCAGCACCCAGGAGTCGGTAAGCTTTGCCGACAGCGCCCGGGCGGCCCTGTCCGCCAGGCCGGTTTTCCGAATCGCCACGCCCAGCACAAAGCCGCTGAACACCAGCCAGAAGGCAGACGAGGCGAAGCCGCCAAAGATCACTTCCGGCGGGGCGATTCTGGCGGTCATCGCCGCCGTAAAGAACAGCAGCGCGGTGATAAATTCCGGCAACAGCGACGTCGCCCACAGCACGATGGTGACGCCGACGATCAGCGAGGGAAGCAGCAGAGGATGCGTTAACCAGAGCGACATACCTGTCTCCTGTAGAATTTTTCAGCAAGTCTACGGCGACAGGCAGGGCGAGTAAACGCTATTTATGGTGGGGTCACTTCAGGATATCGCATTGATGATCCTGCAATTCCTCAGCCGACGCACGGTTAAAGGTCAGCAGGTTACGCTCCGTCGCCAGCAGTACAAACGAGCCGTCCGACTGCTGCGCCATCGCCAGCGCGAAGCGTCCCATATGGTCGCGCGCTTCCGGCAGCTCTTCCGCCAGCATCATAAACGGGCTGCGCTGCACCAGTTCGTTCTCCGTCACCCGACGGGCAAGGTACTCATGCCCTTCCAGCCCGCCCGGAAGCGGTAGCCACTGGGTGCTGATTTGCCCCTGCGCCGCGTTCAGCTTCTCGCGCACGTCCGGGCGCAGGCAGGAGATGTGGATATGAAAATGGTTCTGCGTGCGTCCGGTCGGGGAGTTGATGGTCAGCGAAATAGCGCTGTCAGGCACGTCGGCTCCCCGTTTCATGCTCATAAAATGACGAGACTGCCATGCCAGCCAGAAGAAATTCGGCGTCTGAGGCTCAGTCAGCAGCGGGCTTTCGGTGCCGTTAATACGGTACGTGGGCATCAGGAGGTATTGCAGCGGCCCGTTGCGGTCTTTGAACACCACGTAGCCAGCATCTGGCTTCACCTGCGCACACGGTGCCGGGTTACGGTTATGCAGCTGGTTGGGCACACACTGGTCGAGAACGATATGACGCAACGCATTCGGATTACCCGCTTTCATCCAGTACACGCCGCCTGCGGCAAGGGCGATAACGATCAGAATCAGTAAGATAATTTTTTTCACAACGCGTTCCCTGTTTTCAGTAAAGGCAAAAGAGTAACGCAAAATGATGACCAAATAAAAAACCCGGTGGATTTCTCACACCGGGTTATCGTGTCGTTCTTTGTAAAACGCTTAGCGCTTGCTGATCTGGTCGAAGGTGCCGCCGTTAGAGAAGTGCTCTTTTTGCGCTTTGGTCCAGCCGCCAAAAACATCATCGATAGTGAACAGCTTCAGTTTCGGGAAGGCGTTTTCGTATTTCTTCGCGACGGCCTCATCGCGCGGGCGGTAGAAGTTTTTCGCCGCAATTTCCTGCCCTTCCGGTGAGTAAAGATACTTCAGGTAGGCTTCCGCCACCGCTTTGGTCCCTTTCTTATCAACAACCTTATCGACTACGGAGACGGTCGGTTCAGCGAGGATGGATTCGCTCGGGGTCACGATCTCGAATTTGTCTTTACCCAGCTCGTTGGTCGCCAGCAGGGCTTCGTTTTCCCAGGCAATCAGCACGTCGCCGATGCCGCGCTCGACGAAGGTGTTAGTTGCGCCGCGCGCGCCGGAGTCCAGCACTTCGACATTTTTAAACAGCGCTTTCACGAATTCCTGCGCTTTAGCCTGGTCACCGTTGTTGTGGTGCAGGGCGTAGCCCCAGGCCGCCAGGTAGTTCCAGCGTGCGCCGCCGGAGCTTTTCGGGTTCGGCGTGATGACAGACACGCCCGGCTTAATCAGGTCGTTCCAGTCTTTAATCTGTTTCGGGTTGCCTTTGCGCACCAGGAAGACAATGGTCGAGGTGTATGGCGCAGAGTTGTCCGGCAGGCGCTTGATCCAGTTTTTGTCGATACGGCCACGCTCCGCGATCGCGTCTACGTCATAAGCCAGCGCCAGGGTAACCACATCGGCTTCAATGCCGTTGATCACCGATGTCGCCTGCTTACCTGAACCGCCGTGAGACTGGCGAACCACCACGTTATCGCCGGTTTCCTGTTTCCAGTGCGCCGCAAAAGCTTTGTTGTACTGGTCGTACAGTTCACGCGTCGGATCGTACGACACGTTCAGTAACTGAATGTCCTTTGCCAGAACGCTGGTCGATGCCAGCAATAATGTTAACCCCACGCCCCATTTATTCATCGCCCGGCTCTCTTGTTTAGTGTTTTGATGAATGCAGCGTGCCAGAAAGCTAACCGATGATTAAAGAATAAAAAAAGATTGGCTATAACGTGGAGGAATAAAAAAAGGATGGGCACAAAAAAGCCAGGTGGCGGCTACGCCTTACCCGGCCTACGATCCGTGCTTTTGTAGGCCCGGTAAGCGCAGCGCCACCGGGCAACAGAGCCGATCAGTACAGTTTTTTCGCGCAGTCCAGCCAGTCACCTTTGAAGGGACGCTTCATGTTTTCAATGGCGTCGATGATGTCATGGTGAACCAGTTTCTCGTTCTGAATACCGACGCAGCGGCCGCCGTGGCCCTGTAGCAGCAGCTCGATCGCGTACGCACCCATGCGGGACGCCAGGATACGGTCGTACGGGCCTGGGGAACCGCCACGCTGAATGTGACCCAGGACGGTCGCGCGGGTTTCGCGTTTGGTTTCGGTTTCGATGTACTTCGCCAGCTCGTCAACGTCACAGATGTGCTCGGTGATAGCAACGATGGCGTGTTTCTTACCTTTCGCGATGCCGGCTTTGATCTCTGCGACCAGATCTTCACGGCTGAACTCTACTTCCGGAACTACCACGAACTCACAGCCACCGGCAATGGCCGCCGCCAGGGTCAGGTCACCACAGTAACGGCCCATCACTTCAACAATGGAAATACGCTGGTGAGAGGAAGAGGTGTCACGCAGGCGGTCAATCGCTTCCACAACGGTACCCAGCGCAGTGAAGTAACCGATGGTGTAGTCAGTGCCTTTGATGTCGTTGTCGATAGTGCCAGGCAGGCCGATGCACGGGAAGCCCATTTCAGTCAGACGTTTTGCACCCATGTACGAGCCGTCGCCGCCGATAACCACCAGCGCATCCAGACCCCGTTTTTTCATGTTTTCGATAGCCACTTCACGGATGTGTTCGTCACGGAATTCCGGGAAGCGCGCGGAACCGAGGAAAGTACCGCCACGGTTGATCATGTCAGACACGCTGTAGCGGTCGAGCTGAACCATGCGGTCTTCATACAGACCCAGGTAACCGTCATAGATACCAAAAACTTCCAGACCTTCCGTCAGCGCTGCACGGACAACCCCACGGATTGCCGCGTTCATGCCCGGCGCATCACCGCCGCTTGTCAACACACCGATTTTCTTAATCATGACTACCTCTGAACTTAGGAATGCAAAATTGAAATCTGCTGCCGGAAGAAACTGTTCAACCGTCGAATACTGCAAATAGTATATCAATCCCTTCCAGCTGAATTGATTCAGGTCAGGCCATATGGTGGTAATTTATCCACAAAATGCTGGTCTGGCTCACTTTTTTACAACGAATTACGAAAGCTCAAAACGCCCTGGGGACGACAGAGCACGGATCCTGGTGAATAATGACGTCTGACCCAGGGAAACGCTGCAAAATCGCCTGCTCCACCTGTTCAGCGACCATATGCGCCTGAACCAGTGGCAGGTTGTCTTCCATTTCCAAATGAATCTGAATAAAGCGGGTCGGCCCTGACTGCCGCGTACGAAGATCGTGAGCACCACTGACGCCAGGCCAGTGGGTCACGATGGCATAAATTTCATCACGTTCTGCATCCGGAAGCGCACGGTCAAGAAGCGACTGTACCGCGTCATACCCCATCCGCAACGCGCTGTATAAAATATAGATCCCTATCCCTAACGCAAACAACGCATCGGCACGATGCCAGCCATACCAGGCCAGACCGAGCGCAATAAGAATAGCCCCATTCATCATAACATCAGACTGATAATGAAGCATATCGGCCCGTACAGCCTGGCTTTGTGTTTTGCGTACAACCCAGCGCTGGAACGTTACAAGAACAAGTGTGCTTATAAGTGCAACTACGGTTACGACCACACCAACGCCCGGATCGTTCATCGGAGAAGGCGAAATAAGATGCTGAATGCCGGTCAAAAACAGGAAAAGCGCGGAGCCCGAAATAAACATACTTTGTGCCAGCGCGGCCAGCGATTCCGCTTTGCCGTGGCCAAAGGTATGCTCTTCATCCGCCGGTTGCAGCGAATAGCGCACCACCAGCAGGTTGGTCAGCGAGGCGGCAATATCCACCAGTGAATCCACCAGCGCCGCCAGAATACTAACCGACCCGGTGTACCACCACGCGAAAATTTTAATGATCAGCAAACACGACGCCGTCACCGTCGCGGCTATTGCGGCCCGGCTTACCAGCCGTCCATAGGATTGATTCATAAACACTCCTGTCATGCCATGGCGCTAGTATAACGGATGGCGGTGGAGTGAAAGGATGAATAAAGCGTTAACAACACTGAACGATGGGCAAAAAAAACCCCCACATCATGTGGGGGAAGACAGGGATGGTGTCTATGGCAAGGAAAACAGGGTTTACTGGTTACTACGGGTACTGCTATTGCTACTGAAAAGCGTCATATCTGAGCTTCGCTGCATCCGTGCAACCTCACGCAACTGGTTCATACGTTGCTGATGTTTGGTATTCAAAACCGCTTGCTGCTCGGGCGTTAGCAGGTGGAACATCTGGTTGCGAACCTTCGCCATTTCTACCTGGCGGGCAACCTGTTCCTGCGCCATTTTTTCTGCCTGAGCGCGTACAGCGCTTTCGTCAAAATTTTCTGCGGTGACAAGGCGATGCATTGTCTCCATTTCGCTAACATTAACAGGGGGCTGGTCGTGTCGTGCCCTCTGCATCAGATCTCGCATCTGTTGACGCTGATGTTCGGTTAAACTTATGCCGTCAAACATATGGCTTTGGCTGCTGTGCTGCGTTGCGCCCTCTGCTGAGGAACCGTTATCGCTGTTGATAGCTACAGCAGCCTGGCTAAACGCACAGAAGGCCAGCGTTGAGGCCATGACGGCAGCGGTAACTTTGCGCATCACTTGCTCCCAAAATCTTTCGTGTCGCGATTCAACGAGAGACAGTCTACGATTCAGGCTGCAAACATGCGTCAGGGGGTGTAAAACAACGTAAAGTCATGGATTAGATAGCCTTGATGTCGTAATTTCTGCCTCGGAGGTATTTAAACAATGAATAAAATCCTGTTAGTTGATGATGACCGAGAGCTCACATCTCTTTTAAAGGAGTTGCTCGACATGGAAGGTTTCAACGTCCTGGTTGCCCACGATGGGGAACAGGCGCTGAGTCTCCTTGACGACAGCATCGATTTACTTTTGCTCGACGTCATGATGCCGAAGAAAAACGGTATTGATACGTTGAAAGAGCTTCGCCAGACACACCAGACCCCCGTCATTATGCTGACCGCGCGCGGCAGCGAGCTTGACCGCGTACTCGGCCTTGAGCTGGGTGCGGATGACTATTTACCTAAGCCGTTCAACGACCGTGAACTGGTGGCCCGTATTCGCGCGATCCTGCGCCGCTCTCACTGGAGCGAGCAGCAGCAGAATACCGACAACAGCTCACCTACGCTGGAAGTGGACTCCCTGAGCCTGAACCCGGGCCGCCAGGAAGCGAGCTTCGACGGTGAAACGCTGGAGCTAACCGGCACCGAGTTCACCCTGCTGTATCTGCTGGCGCAGCATCTCGGCCAGGTGGTGTCGCGTGAACACTTGAGCCAGGAAGTGCTAGGCAAACGCCTCACCCCGTTTGACCGCGCCATCGATATGCATATCTCGAACCTGCGCCGTAAGCTGCCAGAACGTAAAGACGGTCACCCCTGGTTTAAAACCCTGCGTGGTCGCGGTTATCTGATGGTTTCCGCTTCATGATAGGCAGCTTAACCGCCCGCATCTTCGCCATCTTCTGGCTGACGCTGGCACTGGTTTTAATGCTCGTTTTGATGTTGCCAAAACTCGACTCACGCCAGATGACGGAGCTGCTCGACAGCGAGCAACGTCAGGGCGTGATGATCGAGCAGCACGTGGAAGCGGAGCTGGCAAACGATCCGCCGAACGATTTAATGTGGTGGCGCAGGCTGTTTCGCGCTATCGACAAGTGGGCGCCCCCCGGACAACGTCTTTTACTGGTCACCAGTGAAGGCCGCGTGATTGGGGCCGATCGCAATGAAATGCAGATTATCCGCAACTTTATTGGCCAGGCGGATAACGCCGATCACCCACAGAAAAAGAAATATGGTCGGGTAGAAATGGTGGGCCCTTTCTCGGTGCGGGATGGGGAAGATAACTACCAGCTCTACCTGATTCGCCCCGCGAGCAGTTCCCAGTCCGACTTCATCAACCTGCTATTTGACCGTCCGCTGTTGCTGTTGATTGTCACCATGCTGGTTAGTTCCCCGCTGCTGTTATGGCTGGCGTGGAGCCTGGCGAAACCGGCGCGTAAGCTGAAAAACGCGGCGGACGAAGTGGCGCAGGGCAACCTGAGGCAGCATCCGGAGCTGGAATCCGGGCCGCAGGAGTTCCTGGCCGCCGGAACCAGTTTTAACCAGATGGTGAGCGCGCTTGATCGAATGATGACGGCCCAGCAACGTCTGCTGTCGGATATCTCCCACGAGCTGCGAACGCCGCTCACGCGTTTACAGTTGGGTACCGCCCTGCTGCGCCGTCGCAGCGGTGAGAGCAAAGAGCTGGAGCGTATTGAGACGGAAGCGCATCGCCTGGACAGCATGATCAACGATCTGCTGGTGATGTCGCGCAATCAGCAGAAAAACGCGCTGGTGAGCGAAACGGTGAAAGCCAATCACCTCTGGCATGAGGTGCTGGACAACGCGGCCTTCGAAGCGGAACAGATGGGCAAATCCTTCACCGTCAATTTCCCGCCGGGTCCGTGGCCGCTGTACGGTAACCCCAACACGCTGGAAAGCGCGCTGGAGAATATCGTGCGTAACGCCCTGCGCTACTCGCACACGAAGATTGAAGTGGCGTTTTCGGTGGATAAAGACGGGATCACTATCATCGTGGACGACGACGGCCCAGGCGTCAGCCCGGAAGATCGCGAGCAGATTTTCCGTCCGTTCTACCGTACCGACGAGGCGCGCGACCGTGAATCTGGCGGTACGGGGCTGGGTCTGGCGATTGTTGAAACCGCCATGCAGCAGCACCGTGGCTGGGTGAAAGCCGATGACAGCCCGCTGGGCGGTCTGCGGTTAACGCTGTGGCTGCCGCTGTATAAGCGTTCGTAATCCCCTCACCCTAACCCTCTCCCCATAGGGGAGAGGGGACGGCTCGGTGCGGTCTTTTCACCCTCGCCCCTTTGGGGAGAGGGCCGGGGTGAGGGGCAATTATTTCCCCCACAATCTCCGCGAACTGCTCTCGATCTTGCCGCTTATCCGCCGCTTCTGCATCGTTCTGGTCCAGCTGGTGGATAATCCTGCCGCTGACAGCAGGCGGTGAAACTGTTCATCGTCGAACGGCATATGCCAGGCAATGGCACAGGCCTCGAATACCGACACCTCACTCAGGCGCGAAGCCAGCTCAAGCGGCGCATCCGCCGAAATCTGTCCCGCCTGCACAACGCGATACAGCCAGCCGGTTTTACCCGCGTTTTGCAGCTGGGCCGACATATCCTGAATGCCAAAATGGTAGTTAAGCTTGAAGCACGGCGAGCGCGGCTGGGTGACCTGAATCAGAGCATCGCCCCAGCGATAAATATCGCCAATAAAGACGTTCTTCTCCGTCAGCCCTTCCGTTGAGAGATTTTCGCCAAACGCGGGGGCGACGAAAAGGTCCGCCTGTTCAGGAAATTCGGTTTTCCAGTGCTGATAGTGCTCGCGCGGATAGTGGCACAGCGCGCGATCGGGCCCGCCGTGGATTTTCTTTTCGGCCTGCTGGTCACCCGCCAGACCAAGCTCGGTAAGCGTCAGCTCACCGTCGACCTGCACTTTGGCGATAGCGCTCGGGCGACTGCCTTCGTACTCCCTTACCTTGCCTGTAAACACATTCACCGGGTAATGCATCTCCACTCCTTCAGATACAAAAAAAGCGAGTCATCAGACTCGCTTCTCACAGGCGTCAATGCAACCTTATTTTTTAGCGGCGAAACGCGCTGCTGCTTCGTCCCAGTTCACTACATCCCAGAAGGCTTTGATGTAGTCAGGGCGACGGTTCTGGAACTTCAGGTAGTAAGCGTGTTCCCACACGTCCAGACCCAGAATTGGGAAGCCGGATGCGCCAGAGATAGCTTCACCCATCAGCGGGGAGTCCTGGTTTGCGGTTGAAACGACCGCCAGTTTGTCACCTTTCAGGACCAGCCACGCCCAGCCAGAGCCGAAACGGGTTGCAGCGGCTTTTTCGAATTCCGCTTTGAAGTTGTCAACGGAACCGAAGTCACGCTCGATAGCCGCTTTCAGGTCGCCCTGAAGGGTGGTGCCGGTTTTCAGGCCTTTCCAGAACAGGCTGTGGTTAGCGTGACCGCCCGCGTTGTTGCGCAGCACGGTTTTCTTGTCTGCTGGCAGCTGGTCCAGTTTGGTGATCAGCTCTTCAACAGGCAGATTAGCGAACTCTGGCAGGCTTTCCAGCGCAGCATTCGCGTTATTCACGTAGGTCTGGTGGTGTTTAGTGTGATGGATTTCCATCGTCTGCTTGTCGAAATGCGGTTCCAGTGCGTCGTAGGCATACGGCAGGGATGGCAGTGTATAACTCATAATCCTCTCCATTATTGTCGGGCGGCACAGCTGTTAATGCCGCGTAAGCAGTTGGTTCATTATAGTTAATTAAATGATATTGAAAATGATTATCAATGCCGTAGTTTTTATATGGTTATTCGGTTTTTAAGAAATGAAGGAATTGTGAGTCTGCTCACGCGGTTAACGTGCTGATTGCCATTCAAAACAAAAGTGCGGCAACCTTCTGAAGGTTCCCAAACCGCCTAATTTTTACACTCATCAAGTCGGCGGGAAGCCTCCGGCTATAAAAACGATGAGGATGTAAAAATGAATCATGCGATTACGATGGGTATCTTCTGGCATTTGATAGGCGCGGCCAGTGCAGCCTGTTTCTATGCCCCGTTTAAAAAGGTGAAAGGCTGGTCATGGGAAACCATGTGGTCCGTTGGCGGTACCGTGTCCTGGCTGATTTTGCCGTGGACAATCAGCGCCATGCTGCTGCCCGATTTCTGGGGCTACTTCTCCTCCTTCAACGCCTCCACCCTGCTGCCGGTATTCCTGTTCGGCGCGATGTGGGGTATCGGTAATATCAACTACGGCCTCACCATGCGCTACCTCGGCATGTCGATGGGGATTGGCATCGCGATCGGCATTACGCTGATTGTTGGCACCCTGATGACGCCAATCCTCAACGGCAACTTCGATGTGCTGATCAACACCCAGGGTGGGCGAATGACGCTGCTGGGCGTGCTGGTAGCGGTGATCGGCGTGGGAATTGTCACCCGCGCGGGCCAGTTGAAAGAACGCAAGATGGGCATCAAAGCCGAAGAGTTCAACCTGAAGAAAGGGCTGCTACTGGCGGTGATGTGCGGCGTCTTCTCGGCGGGCATGTCGTTCGCGATGAACGCCGCCAAACCGATGCACGACGCCGCTGCAGCGCTGGGCGTCGACCCGCTGTACGTTGCCCTGCCAAGCTACGTGGTGATCATGGGCGGCGGCGCGCTGGTAAACCTCGGCTTTTGCTTCATTCGTCTGGCAAAAGTGAAGAATCTGTCGGTAAAAGCCGACTTCTCGCTGGCAAAACCGCTGATCGTCACCAACGTCCTGCTTTCCGCCCTCGGCGGTCTGATGTGGTATCTGCAATTCTTCTTTTACGCCTGGGGTCACGCCAGTATTCCGGCGCAGTATGACTACATGAGCTGGATGCTGCACATGAGCTTCTACGTGCTGTGCGGCGGGCTGGTTGGGCTGGTGCTGAAAGAGTGGAACAACGCCGGGCGTCGTCCGGTTGGCGTGCTGAGCCTGGGCTGCGTGGTGATAATTATTGCGGCCAATATCGTCGGCCTCGGCATGGCGAACTGATTACGCTGCCTTTCGACTGCGATGACGCCACTGAACCGGCGTCATCCCCACCTCACGGTTAAACACCACCGAAAAGTAGTTACTGTCCTCAAAGCCGCAGCGCATCGCCACTTCACTCACCATCAGCTCCGTATGCTGTAACAGATACTGAGCGTGGCAGATGCGCAGCTGGCGCAGATAGTGGTTTACCGTCATCCCCGTCTGGGTGCGGAACTGCTGGCGCAGCGCGCGCTCGCTGCACTGCTCCTGCTCGCAGAATTTTTCCAGCACGAAACTCTTGTTAAGACTGCCCGCAAGCCGGGTGATGAGCTTATCCAGCAGCGCTTCCTGCGTGGTGGCAGAGGGATTATCCGTAGCGTAACGATGGCGCTTCAGGGTCATCACCAGCTGGGCAAAAAGCAGCTCCGACATCTGGTTTGCCACCGGATCGCTCTTCTGGCTCTCCTGCTCCAGCTGGGAAATCGTCTGGCGCACCTGAGCCATGCCGTTGCTGCTTAAGCGCCAGTGCGGTTCGCCTCTGGCATCATGTAAACCGGGGATATTGCCCGCCCAGTCGACATTCAGTTTAAGCCTGTCAGGGCAGTAGATGACGTTCTGCAACACCAGATCGTTAACCGAGGCGTAAGAGTGTTTATCTTCGGCGCGGATGTAGAACAGGTCTCCGCGCGTGATGCGGTAGGGACGGTCGTTGAGGACGTGCAGGCCGTTGCCCCGCCACACCAGCACCAGCTCGCAGAACTCGTGGGTATGCTCGGCAAAGACGTTTTGCGGATAGCGGTCCGCCACCGCGACGGCCTGACTCGCGGAGGCAAAAAAATCATCTTTACGAAGAATTAACTGAGCAGCCACACCACAACCTCGACGGCGAATAACCGGACATTATTAGCCTTTCTGCGGTAAAAAAACGGTGACTGCCCTCGCGTTACTGAAGCAACGCGTCTTTCCCCTGACGGATATCGCGCGGCGACCAGCTAAATTCCCGACGAAACAGCGTTGAAAAGTGGTTACTGTCGCCGAAACCGCAGCGATAGGCGATATCCGTGACGCTTTCATCCGTGTGCCTTAAAAGGTGACGCGCTTTGATCAGGCGCAGACGGTTGAGGTAGCGCTGCGGCGTCAGCCCGGTATGCTGCTTGAGCTGACGATGCAGCGTGCGCAGCGAGAGCGAAAAGTCATCCGCCAGCGTTTCCCAGCAGACATCTTCGGCAAAATGATCTTCCAGCCAGGCCATCAGCTGATTCAGGCGCGCGTCGTTATTTTCCAGCCCTTCCACCAGGCTGCTGCGCCGCAGTAGCACCAGCAGCTGCATAAACAGCATCTCGCGGGTAGCAATGGCGTGCGTCTCCTGTCCATCCTCGCTCTGCTCCATCTGGCTTACCAGCTGACGCACCTGCTGCAACGTGGACTGATTCACCCGCCAGTGCGACGGATAATGGCCGCCCTTCTCCTGCGGCAGCAGCTGATTCAGCCCAGAGAGAAACTGAAACGCATCCGGAGAACGATAGAGCACATTGGTCAGGCACAGGTTATCGGTATGTTCATACAGGTGCCTGTCGTGATCGCGCACGAAGCACACCGTACCGCCGCTGATGGTATACGGCTGACCATTAAACACGTGGATGCCCGTTCCGTGCTCAACAATCACAATTTCATGAAAATCATGATGATGTTCCGGGAACGCAGCCTGAGGCAGCCGTGGCTCAATCGCAACCGGCGAAGCCCCCGAAGGAAAAAAATCGACGCTGTGCAGTACGGTCATAACGGCCTCTACCAATGAGAAAAGTTCTCAAAATAGTAATTAAGGCCTTCCCCGCTCACCTTAAATTTTTGACAGCAAACCGCGCAAAAGCTGCCGGTTTTTCAAGAAACAGGCGGAAAGATCGGGAAATGCGGTCAGCGTCACACTGCCTGCAAACCCCGCGATTACTGGAAACTGTGAACTCCCTCACGTTCATCTTTGCTTTCTTGCCAGCGCGAGATTTGGGCTGTCAGTGGCGAGAAGGTGGCTATTTCTTCCCTTTCTTACACTCCTCGGTAATGACTTAAGAAAGGACCCGACCATGACTTTTCGCCATTGTGTGGCTGTCGATTTAGGCGCATCCAGCGGCCGTGTAATGCTCGCCACCTGGGACTGCGACCTGCACACCCTTACGCTTCGCGAAATGCACCGTTTCGCCAATTGCCTGCAAAAACAGGACGGTTTTGTTACCTGGGATATCGACGCCCTGGAAGCAGAGATCCGCACCGGACTTCACAACGTCTGCGAAGACGGTATTCGCATCGACAGTATCGGCATTGATACCTGGGGTGTGGATTACGTGCTGCTGGACAGTCACGGCGAACGCGTCGGCCTGCCGGTCTCCTACCGCGACAGCCGCACCGATGGGCTGATGGCGCACGCCATCGCGCAGCTTGGCAAGGAGAACATCTATGGTCGCAGTGGCATCCAGTTCCTGCCGTTTAACACGCTGTATCAGCTACGTGCGCTGGTTGAGCAACAGCCTGAGCTGGTCGAAAAGGTGGCGCATGCGCTGCTGATCCCGGACTACTTAAGCTACCGTCTGACCGGCAATATGAACTGGGAATACACCAACGCCACCACCACGCAGCTGGTCAACATCAACACCGATAACTGGGATGAACATCTGCTGGCCTGGACGGGCGCCTCGCCGTCCTGGTTCGGCGCGCCAACCCATCCGGGCAATGTGATCGGTCACTGGCTTTGCCCGCAGGGGAATGAAATCCCTGTTGTCGCCGTCGCCAGTCACGACACCGCGAGCGCGGTCATTGCCTCGCCGCTCGCCGACAAAGATGCGGCCTATCTCTCTTCCGGCACCTGGTCGCTGATGGGCTTCGAGAGCAAAACCCCGTACACCAGCGATGCCGCGATGGCGGCGAACATCACCAACGAAGGCGGTGCCGAAGGCCGCTACCGGGTGCTGAAGAACATCATGGGGCTGTGGCTGCTCCAGCGGGTGCTGAAAGAGCAGGCCATCACCGACCTGCCCGCGCTTATCGCGGAAACCGAAACGCTGAAGGCCTGCACCTTCCTGATCAACCCGAACGACGATCGCTTTATCAACCCGGTGCACATGAGCGCCGAAATCCAGGCCGCCTGTTTTGAAGCGGGGCAGCCGGTACCTTCCCGCCCCGCCGAGCTGGCACGCTGCATTTTTGACAGCCTCGCCCTGCTGTATGCCGACATCCTGAGCGAGCTGGCTGACCTTCGCGGCAAACCGTTCACACAACTGCATATCGTGGGCGGCGGCTGCCAGAACCAGCTGCTGAACCAGCTCTGCGCGGATGCCTGCGGCATTACCGTGGTGGCAGGTCCGATTGAAGCCTCCACGCTCGGCAATATCGGCATTCAGCTGATGACCCTGGACGAACTTTCAAACGTCGACGATTTCCGTTCGGTGGTGACGGCGAATAACAGCCTGACCACCTTCACCCCCCATCCCTGCCATGAAATTGCCCGCTACCGGGCGCAGTTTCAGCAAAAACGACTGACTAAGGAGCTTTGCGCATGACCACTCAACTTGAACAAGCCTGGGACCTGGCTAAACAGCGTTTCGCCGCCGTCGGCGTGGATGTCGAAGAGGCGCTGCGCCAGCTCGACCGTCTGCCCGTCTCCATGCACTGCTGGCAGGGTGATGACGTCGCCGGTTTCGAGAACCCGGGCGGTTCCCTGACGGGGGGTATTCAGGCCACGGGTAACTACCCGGGCAAAGCGCGCAACGCCACCGAACTGCGTGCGGATCTGGAGCTGGCGCTGAGCCTGATCCCCGGGCCAAAGCGCCTGAACCTGCACGCCATTTATCTCGAATCCGACGAGCCGGTCGCGCGTAACGAAATCAAACCGGAACACTTTAAGAACTGGGTGGAGTGGGCGAAGGCCAACCGGCTGGGTCTGGATTTTAACCCGTCCTGCTTCTCGCACCCGCTGAGCGCGGACGGGTTTACCCTTGCGCACGCCAACGACGAAATCCGCCAGTTCTGGATCGACCATGTAAAAGCCAGCCGCCGGGTCTCGGCGTATTTCGGCGAGCAGCTTGGCACGCCATCGGTAATGAACATCTGGATCCCGGACGGCATGAAAGACATCACCGTAGACCGACTGGCCCCACGTCAGCGTCTGCTGGCCGCGCTGGATGAAGCTATCAGCGAAAAACTGGACCCGGCGCACCACATCGACGCCGTCGAAAGCAAGCTGTTCGGCATTGGCGCAGAGAGCTACACCGTGGGCTCAAACGAGTTCTACATGGGTTACGCCACCAGCCGCCAGACCGCGCTGTGCCTGGATGCCGGCCACTTCCACCCAACCGAGGTGATCTCCGACAAAATCTCCGCCGCCATGCTCTACGTGCCGCGTCTGTTGCTGCACGTCAGCCGCCCGGTTCGCTGGGACAGCGACCACGTGGTGCTGCTGGATGACGAAACCCAGGCCATTGCCAGCGAAATCATCCGCCACGACCTCTTTGACCGCGTACACATTGGCCTCGACTTCTTCGACGCCTCCATCAACCGCATCGCGGCGTGGGTTATCGGCACCCGCAACATGAAGAAAGCCCTGCTGCGCGCGCTGCTGGAGCCTGTCGCCGCCCTGAAACAGCTGGAAGAAAACGGCGACTACACCGCGCGCCTGGCGCTGCTGGAAGAGCAGAAATCCCTGCCGTGGCAGGCGGTGTGGGAGATGTACTGCCAGCGTCACGATGCGCCTGCGGGCAGCCAGTGGCTGGACAACGTGCGGGCATATGAGGAAGACGTGTTGAGTCAGCGCGGGTAACAGCCCCCTCACCCCTGCCCTCTCCCCAAAGGGGAGAGGGAGCAAACCATCCCCTCTCCCCTTTGGGGAGAGGGTTAGGGTGAGGGGTTCAACCTCACCGCGATAACTGGAAATGAAAACTATGCAGACCATCACCACTTCCTGGTTCGTCCAGGGCATGATCAAAGCCACCTCTGACGCCTGGCTCAAAGGCTGGGATGAGCGCAACGGCGGCAACCTGACGCTACGCCTGGACGACGCGGATATCGAGCCATTTGCCGCCGATTTCCACCAGAAGCCGCGCTATATCGCCCTGAGCCAGCCGATGCCGCTGCTCGCCAACACGCCGTTTATCGTCACCGGTTCCGGGAAGTTCTTCCGCAACGTCCAGCTCGACCCGCAGGCCAACCTCGGCGTGGTGAAGGTGGACAGCGACGGTGCGGGCTACCACATTCTCTGGGGGCTAACGGACGACGCGGTGCCTACCTCTGAACTGCCGGCGCACTTCCTCTCCCACTGCGAGCGCATCAAGGCGACCAATGGCAAGGACCGCGTGATCATGCACTGCCACGCCACCAACCTGATCGCCCTGACCTACGTGCTGGAAAATAATTCTGATTTCTTCACTCGCAAACTGTGGGAAGGCAGTACCGAGTGTCTGGTGGTGTTCCCGGACGGCGTCGGCATTCTGCCGTGGATGGTGCCGGGCACCGACGAAATCGGCCAGGCGACCGCAACGGACATGCGGAAGCACTCACTGGTGCTGTGGCCGTTCCACGGCGTCTTCGGCAGCGGCCCGACGCTGGATGAAACCTTCGGCCTGATCGACACCGCCGAGAAATCCGCGGAAGTGCTGGTGAAGGTCTATTCCATGGGCGGCATGAAGCAGACCATCACCCGGGAAGAGCTGATCGCCCTGGGCAAACGCTTTGGCGTCACCCCCATGCAGTCGGCGTTAGATCTGTACCAATAACAACATCGCGCCCCGCTCATTGAGACGGGGCGAAAACCACCTGCAATCCCTACAACTAACTCAAGTCAGTGGAGTAAAAGCAATGAAAATAAAAGCAAGCTTGATCCTCACCGTTGCCGCTCTGGCGTTGTCCGGTTCCGCTTTAGCAGAAGTGAAAATCGCCCTGGTGGCGAAGTCCTTAGGAAATGGATTCTTCGAGGCAGCGAACGTCGGCGCGCAGGAGGCGGCCAAAGAGTTAGGCGATGTGAAAGTGATTTATACCGGCCCGACCACCACCACGGCGGAAGCGCAGATCGAGGTGCTGAACGGGTTGATCGCCCAGGGCGTGGATGCGATCGCGATTTCCGCGAACGATCCGGACGCCGTCGTGCCGGTGCTGAAAAAAGCGATGCAGCGCGGCATTAAGGTTGTGTCGTGGGACTCCGGGGTGGCGAAAGCCGGACGCCAGATCCACCTCAACCCGTCCAATAATGCCCTGATTGGCGAAACCAACGTGAAGCTCGCCGCCGACGCGCTGAAAGCGCTGAACGTGGAGAAGGGCGACGTGGCGGTGCTGAGCGCCACGCCAACCTCCACCAACCAGAATACCTGGATTGCGGAGATGAAAAAGGTGCTGCCGAAGTACCCGTCCGTCAATCTGGTGACCGTGGCCTACGGAGACGATCTCTCTGACAAAAGCTACCGCGAAGCGGTCGGCTTGCTGAAAACCTACCCCGAACTGAAAGTGATTGTTTCGCCATCGTCCGTGGGCATTGTGGCCGCTGCGCAGGCGGTGAAGGACCAGGGCAAGATTGGCAAAGTGTACGTCACCGGTTTAGGCCTGCCGTCCGAGATGGCGGGCGCGGTGAAGTCCGGCGCGAGCAAGAGCTTTGCCATCTGGAACCCGATTGACCTCGGCTATGCGGCAACCTACCTGGCGGATGACCTGGTGAAAGGCACGGCCAAGAAAGGTGAGGCCAGCATGGGCAGACTGGGCAAAGTGAAGCTGGATGCTGACGGCAACGGCGCGATGGCCGAGCCGTTCGTCTACGATGCCAGCAATATTGATAAGTTCTCGAAAATCTTTTGATGCAATTTGTAGGCCGGATAAGCGTAGCGCCATCCGGCAAAAGGCGGGTGGCGCTGCCGCTTACCCGCCCTACAAATTCCTCTGTCCAGGAGAACTATCATGACCCCATTGCTACAGCTTTCTGGCATCACCAAGGTGTTCCCCGGCGTGCGTGCTCTTGAGAACGTGCAGCTTGCGCTGTGGCCCGGTAAAGTGACGGCGCTTATCGGCGAAAACGGCGCGGGCAAGTCGACGCTGGTCAAAGTGATGACCGGCATTTACCAGCCCGACGAGGGCGAAATTCTCTATAAAGCGATCCCCGTTCATCTCCCGACGCCGGAGTCGGCGCATAAAATGGGCATCACCGCCATTCACCAGGAAACCGTGCTGTTTGATGAACTCTCGGTCACCGAGAATATTTTTGTCGGTCAGTACCTTCACAAAGGCTTCCTGAAAAAGCTCGACTGGCCGGAAATGCACCGCCGGGCGCAGGCGATCCTCACGCGGCTGGAAGTGCAAATCGACCCGCGCGCGACGCTGAAAACCCTGAGCATCGCCCAGCGTCACATGGTGGCGATTGCCCGCGCGCTGTCGTTTGAGGCGCAGGTGGTGATCCTCGATGAACCCACGGCGGCGCTGTCGCAGCATGAAATCCTCGAGTTTTACCAGATTGTGGAGCGCTTAAAGCAGGAGGGCAAAGCCATCCTGTTTATTTCCCACAAGTTCGACGAGATTTTTGAGCTGGCCGATCACTACACTATTTTGCGCGACGGCGCGTTCGTCGGCGCAGGTGCAATAAATGAGATCACCGAGGAGCGCATGGTGTCGATGATGGTCGGGCGCGCCATTACCCAAACTTTCCCTAAAATAGACTGCGAAAAAGGCGAGACGGTGCTGGAGGTGAAAAACCTCTGCCATCCGACCGAGTTTGCGCATATCTCGTTCTCCCTGCGTAAAGGAGAAATCCTCGGCTTTTACGGGCTGGTGGGGGCCGGGCGTACCGAGCTGATGCAGGCGCTTTCCGGCGTCACGCGGCCATCGTCCGGGGAAATTATCCTCAACGGACAGCCCCGGCGCTTCCGCCAGCCTGCGGATGCGATCAAAGCCGGTATCGTCTGCGTGCCGGAAGAAAGACAGAAACAGGGGGCGATTATCGCCCTGCCGATTGCCCAGAACATCAGCCTGCCTCAGCTCAGCAAGCTCAATCCGAACGGTGTGCTGCATGACGACCGTGAATGGAAGCTGGCGGACGAATACGCCAAACGCCTGCAAGTGAAAGCCTTCAGCTGGAAGCAGGCGGTGGAGACCCTCTCTGGCGGCAACCAGCAAAAGGTCGTGATCGGCAAATGGCTGGCGACGCACCCTGACGTGATTATCCTCGATGAGCCGACAAAAGGCATCGATATCGGCTCAAAAGCAGCCGTGCATCAGTTTATGTCCGAGCTGGTCAGTCAGGGGCTGGCGGTAATTATGGTCTCGTCCGAACTGCCGGAAGTGATGGGCATGGCGGATCGCATTATCGTCATGCACGAGGGGCTGATGGTGGCCGAGTACCGGGCGGGAGACGCGACGGCGGAAACCATCGTCAGCGCCGCCAGCGGTGCAAAACAGGAGGCGGCATAATGCTTAGCTCACTCTTAAAACACCGCGAAGCCCTGCTGGGCGCGGTGATTATCCTGATGATCGTCGCCATTGGTAGCCGCGTGCCATCGTTTATCGCGCCGGACAACCTGGTGGAGATGTTTAACGACACCGCCATTCTGATCGTCCTCGCGCTCGGGCAGATGATGGTGCTGCTCACGAAAGGCATCGACCTGTCGATGGCGGCCAATCTGGCCCTGACCGGGATGATTGTCGCCCTGATTAATTTCCATTACCCGGACGTGCCCGTCTGGGCGCTGCTGATCCTTGCCAGCGTGCTTGGGCTGCTGATGGGCGCGATAAACGGCCTGCTGGTGTGGAAGCTGGGCATTCCGGCGATTGTGGTAACGCTCGGCACTATGAGCATCTACCGCGGAATGATCTTTTTGCTCTCCGGCGGCGGCTGGGTGAACTCAAACCAGATGGGTACAGATTTCCTCGGCCTGCCACGTGCGTCAGTGCTGGGCTTGCCGGTGCTGAGCTGGTGCGCCATCGCCGCGCTGCTGCTGGTGGGCTACTTCCTGCGCTACAGCCGCACCGGACGAGCGCTCTACACCGCAGGCGGTAATGCCACGGCAGCGTACTACACCGGGATCAACGCCGGAAAAATGCAGTTCATTAGTTTCTGCCTTTCCGGTCTGCTGGCCGGGTTCTGCGGCTACCTGTGGATATCGCGCTTTGCCGTTGCGTATGTTGACGTCGCTAACGGTTTTGAATTGCAGGTGGTGGCAGCCTGTGTGATTGGGGGGATCAGCACCATGGGCGGCACCGGGCGCGTGCTCGGCTGTCTGTTTGGCGCACTGTTCCTCGGGGTGATTAACAACGCCCTGCCGGTGATCGGCGTCTCACCGTTCTGGCAGATGGCGATTTCCGGCACGGTAATTGTGATAGCGGTGCTGCTGAACGAGCGCGGCAATAAACGTAAAGGCCGATTGATACTGCGCGATGCTGCGCTGGCACGTCAGAAACTGGCGGTGAAATCATGAGCAAAATGATGACATCTGAAGCAATCAAACCCACTTCTGCGCCGGGCATCTTCCAGCGTCTGCTGTGCTGGGAGGGGTTCCTGCTGGCGGTGACGCTGGCGGTGTTCTTGGTGAACGCGCTCGCCTCACCCTACTTTCTCAATATCTGGAACCTCTCCGACGCGACGTTCAACTTCACCGAAAAAGCGATCATCGTGTTGCCGATGGCGATGCTGATTATCGCCAGGGAAATTGACCTGTCGGTAGCCTCCACCATCGCGCTCAGCTCCACGGTGATGGGCTTTTGCGCGGCGGCGGGCGTCGATACGCCGCTGCTGGTCTGCGTCGGATTAGGCGTCGGGCTACTGTGCGGGCTGTTCAACGGCATTCTGGTGACGCGCTTTAACCTGTCGTCCATCGTCATCACCATCGGCACCATGAGCCTGTACCGCGGGATCACCTACATTCTGCTCGGGGACCAGGCGCTGAACAGCTACCCTGAGAGCTTCGCCTGGTTCGGCCAGGGCTACGTCTGGGGCGCGCTGTCGTTTGAATTCGCGCTGTTTATCGTGCTGGCCGCTCTGTTTGCCTTTGTGCTGCACCGCACCAACTTTGGCCGCCGCACCTACGCCATCGGCAACAACCCGACCGGCGCGTGGTACTCCGGCATCAACGTGAAGCGCCACAACCTGATCCTCTTCGCACTGGTTGGGCTGATGTCCGGCCTGGCGTCGGTGCTGCTTACCTCGCGTCTGGGCAGCACCCGCCCGACCATCGCGATGGGCTGGGAGCTGGCGGTGGTGACGATGGCGGTGCTCGGCGGCGTCAATATTCTCGGTGGGTCCGGCAGCATGGTGGGCGTGATTATCGCCGCCTTCCTGATGGGGCTGGTGACCTTCGGCCTGAGCCTGCTCAACGTGCCCGGCATTGTGATGTCGGTGATTATCGGCGCGATGCTGATCGTGGTGATTTCGCTGCCGATTATTACCCGCCGGATGATGCAGCGAAGACGGAATTAAATTGCCCCTCACCCCTGCCCTCTCCCCTGAGGGGAGAGGGTGAAAAGCCGCACCAAGCAGTCCCCTCTCCCCTCCGGGGAGAGGGTTAGGGTGAGGGGAACGGATTACCTCAAAAGCATATTAAGGAGAATTATCATGAGCTTTATGTTGGCACTCCCCAAAATCAGCCTGCACGGCGCGGGCGCAATCGGCGATATGGTCAACCTGGTGGCGAGCAAGCAGTGGGGAAAGGCACTGGTTGTCACCGACGGTCAGTTGGTAAAACTCGGCCTGCTCGACAGCCTGTTTAACGCGCTGGACGCCCATCAGATGTCGTATCACCTGTTCGATGAGGTCTTCCCAAACCCAACGGAAGCGCTGGTGCAGAAAGGCTATGCGGCATATCAGGATGCGGAGTGTGATTACGTGATTGCCTTCGGCGGCGGCAGCCCGATTGATACCGCCAAGGCGATCAAAATCCTCACCGCCAACCCCGGTCCGTCAACCGATTACTCCGGCGTCGGCAAAGTAAAAAACGCGGGCGTGCCGCTGGTGGCGATCAACACCACCGCAGGCACGGCAGCGGAGATGACCAGCAACGCGGTGATCATCGACGCCGCGCGTCAGGTTAAAGAGGTGATTATCGACCCGAACATCATCCCGGATATCGCCGTGGACGATGCCAGCGTGATGCTCGATATTCCGGCCTCCGTGACCGCCGCAACCGGCATGGACGCGCTAACCCACGCCATTGAAGCTTACGTCTCCGTGGGCGCACACCCACTGACCGATGCCAACGCGCTGGAAGCCATTCGTCTGATCAACCTCTGGCTGCCGAAAGCGGTCGACGACGGTCACAACCTGGAAGCGCGCGAGCAGATGGCCTTTGGGCAGTATCTGGCGGGCATGGCGTTTAACAGCGCCGGGCTGGGGCTGGTGCATGCTCTGGCGCACCAGCCGGGCGCGACGCACAACCTGCCGCACGGCGTCTGCAACGCCATCCTGCTGCCGATCATCGAAAACTTTAACCGTCCGAACGCGGTCGCCCGATTCGCCCGTGTGGCGCAGGCGATGGGCGTTGACACGCGCGGCATGAGCGACGAAGCGGCCAGCATGTCCGCCATTCAGGCGATTCGCGATCTGAGCGCCCGGGTCGGCATTCCGTCCGGATTTAGCCAGCTCGGCGTGACCAAAGCCGATATTGAAGGCTGGCTGGATAAAGCGCTCGCTGACCCGTGCGCGCCGTGCAACCCGCGCACCGCCAGCCGCGATGAGGTCCGCGAGCTGTACCTGGAGGCATTATGATCCGCAAAGCGTTTGTGATGCAGGTAAACCCGGATGCGCACGAGGAGTATGCGCGCCGCCACAACCCGATCTGGCCTGAGCTGGAAGCGGTACTGAAAGCCCACGGCGCGCACCACTACGCCATTTACCTCGACAAAGCCCGCAACCTGCTGTTTGCGACAGTGGAGATTGAATCGGAAGAGCGCTGGAACGCGGTAGCGAATACCGACGTCTGCCAGCGCTGGTGGAAGCATATGGGTGACGTCATGCCGTCGAACCCGGATAACAGCCCGGTGAGTGCGGAGCTGAACGAGGTGTTTTACCTGGACTGAGCCATGGCCCGGCATATTGTGTCGGGTCGCGTTATTTAACCGGCCAGTTATAAACAGCGCTATTACCGTTGTCGTCGATTAACTCCCCCTGCACCTGCCCGGAGAAGGGGGCATTGGCGGCAAAGGCGTAGCGCTTCTCCCCGAAGGGGGCAACCATCATGTCGGGTAGTTGTGTCACCGGATACAGCTTTTCGCCTGCCTTAAAGTTAATGCCCGCAAAAGAGACAAAGTAAGGCGAATCATTATGACAAACCAGCACAGAACCCTCGCGATGAAAGGTTAATCGCGCCCACGCGCTTTCTGGATTGTTGAGCGACGCCGGACGCCAGAATATTTTCATCTGTGTATTCATCGTCAGCACCATGCTTTGTTGTTGTGTGGCAACACTTCCGGTAGGCGGGATTTCATAGATGTTCAGCCAGAATGCCGATTCCCGGTCAGTGGGCATACGCGCTTTGTTGTGCATGATACGTAGCCCTTGTACGCCCTTAGGCTCCAGACGAAACAACGGCGGCACCGCAACAAACGGCGTTTTAACACTTCCCGGTTCGCGATTGATATCGCCATCATCCACCCAGGTTTGCACGACTACCGGCCACGGATTGGTATTCACCAGCATCAGACTCTGTTGCGCTTCGCCTTCATGAAAAATCACACGCGTTGCGGAGGCAATAATGCCCGCTGCGCAGGGCCAGGACACAAGCATCCATAGCAATAACAGAGAAATACGCATCATTGCACTTTCACCCAAACATACGCCCTGGCATCTACCTTACCGGCAGCGATCGCCTCGTCAGGTAAACGCACCAGTGAAGCATTAAAGTTAATCAAATAGTCCTGGGTATTCCCTGATCCTGCAATTCGGGTTGCCCCTACATTGACGGGATACCAGCCACCGCTATTGCCCGTTGCGCAACTGGTGGTCGTACAGCGATCCCAACCGAGGAACTGGCGAACTATACCGTCGCTGGCATTAGCAATCTGTATCCCCACTCCCCTTGCCATACCGGTTTGTCCGTAATTCTCGGAAAGGAGATGGCTCACCCCGCCGCTGCTGTTTACCAGCCCAAGAGTTTGCGCGGCGAGAAAGCTTTCGTAAGGCACCTGTAACCCCAGCGCCGTCTGGTTTTGCGCCACACCGCCGACGGCTGTATTTTCACAACGAACCGTCACGCTGAAATTGGCTTGCGCCGCTTTGCCGCTTTCCAGCTCAGTTCGCGTAACAGAAGGGAACACGACCACAGGCGTGACGTTTTTCGCCACGCACGTAGCGATGGTGGTCAGCGTTGAGACAGGTGCCGTTCCCATGTTTAACGCCATCCAGTTATCGTAACCCCACCCGGTGTAACTGGTTGCCGAGTCTCCGGAATCACAGTAAGCATCGTTATTTTTACTGCCCGGCGAACAAAAACTGACGTAGCCATTGGGCTGATTACAGCTATAGCTGCCGCTACTCACCGGAGCGCCACACCAGGTTCCAGCTCCCGTGTTGGTGGGAACATCTGCGCTGAGACGAATCGCCTCGGCGCGAATGGGGCTAAAATCCTTGACCCGAATATAAATTTTTTTGCCATCGTCTGAGACCGCGTAACGGGTCATCGGTATCCGTTGATAATTTCGGGTAAACACAGTGCCTGAGTTAAGGTGCGTTAAACGCACCCCGACTTTTTTAAATAAGGTGCCGTAAACATTCGGATTACCGCTTGCCTGCCCCATATCCCAGTAGCCGCCGTAACGGTCATCTCCGTTAGTGGCAATGATTTCGAAGATGTTATTTTTATCGCTAATATCGCAGACCCACAAAATATTATCGGGGCTGCTATAGAGCGGATTATCAGAGAAGCGCACCACGCTACTAGCCAAAACTGTACCTTCCGGCTGAACGTCAATGCTGCTGACATTGATACGCCCCAGCGCAAGCCCTGTCCCCATTGCGTCCTCTTCGGTGTGCTCGAATTTTGGCCCTTTTTCGCACTGGGGCAAACGCCGCCACGCTCATCAGGCAAAATGCCGCGACGACAAAACGTAGTCTGTTCATGATTTCCTCCCTGGTGGGCTTAACGGCAAGGCAACGTTAATACCCGTAACGGTTCCGACGGCTGCGTATTTTGCCAGGCTATTCGACAGCTTTCCTGCTGGGCCTCCCCCCACTTAATCCGCAATATGCCTTTCTCGTCGCTGGCGCGAAAATAAAGCTGACTCGCCTGCCCCATCATGCCAATGCTGTTGTCATACTCATCGTAAACGGCGGCCCCCATCGGGATAACCTCACCTTTCAGCCTCTGCGCAGTGATCAACATGGCCTGTCCCTGAAGCGTGGTGTAGCGCAGGCGAACCATCGCCCCGGCGAATGGCGCAACACGCTGAACCGATGTCTGGAGTTCCACATCGTCGGCCATGTCTTGCGGGTCCAGGCTGACAGTATTGAACTGATAAGGCACCAACGATGGTGCAAGCGCATAGCCAAACGCGTTCACCTGTGCCCCTTGCCCGCCGGATATCCGTGCGCCATCCGCACCGGGTGCTTCAATCAATGCGAAGGTGTCACCAAGATACGGTCCCGGCGTGATACCTCCACGATGCAATACCAGTGCCCCCTGTAACGATGCCGACGCCTGCCAGTAATCGCTGGAGGAAGACCACGACGCGCCGCCGCTGGCCCAAGGGAAATTCTTCTGAAAATTTGCTCCCCAGACGGACTGCTCCCCGCGATCGTTTGTGGCGTAGTTGAGGCTGTAGCTCAGCGGATCGCGCTCACCCATCACCCCGCTAAGCGTCGACTGATAATCTCCGCCGTCATCATCACTATGGTTAGCGCTAATCGAAAGCATTGGCGAGTAGTGACTCTGCCCAAGCGGAACAGAAAACGATAATGACCACAGCGTTTGCGTTTTTGCCTGCCAGGCGTCGCTCCAGTCGACGGCGTTCCCCATGCCGTTTTGTGAAGATGGGGTGATTCGTCGGGTGCGCGCCGCCGTAAGGTTCACCGATATGCCGTAGGCAAATGCCTTACTCCAGCTGGCCTGAAGCTGCTTATCGCGGCTTTTCTGGTCGCGATAGTCCTGTGAAGAGAAGGAAAGATTAATATTACCCAACCAGTCCAGCGCCTGGCTGGCCGAAAGCTCAACCCTGGAGCGCTGCCGCCAGGTGGAGGATTGCCACTCCTCATTATGCGCAGCGCGTGAACCGAGCACATCGTACAGCTCAGCATAGCCGCCTGTAGAGTAGCGGTAGCCCGCCAACGCAACCGACGTCCCCGTCTGTGGAAAATGTTTACTGTAGTTGAGCCTGGACATCCAGCCGGTTTGGTAATCGTCGCTGTTCAGCCGTGCGCGCGAGAAAGTGCTGTCCATCCCCCATGCGCCCAGCGTGGAACTGTAAACGCCGCCGAGCATAAACGCCTGATAGCCGTTTGCCAGTTGATTGCCCGCATTGATAGTGAGCGCATTCGTTACCCCGTGCTGCCAGACAATTTCACTGAATTCGTCATTGTTGCCCACGTCCCGCACGCGCCCCACTGTCGCACTGTATTCCGAAAACCCCGCGCGCATGGATTCCGCCAGCGCGGAAAAGGGTACGTTAAACGTACTTTCACTCCCATCCGCTTCCGTGACAATGACGTTCAGATCGCCTGCGTAATTAGTGGGATAAAGATCGTCAATCGCAAACGCACCGGGCGCGACCGTGGTTTCATAGAGCGTGTTGTTGCCCTGGCGAATGGTCACTTTGGCGTTGGTTCGCGCAATCCCACGCACCACTGGCGCGTAGCCGCGCTGAGATTCCGGACGCATTCGGGTATCGGAGGTGAGCTGCACGCCGCGAAAGCTGATCCCGGAAAAAAATCTGCCGTCGGTGTAGCCTTCGCCAATCATCATTTCACTGCGCAGCGGCACAATCGCTCGCTGGACATAGCGCCGCGTTGTTGTCCAATGGCTGCCCAGATCGCTGTCATAGTTGAGCGCAGACTGCTGACGATAGCGCCACAGTCCCAGATTTAACCCGCCATTCAGGTTCAGGTAAGTGGAGTCTGTCGTGCCACCGCCATCCTGCTTTTGCGTGACGTGGTACTGGTTAGCCATGTAGTTGAGAAAGAGCATACTTTCACCGGGCTCCAGGCTCTCTTCACGTATTCCTCCTCGCGGCAGTTTATCCAGCAGGGTTTGTGGTACCGAAAAATCAACACGCATTTGCGACATCACGCTGCTCACCGTGATGCCGGAAAAAAGCGCATTGTCCGGACGATAGCAGCCTTCTCCAGGCTCTTCCGGCAACGATTTCAGCCCAATCTTTTTTAAGGTACCCCAGCTAAAACACGGCATTACGCGATGTTCCACGGCTGTAAATACGATGTCATCCCTCGCGGCCAGCGTACCGTTAACATATAGATCCAGTGTATAACTGCCGGGCTTGATCATTGAATCCTGGTTTAACTGTTCAATATCAACCTTATTCAGGCCAGACCCGCGAAGTAGCGACGCGTCAAAGACATACGCTTCTTGCGCTTGCACGAAAGAGGCGCTGATTAACGTCAGCGTCGAGACAAACAGACAACACCGGGGATACGCGCGATGTCGGAGCATAAAACCCTCCCTGCCCACTCTTTCCATGTCGACTTCTAGCGAGGCAGCGTGAAGGTGTGGCTCACCGCCGTGCCATAATCATTCATGGCGTAAACCGTGACAGATGTGGCCACCGGATCGGTTAAAACCCAGCGTGTGTCGCCAAATGGTGGAATCATCACCGATTGGCCAACCGCCGTAGATTTCTCACCTCGGGTTAACAGCGCGTTGCGCAGTGAAATATGCCATGGCGTAGGGTTTTGTAACGTCAGCATATTTCCTTTACGCTGCACCTGAAGTTGCGTCAGAGCCTGACTGGCGTCGCCGCGCAGACCGGGCGGGCGATAAAATACTTTGAGCCGGCTTTTTACAATCAATGCCAGGCGATTCTGTGCAAGATCGGACGATTTAATGGCGGGATATTGCAAATAATTAAACCAGAACACGGACTCGCGATCCTGTGGGAGCTGTTGGGTCTGCCCTGTAAATTTTAGCCGCAGCGCATGACCATTCAGCGCATTAATCCGAAATATTTGTGGCGTGACGATAAAAGGTGCATCCGCTGTGTCTGGCGTTGAATCTGGGTTATTTTTATCCAGCCACACCTGCACCAGCATCGGTGTATCACCATTGTTAGAAAATTCTACAACCTTATCTTTTGCATCGGCAGAATAAATTATTCTATTACCTTTAAGAATAACACTGGAAGATGCTATGTTCGATATAAAAATAGAAGACAAAAATGCCATTACAGCAATAAAACAGCATTTATTAGTGTACAGCATATACACCTCCCTAATTAATAGGGAATAAATGGCGCTACGTTAAGTAGCGCCTAAAAGAGTTACAAATAGGTAATTGCGAACTGTGCTTGCGCTTCTACTGCTCCGGCCGTAGCCCCGCCAGCAGAAGAGTAGTAACGTGCAGCCATATCAAAGGAGACAGAGTCTGGACCGCTCGTTCCACCTACCGTCTGCATAGACGTTTTTGCTATGCCGCTGGTGAAGTCCAGCTCGGTCGTGCCTTCAAGTAGCTGAATAGCAACGTTCGTCGCCGGGCTTGCCGCCGCGATATTTTTTAGGTTGTTACCGTCCAGATAATTACTGACAAAACGTACGCCTGCCGAAGATGACGACGTCGCAGTAACATCGCAGCCGCTCAACGTCACAGTGAAAGGCGTTTGCCCTGCGCTGGACCCCGCGGCCGTCAGCTCGCTTTTACTGACGGCAGGCAACAGGACAACCGGATAAGAATCGGTGCCATTAATTTTTATGGTACAGGTTTGATCGGTAACTTCTCCTAAAAAACGTACGGTATTATTTGCATAGACAGCGCCACTTACTCCGACAGATACAATAAATGCTACCAGCACTCTTTTTTTCATTTTTATTGTCTCCTTTACATGCCCTTATCGTTATAAGAGCCAATGCGCGAATAATGATTATTCCTTAGAACAAACATACCCCTATAAAAATTATGTGTAAATATATTTCAGAGGTTAACAAATCATAAAAATAAGCAGCCCTGCGAAAAAACAAGGTAATCACACATAAATTCCATGAATAACAAAAATAGGTTAACAGGATAAAGTATCGCCATTAAACGTGACGTCTCCCACCTAACCCAATGAATTCTCGCATAACGAACAATTAGTCTTTCATATTTATTTATAATCCAAATGATTAAATATTCTTAAAACTGTATTAAACTTAAATTAAAGTACAAAGAACAATTCACGCCATAAATGATTTAATGGTCGAATATATTTAATATGGATATTTTGTTTTATGATCTTAGTCTCATTTTATCGCCCCGCTGTCGTCTTACCGGCAGCGGGTTTGCCGCTGTTTAGCTTTGTTCCGCCACCAGCAGCGCGTGCGTATCTGGCTCCAGCGCCTTAAAGATATGCGGCTGGTCAGCGGGATAGCAAATGTAATCCCCCGGGCCGAGCTCTTCCGCCGCGTCGATCAGGCCGACCATCGCCCGCCCCTGGGTCACGATAATATGCTCAACCGACCCAGGCGGATGCGGCTGGGAAATACGGTCTGCCCCCGGCTGAGTCAGCAGCAGGTAGATATCACGACGCGCCCCCGGCGGACACGCCGCGAGCAAAATCGCCTCGTAGTTCGCCTGCCCGGCGACAACTTTTGTGCCCTCGCCGCGGCGGATCACCTGCGTGACGGGCTGCTGTGGCTCCAGTAACCGGGCAAACGGAATATCCAGCGCCACGCAAAGCGACCAGAGCGTTTCCAGGCTAGGGTTGCCGTTGCCAGACTCCAGTTGTGAAAGCGTGGATTTGGCGATCCCGGCACGGCGGGCGATCTCCGCCAGCGAAAGTCCGGTTCGCAGGCGTTCTCGCACCAGGCTTCTGGCGATTACGCTGATTGGCTGCGTCATAATAACGGCCTCATTCTCTCTATAACGAACGAATCGTTCGCCTTGTAAAACGTTTTTGATGCGTTCATTATAATGGAAATACGTTCGATATGGCTAAAATGGTATGAAGAATCACCTCTCTTGCCTGAAAGGCGACACGATAAAAGCGATCGTCCTGGTCTGCCTCGCGGTGGGCGTGGTCGGCATGTCTTATGGCTCACTGGCGATGGCCTACGGCTTCCCGCTGTGGGTGCCGTTTGTTCTCTCCCTCACGGTGCTGGCAGGCGCATCCGAGTTTATGTTCATCGGCATCGTGGCGAGCGGCGGCAATCCGCTGGCGGCGGCCGCAGCCGGTTTACTGGTAAACGCGCGCCATGTGCCGTTCGGCGTGACGGTGCGTGACCTGGTGGGCAAGCGCGGCCTGAGCTTTCTGGGCTGTCATATCATGAACGATGAAAGCGTGGTGTTTGGCCTGTCGCAAAAAACCGCCGAGCAGCGTAAAGCGGCCTACTGGCTGTGCGGGTTAGGCGTGGCAATCATCTGGCCGCTGGGCGCGGTGCTGGGGGCGATGGTCGGCAAGCTACTGCCAGACCCGGAAACCATCGGGCTGGACGCGGTGTTCCCGGCGATCCTGCTGGCGTTAGTGGTGCCGGCATTTAAAAACCGCACCACGCTGATCCGCGCCTGTAGCGGCGCGTTGTTGTCGCTGGCCGCCGTGCCGTTCGCACCGGTGGGCCTGCCGGTGCTGCTCTCTTTGCTCGGCCTTGCCGCGAGGAAAAAATAATGGAAAACATGACGGTCTTTATTCTCGGCATCGCCATTCTTTCTGCCGGAACCTATCTGATGCGTCTCGGCGGGGCAAAACTCGGCAGCCGGCTGGCGCTTTCTGAACGGTCGCAGGCGCTGCTTTCAGACGCGGCTACCGTTTTGTTGTTCTCCGTCGCGCTGGCGACAACGTTTTATGAAGGGGACCATTTTGCCGGGATGGCGCGCGTGCTGGGGGTGGGGTTCGCGGTGTTTTTGGCCTGGCGCAAAATGCCGTTAATTGTGGTGATCGTCGCGGCGGCGGTGGTGACGGCGCTGCTGCGTCTGGCGGGCATAAACTAAAAAAGCGCCCCATGGGCGCTCTTTCGACGGTACTGCGAAATTATTTGTTCAGTTCAGCGGTCATGTGTACGCGGTTACCGGTGAATGCCTGAGTAATTTTGTAGGATGACGCGCCCGCTTCCTGAGCCTGTGCGGCGATTTTAGCTTCTGCACCGTCCAGCGTAGAGGCGGATGCGGTCACAGTCTGCGCAGCGAAAGAACCGAAAGATGTAGCCAGAGCGATTACTGCGACAAAAGTTTTGATGCTTTTCATGAGATAAACCCTTTCGTTAAGTTGTTTAGATAAGGCACCGTGCCTTGATGAGATAAATACTAGACCTCATCATGAACAACTAAAAGCGGAAGGATTTGCTATACTCATTCAAAATTACTGATTAACAATTAATCGCTGCGGATGGGTGTAAATTGTCGCCCTGCCTGGCTTGCAGAACCCCACCAGCGTCAGGTTGCAGCGCTCCGCCACTTCAACCGCCAGCGTGGTTGCCGCTGACACCGCAAACAAAATTTCCACGCCGCACATGGCGGATTTTTGCACCATCTCGTAGCTGGCGCGGCTGGAAACGAGCGCGGCCCCTTGCTGCCAGACGTTGTTTTCCCGAGCGCGACGGCCCAGCAGCTTATCCAGCGCGACGTGGCGGCCAACATCTTCATGCCCGCCTGCAATGCTCCCCGACGGCAATACCCACGCCGCCGCATGCGTACAACCGCTGAGCTGGCCGATGGGCTGAACGTCATTCAGGTGCTCAAGCGCCCGATCAAGATGCGCCAGATTGAACGTCTGGGTGAACGGCAGCGGGATAATGGGTTTGCCGATATCGTTAAGCTGTTCAACACCGCACACGCCGCAGCCGGTACGTCCGGCCAGCGCCCGGCGGCGCTCTTTCAGCCCCATAAAGCGGCGGCTGGAGAGTTCGATTTGCACTTCGAGACCGTTACAGGCCGGTACGACGTCCATGCCGTAGATCTCCTGCGGATGCGCAATGATGCCTTCCGAGAGGGAGAAACCGATGGCGAACAGCTCGAGATCTTTCGGCGAGGCCATCATCACCACATGCGAAATCCCGTTGTAAACAAGGGCAACGGGGACCTCTTCCGCCAGAAAATCCGGCGTGGCATGTGAAATGTGAGGCGGTCTGTGTACCGACAGTTCCACAATGCCCGCAGGCAGTGGCGACGCGTGGGTAGCACGGTTTTGTTTAAACACGACGGTATTCCTGAACAACCACGGAAGTGAGCCTGCTATTGCACCACAAACAGCGGACCTTACGCATAGTATGGATCAACTTTTCAGCATCCATTCTCCTACTCAATTCGGAGGGGTGCAACCGGGCATCTGCTACACACCCTTAACATCCGCAGAGAGAAATGTGATTGATATCACACTTTATAATCAATGCCGTGATAATACGTTCACTTTGTTTTAACGCCGTTGGAACAGGCGTACCGACATTGTGGTATTCTGGGCTTATCCCTCGGAGAAATGAGGGATTAACGCAAATTTTTCTCCTTTGCGGTTAATTCTCAACCGCAAAGTAAAACTACATAGCAATGTCGTAATGAACCAAGGAGTGACCCATGCAGGTCAGCAGAAGGCAGTTCTTTAAGATCTGCGCTGGCGGTATGGCAGGCACCACGGCGGCGGCACTGGGCTTTGCGCCCGGCGTAGCGCTGGCGGAAACTCGGCAGTATAAACTGCTGCGCACCCGCGAAACCCGTAACACCTGTACGTACTGCTCCGTCGGCTGTGGGCTGTTAATGTATAGCCTCGGCGACGGTGCGAAAAACGCCAAAGCATCTATTTTCCACATCGAAGGCGATCCGGATCATCCGGTCAACCGTGGTGCGCTGTGTCCGAAAGGGGCCGGTCTGGTAGATTTTATCCACTCCGAAAGCCGCCTGAAGTTTCCTGAGTACCGCGCTCCCGGCTCTGACAAATGGCAGCAAATCACCTGGGAAGAGGCGTTCGATCGCATCGCTAAGCTGATGAAAGAAGACCGCGATGCCAACTTTATTGCGAAGAATGCCGAAGGCACCACCGTTAACCGCTGGCTCTCCACCGGCATGCTGTGTGCTTCAGCGTCCAGTAACGAAACCGGCTATTTAACCCAGAAATTTACGCGCGCACTCGGTATGCTCGCGGTCGACAACCAGGCGCGTGTCTGACACGGACCAACGGTAGCAAGTCTTGCTCCAACATTTGGTCGCGGTGCGATGACCAACCACTGGGTCGACATCAAGAACGCCAACCTTATTGTGGTGATGGGCGGTAACGCCGCTGAAGCGCACCCTGTCGGGTTCCGCTGGGCGATGGAAGCCAAAATCCACAACGGCGCGAAGCTGATTGTGATCGATCCCCGCTTTACGCGTACAGCGTCAGTGGCGGATTTCTACACCCCTATTCGTTCAGGTACTGACATCACTTTCCTGTCAGGCGTATTGCTGTACCTGATGACCAACGAAAAATATAACCGCGAGTACACCGAAGCCTATACCAACGCCAGCCTGATCGTGCGTGAGGATTACCACTTCGAAGATGGCCTGTTCAGCGGTTATGACGCCGAAAAACGCAAATACGACAAAACCAGCTGGAACTACGAGCTGGACGAAAACGGCTTTGCGAAGCGCGACACCACCCTGCAACACCCGCGCTGCGTGTGGAACCTGCTGAAAGAGCACGTGTCCCGCTATACGCCAGAGGTTGTCGAAAACATCTGTGGGACGCCGAAGGCGGACTTCCTGAAGGTGTGCGAGCTTATCGCCGAAACCAGCGCCAAAGATAAAACCGCGTCGTTCCTGTATGCACTCGGCTGGACGCAGCACTCCATCGGCGCGCAGAACATCCGCACCATGGCGATGGTTCAGTTGCTGCTCGGCAACATGGGGATGGCAGGCGGCGGCGTTAACGCCCTGCGCGGTCACTCCAACATCCAGGGTCTGACCGACCTTGGCCTGCTGTCTCAGAGCCTGACGGGTTACATGAACCTGCCGAGCGAGAAACAGACCGACCTGCAAACCTATCTGACGGCCAGCACGCCAAAACCGCTGCTCGAAGGCCAGGTAAACTACTGGGGCAACTATCCGAAGTTCTTCGTCTCGCTGATGAAAGCCTTCTACGGCGACAAGGCGACGGCGGAAAACAGCTGGGGCTTTGACTGGCTGCCGAAGTGGGACAAAGGGTACGACGTCCTCCAGTACTTCGAAATGATGCACCAGGGCCAGGTCAACGGCTATATCTGCCAGGGCTTTAACCCGGTGGCGTCGTTCCCGAACAAGAACAAGGTTGTCGAGTCTCTGTCGAAACTGAAGTACCTGGTGACAATTGACCCGCTCAATACCGAAACCTCGACGTTCTGGCAGAACCACGGTGAGTCGAACGATGTCGACCCGTCGAAGATTCAGACCGAAGTGTTCCGTCTGCCGTCCACCTGCTTCGCGGAAGAGAACGGCTCTATCGTCAACTCTGGCCGCTGGTTGCAGTGGCACTGGAAAGGCGCGGACGCCCCGGGCATCGCCCTGAACGACGGCGAGATCCTGGCCGGTATCTTCTTACGCCTGCGTAAAATGTACGCGGCTGAAGGCGGCGCAACGCCTGAGCCGGTGCTGAACATGACCTGGAACTATTCGACGCCGGAAAACCCTGCGCCGGAAGAAGTGGCCATGGAGAGCAACGGTAAGGCGCTGGCGGACGTTATCGACCCGGCGACCGGCACCGTGCTGGCGAAGAAAGGCGATCAGCTCAGCACCTTCGCACACCTGCGTGACGACGGTACGACGTCAAGCGGCTGCTGGATCTTTGCCGGTAGCTGGACGCCGAAAGGCAACCAGATGGCCAACCGCGATAACGCCGACCCGTCGGGCCTCGGTAATACGCTGGGCTGGGCATGGGCATGGCCGCTTAACCGCCGCATCCTCTATAACCGTGCCTCTGCTGACCCGCAGGGCAACCCGTGGGATCCGAAGCGTCAGCTACTCAAGTGGGACGGCGCGAAATGGGGCGGCGTGGATATTCCGGACTACAGCACTGCCGCACCAGGCAGCGATGTCGGGCCGTTTATCATGCAGCCTGAAGGGATGGGGCGCCTGTTTGCTATCGATAAGATGGCGGAAGGTCCGTTCCCGGAACACTATGAGCCGTTTGAGACGCCGCTGGGTACTAACCCGCTGCACCCGAACGTGGTCTCTAACCCGGCAGCCCGTATCTTCAAGGGTGATTTTGAAGCGCTGGGTAAAAAGGACAAGTTCCCGTATGTCGGCACCACCTACCGTCTGACCGAACACTTCCACTACTGGACCAAGCACGCGCTGCTTAACGCCATCGCGCAGCCGGAACAGTTTGTGGAGATCGGCGAGAAGCTGGCGGGCAAGCTCGGCATCGCCCATGGCGATACCGTGAAGGTCTCCTCTAACCGCGGCTACATCAAAGCCAAGGCGGTGGTGACCAAGCGTATTCGCACGCTGAACGTTCATGGTCAGCAGGTGGATACCATCGGCATCCCAATTCACTGGGGTTATGAGGGCGTGGCAAAGAAAGGGTTCATTGCGAATACCCTGACGCCGTTCGTCGGTGATGCGAACACGCAGACGCCGGAGTTTAAGGCCTTCCTCGTGAACGTGGAAAAGGTGTAACGGAGACGACTTATGGCTTATCAATCTCAAGACATTATCCGTCGTTCCGCGACTAACGGTTTCACGCCCGCGCCTCAGGCGCGGGACCACCAGCAGGAAGTGGCGAAACTTATCGACGTGACCACCTGTATCGGCTGTAAAGCCTGTCAGGTGGCTTGTTCAGAGTGGAACGACATCCGTGACGAAGTGGGTCACAACGTCGGGGTGTACGACAACCCGGCGGACCTGACCGCCAAGTCCTGGACGGTAATGCGTTTCTCGGAAGTGGAACAGAACGACAAACTGGAATGGCTTATCCGCAAAGACGGCTGTATGCACTGTGCGGATCCGGGCTGCCTGAAGGCGTGTCCGTCAGAAGGGGCTATCATTCAGTATGCCAACGGCATCGTCGACTTCCAGTCTGAGCAGTGTATTGGCTGCGGCTACTGCATCGCGGGCTGTCCGTTCGACGTGCCGCGCATGAACCCGGAAGACAACCGCGTCTACAAATGTACGCTGTGCGTTGACCGCGTAAATGTCGGTCAGGAGCCAGCCTGCGTGAAGACCTGCCCAACCGGCGCTATCCACTTTGGCTCCAAAGAGGATATGAAAACGCTGGCGGCAGAGCGCGTGGGCGAGCTGAAAACCCGTGGTTACGATAACGCGGGCCTGTACGATCCGGCCGGGGTTGGCGGTACGCACGTGATGTACGTGCTGCACCACGCCGACAAGCCGAATCTGTACCATGGCCTGCCGGAGAACCCGGAAATCAGCGCCACCGTGAAGTTCTGGAAAGGTATCTGGAAACCGCTGGCCGCGGTCGGTTTTGCGGCCACCTTTGCAGCGAGCATCTTCCACTACGTCGGCGTTGGTCCGAACCGCGCGGAAGAGGAAGACGATAACCTGCATGAAGAGAAAGACGAGGTGCGCAAATGAGAAAACGTGACACCATCGTGCGCTACACCGCGCCGGAACGCATCAACCACTGGGTCACCGCCTTCTGCTTCATGCTGGCGGCGATAAGCGGGCTGGGGTTCTTCTTCCCCTCCTTCAACTGGCTGATGCAGATACTGGGCACGCCGCAGCTGGCGCGCATCCTGCACCCGTTCGTGGGTGTGGTGATGTTTGCCTCGTTTATCATCATGTTTTTCCGCTACTGGCACCATAACCTAATCAATCGGGATGATATCTTTTGGGCGAAGAATATTCGTAAGATCGTCGTCAACGAGGAAGTGGGTGATACCGGGCGTTATAACTTCGGCCAGAAATGCGTATTCTGGGCGGCGATTATCTTCCTGGTCCTGTTGCTGGTGAGCGGCGTGATCATCTGGCGTCCGTACTTTGCGCCTGCTTTCTCAATCCCGGTGATCCGATTTGCGCTGATGCTGCATTCATTTGCCGCAGTGGCGTTAATTGTGGTTATCATGGTGCATATCTACGCCGCCCTTTGGGTGAAAGGCACCATTACCGCGATGGTGGAAGGATGGGTAACCAGTACGTGGGCGAAGAAACATCACCCGCGCTGGTACCGTGAAGTCCGCCAGAAACAGGAAAAGTCATCTGAATGAGTATTCGCATAATCCCGCAAGATGAGCTGGGGTCGAGCGAGAAACGCACGGCGGATTATATTCCGCCGTTGTTGTTCCCCAGACTCAAGAACCTCTACAACCGCCGCGCAGAGCGTCTGCGCGAGCTGGCAGAGAACAACCCGCTGGGCGATTTTCTGCGTTTTGCCGCGCTGGTCGCCCATGCGCAGGAAGTGGTGCTATACGACCACCCGCTGCAAATGGATCTGACCGCACGCATCAAAGAAGCCAATGCGCAGGGCAAGCCGCCGCTGGACATTCACGTTCTGCCGCGCGACAAGCACTGGCATAAGCTGCTGCATTCGCTGATTGCCGAGCTGAAGCCCGAAATGAGCGGCACGGCGCTGGCGGTCATTGAGAACCTGGAAAAAGCCTCAGAGCAAGAGCTGGAAGAGATGGCGAGCGCGCTGTTTGCCTCCGACTTCTCGCTGGTGAGCAGCGATAAAGCGCCGTTCATCTGGGCTGCGCTGTCGCTCTACTGGGCGCAAATGGCGAGCCTGATCCCGGGTAAAGCCCGCGCTGAATATGGCGAAGCGCGCCAGTTTTGCCCGGTGTGCGGCTCAATGCCGGTCTCCAGCATGGTACAGATTGGTACGACGCAGGGGCTGCGCTACTTGCACTGCAACCTGTGTGAAACCGAGTGGCACGTGGTGCGCATCAAGTGCAGCAACTGCGAACAGACCCGCGATCTGAACTATTGGTCGCTGGAAAACGAAGACGCGGCGGTGAAAGCCGAAAGCTGCGGCGACTGCGGGACCTACCTGAAGATTCTGTATCAGGAAAAAGACCCGAAAGTCGAAGCGGTAGCCGACGATCTCGCCTCGCTGATCCTGGACGCGAAGATGGAGCAGGAGGGCTTTGCCCGTAGCTCGATCAACCCGTTCCTGTTCCCGGGGGAAGGGGAGTAATTTCCACTAAAGCCCGGCGAGCCTCTGTGCAACCGGGCAATTTACTGCGATAGGGCTGGGATGACATGTTGAGGGTCGTTAGCAATGGCGCGCAATAGCGCTTTAGCGGGGCCTGTAGGTGAGCGTCTGCCTTGTTCCCAGTTACGCAACGTATCAACGCTAACTGAGATTAAGTTCGCGAATTTACTCTGCGACAACCCGGACGCCTGACGAATTTCTTTTATTTTCATCGCATCAATTTGAAACGTACGCGACGGCTCTCGTTGGCCCTCGGCAATTTCGTTGATTTGCGCAATGCTTTGGGTTAATCGCTCAAACAGCGCCTTATCCATTTACCACCTCTCAATCATCTTTTTCAGTATGGCTTTTTCACCCGCGGAGAGGTCATCTTTGATCCCTTTGCGATAGATGAGCAGCAACCTGATTTCACACTCACGCGTACGGTGAAAATAGATAACTCTGACTCCACTACGCTTTCCCTTACCGCCAGCAAGCCAGCGAATCTTTCGCAAGCCTCCCGTATTCTGGATCAGATCGCCGTAATCCGGTTGCGTTGCCAGGAATATTTGGAACCTATGATATTCGTCGTCATCCAGTAACGTTTTGACGTCTTCTGTAAAAATATCCGTTTCAATGAATAGCATAAATCATACGCCATTGGCTTATAGTAGCAAACATCCAATGTACGTCAATGACGTACCCCTAGCTGATTACGTTAATGGGATACGCTGAATAAAGCGAAGTATAATTCCTGCTACGTTGTGTATTTGCGAGCCGCTTTCCAGACGACTGCTACTCCTCCTCGTTCCCGCCCTCTTCATACGCGCCATACGGCTTCGCAGGCAGAACGATATAGGTGCCTTCAAACACCGCGCCCGGCGTTTCATCGCCGAACAGCTCAACCTGCATTTGTACGCGTGCTTTACGCCCACGCGCCAGACGGTCGAGATCGCCGCCCAGTGCGCCCAGGTCAGCTACCGCGCTCGGCTTGCCGCTGATCGGCGCGCTGTAGCGGATATGGGCATCGGCCAGAATAATGGTGCCGCCGAGATGACGTTCGCGCAGCATCAGCCAGATCAGTCCCCAGCCGGTGAGCGTGGCGAGTGAAAACAGGCTACCGGCAAACAGGGTATGGTGTGGGTTCTGGTTGCCGGTTTCCGGCATGGTGGTAATAAATTTTTGCCCGGTATATTGCTGAATACGCACGCCCATTTTTTCACTGAGCGGAATGTGCTGATACCACGCCTGCTGGAGCTGCCCGCACCAGTCGGCACGATGGAGAATATCGTCCAGGGTGGCGATGGGTTTGATCATCAAAAAGTGACGAATCGGCGTAGTTTGCGGGGCGGTGATTTCCCCCTGATTCACGAAACCAAGCTTGGCAAAGAACTCAACGGCATCTTCACGGGCGCTACAGGTGACGCGCTTGACCCCTTCCTGACGGGCGACGGATTCCAGCGTCATTGCCATCAGCGTTCCGAGGCCTTTGTCCTGCACGGAGGGGTGAACGGCCATAAAGCGGATTGAAGCTTCGTTGTCGGCATTGATATACAAACGCCCCACGGCAACCAGATTGCCCTCTTCATCAACCACCATCTGGTGGTGCGCCATCGCGTCCCAGGCGTCGCGTTCAGACCCTTTAGGTTGATGCAGTGGCTTGCGCAGCATTTCCCAGCGGAAATGGTAATAAACCTCTAACTCTTCTTCCGTTTGCGGTACTCGAAGGTGATACATAGCTGTACTCTCTCTTGTTACCCGCGGCCAGGCCGCCAGTTGGCTCATACCTGGAGCCAGAATGTGACGGGGCCATCGTTCACCAGCGAAACCTGCATATCCGCAGCGAATCGTCCGGTTTGTGTATTCATGTCCTGTTGGCGACAGCGCTCAACAAAGTACTCGTAAAGGGCTTCTGCGCGATCCGGTGCCGCGCCCTTCGAAAAACTCGGCCGCATGCCGCGTTCGGTATCCGCAGCCAGCGTAAACTGGGACACCACCAGCACGCTGCCGCCCGCCTGCTGAACGTTCAGGTTCATCTTGCCTTCCGCATCGCTGAAAATGCGGTAGCCCAGCACGCGCTCACACAAGCGGTTGGCTTTTTGTTCGTCGTCATCCTTTTCGACACCCAAGAGCACCAAAAGTCCTGGGCCGATTTCACCCGTCACCTCATCCGCCACGGTGACGCTGGCACGGGTTACGCGCTGAATCAATGCAATCATGGTTGGTCTGCTTCTTGTTGTTTTTCAGCTTCTGCTGCTTTTTTAAGTTCGCGGTAGACCCCGAGAGTGACAGTTATTTCGGCGCCAAGCAAGACGATGCACCACGTCCAGTAGACCCAGACAAACAAAATGGGGATCACCGCCAGTACGCCGTAAATCAGCTGATAAGAGGGGAACATGGTGATATAAAGCGCGAATCCTTTCTTGCCCAACTCAAAGAGCAACGCCGCGACCAGCGCACCCACCACGGCATCCCGGTTGGGTACGCGCGTAGTTGGCACCACGCTATAAAGCAGCCAGAACGAAAGCCACGATAAAATCAGCGGGAAGATGCGCAGCACGTTATCGATCACGCTGTTTAAATCGCTCGCCCAGCGCAGCGAAAGAAGGTAGGAGCTGATCGCCAGGCTAGCCCCCGCCAGCAAGGGGCCGAGGGTTAAAATCATCCAGTAGACGGCAAAGGAATAGACCTTTGGGCGGACTTTTTTGCTCCGCCAGATAGTGTTGAGCGCACTGTCGATGGAGTACATCAGCAGCAGCGCGGTAACAATAAGCCCACACGCCCCCACCGCCGTCATCTTGCTGGAGTTAGCGACAAACTGTTCAATGTAGTTCTGGATCACATCGCCGGTGGCAGGAATAAAGTTTGCGAAAACAAAATGGCGAAGCTGCATGCTCACATCGGCAAACATCGGAAACGCCGAAAAAAGCGCAAAAATCACCGCCACCAGCGGAACCAGCGAGAGCAAGGACACGTAAGCGAGATTGCCCGCCAGCGTGGTCATGTTGTCCTCATCAATGCGATGCCAGAGGAGTTTCAGCCACGCCCTCAGCGGGCGCGTGTGGTGATTGGCTTTTTGATGAACGGTTTTTAGCATAACTGCTTCGCAAAGTAGTTCGGTATCGTCTCTTTTCCGGTCACCAGAATGGAGGTGATACCTAACTGATTAGCCCCTTCTATATTATCGGCGTTGTCGTCAAAAAAGACCGCATCCGCTGCCGTAAATCCTTCTTCCTGCAATACCGCCTGATAGATGCGCGCCTCAGGTTTACGCATCCCCATCTCCTGGGAGAGATACACTTTATCTGCCGCCGCGTGAATTTCAGGGTATTCATCCGGCCAGAAGGTGGTATGCAGGCGGTTGGTATTAGACAGCACGACAACGCGATGCCCCTGCTCGCGCAGCTTGTGCATGATGTCGATCACTTCGGGGCGGATCGCGACAAATATGGCCTGCCAGCCGTGGGAAAATTGCTCGTAGCTTAACGAGAGACCCATTTCCTGACAGAAACGCTCTGCGAACGCTTCGTCGCTGAGCTCACCGCGCTCGTGCAAATGGAAAGTCTCACCCATCGCGAAATTCTGCTTTAACGTCGCCAGCGGAACACGGCTAAAATCGCTCCATGCGCCCAGCACCCGGTTAAAATCGATATCGACGATTACATTTCCTAAGTCAAAGATATAAAGCATGTTTATCTCCTTTCGCCGTGGAAAAGTAACTGTAGCGGGAAAGAGAAAGTTTAGCTATGCGCCAGATTCAGCTTAGAGAAAGGAAAGGCCCGAATCGCAATATCGGGCCATAAGACGATCAGCCAGCCTGCTGCTCTTCTCCGGAATTCACTTCGACAACCTCAACCTTGCTGGATTTTAGGTGACTTTGCAGCGCCGGGCCGGGCAGCTCATCGGTGAACAGCGCCGTCGCCTGCGCCACGTTGCCAATTTCAACCGCCGCGGAGGCGTGGTATTTCGTATGATCGGCCGCCAGTAAAATGTGGCGGGAGTGGGCAATCATGGTTTTCACCACGCTGGCTTCGTTAACGTCAAATTCCATCATCGCGCCGTCGTGCTCTATCGCCCCCACGCTGGTCACGAGGTAGTCCGCCCGGAAGCCAGACACAAACGCCGTTGCCGCAGGCCCGATAATGCCGCCGTTATGCGGGCGCAGCGTACCGCCAGGTACCATCACCTCAAAACGCGGGTTCTTATAAAGAATGTGCGCCACCCGCAGGCTGTTGGTGATGATGCGCAGATGATTATGATTAAGCAGTGCCCGGGCAACGTGCTCCACGGTCGTCCCGATAGTGATAAAGATGGTCGAGCCATCCGGGATATAGTCCGCAATCGCTTCGGCAATCGCCCGTTTCTCTTCGGTCAGCGAGACTTCACGCTGTTCGAACGCCGTATTGACCACGCTGGATGCCCTGCCCGCACCGCCGTGATGACGGGTGATCAGCCCCTGCTCGCTAAGCTTGCGGATATCCCGGCGCACGGTTTGCGTCGACACATCCAGCAGCTGCGCCAGTTCATCAATGTTCATATAGCCGCGATCGGCAATCAGCGTCAGCAGCTGATCGTGACGCGGGTTGCCGGTCAGTTCGGTAAGGCTCATGGGCTGTCCTCTGAAAACCATCACGCCCCGCATTTTATACAAAAAGTGACAAAAAAGAGCGGGTTTGATCACAGTCGGGTATACCCGCGCGCCCGCCGGGCTTTGTGCATTTCAGTGGTGCGACGGCGCTGGCAAAACGCACGGCGTCTGCGGCGGGCAATTTCTGCCCCAGGCTGACCGCCAGCGCACCGTGGAACACGTCGCCCGCCCCGGTGGTATCAATGACCTTCACTTCAAATCCAGGCTGATGACATAGCGCGCCGTTTTCCAGCCAGAAACAGCCGTCTCGCCCCTGCGTGACATACACATGTCCATTCGTGAGCGTTTGTGCTTTTTTTAATGCGTCTTCTGTTTCATCCAACTGCGTTAAACGCCGCAGCCCAGGCGCAGAGAAGGCCGCGTGATCGCTTAAGGCGATCAGCTCCGCGATATCCTGCGGGGTAACATCCGCATCCAGCAACGTCGGAACGCCCTGCTGACGGGCCAGGGTAAATGCCTGTTTTGCCCCGTCATGCCAGCGCACGTCGGCTAAGACAATGTCCCACTGAGAGAAGTCGATTTCATGCAGCCAGCCTGCCTCGGCGGGCAGATCGGGGCTGGGGTAGTTGGCAATCACTCTTTCCCCACCTGCGTCCACCAGCACCGCCGATTGCGACGATCGGGCCCCCTTAACTACGCGCGTATAGCGGGTGTTCACCCCCAGGGATTCCAGCTCCGCAAGCAACCGTCTGCCGGTATCGTCGTCCCCCACCCGACCAATAAAATCCACTTCCGCGCCCAGTTTCGCGGCTGCCACTGCCGCCGTTGCCGCCGGTCCGCCACCCACTTCCGTGTAGTCTTTTGCGACATATTTCCCACCTTCTTTTGGTAAATCATCGAGATACCAGATGCGATCCAGCACGGTAATGCCGACACAAAGGATGCGAGTCATGGTGATTCCTTCTGCGATTTCTGATGCCTTCATTTTAATTTCACCAAATGTTCAAAAAGTGACCCGTGTCAATTTTTTGACTATAAATTACAAATACGATCAAAAACAGACACCACAAACGCGCAAAAATTGACACGATGTGACAGGAGAGAGGCATGTCAGCAATCGCATTTATCGGCTTAGGACAGATGGGCACGCCCATGGCGAAGAATCTGTTGAAACAGGGCCACCAGCTTAACGTTTTTGATGTGAACCCGCAGGCGGTTCAGGCGCTGGTAGAGAGCGGCGCCCGGGCGGCGGCAACGCCCGCACAGGCAGCAACGGATGCCGAATTCGTGATCACTATGCTGCCAAACGGCGACCTGGTGCGCAGCGTGCTATTCGGCGAGCACGGCGTGTGCGAAGGATTATCCCGCGACGCGCTGGTCATTGATATGTCCACCATTCACCCGCTGCAAACCGACGCGCTGATCCGCGACATGGCTGAGCAAGGCTTCAGCCTGATGGACGTGCCCGTCGGGCGCACCTCTGATCATGCCATCGCCGGTACGCTACTCCTGCTGGCAGGCGGCACGGCAGAGCAGGTTGAGCGTGCCACCCCCGTCTTAATGGCGATGGGTAATGAACTGATTAACGCCGGCGGGCCGGGAATGGGCATCCGCGTGAAGCTCATCAATAACTACATGAGCATCGCCCTGAACGCCCTTTCCGCCGAGGCCGCCGTACTGTGCGAAGCGCTTGGCCTCTCCTTTGACGTGGCGCTCAAGGTGATGAGCGGCACACCTGCGGGCAAAGGCCACTTCACCACGTCATGGCCGAACAAGGTGCTGAAAGGGGATCTTTCACCCGCCTTCATGATCGACCTTGCGCATAAGGATCTGGGGATCGCCCTCGACGTGGCCAACCAGCTGCATGTCCCAATGCCGCTGGGCGCGGCTTCACGAGAAGTTTACAACCAGGCACGCGCCGCCGGGCGCGGGCGCGAAGACTGGACAGCCATTCTTGAACAGGTTCGCGCATCTGCCGGGCTGAAAAAATCACACTGATACGAAAGGACTGAGGAATGACGATGTACACCCTGAAAGATATCACCCGACCTTCCGGCGGTTTTGCGATGCTGGCCGTGGATCAGCGCGAAGCGATGCGCCTGATGTTTGCGGCGGCAGGCGCGCCGGTACCGGTAACCGACCAGCACCTGACGGATTTTAAAGTCAACGCGGCAAAAATTCTGTCGCCGTACGCCTCTGCCATTCTCGTCGACCAGCAGTTCTGCTATCGCCAGATTGTCGAGCAGCGGGCCGTGGCCAAAAGCTGCGCGATGATTGTGGCAGCCGACGAGTTTATTCCGGGGAACGGTATTCCGGTCGACAGCGTGGTGATCGACAAGAGCATTGACGCGCAGGCGGTCAAACGCGACGGCGGCAAGGCGCTGAAGCTGCTGGTGCTGTGGCGCAGCGATGAAGATCCGCAGCAGCGCCTGGAGATGGTGAAAGCGTTCAATACGCTGTGCCACGATAACGGTCTGTTGAGCATTATCGAGCCGGTTGTGCGTCCACCGCGCCGCGGCGCCGCGTTTGACCGCGAGCAGGCGATTATCGATGCGGCCAAAGAGCTGGGCGACAGCGGTGCCGACCTCTACAAAGTGGAAATGCCGCTGTTTGGTAAGGGCACGCAGCACGAGCTATTGACGGCCTCGCAGAAGCTGAACGAGAACATCGCCATGCCGTGGGTGATCCTCTCCTCCGGCGTGGACGATAAGTTATTCCCGCGCGCGGTGAGCGTGGCGATGCAGGCGGGGGCATCGGGCTTTTTAGCCGGTCGCGCCGTCTGGTCCTCTGTGATTGGCCTGCCGGACACCGAGTTGATGCTGCGTGATATTTCCGTACCAAAACTTCAGCGTCTGGGTGAGATCGTCGACGAAATGATGGCTCGCCGTTAAGAAAGGATCCGAACATGAAATGGTTTAATACCCTGAGCCATAACCGCTGGCTCGAACAAGAGACCGACCGCATTCTTGATTTCGGTAAAAACGCCGCCGTACCGACCGGCTTTGGCTGGCTGGGCAATAACGGGCAGGTGCGTAGCGATATGGGCACCCATCTGTGGATCACCGCCCGCATGCTGCACGTTTACGCGGTGGCGGCGAACATGGGACGTCCTGGTGCGTACGCCCTGGTTGAGCACGGCATTAATGCCCTGAACGGTCCGCTGCGCGACAAGCAGCACGGTGGCTGGTACGCCTGCGTAAACGATGAAGGCGTGATTGATGCCTCCAAGCAGGGCTATCAGCATTTCTTCGTCCTGCTGGGCGCGGCGAGCGCCGTCACCACCGGCCATCCGCAGGCACGCAAGTTGCTGGACGACGCCATCGAGGTGATTGAGCGCTACTTCTGGAGCGAACAGGAGCAGATGTGCCTGGAGTCCTGGAATGAAGCGTTCAGCAAAACGGAAGATTACCGCGGCGGTAACGCCAACATGCACGCCGTGGAAGCTTTCCTCATCGTCTATGACGTGACCCTCGACCGCAAATGGCTCGACCGCGCCCTGCGCATCGCCTCGGTGATTATTCACGACGTGGCGCGCAAAGGGGAGTACCGCGTTAACGAGCATTTCGACACCAACTGGAACCCGATCCGCGACTACAACATCGATAACCCCGCCCACCGCTTCCGCGCCTACGGCGGCACGCCGGGGCACTGGATTGAGTGGGGTCGCCTGATGCTGCACCTGCGCGCCGCGCTGGAAGCCCGCTTTGAAACCCCGCCGGAATGGCTGCTGGAAGATGCGAAAGGACTGTTCCACGCCACTATCCGCGACGCCTGGGCACCCGACGGGGCCGATGGCTTTGTCTACTCCGTGGGCTGGGACGGTAAACCTATCGTCCGCGAACGCGTGCGCTGGCCAATCGTCGAAGCGATGGGTACGGCTTACGCGCTCTACACCGTCACCGGTGAGGCGCAGTACGAAGCCTGGTATCAGAAGTGGTGGGATTACTGCATCAAGTACCTGATGGATTACGAAAACGGTTCATGGTGGCAGGAGCTGGACACCAATAACGAAGTGACCACCAAAGTCTGGGACGGCAAGCAGGATATTTACCATCTGCTGCACTGCCTGGTGATCCCCCGCCTGCCGCTGGCGCCGGGCTTAGCGCCTGCCGTAGCCGCCGGATTACTGGATAGCCTGGCCAAATAATAAAGACGGAGTTTTTATGCGTACCCTACACAATATTGACCTGAAAAATAACGAAAGTGGTTTTACCCTGCGCTGGCAGGACCGTCTGATTTTATCCCACTCTGCGGATGCCCCTTGCCTGTGGATCGGCGCAGGTGAGGCGGATATCGAGATGTTTCGCGGCAACTTCAGCATCAAAGACAAGCTCAACGAAAAGATTGCCCTGACGAACGCGACCGTTACGCAGCAAAGCGCGGGCTGGGCAATCCGCTTTACCCGCGGCGACGCGGTGAGCGCGACGTTGTTGGTGGGCGTGGATGGTGAAGGCCGTCTGGAGCTGAAGCTGAAAAATGACGCCGCCAGCCATAACCGCATCTGGCTGCGGCTGGCAGCTCAGCCTGACGATCATATCTACGGCTGCGGAGAGCAGTTCTCGTATTTCGATCTGCGCGGCAAGCCGTTTCCGCTGTGGACCAGCGAGCAGGGCGTGGGCCGCAATAAGCAGACCTACGTCACCTGGCAGGCCGACTGCAAAGAGAACGCGGGCGGCGATTACTACTGGACCTTCTTCCCGCAGCCTACCTTCGTGAGCACCCAGAAGTACTACTGCCACGTGGATAACAGCTGTTATATGAACTTCGACTTCAGCGCGCCGGACTTCCACGAGCTGGCGTTCTGGGAAGATAACGCCACGCTGCGCTTCGAATGCGCAGAAACCTACGTCGATCTGCTGGAAAAACTGACCGGCCTGCTGGGGCGTCAGCCTGAACTGCCGGACTGGGTTTACGACGGCGTGACGCTGGGTATTCAGGGTGGCACCGAGGTGTGTCAGCAGAAGCTCGACGCCATGCGCGAGGGCGGCGTGAAGGTGAACGGCATCTGGGCGCAGGACTGGTCCGGCATCCGCATGACCTCCTTCGGCAAACGCGTGATGTGGAACTGGAAGTGGAACAGCGCGCTCTATCCGCAGCTTGATGAGCGGATTGCGCAGTGGAAACAGGAAGGCGTGCAGTTCCTCTCCTATATCAACCCGTACGTCGCCAGCGATAAAGATCTCTGCGAAGAGGCGGCGAAACGCGGCTATCTGACCAAAAACGCCAACGGCGAGGATTACCACGTTGAGTTCGGGGAATTCTACGCGGGCGTTATCGACCTGACCAACCCGGCAGCCTACGGCTGGTACAAAGAGGTCATCAAAAAGAACCTGATCGAACTGGGCTGCGGCGGCTGGATGGCCGATTTCGGGGAATATCTGCCGACCGATACCTTCCTGCACAACGGCGTTAGCGCGGAGATCATGCATAACGCCTGGCCTGCCCTGTGGGCGAAATGTAACTACGAAGCACTGGAGGAGACCGGCAAGCTCGGGGAGATCCTGTTCTTCATGCGCGCGGGCTACACCGGCAGCCAGAAGCACTCGGTGATGATGTGGGCGGGGGATCAGAACGTCGACTGGAGCCTGGACGATGGTCTGGCGTCCGTCGTACCGGCGGCGCTGTCTCTGGCGATGACCGGGCACGGGCTGCACCACAGCGACATTGGCGGCTATACGACGCTGTTCGAGATGAAGCGCAGCAAAGAGCTGCTGCTGCGCTGGTGCGACTTCAGCGCCTTTACGCCGATGATGCGTACCCACGAGGGCAATCGCCCTGGCGACAACTGGCAGTTCGACGGCGACGCCGAAACCATCGCGCACTTCGCGCGCATGACCACCGTGTTCACCACTCTGAAGCCGTACATCAAAGCTGCGGTTGCGCAGAACGCGAAAAGCGGCCTGCCGGTGATGCGTCCGCTGTTCCTGCACTACGAGGACGACGCGCGCGCCTACACGCTGAAATACCAGTACCTGTTTGGCCGCGATCTGCTGGTGGCGCCGGTTCATGAAGAGGGACGCCGCGACTGGTCGCTCTATCTGCCGCAGGACAGCTGGGTCAATGCGTGGACGGGGGAAACCTGCCAGGGCGGTGACGTGACCGTTGATGCCCCGCTCGGCAAACCGCCGGTCTTCTATCGCCAGCAAAGCGAATGGGCAGATCTGTTTAGCACCTTACGTCATATCTGATAAGGCTCGCCCGCGGGGAAACCTGCGGGCAGACGGAGAACAATAATGAGTCAACATACTTCTGACCCGGCAACCCTGCGCCTGCCGTTTAAAGAAAAACTCGCCTACGGGATGGGCGATCTCGGCTCTAACATCCTGCTGGATATCGGCACGCTGTATCTGCTGAAGTTCTACACCGACGTGCTGGGACTGCCCGGTACCTACGGGGGGATTATCTTCCTGATTGCGAAGTTTTTTACCGCCTTCACCGATATGGGCACCGGGATCATGCTCGATTCCCGGCGCAAGATTGGCCCGAAAGGGAAATTCCGCCCGTTCGTGCTGTATGCAGCCTTCCCTGTGACGCTGCTGGCGATTGCCAACTTCGTCGGCACACCGTTTGAGATGACCGGCAAAACGGTGATGGCAACGGTGTTGTTCATGCTGTACGGCTTGTTCTTCAGCATGATGAACTGCTCTTACGGCGCGATGGTGCCCGCCATTACCAAAAACCCGGACGAGCGAGCCTCGCTGGCGGCCTGGCGTCAGGGCGGCGCCACGCTCGGCCTGCTGCTCTGTACGGTGGGCTTTGTACCGGTGATGAACCTCATTGAGGGCAATGACCAGCTTGGCTACATCTTTGCCGCCACCCTCTTCTCGCTGTTCGGGTTGTTCTTTATGTGGTGGTGCTATAAGGGCGTAACCGAGCGTTACGTCGAGACGCAGCCTGCTAACCCGGCGCAGAAACCGGGGCTGTTGCAGTCGTTTCGCGCCATCGCCGGGAACCGTCCGCTGTTTATCCTGTGCATCGCTAACCTGTGCACGCTGGGTGCCTTTAACGTCAAACTCGCCATTCAGGTCTACTACACGCAGTACGTGCTGAACGACCCGATCCTGCTGTCGTACATGGGCTTCTTCAGCATGGGCTGTATTTTTATCGGCGTCTTTATGATGCCTGGCGCGGTGCGGCGCTTTGGTAAGAAAAAGGTCTATATCAGCGGCCTGGCAATTTGGGTGGCAGGCGATCTGCTTAACTACTTCTTCGGCGGCGGCTCTGTGAGCTTTGTGGCGTTCTCCTGCCTGGCGTTTTTCGGTTCCGCGTTCGTGAACAGCCTGAACTGGGCGCTGGTCTCCGATACCGTGGAGTACGGCGAGTGGCGCACCGGCGTACGCTCCGAGGGGACGGTCTATACCGGCTTTACCTTCTTCCGCAAGGTATCGCAGGCGCTGGCGGGCTTCTTCCCGGGGATCATGCTTACGCAGATTGGCTATGTGCCCAACGTGGTGCAATCCGCCGGCACGGTTGAAGGGCTGCGGCAGCTGATATTTATCTACCCGAGCCTGCTGGCGGTCATCACCATCGTGGCGATGGGCTGCTTCTACAACCTCAACGAGAAGATGTATGTGCGCATCGTGGAAGAAATTGAGCTGCGCAAACGTACGGCATAAATGACGTGATTGAGCGCCCTGCGGGGCGCTTTGAGGATCGACCATGACACACAATACTGATCCGTTAACCCTGAAATTGAGCCTGCGAGAGAAGTGCGCCTACGGGATGGGCGATTTTGGCTCGAACCTGATGCTCTGTATTGGCACGCTGTATCTGCTGAAGTTTTACACGGACGAGCTGGGCATGCCCGCGTTCTACGGCGGCATCATTTTTCTGGTCGCCAAGTTCTTTACCGCGTTTACCGACATGCTGACCGGGGTGCTGCTGGACTCCCGGCGTAATATCGGCGCGCGGGGGAAATTCCGGCCATTCATTCTCTACGCCTCCGTCCCGGTGGCGCTGGTGGCCACGGCGCAGTTTATGGCCAACGACTTTAGCCTGACAGTGAAAACGGCCCTCGCCACCGTGCTCTTCATGATGTTTGGCCTCTGCTACAGCCTGATGAACTGCGCCTACGGTGCAATGGTTCCGGCCATCACCAAAAACCCGAACGAGCGCGCGCAGCTTGCGGCGTGGCGTCAGGGCGGCGCAACGGTAGGACTGTTGCTCTGCACCGTCGGCTTTATGCCGATTCAGGCGCTGTTCGTCAGCCAGCCCTCACTCGGCTATCTGGTGGCCGCGCTGGTGTTCGTCACCGGGGGGCTGTTCTGCATGTGGTGGTGCTACAGCGGGGTGAAAGAGCGCTACGTCGAGCTTACGCCCGATCACCATAAGCCCGGCATTCTGAAATCATTCTGCGCAATTTTCCGCAATCCGCCGCTGCTGGTGCTGTGCATCGCCAACCTCTGTACCCTCGCCGCGTTTAACATCAAGCTGGCGATTCAGGTCTACTACACCCAGTACGTGCTGAACGATCTGCATCTCCTGTCGTGGATGGGCTTTTTCAGCATGGGCTGCATTCTGATTGGCGTGTTTCTGGTGCCTGGCGCGGTAAAGCGCTTTGGCAAGAAACCGGTCTATCTGGGCGGGCTGGCGCTGTGGGCGGTGGGCGACGTGCTTAACTTCGTCTGGGGAACCAGCTCCCTGCTGTTTGTGCTCTTTTCCTGCATGGCCTTCTTCGGCACGGCGTTTGTGAACAGCCTGAACTGGGCGCTGGTGCCGGATACGGTTGATTACGGCGAGTGGAAAACCGGGATTCGCGCCGAAGGGTCGGTGTATACCGGCTATACCTTCTCGCGCAAAATCTCCGCGGCGCTCGCCGGTTTTCTGCCCGGTATCATGCTGACCCAGATTGGCTACGTTCCCCATGCCGTGCAGAGCGCGGGCACGCTGCTGGGTTTGCGTCAGCTGATTTTCCTCTGGCCGTGCGGCCTGGCGATCGTTGCTGCCGTGACCATGGGGCTGTTTTATAAACTCAACGAAGCGCGCTTCGCCTTTATTATCGAGGAGATTGGAAAACGGAAAAAACAGACAGCAAATACCCCTGAGATAACCACCAACAATAAAGCGTCAGCAGTCACTTTATAACTATAAATCCGGCCAATATGTCCTTCCTGTTAATCAGGAGGGAGGCCTTTCTGTACCTGATACATGGACAAATTATGAATAGAATCATCACCGTACTGATCGTGTCGTCTGTGTCCTGCCCGGTTTTTGCCGGGGCCTATGTCGAAACGCGCGAAGCGTACAATACGGCCTCTGAGCTGCACGAGGTGATCCTGCGTGCGGGCTATAACTTCGATATGGGCGCGGGGCTGATGTTCACCAACGCTTATAACGTGGGGAAATGGGACGAACTGAAGCACAGCTATAACGAAATCGAGGGTTGGTATCCGCTCTTCAAACCGACCGACAAACTCACCTTCCAGCCCGGCGGGTTAATTAACGACAGCAGCGCAGGATCGGGTGGAGCACTCTATTTAGATACTAACTATAAATTTACGGACTGGTTTAATCTGACGTTCCGCTATCGCTATAACCATAACAATTACGATACGCCGGACTATAACGGGCAGATGGATAAAAACGACACGCACGAATTCGCCAACTACTGGAATTTCAAAGTGACGGATGCGTTTTTCTACACCTTTGAGCCGCACTTTTTCCAGCGGGTGAATGATTACCACAGCAAAAATGGCAAAGATCATCACTGGGAAATTACCAACAAGTTCAGCTATAAAATCGACAGAAACTGGCTGCCGTACCTCGAACTCCAGTGGCTGGACCGATGGAATGATTACAACCGCGAGCAGTACCGGATTCGGTTAGGGTTACGTTATTCGTTCTAATAAAAAAGCCGCTGATCGCTCAGCGGCTTTTCGTTGCCGGGTGGCGCTTGCGCTTTACCCGGCCTACGGCATAACCGAATTACTCTTCTTTCGCACCGCGCATAGCACGTTTACGATCGTTCTCGGTCAGGTGACGTTTACGGATACGAATTGACTGAGGCGTCACTTCTACCAGTTCGTCATCATCGATGAATTCCAGAGCCTGCTCCAGCGTCATCTTGATCGGTGGAACCAGAACCGTTGCTTCGTCAGTACCGGACGCACGCATGTTGGTCAGTTTCTTACCGGTCAGGCAGTTTACCGTCAGGTCGTTAGAACGACTGTGAATACCGATGATCTGGCCTTCGTAAACTTCAGCACCGTGACCCAGGAACAGCTTACCGCGATCCTGCAGACCGAACAGCGCAAACGCAACCGCTTTACCCTGACCGTTGGAGATCAGTACGCCGTTGTTACGCTGGCCCACTTCGCCCGGACGGATGTCGTCATAGTGGCTGAAGGTGGAGTACAGCAGGCCGGTACCGGAGGTCATTGTCATGAACTCAGAACGGAAGCCGATCAGGCCACGGCTTGGGATCACGTAGTCGAGACGTACGCGGCCTTTGCCATCTGGATTCATGTTTTTCAGGTCGCCTTTACGCTCACCCAGTGCCTGCATGACAGAACCCTGGTGCTGCTCTTCAACGTCCAGCGTTACGTTTTCGAACGGCTCTTGTTTACGGCCATCGATTTCGCGGAAGATAACTTTCGGACGGGATACCGCCATCTCGAAACCTTCACGACGCATGTTCTCAATCAGAACAGACAGGTGCAGCTCACCACGACCGGAAACGCGGAATGCATCAGCGTCTTCGGTTTCTTCAACGCGCAGCGCAACGTTGTGCACCAGCTCTTTGTTCAGGCGGTCAAGGATCTGACGAGAGGTAACGAACTTACCTTCTTTACCACAGAACGGAGAAGTGTTGACGTTGAAGAACATGGATACGGTTGGTTCATCAACGGACAGGGCTGGCAGCGCTTCGACGTTCTGCGGATCGCAGATGGTGTCGGAGATGTTCAGTTCACCCAGACCGGTAATAGCGATGATGTCGCCCGCTTCAGCGATGTCGCTCTCGATACGCTCAAGACCCAGGTGAGTCAGAACTTTACCGACTTTACCGTTACGGGTTTTGCCTTCGCTATCGATGATAGTGACCTGCTGGTTAGGCTTCACTTTACCGCGCTTGATACGACCAATGCCGATTACGCCAACATAGTTGTTGTAGTCGAGCTGGGAGATCTGCATTTGCAGGGTGCCTTCCAGGTCAACGTTTGGCGCAGGAACGCGGTCAACAATCGTCTGGTACAGCGGAGTCATGTCTTCCGCCATGTCTTCGTGATCCAGACCGGCGATACCGTTCAGCGCAGACGCATAAACGATAGGGAAGTCCAGCTGTTCGTCAGTCGCGTCGAGGTTAACGAACAGGTCGAAGACCTGGTCAACAACCCAGTCAGGACGCGCGCCAGGACGGTCAACCTTGTTGATCACAACGATAGGTTTCAGGCCGTGGGCAAATGCTTTTTTGGTCACGAAGCGCGTTTGCGGCATAGGGCCATCAAATGCGTCAACCACCAGCAGCACGGAATCCACCATGGACATCACGCGCTCAACTTCACCACCGAAGTCGGCGTGCCCTGGGGTATCAACGATGTTGATACGGTAGTCATTCCATTTGATAGCGGTGTTTTTGGCGAGGATGGTAATCCCACGCTCTTTCTCCAAATCGTTGGAGTCCATCACACGCTCTTGAGTTTCGGCACGAGCATCAAACGTACCGGACTGCTGTAGCAGCTTGTCAACCAGGGTAGTTTTACCATGGTCGACGTGCGCGATGATGGCGATATTACGCAATTTTTCGATCACAACTTTGCCTCAGGCATTTAGAAATAGCGCGTTATTGTACACGGATTAATCGCACTACAAAACAGGATCACAAACATCCCCCGCAAACAAGTATTGCAGAGATGCTTTGTGATCGCTTTCACGGAGCGGTAAAAGGGCACTTTAACGTAAATTGCACCAATATGGTGCTCAATGTTCACACTGAAGCACTATAATGGTGCAACGAATCCAATGTGGTGCAGCCCTTCTGCACTATGGTGCGCATGATAACGCCTTTTTGGGGTGTTTTAAAAGTTGGCACAGATTTCGCTTTACAGAAATACAGTAAAAATATGGCAGCCCAGCCGATTTGAAGACCTCGTTACCACGACGACAATGACCAATCTGGAGAGTTAAGTATGTCCGCTGAACACGTTTTGACGATGCTGAACGAACATGAAGTGAAGTTTGTTGATCTGCGCTTCACCGATACCAAAGGTAAAGAACAGCACGTCACGATCCCTGCTCATCAGGTGAACGCCGAATTCTTTGAAGAAGGCAAAATGTTTGACGGCTCCTCCATTGGCGGCTGGAAAGGCATTAACGAATCCGACATGGTTCTGATGCCAGATGCAACCACTGCGCTCATTGACCCGTTCTACGAAGAACCTACGCTGATCATCCGCTGCGATATCCTGGAACCTGGCACGCTGCAAGGCTATGACCGTGACCCACGCTCTATCGCAAAACGCGCTGAAGAGTACCTGCGTTCTACCGGTATCGCAGACACCGTTCTGTTCGGGCCAGAGCCAGAGTTCTTCCTGTTCGATGACATCCGTTTTGGTGCTTCCATTTCTGGTTCCCACGTCGCTATCGATGACATCGAAGGCGCATGGAACTCTTCCACCAAATACGAAGGTGGTAACAAAGGTCACCGTCCGGGCGTGAAAGGCGGTTACTTCCCGGTTCCTCCGGTCGATTCTTCACAGGACATCCGTTCTACCATGTGTCTGATCATGGAAGAGATGGGCCTGGTTGTTGAAGCGCACCACCACGAAGTGGCAACGGCTGGCCAGAACGAAATCGCAACCCGCTTCAACACCATGACCAAAAAAGCGGATGAGATTCAGATCTACAAATACGTTGTGCACAACGTTGCGCACCGTTTCGGTAAAACCGCGACCTTCATGCCAAAACCCATGTTCGGCGACAACGGTTCCGGTATGCACTGCCACATGTCCCTGTCCAAGAACGGCACTAACCTGTTCTCTGGCGACAAGTACGCGGGTCTGTCCGAGCAGGCGCTGCACTACATCGGTGGTGTTATCAAACACGCTAAAGCGATCAACGCCCTGGCGAACCCAACCACTAACTCCTACAAGCGTCTGGTCCCTGGCTACGAAGCACCAGTAATGCTGGCGTACTCTGCCCGTAACCGTTCTGCTTCTATCCGTATCCCGGTGGTTGCGTCTCCGAAAGCGCGTCGTATCGAAGTGCGCTTCCCGGACCCGGCGGCTAACCCATACCTGTGCTTCGCAGCACTGCTGATGGCCGGTCTGGACGGTATCAAGAACAAGATCCACCCAGGCGAAGCCATGGACAAAAACCTGTACGACCTGCCGCCAGAAGAAGCGAAAGAGATCCCACAGGTTGCCGGCTCTCTGGAAGAAGCCCTCCAGGCGCTGGACGCAGACCGCGAGTTCCTGACCGCTGGCGGCGTGTTCACCGATGAAGCTATCGACGCTTACATCGCGCTGCGTACCGAAGAAAACGACCGCGTTCGCATGACGCCGCACCCGGTTGAGTTCGAACTGTACTACAGCGTTTAATTGATTTGTTTTACCCGGCGCATACGCGTCGGGAGTCGTTGCCGTGGAAACTTTAGCCCATCTTCGGATGGGCTTTTTTCTCCACCAACAACCTGATCTCACGCGCTTTTTACCTCTAAAACGCTATACTGCACTAAAATAGTGCAACGACTCCAGGAGACTGCTGAATGGCAACTGGCACGCTGCCCGATGCTGGGCAGATCCTCAATTCTTTAATTAACAGTATTTTGCTGGTCGACGACGAGCTGGCGGTGCATTACGCCAACCCGGCGGCGCAGCAGCTGCTCGCCCAAAGCGCCCGTAAACTGTTTGGCACGCCGCTGCCAGAACTGCTGAGCTATTTCTCGCTGAATATTGGCCTGATGCAGGAGAGTTTGCAGGCGGGTCAGGGCTTCACCGATAACGAAGTGACGCTGGTGATTGACGGACGCTCGCATATTTTGTCCCTCACCGCACAGCGTCTGCCAGATGGCATGATTCTGCTGGAAATGGCGCCGATGGATAACCAGCGTCGTCTCAGCCAGGAGCAGCTTCAGCATGCGCAGCAGATTGCGGCGCGCGACCTGGTGCGCGGGCTGGCCCATGAGATCAAAAACCCGCTGGGCGGCTTACGCGGCGCGGCACAGCTTCTGACCAAAGCGCTGCCTGACCCTGCCCTGGCGGAGTATACCAACGTCATTATTGAGCAGGCGGACCGTCTGCGTAATCTGGTCGATCGCCTGCTCGGGCCGCAGCAGCCAGGGATGCACGTTTCAGAAAGCATTCACAAGGTCGCGGAGCGGGTGGTGAAACTCGTCTCGATGGAGCTGCCGGATAACGTCACGCTGGTGCGTGACTATGACCCAAGCCTGCCGGAGCTGGCGCACGATCCGGACCAGATTGAACAGGTGCTGTTGAACATTGTGCGTAACGCGTTGCAGGCGCTGGGCCCGGAGGGTGGCGAAATTATTCTGCGTACCCGCACCGCGTTCCAGCTGACGCTGCATGGCGTACGTTATCGTCTGGCAGCACGTATTGATGTGGAAGATAACGGACCGGGGATCCCGCCGCATCTCCAGGACACCCTGTTCTACCCGATGGTCAGCGGTCGCGAAGGCGGCACCGGGCTGGGGTTATCCATAGCCCGAAATTTGATTGACCAACACTCCGGCAAAATTGAATTTACCAGTTGGCCGGGACATACCGAGTTTTCGGTTTTCCTGCCGATTAAAAAATAAAGGTGACGTTTATGCAACGAGGGATAGTCTGGGTAGTCGATGACGATAGCTCCATCCGTTGGGTGCTTGAACGCGCGCTCACAGGAGCGGGATTAAGCTGCACGACGTTTGAGAGTGGCAGCGAGGTGCTCGACGCACTCACCACCAAAACGCCGGACGTTCTGCTCTCGGATATTCGCATGCCGGGTATGGACGGACTGGCGCTCTTAAAGCAGATCAAACAGCGCCACCCTATGCTTCCGGTCATCATAATGACCGCCCACTCCGACCTGGATGCTGCCGTCAGCGCGTACCAGCAGGGCGCGTTTGATTACCTGCCAAAACCGTTTGATATCGACGAAGCCGTTGCGCTGGTTGAGCGCGCTATCAGCCACTATCAGGAGCAACAGCAGCCCCGCAATGCCCCCGACTTTGGACCAACGACGGACATCATCGGTGAAGCGCCAGCCATGCAGGACGTGTTTCGCATCATCGGGCGTCTGTCGCGTTCGTCTATCAGCGTCTTGATTAACGGTGAATCAGGGACCGGTAAAGAGTTGGTCGCACACGCTCTGCATCGCCACAGCCCGCGGGCGAAAGCCCCCTTTATCGCCCTGAACATGGCAGCGATCCCTAAGGATTTAATTGAATCTGAGCTGTTCGGCCACGAAAAAGGGGCATTTACCGGAGCCAATACCATTCGTCAGGGACGCTTTGAACAGGCTGACGGCGGCACGCTTTTCCTGGATGAAATCGGCGATATGCCGCTGGATGTACAGACCCGACTGTTGCGCGTGCTGGCAGATGGACAGTTTTACCGCGTGGGCGGGTATGCGCCGGTGAAGGTGGACGTACGCATTATCGCCGCGACGCACCAGAACCTGGAGCTGCGCGTACAAGAGGGGAAATTCCGTGAGGATTTATTCCATCGTCTGAACGTGATCCGCGTCCACCTGCCGCCGCTGCGCGAGCGTCGGGAAGATATCCCGCGTCTGGCGCGCCATTTCCTGCAGGTGGCGGCCCGCGAGCTGGGCGTGGAAGCCAAGCAGCTTCATCCGGAAACGGATGCCGCCCTCACCCGTCTGGCGTGGCCGGGCAACGTGCGTCAGCTGGAAAACACCTGTCGCTGGCTGACGGTGATGGCCGCCGGCCAGGAAGTGCTGATTCAGGATTTACCGGCAGAACTGTTTGAAGCCACCGTGCCCGAGAGCACCGCAGGACATACGTTGCCGGACAGCTGGGCGACGCTGCTGGCGCAGTGGGCAGATCGCGCGCTGCGTTCCGGTCATCAAAACTTGCTCTCTGAAGCACAGCCTGAAATGGAGCGCACGCTGTTGACCACCGCGCTTCGTCATACCCAGGGCCACAAACAGGAAGCGGCTCGCCTGTTGGGATGGGGTCGAAACACCCTCACGCGCAAGCTGAAAGAGCTGGGAATGGAGTGATCTTACTCCGCTGTGTAAAGGTTACTAATTGAGCGCAAAGTGCCGTTATTTTGCGCTTTACTGTTCCGATGAGTTTTGTATGATCGTGCCCGGAAACTGGAGGGGTGCATCATGCTGGAATCATTAGTGACCTTGCTTTCGAGCGGTGCAGCAGAAAGCCACACGCCACAAACTGCCGTTGCGGCGGTATTGTGTGCGGCACTGGTTGGGCTGTTTAGCTAACGAGCTGTCGATGAAAAGCCGGGTGGCGGCTTCGCCTTACCCGGCCTACATAAGTGCGAGTTGTAGGCCGGGTAAGCGAAGCGCCATCCGGCATTGCAACTTAAATCACGCGCGAGAACTGCTGTAAACGCGCTTTCTGGCGCAGATAGGCATCGAAGCACATGCAGATATTACGAATCAACAGACGCCCCTTCGGCGTGACGACCACCGCGCTCTCCGACACATCCACCAGCCCGTCCTTCGCCAGCGGCGCAAGAAGCTTCAGGTCTTCGGCAAAGTAATCGCTGAATTGCAGATCCCATTGCGACTCCACCTCGCGGAATTCGAGACGGAAGTTGCAGATAAGCGCCTTAATCACATCACGACGGATGCAGTCGTCGCGCGTTAACGCAATGCCGCGCCACAGCGCGTTGCCCGTTTCATCAACCTGCTGGTAATACAGCTTCAGCTCTTTTTGGTTCTGGGCGTAGCAGTCGCCAATCATGCTGATAGCGGAGACACCCATTCCGAGCAGATCGGTATCTCCCTGGGTGGTGTATCCCTGGAAGTTACGGTGGAGAACACCTTCGCGCTGGGCAATCGCCAGTTCGTCGTCAGGGCGGGCAAAGTGATCCATCCCGATAAACTGATAGCCGGTTTCGGTCAGCGAGGCGATGGTCTCCTGCAAAATGTCCAGCTTCTGCTGGGCGGAAGGCAGATCCGCATCTTTGATTTTGCGCTGCGCGGCGAACAGCGTCGGCAAGTGCGCATAGTTAAAGACGCTCAGACGGTCCGGGTTGAGCTCAGCCACGCGTTTAAGCGTGTAGGCGAAGCTCTCCGGCGTCTGCTTCGGCAGGCCGTAAATCAGGTCTATATTCGTTGAGGTAAAGCCGATTTCACGCGCATGGTTGAGTAAGGCAAAGATAAACGCTTCATCCTGCTCGCGGTTGACCAGGCGCTGTACTTCTTTGTTGAAGTCTTGTACACCCATACTCAGGCGGTTGAAGCCTTCGGCGCGTAAATGATCCAGCACATCCAGCTCGATTTCACGCGGATCGACCTCGATCGAAATTTCAGCGTCGTGGTTAAAACTGAAATTGCCGCGCAGAAGCGCCATCAGGCGGCTGATCTGCGCTTTGTTCAGATAAGTTGGCGTACCGCCGCCCCAATGAAGCTGGCTGACGTGACGGCCTTTAAACAGCGGTGCGCGGTGCAGAATTTCCTGTTCAAGCGCATCGAGGTATTGATCGGCTTTGTGCTGCTGGCGGGTAACGATTTTATTGCAGCCGCAGAAGTAGCAGAGCTTGTGGCAGAACGGAATATGGACGTAGAGCGACAGCGGGCGCTCGGGATAGCGCGCCACAGCATGCTGAAAATCCGCCTCGCCGAAAGCGTCAGAAAACTCCAGCGCGGTGGGGTATGAGGTATAACGCGGCCCGGAATAGTTATATTTCTGGATCAGGGCCAAATCCCAGTCGATAGATGGTACAGACATGCTCACTCCTTCCGTTGGTGTCGCGTTCGTATACGGCGGCCCGTTCTGGTCCCGTTGCGGGCCATCATTCGGGTGCGCAGCCACTTCTGTCGCCGCGACAACCGCCGTAGTTTAACGAATAACCACACCAGATAACATATAACCGGAAGGGTTATAAGCAGGACGAGTGTACCTGCCGGGTGCAAATGTTAGTTTCCACCTTTCAGCAGACGCATCATATCTTCCTGCTTTTCGTCTTCCTCTTCGTCTTCTTCATCATCGTAGGACAGACCCAGCTTCTGCATCAGTTCATCAATGCGATCCAGTTTGGCATCTACCCAGGACTGCTCTTCAGCGGTCAGGGTTTCACCCTCTTCAAGACGTTCCAGCAGCGCATCCAGGCGCTCATCGTTCTCCAGCATATCCAGCTCAGCCTGCGGTGAAAGCATAGGTTTCTCGCTCTTTGGTTTGTGCTGCTTAGTGACCGGCGTGTCTGTCACGCCCAGTGGAATGGGAGTTTTACTGCCGATACGAGGATCTTTCTGCTGTTTGCCTTTTGCAGAAGCGCCTGCGGCACCGCCACCATTAGCACGGCTACCCGCAGTATGGCCACGATGCTTTTTATCGCGTTTGCGATCGCGCGCTTCCTGATTCAGTTCTTCGCGCGTTTTGCGGCGTGCTTTTGCAGGGCGTTTCGCGCCCGCAGCGGAGGTCGGTTTTTTCATGATGTTTTATCTTTAAGTCGTTTTCTTCAGTATAGAATTGCGGCGAAATCTAGCAGAAAGCAAGCAAAGAAAAAAGGCGACAGAGCAATCTGTCGCCTTTTTTCCTGACTCACAACCCTTAACGGGTCAGACATTCCCTGTTTGCCTTCAACAAACCCTGTTTATCCCTTGGCTACTACCGTCCGTGATACGGTTCCGTTTCCTGTTAAAAACGCCTCCAGGCGCCGGTCGTCCTGACAATCCTGAGTCTTCGCCTCCTGGCGCTCCTGACCCTTATCCTTAAGTCGTTTTCCTGCTGGCATCCTCGCCTTGACGCACACTTTACCTTGTTCTCTTAAACTAACAAGCAACGAAAAGGTACTAAACCGGATTTTCAGATAATTACTCATTAATAACTCTTTGAATTTTAATATTTTGATTTTTTTAGCGCCTGCGATTTCTCTTAAATTTCTCATACGCTTAAGGGCAGATCTCTTACATTCCGTAGGGCTTTCACTTACACGTCAATGACGAAGGGAAAAGCCTTTTGCCCGCATTCAGGTATAATCCCCCGCAGATTACGATTTTTGGAGACGACCACGTGACTACCTGGAACTACCAACAGACGCATTTTGTCACCAGTGCGCCCGATATTCGCCACCTGCCCTCAGACACAGGGATTGAAGTGGCATTTGCTGGCCGCTCCAATGCGGGAAAATCCAGCGCCCTGAATACGCTGACCAATCAGAAAAACCTGGCGCGTACCTCAAAAACACCTGGCCGTACTCAGCTGATTAACCTGTTTGAAGTGGCTGAAGGCAAACGCCTGGTCGATTTACCGGGCTACGGTTACGCGCAGGTACCGGAAGAGATGAAGATCAAATGGCAGCGTGCGCTGGGTGAATACCTGGAAAAACGCATGTGTCTGAAAGGTCTGGTGGTGCTGATGGATATTCGACACCCGCTAAAAGATCTCGACCAGCAGATGATTGACTGGGCGGTGGCAAGCGATATTGCGGTGCTGGTGCTGCTGACAAAAGCGGATAAGCTGGCGAGCGGCGCGCGCAAGGCGCAGGTGAACAAGGTGCGTGAAGCGGTGCTGGCATTCAACGGTGATGTACAGGTTGAACCGTTCTCCTCGCTGAAAAAGCAGGGTGTGGACAAACTGCGACAGAAGCTAGACAGCTGGTTTAACGATCTGGAACCGGCGACAGAAGCGGAAGCAGAGTAACAACAGGCGCGGCGATGACCGCGTTTTTTTCGCCCGAAACTTTCCTTCCCGCAATAAAAAACGCCCCAGTCATTACTGACTGGGGCGGCTAAAATATTCAGCCAAATCCGATTACGTGAAGTAAAAGGTCTGAAAGATAGAACATCTTACCTCTGTACCCTACGTCGTTAACTCTACTCTTTTTTTGTCTCTTGAAAAAGCACTTTTTGTAGTTTTTTTTCATTCTTTACATAGGGAATTCTAATGATCGTCACAAAACGCGCGTACTTATGTTGCTTACTTACATAAAACGCGCGTTATTCCGATAACGCTTAGTGAGCCTGATCCCAGTTTTCGCCGCTACCCACTTCCACCAGCAACGGAACGTCCAGCTTCATGCTGTTTTCCATCAGTTCATGGATCTTCTGAGAGACCTTTTCCAGGTCGTCTTTATGGACTTCAAATACCAGTTCATCGTGTACCTGCATGATCATTTTCACGCGCGGTTTCTCTTTTTCCAGCCAGGCATCAACGGCGATCATCGCGCGTTTGATGATATCTGCCGCAGTGCCCTGCATCGGGGCATTGATAGCAGCACGTTCAGCGCCAGCACGGCGCGCGGCGTTGCTGGATTTGATGTCCGGAAGGTAAAGACGACGGCCATCCAGCGTTTCAACGTAGCCTTTCTCTTTCGCCTGCGCGCGGGTACGCTCCATATATTCCAGCACGCCCGGATAGCGCTCAAAGTAGAGATCCATATACTTCTGCGACTCTTTACGCGGAATGTTGAGCTGGCGTGATAGGCCAAATGCGCTCATGCCGTAAATAAGGCCAAAGTTAATCGCTTTTGCGCTACGACGCTGTTCGTTTGTCACGCTGTCCAGCGGCAGGCCAAACACTTCGGCAGCTGTCGCCCGGTGGATATCCTTCCCTTCGGCAAATGCCGTCAGCAGGCCTTTATCACGCGACAGGTGCGCCATAATACGCAGTTCGATTTGCGAGTAGTCTGCGGAGACAATCAGATAATCCTCTGGCGCAATGAAAGCCTGGCGTATACGGCGGCCCTCTTCATTACGCACCGGAATGTTTTGCAGGTTAGGATCGGTTGACGAAAGCCGCCCGGTCGCCGCTACAGCCTGGTGATAGGAGGTGTGTACGCGGCCCGTTTTCGGGTTGATCATCAACGGCAGTTTGTCGGTATAGGTCGATTTCAGCTTGGCCAGACCACGGTACTGCAGGATAACTTTTGGCAGCGGATAGTCCAGCGCCAGCTCTTCCAGCACCTCTTCAGAGGTTGAAGGCGCGCCGCCCGGCGTTTTCTTCAGCGGTTTAATACCCTGCTTTTCAAACAGGATGGTTTGCAGCTGTTTCGGTGACGACAGGTTAAATGCCTCTCCAGCAAGCTCATGCGCTTTCTGTTCAAGCTCGGTCAGGCGCTGCGCCAGCTCGCCAGAGTGATTATGCAGCACCGTTGGATCGATTTTGACGCCGTTACGCTCAATGCGGGACAGCACAGGCACCAGCGGCATCTCAATGTTCTGGAAAACATTCAGCGGCCCTTCGTGCTTCTGCAATTTCGGCCACATTTTGAGATGCAGCTGTAGCGTGACGTCAGCGTCTTCCGCGGCGTAGCGGCCTGCTTCTTCCAGCGCGATCTGGTTAAAGGTCAGCTGATTTTTGCCCTTACCGGCAATTTCTTCAAAGGTGATGGTTTTGTGTTTCAGCCAACGATCGGATAAGGAATCCATATCATGGCGGCCCGCCACGCTGTCCAGAATGTAAGATTCCAGCATGGTGTCAAAAGCGATACCACGCAGTTCAATGCCGTAGTTTTGCAGAATACCGCGGTCGTACTTCAGGTTTTGCCCGACCTTCAGCGCTTTCTCGTCTTCCAGAATCGGCTTTAGCAGTTCTAAGGCGCGCTCGCGCGAGATCTGCTCCGGCGCATCCAGATAGTCATGCGCTACCGGAACATAGGCTGCCATACCCGGCTCCGTCGCGAATGACAGACCTACCATATTGGCAGATATGTTATCGAGACTGTCCGTTTCGGTATCGAACGCAAATACCGGTGCTTTTTTCAGCTTTTCAATCCAGGCGACGAGCTGCGACTCTTCAAGGATGGTTTCATAGTTATCGAATGAGAGTGCTGCCGCTGCTTCTTCTGCCTGCTCTTCGGCATCGACAACGATAGTTTCTTTCGGCTTCGCCGCAGCTTTTGCCCCTTTCGCCTGAAGCCATTTCCCGGCTTCGACATCCGTGGTCCAGCGTTTAAATTCGTATTTTCTGAACAGGCCAAGCAGTTCTTCTGCGGCGGGTTCCTGCACTTCAAGCTGGTCGCAGGTAAGCTCCAGCTCGACGTCGGTTTTGATGGTGGCTAACTGATAAGAGAGGTAAGCGACCTCTTTGTTATCGGCGAGCTTTCCGGCCATGGTTTTTGCACCACGGAAGGTAAGTCCGGCAATTTTGTCGGACTCAGCGTACAGCGTATCCAACCCACCTAACCCTTGCAGCAGCGCCTGAGCTGTTTTTTCGCCCACGCCCGGCACGCCAGGGATGTTATCCGAGGAATCCCCCATCAGGGCGAGGAAATCAATAATGAGTTCTGGCGGCACGCCATATTTGGCAACCACTTCTTCCGGGCCAAGAATGGTGTTGGTCATGGTATTAATCAGCGTGATCCCAGGTGTTACCAGCTGCGCCATGTCTTTATCACCGGTACTGATCAGCACCGGACGGCCAGCCTTTTCAGCTTCGCGCGCCAGGGTGCCAATAACGTCGTCAGCCTCAACGCCCGAGACAGCCAGCAAAGGCAGCCCCATCGCTTTGACCATAGCGTGCAGCGGTTCAATCTGCGCACGCAGATCGTCAGGCATGGGAGGACGGTGAGATTTGTAATGCTCAAATAATTCATCGCGGAAGGTTTTCCCCTTCGCATCAAACACCACGGCCGCATGGGTTGGGTGGTATTGCAGAATCAGGCTGCGCAGCATATTCAGCACGCCGTACATTGCGCCGGTAGGTTCCCCTGCGCTGTTGGTCAGAGGAGGAAACGCATGATACGCCCGATAAAGGTAAGAAGAGCCATCGACGAGTATAAGTGGGTTTTCTGGGATCTGAACCATAATGTCCGTGCCTTTAATTAATTTATGGGTAAAGGATGCCACAGAAGGATGAAAACATCAGGTTTTAGCGCTTTATACAGAAAAAGATTTTGCGATCGTGAAGATCGCTCGCAAAAACAAACTGTGGATAAGTTTGTGCATATTTTTAATACAGGTGAATAACAGTTCTATAAAACTGATACTGAAAACTTATTTATCAAATAAAATCAATTAGTTGAAATTAGATCACTTAAGATCCCACCCAGCTGATGATTATTTAGTCTATGTGGATATAAGACGTAAGCACCCTGTCTATATAGAAAATTTCGCTGCATGGCAGGAAAAGCCGCAGCCTCTTCGTGCGAAAGCGCCCTGGTCTGGGCCAATATCTGATAAGATCGGCGCCCAGCACCGGATAGCCGGCTGCTTAATTACAGCTAACTATCTGAAAAAATTCATTATGTCGAAAATACTCGCTGCGATAACCTTATTGCTAAGCGTCATTTTAACTATTCTGGTTACCATCGCCTGTTCTGTGCCAATCATCGTTGCCGGAATAATTAAGCTCCTGCTGCCCGTCCCTCCGGTATGGCGTGCAGTGTCTGCTTTTTGTAATTTTATGATGTACTGCTGGTGTGAAGGGCTGGCGATCCTGTTGTATCTGAACCCCTGGTTAAAGTGGGACGTTCAGGGCCTTGAGAAGCTGAATAAAAAGAACTGGTATCTGCTGATCTGCAATCATCACAGCTGGGCCGACATCGTTGTATTGTGCGTGCTGTTTCGCAAACATATTCCGATGAACAAATACTTTCTGAAACAGCAACTGGCATGGGTGCCTTTCATTGGTCTGGCCTGCTGGGCGCTGGATATGCCGTTTATGAAACGCTATTCACGCAGCTATCTGATTCGTCATCCGGAACGCCGCGGTAAGGACGTGGAAACTACGCGCCGTTCTTGCGAGAAGTTTCGCGCGCATCCCACCACCATAGTTAATTTCGTCGAAGGTTCGCGCTTTACCGAAGAGAAGCGCCAGCAGACTCGCTCTCCGTATCAGCACCTGTTGCCGCCAAAGGCAGCGGGTATCGCAATGGCCCTCAACGTGCTGGGTGAGCAGTTTGATAAATTGTTGAACGTAACGCTCTGCTATCCGGAAAACGACAGGACGCCGTTCTACGATATGCTCAGCGGCAAGCTGACGCGTATCGTAGTCCGCGTTGATCTGTTGCCCATCGATACGGAACTGCACGGTGATTACGTTAACGATAAAAACTTCAAACGTCGTTTCCAGCTTTGGCTCAATACACTCTGGAAAGAGAAAGACGAACAGATAGCGGAGTTAAAATCTTCATACAAAAACGCCGGTCAATGACCGGCGTTTTCTTTATGTTTGTTACTTCATCTCAACCAGGTGTTTCACGGTATCAGCGTACTGTTGTACGAAGATATCCATACTGGTGGTGTCCATACCACGCATATTTACCTGGTATTTACCGTTAACATACATCGCTGGCACGCCCTGCAACTGGAAGTCAGCGGCAGCTTTTTCCTGCTGTGCCACGAGAGATTTCACCACAAAACTGTTCCAGGCAGCGTCGTAGTCTTCACCTTTCACACCGGCATCAACAAACACTTTACGGATATCTGCCGTAGTTTGTACGGTCTGGGTTTTCTGTACGGCTTCAAACATAGGCGCGGTGATCTTATCTTCCACACCCAGCGCAATCGCAACCGCCCATGCCTGAGTCAGATCTTTACCCAATGGGCCAAGGAACTCAACGTGGTATTTCGTCATTTTGGTGCCTTCCGGCAGCTTTTTCTTCACGTTGTCAGAAACATGAAGTACCTGCTCAAACTCGTAGCAGTGCGGGCAGTAGAAGGAGAAGAACTCCAGCACCTGAGGCTCGCCAGCTACAGGCTTGTCCAGCGTAATGTACTGCTTGCCGTCGGTAAACTGCGCAGCAGTTGCGCTAAATGCCAGAATCATACCAGCCAGCGCCAGCCAAATTTTTTTCATGATTAACTCTCTCCTGGGTGTGTCCAATTAATACATCGGCGTTAATTGCAGAGGGGGTTCCTGTAGAACCTTAACCTGCTCGGTAAATGTGGATATCTGGTTGCGCCAGTAATCCTCCCCGGTAAGCCAGGGGAAATTTCGGGGAAAAGCCGGGTCTTCCCAACGCCTGATTAACCACGCGAGATAATAAACAAATCGCATCGCACGTAAAGGCTCTATCAGGGCAATTTCGTCTGAATTAAAGGGGCTAAATTCTTCATAAGCTTCAATTATGGTCTCAAGCTGCATGCGCTGCTCGGCTTTATCACCGTTGAGCAGCATCCACAGATCCTGCACCGCAGGTCCCATACGAGCGTCATCAAGATCGACAAATAGCGGGCCGTCGCGCCAGAGAATATTCCCGGCGTGGCAGTCACCGTGCAGGCGTAGAGCGGTAATATCATCCCGCCAGCAGGCTTTTACAGCATCAATAAGCTTATCGGTCGCCGTGAGGAAATTATCCTTAAGCGCCTTTGGGATCAGCGCCGATGTTTCGAATACCTCTCGCGGCTCAATAAGATATTCCTGAACACCAATCGTCGGTCGGGCAACAAACGATTTTTTACGTCCCGTCTGATGAATGCGCCCCAGATAACGGGCAACCCATTCCATCTGATCGATATTATCTGCCTCAAACTGTCTTCCGCCCAGGCTCGGAAATACCGCGTAGTAAAAACCCTGATGGGTCAGCAGCGTTTGGTTATTAAATTTGAGCGGTGCCGCAACGGGAACATCGTCATCCAGCAGATCGTGGGCAAACTGATGCTCTTCCTGAATTTGTTCTGCGGACCAGCGCTGTGGCCGGTAAAACTTTACGACAAAGCGCTGGCGCTCTTCGTCCTGAAATTGGTAGACACGGTTTTCGTAGCTGTTTAAAGGGGTTAACCCGGAATCCACCCGAATACCCTGCTCGAACAGCGCATCCATAATGGTATCCGGGTGTAGTGTCTGGAAAGTAAAAGCCTGGTCGTTCATCCGATCATCCGGAAATTATACGAATGATTCAGGATATCATCTTGTGGCGATTTCGGTGGCTCCGCTTACAAGCTTTTACTCTTTAATTACGCCTCGGGCGCGCAGTAATGCGGTTTTAAAATCCTCTTCATAATCTTTCTGAATACCAGGAATAACAGCATCTTTAGCCGAGTCACGCATTTTGAGGTGGTAGATCAGGATGTCGTCAGAAAGGTCTGCCAGTTCGCCATCAAAACCTGACTCTTTCGCCAGTTTCTGTAAAAATTGCATCAGATTCAGCTCTGGCTCTTTTTGCCAGGCCGGCTGGAGAAGCTCAATGACTTCATTAAGACGTTTACATTTCATGGTAGTGCTCCTTTCATTTAGAGAGACACGTTAGCAGGGTCAATCCCACAATAAAAGAGGCGATATTCGTGAATCAATGCCAGGAAATCATCGGGGTCGTTCTTGCCGGAGGCAGGGCAACGCGAATGGGCGGAAAAGATAAAGGTCTTCAGCTCCTGAACAACACCCCCTTATGGCAGCATGTTGCTGATACCCTGGCAAATCAGGTGTCGTCGATGGCGATCAGCGCTAACCGACATGTTGATATTTACCAGCGCAGTGGATATCCGGTTTATCAGGATAAGCTTGTGGACTACCCCGGCCCGCTTGCGGGAATGCTTTCCGTTATGCAGCAGTCGCATGGAGAGTGGTTTCTCTTTTGTTCATGTGATACGCCCTTCATCCCGTCCTGTCTGGTTGAACGTCTGGTGCAGCGGTGCGAGGGTGCTCCCGTCGTCTGGGTACACGACGGCGAACGCGACCATCCGACGATCGCATTGATTAATCGCTCTTTAATATCTGCGCTGGAAGATTACCTGGCCGCAGGAGAGCGACGCGTCATGGTATTTATGCGCCAGTCAGGAGGGCATTCCGTTGATTTCAGTGACATGAAATCGGCGTTTGTGAATGTAAACACGACGGAAGATTTGCAGATGATGCAGGAGAAGAAATGATACCCGTATTAGCGATCTCTGCCTGGAGCGGCACCGGGAAGACTACGCTGCTAAAAAAGCTGATACCTGCACTTTGCGCTAAAGGTATTCGTCCCGGATTGATTAAGCACACGCACCATAACATGGATGTCGATAAGCCGGGGAAAGATAGCTATGAGCTGCGTAAGGCTGGCGCTACACAAACGATGGTGGCGAGTAACCAGCGCTGGGCGTTAATGACAGAAACTCCGGATGAAGCACCGCTGGATCTCGCTTATCTTGTCAGCCGGATGGATCATTCCACGCTGGATCTGGTGCTGGTTGAGGGGTTTAAGCACGAGGCTGTTGCGAAGATCCTGCTGTTCAGAAACGGTGCCGGGCATGATGTAAGTGAGTTAACGCTGGATGAACATGTGATTGCTGTGGCCAGTGACGCTGCGTTGACGCTGGAAGTACCGGTTCTGGATTTGAATAATGTGGAGGGGATTGCAGAGTTTATTTTGGCGTGGTGTGCAGATCTGAGATCTGCCGGGTGACGGCTTCGCCTTACCCGGCCTACCGTTTTTCGACGTATAAACGCAAAAAGGCCATCCTTTCGGATGGCCTCTTCACTTGTTTGATGCCTGGCAGTTCCCTACTCTCACATGGGGAGACCCCACACTACCATCGGCGCTACGGCGTTTCACTTCTGAGTTCGGCATGGGGTCAGGTGGGACCACCGCGCTAAAGCCGCCAGGCAAATTCTGTTAATCTGTATCAGGCTGAAAATCGTGTCTGTCTCTTCGCCGAAACAGCTTCGGCGTTGTAAGGTTAAGCCTCACGGTTCATTAGTATCGGTTAGCTCAACGCATCGCTGCGCTTACACACCCGACCTATCAACGTCGTCGTCTTCAACGTTCCTTCAGGAGACTTAAAGTCTCAGGGAGAACTCATCTCGGGGCAAGTTTCGTGCTTAGATGCTTTCAGCACTTATCTCTTCCGCATTTAGCTACCGGGCAGTGCCATTGGCATGACAACCCGAACACCAGTGATGCGTCCACTCCGGTCCTCTCGTACTAGGAGCAGCCCCCCTCAATTCTCCAGCGCCCACGGCAGATAGGGACCGAACTGTCTCACGACGTTCTAAACCCAGCTCGCGTACCACTTTAAATGGCGAACAGCCATACCCTTGGGACCTACTTCAGCCCCAGGATGTGATGAGCCGACATCGAGGTGCCAAACACCGCCGTCGATATGAACTCTTGGGCGGTATCAGCCTGTTATCCCCGGAGTACCTTTTATCCGTTGAGCGATGGCCCTTCCATTCAGAACCACCGGATCACTATGACCTGCTTTCGCACCTGCTCGCGCCGTCACGCTCGCAGTCAAGCTGGCTTATGCCATTGCACTAACCTCCTGATGTCCGACCAGGATTAGCCAACCTTCGTGCTCCTCCGTTACTCTTTGGGAGGAGACCGCCCCAGTCAAACTACCCACCAGACACTGTCCGCAACCCGGATTACGGGTCTACGTTAGAACACCAGCCATTAAAGGGTGGTATTTCAAGGTTGGCTCCACGCAGACTGGCGTCCACGCTTCAAAGCCTCCCACCTATCCTACACATCAAGGACCAGTGTTCAGTGTCAAGCTATAGTAAAGGTTCACGGGGTCTTTCCGTCTTGCCGCGGGTACACTGCATCTTCACAGCGAGTTCAATTTCACTGAGTCTCGGGTGGAGACAGCCTGGCCATCATTACGCCATTCGTGCAGGTCGGAACTTACCCGACAAGGAATTTCGCTACCTTAGGACCGTTATAGTTACGGCCGCCGTTTACCGGGGCTTCGATCAAGAGCTTCGCGTTGCCGCTAACCCCATCAATTAACCTTCCGGCACCGGGCAGGCGTCACACCGTATACGTCCACTTTCGTGTTTGCACAGTGCTGTGTTTTTAATAAACAGTTGCAGCCAGCTGGTATCTTCGACTGATTTCAGCTCCGTCCGCAGGGACTTCACCTACATATCAGCGTGCCTTCTCCCGAAGTTACGGCACCATTTTGCCTAGTTCCTTCACCCGAGTTCTCTCAAGCGCCTTGGTATTCTCTACCTGACCACCTGTGTCGGTTTGGGGTACGATTTCGTGTTACCTGATGCTTAGAGGCTTTTCCTGGAAGCAGGGCATTTATCACTTCAGCACCGTAGTGCCTCGTCATCACACCTCAGCGTTAACAAGGTACCGGATTTACCTGGAACCTCCGCCTACATGCTTAAACCGGGACAACCGTCGCCCGGCTGACATAGCCTTCTCCGTCCCCCCTTCGCAGTAACACCAAGTACAGGAATATTAACCTGTTTCCCATCGACTACGCCTTTCGGCCTCGCCTTAGGGGTCGACTCACCCTGCCCCGATTAACGTTGGACAGGAACCCTTGGTCTTCCGGCGAGCGGGCTTTTCACCCGCTTTATCGTTACTTATGTCAGCATTCGCACTTCTGATACCTCCAGCACCCCTCACAGGACACCTTCAACGGCTTACAGAACGCTCCCCTACCCAACAACGCATAAGCGTCGCTGCCGCAGCTTCGGTGCATGGTTTAGCCCCGTTACATCTTCCGCGCAGGCCGACTCGACCAGTGAGCTATTACGCTTTCTTTAAATGATGGCTGCTTCTAAGCCAACATCCTGGCTGTCTGTGCCTTCCCACATCGTTTCCCACTTAACCATGACTTTGGGACCTTAGCTGGCGGTCTGGGTTGTTTCCCTCTTCACGACGGACGTTAGCACCCGCCGTGTGTCTCCCGTGATAACATTCTTCGGTATTCGTAGTTTGCATCGGGTTGGTAAGCCGGGATGGCCCCCTAGCCGAAACAGTGCTCTACCCCCGAAGATGAGTTCACGAGGCGCTACCTAAATAGCTTTCGGGGAGAACCAGCTATCTCCCGGTTTGATTGGCCTTTCACCCCCAGCCACAGGTCATCCGCTAATTTTTCAACATTAGTCGGTTCGGTCCTCCAGTTAGTGTTACCCAACCTTCAACCTGCCCATGGCTAGATCACCGGGTTTCGGGTCTATACCCTGCAACTTAACGCCCAGTTAAGACTCGGTTTCCCTTCGGCTCCCCTATACGGTTAACCTTGCTACAGAATATAAGTCGCTGACCCATTATACAAAAGGTACGCAGTCACCCCATAAAGAGGCTCCCACTGCTTGTACGTACACGGTTTCAGGTTCTTTTTCACTCCCCTCGCCGGGGTTCTTTTCGCCTTTCCCTCACGGTACTGGTTCACTATCGGTCAGTCAGGAGTATTTAGCCTTGGAGGATGGTCCCCCCATATTCAGACAGGATACCACGTGTCCCGCCCTACTCTTCGAGTTCACAACCTGTGCATTTTCGTGTACGGGACTATCACCCTGTACCGTCGGACTTTCCAGACCGTTCCACTAACACACAAGCTGATTCAGACTCCGGGCTGCTCCCCGTTCGCTCGCCGCTACTGGGGGAATCTCGGTTGATTTCTTTTCCTCGGGGTACTTAGATGTTTCAGTTCCCCCGGTTCGCCTCGTTAACCTATGTATTCAGTTAACGATAGTGCAACGGATTGCACTGGGTTTCCCCATTCGGACATCGCCGGGTCAAAGGTTCATATCACCTCGCCGGCGCTTTTCGCAGATTAGCACGTCCTTCATCGCCTCTGACTGCCAGGGCATCCACCGTGTACGCTTAGTCGCTTAACCTCACAACCCGAAGATGTTTCACTTCATGATTGCGAAAATTTGAGAGACTCGAACACACATGAGCTGTGTGTCGTTTCAATTTTCAGCTTGATCCAGATTTTTAAAGAGCAAATATCTCAAACATGACTCGCAAGTCAGTTTTGAGATATGACGGCAGGTGACTTTCACTCACGAACCAGCAAGTGGCGTCCCCTAGGGGATTCGAACCCCTGTTACCGCCGTGAAAGGGCGGTGTCCTGGGCCTCTAGACGAAGGGGACGTACAGTCTCAATCGCAAGACGCCTTGCTATTTACTTTTCATCAGACAATCTGTGTGGACACTACAAAGGCAGGTTCTTTAAGGTAAGGAGGTGATCCAACCGCAGGTTCCCCTACGGTTACCTTGTTACGACTTCACCCCAGTCATGAATCACAAAGTGGTAAGCGCCCTCCCGAAGGTTAAGCTACCTACTTCTTTTGCAACCCACTCCCATGGTGTGACGGGCGGTGTGTACAAGGCCCGGGAACGTATTCACCGTGGCATTCTGATCCACGATTACTAGCGATTCCGACTTCATGGAGTCGAGTTGCAGACTCCAATCCGGACTACGACGCACTTTATGAGGTCCGCTTGCTCTCGCGAGGTCGCTTCTCTTTGTATGCGCCATTGTAGCACGTGTGTAGCCCTACTCGTAAGGGCCATGATGACTTGACGTCATCCCCACCTTCCTCCAGTTTATCACTGGCAGTCTCCTTTGAGTTCCCGGCCTAACCGCTGGCAACAAAGGATAAGGGTTGCGCTCGTTGCGGGACTTAACCCAACATTTCACAACACGAGCTGACGACAGCCATGCAGCACCTGTCTCAGAGTTCCCGAAGGCACCAATCCATCTCTGGAAAGTTCTCTGGATGTCAAGAGTAGGTAAGGTTCTTCGCGTTGCATCGAATTAAACCACATGCTCCACCGCTTGTGCGGGCCCCCGTCAATTCATTTGAGTTTTAACCTTGCGGCCGTACTCCCCAGGCGGTCGACTTAACGCGTTAGCTCCGGAAGCCACGCCTCAAGGGCACAACCTCCAAGTCGACATCGTTTACGGCGTGGACTACCAGGGTATCTAATCCTGTTTGCTCCCCACGCTTTCGCACCTGAGCGTCAGTCTTTGTCCAGGGGGCCGCCTTCGCCACCGGTATTCCTCCAGATCTCTACGCATTTCACCGCTACACCTGGAATTCTACCCCCCTCTACAAGACTCTAGCCTGCCAGTTTCGAATGCAGTTCCCAGGTTGAGCCCGGGGATTTCACATCCGACTTGACAGACCGCCTGCGTGCGCTTTACGCCCAGTAATTCCGATTAACGCTTGCACCCTCCGTATTACCGCGGCTGCTGGCACGGAGTTAGCCGGTGCTTCTTCTGCGGGTAACGTCAATCGACAGGGTTATTAACCCTGTCGCCTTCCTCCCCGCTGAAAGTACTTTACAACCCGAAGGCCTTCTTCATACACGCGGCATGGCTGCATCAGGCTTGCGCCCATTGTGCAATATTCCCCACTGCTGCTTCCCGTAGGAGTCTGGACCGTGTCTCAGTTCCAGTGTGGCTGGTCATCCTCTCAGACCAGCTAGGGATCGTCGCCTAGGTGAGCCGTTACCCCACCTACTAGCTAATCCCATCTGGGCACATCCGATGGCAAGAGGCCCGAAGGTCCCCCTCTTTGGTCTTGCGAC
>NZ_KI973297.1:0-257232 GCF_000534735.1 Enterobacter sp. MGH 4 | reverse complement strand
GAAGTGAAACATCTTCGGGTTGTGAGGTTAAGCGACTAAGCGTACACGGTGGATGCCCTGGCAGTCAGAGGCGATGAAGGACGTGCTAATCTGCGAAAAGCGCCGGCGAGGTGATATGAACCTTTGACCCGGCGATGTCCGAATGGGGAAACCCAGTGCAATCCGTTGCACTATCGTTAACTGAATACATAGGTTAACGAGGCGAACCGGGGGAACTGAAACATCTAAGTACCCCGAGGAAAAGAAATCAACCGAGATTCCCCCAGTAGCGGCGAGCGAACGGGGAGCAGCCCGGAGTCTGAATCAGCTTGTGTGTTAGTGGAACGGTCTGGAAAGTCCGACGGTACAGGGTGATAGTCCCGTACACGAAAGCACACATGCTGTGAACTCGAAGAGTAGGGCGGGACACGTGGTATCCTGTCTGAATATGGGGGGACCATCCTCCAAGGCTAAATACTCCTGACTGACCGATAGTGAACCAGTACCGTGAGGGAAAGGCGAAAAGAACCCCGGCGAGGGGAGTGAAAAAGAACCTGAAACCGTGTACGTACAAGCAGTGGGAGCCTCTTTATGGGGTGACTGCGTACCTTTTGTATAATGGGTCAGCGACTTATATTCTGTAGCAAGGTTAACCGTATAGGGGAGCCGAAGGGAAACCGAGTCTTAACTGGGCGTTAAGTTGCAGGGTATAGACCCGAAACCCGGTGATCTAGCCATGGGCAGGTTGAAGGTTGGGTAACACTAACTGGAGGACCGAACCGACTAATGTTGAAAAATTAGCGGATGACCTGTGGCTGGGGGTGAAAGGCCAATCAAACCGGGAGATAGCTGGTTCTCCCCGAAAGCTATTTAGGTAGCGCCTCGTGAACTCATCTTCGGGGGTAGAGCACTGTTTCGGCTAGGGGGCCATCCCGGCTTACCAACCCGATGCAAACTACGAATACCGAAGAATGTTATCACGGGAGACACACGGCGGGTGCTAACGTCCGTCGTGAAGAGGGAAACAACCCAGACCGCCAGCTAAGGTCCCAAAGTCATGGTTAAGTGGGAAACGATGTGGGAAGGCACAGACAGCCAGGATGTTGGCTTAGAAGCAGCCATCATTTAAAGAAAGCGTAATAGCTCACTGGTCGAGTCGGCCTGCGCGGAAGATGTAACGGGGCTAAACCATGCACCGAAGCTGCGGCAGCGACGCTTATGCGTTGTTGGGTAGGGGAGCGTTCTGTAAGCCGTTGAAGGTGTCCTGTGAGGGGTGCTGGAGGTATCAGAAGTGCGAATGCTGACATAAGTAACGATAAAGCGGGTGAAAAGCCCGCTCGCCGGAAGACCAAGGGTTCCTGTCCAACGTTAATCGGGGCAGGGTGAGTCGACCCCTAAGGCGAGGCCGAAAGGCGTAGTCGATGGGAAACAGGTTAATATTCCTGTACTTGGTGTTACTGCGAAGGGGGGACGGAGAAGGCTATGTCAGCCGGGCGACGGTTGTCCCGGTTTAAGCATGTAGGCGGAGGTTCCAGGTAAATCCGGTACCTTGTTAACGCTGAGGTGTGATGACGAGGCACTACGGTGCTGAAGTGATAAATGCCCTGCTTCCAGGAAAAGCCTCTAAGCATCAGGTAACACGAAATCGTACCCCAAACCGACACAGGTGGTCAGGTAGAGAATACCAAGGCGCTTGAGAGAACTCGGGTGAAGGAACTAGGCAAAATGGTGCCGTAACTTCGGGAGAAGGCACGCTGATATGTAGGTGAGGTCCCTGCGGACGGAGCTGAAATCAGTCGAAGATACCAGCTGGCTGCAACTGTTTATTAAAAACACAGCACTGTGCAAACACGAAAGTGGACGTATACGGTGTGACGCCTGCCCGGTGCCGGAAGGTTAATTGATGGGGTTAGCGGCAACGCGAAGCTCTTGATCGAAGCCCCGGTAAACGGCGGCCGTAACTATAACGGTCCTAAGGTAGCGAAATTCCTTGTCGGGTAAGTTCCGACCTGCACGAATGGCGTAATGATGGCCAGGCTGTCTCCACCCGAGACTCAGTGAAATTGAACTCGCTGTGAAGATGCAGTGTACCCGCGGCAAGACGGAAAGACCCCGTGAACCTTTACTATAGCTTGACACTGAACACTGGTCCTTGATGTGTAGGATAGGTGGGAGGCTTTGAAGCGTGGACGCCAGTCTGCGTGGAGCCAACCTTGAAATACCACCCTTTAATGGCTGGTGTTCTAACGTAGACCCGTAATCCGGGTTGCGGACAGTGTCTGGTGGGTAGTTTGACTGGGGCGGTCTCCTCCCAAAGAGTAACGGAGGAGCACGAAGGTTGGCTAATCCTGGTCGGACATCAGGAGGTTAGTGCAATGGCATAAGCCAGCTTGACTGCGAGCGTGACGGCGCGAGCAGGTGCGAAAGCAGGTCATAGTGATCCGGTGGTTCTGAATGGAAGGGCCATCGCTCAACGGATAAAAGGTACTCCGGGGATAACAGGCTGATACCGCCCAAGAGTTCATATCGACGGCGGTGTTTGGCACCTCGATGTCGGCTCATCACATCCTGGGGCTGAAGTAGGTCCCAAGGGTATGGCTGTTCGCCATTTAAAGTGGTACGCGAGCTGGGTTTAGAACGTCGTGAGACAGTTCGGTCCCTATCTGCCGTGGGCGCTGGAGAATTGAGGGGGGCTGCTCCTAGTACGAGAGGACCGGAGTGGACGCATCACTGGTGTTCGGGTTGTCATGCCAATGGCACTGCCCGGTAGCTAAATGCGGAAGAGATAAGTGCTGAAAGCATCTAAGCACGAAACTTGCCCCGAGATGAGTTCTCCCTGAGACTTTAAGTCTCCTGAAGGAACGTTGAAGACGACGACGTTGATAGGTCGGGTGTGTAAGCGCAGCGATGCGTTGAGCTAACCGATACTAATGAACCGTGAGGCTTAACCTTACAACGCCGAAGCTGTTTTGGCGAAGAGAGACAGACACGATTTTCAGCCTGATACAGATTAACAGAATTTGCCTGGCGGCTTTAGCGCGGTGGTCCCACCTGACCCCATGCCGAACTCAGAAGTGAAACGCCGTAGCGCCGATGGTAGTGTGGGGTCTCCCCATGTGAGAGTAGGGAACTGCCAGGCATCAAACAAGTGAAGAGGCCATCCGAAAGGATGGCCTTTTTGCGTTTCTGCACCTGCTTCCTTTCCATAAACTAATCACCCATCCCTTCGTATATACGGTAAACTATCCCGGTTTTTGCATCAGGATAGCGTCTATGAATCACTCCCTTAAGCCCTGGAATACCTTTGGTATTCAACGGAATGCTAATCAAATTGTACGTGCCGACAGTGCTCAGCAGTTGCTGAATGCCTGGCAAAACGCAACAGAAAACGGTGAACCCGTACTTATTCTGGGCGAAGGAAGTAATGTCCTGTTTCTCGATGATTTTGCGGGGACGGTAATCGTTAATCGCATCATGGGGATTGAGCGTAAAGAGAGCGCTGACAGCTGGCATTTACACGTGGGTGCTGGCGAAAACTGGCACCATCTGGTGCAATATACCCTTGAAAAAGGGATGCCCGGACTGGAAAACCTGGCCCTCATCCCGGGCTGTGCAGGATCATCTCCTATTCAAAACATCGGTGCCTACGGCATTGAACTGAAACACGTCTGCGAATATGTCGACTGCATCGAACTCGCGACCGGAACGGCGAAGCGTTTGACCGCAGAGCAGTGCCGCTTTGGCTATCGCGACAGCATTTTCAAGCACGACTATCAGGATCGTTTTGTCATTGTGGCCGTTGGCCTGCGTCTGGCGAAAGCATGGAAACCCGTTCTGACTTACGGCGATCTGGCCCGTCTCGATCCGGCTACCGTCACACCGCGTGAGGTTTTTGATTCCGTTTGCCACATGCGAATGACCAAGCTACCGGACCCGAAAGTTAACGGAAATGCGGGCAGTTTCTTCAAAAATCCGGTGATCGGCAGCGAAAATGCGAAAGCGTTTCTCGCAGGCTGGCCAACGGCCCCGCATTATCCTCAGGCGGATGGCAGCGTAAAGCTGGCCGCAGGCTGGCTTATCGATCAATGTGAATTAAAAGGTACTACGCTTGGTGGCGCTGCTGTTCATCGTCAGCAGGCGCTGGTACTGATCAACCAGTCCAACGCGACAAGTGAGGATGTCGTCAACCTGGCGCACCATGTTCGCCAGCGTGTGGGCGAAAAATTTAACGTCTGGCTGGAGCCTGAAGTTCGCTTTATTGGCCGAACGGGCGAAGTGAATGCCGTGGAGACCATTGCGTGAAGGACAATACTATTCCGTTAACTCTCATCGGTATTCTTGCTGATGGCGAGTTTCATTCTGGCGAGCAGCTGGGCGAACAGCTGGGCATGAGCCGCGCTGCCATCAATAAACATATTCAAACGCTCCGCGACTGGGGCGTGGATGTGTTTACGGTACCGGGAAAAGGCTACAGCCTGCCGGAACCAATCCAGTTACTGAATGAAGAGATCATCCGCAGCCAGATTGGACACGGTAACGTCGCGGTATTGCCGGTCATTGATTCGACGAACCAGTATCTGCTGGATCGCCTGAGCGAGCTGAAATCCGGTGATGCCTGCGTTGCCGAGTACCAACAGGCAGGACGTGGCCGCCGGGGGCGTAAGTGGTTTTCGCCATTTGGCGCCAACCTCTACCTTTCCATGTACTGGCGGCTTGAACAGGGGCCAGCTGCGGCCATCGGGCTGAGCCTGGTCATCGGCATTGTGATGGCAGAGGTGCTGCACGATCTGGGTGCCGATCAGGTGCGGGTAAAATGGCCCAACGATCTGTATCTCAACGATCGAAAGCTGGCGGGGATCCTGGTCGAACTGACGGGAAAAACAGGCGATGCCGCACAGATCGTCATTGGGGCGGGGCTGAACATGGTGATGCGAAACGTGCAGAACGATGTCGTGAACCAGGCCTGGACCAACCTGCAGGAAGCGGGGATCACCATCGATCGCAATACGCTTGCCGTCCGCATGATCAATGAGTTGCGTAGTTCGCTGACGCTCTTTGAACAAGAGGGGTTAGCGCCATTCCTGTCCCGCTGGGAAAAGCTGGATAACTTTATTAACCGACCGGTGAAGCTGCTGATTGGGGATAAAGAGATTTACGGCACATCACGCGGCATTGACGCGCAGGGCGCGTTGCTGCTTGAACAGGATGGCGTGATTAAGCCCTGGGTGGGCGGTGAAATTTCGTTACGAAGTGCAGAGTAACCCTCTCCCCACAGGGGGAGAGGGTGTAGCAGGTCACTGCGGATACGGCACCCAATCCCCGGCATTCAGCCGGACATAAGGCTTATTCTGATACTGGATCACCACCGCATTGGCGTTTTCCGATACCTCCGCCGTCTGCGGCAGCCCGCTGGTGAGCTGATCCCAGTTCACGCTATCTTCCACAAACAGCTTACCGTCTACAGCGCGAGCAACCAGTTCCGAGATGGCCAGATAGCTGCTTGGCTGGGTGATCTCAACTGGCGCGCCCTGATGCGGTGCCTTCATGCCAAAGAACTTAATCCCGGCCGGAACGTTTGTGATGGACGGGCTTGGGATATCGCGCAGACCAGACACCTGCATCCTGTCGCCTTTCAGCGCTCCACCATGTTCCGGGACCACCACCACCATCACTTTACGACCTGATTTTTCCAGCTCGTTAAAGAACGCGTTCAGCTCGTCAAAGAACTTCTGCGCACGGGCCTTGTAATCGGCCGTTTTGCTTACGCCCGGATAATGGTTCCCGTCGTGAAGCGGCAGCGTATTATAGAACGTCGCGCTACGCGTCCCTTCCTCTTTACCGACGGTGTCAAACCAGCGCTGAAGTACGGCGGTATCGTCATAGACCGGCGAGCCATCGAAGCCCAGTAACGTCACTGGCAGCCCTTTCTGGTCCATCAGTGGGGCCTGCATGCCACCCTGTTCACGCACTTCTTTCAGGAAGTTACCGAACTGACCGTTATGACCCATCATCAGGTGTTGGGTAAAGCCCAGTTTTGCCAGGTTATCAAACAGGTAACACTGGTTAGCTGCCGGCTGGTAGAGGTTCTTATGCGAGGGCTGCCCACAGCTCGCGCGCAGCAGGCGGATAGCCGCTGGGCCGCTGTACGACGTGGCCGAGTTGAAGTCTTTGAACTGAATATCGAAATGCGACCACAGCGGGTGCGACATCAAACCAGCCGCGTCAACGTCAGCCCAGGACAGAGAACAGATGTTAATGACCAGCAACTCAAACGGCTGAGCATCGGCAGGCAGCGCGTCCGGGAATTTCGTCTGGCGCTTATCTTCCGCAGCGTAAAAACTGGAGAGCCACGCGTTCAGGTTCGTGGATGTCGGCGGCGCCGTCTGCGCTGGAATATCCCCAACCACAGGCGTATCCCCTGCTGTCGCGACGGTAGCGGCGGCGGAACCGCCCGTGGTGGTTACGGTTGTCGTCGGCTGACCGGCTGGCCACAGCGAGAAGCTCGGGCCCGTCAGCGTCAGTACGTTTAGCCAGATCATAATCGCGACGACAAACACCGTCACCCGGATCCACTGAGACAGGAACAGCCAGGCAACCAGCAGGACAAATACCGCGCCAATCATCTGCCAGTTAATAAAGCGCTCAACCAGATCGAGCATATAGTCCGCACTGAAACCTGCGACCTGGGAACCCTGGCTCATAATGCTTTCGGGGCCGGGTAGCCAGGTATCATGCCAGAACAGGGCGAAACCGATAGGGATAGCAATCCAGTGACGTATACGGTGCAGCCTGAGATTCGGGATTGGCATCAGCAGGAATGCCATAAACACCAGATTAAGCAGCGGGTGGAAATTAAGATAGCCTGCCCACAGCAGACCAAACTTCACCAGAAAGTAGAAATTCCAGCCGGACAGACCGCGCCAGTATTGCCAGAGTGGCGATGGCGCTGAAGAGGTATAGGTAGAATTAGTCATGTTTTCGGTTTGCCTTGACGTTTGAAGCGCGAGTCAGTGTTCCGGCGGGTTTAATATAGCGAGGTTTGACGAACAGTAATCTGATCGTATCGCGAATACGGCGCAGGGAATGGCGTGCATAGTAGCCAAGCGGCAAAAAAATCAGCGCGCACAGAACAACCAGTTGGATGATATCGCTGATATTCATAATGGAACGCTCTCCTTGTTCTCATCCATTAAGCGTAGCGGCTCAGGAACCCGACGCCATACATGCCCGTCATGTTTCGCGTTCAGAACCGGTTTGGCACCACTTGTTACAGGCAATGGTTTGGCCCATTTTTCAGGTGCCAGGGCTCGCATCTGGACAAGCTCAGCGCTGATCAAATTATCTTCAAACCAGACCATGCGGTTCGAGAAAATATCCCCGGTAGGCAGCGGGAAGATATGGTTCAGGGCGGTATCCAGATCGTTCACCCGGCAGAAGGAGAGGAACAGCACCAGGCGATTATCGCCAATGGTCATGATATCCCCGATACGATTAGGGCGGCACAAGGTGAGCGCCTGCTCAACGCGAATGCCCGGCACAGGACGCAGGGCAACCATCACCCCTTTTCCGTCTGCCGGTAAAAGCGTATTGCTCATCATGTTGCCCACCGCATCGCAGAAGGTGTCCCATTTCTGGTAGCCACGCAGTTTCATCGGCTGCGTCATTGAAAGCAGGGTGCTGATATCTTCCGGAACATATCGATTAAACTGCTGGCCCTGAATGCTTTCGATCAGCGTCAGACAGCGCGACAGGGGAGCATTCCAGGGAATGACCATATTCGCGCCGCAGCCCAGTAATAAGCGCTCATCGGTGGCGCGCAGGCTGGTATTATTTTCACGTACCACGATTTTTAATGCGCTGCCGCGCTGGCGACGTAATGTGTGAATGTGCCGTGCCAGCGTTTCGATTTGGTTATTCTGGATCAACGAGAAGATAATGGTCGCCGCCTGCGTGGTGCGCGCCTCATCAAATAAGGCCTCGTTAGTTTCGAACAGTGACCAATGCTCAGACAGTGCAGGCGCACCTTCCAGTACCGCAATATGACTCAGAACGCGCTTTTCATCACTGCGTGGCTGAACCACCGTCTCTTCCTGTTGAGCAAGATGCCACTCGTCCCCGACATTTTTGAGGGTAAGCTGCTGTCGGGAGCTCACCCCTTTTTCATTGCACCAGAAAGCCACGTCGTAAAGATGGCTGTCAGTCTGGACACGAATACTGGCCAGGCCATAGAGGGAACGGTATTCACTCATTAAAAGTGAAAAAAGTTTGTCGTTATTACTGCCCGGGTTAACAACCAATAAGGTGCAATTTTGATTTTTTGCCCATCTGCTGATTCTTCCCAGCCATTTCAGCAGTTTTTCAGACGGGATATTTTGTAGACCGTTTTGAGAACATTTAAGAATCAGTAAATAGTGTTCAGGAACAATAGAGCACTGAATATCGCGGGGCAAAAAGTATAAACTGTCGGCCTCCGCTGGCATGGAAAATAATCGTACTGTCTGGGGTCCACGGTCAGTTTCGAGCTTGATGATTGACTTTGGCTCATCGCCCATCGTAATGACGGCCACGCGGTAATCCTTACCCTGCGCCGCTATCGTCTGGTTTACCAGACTGATGGCATCTTCATTACGATCCGTATTAACCCACCAGACTCCTCCGACTGGCATGTGGCGCAATTCGTCCCATAATGACTGGATGCCAATAGAAAATATGGAGTCCACGGTGTCCCTCTTTTCGTCGAATTTCTATGTCTCTCAGTTTACTAGCGAAAGCGTAGAAATAAACCTAACATTGAAATTAAAGAACATCAGATTTAGCATGTAAATGAAATTTCGTGGGCAGGACGCCTCGCTGCATCTGAATCTTATGATTTTACTCAAAGGGATGAAATAAGAATGCAAAATAACGAACCCGCAACTCCAGTCGACCCAAGCCTGGGTTACACATTCCAAAACGATTTTCTGGCGCTCACGCAGGCTTTTTCATTGCCTGAAATAGATTACACCGATATTTCCCAGCGGGAACAGTTGGCTGCGGCTATTAAACGTTGGCCGTTATTAGCTGAGTTTGCCCAACAACAATAAGGAAGCCATTGATGGCCGTACTAGGATTACAGGGCGTCCGTGGTGGAGTGGGTACAACTTCCGTAACCGCGGCGCTGGCGTGGTCATTACAGGTTTTAGGTGAATCAGTACTGGTTATTGATGCCTGCTCCGATAATTTGCTGCGCATGTCATTCAATGTCGACTTTACGCATGAAAACGGCTGGGGGCGCGCGCTTCTGGACGATAAAGACTGGCGGGATGCGGGTTTGCGCTATACCTCCCAGCTCGATTTGCTTCCCTTTGGTCAGATGACGGAAACCGAACGCGGGAATGAAGCTGCGTTTCAGCGCCTGTTCTCTCGCTTCACCACCGCTTTGCAGAGTCTGAAAGAGAGCGGACACTATCAGTGGATCCTGCTGGACCTGCCGCACGGCGCCGCGTCGCTGACCCGCCAGCTTCTGTCGCAGTGCGACCATGTGCTCTCCATTGCGAACGTAGATGCGAATTGTCATATCCGTCTGCATCAACAGGCAATGCCTGCCAATGCCCATATTCTGATTAACGATCTGCGCATTGGCAGCCAGATCCAGGACGATCTGTACCAGGTCTGGCTCCAGAGTCAGCGCCGCCTGTTGCCAATGGTTATTCATCGTGACGAAGCGATGGCGGAATGCCTCGCTTCCAAACAACCGCTTGGGGAGTACCGTAGTGATTCACTGGCGGCAGAAGAGATCCTGACGCTGGCCAACTGGTGTCTGCTGCACTTTGCTAAACGGCCGGAGCCTGCCGGGAGTTCAGTATGAGCCGCCTGACCAACTGGTTGCTCATCCCGCCGGTCAGTTCGCGCTTAAGTGAACGCTACCGCCATTACCGTCATCACGGCGCCTCATCGCTGAGCGCTGCGCTGGGCTGCTTCTGGATGATTCTGGCGTGGATGTTCATCCCCCTCGAACATCCACGCTGGCAACGTATTCGTGCGCGGCACGGTGAACTCTATCCGCATATCAACCCTGACAAGCCGCGTCCGCTCGATCCCGCGCGCTACGCTATACAGTCCATCTGGCTTCTGGCGACCTCAACGGGTGCGGAGAAAAAAACGTCACGCTGGCGCAGCTTCGATCGCGTGCAGAACTTACGTGAACACTATCACCAGTGGCTTAACCGGCTACCCGACCGGGTTGGCGATAGAACAGGTCATTTAGATAATCACAAAGAGCTCGGGCACCTTCACCCGGGCTTACGGCGTTTTATTCTCGGCGTGGTGGTGGTGTTCTCGCTCATACTGGCGCTGGTCTGTATTACCCAGCCCTTCAACCCGCTGGCACAGTTTACCTTCCTGATCCTGCTGTGGGGCGTGGCGCTGCTGGTGCGGCGCATTCCGGGGCGTTTTTCTGCCCTGATGCTGATCGTGCTGTCGCTGACCGTTTCCTGCCGCTACATCTGGTGGCGATATACCTCAACGCTGAACTGGGACGATCCGGTCAGCCTGGTGTGTGGGTTAGTGCTGCTGTTTGCTGAGACCTACGCCTGGATCGTGCTGGTGCTGGGTTACTTCCAGGTTATCTGGCCGCTGAATCGACAGCCGGTGCCGCTGCCAAAAGACACGACCCAGTGGCCAACGGTGGACCTCTTCGTGCCGACCTACAACGAAGACCTGTCTGTGGTGAAAAACACCATTTACGCCGCGCTGGGTATCGACTGGCCGAAGGATAAAATCAAAATCTGGATCCTCGATGACGGTGGCCGCGCCGAGTTCCGCCAGTTCGCGGACGAAGTAGGGGTCGAGTACATCGCCCGTACCACGCATGAACACGCTAAGGCCGGTAACATCAACAATGCGCTGAAATATGCCAAAGGGGAGTTCGTCTCTATTTTCGACTGTGACCACGTGCCAACGCGCTCGTTCCTGCAAATGACCATGGGCTGGTTCCTGAAGGAGAAAGAGCTGGCGATGATGCAGACGCCGCACCACTTCTTCTCGCCGGATCCGTTTGAACGTAACCTTGGTCGTTTTCGTAAAACCCCGAACGAGGGCACACTGTTCTATGGTCTGGTGCAGGACGGGAACGACATGTGGGACGCAACGTTCTTCTGCGGCTCCTGTGCGGTGATCCGCCGTAAACCGCTGGATGAAATTGGCGGGATCGCCGTCGAGACGGTCACGGAAGATGCGCACACTTCGCTGCGTCTGCACCGTCTTGGCTATACCTCCGCCTACATGCGCATTCCTCAGGCGGCGGGGCTGGCCACGGAATCCCTGTCGGCGCACATCGGCCAGCGTATTCGCTGGGCGCGCGGCATGGTGCAAATTTTCCGCCTCGATAACCCGCTGATGGGTAAAGGGCTGAAGCTGGCGCAACGGCTGTGCTACGTCAACGCCATGTTCCACTTCCTGTCGGGTATTCCACGGCTTATCTTCCTCACTGCGCCGCTGGCGTTCCTGCTTCTTCACGCTTACATCATCTATGCACCTGCGCTGATGATTGCCCTGTTCGTTCTGCCGCACATGATCCACGCCAGCCTGACGAACTCGAAGATTCAGGGGAAATATCGCCATTCGTTCTGGAGTGAAATCTACGAAACGGTGCTGGCCTGGTATATCGCGCCGCCAACCATGGTGGCGCTGATTAACCCGCATAAAGGGAAATTCAACGTCACCGCGAAGGGCGGGCTGGTGGAAGAGGAGTATGTCGACTGGGTGATCTCCCGGCCCTATATCTTCCTGGTGCTGCTGAATATTGTGGGCGTGATTGTTGGGGTCTGGCGCTACTTCTACGGCCCGGAAAACGAAATTCTGACGGTCTTCGTGAGTATGGCGTGGGTGTTTTATAACCTGATTATCCTCGGTGGCGCGGTGGCGGTATCGGTTGAGAGCAAACAGGTTCGCCGCGCGCATCGCGTCGAAATCAGCATGCCAGCGGCCATTGCCCGCGACGATGGACATCTCTTCTCCTGTACCGTACATGACTTTTCGGATGGCGGTCTGGGTATCAAGATCAACGGTCAGGCGAAGGTGCTTGAGGGGCAGAAGGTCAACCTATTGCTTAAGCGCGGCCAGCAGGAGTATGTCTTCCCGACGCAGGTGGTGCGTGTGAGAGGAAATGAAGTGGGTCTGCAACTGATGCCGCTGACTAAAAAGCAACACATTGATTTTGTGCAGTGTACGTTTGCCCGCGCGGATACGTGGGCTCTCTGGCAGGACAGCTTCCCTGAGGATAAGCCTCTGGAAAGCCTGCTGGATATTCTTAAGCTGGGGTTCCGTGGCTATCGTCACCTTGCAGAATTTGCCCCGTCGTCGGTGAAATTAATTTTCCGGTCACTTACTTCACTGGTTTCCTGGGTCGTGTCGTTCATTCCGCGTCGACCTGAGCGAGATGAAGCGAAGCAGGCGGACCCGGTTATGGCTCAACAATGATGATAACGCGATGAAAACAAAACTTTCCTGGTTATGTGCAGTGGCAATGGGGATGAGTGCGCTCCCTGCAACAGTGGCTAACGCGGCGCCTGATAACGCAGCGACCACACCCGCGCCAACGGTGCCTGTCGTCGCGCAAGCGACCGATCCGGTAGTGACGGCGGCGCCGGGGCAGACGGAAAACGTCGTCCCGAATCAGCCGACGACGGGGAATACGCTGCCCGCCGACAACCCGGTGGTTGGGCAGGTTATGTCTGGCGTGCCGGGAGCCAGTGCACCGGTGGTTGCGGAAAATACGCCGTCGCGTGACGTTAAGCTGACGTTCGCCCAGATCGCGCCACCTCCGGGCAGCATGGTTCTGCGCGGCATCAACCCAAATGGCGGTGTCGAATTCGGTATGCGTAGCGATGAAGTCGTGTCGAAAGCGATGCTCAACCTGGAATACACGCCATCGCCGTCGCTGCTGCCGGTGCAATCCCAGCTTAAGGTCTATCTGAATGATGAGCTGATGGACGTCCTGCCCGTCACCAAAGAGCAACTGGGTAAGAAAACCCTGGCTCAGGTGCCGATTAACCCGCTGTTTATCACCGACTTTAACCGCGTGCGTCTGGAATTTGTCGGCCATTACCGCGATGTCTGTGAAAACCCGGCCAGCAGCACCTTGTGGCTGGATGTTGGTCGTAACTCTTCGCTTCAGATGACCTATCAGCCGCTGGCGTTGAAAAATGATCTCTCCGCCTTCCCGGTGCCGTTCTTCGACCCGCGTGATAACCGTCCACTGAACCTGCCAATGGTGTTTGCGGGCTCTCCTGATGTGACCGAACAGCTGGCGGCCTCTATCGTGGCATCCTGGTTTGGTTCCCGCTCCGGCTGGCGTGGCCAGAGTTTCCCGGTTATGTACGACAAAATGCCGGACAAAAACGCGATTGTGTTTGCCACCAACGCCAAACGCCCGGCATTCCTGCGGGACCATCCAGAGGTGAAAGCGCCCACCATCGAGATGATCAGCCATCCCGACAATCCGTACGTGAAGCTGCTGGTGATCTTCGGGCGTGATGATAAAGATCTGGTGCAGGCGGCAAAAGGCATTGCGCAGGGCAATATCCTGTTCCGCGGTAATAGCGTCGTGGTGGATGAGGTGAAACCGCTGCTGGCACGTAAGCCTTATGATGCGCCGAACTGGGTCCGCACCGACCGCGCGATTACCTTCGGCGAGCTGAAAACCTATGAAGAGCAATTGCAGTCAACCGGGCTTGAACCTTCTCCTGTCAGCCTGTCGCTGAACCTGCCGCCGGATCTCTATCTGCTGCGCACCAACGGTATTGATATCAACCTGAACTACCGTTACACCGCGCCGGTAACCAAAGACAGCTCGCGCATGGATATCAGCCTCAACAACCAGTTCCTGCAATCCTTCAGCCTGACCAGCAGCCAGGAGACAAACCGGTTGATGCTTCGTCTGCCTGTATTGCAGGGGCTGCTGGATGGCAAAACCGATGTGTCGATCCCGGCGCTGAAGCTCGGTGCGGTGAACCAGCTGCGGTTTAACTTCCAGTACATGAACCCGATGCCGGGTGGATCGGTGGAAAACTGTATTACCTTCCAGCCGGTGCAAAACCACGTGGTGATTGGTGATGATTCCACAATCGACTTCTCGAAGTATTACCACTTTATCGCGATGCCGGATCTGCGTGCGTTTGCTAACGCCAGTTTCCCGTTCAGCCGCATGGCTGATCTCTCTGAATCGATTGTCGTGATGCCAAAAGCGGCCAACGAAGGCCAGGTTGCCACGCTGCTGGACACCATGGGCACCGTCGGGGCGCAAACCGGCTTACCGGCTATCAACGTGACGGTGACGGATGACGGTAGCCAGATCCAGAACAAAGATGCCGATATCATGGTCATCGGCAACATTCCGGACAAGCTGAAAGACGAGAAGCGCGTCGATCTGCTGGTGCAGGCGGCTCAGTCATGGGTCAACACGCCGCTGCGTCAGACCGAGTTCCCGAGCATCATGCCGGACAGCGGCGATCGCCAGGCCAATATCAGGACGACCGTAAGCTCAACGGGTCCGATGGCTGCGATTGTTGGCTTCCAGTCTCCGTATAACGACCAGCGCAGCGTGATCGCCCTGCTGGCGGACAGCCCGCGCGGCTATGAGCTGCTCAACACGGCCATGAACGACAGCGGTAAACGGGCGGCAATGTTCGGTTCCGTCTCGGTGATCCGTGAGTCGGGGGTAAACAGCCTGCGCGTGGGGGATGTCTACTACGTCGGTCATCTGCCGTGGTTCGAACGCCTGTGGTACGCCCTCTCTAACCACCCGGTGCTGCTGGCCGTGTTGGCTGCGCTCAGCGTTGTATTGCTGGCGTGGGTACTGTGGCGTCTGCTGCGAATCATCAGCCGTCGTCGTCTTAACCCGGACCATGAGTAAGCCGTGATGAAAATCTTTCGCGGGTGTGTAGTCGCAGCGTTGATGCTGGCGGCGGCGAATCTTCACGCCGCCTGTCGCTGGCCTGCCTGGGAGACGTTCAAACAGGATTATATGAGCGAAAGTGGGCGCATCATTGATCCCAGTGACGCGCGCAAAATTACCACCTCCGAAGGGCAAAGCTATGGACTGTTCTTTGCCCTGGCAGCAAACGATCGCAAGGCGTTCGATCTGCTGCTGACATGGACGCGCGATAACCTTGCCGAGGGGGATTTAGCCCAACATCTCCCGGCGTGGCTGTGGGGGAAAAAGGACGACAACACCTGGGCGGTTATCGACCCTAACTCCGCGTCCGATGCCGATATCTGGATTGCCTGGTCGCTGCTGGAAGCCGGGCGGCTGTGGAAAAATCCCGATTACACGCGCACGGGTAAGGCGCTGTTGACGCGCATTGCCAGTGAGGAAGTGGTGAAGGTGCCGGGGCTGGGTTCTATGCTGCTGCCGGGTAAAGTCGGTTTTGCCGAAGAGAGTGTCTGGCGCTTCAACCCCAGCTACCTGCCGCCGCAGCTTGCGAGCTATTTCACCCGTTTCGGCGCACCGTGGACAACGCTCCGTGAAACCAACCTGCGTCTGCTGCTGGAGACCGCGCCAAAAGGATTTTCCCCGAACTGGGTGAAATACCAGAAAAAGGGCGGCTGGCAGTTGAAGCAGGATACGACCCTGATCGGCAGTTACGATGCGATTCGCGTCTATCTGTGGGTAGGTATGATGAACGATAACGATCCGCAGAAAGCCCGGCTACTGGCGCGTTTCAAGCCCATGGCGACCACCACAATCAAACAAGGCTTACCGCCGGAAAAAGTGGACGTAGCGACCGGAAAACGTACCGGAGATGGGCCGGTAGGGTTTTCTGCCTCCCTGCTTCCATTTTTACAAGAACGGGACGCGCAGGCGGTGCAACGCCAGCGTGTCGCCGATCGTTTTCCCGATAACAATGCTTATTACAGCTACGTTCTGACCCTCTTTGGACAAGGGTGGGATCAGCATCGTTTTCGTTTCACCGCGCAAGGTGAATTACTACCGGATTGGGGCCAGGAATGCGCACGTTCACACTAAATCTACTCGCCTTATCGCTTGGCCTGGCGCTCATGCCCCTGGCCCAGGCCGCCAACTCCCCGCAGCAGAGACAGCTGCTGGAACAGGTTCGTCTGGGGGAATCCACCCAGCGTGAGGATTTGGTGCGCCAGTCGCTCTATCGCCTTGAGCTGATCGACCCCAACAACCCGGACGTAATTGCCGCTCGCTTCCGCTACCTGTTACGACAGGGGGATACGGCGGGCGCGCAAAAAGAGCTGGATCGCCTGAAAGGAATGGCACCCGATTCCAGTGCGTACCAGTCCTCCCGTACGACCATGCTGCTCTCCACGCCGGATGGTCGCCAGGCCCTCCAGCAGGCTCGCCTGCTCGCCACCACCGGGCACACGCAGGAAGCTATTGCCGCGTATGACAAACTGTTTGACGGTAATCCGCCCAGCGGCGACATCGCGACGGAGTACTGGAACGTGGTGGCGAAAGAGCCTGCCCGCCGCAATCTGGCCATTAATCAGCTGAAGAAAATCAACGCCAGCAGTCCGGGCAACGCCCCGCTACAGGCTTCGCTGGCGCAGCTTCTGTTCCAGAGCGGACGGCGTGATGAAGGGTTTGCGGTGTTACAGGAGATGGCCAAATCGAACAATGGCCGCAGTCAGGCGTCGGACATGTGGTACCAGCAGATCAAAGATCAGCCGGCCAGCAGCGCCAGCGTTACCGCGCTGCAACAATACCTGAGCGTGTTCAGCGATGGCGATAACGTGACGGCGGCGCGCGCCCAGCTTGAAGCGCAGCAAAAACAGCTCGCCGATCCGGCGTTTCGCGCCAAAGCCGAAGGGTTAGCCGCAGTGGATGCCGGGCAGGGCAGTAAAGCGGTAACGGAGTTGCAGAAAGCAGTCAGCGCCAACCACGCCGACAGTGAAGCCGTAGGCGCGCTGGGGCAGGCCTATTCGCAGAAAGGCGATCGCGCCCGCGCGGTTGCGCAGTTTGAAAAGGCGATCGCCCTCGATCCGCAGAGCGACAACCGGGGCAAATGGGACAGCCTGCTGAAGGTTAACCGATACTGGCTGCTGATCCAGCAGGGTGACAACGCCCTGAAAGCCAACAAGACAGCCCAGGCGGAACGCTATTATCAGCAGGCGCGCAACATTGACAATACGGACAGCTACGCGGTCCTGGGGCTGGGTGACGCGGCGGCGGCGCGCAAAGATAACGACGCGGCTGAACGCTATTATCGCCAGGCATTGCGGATGGACAGCGGCAACAGCAACGCGGTACGCGGTCTTGCCAATATTTATCGCGAGCAGTCTCCGGAGAAGGCGACGCAGTTTATTCAGTCGCTCTCTGCCAGCCAGCGCCGCAGCATTGATGATATTGAACGTAGCCTGACGAACGAGCAGCTCTCGGCTCAGGCTGAACAGCTGGAAAGCCAGGGAAACTATGCGCAGGCCGCAGAAATTCAGCGCCGACGCCTTGCGCTTTCCCCGGGCGACGTGTGGATCACCTACCGGCTATCACGCGATCTGTATAGCGCGGGTCAGCGCAGCCAGGCAGATAACCTGATGCGCCAGCTGGCAAGCCAGAAACCGGGCGATCCGGATCAGGTTTACGCCAGCGGGCTGTACCTGTCCGGTAACGATCGGGACCGGGCCGCGCTGGCGCATCTGAACACGCTGCCGCGCGACAAGTGGAACGGCAACATCCAGGCGCTGGCGGACCGCCTGCAAAGTAACCAGGTGCTGGAAAACGCCAACCGCCTGCGCGACGGTGGAAAAGAGCAGGAGGCGGAAGCGCTGCTTCGCCAGCAGCCCCCGTCCACCCGTATTGACTTAACGCTGGCGGACTGGGCTGAACAGCGTGGCGATCATGAGGCCGCGAAAACCGCCTACAACACCGTCCTGCAACGGGAACCGCAGAACGAAGACGCAATTCTCGGCCTGACCGAAGTCAATCTTGCTCAGGGCAACAGGGACGCCGCTCGCGCTGAGCTGGCGAAACTGCCCGCGGCACAAAACGGCGAACCGCTCTCCCTCAATATGCAGCGCCGGATCGCCATGGCGCAGGCCGGTCTGGGTGATCCTGCCGCGGCAGAAAAGACCTTCAACGCCATTGTTCCTCAGGCAAAATCGCAGCCGCCTTCTATGGAAAGCGCGCTGGTGATGCGTGATGCCGCCCGTTTCCAGGCGCAAAACGGCCAGCCTCAGCAGGCGCTGGAAACCTGGAAAGATGCGATGGTCTCATCGGGCATCACGACGACCCGTCCGACCGATAACGACAGCTTTACGCGTCTTACGCGTAACGATGAGAAAGATGACTGGCTGAAGCGCGGCGTGCGCAGCGATGCAGGCGATCTTTATCGTCAGCAGGATCTGAACGTCACGCTGCAACACGACTACTGGGGATCCAGCGGCACGGGGGGCTATTCCGACCTGAAAGCGCACACCACTATGCTCCAGGTGGATGCGCCGCTATCGGATGGCCGCATGTTCTTCCGTAGCGATCTGGTCAATATGAACGCCGGTTCCTTTGACACCAATAACGGAACCTACGATCCGACATGGGGTACCTGCGCCGAAACGCCATGTCACGGCAGCACGAACCAGTCGGCCAACGGCGCCAGCGTGGCCGTCGGCTGGCAGAACAACACCTGGGCGTGGGACATCGGTACAACGCCGATGGGCTTCGACGTGGTCGATGTGGTGGGCAGCCTGAGCTACAGCAACGACTTGGGGCCGATTGGCTACACCCTGAACGCCCATCGTCGTCCGATTTCCAGCTCTGTGCTGGCCTTCGCCGGGCAAAAAGATCCTAATACCGACACCACCTGGGGCGGCGTGCGTGCTACCGGTGGCGGCGTGAGCATGAGCTACGACAAAGGCGAAGCTAACGGGATCTGGTCAAGCCTGAGTGCCGACAGCCTCACCGGGAAGAATGTCGAAGATAACTGGCGGGTCCGCTGGATGACCGGCTATTACTACAAGCTTATCAATCAGAACAACGAGCGTCTGACGGTCGGTGTGTCCAACATGCTCTGGCATTACGATAAGGATTTAAGTGGCTATTCGCTGGGCCAGGGCGGTTACTACAGTCCCCAGGAGTATGTGTCGTTCGCCTTACCGGTGAACTGGCGTAAACGCACAGAGAACTGGTCATGGGAGCTGGGCGGTTCCGTCTCATGGTCCCATTCAAAAACAAAGGATGTGATGCGTTATCCGTTGCAGGGGCTGATCCCGGACAATGAGCCAGGCCGTTATACCGATAAAGGTGTGATGGGAACCGGAAGTAGCTCGTCAGGGACGGGTTATACCGCAAGGGCGATTGTTGAACGCCGTGTGACGTCCAACTGGTTTGTCGGTCTGGGCGTCGATATTCAGGAAGCGAAAGACTATACCCCGAGCCATGCGCTGCTCTATGTTCGGTATTCTGCCGCAGGCTGGCAGGGTGATATGGACTTACCGCCGGAACCGCTGGTGCCTTATGCAGACTGGTGATCGGATTTTTGCTTAATCTAATTGTAAGTCTCTCTTAAAAGTGCAGCTATCGGGTATACTCGGGCGCACCAGGTTTACGCCCTGGTGCGCCCTGCGCTTCGAGTTTTGTGGAGAGTCATTTTGCGTGTCAGCCGTTCCTTAACGATCAAACAGATGGCGATGGTGTCTGCCGTCACAATGCTGTTTGTCTTCATCTTCTGCGTCATTTTGCTGTTTCATTCCGTACAGCAGAATCGCTATAACACGGCTTCGCAACTGGAAAGTATTGCCCGCTCGGTGCGGGAACCCCTGTCGGCCTCGATCCTGAAAGGGGATATCCCCGAGGCGGAATCCATCCTGAAGCGCATTCAGCCCGCCGGTATCGTGAGCCGCGCCGACGTCGTGCTGCCGAACCAGTTCCAGGCGCTGCGGATGAGCTTTATCCCGGAGCGTCCCGTCCCGATGATGGTGATGCGCCTGTTTGAACTGCCGGTGCAGATTTCCCTGCCTCTCTATTCCCTGGAAAGACCGGCTAACCCGCAGCCGCTGGCCTATCTGGTACTACAGGCGGACTCGTACCGCATGTATAAATTCGTCATGAGTTGGGTTGCTACGTTAGTGACTACTTACTTACTTTTGACCTTAATGTTGAGCGTGGCGCTGACGTGGTGCATCAACCGGTTAATTGTGCATCCGTTGCGCCGCATAGCCCGGGAGCTGAATGACCTCTCTCCGCAGGAGCATATGGGGCATCAGCTTCCCTTGCCGCGTCTGCATCACGACGATGAAATCGGCATGCTGGTCCGCAGTTACAATATCAACCAGCAGCGTGTCCTGCGTCAGCAGGAAGAGGTCAGTAATAACGCCACCCGTTTCCCGGTTTCCGACCTGCCAAACAAAGCGTTTTTAATGGCCCTGCTGGAGCAGACCGTCGCTCGCCAGCAGACCACCGCGCTGATGGTGATTGCCTGCGAGACCTTGCAGGACACGACGGGCGTGCTGAAAGAGAGCCAGCGCGAGATGCTATTACTGACGCTGGTGGAAAAAATCAAATCTGTGCTGGCGCCGCGCATGGTACTTACCCAGGTCAGCGGCTATGACCTGGTGGTGATTGCGCACGGTGTAAAAGAGCCGTGGCACGCTATTACGTTAGGTCAGCAAGTACTCACTGTCATAAATGAGCGGCTACCCATTCAGGGTATCCAGCTACGCCCAAGTGCCAGCATTGGTATCGCAATGTACTACGGTGGTCTGACCGCCGAGCAGTTATACCGTCGGGCTTTCTCAGCAGCGTTTACCGCGCGCCGAAAAGGCAAAAACCAGATCCAGTTCTTTGATCCGGAGCAAATGGAAAAAGCCCAGCAGCGCCTGACGGAAGAGAGCGACATTCTGACGGCGATGGACAATCGCCAGTTTGCGCTCTGGCTACAGCCGCAGGTGGATTTGCGCACGGGTGAAGTGACCAGCGCCGAAGCGTTGCTGCGCATGCAGCAGCCGGACGGCACGTGGGAGCTGCCTGAGGGGATGATCGAACGTATCGAGTCCTGCGGCCTGATGGTCACCGTCGGATACTGGGTGCTGGAAGAGTCGTGCCGCCAGCTTGCGGCCTGGCAACAACGGGGCATCACGCTGCCGCTGTCGGTGAATCTTTCTGCGCTACAGCTGATGCACCCGACTATGGTGCCGGATATGCTCGAGTTGCTCCATCGCTACCGCATCCAGCCCCACACGTTGATCCTGGAAGTCACCGAGAGCCGTTGTATTGACAATCCTGACGACGCTGTCGCCATTCTGAAACCGCTGCGTAATGCCGGGATCCGCATTGCGCTGGACGATTTTGGTATGGGGTATTCCGGCCTGCGTCAGCTCCAGCACATGAAAACCCTGCCGGTGGACGTCCTGAAAATCGACAAAACCTTTGTGAAAGGGCTGCCGGAGGATTGCAGCCTGGTGCAGGCCATTATCCAGATGGCGCACAGCCTGAACCTGCACGTGACTGCCGAAGGTATTGAGGCCGAAGCCCAGCGCGAGTGGCTGGCTGCGGCGGGTGTGGAGAGCGGTCAGGGCTTCCTGTTTGGCCGCGCCGTGCCGACGGATACCTTTGAGCGACGCTATCTCGCCGACGCTGGCAATAACGCAAAAGTGTAATTTTGTTGCTGGCTTGTGCGAGCCAGCTCAAAGTTCTTAACATTTGTGTTTCAAATTTGAACCCCGTTTATTTCTGTCCTGTTATGTGGGTGTTATTTTAAAGCCGCAGGTTAACCATAACCTTACAAAGCCTGTAGTTATTCTTTCCAGGGACACCCTATGAAAACCTCACTCTTCAAAAGTCTTTACTTCCAGGTCCTGACAGCCATCGCCATCGGTATTTTGCTCGGTCACTACTACCCGGAGCTGGGCGCGCAAATGAAACCGCTTGGCGACGCGTTCGTTAAGCTCATCAAAATGATCATCGCGCCGGTCATCTTCTGTACCGTGGTGACCGGTATCGCTGGCATGGAAAGCATGAAGGCGGTCGGGCGTACGGGGGCGGTTGCCCTGCTGTACTTCGAGATTGTCAGTACCATCGCGCTGATTATCGGCCTGATTATTGTCAACGTGGTACAACCTGGCGCGGGCATGAACGTTGACCCGGCCACGCTGGATGCGAAAGCGGTGGCGGTTTACGCTGAACAGGCGAAAGATCAGGGGATTGTTGCCTTCCTGCTGGACGTGATCCCGAGCAGCGTGATTGGCGCGTTCGCCAGCGGAAATATCCTCCAGGTACTGCTGTTTGCCGTGCTGTTTGGCTTTGCCCTGCACCGTCTTGGCAGCAAAGGTCAGCTGATTTTTAACGTCATTGAAAGCTTCTCGCAGGTTATCTTCGGCATCATCAACATGATTATGCGTCTGGCCCCGATTGGTGCCTTTGGCGCGATGGCCTTCACCATCGGGAAATACGGCGTCGGCACGCTGGTACAGCTTGGCCAGCTGATTATCTGCTTCTACATCACCTGTATTCTGTTTGTGGTGGTGGTGCTCGGCTCTATCGCTCGTGCGACCGGCTTCAGCATCTTCAAATTTATCCGTTACATTCGTGAAGAGCTGCTGATTGTCCTCGGCACATCCTCTTCTGAGTCCGCGCTGCCGCGTATGCTCGATAAAATGGAAAAGCTGGGCTGCCGTAAGTCAGTGGTGGGGCTGGTTATTCCTACGGGCTACTCCTTTAACCTGGACGGCACCTCGATTTACCTGACGATGGCGGCGGTCTTTATTGCTCAGGCCACCAACAGCCACATGGATATCTTCCATCAGATTACGCTGCTGGTCGTCCTCCTGCTCTCCTCGAAAGGGGCGGCGGGCGTAACGGGTAGCGGATTTATCGTGTTGGCGGCCACTATCTCAGCGGTTGGCCATCTGCCGGTGGCGGGTTTGGCCCTGATCCTCGGTATCGACCGCTTTATGTCTGAAGCCCGCGCGTTAACCAACCTGATTGGTAATGGTGTGGCGACGGTTGTGGTGGCGAAGTGGGTAAAAGAGCTGGATCACAAGAAACTTAACGATACGCTGAATAATCGCACATCTGAGGACAAAACCCCCGGTTTATCCTCTTAATCCCTCATAAATGCCCGTATTCCCTTGTGGGGATGCGGGCACCTGCGCATAATAACCGCTCATACCTGTCATATTTCGACAAAATTTTTTTGGGTATATTTCGCTTCCGCCCGTGACGTTTAGCCGAACACGCTGTCTAATCGGAAGGTTTTCATCGTCATCTTTGAGTGCTCACGTCGCGAGACACTCTCTTTAACCAGGAATGTTGATCAGGGGTTCACATGCAGGGCACAAAAATTCGACTCTTAACCGGCGGTTTGCTGATGATGGCAGCAGCCAGTTATGTGCAGGCAGATGCGCTCCAGCCAGACCCGGCCTGGCAACAGGGAACACTGGCGAACGGATTCCAGTGGCAGGTGTTATCCACTCCGCAACGTCCGAGCGATCGCATTGAAATTCGTCTGGCTGTGAATACCGGCTCCCTCACTGAAAGCACCCAGCAGACCGGCTTAAGCCATTTTATTCCTCGACTGGCGCTCACCCAGAGCGGCAGTTTGCAGGCGGTTCAGGTGCGTTCTTTATGGCAACAGGCCATCGATCCTAAACGTCCGCTGCCCCCGGCTGTGGTCTCCTATGACTACACCATGTTTAATCTGAGCCTGCCCAACAACCGTAACGATCTGCTTAAAGAAGCGCTGACCTATCTTTCCGATGCCACCGGCAAACTGGCGATTACGCCTGAGACCGTAAACTATGCGTTGAGCAACAGCGACATGGTGGCGACCTGGCCGACGGATACCAAAGAAGGCTGGTGGCGCTACCGCCTGAAAGGGTCCACGCTGCTTGGCCACGACCCGGCAGAACCGCTGAAACAGCCGGTGGATCCAGAGCAGGTGAAATCTTTCTACCAGCAGTGGTACACCCCGGATGCCATGACCCTCATTGTAGTGGGCAACGTGGACAGCCGTGCGGTGATAGAGCAGATCAACAAAGCCTTTGGCGATCTAAAAGGGAAGCGTGAAACGCCCGCCCCTGTTCCTACTTTGTCCCCGCTGCGTCCTGAGACGGTCAGTATCATGACGGATACCGTGCGTCAGGATCGTCTTTCGATGATGTGGGATACCGCCTGGCAGCCGATCCGCGAGTCCTCGGCGCTGTTGCGTTACTGGCGTGCGGACCTGGCGCGTGAAGCGCTGTTCTGGCATGTTCAGCAGACGCTCAGCAAGAACAACGTGAAAGACATTGGTCTGGGCTTTGACTGCCGCGTGCTGTTCCAGCGCGCCCAGTGCGCCATTAACGTCGAATCGCCGGGTGATAAGCTGAATGCCAATCTCGGCGTGGTGGCGAAAGAGCTGGCTAAAGTGCGTAAAGAGGGCCTGTCTGAAGAGGAATTTAACGCGCTGGTGGCGCAGAAATCCCTCGAATTGCAGAAACTGTTTGCCACCTATGCCCGCGCCGATACCGATATCTTAATTAGCCAGCGCATTCGCTCCTTACAGAATCAGGTCGTGGATATCGCGCCGGAGCAGTATCAGAAATTGCGTCAGGATTTCCTGAACGGTCTGACCGTGGAGATGCTGAATCAGGATCTGCGGCAGCAGCTGTCTCAGGATATGGCGTTAATTCTGTTGCAGCCGAAAGGTGAGCCGGAATATGACATGAAAGAGTTAAAGGCCACCTGGAACGCCATCATGGCGACGCCGTCGCAGCCAGTACAGGCGGCGGCCGATGATTTGCACCAGGATGCGAGCGATATTCCGCAGGGCCAGTAAGGCCCTGCGTTCCCTCTCCCTGTGGGCTGAGGGATTTTATGCAGAAGCAATAAAGTTGCTTTCTAAATGACTGAGGGCTGTCAGCGATGCCCTGGTCCGGCTGTAAATCGCTGAGGCGTTTGCCTTCCGGCCGGGGCGAGGCGCAGGGATGCGCCGAGAGGGCGGCTTTACAGGGACGTTGCCTCCGCCCGTACCCGATAAGCCGGAAGGAATAAGCCGAGGGCACCGCGAAGCGGCGATTTACCGCCGGGAGCCCGGGTCGCCAGGGTGGTGGCGACTGAGCCACCCTGGCACGTTCACCGGTCATGTCGTTACAGAGTAGCAAGGAACATAAAGTGAACGGAATGACCACCACCGCCGTATGTTCCCCTCACCCTACCCTCTCCCCGGAGGGGCGAGGGGATTGCTCAGTGCTCGCATTAATTTGTGGGGAACCCTCAGCCCTGTGGGAGAGGGTTAGGGTGAGGGCATCAGCCCGCCCATTCCTTAAGCAGGCATCGCCTCGCGCGGAATAATCGCTCCGCGATACTGAATCACCGTGCTGGCCGTCAAGTGTCCGCGCTGCGCTGCCGCTTCTGGCGTACCTCCCGTCAAACGTACCGCCAGATACCCCGCGCTGAAAGAATCGCCCGCCGCAGTGGTATCGATCACTTTCTCTTTCGCCAGCTTCACCGCCGGCACCTCTGTCACGGCTTCACCCGCCACCGCCACCAGGCAAGACTCCGCCCCGCGCTTAATCACCACTTCGCTGACCCCAGCGGCCTGCGTCCGAGCGATGACCTCATCAACCGGCTTTTCACCCCACAGGGCATCTTCATCGTCCAGCGTCAGGAAGGCGATATCGGTGCATTCCAGCATCTGCTGATACACCTGCTGCGTCTCTTCACGGCTGGCCCAGAGGCGCGGACGGTAGTTGTTATCGAAAATCACCTTACCGCCGTTGGCACGGCATTCGCGCAGCAGTGACAGCAGCTTTTCACGGCTCTGCTGGCTCAGGATCGCCAGGCTGATCCCGCTCAGGTAGAGGTAATCGAAGGTGGCCAGCTCTTCGCAAATCGCAGCGGCGGCATCGCTTTCCAGCCAGAATTTGGCAGCCGCTTCATTACGCCAGTAATAGAAGGTGCGCTCGCCGGTACTGTCGGTTTCGATGTAGTACAAACCCGGCAGACGGTTTTCCATTCGCTGGATCAGCGAAGTTTCAACGTTTTCACCCTGCCAGGCCTCAAGCATCTGCTGGCTGAAGCTGTCCGTTCCCAGCGCGGTAACGTAGCTCACGCTCAGCGCGTCGGGGGCGACCTGACGGGCAATGTAAACGGAGGTGTTCAATGTATCGCCGCCAAAACCGCGGCTGACTTCCGCGCCTTTCTGGGACAGCTCAATCATGCATTCGCCAATCACGGCAATTTTCTTAGACATAGTCGTGAACCTGAACAGAGTAATTAAGAGTAGTGTGCGCTGTGTGTTTTTTACGGTCAACTATATTAAAACGACGTTCCATTATTTTTTTTGAGCCAGCGCGTGTTCCGGCATATTTCTGTCATCTTAATTTCATTTTCCCGCTGAATTGAACATAAAGTTCTCACCTGGCGGGCCGATAACTCAGTGACGAGTCCAGAAAGGCTATCCCATACAACAGGACATCCGAAATGAAGTCAGAGCAGGTTATCCAGCGGCTGAGCACTACGCCTGAGGCAAGTATTGAGAACTTGCAGGAGCATCGCTACTGGCTGCAATGTGAGCGAGCGTATACCTATCAGCCTATCTACCGTACTGACGGTCGGTTAATGGCAATTGAGGTGTTAACGGTCGTCACTCATCCATCGAACCCTTCGCAGCGTATCGCGCCGGACCGCTATTTTGCGGAGGTTGCCGTGCGTCAGCGCATCGACGTGCTGGAAGAGCAGTTGAGAATGCTGGCGACGAAGCAGGCGTTCTTCGAGCAGCACGGTATTCTGGCTTCGGTGAACGTGGATGGCCCAACCCTGATGGCGTTACGTCAGAATGCGACGCTGCAGGCGATGATTGCCACCCTGCCGTGGATGCGCTTCGAGCTGGTGGAACATGTTCAGCTGCCGCAGGACTCCTCATTTGCCTCGATGTGTGAGTTTGGCCCGCTGTGGCTGGATGATTTCGGTACTGGTATGGCCAACTTCTCCGCCCTGAGCGAAGTGCGTTATGACTACATCAAAGTGGCCCGCGATCTGTTTATCATGCTGCGCCAGACACCGGAAGGACGGAACCTGTTTACGATGCTCCTGCAACTGATGAACCGCTATTGCCAGGGCGTCATTGTGGAAGGCGTAGAGACGCTGGAAGAGTGGCGCGACGTGCAAAATTCTCCGGCAGCGGCGGCACAGGGTTATTTCCTCTCTCGTCCTGTCCCCATGGATACCCTGGAAAAGGTGATAACCACCCTCTGATCTGCCCGCTTCCCTTTGTCTGAACTATAGTTTTAAAGGCAAGTTCATCAGGAAAGGGGACAACAATGACAAAAACAACCAGGGTGATTTCCTGGACAGCAGGGATTTTCTTGTTGCTGATCGTGGTCTTAATCATCATTATCGCCACGTTTGACTGGAACCGCCTCAAACCGACCATCAACCAGAAAGTCTCGACCGAGCTAAACCGCCCCTTCGCAATACGTGGCGATTTGGGGGTCGTGTGGGAGCGTCAGAAAGAGGAAACCGGCTGGCGAAGCTGGGTGCCCTGGCCGCACGTTCACGCTGACGACATCATTCTTGGCAACCCGCCGGACATCCCCGAAGTGACCATGATCCACCTGCCGCGCGTGGAAGCCACGCTGGCGCCGTTAGCCCTGTTAACCAAAACGGTGTATCTACCGTGGATCAAACTTCAGCAGCCCGACGCGCGGCTGATTCGCCTGTCGGAGAAAACCAACAACTGGACGTTCGATCTCGCCAGCAGCGGCGATAAAGATCCGAATGCGCAGCCCTCTTCGTGGTCTTTCCGCCTCGACAATATTCTGTTCGATCGGGGGCGGATCGCCATTGACGATAAAGTAAGTAAGGCTGACGTGGAGATCCTCGTCGATCCGCTGGGCAAGCCGCTGCCGTTTAGCGAAGTGACGGGCAGCAAAGCCAAAGGCGATGACAGCAAAGCTGGCGATTACGTCTTCGGCCTGACAGCGAAAGGGCGCTACAACGGCCAGCCGCTGACCGGTAAAGGCAAAATCGGCGGCATGCTGGCGCTCAGGAGTGAGGGCACGCCGTTCCCGGTGCAGGCGGACTTCCGCTCGGGCAATACCCGCGTGGCGTTCGTGGGCATGGTTAACGACCCGATGAACATGGGCGGCGTCGACCTCCAGCTTAAGTTTGCCGGGGATTCGCTGGGTGAACTGTACGATCTCACCGGCGTGCTGCTGCCGGATACCCCGCCGTTTGAAACGGACGGGCGGCTGGTCGCAAAAATCGACGCTGAAAAATCGTCCGTCTTTGACTACCGGGGGTTCAACGGCCGCATCGGCGATAGCGATATACACGGCACGCTGACCTACACCACCGGAAAACCGCGCCCGAAACTGGAGGGGGACGTTGAATCCCGCCAGCTGCGTCTGGCCGATCTTGGTCCGCTGATTGGCGTAGATTCGGGTAAAGGCACGAAGTCAAAAGAGGTCAAAAAGGACGCTCAGCCTGCGGGTAAAGTGCTGCCCTATGACCGCTTCGAAACCGACAAGTGGGACGTAATGGATGCGGACGTGCGCTTCAAAGGACGTAAAATTGAGCATGGCAGCACGCTGCCGTTGAGCAACCTCTCGACCCATATCATCCTGAAAAACGCCGATCTGCGCCTGCAACCGCTGAAGTTTGGCATGGCCGGGGGAACCATTTCCTCGAATATCCACCTGGAGGGGGATAAAAAGCCGATGCAGGGAAGGGCGGAGATCCAGGCGCGTCGTCTGAAGCTGAAAGAGCTGATGCCGGACGTGGAGTTGATGCAGAAAACCCTCGGTGAGATGAACGGCGATGCGGACATTCGCGGCACGGGTAACTCTGTGGCCGCGCTGTTAGGCAGCGGAAACGGCAACCTGAAGCTGCTAATGAACGACGGGCTGGTGAGCCGTAACCTGATGGAAATCCTGGGGCTGAACGTCGGTAACTTCATCGTCGGACAAATCTTCGGAGACGATGAAGTGCGCGTGAACTGCGCGGCGGCAAACGTGGACCTGGTCAACGGTGTGGCGCGTCCGCAGATTTTCGCATTCGACACGGAAAACGCGGTTATCAACATCACCGGTACCGCCAGCATGGCGTCCGAGCAGCTGGATTTAACCATCGATCCGGAAAGTAAAGGCATTCGCATCATCACCCTGCGCTCGCCGCTCTACGTTCGCGGGACCTTCAAAGATCCGCAGGCGGGCGTGAAGGCCGGGCCGCTGATTGCGCGCGGTGCGGTTGCCGCCGCCCTCGCCACGCTGGTCACCCCTGCGGCGGCGCTGCTGGCGTTGATTTCGCCGTCAGAAGGCGAAGCGAATCAGTGTCGGACGATTTTGTCGCAGATGAAGAAGTAAGGTGTGGCCTGTTCTTGCCGGGTGACGCTGCGCTTACCCGGCCTACATGTGAATCGTAGGCCGGGTAAGGCGTAGCCGCCACCCGGCATTCGCTTACAGAGTCTGATGCTTAGTTTCGTGCGTCAGCAGCAGCGCAATCAGCGTCAACGCTGCCATGGCCGCCAGATAGACACCCACATAGAACAGACCATAGTTCGCCTGAAGCCACGTGGCGATATACGGGGCCACCGAGGCGCCCAGAATAGACGAAACGTTATAGGAGAACGACGCGCCGGTATAACGCACTTCAGTCGGGAACAGCTCCGGCAGCAGCGCGCCCATTGGGCCAAAGGTCAGCCCCATCAGGCTCAGACCAATCAGCAGATACGCCATCACCAGCGTAGGGCTACCTGAACCCAGCAGCGGCGGGAAGACAAACAGTGCGAACAGGATGATCAGCGAGGTGATGACGATCATGCTTGAACGACGGCCAAATTTATCCGCCAGCAGGCCCGCGATGGGCACCATCACGCCAAATCCAATAACCGCCATCATCAGCATCCACAGCACTTCGTTACGCGGCAGGCCCAGTCCGACCGGTACGGCGGCGGTACTGTAGGTCATGGAGTACACGGTCATGATATAGAACAGCGTGTAGGTCGCCAGCATGATGAACGTACCCAGCACGGTCACGCGGAGGTGTTTGGTCAGCAGCGTCCCCAGCGGAACTTTAACCTGCTTTTTCGCCGCGGCGACTTTAGCGAAGACCGGCGTCTCGTGCAGCGACACGCGCACGTACAGGCCAATCAGCACCAGCACGGCAGAGAAGACGAACGGAATACGCCAGCCCCAGCTCATGAACTGTTCATCGGTCAGCAGCCAGGAGAGGAGCAGGAAGGTGCCGTTCGCGAAGAAGAAGCCAATCGGCGCGCCCAGCTGTGGGAAAGAGCCATACAGGGCACGCTTACGCGCCGGGGCGTTCTCGGTCGCCAGCAGCGCCGCGCCGCCCCATTCCCCGCCCAGCCCCAGGCCCTGACCAAAGCGCGCCAGCGCCAGCAGCACAGGCGCCAGAATGCCGATAGTTTCATAGGTCGGCAGCAGGCCGATGGCGACGGTGGAGATCCCCATCGTCAGCAGCGAGGCAACCAGCGTCACTTTACGACCGACGCGATCGCCAAAGTGGCCAAAGACCGCTGAACCTATAGGACGCGCAACGAAGGCGATAGCAAAGGTAGCTAAAGACTGTAGCGTGGCTGCCGTCGGGTCGCCCTGTGGGAAGAAAATATGCGGAAAGACAATGACCGCAGCGGTGGCGTAAATATAAAAGTCGAAGAACTCAATGGCGGTGCCAATCAGCGATGCGACGACGACTTTATTGCGGGAGTTGACCGGAACGTGTTCCGCCCCTTCGTTAAGTGTGGTGGCTGTTGCTTGCATAATATTTTCTTATTTTTGGACGAACGAAGGGCCATATTAGGCACAGCAAAAGCGACATTTCAATCTGTAACAAAGGCGTGACATGGTCATAAAAGCAACAAAAAGCGGATAATTTTCAGGCCAGCGAAAACACTTCCATGAAATGCTTCACACATTTTAAATATCAGTCATTAAAACTGGTTTTGAGTTAAATAAAAGTTACGGTCTGGATTTATATGCTGAAATGATGAATCGGGCTGAAATATCAGCCCGACGGGACATCAGTGGTGGGTTTTTCCCGGCATGCGCGGGTCGTCTTTATACTCTGCGGTGGCGATCCACGCGGCACAGAACAGCGTCAGGCGTGCGAAGAAATAGAAGAAGGCCATCAGCCCCAGCACCGAACCAAAGGCCGCGCCGGAGGGGGACTTCACCAGCGATGGCAGCGTATAGGTCATCACAATTTTGATCACCTCAAAGCCAATGGCGGCAATCAACGTCCCACGGATCAGCGCCTTCTTGCGCGGCCGATGGCGGGGCAAACGCCAGAAGATCCAGAAGAACAGCAGGTAGTTAGCAAAGATGGAGATAGCAAGCCCTATACCGCGCCAGGCCGGTTTCAGCCATTCAATGTAGTCCAGATACAGCGCGGAGATAATCATCTGCTGCGCAGAACCGGCGACCGAGGTGATAGAGAGCGTGATGACCAGCGCCACCAGCAGACCAATCAGCGAGATAAAGTCGCGCAAATACTTCACCCATATCTTCTCCTGATCCTGCGGCGTACGCTCCCAGACGTCACGCGACTGGGCGCGAATGGCCTCACGCAGGTTGCCCATCCAGTTAACCCCGGAATAGAGCGCAATCAGCAACCCGACGATAACCACGGTGGTACGCTGCTGCACGGCGGTATTGATGGTGCTTTTGAGCGTCGTGGCGAGCGTCTGGTCGCTGACGTTGGTCAGGATCTTATTGAAGATGTCCTGCAACAGCGTCGGGTGAGACGCCAGAACAAAACCGGCGGCAGCAAACGACACCATCAGGATGGGGATCATCGACAGGAAAGAGAAGTAGGTGATCGCCGCGCCAAACTGATTTCCCATGCGGTCGTTGAAGCGCTCAGCGGCGCGGATCAGGTGAGCAATCGCGGGTATCTGCTGAATTTTTTCGGCTATGCCGGTCACGGTGCCCAGCGCTTTGCTGGTCGTTCCAGGCTCCTTCGGCGCTTCAGGCTCGTTATCCATCTTTTTGATGGGTTCATAATCTAAATGTTGAGTCGGTCGTTGCGGGTTATTTTCCGGCGTCACGCGCATTTTCCTTTTCGTTGAGCTGGATGTTACTGAATTATAGCTTGCGACTAGTCCACGTAACTTTTTGTGAGTTCGGTAAGCCACTCCATAAACACATGCACCCGACGGGAGAGGTTACGGCGGTGGGGATAAATGAGGGAGACGGGCATTGGTTCAGCCCGATATTGCGGCAGGATCTCAACGAGTTTTTTCGTGCGCAGGGCATCACGCACCCCGACGCGCGGGACCTGAATAATGCCAAGCCCGGCGATACAGGCGGCCTGGTAGGTTTCCGTGCTGTTAACCGTCAAAACGCCTCCCGTTTTTATCCACTGGGTCGCGCTGCCGTTGAAATACTCAAAACCCAGAGGACGGGTGCCCAGCGTGGCGGAGTAATGAATGAGGGCGTGTGAGCCCAAATCATCCAGCGTCTCAGGGTAGCCGAATCGCGTGAGATAATCCGGGCTGGCGCAGTTAATCACTGAAAGCTTCCCAAGCGGGCGGGCGATAAGCCCGGAGTCCTTCAAGTTTCCCACGCGAACCACGCAGTCAAATCCTTCGCGGATGACATCGACCAGACGATCGCTGCTGCTCAGCTCAAGCTCAATGCCGGGAAACTGTTGTAAAAATGCAGGCAGTTTCGGAATGACGACATTTCGTGCAATGGCAACGGGCATATCCACACGTAGCCGACCGCTGATGGTGGAAGGGTCGTGCAGAAACATGCCGTCCAGTTCGTCCAGATTCATCAGCAGATCTTTGGCGCGTTCGTAATAAACCATGCCGTCCTGCGTCAGGCTGACGCGGCGGGTAGTGCGGTGCAGCAGTTGAGTGCCAAGCGCGTTCTCCAGCGCCTGGATCTGCCGCGAGACACTCCCCTTCGGCAGGCTTAACGTCTCCGCCGCGCGGGTAAAACTCTCCAGTTCCGCGACGCGAAGGAAAAGCTGCATTGCGTATATTTTATCCATAGATATGGGTCATTGTTGTTTGAAATGAAACAGTGAAGCGTTGGCGGCACTATTTATTGATTTTCTACCATCTAATAAGCTCATTCTCAATCTTCATCGCAGTCGAAACGAGGTGAATTATGCGTGAACGTATTGCATTAGTGACGGGCGGTAGCCGCGGCCTGGGTAAAAATGCGGTTTTGAAGCTTGCTGCGGAAGGGACAGATATCATCCTGACCTGGAACAGCAGTCAGCAGGAGGCGCAGGAAGTTGTACGCGAAATTGAGGGAAAAGGTAGAAAATCGGCAGCATTGCAGCTTAACGTCGGCGATACGGCAAGTTTTGCGCGCTTCGCTCAACAGGTGAAGGAAACCCTTACACACGTCTGGCAACGTGACACCTTTGACTATTTAGTGAACAACGCAGGTACAGGGTTATACGCACCCTATACCGAGACGACAGAAGCGCAGTTTGATGATGCGGTGAATATTCACTTCAAAGGTCCGTTTTTCCTCACACAACAGCTGCTACCGCTCATAAAAGACGGAGGACGGATCCTGAATGTCTCAAGCGGACTGGCCCGTTTTACTCAGCCAGGTTCAGGGACTTACGCGGCAATGAAAGGGGCGATGGAAGTGCTGACCCGCTATCAGGCAAAAGAGCTTGGCGTGCGCGGAATTTCCGTCAATATCATCGCGCCTGGCGCGATTGAAACCGACTTTGGAGGCGGACGCGTAAGGGATAATGCGGAGCTTAACCAGCTGCTGGCCTCGCAGACGGCGCTGGGACGGGTGGGCCTGCCCGATGATATCGGTGACGCCATTGCGGCGTTGCTCAGTGACAAACTGGGCTGGATGAATGCGCAACGTATTGAGGTTTCAGGCGGTATGTTCCTGTAATGTTCAGACTTAAGGGGGAGGGAACCCTCTTAAGGAAATCCTTAAAGCAGGTGTGTCTAAATGATGAAAGATATAAAGAGAGCTGGGTGAATTGTAACCTCTCCATTCATTGAGTTTTTTCTTAAAAAATGCCTCTGTAGAATCCCCCTTCGCTATTCTCAGAGGAGTAATACGATGCGAGTAATCATGTTTGACAGGCAGTCATTATTTATTCATGGAGCGAAGTGCAGTTTGCAGAAATTAATTCCGGAAATAGATTTGACAGGAACTCGTCAGACTGATGAATTATGGGCACACTTATCCGCGTCACCTTCCGCTATCGTCATGATAGATGGGTATTTAATTCATGATAACGGTGTGGCTTTACCGGAAGAGATTATGAATCGTTTTCCAACAGCGCGCGTGGTGCTGGTGTTAACGAAAAAAGAGCCTCGCTGGGTTGAGCAAATGCTACAGCGCAACGTGGTAGCAATAATCCCTCGTAATGCGAATCCCGAACGCTTTTCCGCCGTGCTGGATTCTGTATCGCGAGGGATGGTCTGTTTTCCCGGCGAGTGGATGAACCAGCACTCCTCTCATGATGAGCTGTCATTGTTAAGTGAGCGCCAGCGTGAGGTATTGAAATTACTGGCGGCCGGAGAGTCAAATAAAGAGATAGGTCGTAATCTCAATATCAGTGCGGCAACGGTAAAAGCCCATCTTGAGACGCTTTTCCGTCGTCTTGATGTCAAAAACCGGACGCAGGCCGCGATGTACTATACCCGGGCGACGGCCTGAAGGATCTTCTCTGGCAGAGGGGAATCTTCCCCAAAACTGAAGAGCGTTAATACCAGTGCATCATGCTGCTGTTGGGTTAATGGGCGTTTGTTCATTTCCCGCAGCAGCGACTCACATAAATGAATATCATTGAAAAGCAAATTCTCCGCCTCAGTCGGCGTGATGAGGCCGTTAAATTTTTCCCACTGGCGAATCACGTGACCGTAACCTATAACCCATATTCCCTTTTCGTCACGGTATTTCTCCAGGGAAAGACCCTGCTGTTTTTTAATTAATGCGATTGCAGCAGAAGATATCTGCATTGCATAACCCGTCATAAGCGTTTCCTCTTTATGGCGGAACTATAAAGGGAAAACAGCCCGGGGAATATCCGCCAAATGGCCGTTGATCAGGTTTTACTGAACGGATATTCCTTTTTCAGTAAACCGAATAGCCAGTCGTTATGCCATTGCCCTGAAAGGAAATAACTCTCGCGCAACTCACCTTCCAGCTGAAAACCTGTTTTTTCCAGCAGTCGCCTTGAGGCGATATTTCCCGCCGTCACGGTCGCGGTGAGCCGACGGATATTGCCCTGGGTCAGCGCGAAATCACACACCGCCCGCAGAGATTCAAAGCCGTAACCTTTCCCCTGCGCAGAGGGCGCAAAGAGAAAACCGACTTCGGCACAATCTGCTTCCCGGTGCACATAGCCGGTTACGCCCAGCGGCGTCTGGCTGGCCGTCTCACGCACCACAAGGCAGAGCCAGTGCGAGCTGCCCGGTGCCCACGGCAACAGACGAGACACAAAGGCCTCCCGAATGTCAGCCTCGCTACGCTCATGGGCGACAAAACGCATCACGTCAGGATTTTGCTGTAGCGACAGAAAAAAGGGCCAGTCTTGCTCTTGCAGCGGCAAGCAGGTGAGACGCGCGGTGGTTAAGGCGGGCATGACGATCCTCCGGAGACATTGCAAATGATTATAGGGTTGTCACTTTATTTCAACAGAAAGTCAGGTATGTTTAACCTCCTATAAATAAAAAGAAAAACGACTTTTAATGCCGCTTTGGCGGTACTCATTGTCTCTCAAGGAAAACAATGATGATTAGCTCATCGCATCATACCCGCGAACAGTTTGAACACTGTCTGGCGGCGATCCGCCAGGCGTCTGTTGAAATCTTACTTCTGTTGAATGTACATGTTTCTGAAGGAAAAGATCCACGCTGGTTTCTGGAACAACTGGATAGCGCCCGCCTGGGGCTGGGCGGGTGGGGTGCCGTAGCCAGAAAGCTGAACCTGAATGATGCGGAAATGACGGCCTTTACGCTGCAATTACGCTTGCTTCAGCAGCGCGTTCCCCAGTATGAAAGCGGGCAGGATGTCAGCGAAAACCAGCTGATTGCGGCGATGCGCTTCGTCACATCCCTTGAATATCTGCGTCTGCAACAGCCCCTTCTGACCTACGATACCGGGAGGGTGCCAGACAAGGCGAGCCAGCTCCAGGCGCAGAAACAGGTGCGTGCCATTGAGCTGATGATAAAAGGATTGATACAGCAGGCATGGCCCGATCCGGTGCGGCTGAATAATCATCTTAAGACCTTGTTTAATGCTGAACGTGTGCGTCGCTGGCTGAAAAACGGTGAAATTAATGATGTTCTGAGCGGCATGTTATTTAGTGAGCTGGCCCAGCTGCTGGTGGATAAGAAAGAATTTAGCCGCTACTACGCGTCGCTGTTTAACGCCCCGGACATGCTGACGCTGCTGGTAGAACCCCGCAAAACCCTGCAAACCTTCCTCGAAGATATCCGTCAAATCCGCAACAGCATCACCGTGCAGCAGCCGTTGAGCGGGGCGCAAATCCAGCTGCTCGACAGCTATTACACGCAGATCACCCGCTCCGTTCAGCGCGCGTTTGAGGAAGGGCGGACACGCGTTAACCCGGCGGCGCTGATGGCGGTGGATGAAAGCGAGCTGCATGCATTCTGGGAAAAGGCGCAAAAAATAGACCGCACAACAGGCGGCGATCTGTTTGAAGTGCGTGACAGCATAGAGAAACCGACTCAGCGCGCCGCGCGTACGCCAGAGCAGCGCGAACAGCTGATTTCCGGCGTGCTGTGGGGAGCGGTTGGCGTGATGGTTATCGCGATTGTCGTGGGAGGAGCCTGGCTGGTAACCAGCAGTAAACCGCAGCCGACTGTGGCCAGCACGGCATCTCCCGCGCCGGTGCAGGAGATGCGCGAAACGCCTTCCTCGCGAGAAACGCTGACGCGCATGGGTGTAACCTGGGATGAAAACAACTTCCGTTCAGCGATTAGCCGCAACGATACCCGCGTGGCGCTCCTGTTCTTGCAGGGTGGCATGGACTGGAAAATGTCATGGACGGAGGAGGCATTGTCGGCAGGCTACGATGACGTGCTGGAAGTGATGTTGCGCTACCGCCTGCAAATGACAGAGCAAAAGCCCTGCCGACGCTTTATTAATACGCTTAGCCATGCGATGGCGAACGGCGAATCGCTGACGTCTATGCGTAAGCAGTACCTGAAAGCATTCTGTACCGTCCCGGCGGTAGTGAAACGTCAGCAGCACGACGCCGATATGGCAACGCGCCGCGCGAAGACGCAGCCCGATGCCAGTACAAAAAAATGGCAGTCCATCCAGACTGCCATTTATGAAGTGATCCGCTGATTATTTTTCCCCCTCACCCCGGCCCTCTCCCCAAAGGGGCGAGGGAGAAAAGGCCGCACCGTTAAGTCCCCTCTCCCCTCAGGGGAGAGGGTCAGGGTGAGGGGTGAGACTCAGGGCTCCCCATACAGCCCAATCAACCGCCGCACCACCCCATTCGTCCAGCCGAAGCCATCCTGCAACGGATACTCCCCCCCGCCACCTTCGCGTGGCGTGCTGCTGGCGATATGGTACTTCTCAATCAGCTTATGATGGGTTTTGTAGTAATGGTTTACCGTGTGCAGCCAGCTCCAGGCGATCTCATCCCCCAGCGAGTCGTTGCCGTACTGCTTGAACCCCTGGATCGCCATCCATTGTAGCGGTGCCCAGCCGTTCGGCTTATCCCACTGCTCACCTGTTTCATATTCGGTGGCGAGAATACCGCCCGGCGTGAGCAGACGGGCTTTAACGGCATCGGACAGCCGTTCAGCCTGCTCATGGGTCGCCATGCCCACATACAGTGGCACAATGCTGGCCGCAGAGAACAGCGCCAGGGCTTCACGGCGCCAGTCGTAATCACGATAACAGCCGTTCTCTTCGTCCCACAGATAGCGGTTCACCGCCGCGCGCCGGTCGCTGGCTTTCTGGCGGAACAGATCAGCCGTCTCTTTATCCCCTTTCGACGCTGAGATATTGGCGATAGCGCTCTCCAGTTTGAACAGGAATGCGTTCAAATCGATGGGGATAAATTGCGTCGTGCGGATACTGGCCAGCCGCGCAGGATCGCGCAGCCAGCGGGACGAGTAATCCCATCCTGAGGCTGCCCCGGCGCGCAGGTCGCGATACACCTCGTTCGGCGGACGACCGGAATGACGGGCGGTTTCAACGTCCTCAATCCAGGATTCATCCCGTGGCGTATCACGATCGTCCCAGTAGCGGTTGAGCAATGAGCCATCCGGCATGCGCACCGCACTGCGATAGGCCTGGTTGAGCAGCAGCGAGTCCGCCCCGTCCATCCAGAAGGCGTACTCCATCTTGAGATGCTCAAGATAGCGCTTCGCCCCGCGCACGCCGTCCTCTTCAAACAGCTCCACCATCAGGGCAAAAACCGGCGGCTGGGAGCGGCTGAGGTAGTAGGTGCGGTTGCCGTTCGGGATATGTCCGTAGCGCTCAATCAGCCAGGCGAAGTTATCGGCCATGCATTTCAGCAGATCGTTACGACCGCTTTCTGCCAGCCCCAGCATGGAGAAATAAGAATCCCAGTAGTAGGTCTCGCTGAATCGCCCGCCGGGCACAATATAGGCCTGCGGCAGCGCCAGCAGCGACGACCACGGGATGTGATCCTGCGGCTCGCGCGTCAGCACCGGCCACAGGTTATCAATGTGTTCTTTCAGGGAGAAGCCGGGATCAGAGACATACTCTTTACTGTAGTCCTCCGGCAGCCAGAAGTGATTCTCCACAAAGCGCGCCAGGTCAAAATCCCGATGACGACGCACTTTACGGTAGCGGATCAGGATATCCAGCGGGTCCATTTTCGGCGCGCAGTCTGGGAAAGTTTTGCTGTCCGCAAACAGCCGTGTCGACTGCACATGTTCGAACAGTTCAAGATAACGATCGGCAGGCGTCAGGGCATCGGAGGCAGGTAGCCCCTCGATCATTTCGGGTTCCGGCTCCGCCTCAATCATTTCATCCAGTTTCAACTCGCAGGGATCGGTCTCGTAGCGCAGCTCTTCTGCAATCTCGAACTCGATGTTCTCGGTAGCCTGTAGTTTCTGGTTGAACATGGTGATAAGGACCTCCGGTTGTGTGTTCTAAAAGACAGGTTTTTCCGGGCGTCTTATAAGCGTAGACATTCGCTTCGGTGGATGTGGAGGGATATGTGCGGTAGATCACGATTTTCGGAGCATTCGTTTTGCAACGATTTATGAATGTTAAAAAAATGCCCCTTTGAAGAGGGGCATCAATATCAACGCATTGTTACAAACTCTTCTGCCGCAGTGGGGTGGATCGCCACGGTGTTATCGAAGTCTTTTTTCGTTGCGCCCATCTTCAGCGCCACTGCGAAGCCCTGCAGGATCTCGTCCATGCCAAAGCCTATGCCGTGGATGCCAACGATCTTCTCGTCCGGGCCCACACAGACCAGCTTCATGCGGCACGGCTGACGGTGCGAGGTGACCGCGGTATACATCGCGGTAAACGCCGATTTATACACTTTCACCTGATCGTCGCCGTACTGCTCGCGCGCCTGCGGCTCGGTTAAGCCGACGGTGCCGATTGGCGGGTGGCTGAAGACCACGGTCGGGATGTTGCTGTAATCCAGATGTTCGTCCGGCTTGTTGTTAAACAGACGCTCGGAAAGACGACGCCCCGCGGCCACGGCAACCGGCGTCAGTTCTACGGCACCTGTGTTATCACCAACGGCATAAATACCCGGTACGCTGGTATTCTGGAACTTATCAACGACGATGTAGCCTTTTTCATTGGTTTTCACCCCGGTTGCGGCCAGGTTGAAGTTGTCGGTGGCCGGTTCACGACCAATCGCCCAGATCAGGCAATCAACGGTCTGGCTGCGGCCATCTTCCAGTTCCAGGGTCAGGCTACCGTCCGCATTTTTAACCACCGCTTTTGGCACGGCGTTGGTGTGCAGGGTTGGGCCTTCGGCGTTCATCACCTCGACCAGCGTGTCGACGATTAGCGGATCAAAGCTACGCAGCGGCGCGTGTTTACGCACAAACAGGTGCGCTTCCGCCCCAAGGCCGTTAATCACGCCAGCAAGCTCAACCGCGATGTAACCCGCGCCTACAATGGCAACGCGCTCTGGCAGAGCAGGCAGCTCGAAGAACCCGTCGGAGTCGATGCCGTATTCCGCGCCCGGAATGTTCGGATGGCTCGGACGGCCACCGGTGGCGATCAGGATGTGATCGGCGGTGATCGTCTCGCCGTTCACTTCGATCGTCTTCGCATCCACGAAACGGGCGAAGCCGCGGATCACGTCGACGTTATTCTTGCCCAGCACGTTATCGTACGAGGTGTGAATACGGTCGATATAGGCGGTACGGCTGGCGATCAGCTTATCCCAGTCGAAGTGGTTGATGGTGGTGTCAAAGCCGTAGTCCGGGCCATACATATGGATAGCTTCACGGATTTGCGCGGCATGCCACATCACTTTCTTCGGTACACAACCCACGTTTACGCAGGTGCCGCCGAGTTCTTTGGCTTCAATCAGCGCACACTTCTGGCCGTACATGGCCGCACGGTTGATGGAGGCGATGCCGCCGCTGCCGCCGCCGATTGCGATGTAGTCATAATGCTTAGTCATAGCTTTTGTCCTTAATCGTGAATTGCCGCGATTGTATACCTGAAATCAATAGGTTCCACCGATGGCTGCGATTACTCCGGCACGATCCAGCTTACGGTGGCGTGGCCCGTACCGGCTGGCACCAGCGTTTTGTGCAGCCACGGCAGCACGTTGTTCATCTGCGCTTCGAGCTTCCACGGCGGGTTAATCACAATCATGCCGGACGCGGTCATGCCGCGCTGGTCGCTGTCGGGCCGCACCGCCAGCTCAATCTGCAGGATTTTGCGGATGCCGGTCGCCTCCAGATCCTTGATCATGCGTTTAATTTGCGCGCGCAGCACTACCGGATACCACAGGGCATAGGTTCCGGTCGCAAAGCGTTTGTAACCTTCGTTGATACCGGCCACCACCGCCTGATAGTCGGTTTTGATTTCGTACGGCGGGTCGATCAGCACCAGGCCGCGACGCGAAACCGGCGGTAGTTTGGCTTTTAGCTGCTGGTAGCCATCGGCTTTGTCCACGCGGGCGCGGTTATCTTTCTGAAACTCAGCGCGCAGCAGCGGGAAGTCGCTTGGGTGCAGCTCGGTCAACTGGAGGCTGTCCTGCTCGCGCAGCAGCTGGCGGGCAATCAGCGGAGAGCCAGGGTAATAGCGCAGCTGGCCGTTGCGGTTGAAATGATTCACCACGCCGATGTACGGCTCCAGTTCGGCAGGCAGATCGTCCTGCTGCCAGATACGGGCGATGCCTTCCAGATATTCACCGGTACGCTCGGCATGTTCGCCGCTCAGCTGATAACGACCCGCCCCCGCGTGGGTGTCCAGGTAGAGAAACGGCTTGTCTTTCTCTTTAAGCGCTTCAATGATCAGGCTCTGAACGGTGTGTTTAAGGACGTCGGCGTGGTTGCCAGCGTGGAAGCTGTGGCGATAACTGAGCATGGGTAATGATTTTCCGCTGAATTGACGATTTGCCACAGTTTACAGCAGAACGGCACAGATTACCCGTAGGCCCGGTAAGCGCAGCGCCACAGGGCGTTTTTCGACAACCTCCGGCATTGAAATCCTCTACACTTAACCCCATTACAGAAAACAATATGCACAGCGCCGGATGCGCGCTTCATTCATCTATTTCAACAGGACAGCGTTTATGACCAATCCATTACTGACGCCTTTTTCGTTGCCACCGTTTTCTAAAATCCTCCCTGAGCATGTGGTTCCAGCCGTTACCCAGTCGCTGGAAAACTGCCGCGCGGCGGTAGAGAACGTGGTCGCGCAGGGCGCGCCGTACACCTGGGAAAATCTGTGTCAGCCGCTGGCCGAAGTGGACGACGTGCTGGGGCGCATTTTCTCCCCGGTGAGCCACCTGAACTCGGTGAAAAACAGCCCGGAGCTGCGCGAAGCCTACGAACAGACCCTGCCCCTGCTCTCCGAGTACAGCACCTGGGTCGGCCAGCACGAGGGGCTCTACAAAGCCTACCGCGACCTGCGCGACGGCGACCATTATGCCGAACTGAACACGGCGCAGAAAAAATCGGTTGATAACGCGCTGCGTGATTTCGAACTGTCCGGGATTGGCCTGCCAAAAGAAAAACAGGTTCGCTACGGCGAAATCGCCGCGCGCCTGTCCGAGCTGGGCAACCAGTACAGCAACAACGTCCTCGACGCCACCATGGGCTGGACGAAGCTGATTACCGATGAATCCGAACTGGCCGGTATGCCGGAAAGTGCGCTGGCGGCGGCAAAAGCCCAGGCCGAAGCGAAAGAGCAGGAAGGCTTCCTGTTAACGCTGGATATCCCAAGCTATCTGCCAGTGATGACCTACTGCGACAACCAGGCCCTGCGCGAAGAGATGTATCGGGCCTACAGCACCCGCGCCTCCGATCAGGGGCCGAATGCCGGTAAGTGGGATAACAGCCCGGTGATGGCGGAGATCCTCGCCCTGCGCCACGAGCTGGCACAGCTGCTGGGCTTCGACAGCTACGCGGATAAATCCCTCGCCACCAAAATGGCCGAGAACCCACAGCAGGTGCTCGACTTCCTGACCGATCTGGCGAAACGCGCCCGTCCTCAGGGTGAAAAAGAGTTAGCCCAACTGCGCGCCTTTGCAAAAGCGGAGTTCGGCGTGGACGAGCTTCAGCCGTGGGATATCGCATACTACAGCGAAAAACAGAAACAGCACCTCTACAGCATCAGCGACGAACAACTGCGTCCGTACTTCCCGGAAAACAAAGCCGTCAACGGTCTGTTCGAGGTAGTGAAGCGCATCTACGGCATTACCGCGAAAGAGCGTACCGACATCGACGTCTGGCATCCGGACGTGCGCTTCTTCGAGCTGTATGACGAGAACAACGAGCTGCGCGGCAGCTTCTATCTCGATCTCTACGCGCGTGAGAACAAGCGCGGTGGGGCGTGGATGGACGACTGCGTGGGCCAGATGCGTAAAGCGGATGGTACCCTGCAAAAACCTGTTGCCTACCTGACCTGTAACTTCAACCGTCCGGTGAGCGGCAAACCTGCGCTGTTTACCCACGATGAAGTGATCACCCTGTTCCACGAGTTCGGTCACGGCCTGCACCACATGCTGACCCGCATCGAAACCGCTGGCGTCGCCGGTATCAGCGGTGTGCCATGGGATGCGGTCGAGCTGCCAAGCCAGTTTATGGAGAACTGGTGCTGGGAGCCGGACGCGCTGGCGTTTATCTCCGGTCATTACGAAACGGGCGAACCGCTGCCGAAAGAACTGCTGGATAAAATGCTGGCGGCGAAAAACTACCAGGCGGCGATGTTTATCTTGCGTCAGCTGGAGTTCGGCCTGTTCGACTTCCGCCTGCACGCCGAGTTCAGCCCGGAGCAGGGGGCGAAAATCCTCGAAACCCTGGCTGAGATTAAAAAGCAGGTTGCCGTCATTCCAGGCCCGAGCTGGGGACGCTTCCCGCACGCGTTCAGCCATATCTTCGCAGGCGGGTACGCCGCAGGCTACTACAGCTACCTGTGGGCCGACGTGCTGGCGGCGGATGCCTTCTCGCGCTTCGAAGAAGAGGGGATTTTCAACCGCGAAACCGGTCAGTCGTTCCTCGACAACATCCTGACCCGCGGCGGTTCAGAAGAGCCTATGGAGCTGTTCAAACGCTTTCGTGGCCGTGAGCCGCAGCTGGATGCGATGCTGGAGCATTACGGAATCAAAGGCTGATTGCTACGTGAAGATCTGCTTAGTAGATGAAACAGGCGCCGGTGACGGCGCCTTATCTGTTCTGGCGGCCCGCTGGGGGCTGGAACATGATGAAGAGAACCTGATGGCGCTGGTGATGACGCCGGAACATCTGGAGCTGCGCAAGCGCGATGAGCCAAAGCTTGGCGGGATTTTTGTCGATTTTGTCGGCGGCGCGATGGCGCACCGGCGTAAGTTCGGCGGCGGTCGCGGCGAAGCGGTGGCCAAGGCGGTTGGCATTAAAGGGAGCTATCTTCCGGACGTGGTGGACGCCACGGCGGGGCTGGGGCGCGATGCGTTTGTGCTGGCCTCGGTGGGCTGCCGTGTGCGGATGCTGGAGCGTAATCCGGTTGTCGCCGCGCTGCTCGACGACGGGCTGACGCGAGGCTATGCGGACCTGGAAATCGGCTCGTGGTTACAGGAACGTTTGCAACTTATTCATGCCTCCAGCCTGACAGCGCTGACCGATATCACCCCGCGCCCGCAGGTGGTCTATCTCGACCCGATGTTCCCGCATAAGCAGAAAAGCGCGCTGGTGAAGAAAGAGATGCGGGTGTTTCAGTCGCTGGTGGGGCCAGATTTAGATGCCGATGGCCTGCTGGAGCCGGCTCGTCAACTGGCGACGAAGCGGGTGGTGGTGAAACGTCCTGACTATGCGCCGCCGCTGGCGGACGTTGCGACCACTAACGCGGTGACCACCAAAGGGCATCGCTTTGATATCTACTCAGGTACGCCGGAATAAAAAAAGCCGGGTGGCGGCTTCGCCTTACCCGGCCTACATTCAGTGCCGCTTGTAGGCCCGGTATGCGTTAGCGCCACCGGGCTTTTTTGCACTTACTCGTCTTCTTCGTCACGCAGTGGAACAATCAGCATATCCACGTGTACGGTGTTAATCAGCTGACGTGCGGAAGACATCAGTTTGCTCCAGAAGTCCTGATGGTGACCGCATACCACCAGGTCCATATCGTATTTCTTAATCGCATCAACCAGCACCTGGCCCAGATCGCCGCTACCGCTTAAGGTTTCAGTGATTGGATAGCCCGCGTTGGTAGAAAGCTCGCTCAGCGCGTGGTGAGTCTCTTCGGAGATGCGTTTCTGCATATCGCCGAGATTCACGTCGATCAGACCGGTGTAGAGGTCGGAGTAATTCACATCAACATGAATCAGCGAAACTTTCGCGTTGTAGGGACGTGCCATGGATACTGCTTTATCAACCAGCACTTTACTCTCCGGGGAGAGGTCTACCGCGATAAGAATGTGTTTGTAAGCCATAGTGTTACTCCTTCCTTAAGTTATCGATGACTAAATGGGAAAGCCGTCGTCTGATGCTTTCATTACGGCCCAGTTAAACATATTTTTCAAGCTTTGGTGTTGATAACGATTAACCTTGTGGCAAAAAAATTAACGGATCTCCTACACTATTTAATGAGCCGTTCGGATATTAAAACGCGAACCGGATCGACTTTTAGTCATTCTTTCACTGAACTGTCTGTCAGGGCATTGGGGTGCGGTAGCTCAGGAGCCTTGCTTCGTGGGTGGACGCCGGGGAGGATGTATGATTAGCACCGTCGCATTGTTTTGGGCGTTATGCGTGGTTTGCATAGTGAATATGGCGCGCTACTTCTCATCGTTACGTGCGCTGTTAGTGGTACTTCGTGGTTGCGATCCGTTGCTTTATCAATATGTGGACGGTGGAGGGTTCTTCACCTCGCACGGACAGCCCAGCAAGCAGATGCGTCTGGTGGGGTATATCTACTACCAGCGCTACCGCGATCACCACGATGAAGAGTTTATCCGTCGCTGCGAGCGCCTGCGTCGTCAGTTCATTTTGACCAGCGCCCTGTGTGGTCTGGTTGTGGTGAGTATGATTGCGCTGATGATATGGCACTGAGCATAAAAAAAGCGGGCCAGTTTCCTGACCCGCTTTTTTGTCGCCTTCAGCCGATTAAATTAGCTTCAGCGAAATCCAGTACAGACCGCCAGACAGCAGGATGGACGCCGGGAGGGTGAACACCCAGGCCATCAGAATGTTGGTCACGGTTTTACGCTGCAAACCGCCGCCGTCAACAATCATGGTACCTGCCACGGACGAAGAGAGTACGTGGGTGGTGGAGACTGGCATACCGGTGTAGCTCGCCAGACCGATAGACACTGCCGCCGTCATCTGCGCGGACATGCCCTGAGCATAGGTCATGCCTTTCTTACCGATCTTCTCACCGATGGTGGTCGCCACACGACGCCAGCCAATCATCGTACCGATACCCAGCGCCAACGCGACCGCCATGATGATCCAGATTGGCGCGTACTCAATGGTGTTGAGCATATCGCCTTTCAGTTTCTTCAGCAGACGCTTATCGTCAGCGTTGACCTCTGGCAGCTTCGCGACTTTATCGGTCACGTCGGAGATACAGAGCATGATACGACGCAGCTGACCACGCTGTTCTACAGCCAGTTTGTCGTAGCTTTCGATATCGGCCAGCATGCCTTTCGCACGTTCCAGCGCGTTAATCGCGTTTGCCGGGTGGCAATGGAACTCGCCCGGTGCAGTCAGTGCGCCAGAGTCAGGAGAAGGGATCAACTGGTCTACGCCGGTCGCTTTCTTCAGCAAATCAGGATGCTGCTGGAAGTAAGTCTCAACGTTGTTTACCGCATCACGGGTACGGGTGATCTCATAGCCAGAGGCGTTCATGTTAACCACGAAGCCTGCCGGTGCGACGCCAATCAGAACCAGCATCACCAGACCGATACCTTTCTGACCATCGTTCGCGCCATGAGAGAAGGCGACGCCGATAGCGGAAATGATCAGCGCGATACGCGTCCAGAACGGCGGCTTTTTCTTGCCGTCTTTCTTCTCACGCTCTGCTGGCGTCAGGTGGATACGTGCACGTTTCTTCGTGTTGCTCCAGTAGCGACGCAGGATGAAAATCAATCCACCTGCTACCACCAGACCGACGATAGGGGAGATGATCAGAGAGCCGAAAATACCCAGTACTTTAGGAAGGTTCAGCGCATCAACAACCGATGTACCGGTCATCAGGGCGTTAGTTAAACCGATACCGATAATCGCGCCGATAAGGGTGTGAGAGCTGGATGCCGGCAGGCCGAAATACCAGGTACCGAGGTTCCAGATAATCGCAGCAAGCAGCATTGAGAACACCATGGCCAGGCCATGACCGGAACTCACGTTAAGCAGCAGATCCGTTGGCAGCATATGCACAATGGCATAGGCAACGCTCAGTCCGCCCAGGAGGACACCAAAAAAGTTAAATACCGCCGCCATAACGACCGCAAGCTGCGATCGCATTGCGCGAGTGTAGATAACCGTTGCAACTGCGTTTGCAGTGTCGTGGAAGCCATTGATCGCTTCGTAAAACAGCACAAAAACCAGAGCAAGCAATAATAAAAGCCCGGTATGTAAATCCAGGCCGGCAAACAAATGTAGCATAGGACGTTACGCCATTTTGAGGACATGAACGCGGCGCATTATCCAGGACAAATGCGCAACGGGCAAAGTGAAATATAGACTTTTTTTGACATACCACCTGATTTGAGAAATGTGCCTGAATAGATAATCTTTAAATATCAATGAAATGGCTTTGTAATATCTTTTTACGCTGGTGCGACCACTGAGGAAACTTTACAATCCGCGGCAGTTAACGAAGAGGATTTTGACGTGGAAAGGTTTGATGCCGTAGTAATTGGCGCCGGTGCGGCGGGTATGTTTTGTGCGGCAATGGCCGGACAAGCGGGTCGTCGTGTGCTGCTGCTGGATAACGGAAAAAAGCCTGGCCGCAAGATCCTGATGTCCGGCGGCGGGCGCTGCAATTTCACTAATCTTTATGTCGAGCCTGCGGCCTATTTGAGCCAGAACCGTCATTTTTGTAAATCTGCGCTGGCGCGCTACACGCAGTGGGATTTCATCGAACTGGTGGGTAAACACGGCATCGCGTGGCATGAGAAGACGCTGGGACAACTGTTCTGCGACGACTCTGCCCAGCAAATCGTGGATATGCTGGTGGCCGAGTGCGAGAAAGGCGGCGTAGTCATGCGCCTGCGCACCGAAGTGCTGGACGTCGCCCGTAACGAGCAAGGGTACACGCTGCAACTCAACGGCGAAACCGTCAGCGCCGATAACCTGGTGATCGCCAGCGGCGGCCTATCGATGCCGGGGCTGGGTGCCTCACCGTTCGGCTACAAAATCGCCGAGCAGTTTGGCCTGAAAGTATTACCCACGCGCGCCGGGCTGGTGCCGTTCACGCTGCATAAGCCGCTGCTGGAACAGCTTCAGACGCTCTCCGGCGTGTCTGTGCCGTCGGTCATTACGGCCGAAGACGGCACGGTGTTCCGCGAAAACCTGCTCTTTACCCATCGCGGTCTCTCGGGGCCAGCGGTATTGCAGATCTCCAGCTACTGGCAGCCGGGGGAGTTTGTCTCCGTAAACCTGGTGCCGGATTGCGATCTGGACGCCTTCCTCAATGAGCAACGCGCCGCGCACCCGAATCAAAGCCTGAAAAATACCCTGGCGATGCAGCTGCCGAAGCGTCTCGTGGAGTGCTTGCAGGTGTTAGGGCAAATTCCGGATGTTGCGCTTAAGCAGCTCAACAGCCGCGAGCAGGACACGCTGGTGGAGACGCTGACGAACTGGCGCGTGCAGCCAAACGGCACCGAAGGCTACCGCACGGCGGAAGTGACGCTGGGCGGCGTGGATACACACGAACTCTCATCCCGCACGATGGAAGCCCGCAACGTGCCGGGTCTTTATTTCATTGGTGAAGTGATGGACGTGACCGGCTGGCTCGGCGGGTATAACTTCCAGTGGGCGTGGGCCAGTGCCTGGGCATGCGCGCAGGCACTCGCTGATGTCCGAGGACAATAAAGTTGTACACAAAGCACTAAAGTTGTAACCATTCTCAAAAAACGACGCTAATGTTGTATACTTACTGAATGTGTAGTTATAGGGTTGGAGACTATAAAATGCACATATAGGTACGTATCAATGTCGTTTTTAGGGTACGATCATGGCTAGGGGTAGGCGTCTCAAATCCTATTTGGATTATGAAAATGCGCTAGGTGACGGCATAGGAGTGGGCTATGGCCAAAGTTATCAGCCCTGGCTTAGAGCTCAGGACGTTAAATCCCGTGGAAACCGTTCGATAGTCTTTGGCCTTAAGACGTTTCGAAACCATCATCTCCTTTCTTCTGTCGAAAGTAACTTTTTCTATCTGGCTGAGTTTAATGACTCGGTGATTGATATCCGGGAACAATTCCCACTCTTTCCTCTCCGGCTTACCCAACAAATAGCAAATCATCTACATTTTCAACATCCTATGGTGAGGGGAGTAAGAGGAGTACCTGTCGAAGTTCTGAATGTTATGACAACCGATTTTTTACTGACCTTGAGAACTCCTGAAGGCGGACTTCGATACAAAGCTATAGCAGTAAAACATAACGAGAGCATACCTGAACGCGAAGCCCAAAAACTTGAAATAGAGAGGATGTTTTGGCAGTTGATTGATGTTGAGTTTCAAATTTATGTTGGCTCGGAACTCAATAACGTCGTCGGTAAAAACATTTGCTGGGCTACTTCTGTATTAAGAGATGGTTCTGAATTTTATGATAAATATCCTCTTGATAAAATCCTATGGAAGCTTAAACCAGATGTTTATCCCATAGTAGGACTACGTGCAATGATTTCATCAATCTTTGGGGTAGATGCACAAGAAGCGATGATGTTATTGCAGGCAATGATTGGATTAAAAATGATAAATGTTGATTTATCATATCCAATACTCGAAACCGGTCTGATAAAGATAATTTCCAATGACCACTATATAGGACTGAACGCAAATGGATATTATTAGGAATTCAGTCTGGCTCTCTCAAGGCACTGATTTGCTTGCAGAGGGACTTTACCGTGTTTTGGATTTCGACAGAAAGGTCGATTTGTTAATTTTGTTTAAAATAAAATCAGAAAGAACGGGTAAGCCAATCCCTTTCTCATTTTCAATGTTTAAATATTATATTGAATCAAATAGCATAACTTGTAAAGATTATATATATCCTTCATATATGTTAGTAGATGAGAAAGAAATAACAGATAAAGACAGAGGAAGGCGAGATGAAAATTACAATATCATTAAAGATCTTGTAGATGACAGAATGTTTCTGTTCGACTATGCATTACATAAAAAGTCGCACCTTTTAATGGATTACTCCAGAAATAAAAAAATATCACAATATACTATCAGAACGCTTCTGGCGTTGTATTGGCGACATGGGCAGGATATTTATGCATTGCTACCCGCATTCTCGAACTGTGGCGCCGCTGGGAAAAGTAGAATCAAACATGAAATTAAACTTGGGAATTCCAAAAAAACAGAGCATTACCTAATGAACGATCACGTGTTTTCATTCTTAATGAAAGAGATATAAATAATATTAGAAAATCTCTCATTACGTATCATTATAAAGTTAACGGAGATACGATAAAGAAAACATTAGAGAGACATATTGATTTGTATTTTAGGGATGAAATTAAAACAGCAAACCTAGAAAATAGAGCTCCATATGTTCCTTCTTTAAAACAATTTTCATACTGGAATAAAAAACTCTTCACTAAAGATTTCTCGATAAATAAGAAGAACACGAAAAAAGAAATAGACCTCAAAATGCGGGCGCTTTTAGGTAGTGTGGCTAATACAACTGTTTTGCCGGGTGATGTTTTCGAAATAGACTCAACTGTCGCTGATGTACATCTTATTTCGAGTTTAAACAGACGAAAAGTCATTGGGCGTCCTACTATTTATACAGTGGTGGATCGTGCAACAAGAATGATTGTTGGCCTTCATGTTTCTTTATACCATGCTTCATGGCGAGCCGCCCGACAAGCGTTAGCAAATTGCTTTATGCCAAAAAAAGAATATTGTAGATTATTTGGAATCTCTATTACTGATGATGATTGGCCTTGTTCTCACATTCCATTAACATTGATGTGTGACAACGGGGAGATGATTGGTCTTAAACCTCAGGAAGAGATGACCCCCCTGACAAAGCTTGAGTTTGCGCCAGTCGGTAGAGGCGACAGAAAAAGCATTGTTGAACGCTGTTTCGGCATTCTGAATGATGAGGTTATTCATAGGCTTATTGGAACAACACGAAGGGGAAAGATTGTTAAAGGAGAGCCAACACCGCAATCCAGGGCTTGTTTAACGATTCAGGAGGTCACGTCTTTACTGATTCGGGAGATACTTGCACATAATCAGAGAACGTATGAGGAACTGGCTTATATCAATCCCTTACTGATTGAAAATGATCTCGTAATATCACCAAAAAATAGTTGGATGATAAGCTTAAAGCACGGGAGATTCAGCGCAAGAGCCGTTGGGGCCGACGAAGTGATCGCACGATTGTTAATCCCTGTGAACGCTAACATTACCGCCGGTGGGATTCAGTACAATAATCTTTTTTATGAATGTGATCCTGAAATTGCATCAGGTGTCAGAGTATTTGGAAGAACCACTTGTGAAGCAAGAATAGATGACAATTGCGTAGATTATATATATGTAAGATTTGACAAAAATAGCATTTTCAAAAAACATTACCTACTTAAGAAAAGAGATGTATTTAAAGGGAAAGCTCATCTTGATACAGATGTAATGGCTGATTGGGTAGATACTCAAAAAGAAATTAATTTATTTACTCTGGATTCGCTCAGCAATATCAATAATAAAGATGAATTTAACAGGAAAGGTAACGAAAGATTAAATGAAATATACGAATCTCGCCGGGTACATGGTAAAGATATTAAAAAGAACAGGAAAAATGAACTTGATTCATTAGGGCGAACTCATGTTGCTAATGGAAGATCTGAACCCCTACTTCCTTCATCCAGTAATGTTCTGCTTTTGCCTGGCCGGGAGGAGAAACAAAGATGGTTAAAAGGTAAGAAGAAGACTGAGGACGCAGAATAATGAACCTTATACGGCGCGTTTCAGCGATATATAAAGAACAGGAGTTACCTGAGTATCGTGGCAATCCCTTAATTGAAGCACTTCCTGAAGCGCTTACGGAAGATGAAGTACTTCTGGAAATGAGTTATTTCCCCGAAATTGACGAAAAAATCCGCTGGACTGCCCCGGCGAATGTTAGAGAGCAGTATGTCGAACGTATAAAGAAATTCCGTTGCCCTCAAACCAATCTTATCCAGGCTTATAAGATGATCTTACGGGCACTTAGGGAAAGCTATGCAGCTCGTAATCCTTTAAAAAGCGGAACAATTCAATATCTTCATTACTATGGAAATGAGCGTCCTGATATTGAGCCAGAAAGTGGATATTTTAAATCCCAGGCTGAAACTATTACGATAGTTGGAATGAGTGGTTCTGGAAAAACTACCATGATTGAGCAAGTCATGGATCATTTCCCTCAGATTATAGAACACAGCAGCTATAAAGGAGTTTTTCCCGGCTTCAGTAAGCAAATTGTATGGGTAAAGATTAATTGTCCATACAATTCAAGTGTGAGAGACCTTTGTGAAGAGATTTTACAAAAATTAGATGATGCAATTGGTATTGAACGAACTACACCTGAGATTAGAAATGGTGCTCTGGCTCGCCAGATTGCACAAAGAATTAAATCATCATTTTTGGGTATCCTTGTTATTGATGAAATGCAGAGGCTTAAATTTTCAAGAACCGGGGGTGAGAGTAAGTTGATTGATTTTTTACATGAAATTGTAGATTCCATGGGGGTATCTATGGTTTTTTGTGGAAATCATCCTTTTGACGAGACGCTGACAAAGAAAATGAGAATTGCCAGGCGGGCAGAGTCTGGTGGTTACATGAAAATTAAGAATGTTAGATACGATTCACAAGACTGGCAATCGTTTATTCATTATTTATGGCCATTACAATGGACAAATGTTGAAACTCCATTAAATGATGAGTTAAACGAAAAATTATTCATTTTATCTAAAGGCAATATTGGATTGGCTCAGATGATTTATCGGGGGGCACAATTAAAGGTTATCGGTAGCGGCAATGAAATCATCACTGGCGCAGTCTTGTCGGCCTCTGTACCGGTACTCGTGAGTCATACGGAGGAATATAAGGATACTCCACTCCCGGGGGCCGCGACTGAAGATGAGGAAGCTAAATGGCTCTCTGCATCTAATGAGGGTGATGCTTCGGCTAAAATCATGGCAGAGAAGTCCCTAAAGTCTTTGATCCCTGGGGATATAGACAGGCCACAGCACAAGGAATTCGTAGGAAAAATAGACGAGGTTTTGCGCAATTTCGACGAGAAAATACTGTCTCTTGACCACGATCTTGTTATCAACAGAACAGCTGAAAAGAAAAATACCTACGATGCTCTTCAGCGTTGCGGGCTTATAAATATAGATCCACTTAATAAATTGTAATGAGGTAACAGTTCGTAACGGTCTGACCTGCTCCCCGTTGATTAGTACACCCCGATGTTAGTAATGTCTTCATAAGCCACATGAGGACATCCCCATGAAGAAGCGTTTTTCCGATGAACAGATCATCAGTATTCTCCGCGAAGCCGAAGCTGGGGTACCCGCCCGTGAACTCTGCCGCAAGCATGCCATTTCCGATGCCACGTTTTACATCTGGCGTAAGAAGTATGGCGGTATGGAGGTGCCTGAAGTTAAGCGCCTGAAGTCGCTTGAGGAAGAGAACGCCAGACTCAAGAAGCTGCTTGCCGAAGCCATGCTGGATAAAGAGGCGCTTCAGGTGGCTCTTGGGCGAAAGTACTGACGACAGACCAGAAGCGGGAAGCCGTGATGTTGATGTGTGATGCGACCGGTCTGTCGCAACGTCGTGCCTGCAGGCTTACAGGTTTATCCCTGTCGACCTGCCGCTATGAGGCTCACCGTCCGGCTGCTGATGCGCATTTATCAGGGCGCATCACTGAGCTGGCACTGGAGCGCAGGCGTTTTGGCTACCGTCGTATTTGGCAGTTGCTGCGCCGTGAAGGGCTTCATGTTAATCATAAGCGCGTGTACCGGCTTTATCACCTCAGTGGCCTGGGCGTAAAACGCAGAAGACGTCGTAAAGGGCTGGCAACAGAACGTCTGCCGCTGCTCCGTCCGGCGGCGCCCAATCTGACCTGGTCGATGGATTTCGTCATGGACGCACTTTCCACCGGTCGCAGGATCAAGTGTCTTACCTGCGTCGATGATTTCACAAAGGAATGCCTGACGGTCACTGTTGCCTTTGGGATTTCAGGCGTTCAGGTCACGCGTATTCTGGACAGCATTGCACTGTTTCGAGGCTATCCGGCGACGATAAGAACTGACCAGGGGCCGGAGTTCACTTGCCGTGCACTGGATCAATGGGCCTTTGAGCATGGTGTTGAGTTGCGCTTAATCCAGCCGGGCAAGCCAACGCAGAACGGATTTATTGAGAGCTTTAACGGACGATTTCGCGATGAATGTTTGAATGAGCACTGGTTCAGCGATATCGTTCATGCCAGGAAAATTATTAATGACTGGCGGCAGGATTATAACGAATGCCGCCCGCACTCCACGCTGAATTATCAGACACCGTCTGAATTTGCAGCGGGCTGGAGAAAGGGTCATTCTGAGAATGAAGATTCCGACGTTACTAACTGAGTGTTGTATCTAATCGTGGGGGCAGGTCAGATGCTATAAAAATAAAAGAGTAGACTGGAGCGAGAGAGATATTATCTCATCATCATTAATAAATGATGTTTTATCTCAGGGGCAGTACTCGATGTCACTTACAAGTCTAGATGCTTTACTGGGAGGGCATGGCTGGCTTTTGAAATACAGAGATAAACTACCAATGACAATGATACTTCTCAGAAAAATGGAACTAATTAAATAAGAGGGAGTTATATGGTTTACGAAAATGAATTGTGGCACAGTTTTCTTCTGCGTTCACAGATAATGTATAACTTATCCAATTGCAGGAACATAATATCAAAGCATGGCGCACTAAGGTACGATGCCTTTCCTCGTTTCGAACTGATTGATATGTACAAATTGCATAGCTTGCAGGATATATATGACATTCTTGCCACTAGAAATGGTTATATACTAACTTCCAATATAGTGTCGTTATCTTCTGGTGTTTACGGGTATTTTAACGCTGTTGAAGATGCCTGTCGGAAAAATTTTCACATAACTAATTCATATCCATTGGTAAACATCTCAAACATTCGTTACTGTCACAAATGTATTGTTGAAGATATACACTCTAAAGGCATTGGTTATCTGCGTCATAGATGGTTGTTTGAATCTAAATGTGCAGTTCATAGTACCAGTTTATATGAGGTTTGTTTTGATAACTATTTGAATGCAGTGAAAGGACTTAGTGACTTAATTATAAGTGGAATAAATCCTCATGGTTATTGTTCCCTTGTGGTTGACGTTTCAAACCCTTTCAAAAATCCAGTGTATATATTACCATGTGCACGTAATAAAATTTTAAAATGGATTTCGGACAATAAAAATATGCTGATTTACTTTCTCTTTGATCTCTTCAAATGTAAGTCGCATTCAAGTTTATCTAAGGTTATCGAAGTCAAGATAATGCATGATAGATATATTTCTGCGGTGTTCAAGATGTTAAGTGAAGTTAATTTTTGTAATTTCAACTCATTTATTTCTGATATTTTTGAGGACGTAAGTTATGCCTCTATCGGACTTGATGATTATTCTGTTAATGTGCATTTTCTCAGGCTAAGGGCTGCAGATTGTAAATTTTGCCAGTTGAATGGTAAATATTTTTGCTCACTTTACAATGTAAAACTTCTTCGCTAATTTCACTTCATTTATAAAATACTAAGAAAGCTAGTTAGATAATGTTTTATATTTTGACTGGGGCAGGAATAAATTATCACTCATAGAGTTTCCCTGGGGGTTACCACCTGTGTATGATGCCGGTTAGCAACAACGTCTAAAAGACCTGCGATCACGTGGGTCCCTCTCCAGCAAAGGGGCAAGGGGTGCTATATAACGGTGTACTGCTTACCCAATACGGCCTTGTATTTGAAAGATGCCGCATCTTGGCAAGATTCGTATTACAGCCTATAGTCTGTTAATGAGCATTACAGCCTATATGCTGTAAATCCCTGCGTTATGCTTGTTAACCCGTCGATACGGAAGGTCACTTATGAACACTCAATACGCTTTGAAGACTTTGAATCAGTTACGTCCTGTTTTAATCGGCTTTCGCAAAGCCAATGGACTGACGCAAAAAGATGTTTCTGAACGTTTGGGTATAACACAGCAAACTTATGCCCGACTAGAGGCCAACCCTGCAAGTGCGGGTTTTGAGCGTTTGTTTAGGGTGTTCAGCGTCCTTGGAGTGGAGATCGTACTTTCATCCAGGGAACCATTGTCAGATGCAAAGCCCGAATACGGAGCTATGCACAATTATTCTTCACTTCCAGCCAGGCGGGAGAAATGGTGACGCCTGGCGCTTCCCGGTCTAATTTTTCTTCAACAAGATTAACCCCTTAGCGGCCTGAAGTATCAGGTTGCGATAGAGCCTTTCATTTCTTCTGTTATGTTAAATACACCATTTTGAGCTATTTCGCTCGGCCTTAAATTATCTCTTCATTCTTCAGTGAAAATTTTATGTCGATCACGTTATCGATGAATTTAGGAAATAATCCGTAAATGAAAATCTATCTTCTTTTAAATTCATCAGTGTCAGTAGCAAATATTACGCATAAAAGAATGGTTATTATTATCATTTAAATTATAAAGCTCATGAGTCAATTCCAAAAAATATAATAAGCATTGAAATCATTACCCGTGATTCTGGAGTTTTAACTTTGCCATGTAACCAACCACAAGTTAGTTTCCGGTGTTTTGAGGGGCAGTAAAGTTCTGAAAGCGCGACCAGATCATAATCCCGAAATGTCGTTAAGATATTCTGAATAACGGTTATCCCTGCTTGTTGGCAGGCATTTGAAAATATATTTTGTATTCAGGTTGCAGCAAAACGCTTTCTTACACACAGGACTTCATATGCGGCTCAGAAAATTAAAACTGAAAAACTTCAGAGGCTACAGAAACTCTACTGAAATCATTATTGATGAAAGCATGACGGGTATTGTCGGTCGTAATGACTTTGGGAAATCAACGCTTCTGGAAGCGCTGGCTATTTTTTTTGAAACAGAAGGAATGAAGGCTGACAAGAATGACATGAACTGTTTCAGCCTAAGAGAAGGGGACGGCCGTTTTGAAATAGCCTGTGAATTTGATGACCTGCCCGATTTTATCATGATCGACGACAGGGTGCAGACCACGCTCGCCTCAGAACATCTGCTGAATGAGGACGGCAATTTTGAAATCGTCAAAACGTTTAAAGCAACGACCTCAGGAAAACCGGAGCAGACCTGCATCCGCTGCATCCACCCGGATGAGGAGCCCCTGAGAAATTTACTGGGCATGAAAATTTCTGAGCTCAAGGCGGTGGGAAAAGAAGTTGAAAAAAATGTGGCGGATAAACGCACTGCATCGTTATGGCGTCAGGCCATCAGGGAAGCCGCAGCCCCCTATACCTGTTCGGAAATTATGCTGGATGTCGATAAAGAGTTCGGAACCGACACAAAATCATTATGGGGTAAGATCCTCGATTTGCTGCCCACGTATGCGATTTTCAAAGCCGACAGGGAAAGCAGCGACGGGGATTCCGAAGCTAAAAACCCCTTACAGCAGGCCGTAAAAGACGCTCAGGCTGCGCTGCAGGACAAAATTACAGCGCTGGAAAATGAGATTCAGGACAGCGTCCTGGATGTCGCACAGAGAACGCTGGATAAATTACGTGAAATGGCCCCCGAACTCGCCAGTGAACTGACTCCACGATTTAAGGAGAAACCCAAGTGGACCTTCAATTTCACCCTGGACGGGGAAAATGGCATCCCCATCAATAAGCGCGGCAGCGGGATAAGGAGGCTTATCCTGTTGAATTTTTTTCGGGCTGAGGCTGAAAAGAATGTCGCGGGGACGCCCAGAAATGTGATTTATGCCATAGAGGAGCCTGAAACGTCACAGCATCCGAACTATCAGATGATGCTGATGAAAGCGTTACTGGCACTGGCAGGCCAGCCGCACCGTCAGATTATCGTCACCACCCATGTCCCGGCGCTGGCCGGATTAATCCCTGTCGAAGGCGTACGTTATGTTACCCGAAATGAGGCGGGTGAACCCGTAGTAAAAATGCCGGATGACGCAGTGCTGAAGGAAGCCACTGAAAGCCTGGGGGTGCTGCCAGAGACCGGTATGGAAAGGGCGCAGGGGATTGTTCTGGTAGAGGGAAAGTCGGATGTTACTTTCCTGAGGCATGCGGCCAGTTCATTAAAACAGTCAGGTGCGCTGCCAGCCTCTCTGGAGGACGTGAAAATAGTGCCAGTCCTCATAGGAGGGTGTGGTAGCGTCAAACACTGGGTTACATTGAATCTGGCCAAAGATCTGGGGCTTCCCTGGTGCGTATTTCTGGACTCCGATATTGGGGGAGACCCTGCACAGGTTCTGTCCATCCAGAAGCGTAAAAAAGAAGTAGAGGAGGCCGGTAAGGTATTTTTCGCTACGCGCAAACGTGAGATAGAAAACTATCTGTGCCCGGATCTTATCGAGGAAATTACTGGTGTAGCCGTCACGTTTACGGACACCTGTGACGCTAAAAAAATAATCGGCCGGGCTGTGGGAATGAAACCCGATAATGTACTAGATAAATTCTGGCCTCAGATGACATCAGAAAGAATCATCTCAAGATCAACCTATCATGACGGAACGCAGGAGAGAAGCGAGCTGGTTGAGATCCTGAGCGACATTGTATCCATGACGAGATAATGTATTAAATAAGCATCTCAGGTGCATATATTCCGGTCCTCAACAAAGGACCGGAGTACAGAGTAGTAAAAACCCGCAATTAATCGGGTTTGAATTATATAAAGATTAACCGACTCCCGCGCCCAGGAATGATGTAAAATCACGCTTGTCGTGACATTTCTACAATGTTTACTTTTGACTATCAAGCCATTTATTCATCTGCTCAATTTCACCTTTTTGAGCTTTAATGATGTCCTGCGCGAGCTTTCTCATTTTCGGATCTTTTCCGTATTTGAGCTCGGTCTCAGCCATTGCTATTGCCCCTTCATGGTGCGCTACCATGCCTTTCGCAAAAGCCTTGTCGGGATCGGACTCATTTACGGCAGCCATCATTTTGTCATGCATGTCTTTCATGCCAGCCATATATTCCTGTGACGAAGCCGAGGTAGACATATCAGTCATTTTCATTTCTGAATGTTCTGCTGAAATCGCTGGCAGGGATAACATTAATACTGCAAATAAAGTGTTTCTGGCTTTCATAAAAAATATCCTTTTAGCGTTGATGCCCGTTAACTGTAGCAGAATCTGATAAAAATGCCCCCTGTAGGGGGCAAAGATGTTGCCATATATCCGGTTACGGAAAAATCTATCAAGGAAATAAGGACAGCACAGATACTTCCCTCGCCGTCAGCCTGCACTGAGCATGCGACGATGCGCTTCGGCCATGGCCTGATGTGGGCCAGACTGACCGTTATTCATAAATTCATGGGCAACTGCAGCTCTTTCATGCTCATTCATTGCCGCTAATGACTTCGACGGCCCGGTAGGGGAAACGGTCTGACTTCCCATCATCCTCTGATGACTTTCCACCATTTTCTGGTGCGCATCCGCCGACCCGTTCGTCATGGTTTCATGAGCAATAATGGCCTGTTCATGCTGGTCCATACCGGCCATACGAGGTGCAGTCCCCTGGATCCCGACAGGAGCCGCAGCAGACTGCATCTGGTGAGCAGGTGCCTGTGCATTGTTGACCCGCTCATGGATATTCACGGTTTCAGTGGCCCAGGCCGAAGAAATTAAGCCAAAGCCCAGCAAGGATGCTAATACGATATTTTTCATGATAACTCTCCATTTCTTAATTAGTGATGTCCGGGGGAGTACAACCGGTGTTTTCAGTTCCATAACTGAAACAGGTTCGGAAGTGTTTATTTCTCCGGGAGGGGACTGGATATTCATTTCCTGGCGTCCACTGACGCCGGATATTGATAAAGCAATCCAGCCTTCCTGATAAGTTGCACTAATTATATCGAATGGCTTCTGTTTGCTGCATGACAGGCTAATGACATCTTTGTCATTTAAATCTTTATTCCCAGCACTGGGTGTCCGGAATCATTTTCTCCAGTCTGGGCACGGATAAGATAAAACGCGTTGAGTGTACGTCCGATTCCACCTGCACTCTTCCGTGATGTGCTTCCACGATTGACTTCACAATCGCAAGGCCGATGCCGCTGCCTTCTCCTTTTCGTTGTCTGGACGGATCCACCCGATAAAAACGGTCAAACAACCTTGATAAATGCTCTTCAGGGATTGGTTTCCCCGGATTTTCAATCACAAGGTCAAAAAAGCTCTCCTGCTCTCTTATTGAGACGGTGATTGCCTGTCCCTCTGGGGTATAACGCAGGGCGTTGGATAACAGATTATTGATCGCTCTTCTGAACATTTGTGGATCTCCCTCAACCAGGCAGGGCATCCCGTTAAATTTGAGCATAATATTGCGTTCTTCGGCCCAGGCTTCGAAAAACTCGAAGACTTTCATGACTTCTGCTCTGAGGTCAAACCGAACCCTGTCAGGTATCAGCTGATTATTGTCCGCCTGTGCCAGGAACAGCATGTCGCTGACCATTTTGGTCATCCGGTTATACTCTTCAAGGCTGGAATAGAGGACATCCTCAAGTTCCTTCTGCGTTCGATCCTGACTCAGAGCGATTTCAGTCTGCGTCACCAGATTGGTGATGGGTGTTCTGATCTCGTGCGCGATATCGGCAGAGAAATTGGCCTGGCGGGTAAAAACATCCTCAATCTTTCCAATCATATGATTGAACGAGATAACCAGCTGCTCCAGCTCAATGGGAACGCGTGTCGGTTCCAGCCGCGCATCAAGATTCTCGGAGGTGATGTTTTTAATGGCATTGCTGACATTACGAAGGGGCAGGTGCCCCTGACGGACAGCAATGCGAATGATCAGAACAATCAGCAGGCTTATCACGACGGCAATCGCAATCAGATTTTTTTTCAGCGCATCGAGGTAATGGAGATGGAAATTAATGGAGAGGCCAGTCAGCATGACATAGTTCTGCTGTTTGCCCTGAAATGTCGCCTGGCCAGAGGAGGCGATAATCCGGTACGTTTCCATCTTCATTCCGGACCCGGTATCCATCGCTCTCGCAGTATCCTCCACCGTCCAGAGAAAGACATCCCGTGCGCGGCTGTGCTCGCTAAAATCGGCTGAATTCACGGCCGGGCGTAGTGCTGCCCCCTGCGCAGAGCTGTACAGCACCTCACCCCGGGGATTGAGGAGCAAAAGGGCAACGTTGCGGTAGCTGGCGATCGATTCCTTTATTTTGCTTACTTTTTTTTCATCCGGATCTGCCGGGGACTGGAGTATACGGCTCAGTGTGGTGCTGATTTGTTGCAGATCGCTGACATCCTGCTCGGCAAAATGCTTTTCAACAGAATGCAGCATAAACCAGGTGAAGGCGATAAACGCCAGTATTGTGGACAGGCTGATAAAAAAGGTCAGCCGCAGAGCGAGTGAGAAAGGTCGTCTGGACGGTTTGCTATGCATCCGGGATCTCCAGCATGTAGCCCACGCCCCGCACTGTCTGGATCAGTTTTGTCCCGTAATCGTTGTCTATTTTAGCGCGGAGTCGCTTTACTGCGACATCAATCGCGTTAGTGTCGCTGTCAAAATTCATGTCCCAGACCTGAGAGGCAATCAGGGAGCGGGGAAGAACTTCTCCCTGATGGCGAATGAAGAATTCCAGCAAGCTGAACTCTTTACTGGTGAGCACAATGCGGTTCCCGGCGCGGCTGACTTTTCTGGATACGAGATCAACCGAGAGGTCAGCCACTTTAAGCTGGCTTTCCGTGATCATCGTGTTTCCCCGCCTGAGGAGGGTTCTTACCCGGGCGAGCAGTTCAGCAAACGCAAAGGGCTTCACCAGATAATCGTCCGCACCCAGCTCAAGTCCTTTGACCCTGTGTTCAATCGTGCCAAGGGCCGTCAGCAGTAATACCGGCATCCCCTTTCCGGCACTGCGCAGCATACGGATGATATCCCAGCCGTTTACATCAGGCAGCATGATATCCAGGATGGCTAAATCATACTCGGCTGTCATGGCAAGATGATATCCGGTCAGACCATTATCAGCGTGATCCACGACGAACCCCGCCTCTGTCAGCCCCTTGCTGAGATATTCACCTGTTTTAATTTCGTCTTCAACGATTAATATTTTCATCATGCTCCCCGGCTGGCTGCTAATGTCATTTTATTGCGCCCACGATCGTTATCAACGGATTACAGCAAAAATGACAACATTGTCATTATCCTGTCACCCGGCAAACAGAGAGCGTTCGGTAAAGTATCCCTATCAATACTCTGGACTTCGTTTGAACCATTTACCAGGTCTGCCTGTACGAGAAGCGTTATGTTCAAATTAAAATTACTCAGCATCAGTACCATATTCATCCTGGCTGGTTGTGTTTCTCTGGCACCTGAATATCAGCGTCCGCCAGCTCCGGTTCCCCAGCAGTTTTCATTGTCTAAAAACAGTCTGACGCCTGCGGTAAACAGCTATCAGGATACGGGCTGGCGAAACTTTTTTGTCGATCCCCAGGTCAGCAGGCTGATCGGTGAAGCCCTGAATAATAACCGTGATTTGAGAATGGCTGCCCTGAAGGTTGAAGAGGCCCGGGCCCAGTTCAACGTCACGGATGCAGATCGTTATCCCCAACTGAATGCCTCATCCGGGATCACATACAACGGTGGTCTGAAAGGTGACAAGCCGACCACACAGGAGTACGACGCGGGTCTGGAGCTCAGCTATGAGCTCGATTTTTTTGGCAAACTTAAGAACATGAGTGAGGCTGATCGCCAGAACTACTTTGCCAGCGAAGAAGCCCGTCGTGCCGTACACATCCTGCTGGTCTCCAACGTTTCACAGAGCTATTTCAGCCAGCAACTGGCGTACGAACAACTCCGTATTGCGCGGGAAACGCTGAAAAATTATGAACAGTCTTATGCATTCGTTGAGCAACAACTGGTGACCGGGAGTACGAACGTTCTGGCGCTTGAACAAGCCAGGGGGCAAATCGAAAGTACCCGCGCCGAAATAGCCAAACGAGAAGGCGATCTGGCTCAGGCAAACAATGCCCTGCAACTGGTGCTGGGAACGTACCGCGCAGTTCCGTCAGAAAAAGGGATTAAAGGTGGGGAGATCGCACCAGTAAAATTGCCACCAAATCTGTCGTCACAAATATTGCTGCAGCGTCCGGATATTATGGAAGCGGAATACCAGTTGAAAGCGGCTGATGCCAATATTGGCGCAGCGCGAGCGGCTTTTTTCCCGTCCATTACCCTGACCAGTGGTCTCTCCTCAAGCAGTACGGAGCTGTCCAGCCTCTTTACGTCAGGAAGTGGAATGTGGAATTTTATTCCTAAAATTGAAATTCCTATATTTAATGCTGGCAGGAACAAAGCCAATCTGAAGCTGGCTGAAATTCGCCAGCAACAGTCCGTGGTTAATTACGAACAAAAAATTCAGTCAGCCTTTAAGGATGTTTCCGACACGCTTGCGCTGCGCGACAGCCTTAGCCAGCAACTTGAGTCACAGCAGCGTTATCTTGATTCACTTCAGATAACTCTACAGCGTGCCAGAGGATTGTATGCAAGTGGTGCTGTCAGTTACATCGAAGTGCTGGATGCAGAACGTTCCCTCTTCGCGACGCAGCAAACCATTCTCGATCTTACCTATTCCCGACAGGTTAACGAAATTAATCTGTTTACCGCGCTGGGTGGCGGTTGGGTAGAGTAAATTTATTCAATTAATCAGGAAATTAAAATGCGTAATTCACTTAAAGCCGTTTTATTTGGTGCCTTCTCTGTCATGTTTTCTGCCGGTCTTCATGCTGAAACACATCAGCATGGCGATATGAATGCTGCCAGTGATGCTTCGGTACAGCAGGTTATCAAGGGCACCGGTATCGTTAAAGACATTGATATGAATAGTAAAAAGATTACCATTTCGCACGAAGCAATCCCGGCGGTGGGCTGGCCTGCAATGACCATGCGCTTCACTTTTGTTAATGCAGACGACGCTATCAATGCCCTGAAAACCGGCAACCATGTCGATTTCTCGTTTATTCAGCAGGGCAATATCTCCTTACTCAAAAGCATTAACGTTACTCAATCCTGATTAACAGTCCGGAGCGAATACATCCAGTGCGCCTGAACATTCATTATGGGATTACTGTGAATGAATAATCGTGCGCATATGCCAGGTGTTTTGATTTTTCAGCGAGAAATTGTATGGCTTCTTTAAAGATAAAATATGCTGCAATAATTATCAGCAGCCTCATAGCAGGGGGGCTGATATCGGTTACTGCCTGGCAGTATTTAAACTCATCACAAAAAACAGTACCAGCAGAACAAAAGGCACCGGAGAAAAAGGTACTTTTCTGGTATGACCCTATGAAACCGGATACCAAATTTGATAAACCCGGAAAATCGCCTTTTATGGATATGGACCTTGTGCCGAAATATGCTGATGAAAGTGGCGATAAAAGCAGTGGCGGGATCCGTATCGATCCAACTCAGGTTCAGAATCTGGGATTAAAAACGCAAAAAGTCACGCGAGGAATGCTGAATTATTCTCAGACAATCCCGGCTAATGTCAGTTACAACGAATATCAGTTTGTCATTGTGCAGGCGCGTTCTGACGGTTTCGTCGAAAAAGTGTATCCCCTGACGATTGGCGATCATGTGAAGAAAGGCACTCCGCTTATCGATATCACCATTCCTGAATGGGTTGAGGCACAAAGTGAGTTTCTGCTGTTATCCGGTACAGGCGGTACGCCAACCCAGATAAAAGGGGTTCTGGAGCGACTTCGTCTGGCTGGTATGCCGGAAGAGGATATTCAAAGGCTGCGTTCAACCCGCACAATCCAGACCCGTTTTACCATTAAAGCACCTATTGATGGTGTCATTACTGCATTTGACCTGCGCACCGGCATGAATATTTCCAAAGATAAGGTGGTGGCTCAGATTCAGGGGATGGACCCGGTCTGGATCAGCGCTGCAGTGCCAGAATCTATCGCCTATCTGCTGAAAGATACGTCGCAGTTTGAAATTTCGGTACCGGCTTATCCGGATAAAACATTCCATGTCGAAAAATGGAACATTCTTCCCAGCGTGGATCAGACAACCCGCACGCTTCAGGTCCGCCTCCAGGTTACTAACAAGGATGAGTTTCTCAAGCCGGGCATGAATGCCTATCTCAAACTGAATACCCAAAGTCAGGAGATGCTGCTGATACCAAGCCAGGCCGTTATCGATACCGGCAAAGAACAGCGCGTGATTACTGTTGATGATGAAGGCAAGTTTGTGCCGAAACAGATCCACGTTCTGCATGAATCACAGCAACAGTCCGGCATTGGCTCCGGTCTTAATGAAGGCGATACCGTGGTGGTCAGTGGCCTGTTCCTCATTGACTCCGAAGCCAATATTACGGGCGCGCTGGAACGTATGCGCCACCCTGAAAAAACAGAAAACAGTATGCCAGCAATGTCTGAGCAGCCTGTAAATATGCATTCAGGGCACTGAGGAGACGACGATGATTGAATGGATTATCCGGCGCTCTGTCGCCAACCGTTTCCTGGTCATGATGGGCGCACTGTTTCTCAGCATCTGGGGCACATGGACGATAATTAACACGCCGGTCGATGCGCTGCCTGACCTGTCAGATGTGCAGGTCATTATTAAAACCAGCTATCCCGGACAGGCTCCGCAGATTGTAGAAAACCAGGTCACCTATCCGCTTACCACCACCATGCTGTCCGTACCTGGCGCAAAAACCGTGCGTGGCTTTTCACAGTTCGGTGATTCGTATGTGTATGTCATTTTTGAAGACGGGACCGATCTGTACTGGGCCCGTTCGCGCGTGCTGGAATACCTGAATCAGGTTCAGGGCAAACTGCCTGCGGGTGTGAGCTCTGAAATCGGTCCGGACGCCACGGGAGTGGGCTGGATATTTGAATATGCCCTGGTCGATCGCAGCGGAAAACACGACCTTTCAGAACTGCGTTCTTTGCAGGACTGGTTTCTGAAATTTGAACTGAAGACCATCCCGAACGTGGCTGAGGTAGCCTCGGTTGGTGGCGTGGTGAAGCAGTACCAGATTCAGGTCAATCCGGTAAAACTGTCCCAGTATGGGATCAGCCTGCCCGAAGTGAAACAGGCTCTTGAATCGTCTAACCAGGAGGCCGGTGGTTCATCCGTTGAAATGGCCGAAGCGGAGTATATGGTCCGTGCCAGCGGTTATCTTCAGAGCATTGATGATTTTAATAACATCGTCCTGAAAACAGGTGAGAACGGCGTGCCGGTTTATCTGCGGGATGTTGCCCGCGTGCAGACCGGGCCCGAAATGAGGCGTGGTATTGCCGAGCTGAACGGCCAGGGAGAAGTCGCTGGCGGCGTGGTGATCCTGCGGTCGGGTAAAAATGCGCGCGACGTTATCACGGCAGTGAGGGATAAACTGGAGACGCTGAAGGCCAGCCTGCCGGAAGGCGTTGAAATCGTGACCACCTACGATCGCAGCCAGTTAATCGACCGGGCGATTGATAACCTCAGTTCCAAACTTCTGGAAGAGTTTATCGTGGTGGCCATCGTCTGTGCTCTGTTCCTGTGGCACGTACGTTCTGCCCTGGTGGCGATTATCTCTCTGCCGCTTGGCCTGTGTATCGCCTTTATCGTCATGCACTTCCAGGGACTGAACGCCAATATCATGTCGCTGGGAGGGATAGCGATTGCCGTCGGTGCGATGGTGGATGCCGCCATTGTGATGATTGAAAATGCGCACAAACGGCTTGAGGAGTGGGATCATCAGCATCCGGGTGAGCAGATTGACAACGCCACCCGCTGGAAGGTGATTACCGACGCCTCCGTGGAAGTGGGACCCGCGTTGTTCATTAGCCTGCTGATCATCACCCTGTCCTTTATTCCTATCTTTACCCTGGAAGGGCAGGAAGGTCGTCTGTTTGGCCCGCTGGCATTCACGAAAACGTACTCCATGGCGGGAGCGGCCGCACTGGCCATCATCGTCATTCCTATTCTGATGGGATTCTGGATCCGGGGGAAAATTCCTGCAGAGACCAGTAACCCCCTGAACCGGGTGCTGATCAAAGCGTATCATCCTTTGCTGCTGCGGGTCCTCCACTGGCCAAAAACAACCCTGCTGGTTGCGGCCTTGTCCATTTTCACGGTTATCTGGCCACTGAGTCAGGTGGGCGGTGAATTTCTGCCGAAGATTAACGAGGGCGATCTGCTGTATATGCCGTCGACCTTGCCTGGCGTCTCTCCGGCAGAAGCTGCAGCGCTCCTGCAGACAACAGACAAGTTAATCAAAAGCGTTCCTGAAGTGGCTTCTGTATTTGGCAAGACCGGTAAAGCAGAGACCGCAACGGATTCCGCGCCGCTCGAAATGGTGGAAACCACGATCCAGCTCAAACCTGAGGATCAGTGGCGTCCCGGCATGACAATTGACAAGATTATTGATGAACTCGACAGGACAGTCCGTTTACCGGGTCTGGCAAACCTCTGGGTGCCGCCTATCCGTAACCGTATTGATATGCTCTCAACCGGGATCAAAAGCCCGATAGGTATCAAAGTGTCCGGGACTGTTCTGTCCGATATCGACGCGACGGCGCAGAGTATCGAGGCGGTAGCCAAAACCGTGCCTGGCGTGGTGTCTGTCCTGGCTGAGCGACTTGAGGGCGGGCGCTACATCGATATCGATATCAACCGGGAGAAAGCCTCCCGCTACGGGATGACGGTAGGTGATGTCCAGCTGTTCGTCTCTTCAGCAATCGGAGGTGCTATGGTGGGTGAGACAGTTGAAGGGGTGGCCCGGTACCCTATTAACATTCGCTACCCGCAGGATTACCGGAACAGTCCGCAGGCGCTGAAACAGATGCCGATCCTGACCCCGATGAAGCAGCAGATCACGCTGGGCGATGTCGCGGATATTAACGTCGTTTCTGGACCAACCATGCTGAAAACCGAAAATGCCCGGCCAGCCAGCTGGATTTATGTTGATGCCCGCGGCAGGGACATGGTGTCGGTGGTTAACGACATTAAGACGGCCATCAGCGAGAAAGTGAAACTGAGACCGGGAACCAGTGTGGCATTCTCCGGACAGTTTGAACTGCTTGAGCATGCCAACAAGAAACTGAAGCTGATGGTGCCGATGACGGTGATGATCATTTTCATCCTGTTGTATCTGGCATTCCGCCGGGTTGACGAAGCCCTGCTGATCCTGATGAGCCTGCCGTTCGCCCTGGTTGGCGGAATATGGTTCCTGTACTGGCAGGGCTTCCATATGTCAGTGGCGACCGGAACCGGGTTTATCGCCCTGGCCGGGGTGGCAGCAGAGTTTGGCGTGGTCATGCTGATGTATCTGCGTCATGCCATTGAAGTGCACCCGGAATTGTCCCGTAAAGAGACGTTCACACCGGAAGGTCTTGATGAAGCCCTTTATCATGGTGCCGTACTGCGTGTCCGGCCGAAAGCCATGACCGTGGCGGTGATCATCGCGGGTCTGCTGCCGATACTCTGGGGAACCGGCGCAGGTTCAGAAGTCATGAGCCGTATTGCGGCCCCCATGATTGGCGGGATGATCACAGCTCCGCTGCTGTCCCTGTTCATTATTCCTGCCGCCTATAAACTCATCTGGCTGCGCAGACATAAAAAGAGCGTGTCATAACCCTGAAAGGACACCCCTGCGGGTGTCCTTTTGCATAAATTCACCCTGACGTCAGGGTTTACATCGATAACATACAGAGGTGAGTATGAAAAAAATAATTTTATTGGCCCTGGCTTTTGGCCTTTCACTTCCGGCAATGGCAGGTGAAAAAGTAATAGACATGTACAAGTCTGAAAACTGTGGTTGCTGTTCCCTGTGGGGCAAGGCGATGGAAAAGGACGGGTTTGAGGTACGGACCCACGTCATGAATGATCAGGCTCTGTCAGCCCTGAAAGAAAAATATGCTGTTCCTGCTGAGCTGAGAAGCTGTCATACCGCAGTTACTGGTAATTTGATCATTGAAGGTCATGTGCCTGCCACAACGATACATAAGGCAATGCAGTCTGGTTCAGGGATTTATGGCCTTGCCACCCCCGGTATGCCTGCGGGAAGCCCGGGAATGGAGATGGGGGCCCGTAAAGAGGCTTACGATGTTATCGCATTCTCTCCGGAGGGCAGTAAAAAGATCTTCCAGCGAATCGAATAGTCAGCGGAACGGCTGATAACGGGACGCCTGTAGCAGGCACTCCTGTGCCGGCGACATTCGTGGTAATCGCATCCATGACATAACCTGAATACAGAAGACGCTTCAGGTTTGCATAAGGAGAGTTACTGTGAAAAATGACAATGCAGTGCAACACAACAACCAGACTGCCTCTGAACAGACATTATCCCCGGACGAGAGTCACGTATTGCATAAGGTGAGAGATCCCGTGTGCGGGATGACAATCATGCCCGATAAGGCGCACAGCAGCATTCGATACCAGGAGCATCAGCTTTATTTCTGCTCCGCCAGCTGTGAGAGCAAATTTAAAGCTCATCCCGATCATTATCTTACAGAAGATGCCAGTGAACATTCCCATCACCACCATCACCACCATCACCACCATCACCACCATCACCACGAGGTCATCCCTGATCAGATAAAACAGCCTCACCACCAGGCGGAGAACGATATTTCTGAAGGTGTGTGGACATGCCCGATGCACCCGGAGATACGCCGTCGTGGTCCAGGAAGCTGTCCTGTCTGTGGAATGGCACTGGAACCACTCGTAGCCACGGCATCCACGGGGCCAAGCGATGAACTTCGCGACATGACAAGACGCTTCTGGCTGGGGTTGTTGCTGGCGTTTCCGGTTCTGATACTCGAAATGGGATCTCATCTGTTTCCCGCCTTGAGAAATATAGTATCGCCACAGTACAACACATGGCTGCAGCTGCTTCTGGCCTCTCCTGTCGTGTTGTGGTGTGGCTGGCCATTTTTCGCCCGGGCCGGGATGTCGTTACGTAACCGTTCCCTGAATATGTTTACCCTTGTTGCTATGGGGACCGGCGTAGCCTGGGTTTACAGCGTCATTGCAACTGTCTTCCCCTCCTGGTTTCCTGCATCGTTCAGAAACATGGATGGCCTGGTGGCCGTTTATTTTGAAGCCGCGGCAGTAATTACGGTGCTTGTACTGCTGGGACAGGTTCTTGAGCTGCGGGCACGGGAACAAACCTCAGGTGCCATTACTGCGCTTCTGAACCTTGCCCCCAAAACCGCCAGGCGGCTGGACCATGACGGTCATGAAACGGATATTAATGCGGAAGATGTCCTGCCTGGCGATAAGCTCCGCATCAGACCTGGGGAGAGTATTCCGGTCGACGGTATCGTGGTCGAAGGCACAACAACCGTTGATGAATCGATGGTGACCGGGGAGTCTATGCCGGTTACCAAAACGGAGGGTGCCCCTGTCATTGGGGGGACGATTAATCAGACAGGTAGTCTTATCATCCGTGCAGAGAAAGTCGGAGATGAAACGATGCTCTCACGAATTGTTCAGATGGTCGCTGATGCACAGCGTTCGCGAGCCCCCATCCAGAGAATGGCTGACAGCGTTTCAGGCTGGTTTGTTCCTCTGGTGATACTTATCGCGGTTGTTGCTTTCGTGATCTGGTCTGTCTGGGGGCCCGAGCCCAGGATGGCGCACGGTCTGATTGCGGCTGTGTCGGTCCTGATTATTGCCTGTCCCTGCGCGCTGGGGCTGGCCACGCCGATGTCGATAATGGTGGGGGTGGGCAAAGGAGCCCAGGCCGGGGTGTTAATCAAAAATGCCGAAGCCCTTGAGCGTCTTGAAAAAGTGGACACGCTGGTTGTCGACAAAACAGGCACGCTCACGGAAGGTTCGCCTACGGTGACAGGAATTATCAGTCTCAGTCCGGGTGGGGAAGCCTCTCTTTTGCGTGTAACGGCCGCAGTGGAAAAAGGCTCGCAGCATCCGCTGGGTATGGCAGTCGTCAGAGCAGCACAGGAAAAGGGGATCGCAATACCCGCAGTCACTCATTTCGATGCGCCGTCGGGTAAAGGTGTCACAGGCGATGTCGAAGGTCAACGGATTGTTATTGGTAATGAACTGGTTATGCAGGAAAACAGTATCGTTGTTGATAATCAAAAGGCCGTTGCGGATACGTTGCGGATGGAAGGCGCTACCGTTATCTATGTGGCCACGGACGGGGACCTTGCAGGCCTGATAGCTATTTCGGATCCCGTGAAAGCAACCACGCCGGATGCACTTAAAGCGTTGCGTCAGGCGGGGATCCGCATCGTTATGCTCACCGGGGATAACCAGCTTACCGCTGAAGCAGTCGCACGGAAACTGGGAATAGATGAGGTTGAAGCCGGGATTCTGCCGGATGGCAAAAAAGCAGTGATAACCCGACTGAAAGCGTCTGGCCATGTGGTTGCGATGGCCGGAGACGGTGTGAATGATGCCCCGGCGCTGGCAGCGGCTGACGTGGGAATAGCCATGGGAACGGGTACAGATGTGGCAATTGAAAGTGCCGGAGTCACCCTTCTCAAAGGCGACCTGATGATACTGAACAGGGCCCGTCATCTGTCAGAGATCACCATGAAAAATATCCGACAGAATCTGTTTTTTGCATTTATCTACAACGCACTTGGTGTGCCGGTGGCTGCAGGCCTGCTTTATCCTGTGTATGGAATACTGCTGTCGCCAGTTATTGCGGCGGCGGCCATGGCTCTTTCTTCCGTCAGCGTCATTGTGAATGCGTTGCGTCTGAAAAGTGTCAGGCTCGGGAAATAACACTGAGTGAAGGGTCTGTTATGAACAGAAGGAGTCCAGTATGAAAAGTACCACCTATGCGCTTATTGCTGTCGCCGCGATCGCGGCATTTGCCCTCCTGCGAGAACACTGGTCACATGTGGCAGGTTACTGGCCATATCTGTTATTGCTGGTCTGCCCGCTAATGCATCTTTTCCACGGCCACGGAGGGCATGGGGATCACCAACATCACGGAAGTGAAAACGATAAAAAAAATTAATCCGGCAAACGGGGCCGCGTCGCGGTCCCGTTATCAGTCCAGGTATCGTTCGTAGTCTCTGGCATGCGCAAAGGCATGCTGTTCGAGTTTGTTATCAGCGGGTGCCGATGCCCGGAACGCCAGTGAATTAACAGGATTGTTATTGATGACCAGCTCGTAATGTAAATGAGGACCGGATGAACGTCCACTGTTACCGGATAACGCAATAGCACCTCCCCGGGTAACTCTGGCCCCTTTAGTAACGAGTATTTTATTGAGGTGGAGATAGCGAGTTTTAACACCGGCTTTTCCCGTTACTTCAACAAAATATCCCATGGTACTGTTGTATTCGGCCCGGGTGATTTTTCCGTCGATGACGCTGACTATTTTCGTGTTCATGGGCATGGAATAATCAATGCCATTATGGGGACTCACTTTTCCCGATACCGGGTTAAGTCTTGCAGGATTGAAAGGTGAACTGAGTCTTGCTGTGGCTGGTAACGGATAATCGAGACTGCCTTTCCCGGAAGTATCGGAAAGATTATAGAACTTTTTGTCTGATATACGATACGCCGTGTAATTAAATGAGCCGGACGTAAATTTATAAGCCACTACACGTGATTTTCCCGCTTTCTTTTGCAGTACGAGTTTTAATGATTCATTTTTTTTCAAATGCCGAAGATTAAAGCGGGAAGGCAAAGAGCGCTGAAGGATAGCGATCTCGTTCGATTCCAGCCCCGAGCGGGTGGCTGAAAGGTAAGCATTTTCTTTTACGACATCGGTAGAATACATTTACTGGAATTCGCCGTTAGCATGAACACTGCGGCGTATGCTAGGGGTTTTCAGGAGGCGTGTCATCTGCCAGTTAATCGGGAGCACCGTTGATGGTCGTCATTTTTGTAACATATCTTGTTTCCCGTTTGCTCCTGAAGATCTGGGAACTGTATGACCAGCCTGACGGTGATGATTAACGGGACTGAAACAGGTTACGGCAGAGCAATATGGGGCTCATGTCCTGCTACGTAACCCGTCAGTAAAGCCCTGCTAAGCACTAACCCGCCTGCAGTTACCTGGAGGAATACAGGCCGCGAAGCTTTCTTGCCTGTGTCTGATGAGCTTCCGCACCGGCATTATTGACCTGCTCATGCACGAGGGCGGCTTTCTCTCCGGCATTCAGTTCGTTAAAAGAAGAAGAGGAGGTCTTTGAATTTGCACCACTGTCGGACAGCATTTTTTTATGTTCCTCAATCATTTTCTGATGTGCATAGGACGCGCTGTTGTTCATAAATGAATGAGCAACAATGGCCCTTTCATGTTCATTCATTTCAGAGAATGAGGGCGTGTTGTTTTTATTAATCCTGTCCGGTAAGTTTTCATGCGTCGAGGAATTCACATGACTGACGGCTGAGGCATTATTAACAAATCGATGTGCTTCATGGGCAATATCACTGGACTGAGCAAAAGCTGCCCCACAAAATAAAGCTGTAAACGCAGTGGCCGTGATTAATATATTCATGTGTAATTACCTTCTGAGGTACATAAAAGATGTCCTTATGATCATATATAAAAATAATCAACCTGTGGGGAAGATGACGTAAATGTAATACAGCTATGTACATTACACGATTGTAATGAATTTGTTTCTTAAGGTGTGCTAGATTCATTTCATTGTAAGTGGATGAACCAGTAATTTAATTTAAATCGGTTCTCGAATTCTGTCAGTAACCATACTTTAAATAAGGGAATGCGCATGCTGTTGAAAACGTCTCGACGAACTTTCCTGAAGGGGTTAACCCTCTCTGGCGTAGCCGGAAGTCTTGGCGTATGGAGTTTCAATGCGCGTTCCAGTCTGAGCCTGCCAGTTGCCGCATCCCTGCAGGGTACTCAGTTTGACCTGACCATTGGTGAAACGGCCGTCAATATCACGGGCAGTGAGCGTCAGGCCAAAACAATCAATGGAGGCCTGCCGGGGCCCGTTCTTCGCTGGAAAGAAGGTGACACCATTACCCTGAAGGTCAAAAACCGTCTTAATGAACAGACGTCCATTCACTGGCACGGCATTATTCTTCCGGCCAATATGGATGGTGTTCCGGGGCTGAGTTTTATGGGCATAGAGCCTGATGATACCTACGTTTACACCTTTAAGGTTAAGCAGAACGGGACTTACTGGTACCACAGCCATTCCGGTCTGCAGGAACAGGAGGGGGTATACGGTGCCATTATCATCGATGCCAGGGAGCCAGAACCGTTTGCTTACGATCGTGAGCATGTGGTCATGTTGTCTGACTGGACCGATGAAAATCCTCACAGCCTGCTGAAAAAATTAAAAAAACAGTCGGATTACTACAATTTCAATAAACCAACCGTTGGCTCTTTTTTCCGCGACGTGAATACCAGGGGGCTGTCAGCCACCATTGCCGATCGGAAAATGTGGGCTGAAATGAAAATGAATCCGACTGACCTCGCGGATGTCAGTGGCTACACCTACACCTATCTCATGAACGGGCAGGCCCCGCTGAAAAACTGGACCGGACTGTTCCGTCCCGGTGAAAAGATACGCTTACGGTTTATCAACGGCTCGGCAATGACCTATTTCGATATCCGTATCCCCGGGCTGAAAATGACGGTCGTGGCTGCAGATGGCCAGTATGTAAACCCGGTTACCGTTGACGAATTCAGGATTGCCGTTGCCGAAACCTATGATGTCATTGTGGAGCCTCAGGGTGAGGCCTATACCATCTTCGCACAATCCATGGACAGGACCGGTTACGCTCGAGGGACACTGGCCACGAGAGAGGGGTTAAGTGCTGCCGTTCCCCCCCTCGATCCTCGTCCTCTGTTGACCATGGAAGATATGGGTATGGGGGGAATGGGACATGATATGGCAAGAATGGACCACAGCCAGATGGGAGGCATGGATAACAGCGGAGAGATGATGTCTATGGACGGTGCTGACCTTCCGGATAGCGGGACATCCTCCGCGCCCATGGATCACAGCAGCATGGCCGGTATGGATCATTCCCGGATGGCCGGAATGCCGGGTATGCAAAGTCATCCTGCGTCAGAAACGGATAACCCACTGGTTGATATGCAGGCGATGAGCGTCTCTCCGAAATTAAATGATCCGGGTATTGGTCTTCGAAATAACGGAAGAAAGGTTCTCACGTACGCGGATTTGAAAAGCCGCTTTGAGGATCCTGACGGACGTGAACCTGGCCGTACCATAGAACTGCATTTAACCGGCCACATGGAAAAGTTTGCCTGGTCATTTAACGGAATCAAGTTTTCAGATGCCGCACCGGTGCTGCTGAAATACGGTGAGCGGCTCAGGATCACGCTGATCAACGATACCATGATGACTCACCCCATTCACCTGCATGGTATGTGGAGCGATCTGGAAGATGAAAACGGTAATTTCATGGTTCGTAAACACACAATAGATGTTCCCCCTGGTACAAAACGCAGTTACAGAGTGACAGCAGATGCGCTTGGCCGCTGGGCGTATCACTGCCATTTGCTCTATCACATGGAAATGGGAATGTTTCGTGAAGTCCGGGTGGAGGAATGATGCGAATGAAGAGAAATTTGAAGGCCATACCTGTTCTGGTCGCCTGTTTGTTTACCTCACAGCTTTCTATTGCGGCGGGCTCCGTCTCTGCAGATCCCCACGCCGGGCACGACATGTCTGCCATGCAGATGCCAGCAGATGAGAATTTCACTGAGATGACGTCAATGGAGCCCATTGTAACTGAGAGCAGAACGCCAATTCCGCCTGTTACCGATGCCGACCGGAAGGCTGCATTCGGCAATTTACAGGGGCATGCGATTCACGACAGTGCGATTAATTATCTGGTTCTGCTGGATCAACTGGAATGGCAACGGTCGGATAACACCAACAATTTCAGCTGGAGTGTTAACAGCTGGATTGGAGGCGACACAGATCGGATTTGGCTAAAGAGTGAAGGTGAACGAAGCAATGGGGAAACGGAGGCGGCTGAAGCGCAGTTACTCTGGGGACATGCGGTTGGCCCATGGTGGGATTTGGTTGCGGGTGTCAGGCAGGATTTCAGACCTGCTTCTGCCCGGACCTGGGCTGCTGTCGGTTTTCAGGGGCTGGCACTCTATAATTTTGAGTCTGAAATTACGGGTTTTGTCAGTAATGGCGGAAAAGCAGCCCTTCGTCTGGGAGGAGAATACGACGTTTTACTGACTAACCGGCTCATACTCCAGCCATCCTATGAGGTGAATTTCTACAGTCAGGATGATGAATCGCGGGGTCGCGGCAGGGGACTGACTGACACAGAGCTGGGGCTCCGGCTGCGCTATGAAATACGCCGTGAGTTTGCACCCTATATAGGCGTTTCCTGGAATCAACTTTACGGGAAAACATCCGATATGGCGAAAAGAGAAGGTGAGAAAGACCATCAGGTAGTATTCCTGGCGGGAGCCAGAATCTGGTTTTAACGCACTGATATAAAACACTCAACTAAACAGGTAAATAAAATGTCGATTTTAAATAAAGCCATTCTTACAGGTGGCCTCGTTATGGGCGTTGCTTTCTCTGCTATGGCCCATCCGGAATTAAAAAGCTCTGTGCCACAGGCTGATTCAGCCGTAGCGGCCCCGGAAAAGATTCAGCTTAATTTCTCGGAAAATCTGACCGTGAAATTCTCAGGTGCAAAATTAACGATGACGGGTATGAAAGGCATGTCATCACATTCTCCGATGCCGGTCGCGGCAAAAGTGGCGCCAGGCGCTGACCCTAAATCGATGGTCATTATTCCGCGAGAGCCTTTACCCGCTGGCACTTATCGTGTTGACTGGCGCGCGGTTTCTTCAGATACGCACCCTATTACCGGTAATTACACCTTTACAGTGAAGTAATATTATGAACGACCTGATTATGATTGTTATTCGTTTTCTTCTTTATCTGGATTTGATGGTAATATTTGGATTGCCATTTTTTCAGATATATGGAATAAGCGGTGTCAGACATGAAACCTATAACCTGACTAATTTCAGGTCGTTTATAACCTTTGCTGTTGTTACAGGCATCATTCTTACTGGCATTAATATGCTCCTGGTATCTAATGCCATGAGTGGAGTAACTGACCTCAGAGAATTATCCATCCATGTTATCGAGATGGTGATAGAAGAAACTGATGTGGGTATTAGCTGGATTGTCAGGCTCTGTGCCCTGTTTACCACACTCGGTGCTTTGTTCCTTTACACTAATAAGAGAGTATTGTCCTGCCTGCTGATGACGATGAGTGGGGGCGTGGCGCTGGCTACACTTGCCTGGGGAGGACACGCCGTTATGCATGACGGTCTGCATTACTATCTCCATTTACTGAGCGATCTGACCCATCTCGGCGCTGCAGGTGCCTGGACAGGTGCTCTGGTTGCATTTGCTATCCTGCTGATGCGCAGAAACGAGCATAATGCACAGAGCGTCATTGTGATATCTGACTCCCTGGCAAAATTTGCCACGGCAGGAACGGTGATTGTTGTAGCCCTGATCCTGAGTGCGCTGGTCAACTATCTGTATATTGCTGAGGGTAACTTAACTCCCTTATTCAACAGTTCCTGGGGGAGGATATTGCTTGCCAAGACGGCTCTGTTTGTTCTGATGCTTCTTCTGGCTGCAGCAAACCGGTTTCACCTGGGTCCCCGGCTTGAAGTTATGGTCAGGGAAGGGAATTATGATCGCAGCGTTGCCCTGATGCGAAACAGCATCCTGACAGAATTCGTTGTTGCGATTATCATTCTGGGCGCCGTAGCGTGGCTCGGAATGCTTGCTCCGTCTCAGGTCAGCTAGGGGACAGCCAAAGCTCATGCGTGAGATTTTTACTTTCATATCAGCGAGTTGACCATGCAGCGTATTTTAATCGTTGAAGACGAACAAAAAACAGGTCGTTACCTGCAGCAGGGACTGGTTGAGGAAGGCTATCAGGCCGATCTCTTTAATAATGGCCGCGATGGTCTCGGGGCCGCGTCGAAGGGACAGTATGATTTGATAATACTGGACGTGATGCTGCCTTTCCTCGACGGGTGGCAAATCATCAGCGCACTGAGGGAGTCCGGGCACGAAGAACCGGTCCTGTTTTTAACCGCAAAGGACAACGTGCGGGACAAAGTGAAAGGACTGGAGCTTGGCGCAGATGACTACCTGATTAAGCCCTTTGATTTTACGGAGCTGGTTGCACGTGTAAGAACCCTACTGCGCCGGGCACGCTCGCAGGCCGCAACAGTCTGCACCATCGCCGATATGACCGTTGATATGGTGCGCCGGACCGTGATCCGTTCGGGGAAGAAGATCCATCTCACCGGTAAAGAATACGTTCTGCTTGAGTTGCTGCTGCAACGCACCGGAGAAGTGTTACCCAGGAGTCTTATCTCGTCCCTGGTCTGGAACATGAATTTTGACAGTGATACGAATGTGATTGATGTCGCCGTGAGACGTCTGAGAAGTAAAATTGATGATGACTTTGAGCCAAAACTGATCCATACCGTTCGCGGTGCCGGATATGTCCTGGAGATCAGAGAAGAGTGAGGTTCAAAATTTCCCTGACCACACGCCTGAGCCTGATTTTTTCTGCGGTGATGCTTACGGTATGGTGGTTATCAAGTTTTATCCTGATTAGCACCCTTAATGGCTATTTCGATAATCAGGACCGCGATTTTCTGACAGGTAAACTTCAGCTCACCGAAGAGTTTCTTAAAACAGAGACGTTCAGGAACAAAACGGATATTAAGTCATTATCAGAAAAAATAAACGATGCGATGGTGGGGCACAATGGCTTATTCATTTCTATAAAAAACATGGAAAATGAAAAAATTGTTGAACTCTATGCCAAAAATTCTGTTGTTCCAGCGGTCCTGCTTAATAAGTCGGGTGATATTCTCGACTATATGATCCAGACGGAAGAAAATAACACCGTGTACCGCAGTATCTCGCGGCGGGTTGCCGTGACGCCGGAACAGGGTAAAAGCAAACATGTCATCATTACGGTTGCCACGGATACTGGGTATCACACCCTGTTTATGGACAAACTCAGTACCTGGCTGTTCTGGTTCAATATCGGTCTGGTCTTTATTTCTGTTTTTCTGGGCTGGCTGACCACACGTATTGGTCTGAAACCGCTACGGGAAATGACCAGTCTGGCTTCCTCCATGACCGTACACAGCCTGGATCAGCGTCTAAATCCCGATCTGGCTCCGCCGGAAATCTCTGAGACCATGCAGGAGTTCAATAATATGTTTGATCGCCTGGAGGGGGCATTCCGGAAACTGTCAGATTTCTCGTCTGACATCGCGCATGAGCTGCGCACACCAGTCAGTAATCTGATGATGCAGACGCAGTTTGCACTGGCTAAGGAAAGGGATGTTTCGCATTACCGCGAAATTTTATTCGCTAACCTGGAAGAACTGAAAAGGTTGTCACGAATGACCAGTGACATGCTTTTTCTGGCACGTTCAGAGCATGGTCTGCTGCGGCTGGATAAACATGATGTGGATCTGGCAGCCGAACTGAATGAATTACGTGAGTTGTTCGAGCCCCTGGCAGACGAAACAGGAAAGACAATCACGGTTGAAGGAGAGGGCGTTGTTGCCGGAGACAGCGATATGCTCCGACGTGCTTTCAGTAACCTGCTTTCCAATGCAATCAAGTATTCTCCCGATAACACCTGTACAGCGATACACCTTGAGCGTGACAGTGACTGTGTGAACGTGATGATTACGAATACGATGTCCGGCCAGGTTCCCGCTAATCTGGAACGTTTGTTTGACCGGTTCTATCGCGCAGACTCATCAAGGTTCTACAACACGGAAGGCGCGGGGCTGGGATTATCAATTACAAGGTCGATCATTCATGCTCACGGCGGCGAGCTGTCAGCAGAACAGCAGGGGCGTGAAATTGTGTTCAAAGTGCGCCTGTTAATGGATTAATCCCGTTGTTCAGGAGAAACCTGGAAGGTGACAAAATTGTCATCATTCAGTCACGCGATAAACAGAGGCGGTTTTTTATAATTATTCATAAATCAGGAGCAGCGTGATAACACAATCACCTGGTTCCTGGAGTGATGATTAACCCGCCCTGAGATCAACTGCTTTCTCTGTTATAAGCCATTGATTGTTTGGGTATGTAAACACCGGAGACCCAACCATGAAAAAGATTCTCGTATCATTTGTTGCCATTATGGCTGCCGCTTCATCTGCCATGGCTGCAGAGACAATGAACATGCATGACCAGGTAAATAATGCACAGGCACCTGCCCACCAGATGCAGTCATCTGCTGAAAAAAGTGCAATTCAGGGAGACAGCATGACAATGATGGATATGAGCAGTCACGATCAGGCCGCAATGTCCCATGACATGATGCAAAACAGCAATTCTGCTGCCCACCAGGACATGGCTGAAATGCATAAAAAAATGATGAAAGCTAAACCCGGAGCTACCAACGAAACAGCAAAGTCATTTTCTGAAATGAGCGAGCATGAGAAGGCCGCAGCTGTACATGAGAAGGCGAATAATGGTCAGTCTTCCGTTGTTCACCAGCAGCAGGCTGATAAGCATCGCAGTCAGATCACCCAGAATTAACCCGCAGCTCCACTTGTTAGACCCTCATTTGACGCCGAAGTCACTGGCTTACGCTCCCGTCCGGGAGCGTTTTTTTTTCCCATATATCAAACTTTAACTCTGAAGAGGTGGAAGTATCTGACCAACACTGTCACGTAACGCCAGATAACTACAAAAACACCTTTTTCCTCCTGTAAATTGCAGTTCCTGCAAGAACATCAAGGCATAATGTTGGAACAGCGTGTGATACACACTTAGCATCATGTTTTGTATGTGTTTTTTTTAAAACTTTACAACTTTAAAGTCTTTTTCAGGTTAAAGGATACAACTTTAATGTCTCTACACAGCTGAAAAGAACGGTTAATATTTATTATTTTAGCGTGCTGTGTCCTTAACGGGGCCACGCTTTTTATTGTCTGCATGGTGTTTTGTCTTCTTAAAAGGGTTGTCTATGTCTGCTGCTCATCTCGGTTTCCCGACGGAAACCGTTGTTGTCTTTGTGGTGATGGCCGTTGGGGCGATGTTTATCGACCTCTTCATGCACCGTCACGATAAACCGATCTCGCTGAAAAGCGCGGCCATGTGGTCCATCTTCTGGGTCATGATGGCGATGGCGTTTGCTGGCTTCTTATACGTGCACCACGGCGCGGAGATGGCCAGTCTGTTCCTCACCGGCTATGCACTGGAAGAGGTGCTCTCCGTCGACAACCTGTTTGTGATGATGGCGATCTTCGCCTGGTTCGGCGTGCCGGATAAGTATCGTCACCGCGTGCTCTACTGGGGCGTGCTGGGGGCGATTGTGTTCCGCGGTATTTTTGTTGCCATCGGCACCAGCCTGCTGAGCCTGGGGCCATACGTTGAGGTGATTTTTGCGCTGGTCGTCGGCTGGACGGCGGTGATGATGCTGAAACGCAATGAAGAGAGTGATGAAGTCGAGGATTACTCCAACCATCTGGCGTACCGCCTGGTAAAACGCTTCTATCCGGTCTGGCCAAAAATCAGCAGCCACGCGTTTATCCTGACCCAAAAAGAGGTGGACGCCGAGCTGGAGAAGCCTGAAAACAAGGATGTGATGGTAGGTCGCGTGAAGAAGGCGAAGCGCTACGCGACGCCGCTGCTGCTCTGCGTGGCGGTGGTAGAGCTGTCCGACGTGATGTTCGCCTTCGACTCCGTTCCCGCGATCATTGCCGTCAGCCGCGAGCCGCTGATTATCTACAGCGCCATGATGTTCGCAATCCTCGGCCTGCGTACCCTCTACTTCGTGCTGGAAGCGCTGAAGCAGTATCTGGTGCATCTTGAGAAAGCGGTAGTGTTACTGCTGTTCTTCGTGGCGTTCAAGCTGGGGCTGAATGCGACCGATCACTTCTGGCATCACGGTTATAACATCGGTGCCACGGCAAGCCTGTTTGTGGTGCTGGGGGTGCTGGCGCTGGGGATTATTGCGAGCGTGATGTTCCCGGGGAAACGTGAGGCCTGATGTATCGCTTTTCTCCCTCTCCCTGTGGGAGAGGGCCGGGGTGAGGGCACCGGGCCGCACCTAACCCTTAATTGGTGAGTTTCGGCGCTTGCGCGGATGATGGAAATGGCGCCAGTGCGGATCCTGCGCCGCCGCCAGCAGCTCGTGGTCGCCACGCGTGTCGCCCCAGGCGCGTAGGTGATATGCGTTCAGATCGCCATACACCTTTTCCAGCCTCGCCACTTTCTGCGCGCAGCGGCAGTTGTTACCGGTGATCCGCCCGGTCAGCTTGCCGTCTTTCACTTCCAGCTGCGTGCCAATCAGCTTAATGCCGAGCTTATCGGCCCACGGCTGCAATACCAGCGCCGGGGAGGCGGAGCAAATCGTCACTTCCGCACCGGAATTAACTTCGTTGGCGACAGCCATGACCCCTTCCGGGCGCATCAGCTTGTTCCAGTATTTTTCACAGAAGGCCTCTGCCTGCTGACGTAACCAGTGCTCATCCACCCCCGTCAGGAAGGTTTTGATCAACACCTCTTTCAGCTCATCACGCGTCAGCTTGCGACGCACGCAGTGCAGCGTGGGCAGGGCCATGCGCACCAGGCGACCCGCAAAGTAGCGCTTGCCAAAGGCAAAGCGCAGGAACGGAATAAAACTGTCGTGGTGCGTCAACGTACCATCAAAGTCAAAGACAGAGAGCACGCTGGACTTCGCCACGGCTTCGTCGGCAATCATATTGGTCATAAATACGTCTTAGCTGAAATACACATTCTGTTCACTAGTTTACCTGCTTTACCTTCACAGTCCTTCTATCCGATCTCATTTTTTCTCGAACCTGTGGGCTGACGGGTCAAACTATGTCATCCACCACGCCACCGTCAACGCGCAGCGCCGCGCCGGAAGTCGCGGAGGCCTGCATGGAACAGACATACACCACCATATTCGCCACTTCTTCTACCGTTGCGGCGCGCTGAATAACCGAGCTGGGGCGATTCTCCATCACGAACGCTTTCGCCAGCTGCTCCAGCGATTTGCCGGTTCTCTCCATCTCGTCTTTCATCATTGCGGCAAAACCGTCCGACATTGTCGGGCCCGGCAGCACGCTGTTCACCGTGACGCCGCTGCCTGCCACGAACTTCGCCAGACCGCGCGCCAGCGAGAGCTGGGCGGTTTTTGTCACGCCATAGTGGATCATATCCGCAGGAATATTGCAGGCCGATTCTGACGAGATAAACACTACCCGACCCCAGCCTTTTTGTACCATACCGGGCAGCAGGGCACGGGAGAGGCGCACGCCGGACATCACGTTGGTTTGCCAGTAGCGTTCCCAGGTCTCGTCGTCGGTGGAATAAAAATCCTGCTGGCCATAGATCCCGGCGTTATTCACCAGAATATCGACGTGCGTGGCGACCCTGAGCAGTTCGTCAACGCCCTCCTGCGAGCTCAGGTCGGCGATGGCGGCACGGACCTGTACGCCTGGCACCACCTGCTGGAGCGCCTGAATGCCTTTGTTCACCGAGTCGACGCTGCGCCCGTTGACGATCACTTCCGCACCGCTCTCCGCCAGTCCGCGGGCGATGGCAAACCCAATACCGCCGGTGGACGCGGTCACCAGCGCCACTTTCCCCGTTAAATCGATTTTCATCGTTCACTCCTTGTCGTTTTATGGTTCAAAACTTAAAGCGTAGCAGTTGACGATGACGGCTCCTGTTTAAAAAGGCGCAACAGCGTCTCAACCTGCTCGTCCAGCGGGCTGAGGGAGCGTTTAACGATGAGGTGCAGCGGCGTGGCGCGTCGAACGCCGTGGCTGAGGGGCAGGATTTTGAGGATGCCCTGCTGGAGCGGGGTCTGAATGCGTTCTTCCGGTAACCAGCCATATCCAACCTGATACATCACTGCTTCGATCGCGGCATCGATGGTGGAGAATGTCCACGACTCCCCGGTGGGGCGAACGGTGGGCTGGCTGTCTGCGATCTGAATGCGCGGCCACGGTCGAAGCATCTCGTCGTTAAGCGGTGTATCCAGCGCAAACAGCGGGTGCGCGTGATGCGCGACGGCAACAAAATCGATATTCATCAGCCATTCGCCCAGGCCGGTAATGTCCTGGCGGCGGGTTAAGACCATCACGTCGGCCTCATCATTGAGCGCATCTGCGCGGCTGTTTTCCAGCACCTCGGTAAGCCGCACCTGCGTTTGCGGGTACAGCTGCTGAAACTGGCGCAAAATCGCGAACAGCCGGCTGCGCGGAAAAATACTGTCTACCATCAGGTCGATACGGGTTCGCATCCCGCTGCGCAGGGTCGCAGCGCGCGTTTCAACATAGGCGAAGGCTTTCAGCAGCGGTTTAACCTGGTTCAGCAACAGCTCACCCGCCGGGGTCAGCACGGCACGGCGTCCCTCTGTCATCAGGAGCGCTACGCCCAGCCGCTCCTGCAAAAGCGACAGGTTATAGCTGACCGAGGACTGGCTGCGATGGGTCTCTTCCGCCGCCTTAGCGAAGCTGCTAGCCTCGATGACTCTTTCCAGCAAGGCCCACTGTTCGAGCGTCGTCTTGTGCATGATTAATCTAAATTTTGGATGAATTTGATTCAAACATAGCGTTATTCATTCATTTTTTGAAGGGGTACGATCGTCTCATCAAAACAAAGGAGACATCTTATGAGCACCTTCGATAAACATGATTTAAGCGGCTTCGTCGGCAAACATCTGGTATATACCTACGACAATGGCTGGAACTACGAAATTTACGTTAAAAACGAGAACACGCTCGACTACCGTATTCACAGTGGTCTGGTGGGCAATCGTTGGGTGAAAGATCAGCAGGCCTACATTGTCCGCGTCGGGGAAAGCATCTATAAAATTTCCTGGACGGAGCCAACCGGTACCGACGTGAGCCTGATTGTGAACCTGGGCGACCGCCTGTTCCACGGCACCATCTTCTTCCCACGCTGGGTCATGAATAATCCGGAAAAAACCGTCTGCTTCCAGAACGATCACATTCCGCTGATGAACAGCTACCGTGATGCCGGGCCAGCGTATCCAACCGAAGTGATTGATGAATTTGCGACGATTACTTTTGTACGCGACTGCGGTGCGAATGACGATAGCGTTATTGCGTGTGCTGCCAGCGAGTTGCCAAAAAACTTTCCAGATAATTTAAAATAAGCTTAGCAACGCGTTAAATGCACAACGGCCATTTCGGTTTTAACCGGAATGGCCGTTTTTTATGCCGCAGAAATACCGGAGTAAGTCACCGATTCCGCCGTTAAGGTGAAAGGCGTAGGGGTACAGACCGCCAGACTCAGCGAGCCGAAGCGCAGCTGGCTGACCGGGAGCGACTGGGCGGTGCTGTCAATGCTGACAATCTGCCACGCGCTGCCGCCACGCTGTTTGACGATCGCCTCTTTGCGCGTCCAGATGCGCCAGAATGCGGAAAGCTGCTCTTCCGGTGCTTCACGCTCCAGCTCGTCATGCTCGGTGAGGCTGAAAACGGCATTCGCCAGCGCCTGCCAGTTCTCCCGCGGGCGGATCACTTCGATATCGCAGCCAACCTCGCCTTCATCGCTTATCAGCATGGCAATATCGTCCCCGCTGTGGCTCAGGTTAAACCACAGCGGATGGCCGTTAGCGAAGGCCGGTTTTCCCTGCTCGCCGTAGATTATCTCGGGAAGCGGTGAGGGGGATAAAGTTCTGGCGAGCAGCGTCCGGCCTGCAAGCCAGGAAGCGTATCGCGCACCCTGAGGTGCCATATCTGCGAGCGTTGACGCCAGGGGGTCCGCGCTAAGGGTGGAGATCTTTCCCAGTACAAACTGGTACATAGTTACGCCCAGCGTTTAATGATTATCGAGGTATTAATGCCGCCAAAGGCAAAGTTATTGCTCTGAATAAATTCGCAATCAATCGGGCGGGTTTCCCCCATAATATAATCTAAAGCGCCGCATTGCTCATCCGGTTGTCTTAAATTGAGCGTCGGCGTGAACCAGCCCTCCCGCATCATATTCAGACTCAGCAAGGCTTCCAGCGCGCCGCAGGCACCCAGGGTATGGCCGAAATAGCTCTTTAAGGATGAAATGGGCACGCTGTCGCCGAAAATAGCGGCGGTCGCCTGACTCTCGGCGATATCCCCGCGATCGGTTGCCGTGCCGTGGGCAGAAATGTAGCCAATGTCCTGAGGGCTAAGGCCCGCCATCGCCAGCGACTGCTCCATACACACCTGCATGGTTTCACGCTGGGGCTGGGTGATGTGCGCCGCATCGCAGTTGGTGGCAAAGCCCACGATCTCGCCATAGATTGTCGCCCCGCGTGCTCTGGCGTGATCCAGCGCTTCCAGCACCAGCGTGCCCGCCCCTTCGCCAATCACCAGGCCATCGCGCTGAACGTCAAACGGCGACGGCGTGGTTTTGGGCGCGTCGTTACGCTGGCTGGTGGCAAACAGGGTATCGAAAACCGCCGCTTCCGACGGGCACAGCTCTTCCGCGCCGCCTGCCACCATCACGGTCTGGTAGCCGTGACGAATCGCTTCCCAGGCGTAGCCAATCGCCTGGCTGCCAGAGGTACAGGCGCTTGAGGTGGGGATCACCCGTCCGCGCAGGCCAAAGAACAGTCCGGTATTCACCGCCGTGGTGTGCGGCATCATCTGCACGTAGGTGGTGCCGGTGATGTTGTGGGTGTGCTTTTCGGTGAGCATGGAGGCAAACTCGCTGACCGGTCCGGTGCTGCCCGTCGACGAGCCGTAGGCGATGCCGGTCTGACCGTTGGTCAGCACCGCGTCGTCGATCAGGCCCGCCTGCTCCAGCGCCAGCTCGGTGGCGCGGGTTGAGAGCAGCGACACGCGGCCCATGGCGCGAATGCGCTTACGGGTATAGTGAGCGGGCAGAGTGAAATCTTCAATCGGCGCGGCGAGCAGGGTTTGCAGGCCGTCATACGCCTGCCACTCCGTCATGGTACGTACCGCATTTTCATACTCGCGCAGACGGCGCGAGATGGTCGGCCAGTCCTCGCCGAATGCGGTGATGCCGCCCATGCCCGTAATCACTACCCGGCGGGTCATAGCATGCCTCCGTTGATCGATATCACCTGTCGCGTCACATAGCCTGCTTTATCCGACATCAGGTAGCTCGCCAGCCCGGCCACTTCCTCGGCCTGGCCCATACGCTGCATCGGGATCATCGACATCGCCGCGTTCAGCGCGGCTTCATCCATCTCGATCATACCGGTATCAATCAGCCCCGGCGCGATGCAGTTGACGGTGATTTTGCGTTTTGCCAGCTCGGTGGCGAGCGCTTTGGTGGCGCCGATGATCCCGGCTTTCGCCGCGCTGTAGTTCACCTGCCCACGGTTGCCCATAATGCCTGACACCGACGACAGGGTGATGATCCGCCCGCCCTTGCGGGTGCCGATCATCGGCATAATGCAGGGATGAATGACGTTATAAAAACTGTCGAGATTGGTGTGGATCACGCTGTCCCAGTCATCGTCGCTGAGCGCCGGAAATGCGCCGTCGCGGGTAATACCGGCGTTACTGACCACGCCATACCACGCGCCGTGGTCAGCGATCGCCTGTTCCAGCACCGTACGGCACTGCTCGCGGTTGCCCACGTCAAAGGTGAGTAAACGGCCCGCGCCGCCTGCCTGGACAATCGCCTCCAGCGTCTCCTGCGCGCCCGCTTCATCACGATGGTAATGCACGCCGACGGTGAAACCGTCCGCCGCAAGCTGAAGGGCGATAGCGCGGCCAATGCCTTTGCTGGCGCCGGTGACCAGTACGGATCTCATGATGGTGTTCCCTGGTTAAAAAGTGTGGTTAATTCTTCCTCGCTCGGCTGGAAGGTGTTTACGCGGCCCGTGGCGAGGGAAATATTATCCGCATGAATGGTGCACTCGAAGCTGCCAAAGCGCTCATCCTGCATCAGACGTTCGATGGTGATGATCAGCGTGCTGCCTGCGGCAAAATGCCCTGCGTCGCACACCAGCTCGCGCGCGCCCAGCACCATACCCAGCGCACAGTGCGGCAGCCCTTTTTGCATTCGGTGCCATTCAGACCAGACGCCCACGGTCTGAGCCATCAGCTCCAGCGCAAACCAGCCGGGCAGGTTGCCGCCTGCGTCCAGAAACGGCGCCAGAACGCCCCGATCGTTCACCGTCACGTTGCAAACGGCGCGGTCATCGGTGACGCTTTCCACGCCCTCAAGCAGCAGCATCGGCGTGTCGTGAGGAAGATAATCCCCGGGTGGTAAGTAGCACATCATACTCTCCCCAGCAGAAGGCTGGCGTTGTTGCCGCCAAACGCGAAAGAGTTTGACAGGATCACTGGTTTATTCAGCGGTGCGCTCTGGTGCAGTAGGCCGAAGGCGGGCAGGGTGTCGTCCGGCGCGTAGCGGGAAAAATCCTGCGGCGGCAGCGGCAGGTCTCGGGTCAGGATCAACCAGCTCAGGGCGGCCTCGGTGATCCCGGCGGCGCCCAGCGTGTGGCCGGTAAGATGCTTCGTGGAGCTGCACGGCACGCGGTCGCCAAAGAGATCGTGGATCACCTGCGCCTCAATGCGATCGTTCAGCGGCGTGGCGGTGCCGTGCAGGTTGATATAACCGACGTCCGCCGCCGTCATGCCCGCCTCGTTCAGCGCCTGGGTGATGGCGCGGATCGCCCCTTCGCCCTGCGGATGTGGGGCGGAAATATGGTACGCATCGCTGGATTCCCCCGCGCCCAGGAGCGCAATCTCGCCCGGCTCGCGGGTCAGTACCATCAGTGCTGCCGCTTCGCCAATGGTGATCCCACGACGGTTGCGGCCAAACGGTTCGCACAGGGTCGGGGAGAAGGATTCCAGGCTGTTGAAGCCGTTGACCGGCATGCGGCTCAGGCTGTCGGCTCCGCCGACGATGGCGACGTCCACCAGACCGGCGTCGATCAGGCGACGGCCGCTGATGATCGCCCGTGCGCTGGAGGAGCAGGCGGTCGAGATGGTATACGCCGGGCCGTCCAGCGCAAGCCAGCTGGCGAGAAAGCGCGACGGATCGCCCAGCTCCTGCTGCGGATATTGCCACTGCGGACTGCGCTCGCCGTTCTGCGCGCGGCGCACGTACTCATCACCCTCGTCCAGTCCGGAGGTGCTGGTGCCCAGCACCACCGCCACGCGGTCGCGCCCCACGCGCGCAATGGCCGCATCGACGGCGGGCCGGATTTGCGCCAGCGCCGCCAGCAGCAGCTGGTTGTTGCGACTTCGATGCGCAGAAAAAGACCCGGGGACAGGGGGAAGATCACCCTCCACCCCGCCCAGCACGGCCTCGGGTAAGCCCTGTAGCCAGCCCGCACGCTGGCGCATCCCGGGGGCCACGCCAGCGATCAGGTTCGCCGCTATTTCATCAGCCGAGTTGCCGAGCGCGTTGACCATGCCAACGGCAGAAAGGTAAATCATCTCAGTCACCCAGATATTGAATGGTGATGTGGTAGTGAAAAGCGTGCTGCACAATGCTAATCGGTTCGCGCCTGCCGTTACGGTTCAGGTAGGCAATTTCCGTGACCAGTTTGCCATCGGGGTTGCGCAGTTCGCGTCTGGTGTCAGTATCGTTCAGCGTCCAGCCTTTCGGCAACTGCGGCTGCCAGGCGCTGAGAGGCCAGTGGCTGAGCATCACGTCGGCCAGCACCTGGCTGGCGGGCGGCAGCTGGGGCATCACAACCGACTGCTCGGTGTGGATCCCGGTGTCGTCGTAGGTGGCGAGGAACAGGCGGATCCCGACGGAGGAGAGGCCGGCAAGCGTCACTTTATTTCCATCGGCGTTCAGCATCACCAGCAGCGACTGGGTCTGGCCTTTAAAACTGCCGGTAAGCAACTGCTGCGCGCGGATGGCAGGCGTGATGCCCGGCGGTGGCAGCGTGACGCGGGTACCGGGCTGTAGCCAGGCCTGAGGGCGCGCGTCATCGCGGTTCGACGTATGGCTACACCCCGCCAGCAACAGGGCCATCATCACTGCCGCCAGGCGAATGAAACGGGTCATGGTAAGTTCTCTTTGTTAGTCGGCATCGCCAGCGGGGCGAGCAGGAACGCGGTGAAGATACCGCTCACCAGCACAATGCCAAAGCTGCTGATGGCCTGAGTGGTGCTGAACACCAGCATTCCCAGCGTCAGCAGGGTGGTCATCATGGCGAGGGTAATCGCCAGCATGGAGGTCAGCGGCGTGCCGCGCGGGTTGCTGAAAAACAGCGTGTAGTTGATGCCAATGCCGAGGACCAGCACCAGCGCCAGCAGGGAAAACAGGTTCACCGGATGGCCCGTCACGGCCAGCGCCGCCAGCCCGCCGCCCAGCGACAGCACGGACGGCACCAGCGCCACCAGCCCTTTTCGCCAGCCGAGGCGCACCACCGCGCCGCAGGCAATCACCGCCAGCGCCACGCCCAGCAGCCCCGTCAGCAGCGCGCGGTAGAGTGCAAACAGGCTGTCGAAGCTGGCCTTACGGTCAACCCAGACGACTCCGGGATGGCGGGCGGCCAGCTCACCGAGCGCAGCGCTGTTTCTGACGCCATCGACCGGGACCAGCACACCGCTTTTGCCGTTCGGCAGCGTCAGCCACAGCAAACGCCAGCCCTCGCTGGCCGGGCTGGCGAGCCACGCCTCCACGCTGACAGGCATGGCGTTCAGATTCGGGGCGACGGCATTCAGCCCCGTGCTTTGCAGCATTTTCGTCACCGTCGGCGCGGCGTTACGCAGAAGTTGCAGATCGCTGTTCTGCCGCGCCAGCGAGTTCAGCGGCAGGGTGCGCCAGCGGGTTAATTCTCCGGCTTTTTGCGCCTGCGCCAGCGCCGGGGTAAACGCCTCCAGCCGCTCCAGCGTTTCCTGAGCCGACGCGCCATACACTACGAACCACTTCTGATCGACATTTTGCCCGGTCAGGGCGGTGATGGTTTTTTCCTGCGCCAGAATGTCCTGCGGCAGCGCCTGAAGCCGGGCGATATCGTCATCCACCCGCAGGCTGGCGATCCCGATGGCGGAGAGCAGCGCCAGTGCTACCGGCAGCCCGACGGAGAGGGCTTTGCTGTCGCGCCAGGCGTTCAGCCAGCGCTGCATCATCCCTCTCAGGGGGATCGGGCGAACCGGCATGCCACGGCACAACCACGGGTGCCAGAAAATTACCGTCAGGCACGAGGCGCTCAGCCCTGCGGCGGCGAACACCGCCATCTGACGAATACCGGGGAAGGGGGCCAGCATCATGAAGAGATACGCCACGACGGTAGTCAGCAGCGCCAGCAGCAGCGCGTTACGCACTTTTGCCAGGCTTTGCCAGGGCGAGTGTTCCGCGCCGTGCACCATCCGCTCCGTGAGGTAGTAAATCGTATAGTCCGCCGAGATGCCGATGATGCTCATGCTCATCACCAGCGTCATCAGGTGCAGCTCACCGAACAGCAGGAGCGTCACGACCGTCCCCGCCAGCGCGCCGATGGCAATGGAGAGCAGGCTCAGCAGCAGCGGACGCACGGAGCGAAACACCGACACAATCAGCAGGATCACCCCGAGCACCGTGGCGACGCCAAGCGTGGAAATATCGTTTTTAGCCTGCTGGCTGGCGTAATCGCTGTAGAACACCGTCCCGCGCGAGAGCAGCTGCGCCTGTGGATACTGGCTTTTCAGCGTCTGCTGCATCGCGTTGAGGGTGGTCACCAGCTGGTGGGTTTGCTGTATATCAAACGAAGAGCCTGCCAGCTCGCCGTGCAGCAGATACCAGTAGTTCCCGGCCGCATCTTTTGTCACCAGCCAGCCGTCCATCAGCTGCATCTTCTGGCTGTTCTTCGCCAACGCGAGCTGCGCGCCGCGCATCAGCATCAGCGGATCGTTTTGCAGCTCCTTGCCGCTCACGCCGGAAAAAGCGGAGTAGAGCTGGGACAGGATCCACTGAGCCTGCGCTTCACCGCCGTTTTGCAGGCGGGCGCGGGTGGCCGGATCGACCAGGCCATTGCGGTGCTGCCAGAAGAAATCTCCCCAGGCCTGTTGCCCGGCGGCATCCAGCGGACCTTTTACGACACTCAGCGCCTGGCTGCGTTGCAGCAGGGTTAACCACTGCTGCGCCACGCGCGGGTCCGGCTGTTTACCAGGGCTGACCAGCCAGATGAGCTGGCGGTCGAGGCGCTGCATAAATCCGTCGTTGAGGGCGGGAGGGATCGCGCCGAGCGTCTGTTTCGGCAGCATGGCGAGCACGCTGCTGTTCAGCCGCGCGCCAGGCAGCAGCGACAGCAGCACGCCCAGCAGGATCAGGCATACCGCGGCCCACAGCAGCGCCGGGCGCAGGGCGTTACGGTGCGGCAAAGCGCTGGCGTTCTGCATCGGTCAGGCGGGCGGGCGTCAGTTGGTGGCGGGAGAGGGCGATATCCGTCGTGTCGCCCTGCTTATCGTTCAGGCGAATGGATTCCAGATAGATCGCGCCCTTCAAATCAAGGGTGGCGAAAATCTTGTCCAGCGGCGTGGTAACGGGCGTCAGCACCAGCGACCAGCGGCCTTCGCCCAGGTCTTTGAAATCGATGCGGAAGTTCTCTTCCAGCACCTTGCGGTCGGCCTGGAACAGCGCCCGCAGCAGATGGTTGAACTGGAACATCTGCGGGTTAGTGTCGGCGGTAATGGTCTGCGGCGGCTGACCGTTGACGATTTGCACCATCCGTTTGTCATCCAGCAGCAGCGTCATCGGGAACGGCGCTTTTTGATCCCACAGCAGGCCATTGTCACGGGCGATCAGCATCTCCCCCTGCGAGCGCAGGGGCTGAGGCATGTCCTTGATCGTGCGGGTCTGTTCGAAGTGTGCGCGCACCACCGGTTGCTCCGCAAACCGCTGTTGCAGTTCATCCAGCGTGACCGCGTTCACCAGCGGGCTTACCAGCAGCGCGAGTAGCGTTATCCACTTCATGGCGCGATCCCCATGCGTTCGAACAGAATGGCCGGGCTGACAAAGCACATCTCCCGGCTTGCTTCTTCCACCGCCACCTGAATGGTGTAGCCGGTGGTGGTGCGTTTCCCGGTTTGCGCGTCGAAGATTTGATAGGCGATGCGCAGACGGTTTTCAACCTCTTCAATATGGGCGCGGACGCGAATGCGCTGCTCGAAGGTCACCGCGTCGCGGTATTTCACCCGGGTATCCACCACCGGCCAGACGTAGCCGGACGCTTTCATCTGGCGATAGCCGTAATCAAACTGGTTGAGCAGCGCTTCGCGGGCAATCTCAAAATAGCGGAAATAGTTGCCGTGCCACACCACGCCCATCATATCGACGTCGTGGAACGGAACGGTGATTTCAACTTCAGCCGTAAAGCGGGGATCGGTCAGCACCCTTTACTCCTTCTCGTTGACCTCTGGCAGCTGCCAGAAATCGAAAAAATTAAACCAGTCGAGAGGCGACAAGAGCGCGTAATGCTCCAGCCGCTGCGCATAGCGATCGACGGTCTGCTGTAGCGCCTGCTGGCGTTCGCCGCGCGGCAGCAGCAGCGGGTCGGCAAACGGCTCGCAGTGCAGGGTCAGCTTTCCCTGCTGGCAGAGGGCAAAAATCAGCACCACCGGGCAGCGCAATAGGGACGCCAGGATAAACGGTCCCTGCGGGAACGGCGCGGGCTGGCCCATAAATTCGCTCCATATCACCCGCCAGCTGCCGCCGCGCTGCGGGGTGACGGCGATGCGATCGCCCACGATCGCCACCCATTCGCCGCGATCCAGCTTCTCTTTAATGAGGATGGCGGTCTCCGGGCCAATGTCGGTGACCGGCATCAGGTGAATGCCCGCCTGCGGCGCCATCTCCTCCATCACCTGTTTAAAACGCTGAGCATTGTCGCTAAAGACCAGCGCGTTGATGGTTTTCGCCCCTTCGCGCTGGGCCAGCGCCCGGCAGGCTTCCACATCGCCAAGATGCGACGCGAGCAGCAGTTTGCCCTGAGGATCGTCAAGACCCAGCGCCTCCTGCGCGCCTGGCGCAAAGACCAGATCGCGATGAAGCTTCATTTCGCCGCGCCAGCTGGCCACTTTGTTCAGCATGGCATGACCGAAGCGCAGGAAGTGGGAAAAACTGTTAAGCCGTGCGGGTTGCGGCATTTGCCGCTGTGCCATCACCGTTTTAACCCGCGTCAGCCACTGCTGCGACGCCTGACGCGCAGCGCGGGCGGCCAGCCAGTAGACGGCCGTAACCGGCCACAGCAGGATGGTAAACGCCTTTCGCCCCAGCAACTGCCAGACGCGCAGCATCAGGCGCATGCCCCATAATCCTTTCACCTCCTGCTGCTGCGCCCAGTGCTGCGAGTGGCGACGCATCAGCAGGGAAGGAATGCGCGGCAGCATGCCGAGAAACAGACGGGTATGCATCAACGAGATGCGCACGTTGTCTTTCAGGGCATCGAAATGGGATACCCCGTCCGGCGGATAGGTCACGCGGGTGGGCAGAAAATAGCTGGTGTTGCCCTGCCAGTAGAGGCGCACCATCACTTCAGTATCAAAATCCATCCGCCTGCCGAGCGGCGTGCCCGCCGCCAGGCGCATTACCGGCGCTATCGGGTAAACGCGAAACCCGCACATGCTGTCTTTCAGTTGCAGGGAGAGGGTTTCAATCCAGACCCAGACGTGTGTTATCCAGCGCCCGTACAGGCGCGAACGGGGGATCGAGTCATCATAAACGGGCTGACCGGAAATGAGCGCATCGGGATGGCGTTCGGCCAGCGCCAGCAGTTTGGGGATGTCTTCAATAGCGTGCTGGCCGTCAGCGTCCACCTGAACGGCGTGGGTGAAGCCGCGATCGGCACAGGCTTTCAGCCCCTGCATCACCGCCGCGCCTTTGCCGCTGTTTTCGGCGAGGCGCAGCAGCGTGACCTGCGGACGATCCGCCGCCAGCGCTTCAAGCGTGCGGCGCGTGGTTTCATCACTGCCGTCGTCCACCACCAGACAGGGCAGATCGAAAGGCGCCAGGCGCGCCAGCACCGAAGCCATCATCGCCCCGTGGTTGTAGCACGGGATCAGGACGCAGGGACGGAAGGTTACTGACATAAGCGAATCTTCCCGCTGCTGGCGGTGTGGCGCTCGTTACCCGCATGGCGCTGGTAGCTAAAGGTCAGCATCTGGCGTTCGGGCTGCCAGGCAAGGAGCAGCGTGACCGTGTTCTCCGGCAACAGCGGGGCGGCGAACTTCACGTTCTGAATACTGTGAAAACGGTAGCCCGGCGCCAGCGCGGCAGCGTAATGCATCACCCGGTCGAGCTGGGCCACGCCCGGCAGCAGCGGCTGTACGGCGAAATGTCCCTTAAACCAGAGCAGGTCAGGATCAAGATAAAGGGTTATCTCCAGATATCCGGGGCCAGGCTCGCGGCGTTCGATTTCAGGGATTTTCATGAAACAACTCCTGTAGCTGCGCAGTTACGCGCTTGTTCATGCTATTGACCGGAATTTCATCAACGATCCGCCAGTAGCGCGGCACGGCAACCGGTTCAAGCCAGGGGCGAAGGGCGCGACGCCAGGCGAGCTCCTGCGCTTTTTTGCTCTGTTCGTGTTGCTGACGCACCGCTTCATTCAGCACCAGCAATACGCCAATACCCTGACGCCCGCCGCGCGTCACCGTCAGCGCGGCGGCTTCGCGGATGCCGTCCAGCGCCAGCAGGCGGCGCTCAATGTCATCGAGCGAAATGCGCTTATCTTCAATTTTGACCACCCGACCGCGGCGCCCGACGAGGCTGAACTGCCCGTCAGCCGTGAAGTGCAGGATATCATCCAGCAGGACCCCCTCCGCCTCGGGGATCAGCGGCGACGTCACGCGATCGCCGTGAAACGTCACGCCGGGGAAAGGCTGCCAGCGGATGCTTTCCTCCTGACGGTAGCGCCAGGCCATTACGCCTGTTTCCGTGCTGCCGTATATTTCATCCGGCCAGACGTTGAGCCAGGCCTGAACCGCGGCGACCTCCTGCCAGGGCAGCGCGCCGCCAGCGGAGAAGAGCAGGTTGACGGGGGGCGGCGTCAGCGACGCGTCCAGCCGCTTGAGAAACGCCGGACTGCTGATGAAAAGATAGCGTTTATTGTCGGGAAGGGCAGAGAGCTGCTCGGCATAGTTGAGCAGGCTGGCGTGCAGCGGCAGGCCGAGCGCCATGGGTAAGACGACACGAAACGTCAGGCCATACAGGTGGTGCAGCACCACGGAAGCGACGACGTGACAGCCTGCCAGACGATCGCCAAAATGTTCCGCCAGCAGACGAGCCTCACGATCCAGGCTGACTACCGGCTTACTCACCCGCTGCGGCGTGCCGGTCGAGCCGGAGGTGTAAAGCTCGATCGTGCGCATCTCATCGATGGCAGGCAGCGGTGAAAAGGGATGGCCTGCCCGCTGAGCGGAAGCAACCCGCAGCTGTCGCCCCTGAAAATCGAGCGTGGTGTCGCTCAGGACGCCGCTGAACAGCGCCCGCTGTTCGTTAAGCTGTGCCGCCCGGCTGTGCCCGGGGAGGACCGGCGTTTTACCCGCATGCAGCGTCGCCAGCAGCGCGACAATAAACAGATAGCCGTTTTCGATGCACAGCGCCCAGCGCTCGCCTTCTTCATCACGCAGCGTGTCGACCAGCTGAGTGACGTCGTGGCGCAGATCGCCAAGCGTCCAGAGATGGTTGTCCTGCCAGGCGACAGGGGTGTCGTCAGGGCGGGGGGCACTGAGCCACTGGCTAAGCGGGAGAGGGTTAAGCATCGTTTTTCATCACCCGTTGTCGCACCAGCCACTCGCCGGCCATCAGCGTGCCCATCAGGAGATAGGCAATCATCCCGTTCCACAGCGTCCACAGACGGATATCGGCGTGTACTACGGTAAACAGCGCGATCGCCCCGTTAATAATAAAAAAGCCGCACCAGACCCGGGTAACCCGGCGCGTGTAACGTACCCCGACGGGGGAGAGATCCGGTTCACGCAGGCGCGCCAGCCGTTCGACGACAGGCATTGCCGTCCACAGCGAACCGCCAAACACCACCAGCATCACCAGATTCACCACCACCGGATAAAACAGCACCCACTGGTGCGCGTGCAGGACGTAGCTCGCCGCGCAAAGCGCTATGCCAGCCAGCGCCACGCTCACGAAAAGATAACGCAGGGGACCGCCCTGCCGACGGGCCTGGCAGACGCGTAACAGCAGCACCAGCGCCATCACGGGCAGTATCCCGTGCAGGCTATTATTCGCCAGCCCGAAGCCGATCAAAAACGGCCATGCCAGCAGCATCAGCCCCGTCAGGGCGGGAAGAACTGGAATCGAACGCACGTTACGCGTCGCGCTGAAGCTGTTCCACAACGTCCACGACGTCCTGCACCGTGCGCACCGCTTTGAAGGTTTCGGGCTTGATTTTATGGCCCGTCTTCTTTTGCAGGTGCACTACCATATCGACGGCATCAATGCTGTCGAGATCCAGATCCTCGTAAAGCCGTGCCTCAGGGGTAATATCCTCCGGAGCGACTTCAAACAGCGTAATAAGAAGCGCAGAGACTTCCTGATAAATCGTTTGTTGTTCTGTCATAGCGGTCATTCTCAGGCGCGTTGTTGATGAATAAAAGCCGCGAGCGTGGCAACGGAATAGAAGTGCTGACGCATCTCGTCACTTTCGGCAGAAAGCACTACGCCGTACTGATTTTTTACCGCCAGCCCCAGCTCAAGGGCGTCGATTGAGTCCAGACCGAGGCCGTCGCCAAAGAGCGCGGCGTCTGTATCAATATCCTCTGGGGTAAGTTCTTCCAGATTCAGCGTAGAGATAATGAGATTCTTAATTTCAAGATAGAGCGCTTGCATCTTTCGTTCCTGACAAAGATTGAAGACCGGTTGTTAACTGATGCTGCATATGCCGGTTTAACTGCCTTGCTGCCAGCGCCGGTTCGTGCTGACTCGCATCATAAAAATCATGAATGTTGATGCGTTCGCGAACATCCACGGTGAAAACAGGTTTGTTGGGGGGCACGTTATACCAGTTGCTCTGTTTATCCAGCATCCGTTCGCTACAGTGGATCACCACCACGCGCACGGCGCTGTTGCAGCGAACGGCGATATTCGCCGCCCCACGTTGCAGGGTCATGGCTTCTCCCACCCGGGTGCGGGTGCCTTCAGGGAAGATAAGCAGGGTGTCGCCCTGGGCCAGACGCTGCTGGCTTGCGGCAAGCAGCGTGTCGGCTTCGCTGTTAATCAGATAGTCCGCCGCGCGGATCACGCCGCTGACGAACGGGTTACGCAGCAACGCGCTTTTCACCAGACAGTCAGTTTCGTTCATCACCGACGCCAGCAGAACGTAGTCCAGCAGCGAGGGATGGTTCGCAATCACCAGACAGCCCCGCTCGGCGCGCAAAACGTCCTGGTTGTTGAAACGGTAATCCAGTACCCCTACACCGCGTACCACCGCGAGGAACAGGCGGAAACTGGCAGAAATAGTGCGGCGTGCCAGGCGGCGACGTTGGGTGCGGTCACGCTGGAAAATCAGCAGCAGGTTAAACCACACCAGCGACAGCGTCAGCCCGCCGAGGCCGAACAGGGCGAAGCACAATCCGGTCATCAGCATGCGCCATACCCGATCGAGGCGGGAACGTAACCCTCTCATTGGCGCGTCCATTGCCACAGCAGGCGCTCGCCCGGCAGGGTAAACTGGCGCTCGTCCCGCAGGTAATGGCGCAGGAACTGCAGGCTTTGCGGCAGCGCGGGCTCTTCAGGCCTGCGGTTGGCGTGCGTTTCACAGCTGAGCGTATTTCCGGCCTCAATTACCAGCGCCAGCGCGTAGGGCCAGACGGGCATCTGCGGCGGCAGCCCGGCGTGATAAAACTCCGGCAGCAGACCGTCGAAATCTACCAGCAACACGCGTGAGTAGCCCGCATGTAGCAGACTCAGCACCTCGCATAAGCTCTGCTGGAAGGTATCCATACCGGCGGAAACCGACGAAGAGACAACAGGCTGACGCGCGGCGATAGTGAGATTGCCGACCGCCGAGTTGTGTACCGACATGGCAAAATCGGTGGGGGAAACGGGCTGATCTGCCGCCAGGGCCTGGAGAATACGAAAATTGCGTTCCAGCTCCCCGTGACGGCTGCTGTAGACGACGGCGTCGATGCGGTGTTTGCGCAGCATCATCAGGCCAAGATCAACGGCCAGCTTGCTGCCTGAATTCAGGCGGCGGGCGGTCATCATCGGCAGATCGGTCAGTTTCGCCAGCGGTGCATCAGGATCGATGGCGTCAGACCGGCGTGACCATGCCTGCCATTCGTCGGCATCGCTGAGTCCTGGCGCTCTTGCCTGCCAGTCGATAAGGGTAAGTGTAAATTTCATCTACGCGCGTCCGCGATAAACCTGTTTCTGTGACTTTTTCTTCGCCAGCGCGATTTGCTGCGCACATCGTACAATGTTGTCGTCGCGCTGGCGAATAAACGTCACTTTTAACCCTTTCCACCCGGTTATCCCGGCAAACGACTTTTTGGCCGACCCGGACCCAGCAGAATGGCGAGTTTACTGCCTCCTTTCGTGGTTTCCATCCAGATTTTACAGACGCTGGTGAGCGGCACGGAGAGCAGCATGCCCACCGGTCCCAGCAGCCATCCCCAGATCAGTAACGATAAAAACACCACCATCGTCGACATGCCCAGACGGTGACCCATCATGCGCGGTTCGAGAATATTGCCCAGCACCATATGCACGACGAGGAACAGCGCCCCTACCAGCATGCACTCATAAAAACCGTTAAACAGGAACGCCTGGATCATCGGCGGAACGGCAGAAAGCACCGCGCCGATATTGGGCACGTAGTTCAGTAAAAACGCCAGCACGCCCCACATCAGCGCGAACTGCACGTCCAGCAGCACCAGCCCCAGCCAGACGATCACGCCGGTCCACAGGCTTAACAGCGTTTTCAGCGCCAGATATTTGGACACACCCTTCAGCGCGCGATGCAAGCCGGCAATGTGGATCTGCGGATTGTTCAGGGCAAAACGCAGCTTATACGGCACGTGGCGCACTTCGAACAGCATAAACACCACCGTCATCACCAGCAGCAGAATGCTGGCCATTGCCCCGGAAAGCCCGGTCATCAACGTGGTGGCGTAGGTCATCACCTTCTCGGAATCCATCCGGCGCAGCATCCGTTCCGGTGAGATATGCAGATTAACGAACGGCAACATGCGCTGGAGATCGACCAGCTTGCGCGTCAGCTCTTTATTGTACTGCGGCAGCATGGTGGAAAATTCGCTCAGCGAGGCGGCGAGCACGCCGAACAGCGCCGTCAGGACAACCAGCATCACCATCACCACAATGGTAATCGCGACCGGGCGGCTGATGCCCCGGCGTAAAAACCACGTCACCAGCGGGTTGAGGACGATGGCGAAAAACAGCGCCAGCAGAAGCTGAACAATGATATCTGCCGCCGCATGGATACCCGCAAGGATAACCACCAGGCAGGCGAGTTTTAATAAAATATGAAGTCCGGCTTTGTCGGGCGGGCTGGCAGTCATAAGAATTCCTTTTTCCGGGGGGCTTGCTAATTGTAGTGCGCCGGATTCGCTTCGTCTGGAGCGTTAGTCTTAAAGTCATGGAAAAAAAATGGCCCCCGGCGCAAGCGACGGAGGCCACGTCATCCTGGTGAACGATTACTGGATCACAAGGGTGTTAATGATGTTTTCAGCGGTTGCCTGCGCTTTTTGCTGATTATCTGCAGGCAGAGTGATCTGCATGGTCAGCAGTTTATTATCTACCTTGCCGAGAACCACGGAGGAGTAAGCGGTCTGGCCTTTGGCGGAGATGATGCTGTCCAGCTGTTGCAGCGTGTGGCCTTTCAGCTCGATAGACTTATTGGTCACCACCTGAAGCTGCGGGTCGCGGCTGCGCTGCTGATCTTCCAGACGTTTGGACAGCACACCCAGATCTTCGCTGGTATCGTCACCGACAATCACAATGACTGCTTTTTGCCCGGTGGCATCGGAATAGACGTGCATGTTGTTCGCCTGGGTGCCCAGCTTACCGCTCTGATCGGTCATGTCCGCGGGCAGAGAGAAACTGAGTTTGCCATCCATCAGGCTCACCGGCTGACCGGTGGCGTTGCTTTCTGCTGACGCGCCCTGAGCAGGCGTTTTGGTGTCGCTGTTATCACAGGCTGCAAGGCCAACAACCAGCAGGCCAATCCCGACATATTTAACCAGATTGCGCATTGACTTCTTCCTTTCGATAAACGGCCATAGCGGCTCATTCGTTCATCTTATCACAACTGATAAAGCGAACCCTTAACCTGCCTGCAATGCGGAGATTTCCGATTTATCTGCCAGTCTTTTCAGCAGCATATTCAACAGCACGCCGTACATCGGCAGGAAGAAGACCAGGCTGATAAGCACCTTAAAGGCGTAGTCCACCAGAGCGATTTCCATCCAGTGTTCTGCCATGAAGGCGTCCGGGCTGCGCCAGAAGGCAATGAAGAAGAAGGCCAGCGTATCGCTCACGTTACCGAACAGCGTGGAAGCCGTTGGTGCCATCCACCAGCGATGGTTCTGACGCAGGCGGTTAAACACGTGGACATCGAGGATCTGCCCCAGGGCATAGGCCATAAAGCTGGCGGCGGCAATACGCGCGACGAACAGGTTGAAATGCGTCAGGGCTTCGAAGCCCTGCCAGCTTCCCATGTAAAACAGCGAGGAGATGGCGTAGGAGACAAACAGTGCCGGGATCATCACCGCAAAAATAATCCGCCGCGCCAGCGGTGCGCCAAAAATACGCACGGTTAAATCCGTCGCAAGGAAAATAAACGGGAAACTGAACGCGCCCCAGGTGGTATGGAAACCAAAAATGGAGATGGGGAGCTGTACCAGATAGTTACTGGAGATGATCACCAGCAGATGAAATAGCGAAAGCCAGAACAACGCCTTGACGCGTTGCGATTGTGTAAAGGAGTTCATATTGTACCTTTTTGATTAATATTTGGGGTGAGGGAACCCAATAAAGCCGCCGCATGATACTGCTTTAACGACACTTTGCAATGGCTAATTTTCACGCAATCGTTAACCTGGTTTGCATTGGCGATAGCGGGGCGTAAACTACAGCCGTTTTTACCTGAACGAGAAGAACATGACCGACCTGTTTTCCAGCCCAGACCACACGCTTGATGCTCAGGGCCTCCGTTGCCCGGAGCCGGTAATGATGGTGCGTAAGACCGTCCGTAACATGCAGAGCGGCGAAACGCTGCTGATCGTCGCCGATGACCCGGCCACTACCCGCGATATTCCCGGTTTTTGTACCTTTATGGAACATGAACTGGTAGCGCAGCAAACCGAGACCTTGCCGTACCGGTATGTGATTCGTAAGGGGTAAGTGCGACCTGATGCCCGGCGGCGCTTCGCTTGCACGGGCCTACGGGTGTAGTAGGTCGGGTAAGGCGCAGCCGCCACCCGACAAGCACCCATCACAATTTCGAACCATCGTTTCAAAATTTCGCGCTTTTTGTGAGGCGCTTCACCCTCCTTTTTCCAGCCGTAGTCTAATTTTTAAACGTCAAAAACTAAAACATCGTTTTAACGCTTATTTCACTACCCTGGAGTTGACTCAATGAAAACGACCCTCAAGCCGTTACTGGCTGCTCTGTGCCTGTCTGCTTTTGCCTGCACCGTTTCTGCCCAGACCATCAAAGCCGCCGATGTGCATCCTGAAGGCTACCCGAACGTGGTGGCGGTTCAGCAGATGGGTGAAAAACTCAAACAACAAACCGATGGCAAGCTGGAGATTAAGGTCTTCCCCGGCGGCGTGCTGGGGGATGAAAAGCAGATGATTGAGCAGGCGCAGATGGGGGCGATAGACATGATCCGCGTCTCTATGGCGCCGGTTGCCGCCATCCTGCCGGATATCGAAGTGTTTACGCTGCCCTACGTATTCCGCGATGAAGACCACATGCACAAGGTGATCGACGGGGATATCGGCAAGCAGATTGGCGACAAGCTGACCGCCAACCCGAAATCGCGCCTGGTCTTCCTCGGCTGGATGGATTCCGGCACCCGTAACCTGATCACCAAAGAGCCGATCGTCAAACCGGACGATCTGAAAGGGAAGAAAATCCGCGTGCAGGGCAGCCCGGTGGCGCTGGCCACGCTGAAAGCGATGGGGGCGAACTCGGTGGCGATGGGCGTCAGCGAGGTTTACAGCGGCATGCAGACCGGGGTGATCGACGGCGCGGAGAACAACCCGCCAACCTTTATCGCCCACAACTATATGCCGGTCGCCAAAAACTACACGCTGAGCGGCCACTTCATCACCCCGGAAATGCTGCTCTATTCCAAAGTGAAATGGGACAAGCTCAGCGCTGACGAACAGCAAAAGATCCTGGTGCTGGCCCGCGAAGCGCAGTTCGAGCAGCGCAAGCTGTGGAATGCGTATAACGACCAGGCGCTGGCAAAAATGAAGGCTGGCGGCGTGAAGTTCCACGATATCGACAAAACGGTGTTCATCAAAGCCACTGAGCCGGTGCGCGCGCAGTATGGCGACAAGCATCAGGATCTGATGAAAGCCATCGCTGACGTTCAGTAATCCGGAGTACGTATGTCCGAACTCTACCTGAAGTGGATGGATCGTCTGTACCTGCTCGCCATGGCGGTGGCGGGTCTCTCGCTGCTGGTGATGACGATTGTCATCCCCATCGGCATCTTCTCACGCTACGTGCTCAATCGCGGCGAATCCTGGCCGGAGCCGATCGCCATTATCTGCATGGTGACGTTTACCTTCATCGGCGCGGCGGTGAGCTACCGCGCCGGGTCGCATATTGCGGTCAACATGCTTACCGACCGCCTGCCCGCGTCGCTGCAAAGGCTGTGCGCGCGGGTAGTGGATCTGCTGATGCTGCTTATTTCTGGCCTGATGTGCTGGTACAGCTACTGGCTGTGCGTTGAGCTGTGGGAGCAGCCGGTGGCGGAGTTTCCGCTCTTGACCTCCGGCGAAAGCTATCTGCCTCTGCCTGTCGGGTCGGCCATTTTGATCCTGTTTGTGCTTGAACGCCTGCTGTTTGGCTCGCAGGAAAACCGTCCGGTCGTGCTGATCGGCAATCACAGTTAAGGGGTGAACAATGGATGCTTTTGTTTTGTTATTCACCCTCGCCATTTTGCTGGCGCTGGGGATGCCGGTGGCCTTCGCCGTCGGCTTAAGCGCCGTGGCGGGCGCGCTGTGGATTGACCTGCCGCTGGAGGCGCTGATGATCCAGATCACCAGCGGGGTCAATAAATTTACCCTGCTGGCAATCCCGTTCTTCATTCTTGCCGGGGCGATCATGGCGGAAGGGGGCATTGCCCGACGGCTGGTGAATTTCGCCTACGTGTTCGTCGGCTTTATCCGCGGTGGGCTGTCGCTGGTGAACATTGTCGCCTCGACGTTCTTCGGCGCGATTTCCGGCTCGTCGGTGGCGGATACGGCGTCTATCGGCAGCGTGATGATCCCGGAGATGGAGAAGAAGGGTTATCCGCGCGAATACGCGGCGGCGGTGACGGCCAGCGGGTCGGTGCAGGCGATTCTGATCCCGCCCAGCCACAACTCGGTGATTTACTCCCTGGCGGCGGGGGGAACGGTCTCCATCGCCACGCTGTTTATCGCGGGCGTGCTGCCGGGCCTGCTGCTGGGCGTGAGCCTGATGGTGCTCTGCCTGTGCTTCGCCCGCAAGCGCGGCTACCCGAAGGGGGACAAAATCCCGTTCAGGCAGGCGCTGAAAATTATGCTCGATGCCCTGTGGGGGCTGATGACGGTGGTGATTATCCTCGGCGGGATCTTGTCCGGGATTTTTACCGCCACCGAATCTGCCGCCGTGGCCTGCCTGTGGGCGTTCTTCGTCACCATGTTTATCTACCGCGACTACAAGTGGAGCGAACTGCCGAAGCTGATGTGCCGCACGGTGAAAACCGTCACCATCGTGATGATTTTAATCGGCTTTGCCGCGGCGTTTGGGGCGGTGATGACCTACATGCAACTGCCGATGCGCATCACCGAATTCTTCACATCGCTCTCCGATAACAAGTACGTGATCCTCATGTACCTCAACATCATGCTGCTGCTGATTGGCACGCTGATGGACATGGCGCCGATCATCCTGATCCTGACGCCGGTGCTGCTGCCGGTGACCAATGCACTGGGTATCGACCCGGTGCATTTTGGGATGATCATGATGGTTAACCTGGGGATTGGGCTGATCACGCCGCCGGTCGGGTCGGTGCTGTTTGTGGCGAGTGCGGTGAGTAAGCAGAAGATCGAACACGTGGTGCGGGCGATGCTGCCGTTTTACGGTATGTTGCTGGTCGTGCTGGGGATGGTGACGTACATTCCGGCGATTTCATTGTGGTTGCCGGGGCTGTTAGGAATGCAGTGACGCGTGCGGCCTGATGCCCTCACCCCGGCCCTCTCCCGCGGGGAGAGGGGGTAAACACGAGAAACGGCAACCCGGTTGCCGTTTCACTTTTACCTTTGACGCAACAACCGCAACGCGTTCGCCGTAACCAGCACCGTCGCCCCCGTATCCGCCAGTACCGCCAGCCACAGTCCGGTCATGCCGAGCAGCGTGGTGACCAGGAAAATCCCCTTCAGACCCAGCGCAATGGCGATGTTCTGCCGAATATTGGCGCGCGTCGCCCGCGCAAGTTCTATCATCTGCGCCAGCCCGGTCAGGCGGTTGTGCGTCAGCGCCGCGTCGGCGGTCTCCAGTGCCACGTCGGTGCCGCTGCCCATCGCAATGCCGATGGTGGAAGCTTTCATTGCCGGGGCATCGTTTATTCCGTCCCCGACCATCGCCAGCGGGGCGTTGCTGTTCAGCTCGGTTACCGCGCTGACTTTATCCGCAGGCAACAATCCGGCCTTAAACTCCAGCCCCAGCTCGCCTGCAATCGCCGCCGCCGCGCGCGGATTATCGCCGGTCAGGATCACGCCCTGTACTCCCAGCCTGTGCAGTGCGTCGACGGCCTCTTTCGCATCGTCACGCAGGGTGTCGCGCAGCGCCAGCATGCCCATCGGCACACCGTCCTGCATCACGGTAATGACCGTCTGCCCGGCCTGCTCCAGCGCCTCAACCTGTGGAGTAGAGCGCGCGTCCGCCGCGGCGATCAGCACTTTTTTGCCTTCGACCACAGCTTCAATCCCTGACCCGACCAGCGCTCGCTGGGCCGTTGCCGGAGGGATGTTCAGCCCGCGCCCCTTCGCTTCACGTACAATCGCCTGCGCCAGAGGGTGGGTGGAACCCTGCTCCACGGCAGCGGCCAGCGTCAGCAGGGCGTCTTCACTGATGTCCTGCGGATACACGCCGGTCACCTGCGGCCTGCCGACGGTCAGCGTGCCGGTTTTATCGAAGGCGATGTGCTGGACCTGACTCAGCTGTTCCAGCGCCGCGCCGCCCTTAATCAGCGCCCCGCGACGTGCCGCCGCCGCCAGCCCGGAGGTAATCGCCGCCGGGGTGGAGATCACCAGCGCACACGGACAGCCGATCAGCAGCAGCGTCAGCCCTTTGTAAATCCAGCCCTCCCACGGCGCGCCGAAGAACAGCGGCGGGACGACGGTGACCAGCAGCGCCACCAGCATGATGGCGGGGGTGTAAATCCGGCTGAAGCGATCGATAAAGCGTTCTACCGGCGCGCGGCGCTCCTCGGCCTCTTCAATCAGCCTGAGGATGCGGTCGATGGCGCTGTCGCCCGGTTCGGAAATGACCGTCAACTGCACCAGTCGGTCGACGCTGGTGGCGCCCGCAGGCACCTTTTCACCCGCCGCGCGCGCAACCGGGATGGATTCCCCGGTCAGGGCACTTTCGTCAAAACTTGCGGTGGCGGTAACGAGGGCCCCATCGGCTGGCAGACGTCCGCCTGCGGGCACTTCAATCACGTCACCCGGGCGCAGGGTGTTGATGGCGACCGTTTCACGCTGACCATCAATAACTCGCGTGGCGGTTTCCGGCTTTAGCGCCATCAGCGCGCTCACCCCTTTACGCGCCCGGCTCGCCGCCCAGCCCTCAAGGCGTTCGCCAATTAAGAACAGCAGCAGCACCATCGCCGCTTCCGCCGTCGCGCCAATAAACAGCGCCCCGATAGCCGCCACGCTCATCAGCGTTTCGATGGCAAACCAGCTGCCGCTTCTCATCAGACGCAGCGCCTGACGGGCAATCGGGAACAGGCCAACCAGCGTGGTGGCGATAAACGCCAGGTTGCCGAACGGGTGGTTGATCTGCTCCAGCCCCCAGCTCAGGGCCATCATGATGATGAGGGTGATAAGGGGCAGGTTTTCTTTTAGCGGAGACGTTTTTTCTGCGGGCGCCGTTTCGCTGCGCAGGGTATAACCCGCTTTGCTGACGGCGGCTTCAACCTGTCTGCTGACGTCGTTTTCGGCGCTGACCAGCAGCTTTTCGGTAGCGAACAGCACCTGAACGTGGCTCACGCCCGGCACCTGCTTCACCGCGTTTTTCACTTTGCGGGCGCAGGCCGCGCAGTCCATGCCGTTGACGACCCAGCTGTAGTGATTGCCGCTTTCAGGCAGCGTTTGAGTTTGCGTTTCGCATGCGCCCTCGCAGCAGCAGTCCTCTTTTGGCGGAACCGGGCTGAGCTTAAGTGCCGAGAATTGGGGAACTTTTTTAGGTATTTCTGGAGTCGACATGGCAGTCTCCGGTAATGATAATTTTCTCATTAACCGCAGCATACACTCTGGAGTCGACTCCAGAGTCAAGCGTTATTTAGATATACAGTGAACGCACAATGAGGAAGTGTCCGGCAAAGTAACAGGCGGCAGAAATCGCATTATCCGCACGGAAGCGGCGGCGATAGTGGCTGCCCAGCCAGACGATGTTACCCAACAGCAACAGTGCGGCACCGAAGAACGCGGACATCGCAGGCGCTGTCGGACGGAAGAACCACAGCTCGCCCGCCAGCCACACCATCACCAGCGTCATGGCGATAAACGTACACACCGGCAGACGCATCTCTTCCAGACGCGACCAGATCACCGCGATCAGCAGGGCGCCAATCACCAGCAGCACCAGCGGCAGCGGCCAGAAGATGGAGAGCGTCATCTGGCTGGCAAAGTAGATGGTATAGAGCAGATGCGACAGGAAGAATGCCCCCACGGCGTACAGCAGACGCTGGCGCGGCAGCAGGGTTAAGGCATCGCCAATCAGGGACGCACACAGCCCCGCGAGGACAAGATAGCTGATGGCGTTAAACATCGGTGCCTGCCAGGCAAGCAACAGCAGGAGCAATAGCGTGACGGGTTTAAACAACCAGCGCTGCCAGGCTGGGCCACGGTAAGACGCATCGACGTAAAGCCATGCGGAAAAACAGACAGCGATAAATGACCAAAGCATATTAACTCCCTGTAACTGTTGAGGCTGAATGATCAGTTTCTGATCCAGTGTAGTGACGCGAGCGGGCGTTTGGCAATGCCGGGGCAGGCGAGGTATCCTGAATTCCGCATAATCTGATGGGATTTTTCAATGAGCAAGATGCCGCTGTTTTTTATTGTCGTGCTGGCGATTATCGTCATTGCCGCCTCGTTTCGCTTCGTGCAGCAGCGCCGTGAGAAGGCCGACAACGATGCCGCGCCGCTGATGCAAAAGCGCGTGGTGGTGACGAACAAGCGCGAGAAACCGCTTAATGACCGCCGATCCCGCCAGCAGCAGGTGACGCCTGCGGGCACAACGATGCGCTATGAAGCGAGCTTTAAGCCGGAAACCGGCGGGCTGGAGATGACCTTCCGACTGGAGGCGCAGCAGTACCACCAGCTGACGGTGGGGGAGAAAGGCACGCTGAGCTACAAAGGGTCGCGGTTTGAAGGGTTTGAACCGGAGCAGTAATTTTCCCCTCACCCCGGCCCTCTCCCCGAAGGGGAGAGGGTGTAAGCGTCCCCTCTCCCTGTGGGAGAGGGTTAGGGTGAGGGCATCTGGCCGCACCTTACTTCTTCACCTGCGCCTTAAACTTCTTCATCCACACCAGCAGCTCAAATACGCCGAAAATAAACACCCGCAGCTGCTGCCAGCCGGTCATCGGTGGGCTATCTTTCGGCAGTCCGTTTTTCAGCATCACCATCTGTAAGGCATGCATGAACGCGGTAAAAATCAGCGCCACGTTAATGAAGATATTCAGCGGACGCGGGAACGGGTGCACCAGATTCAAAATCAAAAAAGCCCAGACGCCCAGCATCAGCAAGCGCCCTACGTTAATCAGTACTGGCATCGGATCCTCCTTGTGCCTGACGGTGATACAGACGATAAGCCACCTGGCCGGCGACCTTCTCGCGGTGCAGATCCCAGTGAACGGGAACGGGCGGTAGACCATTTTCCACTTCGCTTTCAACGTAAATCAGCGCGTCGTCTGCCAGCCAGCCATTTTTTTCCAGCAACGATAATGTCTCTTCCAGCAGCCCTTTACGGAACGGCGGGTCAACAAACACCACGTTGAACGGCGTCCCCTGTTGCGCGAGGAAGCTCAGCGTGTTGGTATTCACCACTTTGGCGTTGGTTGCTTTCAGCGTAGCCAAATTTTGCTGCAACGTCTGCGCGACGCCGCGCTCCATCTCCAGCAGCGTGGCGCTCGCAGCATAGCGCGACAGCGCTTCCAGCCCTAATGCACCGCTTCCGGCGAAGCAGTCCAGGCAATGGGCGTCTACCATTGACGGGGCGAGCCAGTTAAACAGCGTCTCGCGAACGCGGTCCGTGGTAGGGCGTAAACCGGGGCTGTCCGGCACCGGTAATTTCCGGCCTCGCCACTGACCGCCGATAATGCGAATTTGACCGGCCGGGGCGCGGGTGGGTTTCTTCATCTCAGGAAAGCTCTGTTAACAATGCCCTGCGATTGCGGGCGGTGATGTCAATTAAGTAAAGTGTTAGACTATTTCATCATTTTTTTAGCTTCCCTGTATATAGCGCCGCGAGGAGTGTAGTCGCAGATGGCAAAACAAAAAAAACGTGGCTTCTTTTCCTGGTTGGGTTTCGGTGAAAAAGAGCAAGAAACAGAACAGAAAACCGAAGAACAGCAGGTTGTAGAAGAGCAGTCACAGCCTGAAACGCCTGTCGAAACCGCTGCGGTTGTCGAAGCGGAAGAGCCAGCCCACAGCAAAGAAGAGATTGAATCCTTTGCCGAAGAGGTGGTTGAGGTTACCGAACAGGTTCAGGAGAGCGAAAAACCAGAGCCGGTTATCGTTGAAACCCTTACCGAAGCGCCGCAGGCCGCTATCGAACACGAAGCGCTGCCGCTGCCGGAAGAGGTGAAAGCTGAAGAGGTTTCTGCCGAAGAGTGGCAGGCCGAAGCGGAAACCGTTGAAATTGTTGAGGCGGTGGAAGAAGAAGCGGCCCTTGAGCCAGAGCTGACCGACGAAGAGCTGGAGGCCCAGGCGCTGGCGGCGGAAGCGGCTGAAGAAGCGGTCATCGTCGTGCCGGTGGAAGAGCAGGCCGAAGAAGAGATCGTTCAGGAGCAGGAAAAACCGACCAAAGAAGGTTTCTTCGCGCGCCTGAAGCGCAGCCTGCTCAAAACCAAAGAAAACTTAGGTTCCGGATTTATCAGTCTGTTCCGCGGCAAGAAGATCGACGACGATCTGTTTGAGGAGCTGGAAGAGCAACTGCTGATTGCGGACGTGGGCGTGGAAACCACCCGGAAAATCATCGCCAACCTGACCGAAGGGGCGAACCGCAAACAGCTGCGTGACGCCGAGGCGCTGTACGGCCTGCTGAAAGACGAGATGGGTGAAATTCTCGCAAAAGTTGACGAACCGCTTAATATTGAAGGCAAAATGCCCTTTGTTATTCTGATGGTTGGCGTCAACGGCGTGGGTAAAACCACCACCATCGGCAAGCTGGCGCGCCAGTTTGAGCAGCAGGGCAAATCGGTGATGCTGGCGGCGGGCGATACCTTCCGTGCGGCAGCGGTGGAACAGCTCCAGGTGTGGGGCCAGCGCAACAATATTCCGGTCATTGCCCAGCACACCGGCGCGGATTCCGCGTCCGTGATTTTCGATGCCATCCAGGCGGCGAAGTCGCGTAACGTGGACGTGCTGATTGCAGATACCGCAGGGCGTTTGCAGAACAAATCGCACCTGATGGAAGAGCTGAAGAAAATCGTTCGCGTCATGAAGAAGCTGGACGAAGATGCACCGCATGAAATTATGCTGACTATCGACGCCAGCACCGGACAGAACGCCATCAGCCAGGCGAAGCTGTTCAATGAAGCGGTAGGACTGACCGGGATCACGCTGACCAAGCTGGACGGCACCGCGAAAGGCGGGGTGATCTTCTCCGTGGCCGACCAGTTCGGCATTCCTATCCGTTACATCGGTGTGGGCGAGCGTATTGAGGATTTACGTCCGTTTAAAGCGGACGACTTTATTGAGGCACTATTTGCCCGAGAGGACTAACAATGATTCGCTTTGAACACGTCAGCAAGGCCTATCTCGGCGGGAGACAAGCGCTACAGGGGGTAACATTCCACCTCCAGCCAGGCGAGATGGCATTCCTGACCGGCCATTCCGGCGCGGGGAAAAGTACCCTGCTCAAGCTGATCTGTGGGATCGAGCGGCCAAGTGCCGGGAAAATCTGGTTCAGCGGCCATGAAATTAGCCGTCTTAAGAACCGTGAAGTGCCGTTCCTGCGTCGTCAGATTGGCATGATTTTCCAGGATCACCACCTGCTGATGGATCGCACGGTTTTCGATAACGTCGCGATCCCGCTGATTATTGCCGGCGCCAGTTACGATGATATCCGCCGTCGCGTTTCGGCGGCACTGGATAAGGTCGGGCTGCTGGACAAAGCGAAGAACTTCCCGATCCAGCTCTCCGGCGGTGAGCAGCAGCGCGTGGGCATCGCCCGTGCGGTGGTGAACAAGCCTGCCGTCTTGCTGGCGGATGAACCGACCGGTAACCTGGACGATGCCCTCTCTGAAGGGATCCTGCGTCTGTTTGAGGAATTTAACCGCGTGGGGGTCACGGTACTGATGGCGACGCACGACATGGGGCTTATCTCACGCCGTTCGTACCGCATGCTGACCCTGAGCGACGGGCATTTGCACGGAGGCCACGGTGAATAAGCGTGATGCAATGAACCAGATTCGGCAGTTCAGCAACCGGTTTGACCGTTTCCGCAAGCCTCAGGGCGGCGGGGACGGCAATCGCCATGCGCCTAAGCGTGCCAAAGCGACACCGAAACCGAACTCCCGTAAAACCAACGTCTTCAACGAACAGGTGCGCTACGCCTTCCAGGGCGCGTTGCAGGATCTAAAAAGCAAACCGCTGGCGACGTTCCTGACGGTGATGGTGATTGCCATCTCCCTGACGCTGCCGAGCGTCTGCTACATGGTTTACAAAAACGTAAACCAGGCGGCGTCCCAGTACTATCCGTCGCCTCAGATCACCGTTTATCTGGATAAAGCCCTCGACGATAACGCGGCGGCGCAAGTGGTGGGGCAGATTCAGGCCGAGCAGGGCGTGGAGAAAGTGAACTATCTTTCCCGCGATGAAGCGCTGGGCGAATTCCGCAACTGGTCCGGGTTCGGCGGCGCGCTGGATATGCTGGAAGAGAACCCGCTGCCCGCCGTGGCGGTGGTGATCCCGAAGCTCGATTTCCAGGGCACCGATTCGCTCAACACCCTGCGCGACCGCATTACCCGCATCAATGGGATTGATGAAGTGCGCATGGACGACAGCTGGTTTGCCCGTCTTGCCGCCCTGACCGGGCTGGTGGGGCGCGTATCGGCGATGATCGGCGTGCTGATGGTGGCGGCGGTGTTCCTCGTCATCGGTAACAGCGTGCGCCTGAGCATCTTCGCCCGTCGCGATACCATCAACGTGCAGAAACTGATTGGCGCAACGGATGGTTTCATCCTCCGCCCGTTCCTCTATGGCGGCGCGTTATTAGGTTTTTCTGGTGCATTTCTTTCATTGATTTTGTCAGAAATTTTGGTGATGCGGCTGTCGTCTGCCGTCACCGAGGTGGCGCAGGTTTTCGGAACGAAGTTTGATATCAGTGGCTTAGGGTTCGATGAGTGCCTGCTGTTGCTGCTGGTCTGCTCCATGATCGGCTGGGTGGCGGCATGGCTGGCAACGGTTCAACATTTACGCCACTTTACTCCCGACTAATAAAAGCGTGATATAATCTTTCCCTGCACCGAGATGTTCGCTTGCAGGGAAAGCGTCCCTGTTGTCTCTTCCCCTGTAATCATCTTCATGTCACATTTTGTGCGTAATTTATTCACTGTTGCACCTGGAACTTGTGGATAAAATCACTGTCTGATAAAAGAGTGAATGCTAATCTCGTTGCTCAAACGCTTTGGCATGGTTGTTGCCTGACGGGGACAACCTGGACCAGAAGAAACATTGAGAGGAATGAATGACCAAAGAAATGCAAACTTTAGCTTTAGCCCCTGTTGGTAACCTGGAATCTTACATCCGGGCTGCGAACACCTGGCCGATGTTAACGGCTGAGGAAGAAAAGGAGCTTGCTGAAAAGCTGCATTACCAGGGCGATCTGGAAGCAGCTAAAACGCTGATCCTGTCTCACCTGCGCTTTGTTGTTCACGTTGCTCGTAATTATGCGGGCTACGGCCTGCCGCAGGCGGACCTGATTCAGGAAGGTAACATTGGCCTGATGAAGGCGGTACGTCGCTTCAACCCGGAAGTGGGTGTGCGACTCGTCTCCTTCGCCGTGCACTGGATCAAAGCGGAAATTCACGAATACGTCCTGCGTAACTGGCGTATTGTGAAAGTCGCCACGACGAAAGCGCAGCGCAAACTGTTCTTCAACTTGCGTAAAACCAAGCAGCGTCTGGGCTGGTTCAATCAGGATGAAGTGGAAATGGTGGCGCGCGAGCTGGGCGTTTCCAGCAAAGACGTCCGCGAGATGGAATCCCGTATGGCCGCGCAGGACATGACGTTTGATATGTCTGCCGACGACGATGCCTCCGACAGCCAGCCGATGGCCCCGGTCCTGTATCTGCAGGATAAAACCTCTAACTTTGCTGACGGCATTGAAGAGGATAACTGGGAAGACCAGGCGGCAAACAAGCTGACCTTCGCGATGGAAGGCCTCGACGAGCGTAGCCAGGATATCATCCGTGCCCGCTGGCTGGACGAAGATAACAAGTCCACGTTGCAGGAACTGGCCGACCGCTACGGCGTCTCCGCTGAACGTGTGCGTCAGCTTGAGAAGAACGCCATGAAAAAACTTCGCGCCGCTATCGAAGCGTAATTTCCGCGAAGTACACCGAGAACCCCTGGATGAGAGTCTGGGGGTTTTGTTTTTTTAGCGCCCGCTCTGGCGAATTTCTTCCCCCTGGCAAACACTTACTGATGCGCTAAGCAGGCGACATTCAGAGGGTGACAGGGTGAAAAATAACGAACTGAACGACCGGCGTTTACAGGCAACGCCGCGCGGTATCGGCGTCATGTGTAACTTCTATGCCGATAAAGCCGAAAACGCCACGGTGTGGGACGTAGAAGGTAACGAGTATATTGATTTTGCCGCCGGGATCGCCGTGCTGAATACCGGGCATCGCCATCCTAAAGTTATCGCCGCCATCGAAAAACAGCTTCATGCCTTTACCCATACCGCTTACCAGATCGTCCCCTATGAAGGTTATGTGGCGCTTGCCGAGCGCATCAACCAGCGCGTACCCATAGAGGGGCCAGCCAAAACCGCCTTCTTCTCAACGGGTGCAGAAGCGGTCGAAAACGCGGTGAAAATTGCCCGCGCGTACACCAGACGTCCCGGCCTTATCACCTTCGGCGGCGCGTTCCACGGCCGTACCTTTATGACCATGGCGCTGACCGGCAAAGTGGCGCCCTATAAGCTCGGCTTCGGCCCGTTCCCCGGCTCGGTGTACCACGCGCAATTCCCCAACAACCTGCACGGCGTCAGTACCGCCGAAGCGTTAAAAAGCCTGGAGCGCATCTTCAAAGCCGATATCGCGCCCGATCAGGTGGCGGCAATCATTATTGAACCGGTCCAGGGCGAGGGCGGATTCAACGTCGCGCCCGCTGATTTTATGCAGGCGCTGCGTGCCCTGTGCGATACCCACGGGATTTTACTGATTGCCGACGAAGTGCAAACCGGCTTCGCCCGTACCGGCAAGCTATTCTCCATGGAAAACCACTGCGTGAAGCCCGATCTGATCACCATGGCGAAAAGCCTGGCGGGCGGAATGCCGCTCTCTGCCGTCTCTGGCCGGGCAGAGGTGATGGACGCGCCCGCTCCGGGCGGACTGGGCGGCACCTACGCGGGTAACCCGCTGGCGATTGCGGCGGCCCATGCGGTGCTGGACGTGATTGACGAGGAAGATCTCTGCACGCGCGCGTCTCATCTCGGCCATCATCTTGTCGAGGTGCTGAATAAAGCGAAGGATGGCTGTCCCTGGATCGCCGATATCCGTGGGCAGGGCTCGATGGTGGCGGTGGAATTTACCGATCCGCAAACCGGACAGCCGTCGCCGGAATTTACCCGTCAGGTTCAGGAACGCGCGTTGAACGAAGGGCTGCTGCTTTTGAGTTGCGGCGTCTACGGCAACGTTATCCGCTTCCTCTACCCGCTCACCATCCCCGAAGCGCAGTTCCGTAAAGCGCTGGATATTATTTCCGCCTCGCTGACACGATAAAGCCAAAAGCCCGGCTGAAATGAAGGTCGGGCTTATCATATTTTCATTTCAAATTAGCTATTCCAAAATCATAAAAATGGGGTATGTTTTAGCAGAGTATGCTGAAAAAGCGCGAACAGCACGCCTATAATTGAAATAAAGCGCTACACAACAACATCACAACAATCGTTATAACCATAATAATGGGGAATCTCAGGATGAACATGAAGGGTAAAGCGTTACTGGCAGGATGTATCGCGTTGGCATTCAGCACTATGGCGCAGGCCGATATTAAAGTGGCCGTGGTGGGCGCGATGTCTGGTCCGGTAGCACAGTACGGCGACCAGGAATTTACGGGCGCGGAACAGGCGGTTGCAGACATTAATGCTAAGGGCGGCATCAAGGGCGAAAAGCTGCAAATCGTAAAATATGACGATGCCTGTGACCCGAAACAGGCGGTCGCGGTGGCGAACAAAGTGGTAAATGACGGGATCAAATACGTTATCGGTCACCTGTGCTCCTCTTCCACCCAGCCCGCGTCTGACATCTACGAAGACGAAGGCATTCTGATGATCACGCCGGCTGCGACGGCACCAGAGCTGACCGCGCGCGGCTATAAGCTGATCCTGCGTACCACCGGTCTGGACTCCGATCAGGGGCCAACCGCCGCGAAATACATTGTTGAAAAAGTGAAGCCGCAGCGCATCGCGATTGTTCATGACAAACAGCAGTACGGCGAAGGCCTGGCCCGTGCGGTGCAGGATAACCTGAAAAAAGCGAATGCCAACGTGGTGTTCTTTGACGGTATCACCGCCGGTGAGAAAGACTTCTCGACTCTGGTAGCGCGTCTGAAGAAAGAGAATATCGACTTCGTTTATTACGGCGGCTACCACCCGGAAATGGGGCAGATCCTGCGTCAGGCGCGTGCGGCGGGTCTGAAGACACAGTTCATGGGGCCAGAAGGCGTGGCGAACGTTTCCCTGTCTAACATCGCGGGTGAGTCTGCTGAAGGGCTGCTGGTGACCAAACCGAAAAACTACGACCAGGTGCCTGCGAACAAACCTGTTGTAGATGCCATCAAGGCGAAGAAACAGGATCCAAGCGGTGCGTTCGTCTGGACCACTTACGCAGCGTTGCAGTCTCTGCAAGCGGGCCTGAACCAGTCAGCCGATCCGGCGGAGATTGCCACCTGGCTGAAAGCGAACTCGGTGGAAACCGTGATGGGGCCGCTGTCCTGGGATGAGAAGGGCGACCTGAAGGGCTTCGAGTTCGGCGTGTTTGACTGGCATGCCAACGGCACGGCGACAGACGCCAAATAAAAGCAAAAAGGCAACATAAGTTGCCTTTTTTAATGTTTTCTCCCTCTCCCCGTGGGAGAGGGCCGGGGTGAGGGCATCAGGCCGCAGAGCCCCGCTTTTGCCCGGTGGCGCTTCGCTTACCGGGCCTACAATCAGCCTGGGAAAATGCGGCAGATAATGCGGCACACAATGTGGCAGACAATGTAGGCCGGGTAAGGCGCAGCCGCCACCCGGCTTTCTTTTAGCGCTTCTCCCACCCGTTCGCCTGCGCCGTAAACCCTAACGCCTGCATAAACGCCGCCATTACGCCGCGATCCTCCACGCCCACGTCGGCCATCCACCAGGAGGTCACGCTCGGGTTTTCGCGGATCACCTCTTCAATCAAATACTGCCCGACCCCGCGACGACGGGTCACGTCGCGCACGCGCAGGGAGTCCAGCGCCCCTTCCGTGCCGCTCAGCGTTACGCGGACGGCGGCCAGCAGGCGCTCGTTAAAGCGCGCGGCATAGATGCGGTGGTTCTCATCGACGGCCAGCGATGAAGAAGAATATTCCGGCCAGATCTTGCCCAGGTCGATATGATCCTGGTCGCTAAAGGTCACCAGACGCACGATAGTCAGTTTCATTAGCTGCTTGTCCAAATCAAAAAGAGTACGGCCAGTGTACTCAATTTAATTGCTCAGGCACTTTCTCTTTTTCTTCCCATTTACCAGGTGATTAGTTTTTTGGCAACGCGATGGGCAGTTTGAAAACACATGGATCGAAAAATAAGCAGAATTTTAACCTGAATGGTAGTGATTTATTCGGCGCTTTGTACCGTTATTTTATGCTGCAAACTGCGCTTTTATTTGTTTATCTCCGTCTGATTTCAGAATATTATCTTTGCTTAATCGCCTGAAAAATAGAGATATTAGTCTGGTTGTTGTTAAAAACCTGCGCTAAACCATTAAAGGCACTGGTAAAAATAGCGTTGTTCATTAAAAGTACAGAATGCTTTTTAACCATAATAAAACAAAATATATACATCACTTCACGAATGGGGATTCTGAGATGAAAAGGAACGCGAAGACGTTAATCGCGGGGATGGTCGCACTGTCGATCTCGCATGCCGCTATGGCAGACGACATTAAAGTTGCGGTAGTGGGTGCGATGTCCGGCCCCGTTGCCCAGTGGGGCGATATGGAGTTCAACGGCGCGCGTCAGGCCATCAAAGATATCAATGCTAAAGGCGGCATCAAAGGCGACAAGCTGGTGGGCGTGGAGTATGACGACGCCTGCGATCCAAAACAGGCCGTCGCGGTCGCCAACAAAATCGTTAACGACGGTATCCAGTACGTCATCGGGCACCTGTGTTCCTCCTCCACGCAGCCTGCGTCTGATATCTACGAAGACGAAGGCATCCTGATGATCACCCCGGGCGCCACCAACCCGGAACTGACCCAGCGGGGTTACCAGCACATTATGCGTACCGCCGGTCTGGACTCCTCGCAGGGGCCAACCGCCGCCAAATACATCCTCGAAACCGTTAAGCCACAGCGCATTGCCATCATTCATGACAAACAGCAGTACGGTGAAGGCCTGGCGCGCTCCGTACAGGACGGCCTGAAAAAAGGCGGGGCGAATATCGTCTTCTTCGACGGCATTACCGCCGGTGAGAAAGACTTCTCCGCGCTGATCGCCCGCCTGCAAAAAGAGAATATCGACTTCGTTTACTACGGCGGCTACTACCCGGAAATGGGGCAGATGTTGCGCCAGGCGCGCGCCACCGGTCTGAAAACCCAGTTTATGGGGCCTGAGGGCGTCGGTAATGCCTCCCTGTCGAACATCGCGGGCGATTCTGCCGAAGGCATGCTGGTGACGATGCCAAAACGCTATGACCAGGATCCGGCGAATAAAGCTATCGTGGATGCGCTCAAGGCACAGAAGAAAGATCCGAGTGGCCCATACGTCTGGATCACCTACGCGGCCGTGCAGTCGCTGGCCACGGCCATGGATCGCACCGGCAGCAAAGAGCCGCTGGATCTGGTGAAAGATTTAAAAGCACACGGGGCGAACACCGTGATTGGGCCGCTGAACTGGGATGAGAAAGGCGATCTGAAGGGATTTGAATTTGGTGTCTTTAAGTGGCACGCCGACGGTTCGTCCTCGGTCGCCAGATAATAATCCCACCGCCCGGTTTACCGGGCGGATATAAAAAGGTTTGCATATGTCCGAGCAGTTTCTCTACTTTTTGCAGCAGATGTTTAACGGCGTCACGCTGGGAAGCACCTACGCGCTGATCGCCATCGGCTACACGATGGTTTACGGCATTATCGGCATGATCAACTTCGCCCACGGCGAGGTGTACATGATCGGTAGCTACGTCTCCTTTATGATCATCGCCGCGTTGATGATGATGGGCATCGACAGCAGCTGGTTGCTGGTGGCCGCCGGGTTTGTCGGCGCGATTGTGATTGCCAGCGCCTACGGCTGGAGCATCGAACGGGTGGCCTACCGGCCGGTGCGCAGCTCCAAGCGCCTTATTGCGCTGATCTCCGCCATCGGTATGTCCATCTTCCTGCAAAACTACGTCAGCCTGACAGAAGGTTCGCGTGACGTGGCGCTGCCAAGCCTGTTTAACGGCCAGTGGATTGTGGGGGCCAGCGAAAACTTCTCTGCCTCTGTCACCACCATGCAGCTGGTTATCTGGGTTGTGACCTTTATTGCCATGCTGGCCCTGACCCTGTTCATCCGCTACTCCCGCATGGGACGCGCCTGCCGCGCCTGCGCGGAAGATCTGAAGATGGCGAGCCTGCTCGGGATTAACACCGACCGCGTGATTGCTCTGACCTTCGTGATCGGCGCAGCGATGGCGGCGGTGGCTGGCGTGTTGCTCGGCCAGTTCTACGGCGTAATCAACCCGTACATCGGCTTTATGGCCGGGATGAAAGCCTTCACCGCCGCGGTACTGGGCGGCATTGGCAGCATTCCGGGCGCGATGATCGGCGGCCTGATCCTGGGCGTGGCCGAAGCGCTCTCTTCGGCGTACCTGAGCACCGAATATAAAGATGTGGTGTCGTTTGCCCTGCTGATTCTGGTTCTGCTGGTCATGCCTACCGGTATTCTGGGCCGTCCGGAGGTAGAGAAAGTATGAAACCGATGCATTTTGCGATGGCGCTGCTTTCTGCCGCCATGTTCTTCGTCCTGGCGGGCGTCTTTATGGGCGTCCAGTTAGGGCTGGACGGCACGAAGCTGGTGGTGGATACCGCCCCCGATATCCGCTGGCAGTGGGTGTTTATCGGTACTGGCGTGGTGTTCCTGTTCCAGCTGCTGCGTCCGCTGTTCCAGAAGACGCTGAAGAACGTCTCCGGGCCGAAATTCGTCCTTCCGGCGATCGACGGTACAACCGTGAAGCAGAAGCTGTTCCTTGTGGCGCTGCTGGTGGCTGCCGTGGCGTGGCCGTTTATGGTATCGCGCGGGACGGTGGATATTGCCACCCTGACCATGATCTACGTGATTCTGGGGCTAGGTCTGAACGTGGTGGTGGGGCTGTCTGGCCTGCTGGTGCTGGGCTACGGCGGGTTCTACGCCATCGGCGCGTACACCTTCGCGCTGCTGAACCATTATTACGGCCTCGGCTTCTGGACCTGTTTGCCGCTGGCGGGGCTGGTCTCTGCCGCCGCGGGCTTCCTGCTCGGCTTCCCGGTGCTGCGCCTGCGCGGTGACTACCTGGCGATTGTGACCTTAGGCTTCGGCGAAATCGTCCGTATCCTGCTGCTCAACAATACCGAAGTGACCGGCGGTCCGAACGGCATCAGCCAGATCCCGAAACCGACCTTCTTCGGCCTGGAGTTCAGCCGTACCGCCCGCGAAGGCGGCTGGGATACCTTCAGCAACTTCTTTGGCATCAAATACGACCCGTCCGACCGCGTGATCTGGCTCTACCTGGTGGCGCTGCTGCTGGTGGTGATTACCCTGTTTGTGATCAACCGTCTGCTGCGCATGCCGCTGGGCCGCGCATGGGAAGCGCTGCGTGAGGATGAGATCGCCTGCCGTTCCCTGGGCCTGAATCCGACCCGTATCAAGCTGACCGCGTTTACCATCAGCGCCGCGTTTGCCGGTTTCGCCGGAACGCTGTTTGCCGCGCGTCAGGGCTTCGTCAGCCCGGAATCGTTCACCTTTGCCGAATCGGCCTTCGTGCTGGCGATTGTGGTGCTCGGCGGGATGGGTTCCCAGTTCGCCGTGATCCTCGCGGCCATCCTGCTGGTGGTCTCGCGCGAGCTGATGCGCGACTTTAACGAATACAGCATGCTGATGCTGGGTGGCTTGATGGTGCTGATGATGATCTGGCGTCCGCAGGGCTTGCTGCCGATGACGCGTCCACAGCTGAAGCTTAAGAGCGCGGAAGCGAAAGGAGAGCAGGCATGAGTCAGCCATTATTATCCGTTAACGGTCTGATGATGCGTTTTGGTGGCCTGCTGGCGGTCAACAACGTGAATCTGGATCTGCATAAGAAAGAGATTGTCTCCCTGATTGGCCCGAACGGCGCAGGGAAAACCACAGTATTCAACTGCCTGACCGGTTTTTACAAGCCGACAGGTGGCACCATCATGCTGCGCGACCAGCACCTCGAAGGGCTACCGGGCCAGCAGATTGCCCGCATGGGCGTGGTGCGTACCTTCCAGCACGTGCGTCTGTTCCGGGAGATGACGGTGATTGAGAACCTGCTGGTGGCGCAACATCAGCAGCTCAAAACCGGCCTCTTTTCCGGCCTGCTGAAAACCCCGGCCTTCCGCCGCGCGCAGGAGGAGGCGCTCGATCGCGCCGCCACCTGGCTCGACCGTATCGGCCTGCTCCAGCACGCCAACCGGCAGGCGAGCAACCTGGCCTACGGCGATCAGCGTCGTCTGGAGATTGTGCGCTGCATGGTGACGCAGCCGGAAATCCTGATGCTCGACGAACCGGCGGCGGGCCTTAACCCGAAAGAGACCAAAGAGCTGGACGAGCTGATTGCCGAGCTTCGCGATCATCACGACACCACCATCCTGCTGATTGAGCACGACATGAAGCTGGTGATGGGCATTTCGGACCGTATCTACGTGGTTAACCAGGGCACGCCGCTGGCAAACGGCACGCCGGAAGAGATCCGCAGCAACCCGGACGTGATCCGCGCATACCTTGGTGAGGCATAAGATGGAAAAAGCGATGTTAACGTTCGACAAGGTCAATGCGCACTACGGCAAGATCCAGGCGCTGCACGACGTCAGCCTGCATATCAATCAGGGCGAGATCGTCACCCTGATTGGCGCCAACGGCGCGGGGAAAACCACGCTGCTCGGCACCCTGTGCGGCGATCCGCGCGCCACCAGCGGGCGGATTGTGTTTGACGGCAAAGATATTACCGACTGGCAGACGGCTAAAATTATGCGTGAAGCGGTAGCGATCGTCCCGGAAGGGCGTCGCGTGTTCTCGCGCATGACGGTCGAAGAGAACCTGGCGATGGGCGGTTTCTTCGCCCACCGGGATGAATACCAGACCCGCATCAAATGGGTATACGAACTCTTCCCGCGCCTGTGGGAGCGGCGAATTCAGCGCGCGGGCACCATGTCCGGCGGGGAGCAACAGATGCTGGCGATTGGCCGCGCGCTGATGAGCCAGCCGCGTCTGCTGCTGCTGGATGAACCCTCGCTCGGTCTTGCGCCGATCATTATCCAGCAGATCTTCGACACCATCGAGCAGCTGCGCAAAGAGGGGATGACCATCTTCCTCGTCGAGCAGAACGCCAACCAGGCGCTGAAGCTCGCTGACCGTGGCTACGTGCTGGAGAACGGCCGCGTGGTGCTCTCCGATACCGGCGATGCGCTGCTGGCGAACGAAGCGGTGCGGAGCGCGTATTTGGGCGGCTAAGCCGTCTGTATCGCCCGGTGGCGCTGCGCTTACCGGGCCTACGGATACCATGTAGGCCGGGTAAGGCGAAGCCGCCACCCGGCTTTTTTTCATATTAACCCCTTCACACAACCATCATCCCTCTGACGCCTGGCTGTCACCTATCTGTAAACAAACAGTTATTTTTCTGTCATTCGAGCATGTCATGTTACCTCGCGAGCACAAAACGCGTGATATCGCGCATCCGGCATAATAAGAGAGATGACAATGACATCGTTACGACACACAGCTTTGGGTCTGGCAATCGGTCTGGCTTTTGCGGCGAACGCAATGGCTGTGACCACCATTCCGTTCTGGCATTCTATGGAAGGGGAGTTGGGTAAAGAGGTTGACTCCCTGGCGCAACGTTTCAACGACACCCACCCGGATTACAAAATTGTGCCGGTGTACAAAGGCAACTACGAGCAGAGCCTGAGCGCGGGCATCGCCGCCTTCCGTACCGGCAATGCGCCAGCCCTGTTACAGGTTTATGAAGTCGGCACCGCGACCATGATGGCCTCCAAAGCCATCAAGCCGGTCTATGAAGTGTTCAAAGACGCGGGCATCAACTTTGACGAATCCCAGTTTGTGCCGACCGTCTCCGGGTACTACACCGATTCCAAAACCGGCCACCTGCTGTCCCAACCGTTTAACAGCTCCACGCCGGTGCTGTACTACAACAAAGATGCCTTCAAAAAAGCCGGTTTAGATCCGGAACAGCCGCCAAAAACCTGGCAGGATCTGGCGGAGTACACCGCGAAGCTGAAAGCGGCGGGGATGAAGTGCGGCTACGCCAGCGGCTGGCAGGGCTGGATCCAGATTGAAAACTTCAGCGCCTGGCACGGCCTGCCGGTTGCCACCAAAAACAACGGCTTCGATGGCACCGACGCGGTTCTGGAATTTAACAAGCCGGAGCAGGTGAAGCACATCGCGCTGCTGGCCGATCTGAACAAGAAGGGCGACTTCAGCTATTTCGGGCGCAAAGACGAATCCACCGAGAAGTTCTACAACGGTGACTGCGCCATTACTACCGCGTCTTCCGGTTCGCTGGCGGACATCCGTCACTACGCCAAATTCAACTACGGCGTGGGCATGATGCCGTACGACGCTGATGTAAAAGGCGCGCCGCAGAACGCCATCATCGGCGGGGCGAGCCTGTGGGTGATGCAGGGTAAAGACAACGGCACCTACAAAGGCGTGGCCGAGTTCCTCGACTTCCTGGCGAAGCCGGAAAACGCCGCCGAGTGGCACCAGAAGACCGGCTACCTGCCGATCACCAAAGCCGCGTACGACCTGACCCGGGAGCAGGGCTTCTACAGCAAGAACCCGGGCGCGGACATCGCGACGCGTCAGATGCTGAACAAGCCGCCGTTGCCGTTCACCAAAGGCCTGCGTCTGGGCAACATGCCGCAGATCCGCACCATCGTTGATGAAGAGCTGGAAAGCGTCTGGACCGGGAAGAAAACGCCTCAGCAGGCGCTGGATTCAGCGGTAGAGCGCGGCAACCAACTGTTACGCCGCTTTGAGCAGTCGACGAAGTCTTAATTAAAATCTTACCCCTCACCCTAACCCTCTCCCCATAGGGGAGAGGGGACTGCACGGAGCCGTCTTTTCTCCCTCGCCCCTATGGGGAGAGGGCCGGGGTGAGGGGCGAAAACCTACTTGAGCTAACCTATGTCATCATCCCGTCCGGTGTTCCGTTCCCGCTGGCTGCCGTACCTGCTGGTTGCGCCGCAGCTGGTCATCACCGTTATCTTCTTTATCTGGCCTGCGGGCGAAGCGCTGTGGTACTCGGTACAAAGCGTCGATCCGTTCGGGCTTTCCAGCCAGTTTGTCGGGCTGGACAACTTTACCGCGCTGTTCCATGACAGCTACTACCTGGACTCCTTCTGGACGACGATCAAATTCAGCGCGCTGGTCACCGTCAGCGGTCTTGTCGCGTCGCTGTTCTTCGCCGCGCTGGTGGATTACGTAGTGCGCGGCAGCCGTCTGTATCAGACCCTGATGCTGCTGCCTTACGCTGTGGCTCCCGCCGTGGCCGCCGTGCTGTGGATCTTCCTGTTTAACCCGGGGCGCGGGCTGATTACCCACTTCCTGGGCGAGTTTGGCTATGACTGGAACCACGCCCAGAACAGCGGTCAGGCCATGTTCCTGGTGGTGTTCGCCTCGGTGTGGAAGCAGATCAGCTACAACTTCCTGTTTTTCTTCGCCGCGCTACAGTCTATCCCGCGTTCGCTGGTGGAGGCCGCCGCGATTGACGGCGCAGGGCCCGTTCGTCGCTTCTTCAAACTGTCGCTGCCGCTGATCGCCCCGGTGAGTTTCTTCCTGCTGGTGGTAAACCTGGTGTACGCCTTCTTCGACACCTTCCCGGTGATCGACGCCGCCACTGCGGGCGGTCCGGTACAGGCGACGACCACGCTGATTTATAAAATTTACCGCGAAGGCTTTGCCGGGCTTGATCTCTCTGCCTCTGCCGCCCAGTCCGTGGTGCTGATGTTCCTCGTCATCATCCTCACGGTGGTGCAGTTCCGCTATGTCGAAAGTAAGGTGCGCTACCAATGATTGAGAACCGTCGCGGGCTGACGATTTTCAGCCATACCCTGCTGATCCTGGGCATCCTCGTCATCCTGTTCCCACTGTACGTGGCCTTCGTCGCCGCCACGCTGGACACCAAAGCGGTGTTCGACACGCCGATGACGCTCGTCCCCGGCGGGCATCTTTTCGAGAACATGAAAACTATCTGGACCCAGGGCGTGGGGGCCAACAGCGCGCCGTTCTGGCTGATGATGCTCAACAGCTTCATCATGGCGTTCGGCATCACCGTCGGCAAAATCACGGTGTCGATGCTCTCGGCGTTTGCCATCGTCTGGTTCCGCTTTCCGCTGCGTAACCTGTTTTTCTGGATGATTTTTATCACTCTGATGCTGCCGGTAGAGGTGCGTATCTTCCCGACGGTGGAGGTGATCGCCAACCTGAAGATGCTCGACAGCTACGCGGGCTTAACCCTGCCGCTGATGGCCTCGGCGACCGCCACCTTCCTGTTCCGCCAGTTCTTTATGACCCTGCCGGATGAGTTGATTGAAGCCGCGCGCATCGACGGGGCCTCGCCGATGCGCTTCTTCCGCGACATCGTGCTGCCGCTGTCGAAAACCAACCTTGCGGCGCTGTTTGTGATCACCTTTATCTACGGCTGGAACCAGTACCTGTGGCCGCTGCTGATCGTTCAGGACGTCAACCTCGGCACCGCCGTGGCAGGCATCAAAGGCATGATCGCCACCGGCGAAGGCACCACCCTCTGGAACCAGGTGATGGCGGCGATGCTGCTCACCCTTATCCCCCCGGTCGTTATCGTTTTAGCCATGCAGCGTGCGTTTGTGCGTGGTTTGGTGGACAGTGAGAAATAAGATGGCAGGTTTAAAATTACAGGCAGTAACCAAAAGCTGGGACGGCAAAACCCAGGTCATTCAGCCGCTGACGCTCGACGTGGCGGACGGGGAATTTATCGTCATGGTCGGCCCGTCCGGCTGTGGGAAATCGACGCTGCTGCGCATGGTGGCGGGGCTGGAACGCGTGACGTCCGGGGATATCTGGATTGACCGCCAGCGCGTTACCGAGATGGAACCCAAAGATCGCGGCATCGCGATGGTGTTCCAGAACTACGCCCTCTATCCGCACATGAGCGTGGAAGAGAACATGGCCTGGGGGCTGAAAATTCGCGGCATGGGCAAAGGCCATATCGAGGAGCGCGTGAAAGAAGCCGCGCGCATTCTGGAGCTTGACGGCCTGCTCAAGCGTCGCCCGCGTGAGCTTTCCGGCGGCCAGCGTCAGCGCGTGGCGATGGGGCGCGCCATCGTGCGCGACCCGGCGGTCTTTCTGTTCGACGAACCGCTGTCAAACCTCGACGCCAAGCTGCGCGTGCAGATGCGCCTTGAGCTACAGCAGCTGCATCGCCGCCTGAAAACCACGTCCCTCTACGTGACCCACGATCAGGTAGAGGCCATGACTCTCGCCCAGCGCGTGATGGTGATGAACAAAGGCATCGCCGAGCAGATTGGCACCCCGGTGGAAGTCTACGAAAAACCGGCCAGCCGTTTTGTGGCGAGCTTTATCGGCAGCCCGGCGATGAACCTGCTGGACGGGCGGATCAATGCTGCAGGAACCCATTTTGAGCTGGAAAGCGGGATGGCGTTGCCGATCAACTGGTACTATCGTGGCTACGCCGGGCGTAAGATGACGCTCGGTATCCGCCCGGAGCATATTGGTTTGACGTCTCAGGCGGACGGCGGCGTGCCGCTGGTGATGGACACGCTGGAGATGCTGGGCGCAGACAACCTGGCGCACGGACGCTGGGGCGAACAAAAGCTGGTGGTGCGCCTGCCGCATCAGGAGCGCCCGAAGGCAGGCAGCACGCTGTGGCTGCATATGCCGGAAAATCACCTGCACTTATTTGACGGTGAAACAGGACAACGAGTATGAGCAACTGGCCTTACCCCCACATTGTCGCCCACCGTGGCGGCGGTAAACTGGCGCCGGAAAACACCCTGGCGGCAATTGACGCTGGCGCGCGCTACGGCCACACGATGATCGAGTTCGATGCCAAGCTGTCGAAGGACGGCGAAATTTTCCTGCTGCATGACGACAACCTTGAACGCACCAGCAACGGCTGGGGCGTGGCGGGCGAACTGCCGTGGCGCGATCTGCTGAAGGTGGACGCCGGAAGCTGGTTCAGCGGGGAATTCAAAGGCGAGCCATTGCCGCTGCTGGCGGAAGTGGCGGACCGCTGCCGCCAGCACGGCATGATGGCCAACATCGAAATCAAACCGACCACCGGCACCGGGCCGCTGACGGGCAAAGTCATCGCGCTGGCCGCGCGTGAGCTGTGGGAAGGGATGACGGTACCGCTGCTGTCGTCGTTTGACATCGACGCGCTGGAAGCGGCACAGGCGGCCGTACCAGAGCTGCCGCGCGGGCTGCTGCTGGATGAGTGGCGAGAAGACTGGCGCGCGCTGACTGCCCGCTTAGGTTGCGTGTCGATCCACCTCAACCATAAGCTGCTGGATGAAGCGCGCGTGATGCTGTTGAAAGAGGCCGGTCTGCATATCCTGGTCTACACCGTCAACAAACCCCAGCGTGCAGCCGAGCTGCTGCGCTGGGGCGTGGACAGCATCTGTACCGATGCGATTGACCAGATCGGGCCGAACTTTATTTATTAAGCATACTGCCGTTCTGCTGGGTCGGCAGCATATGCTGCTGACCGCTGCTTTGCGACACCCCGCCCCCTAACATCCCACCGTTTGAGTTTGACAGCGGCTGCTCGCGCATCTGGCCCTGCTGCACGCGCTGGGTATTAGCGTTCATCTGGTTTTGCAGGTGCTGCTGCTGCACCTGGGTCTGCGTCTTTAACTGCTGATTAAGCATCCCTTTCTGCTGCTGTTGCTGGCTCATCATCTCCGTCTGCATACGCTGCTGGCTCGGAATGACATAGCCCTGCTGGTTTGGGTTGTTCAGCGTGTTTATCGGCTGTGCGAGCGCGGCGAACGGAAGCAGCGCGATCAGGATCGGTAATCGTTTCATGGTTATCTCCTCCTTTGAGGCTTCTCTTAAGTTTATCCTGATTCCGACATAACGATGATTTTTTAAGAGTTGTGAACCAGGCTTAAGCGGGGAATATAGGCCCCTTCACCTGGAGAACAATAATGATGAAACCAACCTTTTTGCGCTGGGTCGCCATCGCTGCGCTGATGGCAGGCGGCACATTTACCGTAGTGGCCAACCCGCCCGCCGCTCCTCCGGTCTCTTACGGCGTGGAGGAGGATGTTTTTCATCCCGTGCGGGCGACGCATGGCATGGTGGCCTCGGTTGACGCGCTGGCAACTCAGGTGGGCGTCGATATTCTTAAACAGGGCGGTAACGCGGTGGATGCGGCGGTCGCGGTCGGGTACGCGCTGGCGGTGACGCATCCACAGGCGGGGAACCTGGGCGGCGGCGGGTTTATGATGCTGCGCACGAAAGACGGTAAAACTACGGCCATCGACTTCCGTGAGATGGCGCCGAATCAGGCCTCCCGCGATATGTTCCTCGACGATCAGGGCAATCCGGACAGTAAAAAATCCCTGACCTCGCACCTTGCCTCCGGCACGCCGGGCACTGTTGCGGGGTTCTCGCTGGCGCTGGAAAAATACGGCACGCTGCCGCTGAATAAAGTGGTGCAGCCTGCCATCAGGCTGGCGCGCGACGGCTTCGTCGTCAACGACGCGCTGGCGGACGACCTCAAAACCTACGGCAGCGAAGTTATTCCCAATCATGAAAACAGCAAGGCTATCTTCTGGAAAGACGGCGAGCCGCTGAAGAAGGGCGATAAGCTGGTGCAGAAGAACCTCGCAAAAAGTCTCGAACTGATTGCCGAAAACGGTCCGGACGCCTTCTATAAGGGGCCGATTGCCGATCAGATTGCCGATGAGATGCAGAAGAACGGCGGGCTGATCACCAAAGCGGATCTGGCGGGATATAAGGCGGTGGAGCGCGAGCCGATTAGCGGCACCTATCGCGGCTACGAGGTCTTCTCTATGCCGCCGCCGTCCTCCGGGGGCATTCACATTGTGCAGATCCTCAATATTCTGGAAAACTTCGATATGCACAAGTTCGGCTTCGGTAGTGCCGATGCCATGCAGGTGATGGCGGAGGCGGAAAAGCGCGCCTACGCGGACCGCTCGGAATACCTTGGCGATCCGGATTTCGTGAAGGTGCCGTGGCAAGCGCTGACCAACAAAGCCTATGCCAAATCGATTGCCGATGAGATCGACATCAACAAGGCTAAACCGTCCAGCGAGATCCGCCCGGGCAAGCTGGCGCCGTATGAAAGTAACCAGACCACCCACTTCTCGGTCGTGGACAAAGACGGAAACGCGGTGGCGGTGACATACACGCTCAACACCACCTTCGGCACCGGGATTGTGGCGGGCAACAGCGGTATTTTGCTGAACAACGAGATGGATGACTTCTCGGCCAAGCCGGGCGTGCCGAACGTCTACGGGCTGGTCGGCGGCGATGCAAATGCGGTCGGGCCGAAGAAGCGCCCGCTGTCGTCCATGTCGCCCACCATCGTGGTGAAAGACGGCAAAACCTGGCTGGTGACCGGCAGCCCGGGCGGGAGCCGGATTATCACCACCGTGTTGCAAATGATAGTGAACAGCATCGACTTTGGGATGAACGTCGCCGAAGCGACCAATGCGCCGCGTTTCCATCACCAGTGGCTGCCGGACGAGTTGCGCGTGGAGAAGGGCTTTAGCCCGGATACCCTCAAGCTGCTTGAGCAGCGCGGGCAGAAGGTGGCGGTGAAGGAGGCGATGGGCAGCACCCAGAGCATTATGGTCGGGCCGGACGGTGCCCTGTTTGGCGCGTCGGACCCACGGTCGGTGGATGATTTAACGGCGGGGTATTGAGGGCTCCCCTCACCCTAACCCTCTCCCCATAGGGGAGAGGGGATTGCACGGTGCGGTCTTTTCTCCCTCGCCCCTTCGGGGAGAGGGTCGGGGTGAGGGGTTACTTCATACGCGCCATATAATACGCGTCCACGTACTCGCCGTTGCGCAGGGCGTAGCGCCTGCCGGTGCCTTCAATCTCAAACCCGTGCTTTTTGTACACCGCGATTGCCGGTGCGTTATCGACAAACACCGTTAACTCGATGCGGTCGACGCGCAGCCAGTTGTCGCACATATCAATCATGGTGCGTATCAGCGCGCTGGCGACGCCCCGGTTTTGCCACTGCGCACCCACACAAATTCCAAAATCGGCAACGTGGCTGCGGCGCGGACGCTGGGCTACGGCAATGCACAGATGCCCGGCGACGGTATCATCAATACAGGCGACCAACTGCTTGATACCGGGCTGATCGGTTAGCCGGTCATGCCACATCTGCTCTGAGGGATGAGGAACCTGTAGCGTGTTGTGGTACACCTCCGGCTGGGCGTGGATCTGACGAATGGCGTCGTAATCTTTCGGTTCAGCGTGGCGTATCACTATCTCACTCATTCCTTGTTCCTCAGTCAGTTAAAAGTCCCTTCCAACATCAGTGACTTTAAAAGTTGAGTCAATCGCTATTTTTTGCAAAAAGTGTTGGACAAGTGCGAATGAGAATGATTATTATTGCTCTGCATTCAGGAAGACCTCCTACGGGAACCTGAAAGCACGACATTGCTCACATTGCTTCCAGTATTACTTTAGCCAGCTTCTCGCTGGCTTTTTTTTTGTTATGGTTAGACTCAGTAACCTTCCAAAAGGACTGAGCCATGACACTACATTGTGCATTTATTGGATTTGGCAAAAGCACCACGCGTTACCACCTTCCGTATGTTCTTAACCGAAAAGAGACCTGGCACGTGGCCCATATCTATCGCCGCCGCGCGAAGCCGGAAGAGCAGTCTCCGCAGTATTCCCATATTCATTTCACCAGCGATCTTGATGAAGTGTTAAATGATCCGCAGGTGAAGCTGGTGGTGGTCTGTACCCACGCCGACAGCCACTTTGACTACGCAAAACGCGCGCTGGAAGCAGGTAAAAACGTGCTGGTGGAAAAACCGTTCACCCCGACCATCGCCGAAGCGAAGGAACTCTTTGCGCTGGCGAAAAGCAAAGGGCTGACCGTCACGCCCTACCAGAACCGTCGCTTTGACAGCTGCTTCCTGACGGCGAAAAAGGCGATCGAAAGCGGCAAGCTTGGCGATATTGTGGAAATCGAAAGTCACTTCGATTACTACCGCCCGGTGGCGGAAACCAAACCCGGCCTGCCGCAGGACGGGTCGTTCTACGGTCTGGGCGTACACACCATGGACCAGATCATCTCCCTGTTTGGCCGCCCGGACCACGTGGCGTACGACATCCGCAGCCTGCGCAATAAGGCCAATCCGGACGATACCTTCGAAGCACAGCTGTTCTACGGCGACCTGAAAGCCATCGTCAAAACCAGTCATCTGGCGAAAATCGACTACCCGAAATTTATCGTTCACGGCAAGAAAGGCTCCTTTATCAAGTACGGCATCGACCAGCAGGAGACCAGCCTGAAGGCCAACATCATGCCGGGCGAACCGGGCTTTGCGGCAGATGATTCCGTGGGCGTGCTGGAGTACGTGAACGACGAGGGCCTGACGGTCAGGGAAGAGCTGAAGCCGGAAACGGGCGATTATGGACGCGTCTACGATGCGCTGTATGAAACCCTCTCCAGCGGCACGCCGAATTACGTCAAGGAATCTGACGTTCTGACGAACCTGGAAATCCTTGAACGGGCCTTCGAACAGGCTTCCCCTGCCACGGTAACCCTCGCCAGATAAGCAAAAATGGCTCCTTTGCGCTTGTTCTAAATTTTTGAACAGAGGAGTCAATTTTCACCCTCTATGATCCCTGAGCGTTTGCGTCCACACTTACTCCATCGAAACGAACTGAGGGTGAAAACAATGATCTACTTACGCAAAGCAAACGAACGTGGTCACGCGAATCATGGCTGGCTGGACTCATGGCATTCATTCTCGTTTGCCGACTACTACGACCCGAACTTCATGGGCTTCTCCGCGCTGCGCGTCATTAACGACGACGTGATTGATGCAGGCCAGGGCTTCGGTACCCACCCGCACAAGGACATGGAAATCCTGACCTATGTGCTGGAAGGGGCGGTTGAGCACCAGGACAGCATGGGCAATAAAGAGCAGGTTCCGGCGGGCGAGTTCCAGATTATGAGCGCGGGGACCGGGGTGCGTCACTCTGAGTACAACCCGAGCAAAACGGAAAAACTGCACCTGTATCAAATCTGGATCATTCCAGAAGAGACCGGCATCACGCCACGCTACGAACAGCGCCGCTTCGATGCGAAACAGGGTAAACAGCTGGTGCTCTCCCCGGATGCGCGTGAAGGTTCCCTGAAAGTGCATCAGGATATGGAGCTGTACCGCTGGGCGCTGGCGAAAGATGAACAGTCTGTGCACCAGATCGCCGCCAACCGCCGCGTGTGGATCCAGGTGGTGAAAGGCGAGGTGTCCATCAACGGCACCAAAGCCACCACCGCCGATGGCCTGGCAGTCTGGGATGAGCAGGCGCTCTCCGTGCATGCCGACAGCGAAAGTGAAATTCTGCTGTTTGATCTGCCGCCGGTCTAAATAATTTCTCAACCTTCCCTTTAAACGGGGAAGGTTGAGCTTTGTCCGTGATAAACTGAGCAAATCTCTCACTTCAAGATTTCTCAGGACGATGAAAAAGAAACGCCCCGTACTTCAGGATGTCGCCGATCGCGTCGGTGTGACCAAAATGACGGTCAGCCGTTTTTTACGTAACCCGGAGCAGGTTTCCGTGGCGTTGCGTGGCAAGATTGCCGCCGCCCTTGATGAACTGGGTTATATCCCCAACCGCGCGCCCGATATTCTCTCCAATGCGACCAGCCGTGCGGTGGGCGTCCTGCTTCCTTCCTTAACCAACCAGGTTTTCGCTGAAGTGCTGCGTGGCATCGAAAGCGTGACCGATGCCTTTGGTTATCAGACCATGCTCGCCCACTATGGGTACAAGCCGGAACTGGAAGAGGAACGTCTTGAATCGATGCTTTCCTGGAACATTGACGGTCTGATTTTAACGGAACGTACTCACACCCCGCGCACGCTGAAAATGATTGAAGTGGCAGGCATTCCGGTGGTGGAGCTGATGGACAGCCAGTCGCCGTGCCTCGACATCGCCGTGGGGTTCGATAACTTTGAAGCGGCGCGTCAGATGACGGCGGCGATCATCGCCCGCGGTCATCGCCATGTGGCCTATCTGGGTGCGCGTCTGGATGAACGTACTATCATCAAACAGAAGGGATACGAGCAGGCGATGCTCGACGCCGGTTTAACCCCGTACAGCGTGATGGTGGAGCAATCTTCCTCTTATACGTCGGGTATTGAGCTGATGCGTCAGGCGCGACGCGAGTATCCGCAACTGGACGGTATTTTCTGTACCAACGATGACCTTGCGGTCGGCGCCGCGTTTGAGTGTCAGCGTCTGGGTTTAAAAATCCCGGATGATATGGCGATTGCCGGCTTCCACGGCCACGACATTGGCCAGGTGATGGAGCCGCGTCTGGCAAGCGTCCTGACCCCGCGTGAACGCATGGGCCGCATTGGTGCAGAACGCCTGCTGGCGCGCATTCGTGGTGAGGCAGTTACCCCTAAAATGTTAGATTTAGGTTTCACCTTGTCACCGGGTGGATCTATTTAATCCGACAAATTTGAAGTAGCTCACACTTATTCACTTCACGCACGTTTGGATATTGCTTCTCTTATGCCCCGGCAGGACAATGTTACCGATAACTGTTACCCGTAACAATTGACTGAGGGACACCCTTTGAGCACGACTAATCACGATCACCACGTTTACGTCCTGATGGGCGTGTCCGGTAGCGGTAAATCTGCCGTGGCGAGCGAAGTGGCGCATCAACTCCAGGCTGCGTTTCTTGATGGTGACTTCCTCCATCCGCGCAGCAACATCATGAAAATGGCTTCCGGCGAGCCGCTGAATGACGACGACCGCAAACCCTGGTTGCAGGCGCTGAATGATGCCGCGTTCGCGATGCAGCGCACCAATAAAGTCTCCCTGATAGTCTGTTCCGCGCTGAAAAAAACCTATCGCGACCTGCTGCGCGATGGCAACCCGAACCTCTCTTTCATCTACCTGAAAGGCGATTTCGAGGTGATTGAAAGTCGCCTGAAGGCGCGTAAAGGCCACTTCTTCAAAACCCAGATGCTGGTAACGCAGTTCGAAGCGTTGCAGGAGCCGGGGGCTGACGAACAGGATGTCTTAGTGGTTGATATCGATCAGCCGCTGGAAGGTGTTGTTGCCAGCACCATCGAGGTTATTAATAAAAGGCAGTAAGTTTTGAGTACATTAACGCTAGTTTTGACAGCAGTGGGTTCCGTATTGCTGCTGCTGTTTTTAGTGATGAAGGCACGTATGCACGCCTTCGTTGCTTTGATGGTGGTTTCTATTGGTGCTGGTCTCTTTTCCGGCATGCCGCTCGACAAAATCGCGGCGACGATGGAAAAAGGGATGGGCGGCACGCTCGGCTTCCTGGCCATTGTGGTGGCACTGGGCGCGATGTTTGGCAAGATTTTGCACGAGACGGGCGCGGTCGATCAGATTGCGGTCAAGATGCTGAAATCCTTCGGGCACAGCCGTGCGCACTACGCGATTGGTCTGGCAGGGCTGATTTGTGCATTGCCGCTGTTCTTTGAAGTGGCGGTGGTGCTGCTGATTAGCGTGGCGTTCTCCATGGCGCGCCATACTGGTACTAACCTCGTGAAGCTGGTCATTCCGCTGTTTGCGGGCGTGGCGGCGGCGGCGGCGTTTCTGTTGCCGGGGCCTGCGCCGATGCTGCTAGCCTCCCAGATGCATGCTGACTTTGGCTGGATGATCCTGATTGGCCTGTGTGCGGCGATCCCGGGGATGATTATCGCCGGTCCGCTGTGGGGCAACTTCGTCAGCCGTTACGTTGAGCTGCACATTCCGGACGACATCACCGAGCCGCACCTGGGCGAGGGTAAAATGCCGTCCTTCGGCTTCAGTCTGTCGCTGATCCTGCTGCCGCTGGTGCTGGTGGGCCTGAAAACCATCGCTGCATGCTTTGTGCCGGTGGGGTCAACCGCTTACGAATGGTTCGAATTTATTGGTCATCCGTTCACTGCGATTCTGGTGGCGTGTCTGGTCGCGATTTACGGCCTGGCGATGCGTCAGGGCATGCCAAAAGATCGCGTGATGGAGATATGCGGTGCCGCGCTACAACCGGCGGGTATTATTCTGCTGGTGATCGGGGCGGGCGGCGTGTTCAAGCAGGTGCTGGTGGATTCCGGTGTGGGTCCGGCGCTGGGCGAAGCGCTGACCGGAATGGGCCTGCCGATTGCGGTCACCTGCTTCGTGCTGGCCGCGGCGGTGCGTATCATTCAGGGCTCCGCGACCGTGGCGTGCTTAACCGCGGTGGGGCTGGTGATGCCGGTGATTGAACAGCTGAACTACTCCGGCGCGCAGATGGCGGCGCTCTCTATCTGTATCGCGGGCGGTTCGATTGTGGTTTCTCACGTGAACGACGCAGGCTTCTGGCTGTTCGGTAAATTTACCGGCGCAACCGAAGCGCAAACCCTGAAAACCTGGACGCTGATGGAAACCATCCTCGGCACGACGGGTGCGGTTGTCGGGATGATTGCGTTTACGCTGCTGAGCTAACGAGACCGTATTTTGTCGGGTGGCGGCTTCGCCTTACCCGACCTACAAAAAAATCAGGTCCCGTAGGCCGGGTAAGCGTAAGCGCCACCCGGCTTTTTTACATCTTCACCCTTTCATCCATGCCCGGATCCCATCCAGGAACATCTGCGTCGCCATCATCACCAGAATCAGCCCCATCAGGCGCTCGAGGGCGTTCACCCCTTTCTCGCCCAGCAGGCGCAGGAACAGCGACGACTGCAGCAGAATAATAAATGTCCCGCCCCAGGCGATCAGCAGGGCAATGACCAGGTGGCTCATCTGATTCGGGTACTGATGCGACAGCAGCATCAGCGTGGCCAGAATCGTTGGCCCGGCGACCAGCGGAATCGCCAGCGGCACGATAAACGGTTCTTCACCCGCAGGCAGGCCGCTGCTGCTGCCTTCCGCGCTCGGGAAAATCATCTTTATGGCAATCAGGAACAAAATGATCCCGCCGGAAATGGAGACCGTTTCGGCGCGTAAGTTCAGGAAAGCGAGGATTTTTTCACCGGCGAACAGGAAGATAAACATCACCAGCAGGGCGATGAGCAGCTCGCGGATCATGATCGCCCGACGGCGCTTCGGCTCGGTGTGCTTCAGCACCGACATGAAGATCGGCAGATTACCGAGCGGATCCATAATCAGGATCAATAAAACCGCTGCGGAAATGATTTCACTCATCTTAAATTATCCCTGATACTTATTGTGGTCATTGCGATGATTAGCACTTTTTCTGATTGCCGGGCAATCATCGATTAATTTCGCTTGCGACTTTGGCAGCATTTTGTAATGTGAAGCATATCCCAGTTCAATACTGGCTTGCACAATCAGCACACACCCCTTGCAGGAAAAAAATGCTATGAAAAACGTTGGTTTTATCGGCTGGCGCGGTATGGTCGGCTCTGTACTCATGCAACGCATGGTTGAAGAGCGCGATTTCGACGCCATCCGCCCGGTCTTCTTCTCCACTTCCCAGCTCGGCCAGGCTGCACCGTCCTTTGGTGGTACCACAGGCACGTTGCAGGATGCTTACGATCTGGAAGCGCTGAAGGCACTCGACATTATTGTGACCTGCCAGGGCGGCGATTATACCAACGAAATTTATCCGAAGCTGCGTGAAAGCGGCTGGCAGGGCTACTGGATTGACGCGGCCTCTTCGCTGCGTATGAAAGACGATGCCATCATCATTCTCGACCCGGTTAACCAGGATGTCATTACCGACGGCCTGAACAACGGCGTGAAAACGTTTGTTGGCGGTAACTGCACCGTCAGCCTGATGCTGATGTCCCTCGGCGGCCTGTTCGCACAGGATCTGGTGGAGTGGGTCTCCGTAGCGACCTACCAGGCGGCGTCCGGCGGCGGCGCGCGTCATATGCGCGAGCTGCTGACCCAGATGGGCCAGCTGCACCAGAGCGTCGCGACCGAGCTGGCAAACCCGGCGTCCGCGATCCTCGATATCGAGCGTAAAGTCACTCAGCTCACCCGCAGTGGCGAATTGCCGGTGGATAACTTTGGCGTACCGCTGGCCGGCGGTCTGATCCCGTGGATCGACAAACAGCTGGATAACGGCCAGACCCGCGAAGAGTGGAAGGGCCAGGCTGAGACCAACAAAATCCTCGCCACCGCGAACACCATTCCGGTTGACGGTCTGTGCGTGCGTATCGGCGCGCTGCGCTGCCACAGCCAGGCTTTCACCATTAAACTGAAAAAAGATGTGTCTATTCCGACCGTGGAAGAGCTGCTGGCCGCGCACAACCCGTGGGCGAAAGTGGTGCCAAACGATCGCGATATCACCATGCGCGAACTGACCCCGGCAGCCGTTACCGGCACGCTGACCACTCCGGTTGGCCGCCTGCGCAAGCTGAACATGGGACCGGAGTACCTCTCCGCGTTCACCGTTGGCGACCAGCTTCTTTGGGGTGCCGCCGAGCCGCTGCGCCGCATGCTGCGCCAGCTGGCGTAATAATTTGTTAAACACCGGGGGTGAATGTCACCCCCTTTTTTTGCGTACTACATGGAGTAAAACGCAGATGTCTTATTTTTTATCAGGAGGGCCCACGACGTTGGCTATGCTTTAAGGAAGATTTATTTCTCACCTGAGGGTAGGGCGGAGCAGAGAGGATTAACTGCACCGTTTAGGTCACATTAAAAGTCGTCCCGGAGCGCGTAAAAAGGGCGACATAAAAAAACAGGATGAATACCATGTCCGATCGTATTTCGAGAGACGTGATTAATGCGCTTATTGCGGGTCACTTTGCCGACCCCTTTTCTGTGCTAGGGATGCACCGTACAGAGGCCGGACTGGAAGTTCGGGCGCTGTTACCGGATGCAACAGAAGTGTGGGTTATCGAACCCAAAACCGGCCGCAAGGTGGGTAATCTGGAATGCCTCGACTCGCGTGGCTTCTTCTCGGGCGTCATGCCCCGCCGTAAAAATCCTTTTCGTTATCAGCTTGCCGTTATCTGGCACGGTCAGCAAAACCTGATTGATGATCCCTATAGCTTCGGCCCGCTCTTAAAAGAGATGGACGCCTGGCTGCTGTCCGAAGGGACCCATTTACGCCCCTACGAAACGCTGGGTGCCCATGCGGATACCATGGACGGTATCACCGGCACTCGCTTTGCCGTATGGGCGCCAAACGCCCAGCGCGTCTCCGTCGTCGGGCAGTTCAACTACTGGGACGGTCGTCGTCACCCCATGCGCCTGCGCCGGGAAACCGGTATCTGGGAGCTGTTTATCCCCGGCGCGCACAACGGTCAGCTCTACAAATTCGAGATGATCGATGCCAACGGCAAGCTGCGTATTAAATCCGACCCGTACGCCTTTGAGGCCGAACTGCGCCCGAATACCGCCTCGCTGATTTGCGGCCTGCCGGAGAAGGTTGTCCAGAGCGAGGAGCGCAAGCAGGCCAACCGCTTTGATGCGCCGATCTCCGTCTATGAAGTGCATCTCGGCTCCTGGCGTCGCCACACCGATAACAACTTCTGGCTGAGCTATCGCGAGCTGGCGGACCAGCTGGTGCCGTACGCCAAATGGATGGGCTTTACCCATCTGGAGCTGCTGCCAATCAACGAACACCCGTTCGACGGTAGCTGGGGCTATCAGCCGACCGGGCTATATGCGCCTACGCGCCGCTTCGGCACGCGCGATGACTTCCGCTATTTCATTGATGCCGCGCACGCCGCCGGACTGAACGTGATCCTCGACTGGGTGCCGGGCCACTTCCCGTCGGATGATTTTGCGCTGGCAGAGTTTGACGGTACGAAGCTGTACGAGCACAGCGATCCGCGCGAAGGCTATCACCAGGACTGGAACACGCTGATCTACAACTACGGTCGCCGTGAAGTGTCAAACTACCTGGTCGGGAACGCGCTGTACTGGATCGAACGTTTCGGCATTGATGCCCTGCGCGTCGATGCGGTGGCGTCGATGATCTACCGCGACTACAGCCGCAAAGAGGGTGAGTGGATCCCAAACGAGTATGGCGGGCGTGAAAACCTCGAAGCGATTGAGTTTCTGCGCAACACCAACCGCATTATCGGCGAGCAGGTGGAAGGCGCCGTGACCATGGCGGAAGAGTCAACCGACTTCCCGGGCGTTTCCCGTCCACCGGCAATGGGCGGCCTGGGCTTCTGGTACAAGTGGAACCTCGGCTGGATGCACGACACGCTCGACTACATGAAGCTTGACCCGGTTTATCGTCAGTATCACCACGATAAGCTCACCTTCGGGCTGCTCTACAACTACACCGAAAACTTCATGCTGCCGCTGTCGCACGATGAAGTGGTACACGGCAAGAAATCCGTTCTCGACCGCATGCCGGGGGACGCGTGGCAGAAGTTTGCCAACCTGCGCGCCTATTACGGCTGGATGTTCGCCTTCCCGGGCAAAAAGCTGCTGTTTATGGGCAACGAATTTGCGCAAGGGCGCGAATGGAACCACGACACCAGCCTTGACTGGCATCTGCTGGAAGGCGCGGACAACTGGCACCACGGCGTGCAGCGTCTGGTTCGCGACCTGAACCTGACCTATCGCCACCATAAAGCGCTGCACGAGCTGGACTTCGATCCGTACGGCTTTGAGTGGCTTGTGGTGGACGACCACGAGCGCTCGGTGTTTGTCTTTGTACGACGTGATAAAGCCGGTAACGAGATCATCGTCGCCAGCAACTTCACGCCGATACCGCGCGAACACTACCGCTTCGGCATAAACCAGCCGGGCAAATGGCGCGAAATCCTTAACACCGACTCCATGCACTACCACGGCAGCAACGCCGGTAACGGCGGGCTGGTACAGAGCGACGCCATCGAAAGCCACGGTCGTCCGAACTCCCTTGGCCTGACGCTGCCGCCGCTGAGCACAATCTGGCTGGTGCGGGAGGGAGAATGACGCAGCTCTCGGCAGGTAAACCCGAACCGCTCGGGGCGAGTTTTGACGGAAAGGGGGTGAACTTCACGCTCTTTTCTGCCCATGCTGAGCGGGTGGAACTCTGTGTGTTTGACGGGGAAGGTAACGAACACCGTTACGATTTACCGGCGCGCACGGGGGATACCTGGCATGGCTACCTGCCCGGAGGACGGCCGGGGATGCACTACGGTTTTCGCGTACACGGCCCCTGGGAGCCCTCTCAGGGGCACTGGTTTAACCCGGCGAAGCTGCTGATTGACCCATGTGCGCACCGCGTGGACGGCGAGTTTAAAGACGACCCGCTGTTCCACGTTGGCTACGGCGAACCAGACCACCGCGACAGCGCACCCGTCGCGCCCAAAAGCGTGGTGGTACACGATCTCTACGATTGGGAAGACGATGCCCCGCCGCGCACGCCGTGGGGCAACACCGTTATTTATGAAGCCCACGTCAAAGGGCTGACGTATCTGCATCCGTCAATCCCCAAAGAGATGCGCGGTACCTACAAAGCGCTTGGGCATCCGACGATGGTCGCGTACCTGAAGCACTTAGGGATCACCGCCCTGGAGCTGTTGCCCGTGGCGCATTTTGCCAGCGAGCCGCGGCTGCAGCGTCTTGGGTTAAGCAACTACTGGGGCTACAACCCGCTGGCGATGTTTGCCCTCGACCCGCGCTACGCGGTGCATCCGGAGAAGGCGCGGGATGAGTTTCGCGATGCGGTGAAGGCGCTTCACGCGGCGGGTATCGAGGTCATTCTGGACGTGGTGTTGAACCACAGTGCAGAAAGCGATCTTGATGGCCCGACGCTCTCACAGCGCGGAATCGATAACCGTAGCTATTATTGGATCAGGGACGACGGCGATAACGAGAACTGGACCGGGTGCGGTAACACCCTCAACCTCAGTCATCCGGCCGTTACGCATTACGCGTACGCGTGCCTGAAATACTGGGTTGAGACGTTCCACGTGGACGGTTTTCGTTTCGACCTGGCGCCGGTAATGGGGCGCACCCCGGCGTTCAGCCAGCAGGCGCCGCTGTTTGAGGCCATCAAAAACTGTCCGGTGCTTTCAAAGGTGAAGCTGATTGCGGAGCCCTGGGACATCGGCGAGGGCGGCTATCAGGTGGGGAACTTCCCGCCGCTGTTTGCCGAGTGGAACGACCACTTCCGCGATGCCGTCCGCCGCTTCTGGCTGACGCGCGATCTGTCGCTGGGGGAGTTTGCCGGTCGCTTTGCCGGCTCCAGCGATCTCTTTAAGCGTGACGGCAAACGTCCGTCGGCCACCATTAATCTGGTGACGGCGCACGACGGTTTTACGCTGCGCGACTGCGTTTGTTTCAATCAGAAACACAATGAGGCAAACGGCGAAGAGAATCGCGATGGGACTAACAACAACCATAGCTTTAACCATGGTATAGAAGGGTTAGGCGGAAGTCTGGATGTGATCGAGCGGCGACGCGCCAGCGTTCATGCGCTGCTGACGACGCTTTTGTTGTCGCAGGGCACGCCGATGCTGCTGGCGGGCGATGAGCACGGTCACAGCCAGCACGGCAACAACAACGCCTATTGCCAGGACAACACCCTGACCTGGCTCAACTGGGAAGAAGCGAACAGCGGGTTGACCCATTTCACCGCGGCGCTGATCCATCTTCGCCAGCACATCCCCGCGCTCACCGCCGACTGCTGGTGGGAAGAGGGCGACGGCAACGTTCGCTGGCTGAATAAAGACGCGCAACCGTTAAGCGCGCAAGAGTGGCAACACGGCATACCCTGTCTGCAAATCCTGCTTTCGGATGCGTGGCTGGTGACGCTGAACGCGACGGATGACGTCGCAGAGATTGTTTTACCTGACGGGGAATGGCGAGCCATTCCTCCCTTTGCCGGAGCGGATAATCCGGTTGTTATGGCTGTCTGGCACGGGCCTGCGCACGGAGTGTGCGTATTCCAAAGATGATAAAAAAGGAGTTAGTCATGGTTAGATTAGAGAAGAACGATCCGTTAATGTTGGCGCGCCAGCTACCATTAAAAACAGTTGCCCTGATCCTCGCGGGCGGGCGTGGTACCCGTCTGAAAGATTTGACCATCAAGCGCGCCAAACCGGCCGTTCACTTTGGTGGTAAGTTCCGTATTATCGATTTTGCACTCTCCAACTGCCTGAACTCAGGCATTCGCCGTATTGGCGTCATTACCCAGTATCAGTCGCACACGCTGGTGCAGCACATTCAGCGCGGCTGGTCATTCTTCAGCGAAGAGATGAACGAGTTTGTCGATCTGCTCCCGGCGCAGCAGCGCGTTCACGGGGAGAACTGGTATCGCGGCACGGCGGATGCCGTGACCCAGAACCTCGACATCATTCGCCGCTACAACGCGGAATACATCGTTATCCTCGCCGGGGACCACATCTACAAGCAAGATTACTCCCACATGCTGATCGACCACGTCGAAAAAGGTGCGCGCTGCACCGTGGCGTGTCTGCCGGTGCCTGTTGCAGAAGCAACCGCGTTTGGCGTGATGCATGTAGATGGCGATGACAAGATTATCGACTTTGTCGAAAAACCGGCGAATCCGCCAACCATGCCGGGAGACGACACCAAATCGCTCGCCAGCATGGGGATCTATGTCTTTGATGCCGATTATCTTTATGAGCTGCTGGAAGAAGACGACAAAGACGAAAACTCCAGCCACGACTTCGGTAAAGACATCATCCCGAAAATTACCAAAGCTGGCATGGCGTATGCACATCCTTTCCCGTTGTCCTGCGTGCAGTCCGATCCGAATGCGGAACCTTACTGGCGCGACGTCGGCACGCTGGAAGCGTACTGGAAAGCCAACCTCGATTTGGCATCTGTGACGCCTGAACTGGATATGTACGACCAGAACTGGCCGATTCGCACCCATATGGAATCGCTGCCGCCGGCGAAGTTCGTCCAGGATCGCTCCGGCAGCCACGGTATGACGCTGAACTCGCTGGTCTCTGGCGGGTGCATTATCTCCGGTTCGGTGGTGGTGCAGTCCGTGCTGTTCCCGCGCGTGCGTATAAACTCATTCTGTAATATCGATTCGGCAGTCCTGCTGCCGGATGTCTGGGTAGGGCGCTCATGTCGTCTGCGTCGCTGCGTTATCGACCGTGCCTGCGTCATTCCCGAAGGGATGGTGATTGGGGAAAACGCGGAAGAAGATGCACGTCGTTTCTACCGATCGGAAGAGGGGATCGTGTTAGTAACACGGGAAATGTTGCGGAAGCTGCAAATCAAACAGGAGCGATGATGCAGGTTTTACACGTATGTTCTGAGATGTTCCCGTTGTTAAAAACGGGCGGACTGGCGGATGTTCTTGGTGCATTACCGGCGGCGCAAATTGCCGGAGGGGTGGATACCCGCGTGTTGTTACCCGCTTTTCCGGATATCCGGCGTGGTATTCCCGATGCGAAGGTTGTTACCCGCCGCGAGACCTTCGCGGGACGTATCACCCTGCTGTTTGGACATTACAATGGCGTAGGGATTTACCTGATTGATGCGCCGCATTTATACGACCGACCCGGCAGCCCGTATCACGATACCAACCTGTACGCCTATACCGATAACGTGCTGCGCTTTGCCCTGCTCGGCTGGGTGGGGGCGGAGATGGCCGTCGGGCTGGATCCGTTCTGGCGTCCGAACGTGGTGCACGCGCACGACTGGCATGCGGGGCTGGCTCCTGCGTATCTGGCGGCGAAAGGACACCCGGCGAAATCGGTGTTTACGGTGCACAACCTGGCGTATCAGGGCATGTATTACGCGCATCATATGAATGACATCGATCTGCCATGGTCGTTCTTTAACATGCACGGACTGGAGTTTAACGGACAGATTTCGTTCCTGAAGGCCGGTCTGTACTACGCCGACCACATCACGGCGGTCAGCCCAACCTACGCGCGGGAAATTACCCAGCCGGAGTTCGGTTACGGTATGGAAGGGCTACTGCAACAGCGCCACCGTGAAGGTCGTCTGTCGGGCATTCTGAACGGCGTGGATGAACAGATCTGGAATCCGGAAACGGACCTCCTGCTGGCAGCGCGCTATGGTCGCGACTCCGTGGAGGACAAAGCGGAGAACAAGCGTCAGCTACAGATTGCGATGGGGCTGAAGGTCAACGACAAGGTACCGCTGTTTGCGGTGGTCAGCCGCCTGACCAGCCAGAAAGGGCTGGATCTGGTGCTGGAAGCGCTGCCGGGATTACTGGAGCAGGGTGGGCAGCTTGCGCTGCTCGGCGCGGGCGACCCGGTATTGCAGGAAGGTTTCCTCGCGGCCGCGGCGGAACATCCGGGGCAGGTGGGCGTGCAGATTGGCTATCACGAAGCGTTCTCGCACCGCATCATGGGCGGCGCGGACGTGATTCTGGTGCCGAGCCGTTTCGAGCCCTGCGGCCTGACGCAGCTCTATGGTCTGAAATACGGCACGCTGCCGCTGGTACGCCGCACGGGCGGGCTGGCGGATACGGTGTCTGACAGCTCCCTGGAAAACCTGGCGGATGGTATCGCCAGCGGGTTTGTTTTCGAGGACAGTAATGCCTGGTCGCTACTTCGGGCGATCCGGCGTGCTTTCGTCTTGTGGTCCCGTCCATCCCTGTGGCGTTACGTACAACGTCAGGCGATGTCCATGGACTTTGGCTGGCACGTTGCGGCGCAGTCCTACCGCGACCTTTATCAACGCTTGATGTAACGAGGCGAAGTTACTGATATGAATGCTCCATTTAGCTACTCTTCCCCCACGCTCAGCGTTGAGGCGTTGAAACACTCCATCGCCTATAAGCTGATGTTTACCATTGGGAAAGATCCCGTTATTGCCAACAAACATGAGTGGCTGAACGCCACGCTGTTTGCGGTGCGTGACCGTATGGTCGAACGCTGGCTGCGCTCCAACCGCGCCCAGCTCTCGCAGGAGACGCGACAGGTGTATTACCTGTCGATGGAGTTTTTGATTGGTCGCACCCTCTCCAATGCGCTGTTATCGCTCGGGATTTATGACGACGTCAAAAACGCACTGGAAGAGATGGGGCTGGACTTAGAAGAGCTGATTGACGAAGAGAACGACCCGGGGCTGGGTAACGGTGGTCTCGGGCGTCTTGCCGCCTGCTTCCTCGATTCACTGGCGACGCTGGCGCTGCCGGGACGCGGGTACGGTATTCGCTACGACTACGGCATGTTCAAGCAGAACATCGTTGATGGGCGTCAGAAAGAGTCGCCGGACTACTGGCTGGAGTACGGTAACCCGTGGGAGTTCAAGCGCCACAACACGCGCTACAAGGTGCGTTTTGGCGGGCGTATTCAGCAGGAAGGGAAAAAATCCCGCTGGGTGGAAACCGAAGAGATCCTCGCCGTGGCCTATGACCAGATTATCCCCGGCTACGACACCGATGCGACCAACACGCTGCGTCTGTGGAACGCGCAGGCCAGTAGCGAGATCAACCTCGGTAAATTCAATCAGGGTGACTACTTCGCGGCGGTGGAGGATAAAAACCACTCTGAGAACGTGTCCCGCGTCCTGTATCCGGATGACTCGACCTACTCGGGCCGCGAGCTGCGTCTGCGTCAGGAGTATTTCCTCGTCTCGGCAACGATTCAGGATATCCTTAGCCGTCACTATCAGCTGCACAAAACCTATGCGAATCTGGCGGAAAAAACCGCGATTCACCTCAACGATACCCATCCGGTGCTGTCGATCCCTGAGCTGATGCGCCTGCTGATTGACGAGCATAAGTTCAGCTGGGATGACGCGTTTGAAGTGACCTGCCAGGTGTTCTCGTACACCAACCATACGCTGATGAGTGAAGCACTGGAGACGTGGCCGGTGGATATGCTCGGCAAAATTCTGCCGCGCCACCTGCAAATCATCTTCGAGATCAACGACTACTTCCTCAAGACCTTGCAGGAGCAGTACCCGAACGATACCGGCCTGCTGAGCCGCGCCTCGATCATTGATGAATCCAATGGTCGCCGCGTACGCATGGCCTGGCTGGCGGTGGTGATCAGCCATAAGGTCAACGGGGTTTCAGAGCTGCATTCGAACCTGATGGTGCAGTCGCTGTTTGCGGACTTTGCGAAGATCTTCCCGACGCGTTTCTGCAACGTGACCAACGGCGTCACCCCGCGCCGCTGGCTGGCGCTGGCGAACCAGCCGCTGTCTGACGTGCTGGACGAAAATATCGGCCGCACCTGGCGCACCGATTTGAGCCAGCTGAGCGAGCTTGAGCAACACATTGATTTTCCGACGGTGAACAAAGCCGTGCGGGAAGCCAAGCTGCTGAACAAGAAACGTCTGGCGGTGTGGCTGGCGATGCACCTCAACGTGGTGGCGAACCCGAAAGCGTTGTTTGACGTGCAGATCAAGCGTATCCACGAGTACAAGCGTCAGCTGATGAACGTCCTGCACGTCATCACTCACTACAACCGCATTAAGGCTGACCCGACGGCGGAGTGGGTGCCGCGCGTGAAAATCTTTGCCGGTAAGGCGGCCTCCGCGTACTACATGGCGAAGCACATCATTCATCTTATCAACGATGTGGCGAAGGTAGTGAACCAGGATCCGGACATTGGCGACAAGCTGAAAGTGGTGTTTATCCCGAACTACAGCGTAAGCCTGGCGCAGCTGATTATTCCGGCGGCGGATCTCTCAGAGCAGATTTCCACGGCGGGGACGGAAGCATCCGGCACCAGCAACATGAAGTTTGCCCTGAACGGCGCGCTGACCATCGGCACGCTGGACGGCGCAAATGTCGAAATGCTGGAGCATGTGGGCGCGGAGAATATCTTTATCTTCGGGAATACGGCGGAAGAGGTGGAGGCGCTTCGCAAGCAGGGCTACTCGCCGCGTGAGTATTATGAAGAGGATGAAGAGTTACGCCAGGTGCTGACGCAAATCGCCACCGGGGTGTTTAACCCTGAGGAGCCTGGGCGCTATCGTGACCTGGTGGACTCGCTGATTAACTTTGGCGATCACTATCAGGTGCTGGCGGATTACCGCAGCTACGTGGATTGTCAGGATAAGGTGGACGAACTGTACCGTCAGCAGGAGAAGTGGACCAGCGCCGCGATGCATAACATCGCCAACATGGGATACTTCTCGTCAGACAGGACCATCAAAGAGTATGCCGAGAATATCTGGCATATTGATCCGGTGAGGTTGTAAAACAAAGCCGGGTGGCGGCTCCGCCTTACCCGGCCTACTCGATCCTGTAGGCCCGGTAAGCGCAGCGCCACCGGGCATTTTTTGTCACCCTCAGGACGCCAGTGACAATTCACGCTTTCCCGCATGCTGTTGCAACCACTGCGCCACGCGAGACTGCTGCTCGGCATTCAGCCACATCCCTTCTTTAGTACGACGCCAGATGGCATCGTCCAGACGGCGCACCCATTCGTGTTCCACCAGGTAGCGCAGTTCCGCTTCGTACAGCTCATGGCCAAAATGCTCGCCCAGATCGGCAATCTCTTTTGCGTCGCCGAGGAACAGTTCGGTATTGCTGCCGTAGGTGCGGGCGTAGTGGCGCGCCATTCCTTCGGTAATGAACGGGAAGCGGCGACGCAGCTTCGCGGCGTAATCGTCGCGGTTATTGCCGATATCGCCGCCAGGCAGTACGGCGCCTTTCGTCCACGCCGGGCCGATGCCTTTGTAATACGGCGCCAGTTTCTCCAGCGCATGCTCCGCCAGTTTACGGTAGGTGGTAAGCTTACCGCCAAACACCGACAGCAGCGGCGCCTGACCGTCTACGTCATGAATATCAAGCGTATAGTCACGGGTGATGGCCTGCGGTGAGTCAGACTCGTCATCACACAGCGGACGCACGCCGGAGTAGGTCCAGACCACGTCATCGCGCGCCAGCTGTTTCTTAAAGTGTGCGTTGTACACTTTCAGCAGGTAGCTGACTTCGCTCTCTTCAATCTCAACGTTTTTCGGATCGCCTTTGTACTCCACGTCAGTGGTGCCGATGATGGAGAACTCGTCCATCCACGGGATCACAAACACGATGCGCTTGTCTTCGTTTTGCAGGATATAAGCCTGCTTCTGGGTATGCACGCGCGGCACCACAATGTGGCTGCCCTTGATCAGGCGGATGCCGTACGGAGAAGGCAGGTGCATACCGTCATCGAAGAACTGTTTTACCCACGGGCCGGTGGCGTTCACCAGGCCGCGCGCTTTCCAGCTAAACTTCTCGCCGGTATCCACGTCTTCCGCTTCCACGATCCACAGGCCGTTTTCGCGGCGCGCGGCGATCGCGCGGGTACGGGTTTTCACCTCGCCGCCTTTCTTCTCGACCATCTGCGCGTTAGCCAGCACCAGACGCGCATCGTCCACCCAGCAGTCGGAATATTCGAAACCGCGCACGATTTCAGGCTTAAGGACCGATTCTGAGCCAAAACGCAAACCGGTCGAACCCGGCAGGCTGGTGCGTTTACCCAGATGATCGTACATGAACAGGCCGATGCGGATCATCCACGCCGGACGCAGGTGCGGGCGATGGGGCAGGCGGAAGCGCATCGGGATCGCCAGATGCGGAGCCATTTTCAGCAGCACTTCGCGTTCGGCCAGCGCTTCGCTGACCAGGCGGAATTCGTAGTGTTCCAGGTAGCGCAGGCCTCCGTGGATCAGCTTGGAGCTGGCGGACGACGTCGCGCAGGCGAGATCGTTAGCTTCCAGCATCAGCACGGATAAACCGCGTCCTGCGGCATCAACCGCAATACCGGCACCGTTGATGCCCCCGCCTATCACAATCAGATCTTTGGTTTCCATAACACCCTCATGCACTTTCGTTAAAGCTCAAAAATGTTCGATATCGCTCATAATAGCAAAGGAACGCGCTTTTGGTAACATCAAAAAAACAATTTAGAGTGATATGGATAACATAATGGCGTTTACCCGCCGCCAGGACGTACACTACGGGGTAAAATGGTGCGGTCTGATGCCCTCACCCCAGCCCTCTCCCACGGGGAGAGGGTGATCCGTTTCCCTCTCCCTCCGGGAGAGGGTAGGGTGAGGGGAAAACCGCACCACACCTGAATATAAGATGAGAACACCATGGATCAGTTTGAATGTATTAACGTAGAAGAAGCCCATCAGAAGATGCACCAGAAAACCGCGGTGCTGGTGGATATCCGCGATCCGCAGAGCTTTGCGATGGGCCACACGCCGGGCGCGTTCCATCTCACCAACGACACGCTGGGCGCGTTTATGCGCGATAACGACTTCGACACGCCGGTGATGGTGATGTGCTATCACGGCAACAGCAGTAAAGGCGCGGCGCAGTATCTGCTCCAGCAGGGTTACGACGCGGTATACAGCGTCGATGGCGGCTTCGATGCATGGCATCGTCATTTCCCGGCAGAAGTTGAATACGCGTTTGAGCGCTGATCCCGCTATACTGTCCCCTTTTGTGTGGAAATAAGCGACCGCTGCCCATGTTGATGATCACCTCTTTTAGCAACCCGCGCGTCGCCCAGGCGTTTGTCGACTATATGGCGACGCAGGGCATTATCCTGACTATTCAGCAGCATACACAGACGGATGTCTGGCTGGCAGACGAAAGCCAGGCTGGGCGCGTGAACGCCGAGCTGGCGCGTTTCCTGGAAAACCCGGGCGACCCGCGTTATCTGGCAGCAAGCTGGCAATCCGGCCAGACCGACAGTGGCCTGCACTATCAACGTTTTCCGTTTCTCGCCACCCTCCGCGAGCGCGCAGGACCGTTTACGCTGCTTTTGATGGCAGCCTGCATCATCGTCTTCATTATTATGAGCGTGGTGGGCGACCAGAGCGTGATGATTGCCCTCGCATGGCCGTACGATCCCTCCCTGCAATTTGACGTCTGGCGCTACTTCACGCATGCGCTGATGCACTTCTCGGTGATGCATATCCTCTTTAACCTGCTGTGGTGGTGGTATCTCGGCGGAGCAGTGGAGAAGCGGCTCGGCAGCGGCAAGCTGATTGTGATCACCCTTATCAGCGCCCTGTTAAGCGGCTATGTGCAGCATAAATTCAGCGGTCCGTGGTTTGGCGGGTTATCCGGCGTGGTGTACGCCCTGATGGGTTACGCCTGGCTCAGAGGCGAGCGCGACCCGGAAAGCGGCATCTATTTACAACGTGGATTAATAACCTTTGCGTTAATATGGCTTATTGCCGGATGGTTTGATCTGTTTGGTATGTCTATCGCCAATGGTGCGCACGTTACCGGCCTGGCGGTCGGGCTGGCGATGGCGCTGGCCGATACGCTCCATGCGCGAAAACGAACATAATTCCCAGGGATATTTCATGAAACAAACACAACGTCATGACGCCATTATCGAACTGGTAAAAAAACAGGGATACGTCAGTACTGAAGAGCTGGTGGAGCAGTTTGCCGTCAGCCCGCAAACCATCCGTCGTGACCTCAACGACCTGGCCGATCAGAACCGTATTCTGCGCCATCACGGCGGCGCGGCGCTGCCGTCCAGCTCGGTGAACACCTCATGGCATGACCGTAAGGCGACGCAAACGGCAGAGAAAGAGCGTATCGCCCGTAAAGTGGCGAGCCAGATCCCGAACGGCGCGACGCTGTTTATTGATATCGGCACCACGCCGGAAGCGGTCGCCCATGCGCTGCTGAACCATGAGAACCTCCGCGTGGTGACCAACAACCTGAACGTGGCCAACACGTTGATGCAGAAAGACGATTTTCGCATCATCCTCGCGGGCGGCGAACTGCGCAGCCGCGACGGGGGCATTATCGGCGAAGCGACGCTCGATTTTATCTCTCAGTTCCGCCTCGACTTCGGCATTCTGGGGATCAGCGGCATCGACACCGACGGCTCGCTGCTGGAGTTTGATTACCACGAGGTGCGCACCAAGCGCGCGATTATTGAGAACTCGCGCCACGTGATGCTGGTGGTGGATCACTCGAAATTTGGCCGCAATGCGATGGTCAACATGGGCAGCATTAGCATGGTTAATGCGGTCTACACCGACGAGATGCCGCCGGCGGGCGTGTTGCAGGTGATTAAGGATAACAATTTGCAGCTGGAGTTGTGCTAGCGGTTGTGTCGGGTGGCGCTGCGCTTACCCGACCTACAAATTGTTCTCCCTCTCCCTGTGGGAGAGGGTTCCCCACAAATTAATGCGAGCACTGAGCAATCCCCTCGCCCCTCCGGGGAGAGGGTTAGGGTGAGGGGAACATACGGCGGTGGTGGTCATTCCGTTCACTTTATGTTCCTTGCTACTCTGTAACGACATGACCGGTGAACGTGCCAGGGTGGCTCAGTCGCCACCACCCTGGCGACCCGGGCTCCCGGCGGTAAATCGCCGCTTCGCGGTGCCCTCGGCTTATTCCTTCCGGCTTATCGGGTACGGGGGGAGGCAACGTCCCTGTAAAGCCGCCCTCTCGGCGCATCCCTGCGCCTCGCCCCGGCCGGAAGGCAAACGCCTCAGCGATTTACAGCCGGACCAGGGCATCGCTGACAGCCCTCAGTCATTTAGAAAGCAACTTTATTGCTTCTGCATAAAAAAATTACTGGGGAACCCTCAGCCCTGTGGGAGAGGGCCGGGGTGAGGGCATCAGGCCGCACAAAACTAAACTCCGTACCCCATCATCTTCAACAACTGCTGCGCATGCTGTACCGCGTCCTGACGGTGCGCCACGCCCAGCTTCTGATACAGATTGCGAATGTGCGTTTTGATGGTGGTTGCCGCCACCGCCAGCTCACCGGCTATCTGCTCGTTGCTGTAGCCTGAATAGATCAGCCCCAGCACCTGCCATTCACGCTGTGTGAGCGGGCTGGTGCGGATAAGCTCCGGTACTTCCGGATGGTTCAGCAGACGTTCAACAAAGTTCTCATCGAAGTGCGCAAACTTGTGGCGATGGTGCTGGTTGATCTCGCGCAGAATGCGCTGGGCGCGATGCTGATCGAGTTCCGGCAGCGTGTTGAGCTGAATCAGCTGGCGCAACTGCTGGGCCATCACTTCACCCTCAATCACAAAGTGGCTGATAAACCCGGTGCGGTTCGCCAGCTGCAACGCTTCCAGCAGCACGCGCTGGGCATCGTTTTTACGTCCCGCCTGCCAGTAAAGCTGGTTTAACAGCAGCAGGTTGCGGTTTAAATCGCTCATCAGGCGCAGGCTACGGGCGTTTTCGTTTAACTCTTCCAGCACGATTTCGGCAGGCTCGAAGTCACCCAGCAGGATCTGCACGCGGGCAATATTGCGCCACTGGCTTTGCAGGAAGTGGTTATTGGCAAATTCTGGTTTAGGCGTGTGACGCAGCCAGTTGGCGGCGGACTTTTTATCGCCGGTCATCTGCCAGTAAATCACCCGGACCTTATCGGCGTTGGAGACCCAGTCGCTATGGTACTGCCCGTTGCCGAGCAGGTTTTCCAGGCGGTTAAGGTGGTTGCGGGCATTATCCAGGTCGCCGCGTGCCAGCGAGCACTGCACCAGCAGGGCCAGGCACTGGAGTTGCTGCTGCGGCTGGAAGCTCGAAAGCACATTCAGGCCCTGGCGGGCGCAGCTTTCTGCTTCATCCAGACGCGACCATGCCCAGAGCAGCTGAGCGCGAATACGCAACAGGAACTCGTGCATCGGCAACTGTTCCAGATGCTGTTCACGGATCAGCTGGAACGCTTTCTCCTGGTTTTCCCAGGCGGCCTGCAGGAACCCCTGAGCAAATAAAATCTCGCTTTGCTGGATCAGGCTCCAGAGGGCGTAATGCCAGACATCGTGGCGGCGGGCCATCTGTTCGGTTTGCTGCATGAGCGAAAGCGAACGCGTGAGGTCGCCCTTACAGTGCAGCACTTCGCCGTGTACCGAGGTGGCCACAATACGGCTGTAGAAATTCGCCAGCGGCAGCTCATCCAGCGCGACCATCGCCAGCCGTTCGGCTTCTTCCGGGTCGCCGTCATTAATCGCCACCTGCGCACGCAAGGCGTTAAATTCGCCGTGCAGGGTGGCATCCATCTCGCTTTCCATCTCCTGCTCGGCGCGCGCCAGCAGGGTGTTCACTTCGCTGTAGCGATGCTGGCTCTGCATCAGCCAGGCCTGGAGTAGCACCAGACGCGGATTCTCCAGCAGGCTCTCCCACGGCAGCGCTTTTAACGACTCTTCCAGCAGCGTCAGTTCGCTGTGGTTGAACAGTCCCCACGCGTGGTTGAGCAGAATATCGCGCAGCATACCGGCATCTCCGGCGGCCAGCGCATGGTGGATAGCCTCGCTCGGGAAACCTTGCGCCATCCAGCTTTCGGCGGCGGCGCGGTGAATTTCTGGCAGCTCTGCGGCCATCTCCCACTGGCAACGCTGGCGCAGGAAGCTGCCAAACAGCGGATGGTAGCTAAACCATTCGCCGGGATCGTCCATTCGCGTCAGGAACAAACCCTGACGTTCAATCTCTTCGAGCTGAAGCTGCCCGTTTTCAATACCGGTGACGCGCACAATCAGCGCATCGTTCATCGAACGTAGCAGGGAGCTTTTCAGCAGGAAATGGCGGGTAGTGAGGTCTACGCTGTTGAGTACCTCATCCACCAGATAATCCGACAGGTGGCTGGCGTTGATGCCCGCCAGGCGGCGCGCGGACTGGTGCGTTGGGCTATTGTTTTGCCGCGCGGAAAGGGCAATCAGCTGAAGCGCCGTGGCCCAGCCTGCAACGTCATCACACAGGCGGCTGCTTTCCGACGCCTCAATCGGAGAAGTCAGACGGCAGTCAAAGAACTGTTTCGCTTCCTGATGGGTAAAGGCCAGCTGCTGACTGCCAATTTCCAGTAGCTGATCGCGCACCCGCAGGTTGGCAATGCCCAGCTGCGGAAGGTTGCGCGACAGGACGACCAGCGTCAGGTTTTCCGGCTGATGGCGCAGGAAGAACCGCATGGACTCGTGAATAACCGGGTTGGTGATCAGATGATAATCATCAATCACCACATACAGCGGGCGATGCCATTCGGCCAGTTCGATAAACAGCTGGGAGAACAGAGAGGACAGGCTGGCGTACTGGCGCTTTTGCACCATCACCTCGCTGGTGACGCAGTGTCCGTTGGTTGCCTGCTGAATCGCGGCAATTAAATAGCTGGCAAAACGCTCCTGCTGGTTATCACCTTCATCCAGGGAGTACCAGCCAAGATCGCTTTTACCTGCCGCCCATTGCGAAATGAGCGTTGTTTTTCCATAACCCGCAGGACTCGTAACCAGCGCCAGTCGGAAATTATGCGCACCGGAAAGTTTAGCCAGCAGGCGCTCGCGGACCACAGTATGGTCAAGACGAACCGGGCGACTTAATTTGGACGGAATCAACATAGTTTTCACTTCACTGTGGGGAACGAGAGAATTTATTTTTTTTTGCGCTTCGTAATTAATATCTATAAGTTCGGCCAATAGAGGAACTATTGCAAGTTATGTCTGGGTTTGGAGGCTCTGAATTTGCACTCTGTCACAAAACATTCTCATCATTGGTGGAACTTTTCATAAATGGCTGGATGCCGCGCTGTTACTGGCTTGTCTGCATGGCGCGCGGTTGCGCTGAAACTGGTTTCAGAAAGAGATAATGACGGTGAAGTTAATTAACTTTGGGGAAAGTTGCTCTGGCTTAATAGTGTTGCTGGAAAGCCGCTGTACGTGAGAAATATTATTCTACGTAAGTAATCATTTCAGCGATGATTAATTTCCTCCGAAACTGCATTTCATTTCTTTGACGCTCTTCCGGGATCGCTTTTTCAGCGAAGCGCACACTTACACAGTGGCCTCGATCACACTTTTATGCTCATCCCCGCTACTCCTCCCTGCCTAATCCCCGACAGGAGGAGGAAGAGGCGCAATGAGCCAGGCACACTAGCGCCAAATGTGTTTTCTCTCTACAGGATGCCGATTCCCTATGTCACAGCCTACTTTCAACAAAGCTCAATTCCAGGCTGCCCTGACGCGTCAGTGGCAGCGTTTTGGCCTTCATGCTGCAAACGAGATGACGCCTCACCAGTGGTGGCAGGCGGTAAGCGGGGCGCTCGCAGAGCAGCTGGACGCTCAGCCCGCGACGAAGCCTGTGAAAGGCCAGCGTCACGTCAACTACATTTCGATGGAGTTCCTGATTGGCCGTCTGACGGGTAACAATCTGCTGAACCTTGGCTGGTATCAGGACGTCGGCGATGTGCTGAAAGAACACGACATCAACCTGACCGATCTGCTGGAAGAAGAGATTGATCCGGCGCTGGGTAACGGCGGTCTGGGACGTCTGGCAGCCTGCTTCCTGGATTCCATGGCAACCGTGGGCCAGTCGGCCATTGGCTATGGTCTGAACTACCAGTACGGTCTGTTCCGCCAGTCGTTCGCTGACGGCCACCAGATGGAAGCGCCGGACGACTGGCATCGTAATACTTACCCGTGGTTCCGCCACAACGAACAGCTGGATGTGCAGGTCGGGATTGGCGGGAAAGTCACGAAGCAGGGGCTCTGGGAACCAGCGTTCACCATTACCGGTGAAGCCTGGGATCTGCCGGTGCTCGGCTACCGTAACGGCGTGGCGCAGCCGCTGCGTCTGTGGCAGGCGAAGCACGCGCATCCATTTAACCTGACTAAATTCAATGACGGTGATTTCCTGCGCGCCGAGCAGCAGGGTATCGACGCCGAGAAGCTGACCAAAGTGCTCTACCCGAACGACAACCATCTGGCGGGTAAAAAGCTGCGCCTGATGCAGCAATACTTCCAGTGCGCCTGCTCCGTGGCAGACATTCTGCGCCGCCACCACCTGGCGGGCCGCAAGCTGGCGCAGCTGCCGGACTTCGAAGTTATTCAGCTCAACGACACGCACCCAACCATTGCCATCCCGGAACTTCTGCGCGTGCTGATCGACGAGCATCAGCTGAGCTGGGACGACGCCTGGGCCATCACCAGCCGCACCTTCGCCTACACCAACCACACCCTGATGCCGGAAGCGCTGGAGTGCTGGGATGAAAAGCTGGTGAAAACGCTGCTGCCGCGCCATATGCAGATCATCAATAAGATTAACGACCAGTTCAAAACGCTGGTGGAGAAAACCTGGCCGGGCGACAAAGCCGTCTGGGCGAAGCTGGCCGTGGTACACAACAAACAGGTGCGCATGGCAAACATGTGCGTGGTAAGCGGCTTTGCGGTGAACGGCGTGGCCGCGCTGCACTCGGATCTGGTGGTGAAAGATCTCTTCCCGGAATACCACCAGCTGTGGCCGACCAAATTCCACAACGTGACCAACGGCATTACGCCGCGTCGCTGGATCAAACAGTGCAACCCGCTGCTGGCCGGCCTGCTGGACAAGACCCTGAAGAAAGAGTGGGCCAACGATCTGGACCAGCTCATCAACCTGGAAAAATACGCTGACGACGCGAAGTTCCGCGAGCAGTACCGCGCCATTAAGCTGGAGAACAAGGTACGTCTGGCCGAGTTCGTGAAAATGCGTACCGGAATTGAAATTAACCCAAATGCGATTTTCGATATCCAGATCAAACGCCTGCACGAGTACAAACGTCAGCACCTGAACCTGCTGCACATTCTGGCGCTGTACAAAGAGATCCGCGAGAACCCTCAGGCCGACCGCGTCCCGCGCGTGTTCCTGTTCGGTGCGAAAGCGGCGCCGGGCTACTACCTGGCGAAAAACATTATCCTTGCCATTAATAAAGTGGCGGCGGCGATCAACAACGATCCGAAAGTGGGCGACAAGCTGAAGGTGGTGTTCCTGCCGGACTACTGCGTCTCTGCGGCTGAAATGCTGATCCCGGCGGCGGATATTTCCGAGCAGATCTCTACCGCCGGTAAAGAAGCGTCCGGCACCGGCAACATGAAGCTGGCCCTGAACGGCGCGCTGACCGTCGGCACGCTGGACGGTGCGAACGTTGAAATCGCCGAGAAGGTCGGTGAAGAGAACATCTTTATCTTCGGCCATACTGTTGAAGAAGTGAAAGCCATCAAAGCCAAAGGGTACGACCCGGTGAAATGGCGTAAAAAAGACAAAGTGCTGGATGCAGTGTTGAAAGAGCTGGAAAGCGGAAAGTACAGCGACGGCGACAAGCACGCGTTTGACCAGATGCTGCACAGCATGGACAAACAGGGCGGCGACCCGTACCTGGTGATGGCGGACTTCACCGCTTACGTTGAAGCGCAGAAGCAGGTCGACGTGCTGTATCGCGACCAGGATGCCTGGACCCGCGCGTGTATCCTGAACACCGCGCGCTGCGGTATGTTCAGCTCTGACCGCTCAATCCGTGATTATCAGGCTCGTATCTGGCAGGCAAAACGCTAAGGAAGCGCGATGGAGAGTAAACGTCTGGACAGTGCCGCGCAGGCGGCGGGAATTAGCCTCAGTTACATCAATGCGCACGGCAAACCGCAGTCTATTGGTGCGGACACCAAAAGACGTTTGCTGGATGCCATGCACAAAACCGACGCGAAAGCGTCGGGAGCGCCGGTGCCGAACGTGAAGGTCTTTACCGCGGGCAAAAAGATGCCGCTGGCGGTGGAAGGTCGCGGCGAGTTCAGCTGGCTGCTCACCACCGAAGAGGGGCATCAGCATAAAGGCCATGCCACCGGCGGCAAAACCCTCACCCTTCCGGCGAAGCTGCCGGAGGGCTATCACAGCCTGACGCTCACCCAGAATGACAGCCGCTTCCACTGTCGGGTGATCGTCGCGCCGAAGCGCTGCTATGAGCCGCAGGCGCTACTCGAAGGCAAAAAGCTGTGGGGCGCCTGTGTGCAGCTTTACACCTTGCGTTCAGACAGCAACTGGGGCATTGGCGATTTTGGCGACCTGAAAAAGATGCTGGCATCTGTTGGTGAGCGCGGCGGGGCATTTATCGGCCTCAACCCGATCCACGCCCTCTATCCGGCGAATCCGGAAAGCGCGAGCCCGTACAGCCCGTCTTCCCGCCGCTGGCTGAACGTGATCTACATCGACGTTAACGCGTTAGACGATTTCAAAAACAGCAAAGAGGCGCAGGCGTGGTGGAAGCTGGACACCACCCAACAGATGCTGAAACAGGCCCGCGATGCGGACTGGGTCGATTATGCCTCCGTGACCGCGCTGAAAATGGCGGCGCTGCGTCTGGCCTGGAAGGGCTTTGCGAAGCGTGACGACGAGCAGATGGCAGCCTTCCGCCAGTTTGTGATGCAGGAAGGCGAGAGCCTTTACTGGCAGGCGGCGTTTGATGCGCTGCATGCGTATCAGGTCCAGGAGGATGAGATGCGCTGGGGCTGGCCGGTGTGGCCGGAAGCGTATCAGTCCGTGGATACCCCGGAAGTGAAGGCGTTTTGTGAGACGCATGCCGACGAGGTGGATTTCTATCTCTGGTTGCAGTGGCTGGCGTACAGCCAGTTTGCTGCCTGCTGGCAGGTGAGTCAGGGCTATAACATGCCGATCGGTCTGTATCGCGATCTGGCCGTCGGCGTGGCGGAAGGCGGGGCGGAGACCTGGTGTGACCGTGAACTTTACTGTCTGAAAGCCTCCGTCGGTGCGCCGCCGGATATTCTGGGCCCGCTTGGTCAGAACTGGGGCTTGCCGCCGATGGATCCGCACGTGATGGCGGCGCGTGCCTACGAGCCGTTTATCGATCTGCTGCGCGCTAACATGCAGAACTGCGGCGCGTTGCGTATCGACCATGTCATGTCTGTGCTGCGTCTGTGGTGGATCCCGTACGGTGAAACGGCCGATCACGGGGCGTACGTGCAGTATCCGGTGGACGATCTGCTCTCAATCCTCGCGCTGGAGAGTAAACGTCATCAGTGCATGGTGATTGGCGAAGATCTCGGTACCGTGCCGGTTGAGATTGTCAGCAAGCTCCGCGACAGCGGGGTTTACTCCTACAAAGTGCTCTATTTTGAAAACGACCATGAGAAAACCTTCCGCGCGCCGAAAGCGTACCCTGAACAGTCAATGGCAGTCGCGACGACGCATGATCTTCCTACGCTCAGAGGCTACTGGGAAAGCGGCGACCTGACGCTCGGCAAAACGCTGGGTCTCTACCCGGATGAAGAGGTTCTGCGTGGGTTGTATCAGGATCGCGAGCTGGCGAAACAGGGGCTGCTGGATGCGCTGCATAAGCATGGCTGTCTGCCGAAGCGCGCCGGGCATAAGGCGTCGCTGATGTCGATGACGCCAACGCTTAACCGTGGCTTACAGCGCTATATTGCCGACAGCAACAGCGCGTTGCTCGGTCTGCAACCGGAAGACTGGATTGATATGGCGGAGCCGGTAAACATTCCCGGCACCAGCTATCAGTACAAAAACTGGCGTCGCAAGCTGTCCACTACGCTTGAAGCGATGTTCGCCGATGACGGGGTGAACAGGCTGATTAAGGATTTGGATAAACGGCGAAAAGCAGCCGCGAAGAAATAATAAAAAACCCGCCAGTGGCGGGTTTTTTATTGCCCGGTGGCGCTAACGCTTACCGGGCCTACAGGTATCGAGTAGGTCGGGTAAGGCGTAGCCGCCACCCGACTCATGGCATTAAATCACCATATTCAACAGCAGCACCCCGACCAGACCGCACACCGAAATAATGGTTTCCAGCGCGGACCAGGACTTGATGGTTTCACCGATGGTCAGGTTGAAGTACTCCTTGAACAGCCAGAAGCCCGGATCGTTCACGTGAGAGAAAATCACGCTGCCCGAACCGACCGCGATAACCATCAGCTCAGGGCTTACGCCCGTGGTCGCAATCAGCGGCGCAACGATACCACCCGCGGTAATCGCCGCAACGGTTGCAGAGCCCAGCGCGATACGCAGCACCGCGGCAATAGACCATGCCATCAGGAGCGGCGATACGTTGGTTTCATGCATCATGGCAGCAATGTATTTATCCACGCCGCTGTCGACCAGCACCTGCTTAAACGCGCCGCCACCGCCGATGATCAGCAGCATCATGGCAATGATTTTGATGGAAGAGGTCAGCGTGTCGTTGATCTGATCCATGGAACGACCACGGTTAAGACCGAAGGTGAACATGGCGATCAGGACCGCAATCAGCGTTGCCATCACCGGGTCGCCCAGGAACTCCGCAACGGACAGGAACGCGTGACCTTTCGGCAGAACCATCTCTGCTACGGCACGCATTGCCATCAGGATCACCGGCACCAGAGAGGTCCAGACGCTGACGCCAAAGCCAGGCATCTCTGCATCTGTGAAGGTTTTGGCGCTGTACAGGCCTTCCGGGATGGGCTTATCAATGCCTTTCAGGAAGCGTGCATAAACAGGACCGGCCAGGATAACCGTTGGGATCGCCAGAATCGTACCGAACAGCAGGGTTTTACCCATGTCGGCATGGAAGATGGTGGCGATAGCCGTTGGACCCGGATGCGGCGGCAGGAAGCCGTGGGTGACGGACAGCGCCGCAGCCATCGGTACGCCTACGAACAGCAGCGGGATGTTGGCGGCAGCGGCGATGGTGAACACCAGCGGCAGCATCAGGACGAAGCCCACTTCATAGAACAGTGCGAAACCGACGGTAAAACCGGTTAACACCACCGCCCACTGGATGTGCTGCTTGCCAAATTTATCGATAAGGGTAGTGGCAATACGCTGCGCGCCACCGCAGTCCGCGAGCATTTTACCGAGCATGGCGCCGAAGCCCATGATCAGCGCCAGGCTGCCGAGCGTACCGCCGACACCGGCTTTAATGGAGCTGATAACTTTAACCAGCGGCATTCCCTGCATCAGACCGACTGCAAGTGCCACCAGAACCAGAGCGATAAATCCGTTCATTTTGAAGCGGATCATCAAGAGCAGTAATAACACAACACCGATAGCGACGATGACTAATGGCATGATTGACCTGGCCTTTGAATTGTTATGGGTAACGTCATTGTTTCAACGACAAATTCCGGTTGTCCCAACTGGGAACAGAGTATTAACGGCACTCATACTGATGCCTGCGAAAACGATAAGTTTAGTCGGCTGTTATAAGGGTGTTGAGTGCCCATGGGAATGATACGGGTAACATGACGTGATTGAGAATCACCCAGGGAGGCAAAATTTGAATTATGAGACGCAGGTCAACATATAGAGGGGGAGGCAAGAAAAAGCAGGCCCGGTAAGCGCAGCGCCACCGGGCAATACAGACGGGCACTGAATTAGTAGTAAGAGTGCTCGCCGCGCTGGTGTTCGGTCAGATCGCGCACGCCTTTCAGTTCCGGGAATTCGTTCAGCAGCTGCTTCTCGATCCCTTCTTTCAGGGTTACATCGACCATGGAGCAGCCGTTACAGCCGCCGCCGAATTGCAGGATCGCCAGACCATCTTCGGTGATTTCCATCAGGGAAACACGTCCACCGTGGCCGGCCAGCTGCGGGTTGATCTGCGATTGCAGCAGATATTCCACACGCTCCATCAGCGGGGCATCGTCAGAGACTTTACGCATCTTCGCGTTTGGCGCCTTCAGCGTCAGCTGAGAACCCAGCTGGTCGGTGACGAAATCAATCTCCGCATCTTCAAGATACGGCGCGCTCAGCTCGTCAACGTACGCGGTGAGCTGTTCAAATTTAAGGGCAGTGTCAGTTGCTTCCACAGCATCCGGAGGACAATAAGAGACACCACATTCTGCATTCGGAGTGCCTGGATTGATCACAAACACGCGGATCTGCGTCCCTTCTTCCTGATTTGCCAGCAGTTTGGCAAAGTGCGCTTGTGCAGAATCGGAAATACGGATCATAGCTTTGGCCTAATAGTTGACTAAATTACCTGGGTATAATCATACGCCCATTGAAGAAGGGCTACAAGGTACGGCACAGACACCATACCTGAACTGACGCGGCGCCGCTTTGCAAAAGCAGTCGGGAAAGTTCAGCCACGGTACTGCCCGTGGTGACGACATCATCCACAATCGCGATATGGAGACCGTTGACCGGCAATTCAAGGCGAAAGGCGTTTTTCAGGTTTCTTTTGCGCGACCGGGCGTTGAGCCGGTGCTGAACGGCAGTGGCATGAATACGTTTCAGCGCAGAGGCGGGGTACCGGCAACCCAGCCAGCGGGCGAGCGGACGGCACAGCAGGTCGCTCTGATTGTATCCCCGCCGCCAGTGCCGACGCTGAAAGAGTGGCACGTTCACGAGCGTGTCGACCGACGGTAGCCCGCGCGTTCTTCGCGCCTGCAATACCGCCAGTAATAACAGGCGTGCCAGTGGCTGCGCCAGCGCGAACTGGCTGGAAAACTTAAACTGATGAACCAGACGACTCAGCGGCAAAACGTAATCATCCACCGCCACCAGCGCGCTCCACGGCGGCACTTTTTTCAGGCATCGACCACAGGGGAGCGTCTGGCTTACGGCAGGCAAGCCGCATTGCGGACAGCCCTTCAGGTAACCCAGCGCTCCCGTGCAAACGGAACAGACGCCCCACGCGCTCAGCGCAAGTGGCATTCGGCATAGCCAGCACAAGCCGGGCACTGTTAGCATACGCAACCTCCATGTGAAAAAAGAGAACGTTAACTGATGAAGACGCTGTGGTGGCAGACCGTTGGGACGGGAAATTGTCATCTTGTGCTGCTGCACGGATGGGGACTGAACGCCGAAGTGTGGCGTTGCATAAGTGAGGAACTGGCCTCGCAATTTACGGTACACCTGGTGGATCTGCCGGGGTATGGCCGTAGCCACGGCTACGGCGCGATGACGCTCGAGGACATGGCGGAGCAGGTTCTGGAAGCGGCACCGCAAAAAGCCGTCTGGCTCGGCTGGAGCCTGGGCGGGCTGGTGGCAAGCCAGATTGCGCTGCGCCATCCTGAGCGGGTGCAGGCGCTGATCACCGTTGCCTCATCACCCTGTTTCAGCGCCCGCGAGGCGTGGCCGGGCATCAAACCCGAGGTGCTGGCCGGGTTCCAGCACCAGTTGAGCGAAGATTTCCAGCGGACGGTGGAGCGTTTCCTGGCGTTGCAGACGATGGGAACTGAAACCGCCCGTCAGGACGCGCGGATGCTGAAGCAGACGGTGCTTTCCCTGCCGATGCCGGAGGTTGAGGTGCTGAACGGTGGACTGGAGATCCTGAAAACGGCCGATCTGCGTGAGCCGCTGGCGTCACTGACGGTGCCGCATCTGCGTATTTATGGCTATCTGGATGGGCTGGTCCCGCGCAAGGTGGTTCCGCTGCTGGATGCGCTGTGGCTGGAGAGTGAATCAATGGTGGTTGCCAAAGCGGCACATGCGCCGTTCATCTCTCATCCTGCTGAGTTTTGTTCGGCGCTGTCCAATTTTATCAGCGAAGCGTCCACCACTCCCTGAGGCAGGCTTTACCTTCCGGACAACTTTTACAACTGCCGGACAGACAACTGTCCGGCTCTTCCTGAATGCGCACGGCTTTCCCCATCGCCTCCAGCCTTTCCAGCATGGCATCGATCATCGGCTGCGGCGTATGCAGGCTGAGGCTGAGCTGCTTCGCCTCCATTCGTCCCTGTAACGCCAGTAAGTCACGGACCTGAATCAACGATGCCATCTTTTTTCCCCTCAGTGACAGTCGCCCGCAGGGCTACTACAGCAGGTCGTTGGGGTTTTGCGCGTTGCCAGCAGGTTAACGTCAACGCGGCTACGTGCCCGGCGCAGCAGGCCAATCACCATCACGTTAAACAGGATCACCGCGAGGATACAGACCAGGCTGTAGCGCGGATGCTGGCTGTAATTGACGGCCTGATAAAACACGGTCGCCAGCGAGTAGGCAATGTTCAGCCCCCACAGAATGGAGAAGCCCATCCAGCCGCGGCTGGACTCACGGGCAATGGCGCCCATGACCGAGATGCACGGAATATAGAGCAGGACGAAGATCAGGTAGCTGTAGGCCGCCGACGCGCTGCCAAATTTCTGGCCCATCACGCCCATTGCTCCGGTCGCCATTACGCCGTCGCCTTTGCTGGCTTCAATCGGGTTCGCCAGCACGCTCAGGCTGAAGGTGTCTTTCAGGCTCTGCCAGGTCTCTTCTACTGCACCCAGAAGTTCGTCACCGAGGCTGAACTCAGCCGGGTTGAACTCCTCTTCCTGGATGTTTTCCGCGGTGTAGAGCGTGTTCAGGGTGCCGACAACCACCTCTTTTGCCATCGCGCCAGTGAACAGGCCCACGGTTGCCTGCCAGTTGTCTTCCTGTACGCCAATCGGTTTGAAGACCGGCGTAATGATCCGGCTGACGGAGGCAAGGGCAGAGTCATTAATGTTGTCCGCTGCCTGGCCGCTCAGGGTGAAGCTGTTCAGGGCGCTCAGGAAAATGCTGACCACTACAATCACCTTACCGGCGCGCAGAACAAAGCCCTTCAGGCGCTGCCAGGTTTGAATAATCAGGCTTTTCAGGTGCGGAACGTGATAAACCGGCAGTTCCATCACGAACGGCGACGCTTCGCCACGCATGATGGTGTGCTTCAGCATCAGGCCGGTGAGAATAGCCATCACGATACCCAGCACATACAGGGAGAAGACGGCCAGCGCCCCTTCCTGACCAAAGAACGCCGCGGCAAAGACCGCGAAGATCGCCAGACGTGCGCCGCAGGACATGAACGGCGCCATCATGATGGTCATCAGGCGTTCGCGCGGTGCGTCCAGCGTACGCGCGCCCATGACTGACGGCACGTTACAGCCAAAACCGACAATCAGCGGCACGAAGGATTTCCCCGGCAGCCCCAGCGCCTGCATCAGGCGGTCCATCACGAAGGCGGCGCGTGCCATGTAACCGGAATCTTCAAGGAAGGAGAGGAACAGGTACATCATGCCGATCTGCGGTACCAGCGGCAGGACGGTGTTGATCCCGCCGCCGATCCCCTGCGCAAGGAAGATGGTCAACCATTCCGGGAAGTGGAGGGTGTAGCCCAGCCACTGAATACCGTGCACGAAGATAGCGACAGAGCCGCCATCAAAGATGGGTTGTAATGCACCGCCGATGTTTATAGCGAGCAGGAACATTACGTACATCACCAGTAAAAAGATTGGCAAACCGAGGAAGCGGTTGAGCACAATCTTATCCACGGCGGCGGTGAAGCGGCTGGGTTCAGCGGTTAATGCATTGCTGACCACGTCACAGATAGCGGCGATGGCCTGATAGCGCGCATCCGCAATATGCAGGGCCGGGTCGTCGAGCTCGTCGCTCAGGCGAGCCTGTGCAACGCTCAGTTTATCCGCCGCATCGCCTGCGTAGGCGCGGCTGTAGATATCGCCTTCCAGCATTTGCAGGCCAAGCCACAGGCGCTGTCTGGCGGGCATGGCGTTGTCCATCTCCTGCGCCAGCTGCCCGGCCTCGCGCAGCAGCGGCTGGGCGTAGTGCACCAGTTCGACGTCGGCATTGCCCGTGTGGCGGTCAATTGCCAGCTTCAGGGCGTCAATGCCGCGCGCGCGGGTAGAAACCAGCGGAACCACCGGGCAGCCCAGACGGGCGGAGAGGGCGTCGACGTCGATGCGCAGCTTTTGCTTCTCGGCGATGTCGAGCATGTTAAGCGCTACGATGCAGGGGATCCCCAGCTCCAGCAGCTGTAGCGTGAGGTACAGATTTCGTTCGAGATTGGAGGCATCCACCACATTGATGAGCAGATCCGCGTCGCCGCTCAGAATATAGTGGCAGGCAATTTGCTCATCGAGAGAGGTCTGAGATGAAATTGTGGTGAGTGAATAGGTCCCCGGTAAATCAACCAGCGTGACCTGATTATCTGTCGTGGTGAACTGGCCTTCTTTGCGTTCAACCGTTACGCCTGCCCAATTTCCCACACGCTGGCGTGCGCCGGTTAACTGATTAAATAAGGTTGTCTTGCCGGAATTAGGATTGCCAATTAAGCCAATAGTTAATTTTTTCATTGTTTTAGACTCACTGAAACCGCTGGCTTGTTAACGGGATAAAGATTCAACTTCAATTAATGCGAGGTCTTTTTTACGCAGAACCAGATTAACGCGTCGGGTTTCGATATGAACAGGATCGCCCAACGGCGCCACGCGCACCACCTGGAATGATGAGCCGGGTAGCATGCCCAGTGACAGTAGCTTCTGCCGATAGGCCGGGCTTATCTCACGGGTAAAACCGATAATTTTCCACGCACTTTCTGGAGTGAATTGCATAGCGCCTGATTCCACGAGAGGTTAAATAATCAACACTGCGATGATAATGAGAATAGTTTTTATCAGCAATAATAAAAATGTGACGGGATGTTGTTAATCGTATTAATTTGCGGTCTGCTTGACCTTGCTCAATATTTGCGGGAATACCCGGGAAGGAATAAAAAGCGTATTTGTTAATGGAGTGATAAATAGCGGTTTAAATATGGATATGCAATCGGTTTCATATTTTACGATATAATTTTTCCCCTCACCCCGGCCCTCTCCCCAAAGGGGCGAGGGTGTTCAAGTTCCCTCTCCCCTTTGGGGAGAGGGTTAGGGTGAGGGGCATTTACAGGATTAGCGTATCTTACCCATCGCCGCTGCCAGAGCATCCATCATCGCGCTGTTGCCTGCTGGCAGTGCGTCACGTCCGCGTGGCTTCGCGGCTTTCGCTGCCGGACGCTGCTGTTCACGGCCACCGCCATTACCGCCACGGCGCGCGTTAGTGTCGCCCGGCTGCTCGTCCAGACGCATGGTCAGGGCGATACGCTTACGCTGAAGATCCACTTCCAGCACTTTCACCTTCACGATGTCGCCCGCTTTGACCACGGTGTGCGGATCTTCAACGAACTTGTCGGCGAGGGAAGAGATATGCACCAGACCGTCCTGATGCACGCCGATATCCACAAACGCGCCAAAGTTGGTGACGTTGGTTACCGCCCCTTCCAGCACCATGCCCGGCAGCAGATCGTTCATGGTTTCCACGCCGTCAGCAAAGGTCGCGGTTTTAAACTCAGGACGCGGATCGCGGCCCGGTTTTTCCAGCTCTTTGATGATGTCAGTGACCGTCGGCACGCCGAACTGTTCGTCGGTAAAATCCACCGCTTTCAGGTTACGCAGCGCGCTGCTGTCGCCCATCAGGTCTTTCAGCGCCTGCTGGGTGGCGGCCAGGATACGCTCGACAACCGGATAGGCTTCCGGGTGAACGGTAGAGGCATCCAGCGGGTTATCGCCGTGGTTGATGCGCAGGAAGCCCGCGCACTGCTCAAAAGCTTTCGGCCCCAGACGGCTCACCTTCAGCAGCTGCTGGCGGTTCTGGAACTGACCGTTCTCATCACGCCAGGCGACGATATTCTGCGCCATCATACGGGTCAGGCCTGCTACGCGGGTCAGCAGCGGAACGGAAGCGGTGTTCAGGTCCACGCCGACGGCGTTAACGCAGTCTTCCACCACCGCATCCAGCTTGCGCGCCAGCTGCGTCTGGCTCACGTCGTGCTGATACTGGCCCACGCCGATGGATTTCGGGTCAATTTTCACCAGCTCCGCCAACGGATCCTGCAAACGACGGGCGATAGAGACCGCACCGCGCAAGGAAACGTCCAGTTCCGGGAACTCCTGCGCTGCCAGCTCAGAGGCGGAATAGACAGATGCCCCCGCTTCGCTGACGATCACTTTCTGCGCCGTCACTTTCGGGAACTGCTTCTGCACGTCGAGATAGAAACGTTCGGTTTCGCGGGACGCCGTACCGTTACCGATGGCAACCAGCTCAACGTTGTACTTCTCGCACAGCGCGGCGACCACGACAGCCGCTTTCGCTGCCTGACCGGTGTGCGGGTAAATGGTGTCGGTGGCAACCAGCTTGCCGGTGCCGTCAACCACGGCCACCTTCACGCCGGTGCGCAGACCCGGATCGAGACCCATGGTGGCGCGCAGGCCAGCCGGCGCAGCCATCAGCAGGTCGTGCAGGTTACGGGCGAAGACGTTGATCGCTTCGTCTTCGGCGCGCTCGCGCACGGTGCCCATCAGCTCGGTTTCGAGGTGCATGAGCACCTTGATGCGCCAGGTCCAGCTCACCACGCCTTTGCGCCAGCTGTCCGCCGGGGCGTTGTTCAGGCGCAGACCGAGGTGATCCATAATGATCTGCTCACAGTGGCTCTCTTTAGGCGGCTCGTCAAACTGCGGATCGGCATTCAGGGAGAGTTGCAGCACGCCTTCGTTACGACCGCGGAACATCGCCAGCGCGCGGTGAGACGGCGCGGTAGAAATGGGTTCGTGGTGATCGAAGTAGTCGCGGAATTTCGCGCCTTCGTCCTCTTTGCCGGACACCACGGTGGAGACGATATGGGCGTTCTTCCACAGGTAATCACGCACTTTGGCCAGCAGTGCCGCGTCTTCGGCGAAGCGCTCCATCAGAATGTAGCGAGCGCCGTCCAGCGCGGCTTTGGTGTCCGCTACGCCTTTTTCGGCGTCGATAAATCTGGCGGCTTCGGTTTCCGGATCGTGAGACGGCTCGTTCCACAGCAGGTCGGCCAGCGGCTCAAGGCCGGCTTCGATCGCAATCTGCCCGCGCGTGCGGCGCTTCGGTTTGTACGGTAGATAGAGATCTTCAAGTTCGGTTTTGCTCAGGGTACCGTTAATGGCTTTTTCCAGGTCACTGGTCAGCTTGCCCTGCTCGCCGATAGATTTGAGGATCGCCTGACGTCGGTCTTCCAGCTCGCGCAGATAGCCCAGACGGGTCTCAAGGTTACGCAGCTGCGTGTCATCCAGACCGCCGGTGACTTCCTTACGATAACGTGCAATAAACGGCACGGTGTTCCCTTCATCAAGCAGACGAACGGCAGCTTCTACCTGTTCGGCTCTGGCCTGAATATCACCCGCAATAATGCGGCAGAGCGACTCTTTCATCATGGTCAGTTCATCTTGTGGATCGAAAATCAGGGGGATAGTTATACGGGCTGACACCAAAAAATGCCAGCCGGGGAGGGCGCTCTCGGACTATTTAACATACTCGATTTCGTTGACGTACCAGCTTGCTTCACCCGCGGGCGTCTGGACAACGGCTAAATCGCCCACCTCTTTTTTCAGCAGGGCGCGGGCCATGGGTGAATCGATAGAAATGTAATCCTTACGACCGAAAATTTCATCATAGCCAACGATACGAAAACGCAGGGTGTCGCCGTTGTCGTTTTCAATTTCGACCCACGCGCCGAAAAACACTTTACCTTCCTGCTGCGGGGAGTAATCGACAATTTTGAGATTCTCGAGGCACTTCGTCAGGTAGCGTACCCGGCGATCGATTTCGCGCAGTCGCTTTTTATTGTACTGATAGTCCGCATTCTCGCTGCGGTCGCCCAGACTTGCGGCCCAGGTGACTTTTTTGGTCACTTCCGGACGCTCTTCGCGCCACAGGTAATCCATCTCTTTTTTGAGTTTCTCGTACCCTTCGCGGGTGATCAGAGGCGTTTTCATGGTGCTGCCTTTAATGCCGGTTAACTGTCTTTGCGCACAATACGTAGCGCACAGTGTAACAGACAAGATTAATAATGATTTATGTGATGAAATGAACAGATAAGCTGCTGTTAAATATGCTTTGTAACAATTTCGTCTAGAATTTATACCAGAATTTGCTGGTCGAACCCGTGCACTTTTTTAGAATACGCTGTTCCAGGCTTATCCGAACCTTTGGGAGTACACACAATGCAAGAGAACTACAAAATTCTGGTCGTAGATGACGACATGCGCCTGCGTGCGCTGCTGGAACGTTATCTGACCGAGCAGGGCTTCCAGGTTCGTAGCGTCGCGAACGCGGAACAGATGGATCGTCTGCTGACGCGTGAATCCTTCCACCTGATGGTGTTGGACCTGATGCTGCCTGGCGAAGATGGGCTCTCTATTTGCCGTCGTCTGCGTAGCCAGAGCAACCCGATGCCAATCATCATGGTGACGGCGAAGGGTGAAGAAGTTGACCGTATCGTCGGCCTTGAGATTGGCGCTGATGACTACATTCCTAAGCCGTTCAACCCGCGTGAACTGCTGGCGCGTATTCGCGCCGTGCTGCGTCGTCAGGCGAACGAGCTGCCGGGCGCGCCGTCTCAGGAAGAGGCCGTCATTGCATTCGGTAAGTTCAAGCTGAACCTCGGCACCCGTGAAATGTTCCGTGAAGATGAGCCAATGCCGCTCACCAGCGGCGAGTTTGCGGTACTGAAAGCGCTGGTCAGCCACCCGCGTGAACCGCTTTCACGTGACAAGCTGATGAACCTGGCGCGCGGCCGTGAATACTCCGCAATGGAACGTTCTATCGACGTGCAGATCTCTCGTCTGCGCCGCATGGTGGAAGAAGATCCGGCGCATCCTCGTTATATTCAGACCGTGTGGGGTCTGGGCTACGTGTTTGTCCCGGACGGCTCTAAAGCATGAGGCGAATGCGCTTCTCGCCGCGAAGTTCGTTTGCCCGCACGCTGTTATTGATCGTCACCCTGCTGTTTGTCAGCCTGGTGACGACCTACCTGGTGGTGCTGAACTTTGCGATCCTGCCGAGCCTTCAGCAGTTTAATAAGGTGCTGGCATACGAAGTGCGTATGCTGATGACCGACAAACTGCAACTGGAGGACGGCACGCAGTTGGTTGTCCCCCCGGCGTTCCGTCGGGAAATCTACCGTGAGTTGGGCATTTCTCTCTACTCGAACGAAGCGGCGGAAGATGCCGGCCTGCGCTGGGCGCAGCACTATGAATTCCTTAGCCAGCAGATGGCGCAGCAGCTTGGCGGCCCGACGGAAGTGCGCGTTGAGGTCAATAAAAGCTCGCCGGTTGTCTGGCTGAAAACCTGGCTGTCACCCAACATCTGGGTGCGTGTTCCGCTCACCGAGATTCATCAGGGCGACTTCTCACCGCTGTTCCGATACACCCTGGCGATCATGCTGCTGGCTATCGGCGGCGCATGGCTGTTTATTCGTATCCAGAACCGACCGCTGGTCGACCTGGAGCATGCGGCATTGCAGGTTGGTAAAGGTATTATCCCACCGCCGCTGCGCGAGTATGGCGCATCGGAAGTGCGCTCGGTAACGCGTGCTTTTAACCACATGGCGGCAGGCGTTAAACAGCTGGCTGACGACCGTACGCTGCTGATGGCGGGGGTTAGCCATGACCTTCGTACCCCGCTGACACGTATCCGCCTGGCAACAGAGATGATGGGCGAGCAGGATGGTTATCTTGCAGAGTCCATCAACAAGGATATCGAAGAGTGTAACGCCATCATCGAGCAGTTTATCGACTACCTGCGTACCGGGCAGGAGATGCCGATGGAGATGGCGGATCTGAACGCGGTTCTGGGCGAAGTTGTTGCCGCCGAAAGCGGTTATGAACGTGAAATTGCGACCGACCTTCAGGCGGGCGAGATTCAGGTACGTATGCACCCGCTCTCCATCAAACGCGCGGTGGCGAATATGGTGGTCAACGCGGCGCGCTACGGCAACGGTTGGATCAAAGTCAGCAGCGGTACGGAACTCAACCGCGCCTGGTTCCAGGTGGAAGACGATGGCCCGGGCATCAAGCCTGAGCAGCGTAAGCACCTGTTCCAGCCGTTTGTGCGCGGCGACAGCGCGCGCAGCACCAGCGGAACCGGCTTAGGCCTGGCGATTGTGCAGCGTATTGTTGATAACCATAACGGACTGCTGGAAATTGGCACCAGCGAACGGGGTGGTTTGAGCATTCGCGCATGGTTACCGGTGCCGGTTTTACGGGGGCAGGTGAAAGAGAGTTAAAAAAGGGGGGGCCTGATGCCCTCACCCCGGCCCTCTCCCACGGGGCTGAGGGTTCCCCAGTAATTTTTTTATGCAGAAGCAATAAAGTTGCTTTCTAAATGACTGAGGGCTGTCAGCGATGCCCTGGTCCGGCTGTAAATCGCTGAGGCGTTTGCCTTCCGGCCGGGGCGAGGCGCAGGGATGCGCCGAGAGGGCGGCTTTACAGGGACGTTGCCTCCGCCCGTACCCGATAAGCCGGAAGGAATAAGCCGAGGGCACCGCGAAGCGGCGATTTACCGCCGGGAGCCCGGGTCGCCAGGGTGGTGGCGACTGAGCCACCCTGGCACGTTCACCGGTCATGTCGTTACAGAGTAGCAAGGAACATAAAGTGAACGGAATGACCACCACCGCCGTATGTTCCCCTCACCCTAACCCTCTCCCCGGAGGGGCGAGGGGATTGCTCAGTGCTCGCATTAATTTGTGGGGAACCCTCAGCCCACGGGGAGAGGGAGAAAACATTAAAAAAGGCAACTTTCGTTGCCTTTTTGCTTTTACCTTGGTCCCGCACTCACCAGCGCAGCACCCGCCGGGGTGTCGGTATACTTCTCGAAGTTTTCGATAAACAGTTTCGCCAGCGATTCTGCCTTCTCGCGCCACTGTTCCGGTGAACCATAGGTGTTGCGCGGATCGAGGATACGCGTATCCACGCCCGGCAGCTCGGTTGGGATCGCCAGATTGAACATCGGCAGCGTAAAGGTCTCGGCGTTATCCAATGAACCATCCAGAATCGCGTCGATGATGGCGCGGGTATCTTTGATGGAGATACGTTTGCCCGTCCCGTTCCAGCCGGTGTTCACCAGGTATGCCTGTGCGCCGGATGCCTGCATGCGTTTCACCAGCACTTCCGCATACTGCGTTGGGTGTAGCGACAGGAACGCTGCGCCGAAGCAGGCGGAGAAGGTTGGGGTTGGCTCGGTCACACCGCGCTCGGTACCCGCCAGTTTAGCGGTAAAGCCGGAGAGGAAATGGTACTGAGTCTGGCTGGCGGTCAGGCGGGAAACTGGTGGCAACACGCCGAACGCATCCGCGGTCAGGAAAATCACCTTCGTGGCATGACCCGCCTTCGACACCGGCTTCACGATGTTCTCGATGTGGTAGATCGGGTAAGAGACACGGGTATTCTCTGTTTTGGACGCATCGTCGAAGTCGACAGAGCCATCGGCACGCACGGTGACGTTTTCCAGCAGCGCATCGCGGCGAATCGCGTGATAGATATCCGGCTCTGCCTCTTCCGACAGGCGAATGGTCTTCGCGTAGCAGCCGCCTTCAAAGTTAAACACGCCGTCATCATCCCAGCCGTGTTCATCGTCGCCAATCAGACGACGTTTTGGATCGGTGGACAGCGTTGTTTTACCGGTGCCGGAAAGGCCGAAGAACACCGCCACGTCACCTTTTTCACCGACGTTCGCCGAGCAGTGCATGGAGGCGATACCGCGCAGCGGCAGCAGGTAGTTCATGACCGAGAACATCCCTTTCTTCATTTCGCCGCCGTACCAGGTACCGCCGATCAGCTGGATACGCTCGGTCAGGTTGAAGGCGATGAAGTTTTCGGAGTTCAGACCCTGCTCTTTCCACTGCGGGTTGGTGCATTTCGCGCCGTTCATCACGATAAAGTCAGGGGTGAAGTTTTGCAGTTCTTCATCGGTCGGACGAATGAACATGTTCTTCACGAAATGCGCCTGCCAGGCCACTTCAGTGATAAACCGAACGGAGAGACGGGTGTCGGCGTTAGCGCCGCAGAAAGCATCGACGATGAACAGACGCTTGCCGGAAAGCTGATGGGTGACGAGCCCTTTCAGATGCTGCCAGGTTTCAGGAGAGAGCGGTTTGTTATCGTTCTTCCCTTTGCCTTTATCGGCCCACCACAGCGTATCGCGGGTGGTATCATCTCGGACGATGTATTTATCTTTCGGCGAACGGCCGGTAAAAATACCGGTATCGACGGCGATAGCACCAAGATTCGTCAACACACCTCGCTCGTATCCTTCCAGTGCCGGATTGAGCTCTTCCTGATACAGCGTATCGTAATCGGGGTTGTAGACCACTTCCTGGACGTCGTGAATACCATAAGCCTTGAGATCTTGCGGGGTTAAACCATTAACACGCATATCACTGCTCCTTAGCCAATATGTACTGCCTGAAATTGTAGGGTTTTTCTGGGGATGTTAACCGCGACGGGGCTCATAGATTTACGTATCTGGTCAAAACCCTTACTAACGGAAAACGCTGCGACTCCAGTCACAGGGCGGGCAGATTATCGCAGGAATCGCTTTTTGGTTGGGGAAAATGTTCTTAAAAGGTTAATCTCTGGTGAATTTATCCAGAAGAATGTGAATGTAATCGCATACATGAAAGAAAATTACGTAAGAGTTACATTGGGAAAACGATTCAGGTCTCTTGGGTCAGCTATTTTCAGAGTTTGAGGTGGGGGCCAGAGTTTTGCCTTGATGAGACAATAGATTTTTCATGAACAAGGGATGAGAAATGGAAAACCGTGAGACGTTATCTCCTTCAACGCGCGTAGCCGTCGTGCTGGCGGGGGCTCTACAGGGCGTAATTTGCTATGTAATTACGTGGTATATCGAGTACGCAAAATTGCCATCGGATACGCTGTGGCTGATGTGTGTAGTACCTGCCACCGTGGTAATGACAACCACGTTGTCTCTTGCCATGACGTCATTCAGAAAGCCATTTTTGTGGCTGTCACTCGGGATGATCGGCGCGGCAGTCGCGGGTATGGGCGGCTGGCTTAAGTGGAGCGTTGCAGGACTCGAAAGCTGGAATCTCAGAGATGAGATTCCAGCTTTCGGCTTTCATCTGCTGCTGATGACGCTGTTCGTGTTGCCATGGCTTCAGCGGCGTCTGGATCCCGTCCCGACTACCTCGTTCTACAGCGACTTTTATCAACGAAACTGGCATAACGCGCTGACGCTGCTCATTATTTTTGTTTCGAATGGTCTCTTTTGGCTGGTGCTTTTCCTCTGGGCCGAGCTTTTCGAACTTATCGGCATCGGCTTTTTTGATCGGCTTTTCTTTCATTCTGACGGATTTATTTCAGTGGCGATTGGCGTGGTTTCAGCCAGTGCGGCCGTGCTCACGCGCATGCAGGTAAGGTTAATCCTTGCCCTGCAAAATCTGCTGACCCTCATCGCCACCGGTCTGCTTCCCCTGATGGCGGCGCTGGCGCTGCTCTTTATTGGCGCGTTGCCTTTTGTCGGCTTTGAATCCATTTCAGCCAGAATATCCGCCGCGGGCTTGCTGACCACCTTAGCGCTGCTGCTGTTATTCCTGGTGACGATAGTGTGGCATCCACAGCGTCAAACGCTGCCTTACTATGCCCCGCTGCGAGGGATGATTCGCCTTGCTGTGGCTATCGTACCCGCGTATCCGGTTCTGGCGGGGTGGGCGCTGTGGCTACGCATTTCGCAATACGGCTGGTCACCCGACCGTCTGTACGGGGTATTGATAACCATCGTGGCGCTGGTCTGGGCGGTCGGTTTTTGCGCCAGCGTTCTGATTCAGCGCCGTGAGCCGCAGAAGATCCATGCGTACGTCATCCCGACGACCGGGCTGCTTTCCCTCATCTTCCTGGCGTTGATCCATACCCCCGTGCTGGATCCGTGGCGAATAAGCGTTGCAAGCCATATGGCCCGCTATCAGGACGGCAGAATAACTGCGGATCAAGTCAGCCTGTATATGCTCAGTAACGCTGGCCGAAAGGGGCGGGAGGCGATGCTCACGCTGCAAAACGATCCGCAGTTTATCTCTAACCCAAAACGGCAGCGTGAAATAAATGGTCTTCTCTCCAGGAACGCTGGCGGAGCAGGTAAGATGACCGCCGCGATGCTGGAAAAACAGGTCCAGCTCGCACCGGGAATGGCTCGTCCTGATAAGGCATTGTGGCAAGCCATGCTCAGCAATCAGTATCGCTTTGAGAGCTGCGATAGCGCCCAGAGTAACTGTTTACTCATGCCGCTGGATCTTAACGGCGACGGCAAGCCTGAAGCCGTGCTATTTCAATTTACCGATCGCACGATCGTGGCTTACACACAAACCAACACGGGCTGGAGGATCGCCGGGGACGCGTGGAAAATGCCGGAGGCATTGACCAGAGAAGAACTTGACCGCGCATTAAGGCAGAGGAAAGTGAAATCTGTCGTGAAGCCCTGGGCGGATATTGAGATTTTTGGGGAGCGTGTCGATATGAGCTACGACAGTTACAATAATGCGCAGCGGCGTTAGTGCTCTTTCTTGCCGGGTGGCGCTACGCTTACCCGGCCTACAATTAGCAATCATATCAAAAAATTGCACAATTCATTGTAGGCCCGTGCAAGCGTAGCGCCGCCGGGCAACAGGCTCAGAGCTTAGTGAACCTGCGGATCCGCCGGAGAGGCGTTATTGCGGATCTCCGCGATATCCATCGAATTGAACACGTAGTGCGTACCGCAGTAGTCACAGTGCATATCGATTTCACCGTCTTCCGCCATGATGCTGTCGATCTCTTCATCCGGCAGCGTTTTCAGGGCGCCAGCACAACGCTCGCGGGAGCAGGTGCACTTAAATTCCACCGCCTGCGGATCGTAAACCGTCACTTCTTCTTCGTGGTAGAGACGCCACAGCACGTCGGTCGCCGACAGGGTGAACAGCTCTTCCGCTTTGATGGTTTCCGTCAGCGTTGCCAGATGTTCGAAATCATTGATCTGCGCATCCTGCGCAGGCAGAACCTGAAGCAGCATACCGCCGGCAGCAGGCTGACCATCCACTTCACCGGTGCGGATGAACAGACGGGTTGGCAGCTGTTCGGAACGCATGAAGTAATCTTCCAGGCAGGCGGCAAGCGTATCGCCTTCCAGACCGACAACGCCCTGATAGCGCTCACCTTCTTCAGGCGAGATCGTGATAACCAGGTAGCCATTTCCGACCAGCGTTTTCAGATCCGCATTTTCAGGGATATCGCCCTGAACGCGCGCCACGCCGCGCATCTGCTGCTGGTTATTGCCGTTGATCACCGCCAGCGACATTGGGCCATCGCCCTGCAACTGGACGGTAATATCGCCAGCGAACTTCAGCGTGGCGGTCAGCAGGCTGGTGGCAACCAGCAGTTCGCCCAACAGGGTTTTTACTGGCAGCGGGTAGTTGTGGTTTTCCAGAATCTGTTTCCAGGTTTCGGATACGGTGACCAGCTCGCCGCGCACGGCGAATTGTTCAAACAGATAGCGGTGTAATTGGTCGTGTTGGGCCATTTTCATCTCTCATGCAGGTGAGGGTTACTCGCTCTCACCGTGTTTAAATTTCATCAGATCGCGGCGCTCTTTTTTATCCGGTCGCCGGTCCGGGTGAGGCATCGTCAGCGCGTTCATTTTGCGCGCCAGCGCGGTTTTCTCGCGCTTCTCTATGCTTTCGGCCGTCTCTTCATACAGCAAAACGGCTTCTGTTGCGGGCCGCCGCTGTTCGGTAATGGCTTTCACCACCACCGTTTTCTCATCGTTGCCCTGGCGAAGCGTTAACGTGGCATTCAGTTCAACCAGCTTGCTCGGTTTGCTGCGCTGACCGTTGTAATGCACCTTTCCGCCGTCAACCATTTCTCGGGCAAGGGCGCGCGTTTTGTAAAAACGGGCGGCCCACAGCCATTTATCCAGTCTTACCCCATCAGAGGGTTTTTCTTTCATGGCGTCTCCTTTACGGTGAGTGAGGGGATCATCCGGCGATAGTCGTTCAGCCCCGGATGTCGCAGATAGCTTTTTTCAGCCAGGCCGGAATCAGGATTGGTCACGCCCAGACAATAGCGAATGCCAAATGCGGCCGCAGAATCCAGAATCGGCTCGCTGTCGTCAATGAACAGCGTGCGTTCCGGCTGTAAACCGGTCTCTTCCACCACGGCATGCCACAACCGCTGATCCTCTTTCGGATAACCAAATGTGTGGGTGGAAAGCAATAAATCAAGGTGCGAAGCAAGACCGGTATGTTCCAGCTTCACGGCCAGGTTATGGGGATGCGCATTTGTCAGCAAAATACGGCGCTTACCGCAGGCTTTCAGCGCGTCCAGGAACGGGACCGTATCTTCGCGCAGAACGGCGCGTGCGCCCTGGGCGGTGGTCATGGCGCAAATATCCAGACCGAGTCGCTCGCTCCAGTAGTCAAGACAGTACCAGTTTAGCGTATGCTGCACCGCGCTATATTGCGAACGAATGAATTCCTGCGCTTCCGCCGGGGAGATCCCCTGCTGTTCACCGTACGTTTCCGGAACCAGCTTTTGCCAGAAATAGTTATCAAAGGCGAGATCAAGCAGCGTGCCGTCCATATCAAGCAGGACGGTATCGACCGCCTGCCAGTCGATATTAAGATGCATAAGGGGGAACTCCAGCCAGAAGAAACGTGCGCGACAGGGTAGCACAACTTGTCGCGCAGAGACGTTATCCGATCAGGCTCTCAGAAGAGGAGATCAGTTTCGGGTTTAGGCAATTTTCGTAGTAGGCCTGGATTTCTGCCAGTCGCGTGCGGGAGCGCTGATAGCGGCGTACGGCCTGATAACCGTTCCAGATAATACACGCCAGCATCGCAATCAGCAGCAGGGATGTCCCTACATAGCGCCACAGGCCAGCGCTATCCGGCATACGGTGCAGGCCAATATGACGCGTGCCGTTGGCATCGGTAAAGAGGGTGGTGACGATCCCTTCCGCGCTGAATGGCGTCTGCATCAGCATCTGCGCCAGACGCTGGAATTCGCTCCACTGCTCCTGGGCAGGATAGTCATACAGCGAAACCTGCGGATAGGGTTGATCCACCAGGTCGCTGCCTTCATCGCTGGCAATCACAAAACCACCCGGCGCCGGGCTGTTAAGCGCCTGGGCGGCACGGGTGGTTTCACGCATCACGAAGGGGGCGGTAGAGGTCGCCACCAGGTTATCCAGCGACTCGGCGCTGACCGGACGCAGAAGCACATTTACACCATCGAGGCGTCCCGCTTCGGCGCGTTTCACCAGCGCGTCCCAGTCTTTGCTGTTGCCGAGGTTGACCAGCGCGTTCTTCAGCCGGATACAGTCATCCTGAGCTGAGCAGAGATCTTCTGTTTTCAGGACGATTTCGCCAAAGTCATCCAGCAGCACCATGCCGGACTTCTGAATGGCCGAACGCAGGGCAGGGCTGACGCGAGAATCATCATCCGGTTTTGGATGGAGCTGGCGATTAATCGTCTGGGTGAGCGCGGTGGCCTTATTGACCACATCCGATTCCGGAAGCGGCAGCGGAGAGGCGTCATTCCAGATGATCTGAGAGCAGTCGAACGGCGCGAACGGCGAGTTCTGGCGCGTGTTCCAGGCGCCCGGTGAGTGGATATTACACATCCCGGTGCCTTTCAGCCGCAACGTATCCCCCACGCGTACACCCGCTTCTTCGAGCTGCTGTACGCTGGTGGCTTCCACGGTTTGCGCCCCTTTGATCCATGACAGGGTAAATTTAATCGGCATATCCAGCGGCACGAAAAGCAGCAGCATGAGGAAGATTAACGCGGCGCCACCGGCAATCACCGCGCTGCGAAGCCAGTGCTGAAGCGGGAAGTTTTTTACTTCGTCGTGCAGGGATAAGTAACGTCCCTGGCGTACAACGTGGCGGTCGAGATAGATATCAATATCCGTTTTGTGGCCCAGGTCCTGCGCAATCCACGGCTGCCAGTGGCGCGGATAGATGAGATCGATGATCCCGAGCGAGATATTGTTGATATGTTCCTGATCGTTTTCGCCGAACAGTCCCCAGCGTTTTGGGGTTCCGCGCAGGCAGTGAATTTCGCGTAATGACGTTTTTGCCGGCGGGGCAAATATGCCCCACAGCCCGGCGGCCAGAAGCAGTACTGCGCCACCCGCGAGCCATGGAACAAACACGTCCGGCGTCAGCAGGCAGATAAAAAAGAGCAGGAACGAGACGACAATCAGCACCGCTTCGCGAATACCATCCGGGCGGCTCAGGACGTACTCTTCATGCGTTTCCTGGCGGATGTTGAGCAGTTCAATCTGCTCTGTCTCTTCACCACGAATAGAGGCCTGCGTTCCGCTCGCGCGTTCCAGCGCAAAGCGTGGCGCTTCCTGAACATATTCGCTCAGAGTATGACCATTAAGGGAGATAACCAGCGGCAGCGTATCGGTATGGATGAGCTCGACGCTGTTTTCGTCGTTGATATACTGCTCCCAGAAGGGAGGCAGGTGCACTTCAACAGAGTCGAGATAGTAACGCCATTTGTTGGGATCGTCGGTTGTGATGCCGTAGCGGGTAATAGAGCGCGTTACGCACAAAACGGTGTCGCTTTGTGCGTTAAGGTTGAGCGATACGGGGGCGGCGCTGGCGCCGGTAGGGCCAGGCGAAAGCCGGGATCGGTTCAGCGTGTCGAGATACTGCTCAACGGTGCTACGTTCCTCTGGCGAAAGCTTGCGCGTGTTTGCCCCGGCAAACGCGTTCAAAAAGGGCAGCCGATAACGGCGATGTACGCGGCGCCTGAATACCCACACCGCAATCGACGCGCAGGCCAGCACAGCAGCGAGAAAAATCAAAATGGTGCTCATGCTTTCCCCATCTTACTTATCTTCTTACAGGTGTTGTCAGTCGCACCTTTTGTACAATGAATGAGATTCTGTGGTCGGCTATCGGCAAGTATGGAGTCTAACTTGAGCATGTTGACGCGCATCCCAGTGACCGGTAATGATAACAAAGCCTGTTCCGGCGCGATATCAGCAAATTCCTGGAAACTTTTCAACCTCTTGACATTTGTTTTGAAATGAGAATTGCCTACAGTTACGTTGCATAAATGTAAATAAAGAGCAATTGACATTGCCGAAACCGTGCGGCGTATCGCACAATAAAGCCAGTTCACCCAGCAAAGACCCGTCAAGATGACCAAACCCTTACAAAAGCCCACCATTCTGAATGTTGAAACCGTCGCAAAATCGCGTCTGTTTAATGTTGAAAGCGTGGATCTGGAGTTCAGCAACGGTGTGCGTCGTGTTTATGAGCGTATGCGCCCCTCCTCGCGTGAAGCGGTGATGATAGTGCCTATCGTCGACGAGCACCTGATCCTCATTCGTGAATACGCCGTGGGCACAGAATCCTACGAGCTGGGCTTCTCCAAAGGACTGATCGATCCGGGCGAAACGGTGTTTGAAGCGGCAAACCGGGAGCTGAAAGAAGAGGTCGGCTTTGGCGCGAAAGAGCTGACGTTCCTGAAAAAGCTGAGCATGGCGCCGTCCTATTTCTCCAGCAAAATGAACATTGTTGTCGCGGAAGATCTCTATCCTGAATCGCTGGAAGGAGACGAGCCGGAACCGCTGCCGCAGGTTCGCTGGCCGCTGGCTCATCTGATGGATTTGCTGGAAGATCCTGACTTTAACGAGGCACGCAACGTGAGCGCACTGTTCCTGGTGCGGGAGTGGCTGAAGGGGCAGGGGCGTTTGTAGCGCCACCATTAAAAACGGCAACCGAAGGTTGCCGTTTTGCATTACGCTGTAGGCCGGGTCAGGCGTCGCCACCGCCCGGCTTTTTTGTTGGCGTCAGAACAGTTCGTGCGTTTCGCCGTTATCAATGATTTCGGTACCCACCTCATGCACCGCCTGCGTGGTTGGCTGCGTACCCTCGATGAAATACTCGGCACGGCTGTTGCCGCCATTCGCGAGCTGTCCGGTGCTGCGGTCAATATTGATCGTGACAATGCCCGGCGGAGGCGTTAGCGGCTGCTCCGGCACGCCCTCGAGAGCGGCCTTCATGTAAGCATCCCAGGCCGGTTGCGCACTCTTAGCCCCACCCTCGTAACCGGAAATCTGATCTTTAATTGCGCCAGAAGCGGTTGTGCGTCCAAGAGTGCGGCGGTGATCGTCAAAACCAATCCAGACCGAGGTGACAACGCCCGGGCCATAACCTGAGAACCAGGCATCTTTTGAGCTGTTGGTTGTGCCTGTTTTGCCGCCGATATCGCGGCGCTGCAAATCGCGGCCCGCTCGCCAGCCGGTGCCTTGCCAGCCCGGTTCGCCAAAGATGTTGGTGTTCAGCGCGCTCTTAATCAGGAACGACAGCGGCGTGCTGATCACGTGCGGAGCATACTCCTGCGCGCCACTCTGGGCGACCAGCGCCTGATTGGCCTGTTCCAGCTGAGGTTGCGGCACCGCCAGATTCTGACGTTCCTGAGAGATGGCAACATCTTCCATATCCTTGTTTTCAAGGACATTGGATTTTGGCGTGTCGCCGTAAATCACCGGAATATCGCATTCAGGGCAGGCAATTTTCGGCTTCGCTTCAAACAGTACGCCGCCCTGCTCGTTCTCGATTTTGCTGATGAAATACGGATCGACCAGGAAGCCGCCGTTTGCCATTACCGAGTAGCCACGTGCGACCTGGAGCGGCGTGAAGGACGCGGAGCCGAGCGCCAAAGATTCGGTATGAACGATGTTTTGCGCCGGGAAGCCGAAGCGTTGCAGATACTCTGCCGCATAATCAACGCCCATCGCACGCATCGCGCGAACCATGACCACGTTCTTCGACTGGCCAAGGCCCTGACGCAGACGGATAGGGCCAGCGTATTGCGCCGGAGAGTTCTTCGGCTGCCAGTCAGAGCCCGCACCGGCATCCCATCGGGAAATTGGCACGTCGTTGAGAATGCTGGCGAGCGTTAGCCCCTTGTCCATCGCCGCGGTATACAGGAACGGTTTGATGTTCGAACCGACCTGACGCAGCGCCTGGGTTGCGCGGTTAAATTTGCTCTGGTTGAAATCGAACCCGCCAACCAGCGCCATCACGGCACCGTTCTGCGGATTGATGGAGACCAGGGCAGAGTTGACGTCCGGCACCTGTGCCAGCCACCAGGCATCGCCTACCTGACGCACCCAGATTTGTTGTCCGGTTTGTACCACATCCGTCACTTTACGTGGAGTAGGCCCCTGAAGGGTGTCAGAACGGTACGGACGCGCCCAGCGGATACCCTCCATACGCAGCGAAACGGATGTACCATCGGCCATCATCGCCACCGCTTCCTGCGGATCGGCCTGGGTGACCACAGCCGGACGCAGCGGGCCATAGGTCGGCAGCGCTTTCAGGGAATCAGTGATTTTTTTGCTGTCCCATGCGCCTTCGCCCACTCTCCACAGCACGTTGGACGGGCCGCGATAGCCGTGACGCATATCGTAATCCATCACGTTATTACGCACCGCCTGCTGGGCAGCCTGCTGCACCTTGCGGGTCACGGTGGTGTAAACGCGATAGCCGTCTTCATATGCTTTGTCGCCGTAGCGGCGCACCATCTCCTGGCGAACCATTTCCGTCAGATACGGCGATGAGAAAGCAATTTCCGGTGCATGGTAATTGGCATCAATCACATCGCTGCGTGCCCGATCGTACTCATCCTGGCTGATGTAGCCTTCGCTCAACATACGCGATAGCACAACGTTACGGCGCGCGGTGGCGCGGTCCAGCGAGTAGAGCGGGTTAAACGTTGATGGTGCTTTTGGCAGGCCGGCAATGGTCGCCATTTCGCTCAGCGTGAGCTGATCGATCGACTTACCGAAATAGACCTGAGCCGCAGCCCCTACGCCATAGGCGCGGTAGCCCAGATAGATCTTGTTGAGGTAAAGCTCAAGGATCTCGTCTTTGCTCAGCAGTTGCTCAATGCGGATCGCGAGGAACACTTCTTTGATCTTACGTATCAGCGTCTTTTCCGGGCTGAGGAAGAAGTTACGCGCCAGCTGCTGGGTAATGGTACTTGCCCCCTGAGAGGCATGACCGGAGAACAGCGCCACGCTTGCCGCACGGAAAATACCGACCGGATCGACACCGTGGTGCTCGTAAAAACGGCTGTCCTCGGTGGCGATAAAAGCCTTCACCATCACGGGTGGAATTTGATTTAAGGTCAGTGGGATACGACGTTTCTCGCCGTATTGCGCCATCAGTTCACCATCGGCGCTATAGACCTGCATAGGGATCTGAAGCCGCACATCACGAAGTGTGGCGACATCAGGGAGTTGCGGCTCGACATATTTGTACAAACCAATAATCGAGCCTGCTCCCAGCAGAATGCAACAGACTGCAAGGATCAATAAATACTTTACGAACTTCACCGGAGATTTCCCATTTGGTTTAGCCTGGGCAGTTTCTAAACAATCGCGCGGTAGTATAAAGGCAAGCCTGATTCATTGATATAGCCGTCACTCCGACGGGCGATAAGGAGATCGTGAAGTATGGCTTTTAAAACGTGGCAAACAGGCGTTCATATTCAACAGGATAAGGTGATTGCCGTGGCGCTGACCAGAGAGCGGGCCGGCTGGCGTTTACGGCGCTGGTGGGCGGTACCGCTGTCGGACGGGGTTATGGGTGAAGGCAAAATACTTAAGCCAGAACAACTGGTTAACGCATTACGTGGCTGGCGGAAAACATTGCCGCACTCGCATCGGGTATTTCTCTCATTTCCGGCAACGCGCGTTCTGCAACGCGCGTTGCCCCGTCCATCCGTTAACTTGCGTGACAGCGAACAGCTCACCTGGGTAGGCGCCGCATTAGCGCGTGAGCTGGAGATGCCTCCCGATACGCTCTGCTTTGACTACGCGCAGGATACGTTCAGCAACACTTTTCAGGTTACCGCCGCGCAAAACAGAGAGGTCGATACCCTGTTGTCGCTGGCGAAAGCGCTGCGTTTGCGCCTGGCCGCAATCGTCCCGGATGCCGGCGCGCTGGCTAATCTTCTCTCTGCTGTTGCCCCCGTCCGGTGCGTAGCCTGGAGGGATAAAGACCAGTGGCTGTGGGCGATGCGTCACCAGTGGGGGCGGCGCTACACCACAGAAGCGGCGACGGTGAATGAGCTGGCGGCGTTGCTTGCGCTTTCTCCTTCTGATATCGCCGTGTTTGATGCTGCCCGCGATCCGTGGGAAGCGGTGACGCTGTGTCAGCCGCCGTTGCCAGAATGTGGTGCTGATTACACCGTCGCCCTGGCGCTGGCCATGAGCGAGGCGCCGTAATGAGCATGCCCAATCTTTTACCCTGGCGTCGGCAGCAACGTAATCAGCGCCTGCGTTTTTGGGGGCTGCTGTTTACCGCCTCATTGTTGGTGATGCTGGCGGGAGGCGTCAGCCTTCGGGCGACGCAGACTCTCGCGTCACAGGCGTTGCAGAGCGATCTGGCGGGAACGCGTGCGGTGCAGAAGGTATTGAAAGCCCGTCAGCCGCAGTCTGCGGGGGTGGAAACCCCTTCGCAGCCGCCTGAGACGGTGGCATGGCAACCCGCGCTTGAATCCCTTGCCAGTGCAATGCCCCGGCAGGCGTGGCTGACGGCGCTGCGTTATCAGCCACCCTCGCTGATCCTGACGGGCTATACCACCTCACTCCCGACGCTCTCCGCCATGACCGATGCGCTGAAAAGGGTGACGGGGTTTAACCCCGGACCGGCAGGCGAATTGCAACAGGATAGCCAGGGGCGATGGATGTTCTCTTTTCAACTGCATAGCCGGAGGTAGCCAGTGGGCATCTGGTATCAACGCTGGACATATGCACGTCCTTCCCGGCGCGTCCTTTGCTGGTTGATCGCGTCGGGGATCGTTGCGTTTGCGATTTGGGGAGCGCTGCTCAGACCCGCTGCTCTGTGCTACGCCGATATTCAGGCGCAGGCCAGCAGTGCGAAGCGAATCAACGCCTCGCTGTGGCCAAAGGCCGGGCGGCGACCTGTGGTTACGCAAGTGAAGCCGGTGCAGCCCTTTTCTCCGCTGGCATTTCAGCGTGAGGACGCAAGGCTGGTGTACTGGAAACCGCAGCAGAGTGGGGGAGAGCTGGCGCTGGATGCCTTGTGGGGCGCAGTTCCGGCGCTCTTTTCCCGGCTGGCGCTTGAGAACGTGCGGGTGAGCGCGTTTTCCATCACCCCACAGGGAAAACAGCTACGCCTTAGCCTGCAACTGGAGATCGGTCATGCGCAGTAAAACCCGTTTGCTGATCCTGCTTTCTCCGCTTTTCCTGACCGGGATGCGGGATCCCTTCTCCGTGCCGGAAGAGCGTTGCGCAGCAGGGCAACTCAGCCAGTGGCGGTATCAGGGAGTCGTCAGCGGCAGCAGGGATATCGGCCTTATGCAGGACGGGCAGAACCGCTGGCACCGGGTAAAAACGCAGATGCGGTTACCGCCAGGCTGGCGGGTGAGTGCGATAGATACACAACAACTGACCGTTGATGTCGGCGAGATGTGCGAGCCGAAGCGATGGACATGGCAGCGAGAAGGAACGAAAAAGAGTGAAGATATGGATAGGGCTGTTACTGGCGGCACTCAGCCAGCCCCTGTGGGCCGCGACGCCAAAACCGGTCACCCTGCTGGTGGATGATGTCCCGGTGGTGCAGGTATTACAGGCGATGGTAGCGCAGGAGGATCGCAATCTGGTGGTGTCGCCGGATGTCAGCGGTTCGCTTTCGCTGAATCTAACGCGGGTGCCCTGGAGGCAGGCGCTTCAGACGGTAGTGAACAGTGCCGGGCTGGTATTGCGGGAAGAGGGCGGCATTTTTTATGTGCATACGGCGGCCTGGCAGCGGGAGCAACAGACGCGTAAAGCGCAGGAGCGGGCCCAGCGTCTGCTCGACGCTCCGCTGCTCTCTCACAGCATTCCGTTTGCTTATGCGGATGCGGCCGAATTGCAAAAAGCGGCGGAAAAGCTCTTAAGCCCGAAAGGCAGTCTCTCCGTCGACAAGCGCACCAACCGTCTCCTGGTCAGGGATAACAAGTCGGTGGTGGATATGCTCCAGCGCTGGGCAGCGCAGATGGATCTGCCCGTCGAGCAGGTAGAACTGGCGGCGCAGATTGTGACCATTAGTGAAAAAAGCCTGCGTGAACTGGGGGTGAAATGGAACCTCGCTGACGCAACGGAGGCCGGTAAGGTGGGTCAGGTCACGACGTTGGGCGCTGACCTGTCGGTGGCCAGTGCAACCACACACGTTGGGTTTAATATCGGGCGCATCAACGGCAGGATGCTGGATCTTGAGTTGTCGGCGCTTGAGCAAAAGCAGCAGGTGGATATCATCGCCAGCCCGCGGCTACTGGCGTCGCACATGCAGCCGGCCAGCATCAAGCAGGGCAGCGAAATCCCGTATCAGGTTTCCAGCGGCGAAAGCGGGGCGACCTCCGTTGAGTTTAAAGAGGCGGTATTAGGCATGGAGGTCACGCCGGTGGTGCTTCCGGGCGGCCGCGTTCGTCTGAAGCTGCATATCAGTGAAAATATGCCTGGCCAGGTGCTGCAACAGGCGGACGGCGAAACGCTGGCGATTGATAAGCAGGAGATCGAAACGCAGGTAGAGGTAAAAAGTGGGGAAACGCTCGCGCTGGGCGGGATCTTTTCGCAAAAGAATAAAACCGGACGCGACAGCGTGCCCGTGCTGGGCAACATTCCGTGGCTGGGTCAGTTGTTCCGCCATGACGGAAAAGATAACGAACGGCGCGAGTTAGTGGTGTTTATCACGCCACGTCTGGTCAGTATTCATTAATGGGTAACGATCCCCGCAATGATTTTGCATTCAGTTTGTTGCAGATGTTTGACGTGGGGCATGAATTAGCATACAAGGAGTACCGATTTGAGTTGGACTTACGTCTTATTTCCTTATGCGCCGGGAACGGTGATTTAATCAGTTGCCAAACAAGCCGGAGTATTGAGATAATTTTTCGTCTGACTCTCGCTCTATTGCAAATGAGGTTTCAGTTCATGTCCTGCTACGCCGGGTGTCTGCGCAGCGGGGATTACCATTAACGAATAGTCTTAGTAGTACCGAAAAAATGGCAGAGAAACGCAATATCTTTCTGGTTGGGCCTATGGGTGCCGGCAAAAGCACTATTGGGCGTCAGTTAGCTCAACAACTCAATATGGAATTTTACGATTCTGATCAAGAGATTGAGAAACGAACCGGAGCGGATGTGGGCTGGGTCTTCGACGTAGAAGGCGAAGAAGGTTTCCGTGACCGAGAAGAAAAAGTGATCAACGAACTCACGGAAAAACAGGGCATTGTGCTGGCAACAGGCGGCGGCTCTGTAAAATCTCGCGAAACCCGCAACCGTCTCTCCGCCCGTGGCGTAGTGGTCTATCTTGAGACGACCATCGAAAAACAGCTGGCACGCACGCAGCGTGATAAAAAGCGCCCGTTGTTGCAGGTTGAAACACCGCCACGTGAAGTTCTGGAAGCTTTGGCCGATGAACGCAATCCTCTGTACGAAGAGATTGCTGATGTGACCATTCGTACTGACGATCAAAGCGCTAAAGTGGTTGCAAACCAGATTATTCATATGCTGGAAAGCAACTGATTCTGGCTTTATATACACTCGCCTGCGGGTAAAAGCATTTAAGGTGGATGTCGCGTCATGGAGAGGATTACAGTTACTCTCGGGGAACGTAGTTACCCTATCACCATCGCGGCTGGTTTGTTTAACGATCCAGCTTCCTTCTTACCACTGAAAGCGGGTGATCAGGCGATGCTGGTCACCAACGAGACGCTGGCTCCGCTTTATCTCGACCGTGTACGCCACCTGCTTGAGCAGGCGGGCGTGAAGGTCGACAGTGTGATTCTGCCCGATGGCGAGCAGTACAAAAGCCTGACGGTACTGGATACCGTCTTTACCGCACTTCTGCAAAAACCGCACGGTCGTGATACAACACTGCTTGCCCTGGGCGGCGGCGTTGTGGGCGATCTGACCGGTTTTGCAGCCGCCAGCTACCAGCGCGGTGTGCGCTTTATTCAAATTCCAACCACGTTGCTCTCACAGGTCGATTCTTCCGTGGGCGGTAAAACGGCGGTTAACCATCCGCTCGGCAAAAACATGATTGGCGCGTTCTACCAGCCTGCATCGGTGGTGGTGGATCTCGACTGTCTGCAAACCTTGCCAGCGCGCGAACTGGCGTCCGGCCTTGCAGAAGTGATCAAATACGGCATTATTCTTGACGGTGAGTTCTTCACCTGGCTGGAAGATAATATGGATGCGCTGCTGCGCCTCGATGGGCAGGCAATGGCCTACTGTATTCGCCGGTGCTGTGAGCTGAAAGCAGAAGTCGTTGCCGCAGATGAGCGTGAAACCGGCTTACGTGCTTTACTGAATCTGGGGCATACGTTTGGTCATGCGATCGAAGCCGAAATGGGCTACGGTAACTGGCTTCACGGTGAAGCTGTCGCTGCCGGAATGGTCATGGCGGCCCGTGCCTCTGAACGTCTGGGGCAGTTCAGGCCGGAAGAGACAGCACGTATCATCACGTTGCTTAAACGTGCTGGCTTGCCGGTGAATGGTCCGCAGGAAATGTCTGCGCAAGCGTACCTTCCCCACATGATGCGCGATAAAAAAGTATTGGCAGGTGAGATGCGTCTGGTACTCCCGCTTGCAATAGGGAAAAGTGAAGTGCGCGGCGGAGTGCCGCACGAAGTCGTACTTGGCGCTATTGCTGATTGTCAGCAGGCGTAACAACTAGAAAGGTCAGGCTGCTGTAACAGGTGGTCGTTTTAGCTTCAGGTAAATGCAGAGTCGTTGGCAGAAGCCTTTGAGTGGGGTGTTAAATGGATGAATTCAAACCAGAAGACGAGCTGAAACCCGATCCCAGCGATCGTCGTACTGGTCGTTCTCGTCAATCTTCAGAACGTGATAACGAGCCGCAGATCAACTTTGACGATGTCGATCTGGATGCAGACGATCGTCGCCCTTCGCGTAGCCGTAACGCGCGAAATGAGCGTGAAGACGAGGAGTATGAATCCGAAGAAGAGTTAATGGATGAACAGCCTGTTGAACGTCGTCCGCGCAAACGTAAAAAAGCGGTAGCGGCAAAACCGGCCTCCCGTCAGTACATCATGATGGGCCTTGGCGTTCTGGTTCTGGTATTGCTGATTGTCGGCATTGGTTCCGCGCTAAAAGCACCTTCTACCCATTCTACCGAGCAGACAGCGTCTGCCGAGAAGAGCATCAACCTGTCTGGTAACGATGCGAGCAACCAGGCGAATGGCGCTCAGCCAGCGCCGGGCACCACTTCCGCAGAGCAGACCGCAGGTAACACCAGCGCCGGTCAGGATATCTCTCTGCCGCCCGTCTCTGCGACCCCAACTCAGGGCCAGGCGCCTGTTACGCCGGAGGGCCAGCAGCGTGTTGAAGTTCAGGGCGATCTGAATAACGCGCTGACGCAGCCGCAGAATCAGGAGCAGGTTAACGCTGCCGTGGTGAACTCCACGCTGCCTACTGAACCTGCCACCGTTGCGCCAGTTCATGGCAGCAATGCCCAGCAGCAAACGGCGGCAACGGAAACCAAACCGCGCCATACCCAGACTGCGCCGCGTCAGGAGCGTAAGCAGGCTGTGATTGAGCCGAAGCGTGAGACGAAACCGCAGACCGTGGCAAAAGCGCCAGAAACGAAAGCGCCAGCGCAGACAAAACCTGCGGTGAGCCAACCGGTTAAAGCGCCAACGCCTGCGGCAACCGCTGCACCTAAAGCAACGGCGACCACAACCGCGCCTGCTGCAACTGCGGCACCGGCTGCTACGCCAACCGCTAGCGCATCCAGCACCGCGGCAGGTAAAACGACGGGTAACGTGGGTTCTCTGAAATCCGCATCATCCAGCAACTACACGTTGCAGCTGAGCAGTTCGTCTAACTACGACAACCTCAACGCCTGGGCGAAGAAATCGAATCTGAAAAACTATGTGGTTTATCAGACGACCCGTAACGGACAGCCTTGGTACGTTCTGGTAAGCGGAGTTTATGCCTCAAAAGATGAAGCAAAACGTGCCGTTTCCACGCTGCCAGCCGACGTGCAGGCGAAAAACCCGTGGGCGAAGCCGATTCATCAGGTGCAGGCCGATCTGAAGTAATGTTTAAAGCGCAGGATGCTGTCGGAGCTTTCTCCACAGCCGGAGAAGGTGTAATCAGTTAGTCAGCATGAAAAAAAATCGCGCTTTTCTGAAATGGGCAGGGGGGAAATACCCCCTGCTCGACGATATTAAAAAGCACCTGCCGAAAGGCGAGTGTCTTATCGAGCCCTTCGTGGGTGCTGGATCGGTGTTCCTGAATACCGATTTTTCTCGTTATATCCTGGCGGATATCAACAGCGACCTTATCAGCCTCTATAACATCGTCAAACTGCGTACCGATGAGTATGTGGAAGAGGCGCGGAAGCTGTTTACGCCAGAGAACAACAACCCGGACGTCTACTATCAGTTCCGCGCTGAGTTTAATCAGAGCCAGGACCCGTTCCGTCGCGCGCTGTTGTTTCTTTATCTCAACCGCCATGGCTACAACGGTCTGTGCCGGTATAATCTGCGTGGCGAGTTTAACGTGCCGTTTGGCCGCTATAAGCGTCCCTATTTCCCGCAGGACGAGCTGTATCACTTTGCTGAAAAAGCGCAGAATGCCGAGTTCTACTGTCTCTCCTATGAAGAGTGCATGGAGCTGGCGGGTGTAAACTCGGTGGTCTACTGTGACCCGCCTTACGCGCCGCTGTCTGCCACGGCAAATTTCACCGCCTACCACACCAACAGCTTCAGCCCGGCCGAGCAGGCGCGTCTGGCTGAGATGGCGGAAAAGCTGGTCAGCAAAAGAATTCCGGTGTTAATTTCGAATCACGACACGCCTGATACGCGCGAATGGTACAAAGCCGCGAAGCATTTTCAGGTAAAAGTGCGGCGTAGCATTAGCAGCAACGGCGGCACACGTAAAAAGGTGGACGAACTTCTGGCGCTTTATCGACCCTGAGCCTTTGCCCGCCGGTAAACACATTTCAAGGAGATGCGGATGAAACAGTTTTTGATTGCCCCCTCAATTCTGTCGGCCGATTTTGCCCGCCTGGGTGAAGACACTGCCAAAGCTCTCGCGGCTGGCGCAGATGTCGTCCATTTCGACGTTATGGATAACCACTACGTTCCCAACCTGACCATCGGTCCGATGGTGCTTAAAGCGCTGCGTAACTACGGGATCACCGCGCCCATTGACGTGCATCTGATGGTGAAACCGGTTGACCGCATCGTGCCTGATTTCGCCGCGGCGGGTGCCAGCATCATCACTTTCCACCCGGAAGCCTCCGAACACGTTGACCGCACGCTACAGCTGATCAAAGAGAACGGCTGTAAGGCGGGGCTGGTCTTTAACCCGGCGACCCCGCTGAGCTATCTCGACTACGTGATGGACAAGCTGGACGTGATCCTGCTGATGTCCGTCAACCCGGGCTTTGGCGGCCAGTCGTTTATTCCTCAGACGCTCGACAAGCTGCGTGAAGTGCGCCGCCGCATTGATGAGTCTGGCTATGATATTCGCCTGGAAGTGGATGGCGGCGTGAAGGTCAATAACATCGGTGAGATTGCGGCGGCAGGGGCCGATATGTTCGTCGCAGGCTCCGCCATCTTCGATCAACCGGATTACAAAAAAGTCATTGATGAAATGCGCCGTGAACTGGCGAAGGTAAGTCATGGATAAATTGCAGGCTATTCGGGGTGTAGCATTTGACCTCGACGGCACGCTGGTCGACAGCGCGCCAGGATTAACCCGCGCCGTCGATCAGGCGCTGTATGCCCTTGAACTCCCCGTTGCGGGCGAAGAGCGCGTCGTGAGGTGGATTGGTAACGGTGCAGACGTGCTGATGGAGCGCGCGCTGACCTGGGCTCGTCAGGAACGTGCCTCTCAGCGTTCTGCGCAAGGGAAACCGAGTGTTGACCACGCGGATATTCCCCAGGATGAGCAGCAGCGTATTCTACGCAAACTGTTCGACCGTTTCTACGAAGAGACCGTCGAAGAGGGCAGCTTCCTGTTCCCGGATGTCGCTGAAACGCTGAGCGCGCTACATGCGAAAGGCATCCCGCTGGGGCTGGTGACCAACAAGCCAACACCGTTCGTTGCGCCTCTGCTGGAAGCGCTGGATATCGCGAAATACTTCTCCGTAATTGTGGGCGGCGATGACGTGCAGAATAAAAAGCCGCATCCGGAACCGCTATTGCTGGTGGCAGGAAAATTATCCTTAGCGCCTGCGGAGCTGCTCTTTGTCGGGGATTCCCGCAATGATATTCTGGCTGCCAGAGCGGCAGGTTGCCCGTCTGTTGGGTTGACCTACGGCTACAACTACGGTGAAGCCATTACGCTGAGTGAGCCGGACGTTGTGTTCGACCACTTCAAAGATTTGTTGCCCGCACTCGGGCTCTCGCACAGTGAACATCAGGAATTGAATAATGACTAAGCCCATCGTTTTTAGTGGCGCACAGCCTTCAGGTGAACTGACCATTGGTAACTACATGGGTGCGTTACGTCAGTGGGTGAGCATGCAGGATGACTACCACTGCATTTACTGCATCGTGGATTTGCATGCTATCACCGCGCGTCAGGATCCCGAGAAGCTGCGCAAGGCGACGCTCGATACGCTGTCGCTGTACCTGGCGTGCGGTATCGATCCCGAGAAGAGCACCATTTTCGTTCAGTCTCACGTGCCAGAGCACGCGCAGCTGGGCTGGGCGCTGAACTGCTACACCTATTTCGGCGAGCTGAGCCGCATGACCCAGTTCAAGGATAAATCTGCGCGCTACTCTGAAAACATCAACGCCGGTCTGTTTGATTATCCGGTGCTGATGGCGGCAGATATTCTGCTGTACCAGACCAACCAGGTACCAGTGGGCGAAGATCAGAAGCAGCACCTGGAGCTGAGCCGCGATATCGCCCAGCGCTTCAATGCGCTTTACGGCGACGTGTTCAAAGTGCCTGAGCCGTTTATTCCGAAATCCGGCGCGCGCGTGATGTCGCTGCTGGAGCCGACCAAAAAGATGTCCAAGTCTGACGATAACCGCAACAACGTTATCGGCCTGCTGGAAGATCCGAAATCGGTGGTGAAAAAGCTCAAGCGTGCGGTGACCGACTCCGACGAGCCGCCAGTGGTGCGCTACGACGTGCAGAACAAAGCGGGCGTATCCAACCTGCTGGACATTCTCTCCGGTGTGACCGGACAGAGCATCCCTGAGCTGGAAAAACACTTTGAAGGCAAAATGTACGGCCACCTGAAAGGCGAAGTGGCAGACGCCGTTTCCGGCATGCTGACCGAGTTGCAGGAGCGCTATCACCGTTACCGTAACGACGAAGCTTTCCTGCAAAAAGTGATGAAAGAGGGCGCGGAAAAAGCCAGCGCGCGCGCCTCCGAAACCCTGAAAGCGGTGTACGACGCGATTGGGTTTGTGGCGAAACCTTAAGCCGCTTTGCCGGGTGGCGCTTACGCTTACCCGGCCTACGGGACCGTGTAGGTCGGGTAAGGCGGAGCCGCCACCCGACAAAACTGACGAAAAAAAACCGGGAAATCCCCGGTTTTTTTACGCCTGAAAAACGCTTACTGCTGTGCCGCCGGGCCGCAACCGCCAATGATCTTCGAAATGGAGATCGCCGGGTGAAGCAGGTAATCGTAGCTGCAATTATTTTTAGTATTTTGAACGTGACCGGTGCAGGCCGTCAGAGTTGTTAACAGGCCGACCAGAACGGCAGCTTTTGCCAGTTTGAACATACGCATTCCTTGTCAATAAAATCAAAAAATTGGATGTAACACGAGGGAATAAATGGAAAAGTTCCATTACGCGGGCGGTATGTTATCGACTGAGGTAAGAAGGGAGTAGTCCGCTTCAAGACTACTCCCGGGAGAGAGATTGTGCGTTAGTGGCTGGAGAACCAGTTCAGTTTTTCACGCAGTGCTACCACGCGGCCCACCACGATCAGCGCCGGGCTTTCAACCTGCTGCGCCAGCTCGCCCAGCTGCGTCAGTACGCCATCGACCACGCGCTGCGTAATGGCGGTACCGTTTTCTACCAGTGCGACCGGCATATCTGCTTCCATGCCGTGCTCCAGCAGTTTCGCCTGAATCGTGGCTGCCTGATTTAGCCCCATATAAAAGACCAACGTCTGCTTTTCAGCGGCCAGATTATGCCAGTCCAGTTCGCTGCCGGTTTTCAGGTGGCCTGTCACCAGGCGCACGCTCTGGGCATAGTCGCGATGGGTTAACGGAATGCCGGAATAGGCAGAACAGCCGGATGCCGCCGTAATGCCCGGCACCACGGAGAACGGAATGCCCGCGTTGCAGAGAGTTTCCAGCTCCTCGCCGCCGCGACCAAAGATAAACGGATCGCCCCCTTTCAGACGCACCACACGCTTACCTTTTTGCGCTTCCCGCAGCAGGATCTGGTTGATCTCCTCCTGCGGTACGCAGTGATAACCTGCCCGTTTGCCGACGAATACGCGGTCAGCATCGCGGCGCACCAGATTCATGATGTCATCAGAGACCAGACGGTCATATACCACGATGTCCGCCTGCTGGATCTGCTGGAGACCCTTCAGCGTCAGCAAGCCCGCATCGCCGGGACCTGCGCCCACCAGTACCACTTCACCGCGATGATCCAGCGGTTCAGAGAGGAGTTGCTCGGTCGTCTCTTCAACCGCTTTGGCGTCCTGATTGGCCAGCGACTGCGCCAGCCTGTCGTTGACAAAGAACTTCTCCCAGAAGCGACGGCGTTCGCCCACGGTTGCGAAGGTTTGCTTCACGCGGGAACGCAGCTGCCCGGCATAATGCGCAATCTGACCAAGGTGTTGAGGCAGCACGGCTTCCAGTTTTTCCCGCAGCAGACGGGCAAGAACGGGCGAGCGGCCACCGGACGACACCGCAATCATCAGCGGCGAGCGGTCGATAATGGATGGCATGATAAAGCTCGCCTCTTTCGGCGCATCCACCACGTTACAGAAGATGCGGCGCGCTTCGCAGGCGTCGCTGACGCGCTGGTTAACGTCATCGTTATCCGTTGCGGCGATGGTCAGCCAGCAGGTATCCAGCAGGGATTCATCAAATTCGCCCTGCACTTGCGTGAGCATCCCTTCCTGCGCCCAGACGTCAAACTGTGGGGCGAAGGTGAGGGCGTTAACGGTCAGTCTGGCGCCCGCCTCTAACAGCAGGCGCGCCTTGCGTTCAGCCACATCGCCGCCGCCCACGAGCAGGCAGTCGCGGTTGCGTAATTGACAAAAAATCGGCAGGTGATCCACGACGTTACCTCACAGCATTCATGGCGGGGGAAGAATTGACGTCAGGATAACAGCAGGAATCGTACAGAACATACGGTTTTTCCTGCCGTTACCCATAAGGGGTCATAAGCCTTTCCTATTGAAAAGGCGAGGGGTTACGCTTTCAGCTGCACCTCGCCGTCCTTCACGCGGACGTCGTAGTGTTTGACCGAGAAGCTTTCATCTTCCATGCAGCGCCCGTCGGTTAAGCGGAAGCGCTGCTTTTTCAGCGGGCTGGCAACCCACAGTTCGCCCTGGTGCTCCGCAATCAGACCGCGGGAGAGCACGCTGGCCTCGAAAAACGGGTCGATATTGCTGATGGCAAAAACCTGTTCATCGTGGCGAGGGCGGAAAATCGCTACCTGCTCGTTGCCCAGCAGGGCACAGACGCCGGTTGCTGGCAGAATGTCGTTAATGTTGCAGATGTTTACCCACTGGCTCATGCGTTTTCCTCCACCAGCATCACCGGAATACGTTCATACGGGGTCGCTGGACGATGCTGTTCGCGCTCCGGCACCACCTGCACGTTCGGGTCGCGCTGGGTGCTGTTGATAAAGTGTTTGAAGCGCGTCTGCGCCGCTGGCGTGTTCACGGTTTCGGTCCACTCGCAGATAACCGCCTCGCGCAGGCGAGTCATCTCGGATTCCAGCTGTTCATTCAGGCCCAGCTTGTCGTCGATAATGACTGACTTCAGGTAGTCGATGCCGCCTTCGAGATTATCCAGCCAGGACGCGGTACGGGTCAGCTTATCGGCGGTACGAATGTAGAACATCATGAAGCGGTCGAGGTATTTGATCAGCGTATCGCGATCGAGATCGGCAGCCAGCAGATCGGCGTGGCGAGGTTTCATCCCGCCGTTACCGCACACGTACAGGTTCCAGCCTTTCTCGGTGGCGATAATACCCACGTCTTTACCCTGTGCTTCCGCACATTCACGGGTACACCCTGAGACGCCGAACTTCATTTTGTGCGGCGTACGGATGCCTTTGTAGCGGTTTTCCAGCTCGACGCCGAAGCCCACGCTGTCGCCCACGCCGTAGCGGCACCAGGTGCTGCCCACGCAGGTTTTCGCCATGCGCAGCGCCTTGGCGTACGCGTGACCGGTTTCGAAGCCCGCCTCAATCAGCTGACGCCAGATTTCCGGCAGGTCATCTTTCTGCGCACCGAACAGGCCGATACGCTGGGAACCGGTGATTTTAGTGTACAGGTTAAACTCACGGGCGATACGGCCCACGGCGACCAGCCCTTCAGGGGTAATTTCCCCCCCGGCAGAACGCGGGATCACCGAGTAAGTCCCGTCTTTCTGAATATTGGCCAGGAAGTTATCGTTGGTGTCCTGAAGCGGAGTGTGTTCTGGTTTGAGCACATATTCGTTCCAGCAGGACGCCAGCAGGGAACCGACGGTAGGCTTACATACTTCACAGCCGTAGCCCTGGCCGTGTTTCTCCAGCAGTTCGTCGAAGGATTTAATGCCCTCCACGCGGATCAGGTGATACAGCTCCTGGCGAGAGTAAGCGAAGTGCTCGCACAGGTTGTTGTTCACTTCAATGCCCTGTTTTGCCAGCTCGGCGTTCAGCACCTGGGTGACCAGCGGGATACAGCCGCCGCAGCCGGTCCCGGCTTTGGTTTCCGCCTTCAGCGCCGCAACGGTGTGGCAGCCTTTGTTAATGGCGGAGATCAGCATGCCTTTGGTGACGTCGAAGCAGGAGCAGATTTGCGCGCTGTCCGGCAGTTTATCCACGCCAATGGACGGCTTACCGCTGGAGGCGTGCGCCGGGAGGATCAGCGCGTCCGGGTTTTCCGGCAGCTCAATGGCGTTCAGCACCAGCTGGAGCAGGTTGCCGAAGTCGCTGGTGTCGCCCACCAGCACCGCCCCGAGCAGGGTTTTGTTATCCTGGCTGACGATAAGACGTTTGTAGACTTCTTTGCTTTCGTCCAGATAAACATAGCTGCGGGAGTTCGGGGTGCGACCATGCGCATCGCCAATACCGCCCACGTCCACGCCCAGCAGCTTCAGCTTGGCGCTCATGTCTGCGCCGGTGAAGGCATTTTCGCTGCCGAGGATATGGTCAACGGCGACCTGCGCCATTTTGTACCCAGGTGCAACCAGACCGTATACGCGGTTATTCCAGCTGGCGCATTCGCCGATGGCGTAGATGTCCGGATCGGAGGTCTGGCAGGTGTCGTTGATCATGATCCCGCCGCGCTGCGCAACGGCCAGACCGCACTGGGTGGCCAGCTTGTCGCGCGGGCGAATGCCGGTGGAGAAGACGATGAAATCCACTTCCAGCTCGCTGCCGTCGGCAAAGCGCATGGTTTTACGCGCTTCAGTGCCTTCCTGCACGATCTCTTTAGTGTTCTTGCTGGTGTGAACCTTCACGCCCATGCTTTCGATTTTACGGCGTAGCTGGTCGCCACCCATATGGTCCAGCTGTTCCGCCATCAGCATCGGGGCAAATTCGATGACGTGGGTTTCAACGCCGAGGTTTTTCAGTGCGCCTGCGGCTTCCAGACCCAGCAGACCACCGCCGACAACCGCGCCGCGTTTGCTTCGACGTGCGCAGGATTCAATGGCGTTGAGGTCTTCAATGGTACGGTAAACGAAGCAATCCTGGGTTTCCGAACCTTTAATCGGCGGGATCCACGGATACGAGCCTGTCGCCATGATCAGCTTATCGTAAAAAACCGTACGTCCGGCGCTGGAGTGGATCACTTTCTCCTGACGGTTGATGGTGATAGCGCGTTCGCCCACCAGCACTTTTACGCCATGCTTCTCGTAGAAACCTTCGCGCACCAGAGAGAGTTCTTCGGCGGTATGGTGAGAGAAGTAGGAAGACAAGTGCACACGGTCGTACGCCTTGCGGGGTTCTTCACAGAACACGGTAATATCGAACTGGTTAGCATCGGCTTTATCGAGAAGATCCTCAATAAAGCGGTGGCCGACCATGCCGTTACCGATGATAGCGAGTCTGACTTTGCTCATTTTTGCCTCGATTTCTTTTCTATTACTGCCTACCTTAACGATTCAGCAGGGGCACTTATTGATGCAAATCAAATACGCCTTCACCTACCCCTTAGGGGGTATATCTATGATTTGTCAGGATTTTTATAAGTGACGGATATTGTTTGATTTTTGTGCTTGCTTGTTTTTCGCACAATTTTGGTGGGGTTTTTTACCCATCGGCGGGCGGGGCGGGTGAGCAGGGGAAAACCCCTTTGCAGTACGCAAAGGGGTTACGGCGATTAGTGGGTAGCTGTTGCCGGGTTGTGTTGACGGTGACGGGTCACAAAGCCCAGCACGAAGCACATGATGAACACCACGGCGTACAGACCGTTAGCGGTATGCAGCGCCGCCAGCGGGCCGCTGTGCGCCACAATTGGGCCCGTGACCACGAAGGTCAGCATGGTGCCGATGGTGCCGCAGGTCAGCACGAAGTTCACCAGCTTCGGTGAGGCCACTTTGGTCTGAAGAGAGCCAAGGGTGATGATCGAGGTATAAATCGCGCTGGAGAAGAAGCCCAGGGTCAGGATGAACCACGGCATATGCTCCGGGGAACCGTTGATGAACAGATACATCAGCACGGTTGCCAGACCCGCCAGAACGGTCAGGATCCGTTGCAGGTCGAAGAAGCGCAGGATAAAGCTAAACGCCCACATGCCGAACATGTAAGACATCCAGAAATCGCTCACCAGCTTGCCCGCGTCGTTCAGGCTCATGCCCAGACCTTTCGCGTATTCCGGAACCCAGGAGATAAAGCCCAGCTGGCCCAGGATGTAACACAGCGCGGCGATGGAAAGGAACAGTACGCCGATACCCCATTTTTCTTTCGCAACTGGCTCAGACGTGGTCTGCGCTTTTTTGCCCAGCACCGGGAACTCGCAGCCGAAGGTGAGAATAAAGATCGCGACATAGACCAGACCAATGCAGGCGTACACCCAGTACCACTCAATGCTGCGCGCCAGAAGATACGCGGCGACCATCGGGAAAATCATCCCGGCCATGCTGAAGAAGGAGTCGGTAAACAGCAGACGCGCGCCGCGCTGGCGGCCTTCATACATATGGGTGATCAGGAACGTACCGATCGACATGGTGATCCCGCTCACCAGGCCCAGCACGAACATGGCGGCAGAGAAGAGGGCGATGCTGTGGCTCAGCACCAGGCCCGCCACGGCGGCAACCATCAGCACGAAGCCGAAGCGCAGCTGGGTTTTCAGCGGCACGATTTCCATCAGCCAGGCATTAAGGAAAATAGAGATCAGGATCCCCGCGTTCAGGAAAGTGAAGGTATTGCTCATGCTGGAAACGGGCAACTGGAAATAGTCTGCGATATTTCCCATCACCATCCCGGTGACGATCACCAACGCGCCGGTCAGGGCGTAGGAGAAGAAGCTGATCCATGTGAGCTTGATGCGATTGCTGTTAGTCATGTCTGGCCTGTTAAAAGTAAAGAAAAACGCAATGACTGCGTTTGAGCGGGCAGATTTTAGTCGCGAAAGTGATCTAATTAAATCTTTTCAGAAAATATTGAGCACAATTGCAGGCTTTAACGTGATGGAGATCACATTAAATCGCGGGGTGAACAATCGTTTGCGCGGTAATAATTGTTTCAATTTCGTAAAATTAGGTAAAAGACTGGTCTGGGGTCATACTGCTCTTTAGAATCAAGCCATTCGCTTTTTATACTGCGCTTTGTTAAGGAATTCTCATGCTCAAATCAACACTGGCGGCTGTCGCAGCTGTGTTTGCTCTTTCTGCCGTTTCCCCTGCTGCGCTGGCAGCCAAAGGAGACCCTCACGTCCTGCTGACTACCTCTGCGGGGAATATTGAGCTGGAGCTGGATAGCCAGAAAGCCCCTGTTTCTGTGAAAAACTTCCTCGACTACGTGAACAGTGGTTTTTATAACAACACCACGTTCCACCGCGTGATCCCGGGCTTTATGATTCAGGGCGGCGGTTTCAACGAGCAGATGCAGCAGAAAAAGCCTAACCCGCCAATCAAAAATGAAGCGGATAACGGCCTGCTGAACAAGCGCGGCACCATTTCTATGGCGCGTACGGCGGATAAAGACAGCGCCACCAGCCAGTTCTTCCTCAACGTGGCGGATAACGCCTTCCTGGACCACGGCCAGCGCGACTTTGGCTACGCGGTGTTCGGTAAAGTGGTGAAAGGCATGGACGTGGCGGACAAGATCTCTCAGGTTCAGACTCACGATGTCGGTCCATACCAGAATGTGCCGTCTAAGCCAGTGGTGATTCTCTCCGCGAAAGTGCTGCCGTAATCGTTCCCTCACACGGGCACATCCTGCCCGTGTCTTTCCGCCCTCCCTGCGAAAGCGCGTTTTGCTGCTTATACTTGTGGCAAACGGACTATTCAGGGAGGCGTAGTGAAAAAACTCACCGACAAGCAAAAATCCCGACTCTGGGAGCAACAGCGTAGCGTCAATCTTCAGGCCAGTTGCCTCCTTGAAAAAGGCAAGGGTCCCGCTGAACCCGATATCGAGACGCTGGCACTGGGGCCTTCTGGACCGGGTTTACCCCATCTGTGCCTTATTCACCGCCATTTATTCCGCAACGAGATGAAAGGTGCTGGCGAGCTGCGCACCGCCGATATCTCCAAGGGCGACATTCCATTTTGCCATTTCGAGTACATCGAGAAGGTGGGTAATGAGCTGATGGCTTCGCTGGAAAGCGATAAATATCTGGTGGGCCTTCAGAAAGAAGAGTTTACAGACAGAATCAGTCATTACTACTGTGAAATCAACATGCTACATCCGTTTATGAGCGGTAATGGCGTGGCTCAGCGGATCTTCTTTGAACAGCTGGCGATCCATGCGGGCTACGTGCTGAACTGGCAGGGGATCGACCCGGACGACTGGGCATCCGCCAACCAGAGCGGGGCGATGGGTGATCTGACCGCCCTGAATGCTATCTTTGCCAAAGTTGTGAGCGAAGCGCGGGGATCTGAGTAAAATAGGGCGGCCATTTTTTCAGGAGCCGCCATGATTCTGCTGATTGATAACTACGATTCCTTTACCTGGAACCTTTACCAGTATTTTTGTGAGCTGGGGGCAGAGGTGGTTGTCCGCCGTAACGATGAGATCGCGCTGGCTGACATTGACGCGCTGGCGCCCCAGAAAATCGTGATTTCGCCCGGGCCGTGTACGCCGTCGGAGTCCGGCATCTCGCTGGAGGTAATCCGCCACTATGCGGGCAAGCTGCCGATTCTGGGCGTCTGCCTGGGTCACCAGGCCATTGCGCAGGTCTTTGGCGCCAGCATTGTCCGTGCCGCGAAAGTCATGCACGGCAAAACCTCACCGATCACGCACACCGGTACCGGCGTATTCCTGGGGCTAAACAATCCGTTAACCGTGACGCGCTACCATTCTCTGGTGATTGATCCGCCGACCCTGCCCGCAGACTTTGAAGTGACCGCCTGGAGTGAGACCCGGGAAATCATGGGCATTCGCCACCGCGAGTACGATCTGGAAGGGGTGCAGTTCCACCCGGAAAGCATTCTCAGCGAACAGGGGCACGCGCTGCTGGCCAATTTCCTTAATCGCTGAATATCTGTTGCCTTGTTGTGATTTTTTATGCATATTTTGTGATTATATTTTCACAATCACTGTGACATAAAATGGATGGTCATGACATGGCAACTGAACAACCAGCAATTACCCGCGCGACATTCGATGAAGTGATTCTGCCGATTTATGCACCGGCTGAGTTTATCCCGGTGAAAGGGAGAGGCAGCCGCGTCTGGGATCAGCAGGGCAACGAGTATGTTGATTTCGCAGGCGGTATTGCGGTGACGGCGCTGGGCCATTGCCATCCTGCGCTGGTGGACGCGCTGAAAACGCAGGGCGAAACGCTGTGGCACACCAGCAACGTGTTCACTAACGAACCGGCGCTGCGTCTGGGGCGTAAGATCATCGATGCCACCTTCGCCGAACGCGTGCTGTTTATGAACTCTGGCACCGAAGCCAACGAAACCGCCTTTAAGCTTGCGCGCTACTACGCAACCACGCGTCATAGTCCGTACAAAACCAAAATCATCGCCTTCCATAACGCCTTCCACGGTCGCTCGTTCTTTACCGTTTCCGTTGGCGGCCAGCCGAAGTATTCCGACGGCTTTGGTCCGAAACCTGCGGATATCATCCACGTGCCGTTTAACGATCTGCACGCCGTTAAAGCGGTGATAGACGATCACACCTGTGCCGTGGTGGTCGAACCCATTCAGGGGGAAGGCGGCGTCACGGCGGCCACCCCGGAATTTCTGCAAGGTCTGCGTGAGCTGTGCGACGAGCACCAGGCGCTGCTGGTGTTTGATGAAGTGCAGTGTGGGATGGGGCGTACCGGAGACCTGTTCGCTTATATGCACTACGGCGTAACGCCGGATATTCTGACCAGCGCGAAAGCGCTCGGCGGCGGTTTCCCGGTCAGCGCGGTGCTAACCACCCAGGATATTGCTTCCGCATTTCATGTGGGCTCACACGGCTCCACTTACGGCGGTAATCCGCTGGCGTGCGCCGTGGCGGGAGCGGCGTTCGACATCATTAATACGCCGGACGTCCTGAATGGCGTGAATGCGAAACGCGCCCTTTTTGTGAAACATCTTCAGCAGATTGACGAACAGTTTGATGTCTTCAGTGAAATCCGCGGGATGGGACTGCTGATCGGCGCCGAGCTGAAGCCTCAGTACAAAGGCCGCGCGCGCGATTTCCTGCACGCCGCCGCGCACGAAGGCGTCATGGTGCTCAACGCCGGGCCGGACGTGATGCGCTTCGCGCCGTCGCTGGTGGTGGAAGACAAAGACATCGAAGACGGGTTAACCCGTTTTGCCGCGGCGGTCGCGAAGATCGTCAGAGGCTAATACGCGGTTCGTTTTAACCGGCGCGTTAACCAAATCCCGTGATGCGGACGCTGACGCCATGCCACCGACGAAATGGTGTGCATGGTGTTGAGATGCCCGAGAACGCGCTGTAAATGCTGCTCCAGGGTGCTCATCGGCCCGTGGGTCAGCGTCTCCGGCGCTTCCAGAATGTTCGAATCCCCTGACTCGCCCGGCGCGTCGTACTCCAGACGCTGCTGACAGCGCTGGAGGGCAATTTCACACGACTGCAAATAGCGCTGCGCAAGATCCGGCGTCAGCATGGTGTGCTCGCGCGCCAGCGTGGTCATGGCATTGATGTGTTCGACGATAAACTGGCTGTGCGTGACCCACAGCTTCATGTCTGCCAGATAGTGCGAGTTGAAGCCCGGCTCCTGCATGGCCTGGTTAAGGGAGTTGAACAGGGCATTATGCGCCTGGTTGACCTTCATGCGCTCGTAGGCCAGCGGAGACGGCTGCGGATCGTCGCTCAGGATCAGGCGAATGGCCTGCTGATCCGCCTCCAGCGCGTCGTGGGCGTTTTGCCTCAGTAATCCACTTTGCCACTGCGGCCACAGCCAGACCATGCCGCCAAAGGCGATCAGGCAGCCAATCAGGGTATCGACCAGGCGGGCAATAATTAACTGATCGGCGTTGAGCGTAAGCAACTGCAGGGTGTACACCGCCGTTACCGTAAAGCCCACCGTCGCCCAGCCGTAGTTTTTACGGATGATCAGATAACTCACCATCGTAATCGCCAGCATGCCGACCAGCGTATACCCTTCCGGCACGTGGAAGTGCAACGTTACGCCCGCGATAATCAGCCCCGCCATCGTGCCGCCCGCCCGATGCAGAATGCGCACCCGCGTGGCGCCATAGCCGTTCTGGGTGACAAACAGCACGGTCATTAAGATCCAGTAGGGTTTCGGCAGGTGCAGGGCCATTCCCATCAGGCTGGCGATGCTGAGCATGACGCTAATTCTTGCGGCGTTGCGCAGGGCGGAAGACTTCAGCGACAGGTAGCTTTTGAGCGCAGGCAGCAACGGCAGTCGTTTTTGCTTATCGGCCATCAGGTCCCGGGTATAAAGCGGGCGCTGGGTGCGCAACACCCGGGCGATGCGGCTGAAATGCCAGGCGGCAAACTGCCCGACCGGGTTATCCGCGTGCTGACGCGCAATCTTTTCCAGCGCGCCGAGCTGTTTGTCCATGTTAAAGCGCGTCGGATAGCGGTGATAGAGGATATCCTCAGCCAGCACCCGCAGGCGCGCCGCGACGGTCTGCGCGTTCCAGCGGATCACCGCTTCCGCATGGCTGCGCTCCACCAGCTTTTGCACCTCTTCCGGATTATGAAGGCTGACGGAAATATGCTCCTGCAAATCCAGCCCGACCTGAAAGGTACGCAGCAGCCGCTTATATTCATGATTTTTGTTGGCGGCAAGCATGTGCAACTGCTGATAGCACTGGCTGATCAGATCCACCACTTTTTGCTGGCGTGCCAGCAGCGGCGGCAGGGATTTTTCCGGGTCGGTATGTTGCGTGAGCAGGGTGTATTTTGCTTCACAGTATTCAGCAAGCTGCACGTAGAGCAGGCTCAGGGATTCGCGAAGCGGCTGTTCCCGCCACAACCAGAACCAGAACCAGTTAAACAGCCCGTACCACAGCGTGCCGAGGGCGTAGATCAGCAATGGCTCCCACACCGGCATATTGCCCGCAAGGCTTAAGGTGAAGATGGCGGCAATCAGCGACGCAGGAAGCAGGCGGGCGTGCAGCGAGCTGATTTCAGCGGTTACGCCAAGCGTCATCGCCAGCACGGTCAGGATCAGCGGCAGAGGAATGTCGCGGGCCAGTAAGAGTTGCACGGCAAGGCTACAGCCGGCAAACAGGCAGCCGCCAATAATCAGGCGTTTGAAAAAGCGTTTATGCGGGGTGTCCAGACCGGCAATGTTGCAGCAGGCGGGCACGAGGGAAAACAGCAGGCCTTGCTGAAGATGTCCGAGGATCAGGCCCACGGCCACGGGAAGACACAACACCAGCGTTTGTCGCAGTGCGTAGTTAACTTCCGGGTGATAGATCAGCCTGCGCCACATAAGGAGTAGAGACAAAAACGGCGTGCCACCCTGCGGCGGCACGCCGTCTGACCGGAATTAACGGGTCCCGTAAACCACGATGGTTTTACCGTGGGCGGAGATCAGGTTTTGATCTTCCAGCATCTTCAGGATACGGCCCACTGTTTCACGGGAGCAGCCGACGATCTGACCGATTTCCTGGCGGGTAATTTTAATTTGCATACCGTCAGGGTGGGTCATGGCGTCTGGCTGTTTCGCCAGGTTCAACAGAGTCTGCGCGATACGACCGGTCACGTCCAGGAAGGCGAGGTTACCCACCTTCTCAGAGGTCACTTGCAGACGGCGTGCCATCTGGGAAGAAAGACGCATCAGGATGTCAGGGTTGACCTGAATCAGCTGACGGAATTTCTTGTAAGAAATTTCAGCCACTTCACATGCTGTTTTTGCACGAACCCAGGCGCTACGTTCCTGGCCTTCTTCAAACAGGCCCAGTTCACCGATAAAATCGCCCTGGTTCAGATAAGAAAGGATCATCTCTTTCCCTTCTTCATCTTTGATCAGCACGGCCACCGAGCCTTTAACGATGTAATACAACGTTTCCGCTTTTTCACCCTGGTGAATCAGCGTGCTCTTTGATGGGTACTTATGAATGTGGCAATGAGACAAGAACCATTCGAGAGTCGGGTCTGTTTGCGGTTTGCCAAGCACCATGCGCTGTTATCCTCTGTTATAAGCTGTCACCAGAGTCATAAGATGCATCCGGACTCTGGGGTTGCAATCGAATTCTTACCCATACCTGGGAAGTCGGCTGTCGTAACGTTTCGCAGCCAGTAAAGTTTGATGTCCTCTGCATACATGTGTAACGTCAATGTATTACTGTAGCATCCAGAGTGTTTTAGCATAGCTTTCGCCGCGTGTCTCCTGGTGTCTCGCTTCAGCATGACGCAGGTCGCCTTCCGTTGCGAGAAATGTAACGTACACGTAATCTGTCATAAAAAATGCAACGTTGGAGTGAGTGAATATGCAAGCGCGTGTGAAATGGGTTGAAGGGTTAACGTTCCTGGGCGAGTCTGCTTCCGGGCACCAGGTTTTGATGGATGGCAACTCCGGCGATAAAGCTCCCAGCCCGATGGAAATGGTGCTGATGGCGGCAGGTGGATGCAGCGCGATCGACGTAGTGTCGATCCTGCAAAAAGGCCGTCATGACGTGACCGATTGTGAAGTGAAGCTGACGTCAGAACGTCGCGAAGAGGCGCCACGTCTGTTCACGCATATTAATCTGCACTTTATCGTCACCGGCAAAGAACTGAAGGATGCGGCGGTCTCGCGTGCGGTTGACCTGTCTGCGGAGAAATATTGCTCTGTGGCGCTAATGCTGGAGAAAGCGGTAAACATCACCCATTCGTATGAAGTGATCGAGGCTTAATTTTTGGCGGGTGGCGCTTCGCTTACCCGCCCTACAAAAGCACGCCCGTAGGCCCGGTAAGCGCAGCGCCACCGGGCAAAACAACTCACGCGATTTGCTTTCCTTCCATCAGCCGCTGCACCAGCGGCGTCATGATCAGCTCCATCGCCAGCCCCATTTTTCCGCCCGGTACCACTAACGTATTCATGTGCGAAATAAACGAACCTTGTAGCATCGCCAGCAGCCAGGGGTAATCAATGCCTTCCAGGTTGCGGAAGTGGATCACCACAAAGCTCTCGTCCAGGGAAGGGATGCTTTTTGCGGCGAACGGGTTGGAGGTGTCCACGGTGGGGACGCGCTGGAAGTTAATGTGGGTTCGGGAGAACTGCGGCGTCAGGAAGTTGATGTAATCTTCCATGGAGCGCACCACCGAATCCATTACCGCCTCTCGCGAATGGCCGCGCTCGCTCATGTCACGCGTCAGCTTCTGGATCCACTCAAGGTTAACAATCGGCACCACCCCCACCAGCAAATCCACATGGCGCGCCACGTCGTGCTGAGGCGTCACCACGCCGCCGTGCAATCCTTCGTAAAACAGCACGTCAGTCGGTTCCGGCAGCGGCTGCCAGGGCGTGAACGTGCCGGGGACCTGGTTCCAGGGCACGGCTTCATCGTAGGTGTGGAGATACTTGCGGGACTGCCCGGTGCCGCTCTGCCCGTATTCACGGAAGGTTTGCTCCAGCAGGCCGAAGTCATTGGCCTCCGGGCCAAAATAGCTGATGTGTTTACCCAGATCGCGCGCCTTGCGGATGGCCATATCCATCTCCGGGCGCGTGTAGCGGTGAAAGCTGTCGCCCTCTACCTCTGCCGCCCGTAAGTTAAGCTGGGCGAAAATCTTGCGGAAGGCGAGGCTGGTGGTAGTGGTTCCCGCCCCACTCGAACCCGTAACGGCAATAACCGGATGTCTGGCAGACATAGCAACTCCCTGACTGGAAAAGTGTAAGATCAGCCATGAAACGCGTTGCGGGGCATGATATTCACCGTCTCATGCAGTTCGGACCATACCAGCACCACGTCGCCGCTTTTAAGCTGGCGCTTCACATCGCTGACCTTTTGTTCAAGCGAACGTTCATGTTCACCATAATCGGTGCCTTCGCGCAAGACAAAGCTTTCAATCAGATTATCGAGCGTGTCGGGAGAGAGATCCTGCCAGGGAATAATCATTTTTTACCGTCCAGATAGGCCGTTAACCAGTCGGGTATACGCGTCTCAAGCCACATTTTTGGCCGACGCAGCGTGCCGCCAACAAAGCCCACGTGCCCGCCGAACTCGGTGAGCTGATACTCCACGTTATCCGGCAGATAGTCAGGGGCGGGGATCGAGTGATGATCCATAAACGGATCGTCTTTGGCGTGGATAATCAGCGTGGGTTTCGTGATTTGATTCAGTAAAGGCATGGCGCTGCACTGACGGTAATAGTCAATCGCATCGGCAAAGCCGTGAATTTTAGAGGTGATCAAATCATCAAACTCGCGCAGGCGCTTCACGCGTTTGAGCTGTTGCAGCGTCACAGGCAGCGTATCCGGATAGGCCTTAAGTTTACGTGCGGCGTTGGCTTTCAGCAGGTTGAGAAGATAACGCTGATAGACCCGCGAAAACCCCTTTTCCATATGATAACTGCACTGCTCCAGCATAAAGGGCGCAGAGACAATCACCGCCGCATCCAGCGGCACCGCGTCGCTCTCCTTCGCCAGCAGGCAGGCCAGCATATTCCCGCCCAGCGAATACCCCACCGCTGCCGTTGGTGCTTCGCCGAAATTGTCTCTTAGCCAGCGCAGGAACCAGGAGCCGTCCTCGGTTTCACCCGAGTGATAAATGCGTTTCTGACGGTTAGGCTCGCCGCTGCATCCGCGAAAATGCATCACCACCCCAAGCCAGCCGCGGGCTTTCGCCGCCTCAATGAGACCGTGTGCGTAAGGGCTGTGCAGGCTGCCTTCCAGGCCGTGAAACACCACCAGACGGGGTTTAAGTCTGGCCCGATCCGGATCTTCGCTCCAGGCGAGATCCAAAAAGTCACCGTCCGGCAGGTCAATGCGCTGCCAGTGGGGGTTGAACTGCACCTTGCGGCGGATCAGGCGCGGCAGCATGGTTTGCAGGTGAGGGTTAGCCACACCGCGCATGGGCACGAACTCTGCGCTCTCTTCGGCTGCAATGTCGAAGTCTGAGGGAATGATTTGGGTCATAAGGGCGATGCTGATTCTTGTCAGAAATTAACTATACCTTCCGAATTGTACCCCGTTTAGCCCGTTTTTCCGAAACATGAACTGATCCCGATCACATTTCTTTACCTTGATTATTACTCTCAGGCTAATGATTACGTCCTACGCTTAATTGATGCCTTTCTCACCAGAGCGCACACTTTACTCAACGTTAAGCAAATCAGAATGATGTGCTGAATCAGGAGGTTAATAATGTTATCTGGGCAAACACCCACCCGGCAATGGAACACCCGACGCAGTGAGAAAGCGCGTCGTCTGGCGTCCGTACCGGTGCAGGGCAAGGTACTGCCAACCGGCGATCTTGTCGCCATGCTGGAAAAACTGATCGCACCAGGCGACAAAGTCGTTCTGGAAGGCAACAACCAGAAGCAGGCGGATTTCCTTTCCCGTTCACTGGCCGAAGTGAACCCGCAAATCGTGCACGATCTGCATATGATCATGCCGAGCGTGGGCCGCAGCGAACATCTGGACATCTTTGAGAAAGGCATCGCCCGCAAGCTGGACTTCTCCTTCTCCGGTACGCAAAGCCTGCGAATCTCCCAACTGCTGGAGGATGGTCAGCTCGAAATCGGGGCGATTCACACCTACATCGAACTCTACTCACGTTTATACGTCGACCTATCGCCAAACGTGGCGCTGATTGCCGGTTTTAAAGCGGACCGCAAAGGCAACCTCTATACCGGGGCGAGTACCGAAGATACTCCGGCGCTGGTGGAAGCCGCCGCGTTCCACGACGGCATCGTCATCGCACAGGTGAACGAGCTGGTGGACGACGAGTGCGACCTGCCGCGCGTCGATATTCCGGGCTCGTGGATCGATTACGTGGTGGTGGCGGACAAGCCGTTCTTTATTGAACCGCTCTTTACCCGCGACCCGCGCCTGATTAAACAGGAACACATCCTGATGGCGATGATGGCGATTAAAGGCATCTACGCTGAACACCAGGTGCAGTCCCTGAACCACGGGATTGGCTTTAATACCGCAGCGATCGAACTGCTGCTGCCAACCTACGGCGAACAGCTCGGACTCAAAGGCAAAATCTGTAAACACTGGACTTTGAACCCGCATCCAACGCTGATCCCGGCCATCGAAAGCGGCTGGGTGGAGAGCGTCCACTGCTTCGGCGGCGAGCTGGGGATGGAAGAGTACATCCGCGCCCGTCCGGACGTGTTCTTTACCGGTGCTGATGGCTCCATGCGCTCTAACCGCGCCTTCTGTCAGCTGGCTGGTCAGTACGCGGTCGATATGTTTATCGGCTCCACGCTACAGGTTGATGGTTACGCTAACTCCTCAACCGTGACCCGCGGCCGTCTCTCCGGCTTCGGCGGCGCACCAAACATGGGCCACGATCCGCACGGTCGTCGCCACGCCACACCGGCCTGGCTGAACATGATCACCGAGCCTGACCCGATGCAGCGCGGTAAAAAGCTGGTTGTGCAGATGGTGGAAACCTTCCAGGCGGGCGTGAAGCCAACCTTCGTGGAGAAACTCGACGCTGTTGACGTCGCGAAAGCCTCCGGCATGCCGCTGGCGCCGGTCATGATTTACGGCGATGACGTCACCCACGTGCTGACGGAAGAGGGGATTGCTTACCTCTACCGGGCGAAAGATCTGGAAGAGCGTCGCGCCATGGTCGCCGCCGTGGCGGGTATCACCGATATCGGTCTGGGCGTTGACGCCAAACGCGTGGCGGAACTGCGCCAGAGCGGCAAGGTTGTGTATCCGGAAGATATGGGCATTCGTCGTACCGATGCCACCCGCTCTCTGCTGGCTGCGGGCAGCGTAGCTGACCTCGTAGAGTGGTCCGGTGGCCTGTATAACCCACCTGCGAAATTCCGGAGCTGGTAATGAAACTTCTGCCCCAGATCCAGGTTGAAGGCGGTGCCGAATGGCTGGCGCGAACCGCCACGCAGTGTCTGATTGACGAAGCACGTTTAAGCCCGAAGCCCGGTCTGGTGGACAGCCGGGGGAACGGCGCGCATCACGATTTATCGCTTGCGCTGATGGAGCGCTCCGCTCACAGCCTGACCCCCACGTTTCAGGCGCTGGCGCAACAGAGCTGGCAGCGTCCGGCGGATATTGCCCTCAGGCAAACCGTTGGCCGCCTGGGTCGTGAAGGCGAACGGCAGATGATGGCCGCTACCGACGGCGTGAACACACACCGTGGCGCGATCTGGGCGCTGGGATTGCTGGTGAGCGCGTTGGCGATGCTGGGCGGCGATGCCCGGGCGCAAACCGTCGCGAACACCGCCGCTCAGCTGGCGAAGCTGCCGGATGACGCGGCGCCGAAAGTATTCAGCAAGGGGTTACGCGTCACGCACCGCTACCGTGTACCGGGCGCGCGTGAAGAGGCTCAGCAGGCGTTTCCGCACATCATGCAGCGCGCGCTGCCGCAGCTTCACCTCAGCCGTCTCAACGGCAGCAGCGAAACGCAGGCCAGACTCGACGCGCTGATGGCGATCATGACCTCGCTCACCGACACCTGCGTGCTGTCGCGCGCCGGCATGGAGGGGCTGGACGCCATGCAGAACGGCGCCCGTGCGGTGCTGAACGCCGGAGGATGCGCAACGCTCGCCGGGCAGCAGGCGCTGGCGCGGTTAGACCGTCAGATGCTGGCGCTTAACGCCTCGCCGGGCGGAGCCGCAGACCTGCTTGCCGCCACGCTGTTTCTTGACCGCGTCGAAACGCCCTATTCAAAGCATTAAGAGGATGTTATGGAAAAAATCACATTGACCGTGCCCGCCAGCCGCGAAGTAAGCGGCAGGGCGCTGGCAGGGGTCGTCGGTTCCGGGGATATGGAGGTGCTTTTCACCGCCGAACCGGGCCAGACCTTAACCATTGATATCACCACCTCCGTCGACAACAGCCGTGGGCGCTGGGAGGCGTTGTTCAACCGCCTGCAAACCGTCAGCAGCCTGCCCGCAGGTAAGCTGACCATCCACGACTTCGGCGCGACGCCGGGCGTGGCACGCATTCGTATCGAACAGGTTTTTGAAGGGGTGAACCATGCGTGATGACAGCAGCTTTATCGAATTAAAAGCGCGCCAGCGTGCGCAGGCGCTGCTCGACGACGGCAGCTACCGCGAACTGCTGGATCCGTTTGAAGGCATTATCTCTCCGTGGCTTGGGCCACAGGGGATTGTTCCTCAGGCCGATGACGGCATGGTGGTCGCGAAAGGGACCATCAACGGCCAGCCTGCGGTGGTGGTGGCGATTGAAGGCACCTTCCAGGGCGGCAGCATGGGCGAAGTGTCCGGCGCCAAAATGGCGGCGGCGCTGGAGCTGGCGGCGGAAGATAACCGCAACGGCATTCCGACTCAGGCGGTGCTGTGCCTCGAAACCGGCGGCGTGCGTTTGCAGGAAGCCAACCTCGGCCTGGCGGCGATTGCCGATATCCACGCCGCGATCGTTGACCTGCGTCGCTATACCCCGGTCGTCGGGATTGTCGCCGGGACCGTGGGCTGCTTCGGTGGGATGTCTATCGCCGCGGCGCTGTGCAGCTACCTGATTGTGACCCGCGAAGCGCGTCTTGGCCTCAACGGCCCGCAGGTTATTGAGCAGGAAGCGGGCATTGAAGAGTACGACTCCCGCGACCGTCCGTTTATCTGGAGCATGACCGGCGGCGAAGTACGCTTTGAAAGCGGGCTGGTGGACGCGCTGGTGGGCGACGGCGTGAACGCGGTGAAAGCCGCGATGAACGAAGCCATCGCCAAAGGCGTACCGGCGAAACATCGCACCGATAACTACGACGATTACCTGAACCGTCTGACGAATTTCGACACCCGCAAACAGGCCGATGCCGAACAGATTAAAGCGCTTTTTGCCCGGGAGGTGAAATGATGACTAACGCAATTAGCCGTGGCGAACTCTGGCTGGAAACTCTGGCCCCGAACGCGAAACGTCTGGAGGGGTTATGCCCCTCCGTGCAGGCCGCAGACGGCGAGCTAAACGGTGAAACGGTGCGTTTTGTCGCCGTGGTGCCGGACGCCAACAACCACTTCCCGCGCGCGGCGCAGGGTGAAGTCGGCCTGCTGGAAGGATGGACGCTGGCAAAAGTGGTCAGCGAAACCGTCGCCGCTGACGCCGATAAAGCCGTGAAGCGCCCGATTGTGGCGGTGATCGATGTCCCAAGCCAGGCCTATGGCCGTCGCGAAGAGGCGTTTGGTATCCACCAGGCGCTGGCCGGCGCCGCTGCCGCCTATGCCAATGCGCGGCTGGCGGGGCATCCGGTGATTGGTCTTATCGTCGGTAAGGCCATGTCCGGCGCGTTTCTGGCGCACGGCTACCAGGCCAACCGCCTGATTGCCTTCAACGATAAAGGCGTGCTGATCCATGCCATGGGCAAAGAGTCTGCGGCGCGCATTACGCTGCGTACCGTGGAGGCGCTGGAAAAACTGGCGGCAACCATTCCGCCAATGGCGTACGACATCAGCAACTACGCCACGCTGGGGCTGCTCTCCGACCTGCTGGATATCAGCAACCCGGATGCCCCTTCCGAAAGCGATCTGACGCGGGTGAAAACTACCCTGCAACAGGCCATCAGCGACGCTCGTCAGGACACCACGTTGAAAAACCGTCTGGGTGCTGACAACCGCCGCAGCTCGGCGCTCGTACGTGAACGTATGCGAGCCAGCTGGTAAGTAAAAAGAGACCTGCCAGATGCATTACCCCGTGGGCGCGCCCGTTGCGTCCACGCGGGAACCTGCATCCTGAAAATAATAAACATCGCGCCAGTGCTTAAACTTTTTTACTACAGGTGATTTATGACTTACGTAATTGTTCATGCTCTTGCACCGATTTTCGTCATCATGCTGCTGGGATTCTGGGCCGGTAAAGCAAAGATGGTCGATAACAAAAATGTTTCCCTGCTGAATATCTTCGTTATGGATTTTGCACTCCCTGCCGCGTTGTTCAGCGCCACCGTGCAAACCCCGTGGACCGGCATTGTGGCGCAGTCGCCGCTGATCCTGGTTCTCACCCTGGCGATGTGGATCACCTATGCGGCCATCTACTTCCTCGCCACCAAAGTCTTTAAAAAATCTCCGCAGGATGCGGCCGTACTGACGCTGACCGTCGCTCTGCCAAACTATGCGGCGCTCGGCCTGCCGATTCTGGGCAGCGTGCTGGGTGAAAGTTCTTCTACTTCACTCTCCGTGGCGGTCTCCATCGCCTGTGGTTCGGTGCTGATGACCCCGTTCTGCCTGCTTATTCTGGAGCGTGAGAAAGCCCGCGCCGAAGGCAATAACTCCGGTTCAACGCTTTCCATGCTGCCGGTGCTGATGTGGCGCTCCATTAAAAAACCGATCGTGATGGGCCCGCTGCTGGGTGTGATCCTGTCCGCTATCGGCATCAAAATGCCAGAGCTGGTACTGGCGGCGATTAAACCTCTGGGATTGTCCGCGACCGCTGCGGCGCTGTTCCTGACCGGGGTGATCCTCTCCGCGCGTAAGCTTCAGATCAACACCATGGTGATCACTTCCACTATCGCCAAGCTGCTGATCCAGCCAGCAATTGCCTGGGGTATCGTTTTAATCTTCGGTCTGCACGGCTCCGTGGCGATCACCGCCATCCTGATGATTGCGCTGTCTGCGGGCTTCTTTGGCGTGGTGTTCGGTAACCGCTTTGGCGTGCAGTCGCCGGATGCTGAAGCCGTGCTGCTGTTGAGCTCCATACTGTGTATCCTGTCGCTGCCGCTGTTTATCTCGCTGACTTCAGGAATGTAATTATGACCACAACATTACGCCCACACGACCTCATCTGGCTTACCGCGCGCGACGCCCTGGAAGGGATTACCGAATCCTGGGCAGACGCGGTCTGGCATACCGGGCTGCCGGTAGTGGTGCGGCGTGATGTTGATAATGAAGGCCGTATTCCCGTTGGCGTGCGCGGATTGCGCCGCGACCAGCGAGCGGCCGGATGGGTGAAGCCTGAGAACGTGTTGCGCGTGGTGTCGCCCGAAGAGTTGAGCGTTGCCGCCGACCTGCTGCGTTCGCCGTTTGTCACTCAGCCGCCGGTTCAGGTGGCGCTTCAGCTTGCGCAGCAGTCGTGGCCGTGGACGTGGGGGATAACCGGCAGTACGGGTTACGCGCTGGCGACCGGCATTCCGGTGATCCACGCCGATAGCGATCTCGATCTGCTGATCCGCGCCCCGCGTACCGTTTCCCCTGAGGCGTTTACTGACTGGCAGGCTCAGCTCAGCCGTGCGTTGTGCCGGGCGGATACGCAGGTGGACACGCCCGAGGGCGGATTCGCGCTGGCAGAATGGTTACGCGACGGCAAAACGCTGCTAAAAACGCAATGTGGACCGCGCCTGGTAGCGGATCCATGGCACAGGGAGGAGTAATGAAAATACTGTTTACCTTTCCGGGGCAGGGCACACAGCACGAAGGTATGCTGCAAAACCTGCCGGGAACGGAGCTGGAGCAGGCCCGTGCTGTGCTGGGGGCGGAAGTCGATACCCTGGACAGCGCATCCTCGTTAACCCACACCCGTGCGGTTCAGCTTTCACTGCTGATTGCCGGCGTGGCCTGGGCGCGCGAGCTGGAACGTCGCGGCGTGTCGCCGGATATTGTCAGCGGTCTGTCCATTGGCGCTTATCCTGCGGCGGTTATCGCAGGCTCGCTGGACTTTACGGATGCGCTGAAGCTGGTGGCGCTGCGCGGTGATTTGATGGAGCAGGCGTATCCGCACGGCTACGGCCTGACGGCGATTATGGGGTTGACCCTGCCGCAGGTGGAAAACCTGATTCAGGGGACTGGAACCTATATCGCTAACCTGAACGCCGAAACGCAGATCGTGATTGCCGGAACCGATGACGGTATGGCGCAGGTGGCGGAGTGCGCGCTGGCGAAGGGTGCAAGCAAGGCCAAACGGCTGGCGGTGAGCGTGCCATCGCACTGCGCGCTGCTGGCGGAACCGGCGAAGAAGCTGGCAGCGGCGTTTGAATCGGTCACGCTTTCCCGTCCCCGCTGCGCGTACCTGAGCGGCAGTACCGGACGCGTGCTCTGGCAGCCGGAGAAAATTGCCGACGATCTGGCAATGAACATGGCGCGAACCGTGCGCTGGCAGGAGGCGGTGATTTCCGCTAACGAGCGTGAAGCGCGGCTGGCGATTGAGATGCCGCCGGGAGGCATATTAACCTGCCTGACGCGGCAGGCGGCGTGGGAAGGCGAATCCATTTCGCTGGAGCGCAGCGGGGTGGACGTGGCGGTGCATCTGGCGGGGCGGCTTCGTGCGTGAGTTTTTTTTGCCCGGTGGCGGCTGCGCCTTACCGGGCCTACGGGTTCGGTTGTATTATTTTGTAGGCCGGGTAAGACGCAACGCGTCGCCACCCGGCAAGGCCTCAGGCTCCGTCCTGCAAACTTCTGGCGTACATCCGCCCTTCCGCGGCCAATGCCCGCAGGCTCGGATCCTGCTCGCGGTTGCGGGCAAAGACGATCGCAATCAGCTGCTGCATCTGGTACGGCTGCGCCAGCTTCAGTAGCTGCACCGAATTTTCGTACACTTTCTTCATCCTGCCCGGCATCAGCGTAAACCCGACCCCCGCCTGCACCAGGCTCAGCATCGAGAAAATATCGTTTACCCGCGTCACAATCTCCGGCTCGAAACCGGCAATATGAAACGCTTCCTGAAACCCGGCGTAAGTGGCGAACCCTTCCGCGAGGGCGACAAACTTCTGATCTTTATAGTCACGCAGATCGGCGGGACCGCTGGTATTCAGCGTGGCAGAGGCCGGTGCGGCAAGGAAAATATCGTCATGGAACAGGGGCAGCACTTCGAGGCTGTTACGGTCGATATCGCTCTCGGAGATAGAGATTAAAATCGCATCCAGCGACCCCTCATCCAGCATATGGAGCAGGGTTTCGTTCGAGCCCATCGTCAGATCCATCTCCAGATCCGGACGGCGCAGCTTCATGCCCATTATCAGGCGCGGCACGGTTTCCAGCGTCAGCGAGTAAAGCGTACCGACGCGCAACCGTCCCTGGCCGATACCGGCAATCTTGCGCGACTCTTCCAGCCCGCGCTCCATCACCTGCATCACCTCCTGACAATACTCCAGCAGCGTCCACGCGGAGGGGAGGGCAATCAGGTTACGCCCTTTGTGAGCAAAGAGCGGGCAGCGGACGTTCTCTTCGAGGGTATGCAGCGCGCGGTGCACGCTGACACCGCTCAGGCCGAGCGTTTCGGCGGTACGTGCGATATTGCCCTTGTCCATGAACGTCATGAAGATGCTGAGCTTACGGAATGTAATCTCGCTCGTGGTATCGAAGCCCATAACCCTCCCGGCGTGTTAGTCGGCTTGCAGCATCGCTTCCAGCTGTTCCTGCGCGTCCAGCCATGCCATTTCGCACTCTTCGAGACTGGATTTGGTTTTCGCCTGCGTTTGCAGACAGTCCGTCAGCTCCGCTTTGCGGCTCTGATCGTACAGTTCGCTGTCGCCCAGCTTCTCTTCGACGGCGGCAAGCGTGGCGTTAAGCTTTTCCATCTCTTTTTCGAGACGGGTAATCTCTTTACGCAGCGGCTGAGTCTGGGTGCGCAGTTCCGCTTCACGGCGCTTCTGGTCTTTACGCGCCTGGGCGCTGTTGGCGTTGTCTTTCGCTGACTCTTCCGGCTGGTTTTCCTGCTTCTGCACGTCCGTCAACCACTGCTGGTAATCTTCCAGATCGCCGTCGAACGGCTCCACTTTGCCGCCGTGAACCAGATAGAGATCGTCGGTGGTGGAGCGGATCAGGTGGCGATCGTGCGAAACGACAACCAGCGCCCCTTCGAACTCGATCAGCGCTTCGGTCAGCGCCTGACGCATGTCGAGATCGAGGTGGTTGGTCGGTTCATCGAGCAGCAGCAGGTTTGGACGCTGCCAGACGATCAGCGCCAGCACCAGACGCGCTTTTTCGCCGCCGGAGAAACGCGCTGTATTTTCAGTCACCTTATCGCCCTGGAAGCCAAAGCCGCCGAGGTAGTCACGCAGCTTCTGCTCCATCTCCTGCGGCGCCAGGCGCGCCAGGTGCTGGATCGGCGATTCATCGGCGCGTAAAAATTCCAGCTGATGCTGGGCGAAGTAGCCAAGCTTGATGCCCTTCGCCAGCCCGATTTCGCCGCTGACCGGGTTAAGCTCGCCCGCCAGCAGCTTGATCAGCGTCGATTTACCGGCGCCGTTACGCCCCAGCAGACCGATGCGTGAACCCGGCACCAGGTTGAGCTTGATAGAGTCGAGAATAATGCGATCGCCATAGCCCGCGCTCACTTTTTCCATCTTCAGCAGCGGGTTCGGCAGGCTCTCCGGCTCGCGGAAGCTGAAGTGGAACGGGTTATCCACGTGCGCGGGGGCGATCATCTCCATGCGTTCCAGCATTTTGACGCGGCTCTGCGCCTGCTTGGCTTTTGACGCCTTGGCCTTGAAGCGATCCACAAAGCTTTGCAGGTGCGCCACGCGCTGTTGCTGGCTTTCATACATCGCCTGCTGCTGGGCGAGGCGCGTCGCGCGCTGGCGCTCGAAAGAGCTGTAGTTGCCGGTGTACTCGAACAGGCTTTGCTGTTCGATATGAATGATTTTATCCACCACCGGGTCGAGGAAGTCGCGGTCGTGGGAGATCAGAATCAGAGTGCCCTGATAGCTCTTGAGCCACTTCTCCAGCCAAATAACCGCATCGAGATCGAGGTGGTTGGTCGGTTCATCGAGCAGCAGGAGGTCAGAGCGGCAGATCAGCGCCTGCGCCAGGTTAAGGCGCATACGCCAGCCACCCGAGAAATCGCTCACCGGGCGTTCAAGCTGTTCGTTGCTGAAGCCCAGGCCGTGCAGCAGGCTGGAGGCGCGGGAGCGAATGGTCCAGGCGTCGATGGCGTCCAGCTTGCCGTGGACGGTGGCGATGGCGTGGCCGTCGTTGCGCTCGTTGGCGGCGTTGAGCTCCGCTTCGAGCTTGCGGTATTCACGGTCGCCGTCGATAACATAGTCGAGCGCCGGTTCGCTCAGCGCGGGGGTCTCCTGGTTTACCCAGGCGAGCTGCCAGTTGCCCGGGAAGGTAAAGTTCCCGCCATCCGCGCTTATCTCGTTTTTCAGCAGTGCCAGCAGGGTGGATTTACCGCAGCCGTTTTTGCCGACCAGCCCCACTTTCTGGCCCGGGTTGATGGTAGCAGTCGCGTTATCCAGCAGGACGCGCACGCCGCGACGAATTTGTAACGAGGAGAAAACAATCATAGAAGCGCCGTATGTTCCGACTATGTTAATTTGTCATTATGATAATGTAAGGTGTGGGCCAATTTCCCCACCGGGCCGCCATGGTAGCCCAAAACGACAACAATACACAAAAACAGAACCGGGAGGGGAGTGATGTCTCAGACAGCGAAAGTGCTGCTGCTGTATGCCCATCCGGAATCACAGGACTCGGTGGCAAACCGGGTGCTGCTTAAGCCGGCCACACAGCTCAGTAACGTAACGGTGCACGATCTCTACGCGCACTATCCCGATTTCTTTATTGATATTCCTTACGAGCAGGAACTGCTGCGTCAGCACGACGTGATTGTGTTCCAGCATCCGCTTTATACCTATAGCTGTCCGGCGCTGCTGAAAGAGTGGCTGGACCGCGTGCTGAGCCGGGGCTTTTCCAGCGGGGTGGGGGGCAACCAGCTGGCGGGAAAGTACTGGCGGAGTGTCATCACCACCGGTGAGCCGGAAAGCGCTTACCGTCACGACGGGCTGAACCGTTACCCCATGAGCGACATTCTGCGGCCGTTTGAGCTGACGGCGGCGATGTGCCGTATGCACTGGATGAGCCCGATTATTATCTACTGGGCACGGCGGCAGGATCCGAAAGCGCTGGCGAGCCATGCCAGGGCCTATGGCGAATGGCTGGCGTCACCGATTCCGGCGGGAGGACGCTAATGAACGGTTCGAATTTACTCCTCGCCGGGGTGCTGTTTTTGTTTGCCGCCGTCGTCGCGGTCCCCCTTGCCGCGCGTCTCGGCATTGGCGCGGTGCTGGGCTATTTGCTGGCGGGGATAGCCATTGGTCCCTGGGGGCTTGGGTTTATCAGCGATGTGGATGAAATTCTCCACTTCTCCGAGCTGGGCGTGGTGTTCCTGATGTTCATCATCGGGCTTGAGCTTAATCCGTCCAAGCTGTGGCAACTGCGGCAATCTATTTTTGGCGTCGGGGCGGCGCAGGTGTTGCTCAGCGCCGCCATTCTGGCGGGCCTGCTGATGCTGACGCAGTTTTCCTGGCAGGCCGCGGTGATTGGCGGGATCGGTCTTGCAATGTCGTCGACGGCGATGGCGCTTCAGCTGATGCGCGACAAAGGGATGAACCGCAACGAGGCGGGGCAACTGGGCTTTTCGGTGCTGCTGTTCCAGGATTTAGCGGTGATCCCGGCGCTGGCGCTGGTGCCGCTGCTGGCAGGCTCCGGAGACGATCATTTCGACTGGATGAAGATCTCCATGAAGGTGCTGGCCTTCGCGGGGATGCTGATCGGCGGACGGTTTTTACTGCGTCCAGTGTTCCGGTTTATTGCGGCATCCGGCGTACGCGAGGTCTTCACCGCCGCAACGCTGCTGCTGGTGCTTGGTTCAGCGCTGTTTATGGATGCGCTGGGGCTGTCGATGGCGCTCGGTACGTTTATCGCCGGGGTGCTGCTTGCGGAAAGCGAGTACCGCCACGAGCTGGAAACCGCCATCGATCCGTTTAAGGGGCTGCTGTTAGGGCTGTTCTTTATCTCGGTGGGTATGGCGCTTAATCTTGGCGTGCTCTATACCCATCTGCTGTGGGTTATTGCGAGTGTCGCCGTGCTGGTGGCGGTCAAAACGCTGGTGCTGTATCTCCTCGCGCGGATTTACGGGCTGCGCAGCTCGGAAAGGATGCAGTTTTCCAGCGTGTTAAGTCAGGGCGGAGAGTTTGCGTTTGTGCTGTTTTCCACTGCGTCGTCTCAGAAACTGTTCAAAGATGACCAGATGGCGCTGCTGCTGGTGACGGTCACGCTGTCGATGATGACCACGCCGCTGCTGATGAAGCTGGTGGACAAACTGCTGTCGCGCCGCCTGAATCCCGCAGACGATGAAGACGAAGCGCCGTGGGTGGAGGATGATAAACCGCAGGTGATCGTCGTGGGCTTTGGCCGCTTCGGACAGGTGATTGGTCGCCTGTTGATGGCAAATAAAATGCGCATTACGGTGCTGGAGCGCGATATCAGCGCCGTCAACCTGATGCGCAAATATGGTTATAAGGTGTACTACGGGGATGCGACGCAGCTTGAGCTGTTGCGCTCGGCGGGGGCAGAGGCTGCGGAGTCCATCGTCATCACCTGTAACGATCCGGAAGACACAATGAAGCTGGTGGAGCTGTGCCAGCAGCATTTCCCGCATCTGCATATTCTGGCGCGTGCGCGCGGACGTGTTGAGGCTCACGAACTTTTGCAGGCGGGTGTGAAACACTTCTCCCGCGAAACCTTCTCCAGCGCGCTGGAGCTGGGGCGCAAGGCGCTGGTTTCGCTGGGTATGCATCCTCACCAGGCGCAACGCGCCCAGATGCATTTCCGCCGGCTGGATATGCGAATGCTGCGTGAACTGATGCCTGTGCACAGCGACACGGCGCAGATCTCCCGCGTGCGGGAAGCGCGTCGCGAACTGGAGGAGATCTTCCAGCGTGAGATGCAACAGGAACGACGCCAGCTCGACGGCTGGGATGAATTTGAATAAAGGGTAACGAAAGATGGCTTTACGTAAACGCTTTATCGCGGGCGCAAAATGCCCGTCCTGCCAGGCGCAAGATACGCTGGCCATGTGGCGGGAGAATAATATCGATATTGTTGAATGTGTTAAGTGCGGTCACCAGATGCGTGAGGCCGACAAAGAAGCCCGCGATCACGTTCGCAAAGAAGAGCAAGTGATCGGCATTTTTCATCCAGACTAGCGATATGCTCTGAGTTTTTTTAAGCTTAAGGGTACACGGGTGCAGAATTCCGCTACAATCTGCGCCAGCAATTTTCCCACGCTCAGGAGATATCATGAAAGTAGCAAAAGACCTGGTGGTCAGCCTGGCCTATCAGGTACGTACAGAAGACGGTGTGTTGGTTGATGAGTCTCCGGTGAGTGCGCCGCTGGACTACCTGCATGGTCACGGTTCCCTGATTTCCGGCCTGGAAACGGCGCTGGAAGGTCATGAAGTTGGCGACAAATTCGACGTTGCTGTCGGCGCGAACGACGCTTACGGTCAGTATGATGACAACCTGGTTCAGCGCGTTCCTAAAGACGTGTTCATGGGCGTTGACGAGTTGCAGGTTGGCATGCGCTTCCTGGCTGAAACTGACCAGGGTCCGGTTCCGGTTGAAATCACAGAAGTTGAAGACGACCACGTTGTGGTTGACGGCAACCACATGCTGGCTGGTCAGAACCTGAAGTTCAACGTAGAAGTTGTTGCTATCCGTGAAGCGACCGAAGAAGAGCTGGCTCATGGCCACGTTCATGGTGCGCACGGTCACGACCATGACCACGATCACGGCCACGATCATGGTCATGACCACGGCCACGGTAAAGGTGGTTGCGGTAACGGCGGCTGCGGCTGCCACTGATTCCGTACTGCGGAAAATAAAAAAGCGGGATAATCCCGCTTTTTTTACGCCTCAATAATGAGGTGGTGGCGTCTCTTCAGCCTGAGAGGCGATGTGCGACGACTGCGTAGCCTTCACTTTTTCAGTGAGAAGTCGCATCAAATCGCGCATTTTTGCCATTTCAAGCTCATGAGCCGTCACGGTCTGGTTCAGTTCTTCGATGGTGATGTCCTGAAAAGCCAGGCGGCTTTCCAGCTCAGCCAGTCTCGCTTCGATCGTTGTATCCTTCATCATTCACCTCGTTTATCTCTCATGCGCCATAATGGACCAGCGGCGGCGAAGTTTATCTGACTTTTTCCTTAAGTACAGTATCCATCTCCCTGACAAGAAACTTATTTAAACAAAAATAGTCTGAAAAGAAGCGACATTCGGGGGAGTCTGTCTGTAGATTTCTTCCACAACGTTTTATAGTACGTCACTCATTTACGTTTAACACTGGGGTGAGAGACCTCAGGTCCTGGAGATATGGATGAAATCACTGTTTAAAGTTACGCTGCTGGCGACCACTATGGCTGTAGCGCTCAATGCGCCGCTGTCTTTCGCTGCTGATACTGCTGCGAAGCCTGCTGCGACTACAGACAGCAAAGCGGCATTCAAGAATGACGACCAGAAATCCGCCTACGCACTTGGCGCGTCTCTGGGCCGTTACATGGAAAACTCTCTGAAAGAACAAGAGAAACTGGGCATCAAACTGGACAAAAACCAGCTGATCGCAGGGGTTCAGGATGCGTTCGCAGACAAGAGCAAACTGTCTGACCAGGAAATCGAGCAGACTCTGCAAGCGTTTGAAGCGCGCGTGAAAGGCGCCGCTCAGACCAAGATGGAAGCAGACGCTAAAGATAACGAAGCGAAAGGCAAAGCCTACCGCGATAAGTTCGCTAAAGAGAAAGGCGTTAAAACGTCTTCTACTGGCCTGATCTATAAAGTTGAGAAAGAAGGTACCGGCGACGCGCCTAAAGACAGCGACACCGTTGTAGTTAACTACAAAGGTACGCTGATCGACGGTAAAGAATTCGATAATTCTTATACTCGCGGTGAGCCTCTCTCCTTCCGTCTGGACGGTGTGATCCCGGGCTGGACCGAAGGCCTGAAGAACATCAAGAAAGGCGGTAAAATCAAGCTGGTCATCCCACCGGATCTGGCTTACGGCAAAACCGGCGTTCCGGGTATCCCGGCTAACTCTACGCTGGTATTTGATGTAGAACTGCTGGACATCAAACCGGCGCCAAAAGCGGATGCGAAAACAGACGCACCGGCTGACGACAAAGCCGCAGCAGCTAAGAAGTAATGCTGAAAAAAACCGCCGCCTTTACAGGCGGCGGTTTTTTTATTGTGGGGCAGATATAATTAACACTGGAAAGCGTTATACACGCTGTATTAATTTAGTTGTCCGTGTAGATAATGAGCCTGCCCTGAAAACCTAACGACAGGCTCCTGAAAAGGAGTGTTTTTTTCATGTCTAGGTCGCTTTTAACCAACGAAACCAGTGAACTTGATTTGCTGGATCAACGTCCATTTGACCAGACCGACTTCGATATTCTGAAATCCTACGAAGCGGTAGTGGACGGGTTAGCGATGCTCATTGGTTCCCACTGCGAAATCGTATTGCATTCCCTGCAAGATCTTAAGTGTTCCGCTATCCGCATTGCGAATGGTGAGCACACTGGCCGTAAAATTGGTTCGCCAATCACCGACCTTGCATTGCGTATGTTGCATGACATGACCGGCGCGGACAGCAGCGTCTCAAAATGCTATTTCACCCGCGCCAAAAGCGGCGTGCTGATGAAATCAGAAACTATCGCGATTCGAAACCGCGAACACCGGGTGATCGGTCTGCTGTGCATCAACATGAACCTTGATGTGCCATTCTCGCAAATCATGAGCACTTTCATTCCGCCAGAAACGCCGGACGTGGGCTCATCGGTGAACTTTGCCTCTTCTGTTGAGGATCTCGTGACACAGACGCTGGAGTTCACCATTGAAGAGGTGAATGCCGATCGCAACGTATCCAACAACGCCAAGAATCGTCAGATCGTCCTGAACCTCTATGAGAAAGGGATTTTTGATATCAAAGATGCCATCAACCAGGTGGCCGATCGCCTGAATATCTCCAAACACACGGTTTACCTCTATATTCGCCAGTTCAAAAGCGGCGACTTCCTGGGGCAAGACAAGTAATGCGTTTTGCGTTAATGGTGACGGGCCCGGCGTACGGTACCCAGCAGGCCAGCAGCGCGCTACAGTTTGCCCATGCGCTGCTTGATGCCGGTCATGAACTGGCAAGCGTCTTCTTCTATCGTGAAGGGGTCTATAACGCGAACCAGTTTACGTCCCCGGCGAGCGATGAGTTTGACCTTGTGCGCGCCTGGCAAAAATTAAACGAAACGCAGGGCGTCGACCTGCATATCTGCGTCGCGGCGGCACTGCGTCGCGGCGTGACGGATGCGACTGAAGCCGAACGCCCTGGTCTGGCAGGGGCTAACCTGCAACCGGGCTTTTCGCTCAGCGGATTAGGCGCATTAGCACAGGCGGCGTTGACCTGCGACAGAGTGGTGCAATTTTGATGAAGCGCGTAGCGTTTGTTTTTACTTCTGCCCCGCATGGCAGCGCTTCAGGCCGGGAAGGGCTGGATGCATTGCTCGCGACCTCGGCTTTAACCGAAGATATTGGCGTCTTCTTTTTAGGCGATGGCGTATTCCAGCTTCTGGCAGGCCAACAACCGCAGGCCATTCTTGCGCGCGACTACATTGCGACCTTTAAAGTTCTGCCGCTCTATGACATTGAAACCTTCTATGTGTGCGCCGACTCGCTGGCCGCTCGTGGGTTAAATGAGAAAATACCGTTCGTGCTGGACGTGACGATCCTGACATCTTCTGCGCTGCGCGAACAACTTTCTCACTACGATACCGTTCTGACTTTCTGAGGCTATCATGCTCCATACCCTGAGCCGTTCACCGTGGCAATGCGATATCGACACGTTACTGAGCATGCTGCGCGAAGGCGATGATCTGCTGCTGATTCAGGATGGCGTGCTCGCGGCGCTTGATGGCAGCCGTTTTGTTGAAATCCTCGCTAATGCCCCCATAACAGTCTCTGCGCTTAAAGAGGATCTGGATGCGCGGGGTCTTTCTGGTCAAATTTCAGCCAAAATTGACGTGGTTGGCTATACTGATTTCGTCAATCTTACTGTGACGCACGCCAGTCAAATGAACTGGTGATTTGAGATCGCTGTATATTTCTTGACACCTTTTCGACGTAGCCCTAAAATTTCGCGTCCTCATATTGTATGAGGTCGTTTTATTACGTGTTTACGAAGCAAAAGCTAAAACCAGGAGCTATTTAATGGCAACAGTTAACCAGCTGGTACGCAAACCACGTGCACGCAAAGTTGCAAAAAGCAACGTGCCTGCGCTGGAAGCCTGCCCGCAGAAACGTGGCGTATGTACTCGTGTATATACCACCACTCCTAAAAAACCAAACTCCGCACTGCGTAAAGTATGCCGTGTGCGTTTGACTAACGGTTTCGAAGTGACTTCCTACATCGGTGGTGAAGGTCACAACCTTCAGGAGCACTCCGTGATCCTGATCCGTGGCGGTCGTGTTAAAGACCTTCCGGGTGTTCGTTACCACACCGTTCGTGGTGCGCTGGACTGCTCAGGTGTTAAAGACCGTAAGCAGGCTCGCTCCAAGTACGGCGTGAAGCGTCCTAAGGCTTAATGGTTCTCCGTTAAGTAAGGCCAAACTGATTTATCTTAATGTCAAACTAAACTCGTAGAGTTTTGGACAATCCTGAATTAACAACGGAGTAATCCCATGCCACGTCGTCGCGTCATTGGTCAGCGTAAAATTCTTCCAGATCCGAAATTCGGATCAGAACTGCTGGCAAAATTTGTAAATATCCTGATGGTAGATGGTAAAAAATCTACTGCAGAAGCAATCGTATACAGCGCGCTGGAGACCCTGGCTCAGCGTTCTGGTAAAAATGAACTGGAAGCTTTCGAAGTCGCTCTCGACAACGTGCGCCCGACTGTAGAAGTTAAGTCTCGCCGCGTTGGTGGTTCTACTTATCAGGTTCCAGTTGAAGTTCGTCCGGTTCGTCGTAATGCTCTGGCAATGCGTTGGATCGTTGAAGCTGCTCGTAAACGCGGTGATAAATCCATGGCTCTGCGTCTGGCGAACGAACTTTCTGATGCTGCAGAAAACAAAGGTACTGCAGTTAAGAAACGTGAAGACGTTCACCGTATGGCAGAAGCCAACAAGGCGTTCGCACACTACCGTTGGTAATCCCTTCGGAGTCGTAGTCACCAGGCGGGCGCTTCAGAGAAGCCGCCCGCTCTGGGTAACTTAACTGAACGCCTAAAGATATAAACGAGGAATCAAATGGCTCGTACAACACCCATCGCACGCTACCGTAACATCGGTATCAGTGCGCACATCGACGCCGGTAAAACCACTACTACCGAACGTATTCTGTTCTACACCGGTGTAAACCATAAAATCGGTGAAGTTCATGACGGCGCAGCCACCATGGACTGGATGGAACAGGAGCAGGAGCGTGGTATTACTATCACCTCCGCAGCGACTACTGCTTTCTGGTCAGGTATGGCTAAGCAGTACGAACCGCATCGCGTAAACATCATCGACACCCCAGGGCACGTTGACTTCACCATCGAAGTAGAACGTTCCATGCGTGTTCTTGACGGCGCGGTAATGGTTTATTGCGCAGTTGGTGGTGTTCAGCCACAGTCTGAAACCGTATGGCGTCAGGCTAACAAATATAAAGTTCCACGCATCGCGTTCGTTAACAAAATGGACCGTATGGGTGCTAACTTCCTGAAAGTTGTTGGCCAGATCAAAACCCGTCTGGGCGCGAACCCTGTTCCGCTTCAGCTGGCAATTGGTGCTGAAGAAGGCTTCACCGGTGTTATCGACCTGGTGAAAATGAAAGCCATCAACTGGAACGAAGCAGATGCGGGCGTTACCTTCGAATACGAAGATATCCCGGCAGAGATGCAGGACCTGGCTGACGAATGGCACCAGAACCTGATCGAATCCGCAGCAGAAGCTTCTGAAGAGCTGATGGAGAAATACCTGGGTGGTGAAGAACTGACTGAGCAAGAGATCAAATCTGCTCTGCGTCAGCGTGTTCTGAACAACGAAATCATCCTGGTAACCTGTGGTTCTGCGTTCAAGAACAAAGGTGTTCAGGCAATGCTGGATGCGGTAGTTGACTACCTGCCATCCCCGGTTGACGTTCCTGCGATCAACGGCATCCTGGACGACGGTAAAGATACTCCGGCTGAGCGTCACGCAAGTGATGACGAGCCGTTCTCTGCGCTGGCGTTCAAAATTGCTACCGACCCATTCGTGGGTAACCTGACCTTCTTCCGCGTTTACTCTGGTGTGGTTAACTCCGGTGACACCATCCTGAACTCCGTGAAATCGGCGCGTGAACGTTTTGGCCGTATCGTACAGATGCACGCTAACAAACGTGAAGAGATCAAAGAAGTTCGTGCGGGCGACATCGCTGCTGCTATCGGTCTGAAAGACGTGACTACTGGTGACACCCTGTGTGACCCGGATCACCCGATCATTCTGGAGCGTATGGAATTCCCTGAGCCGGTAATCTCCATCGCGGTTGAACCAAAAACCAAAGCTGACCAGGAAAAAATGGGTCTGGCTCTGGGCCGTCTGGCGAAAGAAGACCCATCATTCCGCGTATGGACTGATGAAGAATCTAACCAGACCATCATCGCTGGTATGGGTGAACTGCACCTGGACATCATCGTTGACCGTATGAAGCGTGAATTCAACGTTGAAGCGAACGTGGGTAAACCTCAGGTTGCTTACCGCGAAGCGATTCGCGCGAAAGTTACCGATGTTGAAGGTAAACACGCTAAGCAGTCTGGTGGTCGCGGTCAGTACGGTCACGTTGTGATCGACATGTACCCACTGGAGCCGGGCTCTAACCCTAAAGGTTACGAGTTCATCAACGACATCAAAGGTGGTGTAATTCCTGGCGAATACATCCCTGCCGTTGATAAAGGCATTCAGGAGCAGCTGAAAGCTGGTCCTCTGGCTGGTTACCCGGTTGTAGACATGGGTGTTCGTCTGCACTTCGGTTCTTACCACGACGTTGACTCCTCTGAACTGGCGTTTAAACTGGCTGCGTCTATTGCCTTTAAAGAAGGCTTTAAGAAAGCAAAACCAGTTCTGCTTGAGCCAATCATGAAGGTTGAAGTAGAAACTCCGGAAGAGAACACCGGTGACGTTATCGGTGACTTGAGCCGTCGTCGCGGTATGCTGCGTGGTCAGGAATCCGAAGTAACTGGCGTTAAGATCCACGCTGAAGTTCCGCTGTCTGAAATGTTCGGATATGCAACTCAGCTGCGTTCTCTGACCAAAGGTCGTGCATCATACACTATGGAATTCCTGAAGTATGATGATGCGCCGAACAACGTTGCTCAGGCCGTTATCGAAGCCCGTGGTAAGTAATCCACAGGATTAAAACCTAAGTCCCGTGCTCTCTCCGAAGGGGAGAGCACTATAGTAAGGAATATAGCCGTGTCTAAAGAAAAATTTGAACGTACAAAACCGCACGTCAACGTTGGTACTATCGGCCACGTTGACCATGGTAAAACTACCCTGACTGCTGCAATCACTACCGTACTGGCTAAAACCTACGGCGGTGCTGCTCGTGCTTTCGACCAGATCGATAACGCACCAGAAGAAAAAGCTCGTGGTATCACCATCAACACCTCTCACGTTGAGTATGACACCCCGACTCGCCACTACGCACACGTAGACTGCCCAGGCCACGCCGACTATGTTAAAAACATGATCACCGGTGCTGCGCAGATGGACGGCGCGATCCTGGTTGTTGCTGCGACTGACGGCCCTATGCCTCAGACTCGTGAGCACATCCTGCTGGGTCGTCAGGTAGGCGTTCCTTTCATCATCGTGTTCCTGAACAAATGCGACATGGTTGATGACGAAGAGCTGCTGGAACTGGTAGAGATGGAAGTTCGTGAACTGCTGTCTCAGTACGATTTCCCAGGCGACGACACTCCAATCGTTCGTGGTTCCGCGCTGAAAGCGCTGGAAGGCGAAGCAGAGTGGGAAGAGAAAATCATCGAACTGGCTGGCTACCTGGATTCTTACATCCCAGAACCAGAGCGTGCGATTGACAAGCCATTCCTGCTGCCAATCGAAGACGTATTCTCCATCTCCGGTCGTGGTACCGTTGTTACCGGTCGTGTAGAGCGCGGTATCATCAAAGTTGGTGAAGAAGTTGAAATCGTTGGTATCAAAGAGACTGCGAAGTCTACCTGTACTGGCGTTGAAATGTTCCGCAAACTGCTGGACGAAGGCCGTGCTGGTGAGAACGTTGGTGTTCTGCTGCGTGGTATCAAGCGTGAAGAAATCGAACGTGGTCAGGTTCTGGCGAAGCCAGGCTCAATCAAGCCACACACCAAGTTCGAATCTGAAGTGTACATTCTGTCCAAAGACGAAGGCGGCCGTCATACTCCGTTCTTCAAAGGCTACCGTCCACAGTTCTACTTCCGTACAACTGACGTGACCGGTACCATCGAACTGCCAGAAGGCGTAGAGATGGTAATGCCAGGCGACAACATCAAGATGGTTGTGACTCTGATCCACCCAATCGCGATGGATGACGGTCTGCGTTTCGCAATCCGTGAAGGCGGCCGTACCGTTGGCGCGGGCGTTGTTGCTAAAGTTCTGGGCTAATTAATTATCCCTGAAATAAAAAGGACGCTTCGGCGTCCTTTTTTGTTTTCTGCCGTTGGGCATTGTCATAAAAATTCGCATTTTTTGCTTTCTCCCGCCACGTATTCCGACGCCCGTGCTATTGTAATCATAACCATTCTCACTTACACTTTGCGCATATTTTGAACGGGAGTCTTTATGTACGTTTGTTTATGTAATGGTGTAAGCGACAAAAAAATTCGTCAGGCCGTTCGCCAGTTTCAACCACAATCTTTCCAGCAGCTTCGTAAGTTTGTTCCGGTGGGAAATCAATGCGGTAAATGCGTTCGCGCAGCGCGTGAGATCATGCAGGACGAACTGATGCAGATCCCGGAATTCAAAGAGATCGCGTAAGCCTCCATCTTTTTTTTGACATCCCCGTAGCCCGATCTACGCTTCAATGAGTGGAAGCGGAGGGACTATATAATGAAAGGTGATGTTAAAATCATAAGTTATCTCAATAAATTATTGGGAAATGAGCTTGTCGCAATCAATCAGTATTTTCTCCATGCAAGAATGTTCAAAAACTGGGGACTGACTCGCCTCAACGATGTTGAATACCATGAGTCCATTGATGAAATGAAACACGCCGATAAATATATTGAGCGTATTTTATTCCTCGAAGGCATTCCTAACCTACAGGATCTCGGAAAACTGGGCATCGGAGAAGATGTTGAAGAGATGCTGCGTTCTGATCTCCGGCTAGAGCTGGAGGGTGCAAAAGACCTGCGTGAAGCCATTGCCTATGCAGACAGCGTACATGACTACGTCAGCCGGGATATGATGATCCAGATCCTGGCCGATGAAGAAGGGCACATCGACTGGCTTGAGACCGAACTGGATCTCATTAGCAAAATTGGCCTACAGAACTACCTTCAGTCTCAGATCAAAGTGGAAAGTTAATCAGGCTTTCCCAGCCAACGCATAAACCCGCTGCCGCCAGAAATGGCCCAAAAGGCAGTGGGTTTTTTAATGCCTGCTTATCAGGGTTGAACAACGAGAAACCAACCAGATACAGCAGAGCCATTAACGCGGCCACTAATGCCAGTACTGGCAGTACACACCAGCCATGCCATGCTCCCAGCGCCGCCAGATATTTTATGTCGCCATACCCCATCCCTTCACATCGGCAGATGAGTCGATATCCCCAATAGATAACGGCGAATCCGGCGTATCCTGCGGTCGCACCCAGTACCGCGCTCGGCAAAAAATCAGGATGAAGACAAAGCTGGTAGAGCAGGCCCGTCCATAGCAGCGGGCAAAGGAATTTATCGGGAAGCAGCCCCGTGCGAATATCGGTGCGTACAAGCAAGGCCGATAACGCAAAATAGATCAGCAGAAAGGGGAGGGACATTAGCATAGCGAGAGCCTCAAAATGGTTTGAGCGCATACTCGTAATAATCAGCATGCCCGGCAATGTGTAAAAACACCAATTGCGCAGCGGCTTCAGACAAAGAGTTGTGAAGGGATACTTTGCATAAAAAATTGCGAGGCCTTACGCAGAGTACGACTTTGGCGCTTAATTTCTAAACGGCACTTGCGTCTTTCGCTGATTTACGTATAATGCGCGGGCTTGTCGTAATTGACGGCGGGTTCAATCTGAACCAGAGTAGCTCACTTTGTTACTCAACAATGCTCCCAATTGGGGAGCTACGTAAGAACGGTTACACTCTCCCATCAATCGTAATGGGTTTGAGGAGTAATCATTTTCGTTTATAAAATAATTGGAGCTCTGGTCTCATGCAGAACCAAAGAATCCGTATCCGCCTTAAAGCGTTTGATCATCGTCTGATCGATCAATCAACCGCGGAAATCGTCGAGACTGCTAAGCGCACTGGTGCGCAAGTCCGTGGTCCGATCCCGCTGCCGACCCGCAAAGAGCGCTTTACCGTTCTGATCTCTCCGCACGTTAACAAAGATGCGCGTGATCAGTACGAGATCCGCACTCACAAGCGTCTGGTTGACATCGTTGAGCCAACTGAGAAAACCGTTGATGCTCTGATGCGTCTGGATCTGGCTGCCGGTGTAGACGTGCAGATCAGCCTGGGTTAATCAGGTCATCGAGCGATTGAGAGGTTGATACAATGATTGGTTTAGTCGGTAAAAAAGTGGGCATGACCCGCATCTTCACTGAAGATGGCGTTTCAATCCCAGTAACCGTAATCGAAGTTGAAGCAAACCGCGTTACCCAGGTTAAAGATCTGGCTAACGATGGCTACCGCGCTGTTCAGGTGACCACTGGTGCTAAAAAAGCTAACCGTGTAACCAAACCAGAAGCGGGTCACTTCGCTAAAGCTGGCGTAGAAGCTGGCCGTGGTCTGTGGGAATTCCGTCTTGCTGAAGGCGAAGAGTTCACCGTAGGTCAGGACATTAGCGTTGAGCTGTTTGCTGACGTTAAAAAAGTTGACGTAACCGGTACCTCTAAAGGTAAAGGTTTTGCTGGTACCGTTAAGCGCTGGAACTTCCGTACCCAGGACGCTACTCACGGTAACTCCTTGTCTCACCGCGTTCCGGGTTCTATCGGTCAGAACCAGACTCCGGGCAAAGTGTTCAAAGGCAAGAAAATGGCAGGTCAGCTGGGCAACGAACGTGTAACCGTTCAGAGCCTGGACGTAGTACGTGTTGACGCTGAGCGCAACCTGCTGCTGGTTAAAGGTGCGGTCCCGGGTGCAACCGGTAGCGACCTGATCGTTAAACCAGCTGTGAAGGCGTAAGGGGATAGCAATGGAATTAGTATTGAAAGACGCGCAGAGCGCGCTGACTGTTTCCGAAACTACCTTCGGTCGTGATTTCAACGAAGCGCTGGTTCACCAGGTTGTTGTTGCTTATGCAGCTGGTGCTCGTCAGGGTACTCGTGCTCAGAAGACTCGTGCTGAAGTAACTGGTTCAGGCAAAAAGCCATGGCGCCAGAAAGGTACCGGCCGTGCGCGTTCAGGTTCTATCAAGAGCCCGATCTGGCGTTCAGGTGGCGTGACCTTCGCTGCGCGTCCACAGGACCACAGTCAAAAAGTTAACAAAAAGATGTACCGCGGCGCGCTGAAAAGCATCCTGTCCGAACTGGTACGTCAGGATCGTCTGATCGTTGTCGAGAAGTTCTCTGTTGAAGCGCCTAAAACTAAGCTGCTGGCACAGAAACTGAAAGACATGGCTCTGGAAGATGTGCTGATCATCACCGGTGAGCTGGACGAGAACCTGTTCCTGGCCGCGCGTAACCTGCACAAGGTTGACGTACGCGACGCGACTGGTATCGACCCGGTTAGCCTGATCGCCTTCGACAAAGTCGTAATGACTGCTGATGCTGTTAAGCAAGTTGAGGAGATGCTGGCATGATTCGTGAAGAACGTCTGCTGAAGGTGCTGCGCGCACCGCACGTTTCTGAAAAAGCGTCTACTGCGATGGAAAAAACAAACACCATCGTTCTCAAAGTTGCTAAAGACGCGACCAAAGCAGAGATCAAAGCTGCTGTGCAGAAACTGTTTGAAGTCGAAGTCGAAGTCGTTAACACCCTGGTAGTTAAAGGGAAAGTTAAACGTCACGGACAGCGTATCGGTCGTCGTAGCGACTGGAAAAAAGCTTACGTCACCCTGAAAGAAGGCCAGAACCTGGACTTCGTTGGCGGCGCTGAGTAAGTCGGAGGAGTAATACAATGGCAGTTGTTAAATGTAAACCGACATCTCCGGGTCGTCGCCACGTAGTTAAAGTGGTTAACCCTGAGCTGCACAAGGGCAAACCTTTTGCTCCGTTGCTGGAAAAAAACAGCAAATCCGGTGGTCGTAACAACAATGGCCGTATCACCACTCGTCACATCGGTGGTGGCCACAAGCAGGCTTATCGTATTGTTGACTTCAAACGCAACAAAGACGGTATCCCAGCAGTTGTTGAGCGTCTTGAGTACGATCCGAACCGTTCCGCGAACATCGCGCTGGTTCTGTACAAAGATGGCGAACGCCGTTACATCCTGGCCCCTAAAGGCCTGAAAGCTGGCGACCAGATTCAGTCTGGCGTTGATGCTGCAATCAAAGCAGGCAACACCCTGCCGATGCGCAATATCCCGGTTGGTTCTACCGTTCATAACGTAGAAATGAAACCAGGTAAAGGCGGTCAGCTGGCGCGTTCCGCGGGTACTTACGTTCAGATCGTTGCGCGTGACGGTGCTTATGTCACCCTGCGTCTGCGTTCTGGTGAAATGCGTAAAGTCGAAGCAGACTGCCGCGCTACTCTGGGCGAAGTTGGCAATGCTGAGCATATGCTGCGCGTTCTGGGTAAAGCTGGTGCTGCACGCTGGCGTGGTGTTCGTCCTACCGTTCGCGGTACTGCGATGAACCCAGTCGATCACCCACATGGTGGTGGTGAAGGTCGTAACTTTGGTAAGCACCCGGTAACTCCGTGGGGCGTTCAGACCAAAGGTAAGAAGACCCGCAGCAACAAGCGTACTGATAAATTTATCGTACGTCGCCGTAGCAAATAATTTTAGAGGATAAGCCATGCCACGTTCTCTCAAGAAAGGTCCTTTTATTGACCTGCACTTGCTGAAGAAGGTAGAGAAAGCGGTGGAAAGCGGAGACAAGAAGCCCCTGCGCACTTGGTCCCGTCGTTCAACGATCTTTCCTAACATGATCGGTTTGACCATCGCTGTCCATAATGGTCGTCAGCACGTTCCAGTCTTTGTTACCGACGAAATGGTTGGTCACAAACTGGGTGAATTCGCACCGACTCGTACTTATCGCGGCCACGCTGCTGATAAAAAAGCGAAGAAGAAATAAGGTAGGAGGAAGAGATGGAAACTTTAGCTCAACATCGCCATGCTCGTTCTTCTGCACAGAAGGTTCGCCTTGTTGCTGACCTGATTCGCGGTAAGAAAGTGTCGCAGGCCCTGGACATCCTGACCTATACCAACAAGAAAGCTGCGGTATTGGTCAAGAAAGTACTGGAATCTGCCATTGCTAACGCTGAACACAACGATGGCGCTGACATCGACGATCTGAAAGTCGCGAAAATTTTCGTAGATGAAGGCCCAAGCATGAAGCGCATTATGCCGCGTGCGAAAGGTCGTGCAGATCGCATCCTGAAGCGCACCAGCCACATTACTGTGGTTGTGTCCGATCGCTGAGACTCTGGAGACTAGCAATGGGTCAGAAAGTACATCCTAATGGTATTCGCCTGGGTATTGTAAAACCATGGAACTCTACCTGGTTTGCGAACACCAAAGAATTCGCTGACAACCTGGACAGCGATTTTAAAGTACGTCAGTACCTGACTAAGGAACTGGCTAAAGCGTCTGTATCTCGTATCGTTATCGAGCGTCCAGCTAAGAGCATCCGTGTGACTATTCACACTGCTCGCCCTGGTATCGTTATCGGTAAGAAAGGCGAAGACGTAGAAAAACTGCGCAAGGTCGTAGCGGATATCGCTGGCGTTCCTGCACAGATCAATATCGCTGAAGTTCGTAAGCCTGAACTGGACGCTAAATTGGTTGCTGACAGCATCACTTCTCAGCTGGAACGTCGTGTTATGTTCCGTCGTGCTATGAAGCGTGCTGTACAGAACGCAATGCGTCTGGGCGCTAAGGGTATCAAAGTTGAAGTTAGCGGCCGTCTGGGCGGCGCGGAAATCGCACGTACCGAATGGTACCGCGAAGGTCGCGTACCGCTGCACACTCTGCGTGCTGACATCGACTACAACACCTCTGAAGCGCACACCACTTACGGTGTAATCGGCGTTAAGGTATGGATCTTCAAAGGTGAGATCCTGGGTGGTATGGCTGCTGTTGAACAACCGGAAAAACCGGCTGCTCAACCTAAAAAGCAGCAGCGTAAAGGCCGTAAATAAGGAGCGTCGCTGATGTTACAACCAAAGCGTACAAAATTCCGTAAAGTGCACAAAGGCCGCAACCGTGGTCTGGCGCAGGGTACGGATGTTAGCTTCGGCACTTTCGGTCTGAAAGCTGTTGGCCGTGGTCGTCTGACTGCACGTCAGATCGAAGCAGCACGTCGTGCAATGACCCGTGCAGTTAAGCGTCAAGGTAAGATCTGGATCCGTGTATTCCCGGACAAACCGATCACCGAGAAGCCACTGGAAGTTCGTATGGGTAAAGGTAAAGGTAACGTGGAGTACTGGGTTGCCTTGATCCAACCGGGCAAAGTCCTTTATGAAATGGACGGTGTTCCGGAAGAGCTGGCCCGTGAAGCCTTCGGCCTGGCAGCAGCGAAACTGCCTATCAAAACCACCTTTGTAACTAAGACGGTGATGTAATGAAAGCAAAAGAGCTGCGTGAAAAAAGCGTTGAAGAGCTGAACGCTGAGCTGCTGAACCTGCTGCGTGAGCAGTTCAACCTGCGTATGCAGGCTGCAAGTGGCCAGCTGCAACAGACTCACCTGCTGAAGCAAGTGCGTCGCAATGTTGCGCGCGTTAAGACTTTACTGACTCAGAAGGCGGGTGCGTAATGACCGATAAAATCCGTACTCTGCAAGGTCGTGTTGTTAGCGATAAAATGGAGAAATCCATTGTTGTAGCTATCGAACGTTTTGTGAAACACCCGATCTACGGTAAATTCATCAAGCGTACGACCAAACTGCACGTACATGACGAGAACAACGAATGTGGTATCGGCGACAAGGTTGAAATCCGTGAATGCCGTCCACTGTCCAAGACTAAGTCCTGGACGCTGGTTCGCGTTGTAGAGAAAGCGGTTCTGTAATAGAGTACGCATTCTCAATACGAATAAACGGCTCAGCAATGAGCCGTTTATTTTTTCTACCCATATTGCAGAAGCGGTGTTATAATGCCGCGCCCTCGATATGGGGCTTTTTAACGGCTCTGATTTTAGAGTCTCAGGTAGTAGTTGACATTAGCGGAGCACTAAAATGATCCAAGAACAGACTATGCTGAACGTCGCCGACAACTCCGGTGCACGTCGCGTAATGTGTATCAAGGTTCTGGGTGGCTCGCACCGTCGCTACGCAGGCGTAGGCGACATCATCAAGATCACCATCAAGGAAGCAATTCCACGTGGTAAGGTCAAAAAAGGTGATGTGCTGAAGGCGGTAGTGGTGCGCACCAAGAAGGGTGTTCGTCGCCCTGACGGTTCTGTCATTCGCTTCGATGGTAATGCATGCGTTATTTTAAACAATAACAGCGAGCAGCCTATCGGCACGCGTATCTTTGGGCCGGTAACTCGTGAACTTCGTACTGAGAAGTTCATGAAAATTATCTCTCTGGCACCAGAAGTACTCTAAGGAGCGAATCATGGCAGCGAAAATCCGTCGTGATGACGAAGTTATCGTGTTAACCGGTAAAGATAAAGGTAAACGCGGTAAAGTAAAAAATGTTCTGTCTTCCGGCAAACTCGTCGTTGAAGGTATCAACCTGGTTAAGAAACATCAGAAGCCGGTTCCGGCCCTGAACCAACCAGGCGGCATCGTTGAAAAAGAAGCTGCTATTCAGGTTTCTAACGTTGCAATCTTCAATGCGGCTACCGGTAAGGCTGACCGTGTAGGCTTTAGATTCGAAGACGGCAAAAAAGTCCGTTTCTTCAAGTCTAACAGCGAAACTATCAAGTAATTTGGAGTAGTACGATGGCGAAACTGCATGATTACTACAAAGACGAAGTAGTTAACAAACTCATGACTGAGTTTAGCTACAATTCTGTCATGCAAGTCCCTCGGGTCGAGAAGATCACCCTGAACATGGGTGTTGGTGAAGCGATCGCTGACAAGAAACTGCTGGATAACGCAGCAGCTGACCTGACAGCAATCTCCGGTCAAAAACCGCTGATCACCAAAGCACGCAAATCTGTTGCAGGCTTCAAAATCCGTCAGGGCTATCCGATCGGCTGTAAAGTAACTCTGCGTGGCGAACGCATGTGGGAGTTCCTTGAGCGCCTGATCACTATTGCTGTTCCACGTATCCGTGACTTCCGTGGCTTGTCCGCTAAGTCTTTCGACGGTCGTGGTAACTACAGCATGGGTGTCCGTGAGCAGATCATCTTCCCAGAAATCGACTACGATAAAGTCGACCGCGTGCGTGGTTTGGATATTACCATTACCACTACTGCGAAATCTGATGAAGAAGGCCGTGCTCTGCTGGCTGCCTTTGACTTCCCGTTCCGCAAGTAAGGTAGGGTTACTGAATGGCTAAGCAATCAATGAAAGCACGCGAAGTAAAGCGCGTAGCTTTAGCTGATAAATTCTTCGCTAAACGCGCTGAACTGAAAGCGATCATTTCTGATGTGAACGCTTCCGACGAAGATCGTTGGAATGCGGTTCTCAAGCTGCAGTCTCTGCCGCGTGATTCCAGCCCGTCTCGTCAGCGTAACCGCTGTCGTCAAACAGGTCGTCCACATGGTTATGTGGGCAAGTTTGGGTTGAGCCGTATCAAACTGCGTGAAGCCGCCATGCGCGGTGAAGTACCAGGCTTGAAAAAGGCTAGCTGGTAATTACCAATTGAATCACGGGAGTAAAGACAGATGAGCATGCAAGATCCGATCGCGGATATGCTGACCCGTATCCGTAACGGTCAGGCCGCGAACAAAGTTGCGGTCACCATGCCTTCCGCCAAGCTGAAAGTGGCAATTGCCAACGTGCTGAAGGAAGAAGGTTTTATCGAAGATTTTAAAGTTGAAGGCGACACCAAGCCGGAACTGGAACTTACTCTCAAGTATTTCCAGGGTAAAGCTGTTGTAGAAAGCATTCAGCGTGTCAGCCGCCCAGGCCTGCGCATCTATAAGAAAAAAGATGAGCTGCCAAAAGTAATGGCTGGTCTTGGTATCGCAGTTGTTTCTACCTCTAAAGGTGTTATGACTGATCGTGCAGCGCGCCAGGCTGGTCTTGGTGGCGAAATTATCTGCTACGTAGCCTAATCGGAGGAAAGAATGTCTCGTGTTGCTAAAGCACCGGTCGTTATTCCTGCCGGCGTTGATGTCAAAATCGACGGTCAGGTTATTACGATCAAAGGTAAAAACGGCGAGCTGACTCGTACCCTCAACAAAGCTGTTGAAGTTAAACATGCAGATAACGCTCTGACCTTCGGTCCACGTGATGGTTTCGTGGATGGATGGGCTCAGGCTGGTACCGCGCGTGCCCTGCTGAACTCAATGGTTGTTGGTGTTACCGAAGGCTTCACTAAAAAGCTTCAGCTGGTTGGTGTAGGTTATCGTGCAGCTATCAAAGGGAATGCAGTAGGCCTGTCTCTGGGCTTCTCACACCCTGTTGAGCATCCGCTGCCGGCCGGAATCACTGCAGAATGCCCGACTCAGACTGAAATCGTGCTGAAAGGCGCTGATAAACAGCTGATCGGTCAGGTTGCAGCAGATCTGCGCGCCTACCGTCGTCCTGAGCCTTATAAAGGCAAGGGTGTTCGTTACGCCGACGAAGTCGTGCGTACCAAAGAGGCTAAGAAGAAGTAAGGTAACACTATGGATAAGAAATCTGCTCGTATCCGTCGTGCGACCCGCGCACGCCGCAAGCTCAAAGAGCTGGGTGCAACTCGCCTGGTGGTACATCGTACCCCGCGTCATATTTACGCACAGGTAATTGCACCGAACGGTTCTGAAGTTCTGGTAGCTGCTTCTACTGTAGAAAAAGCTATCTCAGAACAATTGAAGTATACCGGTAACAAAGACGCCGCTGCAGCTGTAGGTAAAGCTGTTGCAGAACGCGCTCTGGAAAAAGGCATCAGCAATGTTTCCTTTGACCGTTCCGGGTTCCAATATCATGGTCGTGTCCAGGCACTGGCAGATGCTGCCCGTGAAGCTGGCCTTCAGTTCTAAGGTAGAGGTGTAAGATGGCTCACATCGAAAAACAGGCTGGCGAACTGCAGGAAAAGCTGATCGCGGTAAACCGCGTATCTAAAACCGTTAAAGGTGGTCGTATTTTCTCCTTCACAGCTCTGACTGTAGTGGGTGATGGTAACGGTCGCGTTGGTTTTGGTTACGGTAAAGCGCGTGAAGTTCCAGCAGCGATCCAGAAAGCGATGGAAAAAGCCCGTCGCAATATGATTAACGTCGCGCTGAACAACGGTACCCTGCAACACCCAGTTAAAGGTGTTCACACGGGTTCTCGTGTATTCATGCAGCCAGCTTCCGAAGGTACCGGTATCATCGCCGGTGGTGCAATGCGCGCCGTTCTGGAAGTTGCTGGAGTTCATAACGTTCTGGCTAAAGCATATGGTTCCACCAACCCGATCAACGTGGTTCGTGCAACTATTGATGGCCTGGAAAATATGAATTCTCCAGAAATGGTCGCTGCCAAGCGTGGTAAATCCGTTGAAGAAATTCTGGGGTAATTGACCATGGCAAAGACTATTAAAATCACTCAAACCCGCAGTGCAATCGGTCGTCTGCCGAAACACAAGGCAACGCTGCTTGGCCTGGGTCTGCGTCGTATTGGTCATACCGTTGAGCGCGAGGATACTCCTGCTGTTCGTGGTATGGTCAACGCGGTTTACTTCATGGTTAAAGTTGAGGAGTAAGAGATGCGTTTAAATACTCTGTCTCCGGCCGAAGGCTCTAAAAAGGCGGGTAAACGCCTGGGTCGTGGTATCGGTTCTGGCCTCGGCAAAACCGGTGGTCGTGGTCACAAAGGTCAGAACTCTCGTTCTGGCGGTGGCGTACGTCGCGGTTTCGAGGGTGGCCAGATGCCACTGTACCGTCGTCTGCCGAAGTTCGGCTTCACCTCTCGCAAAGCAGCGATTACAGCGGAAATCCGTCTGTCTGACCTGGCGAAAGTTGAAGGCGGCGTTGTAGACCTGAATACGCTGAAAGCGGCTAACATTATCGGCATCCAGATCGAGTTCGCGAAAGTGATCCTGTCTGGTGAAGTTTCTACTCCGGTAACTGTTCGTGGCCTGCGTGTTACTAAAGGTGCTCGTGCTGCTATCGAAGCTGCTGGCGGTAAAATTGAGGAATAAGTAGCAGATGGCTAAGCAACCGGGATTAGATTTTCAAAGTGCCAAAGGTGGATTTGGCGAGCTGAAACGCAGACTGCTGTTTGTAATCGGCGCGCTGATTGTGTTCCGTATTGGCTCTTTTATTCCGATCCCTGGTATTGATGCCGCTGTACTTGCCAAACTGCTTGAGCAACAGCGAGGCACCATCATTGAAATGTTCAACATGTTCTCTGGTGGTGCTCTCAGCCGTGCTTCTATTTTCGCACTGGGTATTATGCCGTACATTTCGGCATCGATTATTATCCAGCTGCTGACGGTCGTTCATCCGGCCCTGGCAGAGTTGAAGAAAGAAGGGGAGTCTGGACGTCGTAAGATTAGCCAGTACACCCGTTACGGCACTCTGGTGCTGGCAATATTCCAGTCGATCGGTATTGCTACCGGTCTTCCGAATATGCCTGGTATGCAGGGCCTGGTATTAAACCCAGGCTTTGCATTCTATTTCACCGCTGTTGTAAGTCTGGTCACAGGGACCATGTTCCTGATGTGGCTCGGCGAACAGATTACTGAACGAGGTATCGGTAACGGTATCTCAATCATTATCTTCGCCGGTATCGTTGCGGGTCTCCCGCCGGCCATCGCCCATACTATCGAGCAAGCGCGTCAAGGCGACCTGCACTTCCTCCTGTTGCTGTTGGTTGCAGTATTAGTATTTGCAGTGACGTTCTTTGTTGTCTTCGTTGAACGTGGTCAACGCCGCATTGTGGTGAACTACGCTAAACGTCAGCAGGGTCGTCGTGTCTATGCTGCACAGAGCACACATTTACCGCTGAAAGTGAATATGGCGGGGGTTATCCCGGCTATCTTCGCTTCCAGTATTATTCTGTTCCCGGCAACCATCGCGTCATGGTTCGGGGGCGGTACTGGTTGGAACTGGCTGACAACAATTTCGCTGTATTTGCAGCCTGGGCAACCACTTTATGTGTTACTCTATGCGTCTGCGATCATCTTCTTCTGTTTCTTCTACACGGCGTTGGTCTTCAACCCGCGTGAAACAGCAGATAACCTGAAGAAGTCCGGTGCATTTGTACCAGGAATTCGTCCGGGAGAGCAAACGGCGAAGTATATCGATAAAGTAATGACTCGCCTGACTTTGGTTGGTGCGCTTTATATTACTTTTATCTGCCTGATCCCGGAGTTCATGCGTGATGCAATGAAAGTACCGTTCTACTTCGGTGGGACCTCACTGCTTATCGTTGTTGTCGTGATTATGGACTTTATGGCTCAAGTGCAAACTCTGATGATGTCCAGTCAGTATGAGTCTGCATTGAAGAAGGCGAACCTGAAAGGCTACGGCCGCTAAATGGTCGTCTGAGAAGTTACGGAGAGTAAAAATGAAAGTTCGTGCTTCCGTCAAGAAATTATGCCGTAACTGCAAAATCGTTAAGCGTGATGGTGTCATCCGTGTGATTTGCAGTGCCGAGCCGAAGCATAAACAGCGCCAAGGCTGATTATTTCGCATATTTTTCTTGCAAAGTTGGGTTGAGCTGGCTAGATTAGCCAGCCAATCTTTTGTATGTCTGTACGTTTCCATTTGAGTATCCTGAAAACGGGCTTTTCAGCATGGTGCGTACATATTAAATAGTAGGAGTGCATAGTGGCCCGTATAGCAGGCATTAACATTCCTGATCAGAAACATGCTGTGATCGCATTAACTTCGATCTACGGCGTCGGCAAGACCCGTTCCAAAGCCATTCTGGCTGCAGCGGGTATCGCTGAAGATGTTAAGATCAGTGAGCTGTCTGAAGAACAAATCGACACGCTGCGTGACGAAGTTGCCAAATTTGTCGTTGAAGGTGATCTGCGCCGTGAAATCAGCATGAGCATCAAGCGCCTGATGGATCTTGGTTGCTATCGCGGTTTGCGTCATCGTCGTGGTCTGCCAGTGCGCGGTCAGCGTACTAAGACCAACGCACGTACCCGTAAGGGTCCGCGCAAACCGATCAAGAAATAATCGGGGTGATTGAATAATGGCAAAGGCACCAGTTCGTGCACGTAAACGTGTAAGAAAACAAGTCTCTGACGGCGTGGCTCATATCCATGCTTCTTTCAACAACACCATCGTTACTATTACTGATCGTCAGGGTAACGCATTGGGTTGGGCAACAGCCGGTGGTTCCGGTTTCCGTGGTTCTCGCAAATCCACTCCGTTCGCAGCTCAGGTTGCAGCAGAGCGTTGCGCTGAAGCCGTAAAAGAATACGGCATCAAGAATCTGGAAGTTATGGTTAAAGGTCCGGGTCCGGGTCGTGAATCTACTGTTCGCGCTCTGAACGCCGCTGGTTTCCGCATCACGAATATTACTGATGTGACTCCGATCCCTCATAACGGTTGTCGTCCGCCGAAAAAACGTCGCGTATAACGCTCGTTTTTTAGGTTAGTTGGAGATAGAAAATGGCAAGATATTTGGGTCCTAAGCTCAAGCTGAGCCGTCGTGAGGGCACCGACTTATTCCTTAAGTCTGGCGTTCGCGCGATCGATACCAAGTGTAAAATTGAACAAGCTCCTGGCCAGCACGGTGCGCGTAAACCGCGTCTGTCTGACTATGGTGTGCAGTTGCGTGAAAAGCAAAAAGTTCGCCGTATCTACGGTGTGCTGGAGCGTCAGTTCCGTAACTACTATAAAGAAGCAGCACGTCTGAAAGGCAACACAGGTGAAAACCTGCTGGCTCTGCTGGAAGGTCGTCTGGACAACGTTGTATACCGTATGGGCTTCGGCGCGACTCGTGCTGAATCACGCCAGTTGGTTAGCCATAAAGCAATCATGGTAAACGGTCGTGTTGTTAACATCGCTTCTTATCAGGTTAAAGCGAATGACGTTGTTAGCATTCGTGAGAAAGCGAAAAAGCAATCTCGCGTGAAAGCCGCTCTGGAGCTGGCTGAGCAGCGTGAAAAGCCAACCTGGCTGGAAGTTGATGCTGGCAAGATGGAAGGTACGTTCAAGCGTCAGCCTGAGCGTTCTGATCTGTCTGCGGACATTAACGAACACCTGATCGTCGAGCTTTACTCCAAGTAAAGCTTAGTACCAAAGAGAGGACACAATGCAGGGTTCTGTGACAGAGTTTCTAAAACCGCGCCTGGTAGATATCGAGCAAGTGAGTTCGACGCACGCCAAGGTGACCCTTGAGCCTTTAGAGCGTGGCTTTGGCCATACTCTGGGTAACGCACTGCGCCGTATTCTGCTCTCATCGATGCCGGGTTGCGCGGTGACCGAGGTTGAGATTGATGGTGTACTTCATGAGTACAGCACCAAAGAAGGCGTTCAGGAAGATATCCTTGAAATCCTGCTCAACCTGAAAGGGCTGGCGGTGAGAGTTCAGGGTAAAGATGAAGTTATTCTTACTCTGAATAAATCTGGCATTGGCCCTGTGACTGCAGCCGACATCACCCACGACGGTGATGTTGAAATCGTCAAGCCGCAGCACGTGATCTGCCACCTGACCGATGAGAACGCAGCTATTAGCATGCGTATCAAAGTTCAGCGCGGTCGTGGTTATGTGCCGGCTTCTGCCCGAATTCATTCGGAAGAAGATGAGCGCCCAATCGGCCGTCTGCTGGTCGACGCATGCTACAGCCCTGTAGAGCGTATTGCCTACAATGTTGAAGCAGCGCGTGTAGAACAGCGTACCGACCTGGACAAGCTGGTCATCGAAATGGAAACCAATGGCACAATCGATCCTGAAGAGGCGATTCGTCGTGCGGCAACCATCCTGGCAGAACAACTGGAAGCTTTCGTTGACTTACGTGATGTACGTCAGCCGGAAGTGAAAGAAGAGAAACCAGAATTCGATCCGATCCTGCTGCGCCCTGTTGACGATCTGGAATTGACTGTCCGCTCTGCTAACTGCCTCAAGGCAGAAGCTATCCACTATATCGGTGATCTGGTACAGCGTACCGAGGTTGAGTTGCTGAAAACGCCGAACCTGGGTAAAAAATCTCTTACCGAGATTAAAGACGTGCTGGCTTCACGTGGTCTGTCTCTGGGCATGCGCCTGGAAAACTGGCCACCAGCAAGCATTGCTGACGAGTAACCGGATCACAGGTTAAGGTTTTACTGAGAAGGATAAGGTCATGCGCCATCGTAAGAGTGGTCGTCAACTGAACCGCAACAGCAGCCATCGCCAGGCTATGTTCCGCAACATGGCAGGTTCACTGGTTCGTCATGAAATCATCAAGACGACCCTGCCTAAAGCGAAAGAGCTGCGTCGCGTAGTTGAGCCGCTGATTACTCTTGCCAAGACTGACAGCGTTGCTAATCGTCGTCTGGCATTCGCCCGTACTCGTGATAACGAGATCGTGGCAAAACTGTTTAACGAACTGGGCCCGCGTTTCGCGAGCCGTGCCGGTGGTTACACTCGCATTCTGAAGTGTGGCTTCCGTGCAGGCGACAACGCGCCGATGGCTTACATCGAGCTGGTTGATCGTTCAGAGAAAGCAGAAGCTGCTGCAGAGTAATCTGTAGTAACGTAAAAAAACCCGCCTCGGCGGGTTTTTTTATATCCGCAGAATCTCCACTTATCTACAATGTCTGTATCTTTTCTGCTCATCCCCTGGAGTTCATTATGTGGTTGCTCGATCAGTGGGCTGAACGCCATATTAGCGATGCCCAAAACAAAGGCGAGTTTGAAAATCTCCCCGGTAGCGGTGAGCCACTGGTGCTGGACGATAATTCACACATTCCCCCTGAATTACGGGCCGGTTATCGCTTACTGAAAAACGCAGGTTGTTTACCCCCTGAACTTCAGCAACGCAATGAAGCCGTCGAGCTTGCCGATCTGCTTAAAGGCATTCATAAGAATGACCCGCGGTACTCCGAAATCAGCCGTCGATTAGCGCTCATCGAAATAAAACTGCGCCAGACGGGAATGAATACTGACTTTTTGCATGGTGAGTACAGTGAAAGGTTAATGCAAAAAATAAACAAGGAGTAGCCATGTACCGCATAGGTGAACTTGCGAAGCTTGCTAACGTAACGCCGGATACTATCCGCTACTACGAAAAGCAGCAGATGATCGATCATGAGGTCAGAACAGAAGGTGGATTTCGCCTTTATACGGATAACGACTTGCAACGCCTTCGTTTTATCCGCTATGCCCGGCAACTCGGCTTCACGCTGGAGTCGATCCGTGAACTGCTGTCGATCCGTATCGATCCTGAACATCATACGTGTCAGGAATCTAAAAGCATCGTTCAGGCCCGGCTGGATGAAGTTGAAGGACGAATTCAGGAGCTGCAGGCCATGCAACGATCTCTACAAAGGCTGAATGACGCGTGCTGCGGTACTGCTCACAGCAGTGTTTATTGCTCAATACTGGAAGCCCTTGAACAGGGCGCCAGTAGTGAAACTCAGGGTTGTTGATTTTTTATCAGCCACGGACTAGACTCCCGCCGACATTAACTATGCTCAGGAGAAATGATGAGCCGCTATCAGCATACTAAGGGACAAATTAAGGATAACGCCATTGAGGCATTGCTTCACGACCCGCTTTTTAGACAGCGTGTTGAGAAGAACAAGAAGGGAAAAGGGAGTTATTTGCGTAAAGGTAAACATGCACAACGTGGTAACTGGGAGGCCAGTGGCAAGCAAGCTAATCGCTTTTTTACCACTGGCCTTTCTGTTTCTCTCGCCTGATTAAACGCGGTTATTCTGCTCTTTTAACAGATCGCGAATTTCAGTCAGTAAGACTTCTTCTTTAGTTGGTGCTGGCGGGGCAGCAGCCGGTTCTTCTTTTTTACGGTTAAGTCTGTTGATAAGTTTGATCGCCATGAAAATGGCAAATGCCACGATCACGAAATCAAATACGTTCTGAATGAATACGCCGTAGTGCATTACAACCGCAGGGATATCGCCCTGAGCTTCCCGAAGGGTGAAGGCGAATTGTTTGAAATCAATGCCTCCAATCAACAGTCCTAACGGCGGCATAATAATGTCGGCGACTAATGATGAAACGATCTTACCGAACGCCGCACCAATAATGACACCCACAGCCAAATCCACCACATTCCCGCGCATCGCAAACTCGCGAAATTCTTTAATAAAACTCATTATGTTCTCCTTGTGCCAGCTGACGCCTATAAGTTTAACAAATGATTAGCTAATTGCCATTGGGGATAAATAATCGTTATGAAAAATAAAAGGCATGAAAATTAGAAGGTTAATATTTGGGTGCCCTCGTCTGAGCACCCAAATCATTACAGGAAGAACGGGCTTGGCTGGAATAAACGCTCGACGTCGGTAATAAATTTTTTATCGGTCAGGAACATAATAACGTGGTCACCCTGCTCAATACGTAAATTATCATTGGCGATCATCACATCATTACCTCGCACTACGGCGCCGATAATGGTGCCTGGTGGAAGTTTAATTTCATCGATTGCGCGACCAACAACGCGTGACGTCGTTTCATCCCCGTGAGCGACGGCTTCAATGGCTTCAGCAACACCACGACGAAGAGATGACACGCCGACAATATCCGCTTTACGCACATGGCTTAGCAGGGCAGAGATGGTGGCTTGCTGGGGTGAAATAGCAATATCAATTACGCTACCCTGTACCAGATCGACATAAGCCTTACGCTGGATAAGCACCATAACTTTTTTCGCCCCCATACGTTTAGCGAGCATGGCGGACATAATATTCGCTTCGTCGTCGTTGGTGACGGCAATAAAAAGATCAACCTGATCGATATGCTCTTCGGCCAGCAATTCCTGATCCGAAGCATCGCCATAAAACACGATGGTATTCTGAAGTTTTTCAGCCAGCTCTGACGCGCGTTGTTGATCCCGTTCGATCAGCTTCACGCTGTAGTCTTTTTCCAGCCGTCTCGCCAGACCTGCGCCAATATTACCGCCGCCAACCAGCATAATACGTTTATACGGTTTTTCGAGACGCTGTAGTTCACTCATCACCGCACGGATATGCTGAGAAGCCGCAATAAAGAAGACTTCATCCCCGGCTTCTACAATGGTGGAACCTTGCGGACGAATAGGTCTGTCGTGACGGAAAATCGCCGCAACACGCGTATTGATATGTGGCATATGCTCGCGCATTGTCGACAGGGCATTACCAATCAGCGGGCCCCCGTAATAAGCCTTCACGACCGCCAGGCTTACTTTCCCTTCAGCAAAGTTCACAACCTGCAACGCGCCCGGGTACTCAATCAGACGATAAATACTGTCGATAACCAGCTGTTCAGGCGCAATAAGATGGTCGATGGGTACTGCTTCGGAATTAAACAGCTTCTCCGCATCCCGGACATAGTCCGGAGAACGAATGCGGGCGATGCGGTTTGGGGTGTTGAAAAGCGAGTAGGCCACCTGACATGCAACCATGTTGGTTTCATCAGAACTGGTTACTGCAACCAGCATGTCGGCATCGTCCGCGCCCGCTTCCCGAAGCACACGTGGATGAGAGCCGTGCCCCTGAACAACGCGGAGGTCGAACTTGTCCTGCAAAACGCGCAGGCGATCGCCATTGGTATCCACAATGGTGATATCGTTGTTTTCACCCACGAGATTTTCCGCCAGCGTTCCGCCAACTTGCCCTGCGCCCAGAATGATAATTTTCATCTTTTGTGACCTGTTCTCAACATCACTCTTTGATTAGCTTAGCGTAAAAGAAACCATCACCCTCTTCTGCGCCCGGCAGGTTTTGCAGACCCGGGTGCTCAGGCGTTCCCGTATCGTGCAGCGTAGCGTCCGGGGTGCGTTTCAGGAAAGCCGCAATTTGCTGACTGTTCTCTTCCGGGAGAACAGAGCAGGTTGCATACACCAGGGTTCCGCCGGGTTTGAGATGCGGCCAGATGGCATCCAGAATTTCGGATTGCAACTGGGCAAGCTCCTTGATATCACGATCGCGACGCAGCCATTTGATATCGGGATGACGACGAATCACGCCGGTTGCTGAGCAGGGGGCGTCCAGCAAAATGCGATCGAACCGGGTATCACCACACCAGTCAGCGGGTTTGCGTCCATCGCCTTGCTTAACCTGTGCTTTCATACCCAGACGCTTAAGGTTGTCATAGACGCGTGAAAGGCGCTGCTCATCAACATCCACGGCCATCACGCTGGCCTGCGGCGCCACTTCCAGGATGTGCGTTGTTTTCCCCCCTGGCGCTGCACAGAGATCGAGGATCTGCTCCCCGTCTTTCGGCTCAAGCCAGGTCATGCAGCCCTGAGCAGATGCGTCCTGTACCGTTACCCAGCCCTCTTCAAAACCGGGTAATGCATGTACCGGTGCAGGGGAGGCTAAACGAACCGCATCAGGATAAGCAGCGTGTGTGAAGCCGCTCATTCCGGCCTCTTCCAGCAGGGCCAGCCATGCGTCGCGTGTATGATGGTTACGATTGACGCGTAACCACATCGGCGGACGTTGATTATTGGCATCCACAATGTCTTGCCATTGCTGTGGGTAGGCTTTTTTAAGGCGATTCAGCAGCCATTCAGGGTGAAGGAAGCGCGCTTCGCTTTGCGCAAATTCTGCCAGCAGTTCGTCCTGCTGACGCTGGAACTGACGCAGCACGCCGTTGATCAATCCTTTTAGCTGAGGACGTTTAATCGCAACGGCACCCTCCACTGTCTCGGCCAGCGCAGCATGAGGTGGAATGCGGGTATGAAGAAGCTGGTAGAAACCGACCATGATCAAATAATGCACGGTACGCTGCTTGCCGCTCATCGGGCGTGACATCAGCTTGTTAATGAACCACTCAAGCTGAGAGAGGGTGCGCAGCACGCCAAAGCACAGCTCCTGAAGCAGGGCTTTGTCTTTATCGGAAACCTTTTGTTGCAGTGGAGGCAGGACATTACTCAGTGACTGGCCCTGCTCGATAACCTGCTCAACGGCCTGAGCCGCCATAGTGCGTAGATTTTGTCTTTTCATAACCGTAAAAATAAAAATGCCCGGAAACACCGGGCCTTAAGAATAAATTTGTTCAGGCAAGGCGATTGCCAGGGATGAACCATTCACGGCGAGAATTTAATAGATCCTGCGCGCTCATTGCCTTTTTACCGGCCGGTTGCAGCGATTCAAGATTCAGTATCCCTTCTCCGGTCGCAACCTGGATACCGTTTTTGCTGGCGTCGATAATCGTACCGGGCTCTGCCGATGCATTGCCGTTAATAACTGAAGCTTTCCAGACTTTCACTGGCTGCTCATCAATCATCAACCAGCTCATCGGCCATGGATTAAAGGCGCGGATGCAGCGTTCGAGTTGAGCTGCTGACAGGGACCAGTCGATCCGGGCTTCTTCTTTACTCAGTTTCTCAGCATAGGTCACCTGTGCCTCATCCTGCACTTCAGGTGTCGCTGTATTGTCAGCAAGCTGTTGCAGCGTCTCAATCAGCCCCTGCGGGCCGAGATCCGCCAGCTTGTCATACAGCGTGGCGCTGGTATCTTCTGCGGTGATGGGACACGCCAGTTTATACAGCATGTCGCCCGTGTCTAAACCTACGTCCATCTTCATGATTGTCACGCCAGTTTCAGCATCGCCTGCCCACAGAGCGCGCTGAATAGGGGCTGCACCACGCCAGCGTGGGAGCAAAGAACCATGAACGTTAACACAGCCCTGGCGGGGCATATCAAGTACCGCTTTCGGCAGAATGAGGCCGTAAGCCACAACTACCATCACGTCCGCGTTCAGGTCTGCCACTAACTTCTGGTTTTCCTCAGGTCGTAATGACGCAGGCTGGAAAACCGGTAAACCATGTGTTTCTGCCAGTACCTTAACCGGGCCAGGCATCAGTTTTTTACCGCGGCCAGCCGGACGGTCCGGCTGAGTAAATACGCCAACAATCTGATGGCCAGACGTTAACAGCGCGTCGAGATGACGCGCTGCAAAATCAGGGGTACCCGCGAAGATTATACGTAGTGATGTAGACACGTTATTCCTTGTATCCGGGGGCGTTAAGCGCGAGAACGCAAACGATCCAGTTTCTCAACTTTCTGACGAATACGCTGTTGCTTCAGAGGTGAGAGGTAATCGATAAACAGTTTACCGACCAGGTGATCCATCTCATGCTGAATGCAAATTGCCAGCAGATCGTCGGCTTCCAGCTCAAACGGATTGCCGTCACGATCCAGTGCGCGGATTTTAACTTTTTCGGCACGTGGCACCAAAGCGCGCTGTTCAGGGATAGACAGACAGCCTTCCTCAATACCTGTTTCGCCGCTTTTTTCCAGCAGCTCAGGGTTGATCAGCACCAGGCGCTCATCACGATTTTCAGAAATGTCGATCACAATAATACGTTTGTGAATGTCTACCTGGGTCGCGGCAAGGCCAATGCCTTCTTCAGCGTACATGGTATCGAACATATCATCGACGATACGCTGAATTTCTGCATTCACTTCTTTAACCGGTTCCGCGACGATGCGAAGGCGCTCGTCAGGAATATGTAACACTTGCAAAACTGCCATAAATTTCCAGAGTCGTGTTCAGGAGTTGATAAGAATATTACTTCTATTCTAGACAAATCCCCGGTCGATTGACAGCATCAGTGACCAATCGCAAAGATTGCTGAGGCTGCTTATGGCAGGGAAAAGGATGACGTCCACAGAGATATGGTTACGGCTTATAAACATCGGGTCGTTATACGGTGATGCGATGCTGGAGATTGCGCAGAGGCTGCTTCGCCAGGCAACCGTCGATGCTGAAGCTGTTAACGCGTCAGGGCTTTCGCCCAAACATGCCGTAAAGTTTTTTTCGTTCAGTGAGAGTGAGCTTGAACGTAGTCTGGAATGGCTGGAACACGCCGACAACCACCTTCTCACGGCGGATGATCCTCGCTTCCCGCCATTGTTGCGTTCTATCCCTGATTTTCCCGGGGCGCTATTTGTGCGAGGCCGCGTTGACGTGCTTAATAGCATGCAGCTTGCGGTTGTGGGCAGCCGTGCGCCCTCGTGGTATGGCGAGCGTTGGGGGAAAATGCTGAGCGAACAGCTGTCCCAATGTGGCTTTACGATCACCAGTGGTCTGGCTTGCGGCATCGACGGTGTAGCACATCATGCGGCGTTGTCCGCAAAAGGGCGAAGTGTCGCCGTGCTTGGCAATGGTCTTTTTAGTCTCTATCCGCGTCGTCATCATATTCTGGCTGAGCAACTTATTGCTTCAGAGGGGGCAATAGTGTCTGAGTTTTCACTCTCAACACCGCCCAGACCGGGTAACTTTCCACGGCGTAACCGGATCATTAGTGGGTTAAGCCAGGGCGTGCTGGTGGTCGAAGCTGCGATTCGGAGTGGGTCGCTGGTTACCGCAAGGTGCGCACTGGAGCAGGGGCGTGAAGTTTTTGCGCTGCCCGGCCCGTTGGGGAACCCCGGCTGCGAAGGCCCTCACTGGCTGATAAAACAGGGGGCGACGCTGGTGACCTGCAAAGAAGATATCCTTGAAAATTTGCAGTATGGACTGCATTGGTTGCAGGATGATCTCCAAAAGCGACATATTTCATCGGATCAGGAGGCAGTAGCATTGCCATTTCCCAAGCTCCTGGCTAACGTAGGAGATGAGGTAACACCTGTTGACGTTGTCGCTGAACGTGCCGGCCAACCTGTGCCAGTAACGGTAGCACAGCTACTCGAACTGGAGTTAGCAGGGTGGATCGCAGCTGTACCCGGCGGCTATGTCCGATTAAGGAGGGCATGCCATGTTCGACGTACTGATGTATTTGTTTGAGACTTACATCCACAACGAAGCAGAAATGCAGGTGGATCAGGACAAATTAACACGGGATCTGACCGACGCAGGTTTTGAGCGGGAAGATATATATAATGCGTTGATGTGGCTGGATAAGTTGGCTGATTATCAGGACGGCCTCGCCGAACCGATGCAGCTTGCTTCTGACCCATTGTCTGTGCGCATCTATACAGCTGAAGAGTGTGAAAGGCTGGATGCCAGCTGCCGGGGATTCATTTTATTCCTCGAGCAGATTCAGGTGCTAAACCTCGAAACGAGAGAGATGGTGATAGAGCGCGTCATGGCGCTGGATACTGCTGAGTTTGAACTGGAAGATCTGAAATGGGTGATCCTGATGGTTCTGTTCAACATTCCAGGCTGTGAAAATGCCTATCAGCAAATGGAAGAATTACTCTTTGAAGTGAATGAAGGTATGCTGCATTAATTCTATGTGCAGCAACAAGAGTTGTTATGGCCAAATCAGCACTCTTCACGGTGCATAAAAACGAGCCCTGCCCACAGTGCGGGGCAGAACTTGTTATTCGGTCCGGGAAACACGGTCCGTTTCTCGGTTGTTCACACTATCCGGAATGTGATTATGTCCGTCCCCTGAAAAGCCAGGCGGATGGACATATCGTCAAAATTCTGGAGGGACAGCTTTGTCCTCTCTGTGGCGGTGAACTGGCGCTGCGGCAGGGGCGGTTCGGGATGTTTATCGGATGCAGCCGCTACCCGGAGTGTGAACATACGGAACAAATTGATAAGCCAGATGAAACGGCAATTGCCTGCCCTCAGTGCCAGCGTGGCCAATTGGTGCAGCGGCGCTCTCGTTATGGCAAGACCTTCCATTCGTGCGATCGCTATCCTGAATGCCAGTTCGTCATCAATTTCAAACCAGTAGCGGGCGTCTGCTCTCATTGCGATTATCCGTTACTTATAGAGAAGAAAACCGCGCAAGGCTTGAAACGCTTTTGCGCCAGTAAACAATGTGGAAAGCCGGTTTCGGCGGATCAAATCAGTGAATAATAACCTGCCATCAGGCTCCATCGCGCAGGCGGTGGAAATCCTGAAAAAAGAAGAAGTCATCGCCTATCCAACAGAAGCCGTTTTCGGGGTCGGGTGTGATCCTGACAGCGAAGTCGCCGTTAACCGTCTGCTGGCGCTAAAACAGCGGCCTGTCGAAAAAGGATTGATTTTGATCGCTGCGAACTACGAGCAGCTTAAGCCTTATATTGATGATTCCATGCTGACACCTGCACAGCGGGAAACCATTTTCTCTGCGTGGCCTGGTCCCGTGACGTTTGTTTTTCCTGCACAGCCGACAACGCCGCGCTGGTTAACCGGGCGTTTCGATTCACTCGCGGTACGTGTCACCGACCATCCGCTGGTGGTGGAGTTATGCCAGGCATTTGGTAAACCTCTGGTTTCAACCAGCGCCAACCTGACCGGGCTTCCCCCTTGTCGGACAACCGAAGAAGTTCTGGCGCAGTTCGGGAATGATTTCCCTGTTGCCGTGGGTGAAACCGGTGGTCGTCTTAACCCGTCAGAAATTCGCGATGCCTTGACCGGCGAACGTTTTCGCCAGGGATAATGTGATGGAAACCTATGCTGTTTTTGGTAACCCGATCGCGCACAGCAAGTCGCCTCTGATCCATCGGCTGTTTGCGGAGCAATTGCATATAGATCACCCATATGGTCGGGTTCTTGCGCCTGTTGATGCATTTATACCGACGCTGAATAGCTTTTTTGATGCGGGTGGTAAAGGTGCGAACGTCACGGTGCCTTTTAAAGAAGAGGCTTTCGGGCGCGCGGATGAACTGACCGAACGTGCATCGCTCGCTGGCGCCGTCAATACTCTTAAGCGGCTTGAAGATGGTCGCCTTCTGGGCGATAACACCGATGGGATTGGTTTACTCAGCGATCTGGAGCGATTGTCGTTTATTAAACCAGGCTTTCGGATCCTGCTGATCGGCGCGGGTGGCGCCTCGCGCGGCGTATTGCTTCCTCTTCTTTCGCTGGATTGTGCGGTGACAATCACCAACCGTACTTTCTCCAGAGCAGAAGAGCTGGCGGCGTTGTTCGCACACACAGGCAGCGTAGCTGCGGTAGCACCTGACGATCTCGCGCGTCACGAATTTGATCTTGTGATTAATGCCACCTCAAGCGGTATTAATGGAGAGATCCCGGCGATTCCTGCATCCCTGATTCATTCCCACATCTACGCCTATGACATGTTTTATCAAAAAGGGAAAACGCCCTTTCTGACCTGGTGCGAACAACAGGGGGCAAAACACGTGGCTGATGGTCTGGGAATGCTGGTGGGGCAGGCGGCTCATGCGGTGCTACTCTGGCATGGCGTGTTACCCGCTGTAGAACCGGTGATTGAAAAGCTCAAACAGGAAATGACGGCGTGAATCAGGCGATTCATTTTCCCGACAGAGAAATCTGGGATGAAAACAAGCAAGCGGTTTGTTTCCCGGTGCTGGTGCATGGAATGCAGCTCACCTGTGCGATTAAAGGGGAAACGTTGCTTCAGCGCTTTGGGGGGGCAGATCCGTTAGCGGTCTTTTGCGAAAATCGCTGGGACCTGGAAGAGGATGCCAGCGATTTGATCCGCGATCAGCAGGAAGACGATCAGGGTTGGGTCTGGTTATCCTGATCCAGATAGTCATTTTTCCATTTAACGTAATTGTTCGCTGAGTATTTCAATCCTTCGATCTCCGTCTCTTTTAGGGGGCGGATCTGTTTAACCGGGCTGCCTAAATAGAGATACCCACTTTCAAGACGCTTGTTTTGCGGAACAAGACTCCCTGCGCCAATCATTACGTCATCTTCTACAATGACGCCATCCAGCAAAATCGATCCCATCCCAACGAGAACCCTGTTACCGATCGTGCAGCCGTGGAGCATCACTTTATGGCCGACGGTAACATCTTCCCCAATAATGAGCGGGTTGCCTTCAGGGTTATAAGATGACTTATGAGTCACATGCAACACGCTGCCGTCCTGAATATTGGTGCGTGCACCGATTGCAACGTAGTTAACATCGCCCCGGATCGCGACAAGTGGCCAGATGCTGACATCATCGGCCATGCGAACATCACCAATGACCACGCTGCTGGCATCGATCATCACGCGATCGCCTTTTTGGGGGAACAGATGTTTATAAGGACGTAATACTGCAAACATATCTACCTCGATACAGATGAGCGTTATTAAAGAAGACTTTGATCGTATTCCTGGAGCGAGGCAAGGCAAAATGCGTCAATTTTTAAGCGGATCGGGTGGGTTTTCAGCGAAAAGCACGGAAAATCATCAGTTGGAAAAAAAGATCTAAAAAATACTTGTGCTAAAAACTGGGATCCCTATAATGCGCCTCCATCGACACGGCGGATGTGAATCACTTCACAGACAACCCGGTCGGTTGAAGAGAAAAAATCCTGAAATAACGGGTTGACTCTGAAAGAGGAAAGCGTAATATACGCCACCTCGCGACAGAGCGCTGAAGCGCGTCGCAACTGCTCTTTAACAATTTATCAGACAATCTGTGTGGGCACTCAAAGTGACATGGATTCTTAATGTCCTCGGACACTAAATGAATACCAAGTCTCAACGAGTGAACACGTAATTCATTACGAAGTTTAATTCATTGAGCATCAAACTTTTAAATTGAAGAGTTTGATCATGGCTCAGATTGAACGCTGGCGGCAGGCCTAACACATGCAAGTCGAACGGTAACAGGAAGCAGCTTGCTGCTT
>NZ_KI973296.1:0-314724 GCF_000534735.1 Enterobacter sp. MGH 4 | reverse complement strand
CAGGCCGACTCGACCAGTGAGCTATTACGCTTTCTTTAAATGATGGCTGCTTCTAAGCCAACATCCTGGCTGTCTGTGCCTTCCCACATCGTTTCCCACTTAACCATGACTTTGGGACCTTAGCTGGCGGTCTGGGTTGTTTCCCTCTTCACGACGGACGTTAGCACCCGCCGTGTGTCTCCCGTGATAACATTCTTCGGTATTCGTAGTTTGCATCGGGTTGGTAAGCCGGGATGGCCCCCTAGCCGAAACAGTGCTCTACCCCCGAAGATGAGTTCACGAGGCGCTACCTAAATAGCTTTCGGGGAGAACCAGCTATCTCCCGGTTTGATTGGCCTTTCACCCCCAGCCACAGGTCATCCGCTAATTTTTCAACATTAGTCGGTTCGGTCCTCCAGTTAGTGTTACCCAACCTTCAACCTGCCCATGGCTAGATCACCGGGTTTCGGGTCTATACCCTGCAACTTAACGCCCAGTTAAGACTCGGTTTCCCTTCGGCTCCCCTATACGGTTAACCTTGCTACAGAATATAAGTCGCTGACCCATTATACAAAAGGTACGCAGTCACCCCATAAAGAGGCTCCCACTGCTTGTACGTACACGGTTTCAGGTTCTTTTTCACTCCCCTCGCCGGGGTTCTTTTCGCCTTTCCCTCACGGTACTGGTTCACTATCGGTCAGTCAGGAGTATTTAGCCTTGGAGGATGGTCCCCCCATATTCAGACAGGATACCACGTGTCCCGCCCTACTCTTCGAGTTCACAACCTGTGCATTTTCGTGTACGGGACTATCACCCTGTACCGTCGGACTTTCCAGACCGTTCCACTAACACACAAGCTGATTCAGACTCCGGGCTGCTCCCCGTTCGCTCGCCGCTACTGGGGGAATCTCGGTTGATTTCTTTTCCTCGGGGTACTTAGATGTTTCAGTTCCCCCGGTTCGCCTCGTTAACCTATGTATTCAGTTAACGATAGTGCAACGGATTGCACTGGGTTTCCCCATTCGGACATCGCCGGGTCAAAGGTTCATATCACCTCGCCGGCGCTTTTCGCAGATTAGCACGTCCTTCATCGCCTCTGACTGCCAGGGCATCCACCGTGTACGCTTAGTCGCTTAACCTCACAACCCGAAGATGTTTCACTTCATGATTGCGAAAATTTGAGAGACTCGAACACACATGAGCTGTGTGTCGTTTCAATTTTCAGCTTGATCCAGATTTTTAAAGAGCAAATATCTCAAACATGACTCGCAAGTCAGTTTTGAGATATGACGGCAGGTGACTTTCACTCACGAACCAGCAAGTGGCGTCCCCTAGGGGATTCGAACCCCTGTTACCGCCGTGAAAGGGCGGTGTCCTGGGCCTCTAGACGAAGGGGACGTACAGTCTCAATCGCAAGACGCCTTGCTATTTACTTTTCATCAGACAATCTGTGTGGACACTACAAAGGCAGGTTCTTTAAGGTAAGGAGGTGATCCAACCGCAGGTTCCCCTACGGTTACCTTGTTACGACTTCACCCCAGTCATGAATCACAAAGTGGTAAGCGCCCTCCCGAAGGTTAAGCTACCTACTTCTTTTGCAACCCACTCCCATGGTGTGACGGGCGGTGTGTACAAGGCCCGGGAACGTATTCACCGTGGCATTCTGATCCACGATTACTAGCGATTCCGACTTCATGGAGTCGAGTTGCAGACTCCAATCCGGACTACGACGCACTTTATGAGGTCCGCTTGCTCTCGCGAGGTCGCTTCTCTTTGTATGCGCCATTGTAGCACGTGTGTAGCCCTACTCGTAAGGGCCATGATGACTTGACGTCATCCCCACCTTCCTCCAGTTTATCACTGGCAGTCTCCTTTGAGTTCCCGGCCTAACCGCTGGCAACAAAGGATAAGGGTTGCGCTCGTTGCGGGACTTAACCCAACATTTCACAACACGAGCTGACGACAGCCATGCAGCACCTGTCTCAGAGTTCCCGAAGGCACCAATCCATCTCTGGAAAGTTCTCTGGATGTCAAGAGTAGGTAAGGTTCTTCGCGTTGCATCGAATTAAACCACATGCTCCACCGCTTGTGCGGGCCCCCGTCAATTCATTTGAGTTTTAACCTTGCGGCCGTACTCCCCAGGCGGTCGACTTAACGCGTTAGCTCCGGAAGCCACGCCTCAAGGGCACAACCTCCAAGTCGACATCGTTTACGGCGTGGACTACCAGGGTATCTAATCCTGTTTGCTCCCCACGCTTTCGCACCTGAGCGTCAGTCTTTGTCCAGGGGGCCGCCTTCGCCACCGGTATTCCTCCAGATCTCTACGCATTTCACCGCTACACCTGGAATTCTACCCCCCTCTACAAGACTCTAGCCTGCCAGTTTCGAATGCAGTTCCCAGGTTGAGCCCGGGGATTTCACATCCGACTTGACAGACCGCCTGCGTGCGCTTTACGCCCAGTAATTCCGATTAACGCTTGCACCCTCCGTATTACCGCGGCTGCTGGCACGGAGTTAGCCGGTGCTTCTTCTGCGGGTAACGTCAATCGACAGGGTTATTAACCCTGTCGCCTTCCTCCCCGCTGAAAGTACTTTACAACCCGAAGGCCTTCTTCATACACGCGGCATGGCTGCATCAGGCTTGCGCCCATTGTGCAATATTCCCCACTGCTGCCTCCCGTAGGAGTCTGGACCGTGTCTCAGTTCCAGTGTGGCTGGTCATCCTCTCAGACCAGCTAGGGATCGTCGCCTAGGTGAGCCGTTACCCCACCTACTAGCTAATCCCATCTGGGCACATCCGATGGCAAGAGGCCCGAAGGTCCCCCTCTTTGGTCTTGCGACGTTATGCGGTATTAGCTACCGTTTCCAGTAGTTATCCCCCTCCATCAGGCAGTTTCCCAGACATTACTCACCCGTCCGCCACTCGTCAGCAAAGCAGCAAGCTGCTTCCTGTTACCGTTCGACTTGCATGTGTTAGGCCTGCCGCCAGCGTTCAATCTGAGCCATGATCAAACTCTTCAATTTAAAAGTTTGATGCTCAATGAATTAAACTTCGTAATGAATTACGTGTTCACTCGTTGAGACTTGGTATTCATTTAGTGTCCGAGGACATTATGAATCCATGTCACTTTGAGTGCCCACACAGATTGTCTGATAAATTGTTAAAGAGCAGTGCCGCTACGTTTTCGCTGCGGCGCGGGGTGTGCATATTACGCTTTCCCGCTTCAGAGTCAAGCGTTTATTTTGCTTTTCTCTGCTGACCCGGCGGCTTGCGTGCCGTTGTTCCGTGTCAGTGGAGGCGCATTATAGGGAGTTCTTCTGAAGTGACAAGAGGTAATTTAAAAAAAGTTTCTGACCGTGTTTTTTTTCACCAAAAGCGATGAGATCAAGCTACAAATTGTTCTAATTGATGTATCTGCAACCACAATCACCCCTGAGATGGCATAATTAGCCGCATCAATATTTAAGGAATAAAAGCGATGCCATTAAGCGCACAACAGCTGGCAGCTCAAAAAAACCTGTCCTATGTGCTGGCAGAAAAGCTGGCTCAGCTGATCTTAGCGGGTAAATATGCCCCAGGTAGCATCCTGCCCAGCGAGATGGAGCTGGGGGATCAGTTTGGTGTAAGCCGTACCGCCGTTCGCGAAGCGGTAAAAACATTAACGGCGAAAGGGATGGTGCTTCCACGCCCGCGCATTGGCACCCGCGTTATGCCTCAGGGGAACTGGAACTTTCTCGATCAGGAGTTACTCACCTGGTGGATGACCGAAGATAACTTTAATCAGGTCGTCGATCACTTTCTGGTCATGCGCAGCAGTCTTGAGCCTCAGGCCTGTCTGCTTGCCGCCACGCTCGGCACAGCAGAGCAAAAAGCGCAGCTCAATACTTTTATGGAAGAGATGGTGGATCTGAAAAAGCACTTTAACCGCGAGCGCTGGATAGAGGTCGATATGGCCTGGCATGAACATATCTATAATATGAGCGGAAATCCTTTCCTGACCTCCTTTGCTTCTTTATTCCATTCTGTGTACCACACTTACTTTGCCTCTATCACACAGGATGAGGTGGTGAAGCTGGATCTGCATCAGGCGATAGTCGATGCCATTCAGGAAAGCGACGGGCAGCGAGCCCTGAGTGCGTGCCAGGCGTTGCTGGCCGCGCCAACCCACCAGCAGGTAAATAAATGACAGAGAAAAAAGCACGCAGTATGGCCGGATTGCCGTGGATTGCAGCCATGGCGTTCTTTATGCAGGCACTGGATGCCACTATCCTCAATACCGCCCTTCCCGCAATAGCCCAAAGCCTTAACCGCTCCCCACTGGCGATGCAATCCGCCATCATCAGTTATACCCTGACGGTGGCGATGCTCATTCCGGTCAGCGGCTGGCTGGCCGATCGTTTCGGCACGCGCAAAGTGTTTATGCTGGCGGTGACGCTGTTCACCCTCGGTTCTCTGGCTTGCGCCCTCTCTACCTCTCTGACGGAACTGGTTATCTTCCGCGTTCTACAGGGGATAGGCGGCGCGATGATGATGCCCGTCGCGCGTCTGGCGTTATTGCGCGCCTATCCGCGCAGCGAACTGCTCCCGGTGCTCAACTTTGTGACTATGCCGGGGCTGGTCGGCCCGATACTTGGCCCGGTTCTCGGCGGCGTACTGGTGACCTGGGCAAGCTGGCACTGGATCTTCCTGATTAATATTCCGATTGGTGTGGCAGGGCTGATTTATGCCCGCAAATATATGCCGAACTTCACCACGCCAAGACGCAGCTTCGATATGGGCGGCTTCTTCCTGTTTGGCCTGAGCCTGGTCCTGTTCTCCAGCGGGATGGAGCTGTTTGGCGAGATAATCGTAGCGACGTGGCTGGCGCTGGCCGTCATCCTCAGCGGTATTCTGCTGTTCCTTCTATATATCCGTCATGCGCGTCGCCATCCGACACCGCTTATCTCTTTATCTCTGTTTAACACCCGAACATTTTCCGTCGGGATCGCGGGCAATATTGCCTCGCGTCTGGGCACGGGCTGCGTACCGTTCCTGATGCCGCTGATGCTCCAGGTCGGTTTCGGCTATCCGGCCCTGATTGCTGGCTGCATGATGGCGCCCACAGCGATGGGCTCCATTCTGGCAAAATCGACGGTCACGCAGGTGCTGCGCTGGTTTGGCTATCGTAAGACGCTGGTTGGCGTGACGATCTTTATCGGATTGATGATTGCGCAGTTCTCCCTGCAATCTGCGGCGTTACCCATCTGGATGCTGATCCTGCCGCTGTTTGTGCTGGGTATGGCCATGTCGACGCAGTTTACGTCGATGAACACCATCACCCTTGCGGACCTCACCGACGAGAATGCCAGCAGCGGCAACAGCGTACTGGCGGTCACTCAACAGCTGTCGATCAGCCTCGGGGTTGCCGTGAGCGCGGCGGTACTGCGGTTTTATGAAGGGTTCGAGGGAACTAATACCGTTGAGCAGTTCCACTATACCTTTATCACTATGGGCGCGCTTACCGTGGTATCGGCGGTGGTCTTTATGTTGTTAAAACCAAAAGACGGCCGGAACCTGATTAAAGAGCGTCATAAAGATAAGGCTAAACCGAACCGCGTTCCATCAGAACAGGAGTAAGCTGCAAACGTTGCTGTTGCAGCGTGGGCTGAGCCATGCGGTGGATCAACACGTCGATGGCCAGCTCACCCAGTTCATCCTTCGGCTGATGAATGGTGGTCAGCGGCGGCGTCATGTAGCGCGCCAGTTCGATATCATCATAACCGACGATCGCCATGTCGTCCGGAACACGTAATCCCGCCTGATACAGCGCCTGATAAGCTCCGAATGCCATCGCATCGTTACCGATAAACACCGCCTGCGGGCGCGGCTCTTGCGCCAGCAGTTTCTGCATTGCTTCAAATCCACCATTAAATTCGAAATCGCCGGTGATGCGATAGCCATCAGGAATGGCAAGCCCCGCCCGTTCCATGGCCGAAAGATAGCCTTCCAGACGCAAGCGCGCCGGGGTTTTATCCAGCGGGCCGGTAATACAGGCAATGCGGGTATGACCTTTATCTATCAGATGCTGGGTCGCCATATCGCCACCCAGCAGCGAGTTATCCTGGATCAGATCGCTGGTGCCGTCGAACGGTGCCCAGTCCATCATGACCGTAGGAATAGAAGGGTAGCGCTGGATAATCTCTTTCGAGGGTTGATGCGTTTCGGTACAGAGCAGCAGCAGCCCGTCGACGCGTTTTTGCATCAGCGTCTCCAGGTTTCGGTTCATGCGCTGCTCATCGCCTTCGGTATTGCACAGCACCAGGCTGTAGCCGCGCTCGAAGCAGCTGCGCTCCACGCCGCGCACCAGTTCAGAATAAAAAGGGTTGGTACTGGCGGTGATCAGCATGCCGATGGTGCGCGTCTGGTTAAGCTTCAGGCTGCGGGCCAGCGCAGACGGCGCATAGTTGAGTTCTTTAATTGCAGCGTCAACTTTCTCCCGAATCGCCTCGCTGACGAAGCGATCCTTATTGATAACGTGGGAGACAGTCGAGGTAGAAACGCCCGCCATACGGGCGACATCTTTCATTGTGGCCAAGCGTTACCCCTGCTGACTTAAGAATTCATCAATCTCTTTACGCCATGGAACAGAAGGCTGAGCGCCTTTACGCGTCACCGCAATCGCGGCGGCGGCATGCGCGAAGCGAATCGCGTCATCCATTGCTTTTCCTTCCAGCAGCGCCGTTACCAGCGCACCGTTGAAGGTGTCACCTGCGGCGATGGTATCAATGGCTTTGACCTTAAAGCCCGGTACGCGACGGCCTTCGCCATTGACGCTAGCCCACACCCCACGGCTGCCGAGGGTGATGATCACGGTGCCGATGCCTTTATCATGCAGCGCAAGCGCGGCACGCGCGGCATCGTCATCATTTTCGACACGGATACCCGTCAGCTTTTCCGCTTCGGTTTCGTTCGGGGTGATGATATCCACCAGCGCCAGCAGCTCGTCTGATAATACACGGGCAGGCGCCGGGTTAAGTACGACAGACGTATGATTTTCATGCGCAATTTTCGCAGCGGCCAGCACGCTTTCAACCGGTGACTCCAGCTGCATCAGCAGAGCTTCCGCTCCGGCGATGATCCCACGCTGCGCTTCGACGCGTTCAGTCGTTAACGCGGCATTAGCCCCCGCATGAATACCGATGACATTCTCACCTTCCGCATTGACGAAAATCAGCGCCACGCCGGTAGATTCCCCTGCAACCACGCTGACGGGGGCGATGTCGATGTTGTCGCTTGCCAGCTGTTTGCGTACGCGCTCGCCGGTATCGTCATCACCTGTACAGGCGATAAACGCGATATTTGCCCCGCTGCGTCCGGCGGCAACTGCCTGGTTTGCGCCCTTACCGCCGAACGCGACCTGATACTGATTGCCGGTGACGGTTTCGCCCGGAGTGGGGAACGTTTCAAGGTTAAGAATGTGATCGGCATTGATACTGCCAAGGACGACGAGGTTGCCTGCGGTTTTCATGTATTGAGGTGTCCATCTGAGAGCGCCACCGGTATTACCCGGTGGCGTATGCCACACTTTTCTTTTATTTGGTGTCCCTCAGGCAGCCAGCGACTGCCTGAATCGCCTTTACTGCTTAATGACCAGTTTCAGGTCAACAGGATATTTGGCCTGAACTTTTTCGCCCTTCAGCACTTTATCGGCAGTTTGCACGCCAGTCGCGCCAATCTGCTCAGGCAGCTGAGCAATGGTCGCAGCCAGTTTGCCATCATTTACTGCTTTTTCACCATCCGGCGTGCCGTCAAATCCGACAACCATCACATCTGATTTACCCGCAGTCTGGAGCGCACGCAGCGCACCGAGCGCCATTTCGTCGTTCTGTGCGAATACCGCCTGCACATCAGGATGCGCGGTCAGCAGGTTCTGCATGACGTTCAGACCCTTTGTACGGTCGAAGTCTGCCGGCTGGCTCGCCAGCACGTTAAATTTGTGCGCCGCTACAGCCTGCTGGAAACCTTCACCACGTTCACGGGCCGCGGAAGTCCCGGCGATACCCTGCAACTCGATCACTTTCGCGCCTTCACCTGCTTTCTTCGCGATGTAGTCACCGGCGATTTTGCCGCCCAGTACGTTATCAGACGCAATATGGCTAACAACGTCGCCTTTGGTCGCCTGACGGTCCAGGGTGATTACCGGGATCTTCGCCTGGTTTGCCATCTTCACGGCGTTACCGACCGCGTCGGAATCGGTTGGGTTGATCAGCAGGATTTTGGTACCACGAACGGTTAAGTCCTGAACGTTAGCCAGCTCTTTCGCCGGGTTGTTCTGAGAATCCAGCACCACCAGGTTGTAACCCAGTTTGTCTGCTTCTTTCTGCGCGCCATCCTTCAGGGAGACGAAGAACGGGTTGTTCAGGGTAGAGACAACCAGCGCGATGGTATCTTTCGCCATGGCGTTAGCACTTACGGTTGCGCTCAGCGCGACAGCAGAAACCAGGGTAGCCAGTTTTTTCATGTTCATATCTAAGATGTCCTGTAGTGTCGTCAGTTACTGTTTTTTGTTGTCTACCAGTACCGCCAGCAAAATCACCACTGCCTTAACGATCATCTGGTAATAGGAGGAAACACCTAACAAATTCAAGCCATTATTCAGGAAACCGAGGATCAGTGCGCCGATCAATGTCCCAACAATGCGACCTTTACCGCCCGCAAGGCTCGTACCACCCAGAACCACTGCCGCGATGGCATCAAGCTCATAGCCCGTACCCGCCGTTGGCTGCGCGGAAGAGAGGCGCGCCACTTCGATGATGCCCGCCAGAGATGCCAGCAGACCGCACAGGGAGTAAACGATAATTTTAACTTTGTTGACGCTAATACCGGACAGACGCGTTGCCGATTCGTTACCGCCCAGCGCATAAATATAACGACCCAGACGGGTATGATGCAGCATGTACCATGCCGCCAGGAAGACGATAGCCATAATCCAGACTGGCGTCGGGATACCCAGCGGGCGTCCGATACCAAACCAGCCAAACAGATCGGCGTTTTCGGTAAAGCCGGTATTCACCGGGCTACCGTTGGTGTACACCATGGTGACGCCGCGCAGCAGCAGCATCATCACCAGCGTGGCGATGAACGCCTGTACGCGGCCTTTTGCCACAATCACGCCGGTTACCGCGCCAATCGCCGCGCCAGCCGCCAGCGCAGCGGCAACGGCCACCAGCGCGTTGACCTCAATACCGACAATCGACGCGGCAATCGCACCGGTGAGCGCCAGCAGGGAACCGACGGACAGATCGATACCCGAGGTCAAAATCACCAGCGTCATCCCCACCGCCATAATGGCGTTGACGGAGGTCTGCTGAAGAATGTTGAACAGGTTATTGACGGTAAAAAAGTTCGGGCTCATGGTCGAGACAATCGCGATCAGCACCAGCAGGGCAATCAGCGATTTTTGTTCCATCAGCCATGCCTTTGTGAAATAGCGGCGACCAGAAACAGCCTGGGTAGTCATCTTCTTACTCCTGATTCACGCGATTAAGCTTGCCCACAGCGGCAGCCATCAGAACTTCCTGGGTGGCCTGCTCGCGAGTGAATTCACCACCGAGATGCCCTTCATGCATGACGATAATGCGATCGCTCATGCCTAATACTTCTGGCATCTCGGAAGAGACCAGAATGATGCTCAGACCGTCGGCCTTGAATTGGTTAATCAGCTGATAGATCTCTTTTTTCGCGCCCACGTCAACGCCGCGAGTTGGCTCATCGAGGATCAGTACTTTCGGGCGCGTCATCAACCCGCGGGCAATCGCCACTTTCTGCTGATTACCGCCGGACAACAGGCCAATCGCCTGCTCCATCGATGGGGTTTTAACGTTAAAGAGACGGATAAAATCGCTGACCGCCTGCTGCTCATCTTTATGTTTCAGGCTGCCGCCGCTGCGGCTGAAATAGCGTAGCGCGGTCAGGGACATGTTCTCTTTTACCGACATGCCCAACACTAAGCCGTCACGCTTACGGTCTTCGGAGATATAGACAATGCCGTTCGCCAGGCCATCCTGCGGCGAGCGGGTGACCACCTCATGGCCGTCAAGGGTAACGTAGCCGCTGGTGCGCGGCAGTGCGCCATAGAGCACTTTCATCAGTTCGGTACGTCCCGCGCCCATCAGGCCCGCGACGCCAAGGATCTCGCCCTTGCGCAGGGTAAAGGAGACGTCATCCACGCCCGGCCCGCAGAGGTTATCCACCTTCAGGCGGATCTCTCCTGGCGCTTTGTCCAGACGCGGATACTGGTCTTCGAGCTTACGTCCCACCATCATTTCAATCAGCGAATCTTCGGTCAGCGTGGCCACTTCTCGCTCGGCAATGAACTGCCCGTCGCGGAAGACGGTGACGTCGTCGCAGATCTCGAAAATTTCTTTCATGCGGTGAGAGATATAGACAATGCCGCGCCCCTGGGATTTCAACTCACGGATCACGCGAAACAGGGATTCGGTTTCGGTATCGGTCAGGGCGTCGGTCGGTTCATCCATAATGATGACCTTCGACTCGAAGCTCAGCACCTTCGCGATCTCCACCATCTGCTGATCGCCGATGGAAAGGTCGCCCACCAGTCGGTCGCTCTTAAAGCGCAGATTCAGCTTCGCCAACAGTTTGTCCGCTTCGGCATACATGGTTTTCCAGTCGATTTTGCCAAACCGGTTCACGAACTCACGGCCGAGGAAGATGTTCTCCGCAATGGTGAGCTGCGGGATCAGGTTCAGCTCCTGGTGGATGATGCCAATGCCCGCTTCCTGAGAGGATTTCGGGCCGTTGAAGGTGGTCTCTTTACCCAGCCACAGCAGCGAACCGGCATCGCGTTGATAGATCCCGGTCAGCACTTTCATCATGGTGGATTTGCCTGCGCCGTTTTCGCCCACCAGCGCCATTACGCGCCCGGAATAGACGTTCAGCGCCGCGCCAGAGAGGGCTTTAACGCCCGGGAACGACTTATCGATCCCTTTGAGTTGCAGTAATGCGTCCATGATGGCCTCAGAAGGTGACGCCAGCACAGAGAATGATATTCGCATACGGGGAACACTCCCCGCTGCGAATCACCGCCTGACTGTCTGCGGTTTGTTGTTTGAACTGCTCGTGCGTTGTGTAACGAATTTCTATGGTGTTTCCCTGGTGCTGTTGCAGTTGCTCAATGTGGCTGAGCAACGTTTCGTGGAGTTGCGGATTATGTTGTTTGATTTCCGCCGCGAGAATGGCCGCCTCAACCTGCATCTCCGCCGTCACGACTTCCAGTACCTGCATGAACGAGGGTACGCCCTGCGTTAACGCCATATCGATACGGGTTGTGCTGCGCGGAACCGGTAAGCCTGCATCGCAAACCACCAGCGTATCGGTATGCCCAAGACGGGAAATTACCGATGAGATTTCTGAGTTGAGTACTGTGCCTTTCTTCATTTTTTGCTCCACTAGCGAAACGTTTCGCTAAAAACAGTGTAGCCGCAGAAGTGTTCAGAAAACCATCATGACGTAACGGATTTGTGATCGGCGTCGAAACGTTTCGCTAAGTGAAATGCAAAGGAGGTAAATGCAATACGGTAACCGTCAGGTTACCGTTTTTTATGTTTGCGCCCTCTCCCTGTGGGCTGAGGGTTCCCCACAAATTAATGCGAGCACTGAGCAATCCCCTCGCCCCTCCGGGGAGAGGGTTAGGGTGAGGGGAACATACGGCGGTGGTGGTCATTCCGTTCACTTTATGTTCCTTGCTACTCTGTAACGACATGACCGGTGAACGTGCCAGGGTGGCTCAGTCGCCACCACCCTGGCGACCCGGGCTCCCGGCGGTAAATCGCCGCTTCGCGGTGCCCTCGGCTTATTCCTTCCGGCTTATCGGGTACGGGCGGAGGCAACGTCCCTGTAAAGCCGCCCTCTCGGCGCATCCCTGCGCCTCGCCCCGGCCGGAAGGCAAACGCCTCAGCGATTTACAGCCGGACCAGGGCATCGCTGACAGCCCTCAGTCATTTAGAAAGCAACTTTATTGCTTCTGCATAAAAAAATTACTGGGGATCCCTCAGCCCTGTGGGAGAGGGGCAGGGTGAGGGCATCAGGCCGCACTGAGAATTAAATCTCGACCTGCGTCCCCAGCTCAATCACGCGGTTAGGCGGGATCTCAAACTGGTCAGGCGCACGCAGGGCGTTACGTTGCAGGATGAGATACAGCTTGCCGCGCAGGCGCAGATACCATGGGCGCTTGCCGATGATCAGCGACTCGTGGGACATAAAGAACGATGTCTCCATCATGCGGCAACTCAGCCCTTCCAGACCGCAGCGGTGGAATACCTCTTCCACGTTCGGCGTTTCGCGCCAGCCGTAGCTTGCCACCACGCGCCAGAAGGTTGGCGACAGCTGCTCAATCTGTACGCGTCGCACGTTGTGAACATACGGCGCATCTTCGGTACGCAGCGTCAGCAGGATCACGCGCTCGTGCAGCACTTTGTTGTGCTTAAGGTTATGCATCAGCGCAAACGGGATCACGTTCAGCGCACGAGACATATACACCGCCGTACCCGACACACGCACCGGCGGGGATTTCTCCAGCGAGGCGATCATCGCCTCCAGAGAATTACCGTGCTCATGCATACGACGCAGCAGGCGGAAACGTTCGCTCTTCCACGTCGTCATCACGATGAACATCACCAGACCCAGCGTCAGCGGCAGCCAGCCACCGGAGACAATCTTGTCGAGGTTCGCAGAGAACAGCGGTACGTCGATGCAGAGGAAGCCAACCAGGATCAGCCCCACGAGGAACTTATTCCAGTGCCAGTTACGGTACGCCACGGTGGTGGAGAGAATAGAGGTCAACACCATCGTTCCGGTTACCGCGATACCGTACGCCGCCGCCAGATTACTGGAGTGCTCGAAGCTGACGATAACAATCACCACCGCGAAATAGAGCAGCCAGTTGACGAACGGAATGTAGATCTGGCCTGACTCCATTTCAGAGGTATGGATAATGCGCATCGGCGAGAGATACCCCAGACGCACGGCCTGACGCGTCAGGGAGAATACACCGGAAATAACAGCCTGAGAGGCAATGACCGTCGCCAGCGTCGCCAGGATCAGCATCGGAACCAGCGCCCAGTCCGGCGCCAGCAGGAAGAACGGGTTTTTAATCGCTTCAGGATGGGCAAGCAACAGCGCGCCCTGGCCGAAGTAATTCAGCACCAGTGAAGGCAGAACAACGCTAAACCAGGCGACGCGAATTGGGAGTTTCCCGAAGTGGCCCATATCTGCATACAGCGCTTCAACACCGGTAATGGAAAGCACTACCGCGCCCAGCGCCACAAACGACACCACTTTATATTCCAGGAAGAAATGCACCGCCCACATTGGGTTCAGCGCGTGCAGGACATCCGGGTTGGCAATAATACTGCGTAAGCCCAGCGCCGCCAGGATCAGGAACCAGGCCAGCATAATAGGCGCGAACAGCTTACCCACCAGCCCGGTACCGTGTTTTTGTATAGCAAACAGCAACGTCAGCACGATAATAGCGAGTGGCACCACCCACGTATCAAGCTGAGGCGCGACAATCTCCAGCCCCTCTATGGCCGACATCACCGAAATCGCTGGCGTAATCACGACTTCCCCATAGAAGAAGCTGCCGCCAATCAGGCCAATGATGACCAGCACGGAGGTCATTCTTGCAGACGTATTGCGCCCAGCAAGTGACATCAGGGTCAGAATACCGCCCTCGCCCGCGTTATCAGCCCGCATAACGAAAGAGAGATACTTAAGGGAGACCACCAGGATCAGCAGCCAGAAGATGAGCGAGAGGAAACCAAATACGGCGTCACGCTCTACACCAAAACCAAACTGACCGGACAAACATTCACGAAGCGTATAAAGCGGGCTGGTGCCGATATCACCGTAGACAACCCCGATCGCTGCAAGCGTTACTGCGGGTAATGATTGCTTATTATCAGTGCTCATAGACTAGTCTTTTCGTTTGAATAACAAATGTGTGCTTAGTCCCTTGGCCCACAAAAAGCGCACAGTATGCACGATTCAATGCAAAATCGTACCCCTAAATGCAGCCGCATTAATGTAGCGCAAAGAAAATAGCGCCGCACTTCAGCCTATTACCAGGCCAGACCGAAACGTCTATACTCGCTTCAATTAGCCGCCACGACGGCGAAAGGATGCAAAACTATTATGGCTCACTCACATTTATTAGCAGAAAGAATTTCCCGCCTCAGCAGTGCGCTGGAGAAAGGCCTATACGAGCGTAGCCACGCCATTCGCCTCTGTTTACTGGCGGCGCTGAGCGGGGAAAGCGTGTTTCTGCTGGGTCCGCCGGGCATTGCCAAAAGTCTGATCGCACGCCGCCTCAAATTCGCTTTCCAGAACGCTCGCGCATTCGAGTATTTGATGACGCGCTTCTCCACGCCGGAAGAAGTTTTCGGCCCGCTCTCCATTCAGGCGTTAAAAGATGAGGGACGCTATGAACGTCTGACGGCGGGCTATCTCCCGGAAGCTGAAATCGTCTTTCTTGATGAGATCTGGAAAGCCGGCCCGGCCATTCTGAATACCCTGCTGACGGCAATCAACGAACGCCGCTTCCGCAACGGCGCGAGCGAAGAGAAGATCCCCATGCGGTTGCTGGTGGCCGCGTCTAACGAACTTCCCGAAGCCGACAGCAGCCTGGAAGCGCTGTATGACCGCATGCTGATCCGCCTGTGGCTGGATAAAGTCCAGGACAAATCGAACTTCCGCTCAATGCTGGTAAGCCAGCAGGACGAAAACGAAAATCCGGTGGCACCATCATTACAGGTCACGGACGAAGAGTATGACCAGTGGCAGGAAGAGATAGGCAAAATTAAGCTGCCCGATGCCGTCTTTGAGCTGATCTTCATGCTGCGCCAGCAGCTTGATTTATTGCCCTCCGCGCCGTACGTCTCCGACCGTCGCTGGAAAAAAGCCATTCGTCTGCTTCAGGCAAGCGCCCTGTTCAGCGGCCGCGATGCTGTCGCCCCCATCGATCTGATCCTGCTGAAAGACTGTCTGTGGCACGACGCAGAAGGGATGAATCTGATGCAGCAGCAGCTGGACGTTTTGATGACCGGGCACGCGTGGGGTCAGCAATCCATGCTTAATCAACTGGGGGCGATTGCCCAACGTCGTCTTCAGCTTCAGCAGCAGCAAAGTGACAAAACCGCGCTGAAGGTGAACCGTCTTGGCGGGATGTTTGCCCGTAAACCGCACTATGAACTGCCAGCCGAGCTGACTGACGCCTCGCTCACGCTTCTTCTTCAGCAGCCGCTAAAGCTTCATGATATGCAGGTGGTGCACGTGACGATCGAACGCGTTGCGCTGGTTCAGTGGCTGGATAAGGGCGGCGAGATCCGCGGTAAACTCAACGGTATCGGCTTTGCACAGCCGCTGTCGATGGAAGTCGACAGCAGCCAGCACCTTGTGATCCGCGACGTCAGCCTTCAGGGATCGCGCCTGGCGCTGCCGGGCACGGCCTCTGACAGTCTTCCGGAGGAGATCAAACAGCAGCTCGAAGCGCTGGATAACGAATGGCATCAGCAGCACACACGCTTCAGCGAGCAGCAGAAATGCCTCTTTATCCATAGCGACTGGTTAGGTCGCATTGAAGCCAGCTTGCAGGATGTCAGCGCGCAGATTAAACAGGCGCGTCAATGCTAACGCTGGACACGCTTAACGTCATGCTGGCGGTTAGCGAGGAAGGGTTGATCGAAGAGGTCGTCATTACCCTGCTCGCTTCACCGCAGCTGGCGGCCTTCTTTGAAAAATTTCCGAAGCTCAGAAAAGCAATGACGGACGATCTTCCCCGCTGGCGCGATAACCTGCGCCAGCGGTTTAAGGAGACGGAAGTCCCGCCGGAACTGACAGAGGAAGTGGCTGGTTACCAGCAGTGCCAGCGGCTTTCAACGCCGCAGTTTATTGCCCAGCTACAGCAAACCCTGACGCTGCTAGATAACGTTCACTCCCCGTTTGCCAGCCAGGCCAGAGCGCTGGTCACGGACAACCCCAGCTTTACTCCCGCCCTGCATACGCTGTTTTTACAGCGCTGGCGGCTCAGTCTTGTCGTTCAGGCCACCTCTCTCAACCAGCAGTTGCTGGACGAAGAGCGCGAACAGCTGTTAAGCGAAGTTCAGGAGCGGATGACGTTAAGCGGCCAGCTAGAACAGGTGCTGGTGGAGAATGAAAACGCCGCCGGTCGACTCTGGGATATGAGTGCCGGTCAGTTAAAACGTGGCGATTATCAGTTGATCGTGAAGTACGGCGACTTTCTGGCACAACAGCCGGAGCTGATGAAGCTTGCAGAACAGCTTGGTCGTTCCCGGGAGGCCAGGTCAATTCCAAAGAAAGATGCGCCGATGGAAACCTTTCGTACGCTGGTACGCGAGCCCTCCACCGTACCGGAGCAGGTGGACGGCTTACAGCAAAGCGATGATATCCTGCGCCTGTTGCCTACGGAACTCAGCACGCTGGGAATGACCGAACTGGAGTATGAGTTTTATCGTCGGCTGGTGGAAAAACAGCTTCTTACCTATCGGTTGCATGGCGAAGCCTGGCGCGAAAAAATCAGCCAGCGCCCGGTGGTGCATCAGGACTTTGATGAGCAACCGCGCGGTCCATTCATTGTTTGCGTAGATACGTCCGGATCGATGGGGGGATTTAACGAGCAGTGTGCAAAAGCGTTCTGCCTGGCTCTGATGCGCGTGGCGCTCGCCGATCGTCGTCGCTGCTACATCATGTTATTTTCCAGCGAAGTGGTGGGGTATGAACTGACCAGCCCACAGGGGCTGGAGCAGGCGATCCGTTTTTTAAGCCAGCGCTTTCGCGGCGGCACCGATCTGGCCAGCTGTTTTCGCAGCATCATTGAGCGCATGCAGGGCGGAGACTGGTACGACGCGGATGCGGTGGTGATTTCCGATTTTATTGCCCAGCGACTGCCGGACGACGTCGTGAATAAAGTGAAGGAGATGCAGCGCGTGCATCAGCACCGCTTCCATGCCGTGGCGATGTCTGCACATGGAAAACCCGGCATCATGCGCATCTTCGATCACATCTGGCGCTTTGATACCGGGTTGCGTAGCCGCCTGCTCAGACGCTGGCGACGTTAATTAAAGAAGAGAACCGACGCTCTCACGTACCTGCTGCGGCCAGACCCCACACTGTACCTGACCGATATGGGACAGTTGCAACAGCAGCATGGTCAGACGAGACTGGCCAATACCACCGCCGATGGTCTGCGGCATTTCACCGCGCAGCAGCGCCTGGTGCCACTCCAGTTGCAGACGATCTTCATCACCGGTCACGGCCAGCTGACGCTTCAGTGCTTCAGCATCCACGCGGATCCCCATCGAAGAGAGTTCAAACGCATCTTCCAGAACCGGGTTCCAGACCAGGATATCGCCGTTCAGACCGGCATATTCGCTCTCGCCCACGGTGCTCCAGTCATCGTAATCCGGCGCACGGACGTCGTGACGTTTACCATCAGACAATTTCCCGCCAATGCCGATCAGGAATACCGCGCCCAGCTCTTTGGCGATCGCGCGTTCACGGCCTTTGGCATCCAGATCCGGGAAACGGCTCAGCAACTCCTGACTGTGAACAAAGTGGATCGTTTCCGGCAGGAACGGTGCCAGACCAAACTCTTTGCTCACGGCCGCTTCGGTCGCTTTGATCCCGGCGTAGATCGCCTCAACGGTAGATTTCAGCGTACCGACGTGACGCTCGCCGTCACCCATTACGCGCTCCCAGTCCCACTGGTCAACGTAGACAGAGTGAATGGGGGAGAGGCGGTCTTCATCGGGGCGAAGGGCTTTCATATGCGTGTAAAGCCCTTCGCCCGCGCTGAAGTCGTGTTGTCCCAGGGTTTGACGCTTCCACTTCGCCAGGGAATGAACCACTTCGAACTGGGCGTCTGGCAGTGTTTTCACTTTTACCTGTACCGCTTTTTCGCAACCAGACAAGTTATCCTGCGTCCCGTCACCCACGCGGCTCAGAATCGGCGCCTGCACTTCAATAAGGCCAAGCTTCTCTTCCAGCTGCCGAGAAAAATGGGATTTAACGAAACTGATCTGGCGTTGTTTTGCGATGTAAGCGGTTTTCATTATTTATACTCCTGCGTCCTGTTAATACTGATTAAGCAACAGAACAGGCGCTTAATTCAATAACCCATCAACAAAAAGCCACCTTCACTTTTGATTCGTTAAAATAAGGCGCTAGAATAGAAGGAATCATTAATCTTCATAAGAAAAACCTATGGAAAATTATCAGATCGACAATCTGGACCGCGGCATTCTGGAAGCGCTCATGGCCAACGCACGCACCGCGTATGCCGAACTGGCGAAACAATTTGGCGTCAGCCCGGGGACCATTCACGTTCGCGTAGAGAAAATGAAGCAGGCCGGGATCATCACCGGCGCACGCATTGATGTCAGCCCGAAGCAACTCGGCTACGACGTCTGCTGCTTCATTGGCATTATTCTGAAAAGCGCCAAAGATTACCCCTCCGCGCTGGAGAAGCTGAACGCGCTGGATGAAGTCACTGAGGCGTACTACACCACCGGGCACTACAGCATCTTTATAAAGGTCATGTGCCGATCCATCGACGCCCTCCAGCAGGTACTTATCAACAAGATCCAAACAATCGATGAAATTCAGTCCACCGAAACCCTGATCTCCCTGCAAAACCCGATTATGCGTACTATCCGCCCGTGATCGGGCAATTTCATTCCCACATTTTCCACAGGTAGATCCCAGCTCGTTCACAGCGTACAATGGCCGCCTCTTTATCTGAGCGAGCGATCAATGGCGGACATTACTCTTATCAGCGGCAGCACCCTGGGCGGTGCGGAATATGTAGCGGAACATCTGGCTGAGAAGCTGGAAGACGCGGGCTTTTCTACACAAACGCTGCACGGACCGCTGCTGGAAGATCTCCCGACTGACGGGGTCTGGCTGCTGATCACCTCCACGCACGGCGCGGGCGATCTGCCAGATAACCTGCAACCTTTATATGACGAACTGCTGGAACAACAGCCCGATCTGGCAAACGTCCGGTTTGGCGCTGTGGGGATCGGCAGCCGTGAATATGACACTTTCTGTGGCGCCATAGAGAAAGTAGAAGCTGCGGTGACCGCCTGCGGAGCAAAACAGCTGGGTGAAACGCTGAAGATCAACATCCTCGATCATGATATTCCCGAAGATCCAGCCGAGATCTGGCTCGCGGAATGGAAAAATTTACTCAAAAACGATTAAAGATCGTGCGATCAGATGTGGATAACTCTGGTTAAAAGCTCGTATTAACCCGTAGTTATCCAAAGAACAACGTTAGTTTAGTTTTTGACCTGTGTATAAAGTGGCGATCTGATCCCAGCTTATACGGTCCAGGATCACCGATCATTCACAGCAAACGATCCTTCCTAACTGCATGATCTTATTTATGGGATCGGACTTATCCACAAAGGTCTGCGATCCTAATAAGAGATCACAATAGAACAGATCTCTAAATAAAAAGATCTTCTTTTTAATAGCCCAGGATCCCAATGCTTTCTCGAAAGACTAAAGTTGAGTAGAATCCACGGCCCGGGCTTCAATCCATTTTCATACCGCTTTACGCGAGGCAGACCACCATGTTTTATCAGGATCCTTTTGACGTCATCATCATTGGCGGGGGTCACGCAGGCACTGAGGCCGCAATGGCCGCAGCGCGAATGGGTCAGCAGACCCTGCTTTTGACACACAATATCGACACGCTGGGACAAATGTCCTGTAATCCGGCGATTGGCGGCATTGGGAAAGGACACCTGGTAAAAGAAGTGGATGCACTTGGCGGCCTGATGGCGAAAGCGATCGATCATGCGGGCATTCAGTTTAGGATACTAAACGCGAGTAAAGGTCCGGCTGTTCGCGCCACCCGTGCACAGGCAGACCGCGTGCTTTACCGTCAGGCTGTGCGCACCGCGCTTGAAAACCAACCGAACCTGATGATCTTCCAGCAGGCTGTAGAAGATCTTATCGTGGAAAACGATCGTGTTGTTGGCGCCGTGACCCAGATGGGTCTCAAGTTCCGCGCAAAAGCGGTGGTGCTGACGGTCGGGACATTCCTGGACGGTAAAATCCATATTGGTCTGGACAACTACAGCGGTGGCCGTGCGGGCGATCCGCCGTCGATTCCGCTGTCTCGTCGTCTTCGTGAGCTGCCGCTGCGCGTAAGCCGCCTGAAAACCGGCACGCCGCCGCGTATTGATGCGCGTACCATTGATTTCAGCGTTCTGGCACAGCAGCACGGTGATAACCCGATGCCGGTGTTCTCGTTCATGGGCAATGCGGCGCAACATCCGCAGCAGGTGCCGTGCTACATCACGCACACCAATGAAAAAACCCATGACGTGATCCGCAGCAACCTCGATCGCAGCCCAATGTACGCCGGCGTGATCGAAGGGATCGGCCCACGTTATTGCCCGTCGATCGAAGATAAAGTGATGCGCTTTGCCGATCGTAACCAGCATCAGATCTTCCTCGAACCTGAAGGGCTGACCTCGAACGAAATTTACCCGAACGGCATCTCCACCAGCCTGCCGTTCGACGTGCAGATGCAGATTGTGCGTTCAATGCAGGGGATGGAAAACGCGAAGATCGTTCGTCCTGGCTACGCTATTGAGTACGATTTCTTCGATCCGCGTGACCTGAAGCCTACACTGGAAAGCAAATTCATCCAGGGTCTGTTCTTCGCAGGCCAGATTAACGGCACCACCGGGTACGAAGAAGCTGCCGCACAAGGGCTGCTGGCTGGTCTGAATGCCGCTCGCTTCTCTGCCGAGAAAGAGGGCTGGGCACCGGCGCGTTCTCAGGCTTACCTGGGTGTTCTGGTCGACGATCTCTGCACGCTGGGGACCAAAGAACCGTACCGCATGTTTACTTCTCGTGCGGAATATCGCCTGATGCTGCGCGAAGACAATGCCGATCTGCGTCTGACCGAGGTGGGCCGCGAATTGGGTCTGGTGGATGACGAACGCTGGGCGCGCTTCAACGAGAAGCTGGAGCGTATCGAACAGGAACGTCAGCGCCTGAAAACCACCTGGGTGAATCCGCAGGCGGAAACTGCTGCTGAAGTGAACGCTCACTTAACTGCGCCGCTTTCGCGCGAAGCCAGTGGTGAAGATCTGCTGCGCCGTCCTGAAGTCACCTACGAGAATCTGGTCAAACTGACCGCGTTCGCACCGGGCCTTGAAGACGCTGAAGCGGCTGAACAGGTCGAGATTCAGGTGAAATACGAAGGTTACATCGCGCGTCAGCAGGATGAGATCGAAAAACAGCAGCGCAACGAAAATACGCTGCTGCCGGAAATGCTGGACTATCGTCAGGTGACGGGGCTTTCCAACGAAGTGATCGCTAAGCTGAACGATCACAAACCTGTGTCGATTGGCCAGGCCTCACGTATCTCCGGCGTCACACCTGCCGCGATTTCGATTCTGCTGGTGTGGCTGAAAAAGCAGGGTATGCTGCGCCGCAGCGCGTAATTGACATTGCTTTTGGCGGGTGGCGCTTCGCTGACCCGCCCTACTTATTCGTAGGCCCGGTAAGCGGCAGCGCCACCGGGCAAAAAAACTCTCAACAGGTATCCACCGTGCTCAATAAACTCTCTCGTCTGCTGGAACAGGCAGGTATTTCGCTCACCGATCACCAGAAAAATCAGCTGGTGGCCTATGTCGATATGCTGAACAAATGGAATAAAGCGTACAACCTCACCTCCGTACGCGATCCCAACGAGATGCTGATTCGCCATATTCTCGATAGCATCGTTGTGGCGCCGTATCTTACCGGTGAACGTTTTATCGACGTGGGCACCGGTCCGGGCTTGCCGGGCGTTCCGTTGTCTATTGTTCGACCGGAGAGTCATTTCACGCTGCTGGACAGTCTGGGCAAGCGCGTACGCTTTTTACGACAGGTTCAGCATGAGCTGAAGCTGGAAAACATCACGCCCGTGCAGAGCAGGGTAGAGGAGTTCCCGGCAGAGCCACCGTTTGACGGCGTTATCAGCCGCGCGTTTGCCTCACTCAATGACATGGTGAGCTGGTGCAAACACCTGCCGGCGGATAAGGGCCGTTTTTATGCGCTGAAAGGGCAACTTCCGGGGGACGAAATAGAGCAGCTTCCGGACGGTTTTGCAGTGGAATCCATTGAAAAACTCCAGATCCCTCAGCTCGAAGGTGAGCGTCATCTGGTGATAATTAAGCCAAACACATTTTAAAAAATTAATAAAAAATGTGGAATTTGTGCTGTTCTGATGGTGTTAAAAAGCAGCACATCCAGTCTGATTTGGCCGTAGTTAATTTAACCTTGTTGTCACCATGGATTTTCTTATGGTTAACCTGAAGTGATTCGTTCACCCTGAAGATAGTCAACCATGAAAATATCAGCCTGCTAAAAGTGGGTAAAGGCAACAAGAATGAAATGTTAAATATTTATTAAGAATGTCAATAAAAGGTTTTTGTTGTATACGGCTCTGTTTTAAAAATAGTTGCGATTTTTTTGCTTTAATTTCAATCGGATGAAATAAATCGTTTTACGTCTTTGATAAATACCACTTTATCGCAAATGTGTATTTTGTGATCTCGTGCACGCTTTATCACCAACGTTTCCGCGCTGTTTGCAGTTTTGCCTGAAGGTTGGCACTGAGTTCAAAAGTTGAAAAATAGGACTGGGGAAAAATATTTAAACATTTATTCACCTTTTCGCTACTTAATGTTTGAAATCACGGGTACGCACCGTATAATTTGACCGCTTTTTGATGCTTGACTCTGAGCCTTAAAGGACGTTTTATACGACACGCGGCATACCTCGAAGGGAGCAGGAGTAAAAACGTGATGTCTGTGTCGCTCTTGAGTAGAAACGTTGCTCGTAAGCTTCTGTTCATTCAGTTTCTGGCTGTGATAGCAAGTGGACTGCTGTTTAGCCTCAAAGACCCCTTCTGGGGCATCTCCGCCGTGTGCGGGGGTTTGGCGGTGGTTCTGCCAAACGTGTTGTTTATGATTTTTGCCTGGCGTCATCAGGCGCATACACCCGCCAAAGGCCGCGTGGCCTGGTCCTTCGCTCTCGGCGAAGTGTGTAAGGTGTTGCTGACCTTTGCTCTACTGGTGATGGCGCTGGCGGTTTTGAAAGTGGTATTCATGCCGCTGATAGCAACGTGGGTTTTGGTGCTGGTGGTACAAGTTCTGGCTCCAGCTGTAATCAATAACAAAGGGTAAAAGGCATCATGGCTTCAGAAAATATGACGCCGCAGGATTACATAGGTCACCATCTGAATAACCTTCAGCTGGACCTGCGTACATTCTCGCTGGTGGATCCACATAACCCCCCGGCCACCTTCTGGACGATCAACATCGACTCCATGTTCTTCTCGGTGGTTTTGGGTCTTCTGTTCCTGGCCATGTTCCGCGGTGTTGCTAAACGAGCGACCAGCGGTGTTCCAGGGAAATTCCAGACGTTCATCGAGATGATCATCGGCTTCGTCCATGGCAGCGTCAAAGACATGTACCATGGTAAGAGCAAGCTGATTGCTCCGCTGGCCCTGACCGTGTTCGTTTGGGTCTTCCTGATGAACCTGATGGACCTTCTGCCTATCGATTTCCTGCCGTGGATCGGCGAGCATGTCTTCGGTCTGCCTGCCCTGCGCGTGGTTCCGTCTGCCGACGTGAACATCACCCTGTCGATGGCGCTGGGCGTATTTATCCTGATTCTTTTCTACAGCATCAAAATGAAAGGCGTAAGCGGCTTTGTGAAAGAGCTTACCTTGCAGCCGTTCAACCACTGGGCGTTTATTCCGGTCAACCTGATCCTGGAAGGCGTTAGCCTGCTGTCCAAACCTGTTTCACTGGGTCTGCGACTGTTCGGCAACATGTATGCGGGTGAGCTGATTTTCATTCTGATCGCGGGTCTTCTGCCGTGGTGGTCACAGTGGATTCTGAATGTGCCATGGGCCATTTTCCACATCCTGATCATTACGCTGCAAGCCTTTATCTTCATGGTTCTGACGATCGTCTATCTGTCGATGGCGTCTGAAGAGCACTGATTTTTTACCAACACTACTACGTTTTAATTGAAACAAACTGGAGACTGTCATGGAAAACCTGAATATGGATCTGCTGTACATGGCTGCCGCTGTGATGATGGGTCTGGCGGCTATCGGTGCTGCGATCGGTATCGGCATCCTCGGGGGCAAATTCCTGGAAGGCGCAGCGCGTCAACCTGATCTGATTCCTCTGCTGCGTACTCAGTTCTTTATCGTTATGGGTCTGGTGGATGCAATCCCAATGATCGCTGTAGGTCTGGGTCTGTACGTGATGTTTGCTGTCGCGTAGTAGTTGTTTTAAAACCCCAAGCCACAGAAATTTAAGAGGTATTGTGCTGTGAACATGAACGCAACAATCCTCGGCCAGGCCATCGCGTTTATTCTCTTTGTCTGGTTCTGCATGAAGTATGTATGGCCGCCTTTAATGGCTGCCATCGAAAAACGTCAGAAAGAAATTGCTGACGGTCTGGCTTCCGCAGAACGCGCTAAGAAAGATTTGGACCTTGCACAGGCCAACGCGACAGACCAGCTGAAAAAAGCGAAAGCTGAAGCTCAGGTAATCATTGAACAGGCTAACAAACGCCGTTCTCAGATCCTGGACGAAGCCAAAGCTGAAGCAGAACAGGAACGTACTAAGATCGTGACACAGGCTCAGGCTGAAATTGAAGCTGAGCGTAAACGTGCTCGTGAAGAACTGCGTAAGCAGGTTGCGATTCTGGCTGTTGCTGGCGCCGAGAAGATCATCGAACGTTCCGTGGATGAAGCTGCTAACAGCGACATCGTGGACAAACTTGTCGCTGAACTGTAAGGAGGGAGGGGCTGATGTCTGAATTTGTTACGGTAGCTCGCCCCTACGCCAAAGCAGCTTTTGACTTTGCTGTCGAACACCAAAATGTCGATCGCTGGCAGAATATGCTGGCGTTTGCCGCTGAGGTGACGAAAAACGAACAAATGGCCGAGTTGCTTTCTGGTGCGTTAGCGCCTGAAACCCTCGCCGCGTCGTTTATCGCCGTGTGCGGAGAGCAACTGGATGCCAACGGCCAGAACCTGATTAAGGTGATGGCGGAAAATGGTCGTCTCCGTGTGCTCCCGGATGTTCTCGAGCAGTTTGAGCACTTACGTGCCCTTAGTGAAGCTACCGCTGAAGTTGAAGTAACTTCCGCGACTGAACTGAGTGATGAACAGCTTGCGAAAATCACCGCCGCGATGGAAAAACGTCTGTCACGCAAAGTTAAGCTGAATTGCAAAATCGATAAGTCTGTAATGGCAGGCGTAATCATCCGTTCGGGTGATATGGTCATTGATGGCAGCGTACGCGGCCGTCTTGAGCGCCTTGCAGACGTCTTGCAGTCTTAAGGGGACTGGAGCATGCAACTGAATTCCACCGAAATCAGCGAACTGATCAAGCAGCGCATTGCTCAGTTCAGTGTTGTGAGTGAAGCTCACAACGAAGGTACTATTGTTTCTGTAAGTGACGGTGTTATCCGCATCCACGGCCTGGCCGATTGTATGCAGGGTGAGATGATTTCCCTGCCGGGTAACCGTTACGCTATCGCACTGAACCTGGAGCGCGACTCCGTAGGTGCCGTTGTGATGGGTCCATACGCTGACCTTGCCGAAGGCATGAAGGTTAAGTGTACTGGCCGTATTCTGGAAGTGCCGGTTGGCCGTGGCCTGCTGGGTCGCGTTGTTAACACCCTGGGTGCGCCAATCGACGGTAAAGGTCCGGTTGAGCACGATGGCTTCTCTCCAATCGAAGTTATCGCACCAGGCGTTATCGACCGTCAGTCCGTTGATCAGCCAGTGCAGACGGGTTATAAGTCCGTTGATGCCATGATCCCAATCGGTCGTGGTCAGCGTGAACTGATCATCGGTGACCGTCAGACCGGTAAAACCGCGATGGCAATCGACGCCATCATCAACCAGCGTGATTCCGGCATCAAATGTGTGTACGTGGCTATCGGCCAGAAAGCGTCCACCATTTCCAACGTGGTTCGTAAACTGGAAGAGCACGGCGCACTGTCTAACACCATCGTTGTGGTAGCTACCGCGTCTGAATCTGCTGCACTGCAATACCTGGCACCATACGCTGGTTGCGCAATGGGTGAATACTTCCGTGACCGCGGTGAAGATGCGCTGATCGTATACGATGACCTGTCTAAACAGGCTGTTGCTTATCGTCAGGTTTCCCTGCTGCTCCGTCGTCCACCAGGACGTGAAGCATTCCCGGGCGACGTATTCTACCTCCACTCTCGTCTGCTGGAGCGTGCTTCCCGCGTTAATGCGGAATACGTCGAGAACTTCACCAAAGGTGAAGTGAAGGGTAAAACAGGTTCTCTGACCGCTCTGCCGATCATTGAAACCCAGGCGGGTGACGTTTCTGCGTTCGTTCCGACCAACGTAATCTCCATTACCGATGGTCAGATCTTCCTGGAAACCAACCTGTTTAACTCCGGTATTCGTCCGGCGGTTAACCCGGGTATCTCCGTATCCCGTGTGGGTGGTGCTGCTCAGACCAAGATCATCAAGAAACTGTCCGGTGGTATCCGTACCGCGCTGGCACAGTATCGTGAACTGGCTGCGTTCTCTCAGTTCGCATCCGATCTGGACGAAGCAACCCGTAAACAGCTGAGCCACGGTCAGAAAGTGACCGAGCTGCTGAAGCAGAAACAGTACGCGCCAATGTCTGTTGCTCAGCAGGGCCTGGTACTGTTCGCGGCTGAACGCGGTTACCTCGAAGATGTGGAACTGGCGAAAATCGGTAGCTTCGAAGCCGCTCTGCTGGCTTACGTCGACCGTGATCACGCTCCGCTGATGCAAGAGATCAACCAGACCGGTGGCTATAACGACGAAATCGAAGGCAAGCTGAAAGCTATCCTCGATTCCTTCAAAGCAACCCAATCCTGGTAATCGTCCGGCGGCTTGTCTCAGGACAAGCCGTCTGGCATTGAGGAGAAGCTCATGGCCGGCGCAAAAGAGATACGTAGTAAGATCGCAAGCGTCCAGAACACGCAAAAGATCACTAAAGCGATGGAGATGGTCGCCGCTTCCAAAATGCGTAAATCGCAGGATCGCATGGCGGCCAGCCGTCCTTATGCAGAGACCATGCGCAAAGTGATTGGTCACCTTGCAAACGGTAATCTGGAATATAAGCACCCTTACCTGGAAGAACGCGACGTTAAGCGCGTGGGCTACCTGGTGGTGTCGACTGACCGTGGTCTGTGTGGCGGCTTGAACATTAACCTGTTCAAAAAACTGCTGGCGGATATGAAAGGCTGGTCCGATAAAGGCGTTCAGTGCGATCTGGCACTGATTGGCTCTAAAGGCGTCTCTTTCTTTAACTCCGTTGGTGGCAACATTGTCGCTCAGGTGACCGGTATGGGTGATAACCCGTCCCTGTCCGAACTGATCGGCCCGGTTAAAGTGATGTTGCAGGCCTACGATGAAGGCCGTCTGGACAGACTGTACGTTGTCAGCAACAAATTTATTAACACCATGTCTCAGGTGCCTACGCTCACTCAGATGCTGCCGTTACCGGCATCAGAAGATGACGAGCTGAAACAGAAAGCCTGGGATTACCTGTATGAACCCGATCCGAAACCGCTGCTGGATACCCTGCTGCGTCGTTACGTTGAATCTCAGGTTTATCAGGGCGTTGTAGAAAACCTGGCCAGCGAGCAGGCCGCACGAATGGTGGCGATGAAAGCCGCGACCGATAATGGCGGCAGCCTGATTAAAGAGCTGCAGTTGGTTTACAACAAAGCTCGTCAGGCCAGCATTACTCAGGAACTCACCGAGATCGTCTCGGGGGCCGCCGCGGTTTAACCAGGTTTACGAATTACGTAGAGGATTCAAGATGGCTACTGGAAAGATTGTCCAGGTAATCGGCGCCGTGGTGGACGTCGAGTTCCCTCAGGACGCCGTACCACGCGTGTACGACGCGCTTGAGGTACAAAATGGTAACGAGAGCCTGGTGCTGGAAGTTCAGCAGCAGCTCGGCGGCGGTATCGTGCGTACCATCGCCATGGGTTCTTCCGACGGTCTGCGTCGTGGTCTGGAAGTGAAAGACCTTGAGCACCCGATCGAAGTCCCGGTAGGTAAAGCAACACTGGGTCGTATCATGAACGTATTGGGTCAACCAATCGACATGAAAGGCGACATCGGTGAAGAAGAGCGTTGGGCTATCCACCGCGCGGCACCTTCCTACGAAGAGCTGTCCAGCTCTCAGGAACTGCTGGAAACCGGCATCAAAGTTATCGACCTGATGTGCCCGTTCGCGAAGGGCGGTAAAGTTGGTCTGTTCGGTGGTGCGGGTGTAGGTAAAACCGTAAACATGATGGAGCTGATCCGTAACATCGCGATCGAGCACTCCGGTTACTCCGTGTTTGCGGGTGTTGGTGAACGTACTCGTGAGGGTAACGACTTCTACCACGAAATGACCGACTCCAACGTTCTGGATAAAGTATCCCTGGTTTACGGCCAGATGAACGAGCCACCAGGAAACCGTCTGCGCGTTGCGCTGACTGGCCTGACGATGGCTGAGAAGTTCCGTGACGAAGGCCGTGACGTTCTGCTGTTCGTTGATAACATCTACCGTTACACCCTGGCCGGTACTGAAGTATCTGCACTGCTGGGTCGTATGCCTTCAGCGGTAGGTTATCAGCCTACGCTTGCGGAAGAGATGGGTGTTCTTCAGGAACGTATCACCTCTACCAAAACTGGTTCTATCACCTCCGTTCAGGCGGTATACGTACCTGCGGATGACTTGACTGACCCATCTCCAGCCACCACCTTTGCTCACTTAGATGCAACCGTGGTACTGAGCCGTCAGATCGCGTCTCTGGGTATCTACCCGGCCGTTGACCCGCTGGACTCTACCAGCCGTCAGCTGGATCCACTGGTTGTTGGCCAGGAACACTACGACACCGCGCGTGGCGTACAGTCCCTGCTGCAACGTTACCAGGAGCTGAAAGACATCATCGCCATCCTGGGTATGGATGAACTGTCTGAAGAAGACAAACTGGTGGTAGCACGTGCACGTAAGATCCAGCGCTTCCTGTCCCAGCCGTTCTTCGTTGCGGAAGTATTCACCGGTTCTCCAGGTAAATACGTTTCCCTGAAAGACACCATCCGTGGCTTTAAAGGCATCATGGAAGGCGAATACGATCACCTGCCAGAGCAGGCGTTCTACATGGTTGGTTCCATCGAAGAAGCCGTGGAAAAAGCCAAAAAACTTTAACGCCTTAATCGGAGGGTGATATGGCAATGACTTACCACCTGGACGTCGTCAGCGCAGAGCAACAAATGTTCTCTGGTCTGGTCGAGAAAATCCAGGTAACGGGTAGTGAAGGTGAACTGGGTATTTTCCCGGGTCACGCACCGCTGCTCACCGCCATTAAGCCTGGTATGATCCGCATCGTTAAACAGTTCGGTCATGAAGAGTTTATCTATCTGTCCGGCGGCATTCTTGAAGTGCAGCCAGGCAGTGTGACCGTTCTGGCCGATACCGCTATTCGTGGCCAGGATCTCGACGAAGCGCGAGCCCTGGAATCGAAGCGTAAGGCTGAAGAGCACATTAGCAGCTCTCATGGTGACGTGGATTACGCTCAGGCGTCTGCGGAGCTGGCCAAAGCGATCGCGAAACTGCGCGTTATCGAGTTGACCAAAAAAGCGATGTAACACCGGCTTGAAAAGCACAAAAGCCAGTCTGGATCCCAGGCTGGCTTTTTTTTTCGGCCTTAATTCATGATGAAAAAGATGTAGAATTTTAAGCATCAAACGTTTTTACTTCTCACACAAACTACCGTCAGGATGCGTATGTTAAACAGTGCGATGAGCGTGGTGATCCTTGCTGCAGGCAAAGGTACCCGCATGTATTCCGATCTGCCTAAAGTGCTCCACACACTGGCAGGAAAGCCAATGGTGCAGCATGTTATTGATGCAGCTAATGAATTAGGCGCCAGCCAGGTGCATCTGGTTTATGGACATGGCGGCGATCTGCTGAAAAAAACGCTGCGTGACGACAATCTCAACTGGGTGCTACAGGCAGAACAGCTGGGTACGGGTCATGCAATGCAGCAGGCTGCACCCTTCTTCGCTGATGATGAAGACATCCTGATGCTCTACGGCGACGTCCCGCTGATCTCCGTTGAAACCCTCACTCGCCTGCGTGAAGCCAAACCGCAGGGTGGCATTGGGTTGTTAACCGTCGTGCTGGACGATCCAACCGGCTATGGCCGCATTACGCGTGAAAACGGCAAGGTAACCGGGATTGTTGAGCATAAAGATGCCACTGACGAACAGCGTCAGATTCAGGAGATCAACACCGGCATCCTGATTGCGAACGGTGCTGATATGAAGCGCTGGCTGTCCAAACTCAATAATAACAACGCGCAGGGTGAATACTACATCACCGACATCATTGCGATGGCGTACCAGGAAGGGCGTGAGATTGCTGCCGTTCATCCGGCGCGTATCAGCGAAACGGACGGGGTAAACAACCGTCTACAGCTGTCACGCCTGGAGCGTATTTACCAGTCCGAGCAGGCAGAAAAACTGTTGCTGGCGGGCGTTATGCTGCGCGATCCGGCGCGTTTCGATCTGCGTGGCACGCTGACCCACGGGCGCGACGTTGAAATAGATACTAACGTTATCCTGGAAGGTAACGTCACGCTGGGCAACCGCGTCAAAATCGGCACCGGCTGTGTGATTAAAAACAGCGTGATCGGTGACGACTGCGAAATCAGCCCGTACAGCGTGGTGGAAGATGCCCATCTTGAGGCGGCATGTACCATTGGCCCGTTTGCGCGTCTGCGCCCGGGCGCTGAGCTGCTGGAAGGCGCTCATGTAGGTAACTTCGTGGAAATGAAAAAAGCACGTCTCGGTAAAGGCTCGAAAGCCGGTCATCTGACCTATCTGGGCGATGCGGAAATTGGCGACAACGTAAACATCGGTGCAGGGACGATTACCTGTAACTATGACGGTGCCAATAAGTTTAAAACCATCATCGGTGATGACGTGTTTGTAGGTTCCGATACCCAGCTGGTGGCGCCTGTTACCGTGGGCAAAGGCGTGACCATTGCCGCCGGGACAACCGTTACGCGCGATGTGGCCGAGAACGAGCTGGTGTTAAGCCGCGTTCCGCAGGTCAGTAAGCAGGGCTGGAAACGCCCGGTGAAGAAAAAGTAACGACAATATACACCCCTCACCCTGACCCTCTCCCCATAGGGGAGAGGGGAACTGAATGGTGCGGTTTTCACCCTCTCCCCTATGGGGAGAGGGCTGGGGTGAGGGGATAACATAATCCTCCCCCCACCAGCAGTACCCATAAAAATAACCCCACTCTCTACAAGGCTCGGGGTGCCCGGAAAGGGCAAATACAGGTCAGCGACAACGCATGGCATAACGCCATAATCAGGAAATCTAACTATGTGTGGAATTGTTGGCGCAGTTGCGCAGCGTGATATTGCTGAAATCCTTCTCGAAGGTTTACGTCGTCTGGAATACCGTGGTTATGACTCAGCCGGTCTGGCTGTCGTCGATGCAGAAGGTCATATGACCCGTCTGCGTCGTCTCGGTAAAGTGCAGATGCTGGCCCAGGCGGCGGAGGAACATCCGCTGCACGGTGGCACCGGTATTGCGCATACCCGCTGGGCGACTCACGGTGAGCCATCTGAAGGCAACGCACACCCGCATGTGTCTGAACACATTGTGGTGGTGCATAACGGCATTATCGAAAACCACGAACCGCTGCGTGAAGAACTGAAAGCGCGCGGCTATACCTTCGTCTCTGAAACCGACACCGAAGTGATTGCTCACCTGGTGCACTGGGAGCTGGCACAGGGCGGTACACTGCGTGATGCGGTGCTGCGCGCTATCCCTCAGCTGCGTGGTGCTTACGGTACGGTGATCATGGATTCCCGTGACCCGTCCACGCTGCTGGCCGCGCGTTCCGGTAGCCCGATGGTGATTGGTCTGGGCATGGGTGAAAACTTTATCGCTTCCGACCAGCTGGCGCTGCTGCCGGTTACCCGTCGCTTTATCTTCCTGGAAGAGGGCGACATTGCCGAGGTGACACGTCGCAGCGTGACCGTATTCGACACGAAAGGCGAGCAGGTTAAGCGCCAGGAAATCGAATCAAACCTGCAATACGACGCGGGCGACAAAGGTGCTTATCGTCACTACATGCAGAAAGAGATCTACGAACAGCCAAACGCCATTAAAAACACCCTGACCGGGCGCATCAGCCATGGTGAAGTGGATCTGAGCGAGCTGGGCGCCAATGCCAACGAAATGCTGAGCAAAGTCGAGCACATTCAGATCGTGGCCTGCGGTACCTCTTACAACTCCGGTATGGTCTCTCGCTACTGGTTTGAATCCCTGGCGGGCGTGCCGTGCGACGTCGAAATCGCATCTGAGTTCCGCTATCGTAAATCCGCTGTGCGCCGTAACAGCCTGATGATCACTCTTTCCCAGTCTGGCGAAACGGCCGATACCCTGGCGGCGCTGCGTCTGTCTAAAGAGTTGGGTTACCTGGGTTCGCTGGCCATCTGTAACGTACCGGGCTCCTCACTGGTGCGTGAATCCGATCTGGCGCTGATGACCAAAGCGGGCACCGAAATCGGCGTCGCTTCCACCAAAGCGTTTACCACTCAGCTGACCGTTCTGCTGATGCTGGTGGCGAAGCTGGCGCGTCTGAAAGGCGAAGATGCTTCCGTTGAGCATGACATCGTTCACGGTCTCCAGGCGCTGCCGAGCCGTATCGAGCAGATGCTGTCTCAGGACAAGCGCATTGAGGCGCTGGCTGAAGATTTCTCTGATAAGCACCACGCTCTGTTCCTGGGCCGTGGCGATCAGTACCCTATCGCGCTGGAAGGCGCGCTGAAGCTGAAAGAGATCTCCTACATCCACGCGGAAGCCTACGCGGCAGGCGAGCTGAAACACGGTCCGCTGGCGCTGATCGACGCGGATATGCCGGTTATCGTGGTGGCACCGAACAACGAACTGCTGGAAAAACTGAAATCTAACATCGAAGAGGTGCGCGCCCGTGGTGGTGTACTGTACGTCTTTGCGGATAAAGATGCCGGTTTCGCCAGCAGCGACAACATGCACATCATCGAGATGCCGCATGTGGAAGAGGTGATTGCGCCGATCTTCTACACCGTACCGCTGCAACTGCTGGCTTACCACGTCGCGCTGATCAAAGGCACCGACGTTGACCAGCCGCGAAATCTGGCGAAGTCCGTTACCGTAGAATAATCCTTCCAGGCTCCGCCATCCGGTGGAGCCTTTTTTTATGACAATCCGTCATTTTCAGCTATTTTATCAGTGTCACATAAAGAAAATATTACTGAAAACAAGCTGTCATAATAATAATTAAGTTTATGATTTAACTATGGATTTTTGCTTATTTTTAAGTGAAATTTTCTTTGTCATAAAACTGTCATATTTCGTACATTTATCTGTCACCTGTTTGTCCTATTTTGCTCATCGTAGCCACTTAAACAATGATTTACGAAATCCTTGCAGGAGACATTATGAAAGTTATGCGTACCACTGTCGCAACTGTTGTCGCCGCGACCTTATCTCTGAGCGCTTTCTCTGCTTTCGCAGCAGCAAGCCTGACTGGCGCTGGTGCAACCTTCCCTGCGCCGGTGTATGCCAAATGGGCGGATACCTACCAGAAAGAGACCGGTAACAAGGTCAACTATCAGGGTATCGGCTCCTCCGGTGGCGTAAAACAAATTACCGCGAATACCGTTGATTTCGGCGCATCCGACGCTCCGCTGTCTGATGAGAAACTGAATCAGGAAGGCCTGTTCCAGTTCCCGACCGTGATCGGCGGCGTTGTGCTGGCTGTTAACATCCCTGGCCTGAAATCAGGCGAGCTGGTGCTGGACGGCAAAACCCTGGGTGATATCTACCTGGGCAAAATCAAAAAATGGGATGACGAAGCCATCACCAAACTGAACCCGGGCGTTAAGCTGCCTTCGCAGAATATCGCTGTGGTTCGTCGTGCTGACGGCTCTGGTACCTCTTTCGTGTTCACCAGCTACCTGGCGAAAGTGAACGAAGAGTGGAAATCTAAAGTCGGTTCCGGCTCTACCGTTAACTGGCCAACCGGTCTGGGCGGTAAAGGCAACGACGGTATCGCTGCCTTCGTACAGCGTCTGCCTGGCTCTATCGGCTACGTAGAGTACGCTTACGCGAAGCAGAACAACCTGGCTTACACCAAACTGGTTTCTGCTGACGGCAAACCGGTTAGCCCGACCGAAGAGAACTTCGCTAACGCCGCAAAAGGCGCTGACTGGAGCAAATCCTTCGCGCAGGACCTGACCAACCAGAAAGGCGACGATGCATGGCCTATCACGTCTACCACCTTCATTCTGGTCCACAAAGAGCAGAAGAAGCCTGAGCAGGGTGCTGAAGTGCTGAAGTTCTTTGACTGGGCATACAAAAACGGCGGCAAACAGGCGAATGACCTGGATTACGCCAGCCTGCCAGACAGCGTGGTTGAGCAGATCCGTGCTGCATGGAAAACCAACGTGAAAGACAGCAGCGGTAAAGCGCTGTACTAACAGGATATTTTTGACGAAGATGGCGGGTGGCGCGCAGCGATCCCGCCCTACGGTTCATCCTGTAGGCCCGGTAAGCGTCAGCGCCACCGGGCATATTCGTAAGACGTCTCATAAAGAAGAGTAATTTATGGCTGCAACCAAGCCTGCATTTAACCCTCCGGGTAAAAAAGGTGACATGATTTTCAGCGCGCTGGTGAAACTGGCTGCGCTGATTGTGCTATTGCTGCTGGGCGGCATTATCGTGTCCCTCATTTTCTCCTCCTGGCCGAGCATTCAAAAATTTGGTTTCGCCTTCCTGTGGACCAAAGAGTGGGATGCGCCGAACGATATTTACGGTGCGCTGGTGCCGATTTACGGCACGCTGGTGACCTCTTTTATCGCTCTGCTGATTGCGGTGCCGGTAAGCTTCGGTATTGCCCTGTTCCTGACGGAGCTGGCGCCGGGCTGGCTGCGACGTCCGTTGGGTATCGCCATTGAATTGCTGGCGGCCATCCCAAGTATCGTTTACGGCATGTGGGGCCTGTTTATCTTTGCTCCGCTGTTTGCGACGTACTTCCAGGAGCCGGTGGGTAATGTTCTCTCCGCCGTTCCGTTTGTGGGGGCCCTGTTCTCTGGCCCGGCATTCGGTATCGGTATTCTGGCGGCTGGCGTGATACTCGCCATCATGATTATTCCGTACATTGCGGCGGTCATGCGCGATGTCTTCGAACAAACCCCGGTGATGATGAAAGAGTCGGCCTACGGCATCGGCTGCACCACCTGGGAGGTTATCTGGCGCATCGTCCTTCCGTTCACCAAAAATGGGGTGATCGGCGGCATCATGCTGGGCTTAGGCCGCGCGCTGGGTGAAACCATGGCGGTGACCTTTATCATCGGCAACACCTACCAGCTCGACAGCGTGTCGCTCTACATGCCGGGGAACAGTATTACCTCTGCGCTGGCGAACGAATTTGCCGAAGCGGAATCCGGGCTGCACGTCGCAGCGCTGATGGAATTGGGTCTGATCCTGTTTGTTATTACCTTTATTGTGCTGGCTATCTCCAAGCTGATGATTATGCGTCTGGCTAAAAACGAGGGGGCACGCTAATGGCGACTCTCGACATGCAAAACACCGCTCAGCTTGCGGAATCTCGTCGCAAAATGCAGTCAAAGCGCCGGATTAAAAACCGCATTGCGCTGACGCTTTCCATGGCCACGATGGCGTTCGGCCTGTTCTGGCTGATCTGGATCCTGATGTCCACCATCACCCGTGGTATTGATGGAATGTCCCTGGCGCTGTTCACCGAGATGACGCCGCCGCCAAACACGGCGGGTGGTGGTCTGGCAAACGCCCTGGCGGGCAGCGGCCTGCTGATCCTGTGGGCGACCGTTTTCGGTACGCCGTTGGGCATCATGGCGGGTATCTATCTGGCGGAGTATGGCCGCAAGTCCTGGATCGCTGAAGTCATCCGCTTTATTAACGACATTCTGCTTTCTGCCCCGTCGATTGTGGTAGGTCTGTTTGTTTACACCATCGTGGTGGCGCAAATGGAACACTTCTCCGGCTGGGCGGGTGTGATTGCGCTGGCGCTGTTGCAGGTGCCTATCGTTATTCGTACCACTGAAAACATGCTGAAACTGGTGCCGGACAGCCTGCGTGAAGCGGCTTACGCGCTGGGCACGCCGAAATGGAAAATGATTTCGGCGATCACCCTGAAAGCGTCCGTCTCGGGGATCATGACCGGTATCCTGCTGGCTATCGCCCGTATCGCTGGTGAAACCGCACCGCTGCTGTTTACCGCCCTCTCCAACCAGTTCTGGAGTACGGACATGATGCAGCCGATCGCCAACCTGCCGGTGACGATCTTTAAATTTGCGATGAGCCCATTCGCGGAATGGCAGCAGCTGGCCTGGGCCGGGGTGCTGATCATCACCCTTTGCGTACTGTTGCTGAACATTCTGGCGCGCGTCATTTTCGCGAAGCAGAAACACGGTTAAATTTTTACGGCGCGGCACATCGCGGCGCCGAATGAGGAAATGAGTCAATGAGTATGGTTGATACTGCCCCGGGTAAGATTCAGGTTCGTGATTTGAACTTCTACTACGGCAAATTCCATGCCCTGAAGAATATCAACCTGGATATCGCGAAGAACCAGGTCACGGCATTTATCGGTCCGTCTGGCTGTGGTAAATCCACGCTGCTGCGCACCTTTAACAAAATGTATTCGCTCTATCCGGAGCAGCGCGCAGAAGGTGAAATTCTGCTGGACGGTGACAACATCCTGACCAATACCCAGGATATCGCCCTGCTGCGTGCGAAAGTGGGGATGGTGTTCCAGAAACCCACGCCGTTCCCGATGTCGATCTATGACAACATCGCCTTTGGTGTGCGTCTGTTTGAGAAGCTCTCCCGTGCGGATATGGACGAGCGCGTGCAGTGGGCATTGACCAAGGCCGCATTATGGAACGAAACCAAAGATAAACTTCACCAGAGCGGGTACTCTCTCTCCGGTGGTCAGCAGCAGCGTCTGTGCATTGCGCGCGGTATCGCCATTCGCCCGGAAGTCTTGCTGCTGGATGAGCCGTGCTCAGCCCTTGACCCGATCTCAACCGGGCGTATCGAAGAGCTGATCACCGAGCTGAAGCAGGATTACACCGTGGTGATCGTCACTCACAACATGCAGCAGGCTGCCCGTTGTTCTGACCACACGGCGTTTATGTACCTGGGCGAGTTGATTGAGTTCAGCGATACGGACGCGCTGTTCACCCGTCCTGCGAAGAAACAAACCGAAGATTATATTACTGGCCGCTACGGTTGATTTGCCTTAGTGCATGTGGAGAAACCATGGACAACCTCAATCTTAATAAACACATTTCCGGCCAGTTTAACGCAGAGCTGGAAAGCATTCGCACCCAGGTGATGACCATGGGCGGCATGGTCGAGCAGCAGCTTTCTGATGCGATTACGGCAATGCACAACCAGGACAGCGAGCTGGCGAAGCGCGTTATCGAAGGCGATCACAACGTCAATATGATGGAAGTCGCCATCGACGAAGCGTGCGTGCGCATCATTGCCAAGCGTCAGCCAACCGCGAGCGACCTGCGTCTGGTAATGGCGATCATCAAAACTATCGCCGAGCTGGAGCGTATTGGTGACGTGGCGGATAAAATCTGCCGCACCGCGCTGGAGAAATTCTCCCAGCAGCACCAGCCGCTGCTGGTGAGCCTGGAGTCTCTCGGTCGCCACACCGTGCAGATGCTGCACGATGTGCTGGACGCTTTCGCGCGCATGGATCTGGACGAAGCGGTCCGTATCTATCGTGAAGATAAGAAAGTTGACCAGGAATACGAAGGCATAGTGCGTCAGCTAATGACCTACATGATGGAAGATTCCCGTACCATTCCAAGCGTGCTGACCGCGCTGTTCTGCGCGCGCTCAATTGAGCGTATTGGCGACCGCTGCCAGAACATTTGCGAATACATCTTCTACTTCGTGAAGGGACAGGATTTCCGTCACGTGGGCGGCGACGAGCTGGACAAGCTGCTGGCGGGTAAAGATCCGAAAGAGTGATGTGTGTGGCGGGTGGCGCTATCGCTTACCCGCCCTACGATCCTTGTAGGCCGGATAAGCGTTAGCGCCATCCGGCTTTGTTTTTTCAGCGAGTAATATCCCACCCGCGCGCCTTCCACAGTTCCGGCAGCTGCGCCAGGTCTGTAAAGGTCGTCACTTTTGGATGATCGATCGGCTTGTTGTGCGGATCGGCGCAGAAGTAAAACACCTCCATCCCCGCATCAATCCCCGACTGCGCGCCCGCAGACGAGTCATCCACCAGGATGCAGTTCTCCACGTTGACGTTCATCGCCTTCGCCGCGTGGAACATCAATGCCGGATCCGGCTTCCAGCGCTGGATATCGTAGCCGCTGAACAGTTTTTCCGGGAAGTGGTGCAACATGTCCAGCTTGCCGAGTGAATGCTGCATTTTGCTGACCGGGCCGTTAGAGACCACGCAGATCGGCACCGTCATCGCATCCAGCAGCGCGTTAGCGCCGGCGATAACTTCCAGCTCGGCGTCGAAGAGGCGTGCGACCTCGGCGCGGTACACCGGTTCCAGATCCGCTTTCGCCAGATCCACCCCGTGCTCTTCGTTAATGATGTCGATGATCTCGTACAGCTTCACGCCCTTAAAGCGTTTAAACACCTCTTCGAGATCGAGCGTAATGCCAAATTCCTGGAACATGGCGACATACGCGCGGGAACAAATGACCTCACTGTCGACCAGCGTACCGTCACAGTCGAAAAATACCGCTTCAATTCCGGACATGCCTTTCCCTTTTAACAAGTTTAACGTTTACGTACGACAGTTTAACGAGACGCAATCGTTGCCGTATAAGCAAAATCAATGAAAAAAGTATCCCGTAACCGCCACTATTGTCGCATTTTGGTATAGGATAGCGACGAATTTTCCCTCCTTGTTCGGAAATTGATGATGAGTCAACAACACACTACCCAGACATCTGGTCAGGGGCTGCTTGAGCGCGTGTTCAAACTGCGCGAGCACGGCACAACGGCACGCACCGAAGTGATCGCCGGTTTTACTACCTTCCTGACGATGGTCTATATCGTTTTCGTTAACCCGCAAATTCTGGGCGTGGCTGGCATGGACACCAGCGCCGTCTTTGTTACCACCTGTCTGATCGCGGCGCTTGGCAGCATCCTGATGGGCGTTTTCGCTAATCTGCCCGTGGCGTTGGCCCCGGCAATGGGTCTGAATGCGTTCTTTGCGTTCGTGGTGGTTCAGGCGATGGGCCTGCCGTGGCAGGTCGGGATGGGCGCTATTTTCTGGGGCGCGGTCGGCCTGCTGCTGCTGACCATCTTCCGTGTGCGCTACTGGATGATTGCGAACATTCCCGTGAGCCTGCGCGTGGGTATCACCAGCGGTATCGGTCTGTTTATCGGCATGATGGGGCTGAAAAACGCTGGCGTAATCGTGGCGAACCCGGAAACGCTGGTGAGTATTGGTAACCTGACCTCTCACAGCGTGCTGCTGGGCGTGCTGGGCTTCTTTATTATCGCGATCCTGGCGTCGCGTAACATCCACGCTGCGGTGCTGGTCTCTATCATCGTGACCACGCTGCTGGGCTGGATGCTGGGTGACGTGCATTACAGCGGTATTGTCTCTGCGCCACCGAGCGTTTCTACCGTGATTGGTCACGTTGATCTGGCGGGCTCGCTGAACCTGGGTCTGGCCGGAGTGATTTTCTCCTTCATGCTGGTCAACCTGTTTGACTCCTCCGGTACGCTGATTGGCGTGACGGACAAAGCGGGTCTGGCGGACGAGAAAGGCAAATTCCCGCGCATGAAGCAGGCGCTGTATGTGGATAGCATCTCGTCCGTTGCGGGTTCTTTCATCGGCACCTCGTCTGTTACCGCTTACATTGAATCCTCTTCCGGCGTGTCCGTGGGTGGCCGTACTGGCCTGACGGCGGTAGTCGTGGGTCTGCTGTTCCTGCTGGTGATCTTCCTCTCTCCGCTGGCGGGGATGGTGCCACCGTACGCGGCAGCTGGCGCGCTGATCTACGTCGGCGTGCTGATGACCTCGAGCCTGGCGCGCGTGAAGTGGGAAGATCTGACGGAAGCCGTTCCGGCGTTTATTACCGCGGTGATGATGCCGTTCAGCTTCTCGATCACCGAAGGTATCGCGCTGGGCTTTATCTCGTACTGTGTGATGAAGATCGGTACCGGCCGTTTCCGCGAACTCAGCCCGTGCGTGATGATTGTGGCGCTGCTGTTTGTGCTCAAGATTGTGTTTATTGACGCGCACTAAGGTGCGGTTTGTGGTGTCAGGTGGCGCTTCGCTTACCTGACCTACTGATGAGTGTAGGCCCGGTAAGCGCTAGCGCCACCGGGCTTTTTTATCAGCTTTTAACCCGCTTAATATAATCCCCAAACGCGGTCAACTGACCAGAGAGATGATCACGCGTACTCTGATCCACCACTTCACCCGTCTGCGGGTCGACTTTGTTCTGAATCACGCCGCCCATAAATTCCGGCTTGTTCATCAACATCGCATCCAGGAACACCAGGATCTGTCGCAGGTGATACTGGCAGCGCGCACCGCCGATGGCGCCCATTGAGCTGGTCTGGATCAGCACCGGTTTGCCTGACAGCGGCTGCTCCGGTAAACGGGATAACCAGTCAATCGCGTTCTTCAGACCCCCCGGAACCGAGTAGTTATATTCTGGCGTTACAATCACTACACCATCAGCCTGACGGATCTGCTCGGCTATCGCCTCCACGCTGTGCGGGAACCCTTCTTCCTGCTGAACGTCAGCATCATAAAGCGGGATGTCGCCAATAGACGGCAGGGCGCTGATCTCCATTCCCGCAGGCGCCAGCTGTGGCAGCGTGCGCGCTACCATCCCGTTAAACGAACCTTTGCGCAGGCTTCCCAGTAACGTAACAACTTTCAACGTATCAGACATGATTACTCCTGTTTCATCATGATGACCCTGGACGGATCAGCTATGGGTGTATGCTTTTTCTACCGGTAAACTGGTTAATCGCATCAGGCGCGCGGCGGGCTCGTTGGCGCGCTCAGGTACATCCGGAAGACTACGCCAACCGCGAATACTGTCAAACTCCCAGATTTTCAGCCGTTCGATGGCGGGGCTCACCGCAACGGACCAGATCAGTACGTCCTCAGCGTCGCTGAGCGCCACTACCAGCGACGCTTTCGCGGCACGCAGGCGTCCGGAGCCGGGAAGCAGCTGCAACAGGCTGGCGTCGTCTGATGCCGCGCCGCTCAGTTTACGGATGCTCTGGCGAAGGGTGATGAGCTGCGCTCTGGCTTCTACGGGATCGTTCTGGTTACGTATCCACAGCTTTTCATTGCTGGAGAGCGGGTATTCATCGAGCGCGTTAGCACCATGGAAGCTGCGCGTGACGCGTTGCAGCTCCATATCCAGGCCGCAATCACCTTCAGTCGTCAGCGCGACGCCAACAATGTTGCCGGTATACGCAATGGAAAAATGGGGAAGTGCCGGATCCGCAAAAACCGGGCGACCTTCTGGCTGGGTGAGTATGTCCGGTAATTCGCTGGTGCCGTACAGCATAAAAAGCAGTTCTGCGAGGAGCGCTCTGGAAGCTAAAAACCGCGTCCTGCGGTGTTCAGGTAGTTTGAGCGCCTCACTGTGACAGGCTGAAGAAATTCTGGCCGATACGAGATGCCCTTCCGTTAATGTTCCTCGTGCAAAGTGCGTAGCCATTTTTCGCTCCCTGATAATGGTCGTAGTCGGTTAAACGGTTACATGATTATCGCTTAACTCAGCTTCTGTTTTAATCAGTAAATAGAAATAAGAGAAGCCTGAGGACCGAACTTTACATTATCTTAGGCAAAAACCTGACCTGGCGCGGTATACAGGGCTTTTATAGTTTCGCGCAGCCAGATAATTTTCGGATTATGGCTGTTCCGCTTATGCCAGATTAGCGTGAAGGGTACGGTCAGCTTTTCTGCCTGCGCCTCATCGATGGGAATGGGAAGGCAGACCAGATTACGCTGGTGGAGTTGATTGTAGTGATGGCAGTAGTAGGGCGCAGTGGCAATGTAGTTGTGGTCCGGCTGAGCCGCCATAAACATCGACTGTTCAAAGTCGGGCAGGCTCATGGCGACGTTGCGCTCCCGGCCCATCTCTTTTAGCACTTCATCAAGCGCCCAGGTATCGCTGCGCTCCCAGAAGATGCTGATATGCGGGTAGCGCAGAAACGTCTCAAGGTTCCACGCTTCGTGAAGTGCCGGATGATCTTCTCGCAGATAGACGCACGGACGGTCGCTGAACAGGATTTCGTAGTCAATAAACCACGGCATCAGCTTTAGCAGCTCGCGGGAGCGCGGGTGCGTTTCGCGACCGGTAAAACCGAGATCGACCTCCCCGCGCGTAATGGCGTCCAGCGAATCATAATCCCACTGGCGCAACTTCACCGTCGCCTGTGGGTAGCGCTCATTCACCTGCTCCAGCAGGGTGTTGAAGCGAATCAGCATCAGCGGCGTTTCGGCGGCGAGCACAAACTTGAGCCCGCCTGGAGAGCTATGGTGGAATTTATCGACGATCTGATTGCCAATCTGCATCCAGTCGGCCAGATCCTGTTCCAGACTCACCGTTAGCGGCGTGGGCAGTAGCCCTAAAGGCGTTTTCACAAACAGCGGATCGTCGAACCAGTCGCGCAGCTTCGCCAGCGATTTACTCACCGCGGACGGCGTCACGTTCATTCGCTTCGCGGCTTTGGTGACGCTGCGCTCCTGCAACAACAACTGCAGGCAAAGTAAAAGATTAAGATCGAGACTGCTGATGGGCTTCTTCATAGTGCGCCGCGGGCTGGATGACCATAAGTAAGGTAATGCAGAGTATGCTACAGCCAATCAGAACCCCGATCAGCATATTCAGCGCGTTAAGGCCGATCACCGCCGCCAGCCAAATCCACAGCGACGAACCGCAGACCTGCGCAATGCCCAGCACCGAGCTTGCCACGCCTGCCCGCAGTGAGAACGGGCCAAGCGCCTGACTCATCGCCACGCCGAAGCCGCCGGAGAATCCGGCGCAGATCAGGGTCATACCCACCAGCATCAGCGCATGTGAGGTGGCGGTCGCCAGAATTACGCCTGCGGCGAGAAACAGCGTCTGTGAAGCGAGCATCAGCGTGCGCTGGCGGAAGATATTGAGCGCAAAGGGCATCGAGAATGAAACCGCCATGCTGACCATCGCATTGAGCGCCATCACCGTCGAATACTCACCGCGATCGAAGCCTATCGTCTCCATCAGTAACACCGGGGAAACGTTTACATAGGTGAGGATCACCGCCACGCTGAGCGTGATGATGGCCAGGCGGCTCAGGAAAAAGCGATTCAGAAGCTTTTCAGCCGGATGAATGGTAGCAGCGTGGTGCGTCTGCTGCGAACCGGGATGGGTCTCTTTCAACACCGTCACGGACAGTATAAAGACGATGGCGCCCATTGTGGCCATGGTCCAGAAAAGGCTCTGCCATGGAAATTTCAGCATGATCAGGTAGCCTACAACCGGTGCCAGCACCGGGATGATGCAGGTAATGCCGTTCAGCATCGACAGCACCCTGGCGCGGCGCTGGGCGCTCAAGGTATCGCGCAGAATGGCAAACGCCACCACGTAACAGCCGCCCGCGCCAATGCCCTGGATAAAGCGCCCTGACAGGAACATTGTGCTTTCCTGAGCCATTGAACACAGTACCGATGCCAGCGTAAAGATAACCGCCCCCGTAATGGCGACGGGTTGACGGCCGGCTCTGTCCGCGATTTTCCCGGCAAATACCATCGACGACGCCATTCCCGCGAGGTAGGCCGAAAACGCGATGTGCAGTTGCGCCTCGCTGGCACCCAGATCGCGGGCAATATGCGGTAGCCCCACCAGATACATATCAATACCGGACGGATACAGCAGAACTAATGCGAAACTACAAAACAGAAAACGAGCCATAAATCCCCCATAGATGCAGGCAAGCAGGATAGGGGGCATGGGGGGATTAAGCGAGTTGCCATTGGGACAATGGTGATTTCCCTGGAGGAAACCACCATGTTCTATCGGGGATTACTTACCAATACAGAAGCTTGAGAAAATTCGTCCAAGCAGATCGTCCGACGTAAACTCCCCGGTGATCTCGCTCAGGTTCTGCTGCGCCAGACGCAGTTCCTCCGCCAGCAGCTCGCCGGCCCAAGCGCCGATCAGCTGGGCTTTGCCCTGCTCAAGGTGGCGAGCCGCCTCTTCCAGCGCCTGCAAGTGACGACGACGCGCCAGGAAGCCACCTTCCATGCTGGTGTCAAAACCCATGCTCTGTTTGAGATGGTTACGCAGGGCTTCCACGCCTTCCCCGGTACGGGCCGACAGACGAATAAGTGAGTGGCCATTCACATCGCTGATGCCCAGCGTTTCGCCGGTAACGTCGGCCTTATTGCGCACCACGGTGATCGGCAGTTTGGCCGGGAGACGGGCGATAAAGTCTGGCCAGATTTCAGCCGGGTCAACGGCGTCGGTCGTGGTGCCGTCCACCATAAACAACACGCGGTCGGCCTGCTCGATCTCCTGCCAGGCGCGTTCGATACCGATACGCTCGACTTCATCGCTCGCATCGCGCAGGCCAGCGGTATCGATGATGTGCAGCGGCATGCCGTCGATATGGATATGCTCGCGCAGAACATCGCGGGTGGTACCGGCTATGTCGGTCACGATCGCCGCTTCACGGCCCGCCAGGGCGTTCAGCAGGCTTGATTTCCCGGCGTTGGGGCGACCAGCAATGACCACCTTCATGCCCTCACGCAGCAGGCTGCCCTGGCGCGCTTCGGCGCGAACGGCATCCAGATCGTTCATCACCTGGTTGAGCTGGGCTTCGATTTTGCCGTCAGAAAGGAAGTCAATCTCCTCGTCCGGGAAGTCGATAGCCGCTTCAACATAGATTCGCAGGTGAGTAAGTGCTTCCACAAGGTGATTCACGCGTGCGGAAAATGCCCCCTGCAACGAGTTCAGCGCGGAGCGGGCTGCCTGTTCGGAACTGGCGTCGATCAGGTCGGCAATCGCTTCGGCCTGAGCCAGGTCGAGCTTATCGTTCAGGAAGGCACGCTCGGAGAACTCACCCGGCTTCGCAATGCGCAGGCCAGGCAGGGTCAGAATACGTTTCAACAGCAGGTCGAGGATCACCGGGCCGCCGTGACCCTGAAGCTCCAGCACGTCTTCGCCGGTAAAGGAGTTTGGGCCGGGGAACCACAGCGCAATGCCCTGGTCCAGCGAGGTGCCGTCGGCATCTTTAAATGGCAGATAATCAGCGTAGCGCGGCTTTGGCAGTTTACCCAGCACCGCTTCGGCCACCTCACGCGCCTTCAGGCCGGAGATGCGCAGAATGCCTACACCACCGCGTCCCGGTGGGGTTGCCTGGGCGACGATAGTGTCGTTATGGCTCATGGTTGCTCTCGTTCAATACAAATAAAAAAGGCGGTCAATCGACCGCCCTTATTTTAGCGTTAAGTTACCGAATCAGGACTTTTTCTTTTCGCGGCTATGCAGGCCACGTTTTTCCAGACCACGGTAAATCAGCTGCTGCTGGATGATGGTCACCAGGTTGCTGACGATATAGTACAGCACCAGACCTGACGGGAACCACAGGAAGAACACGGTGAAGATGACCGGCATAAAGGTCATGATCTTCTGCTGCATCGGGTCAGTCACGGTGGTCGGAGACATCTTCTGGATGAAGAACATCGTCACGCCCATCAGGATCGGCAGGATGTAGTACGGGTCCTGTGCGGACAGGTCATGGATCCACAGGGCGAACGGCGCGTGGCGCAGCTCAACGGAACCCATCAGCATGTAGTACAGCGCAAGGAAGATTGGCATCTGAATCAGCAGCGGGAAGCAACCACCCAGTGGGTTCACTTTTTCTGCTTTATACAGGGCCATCATCTCCTGGCTCTGACGCTGTTTGTCATCGCCCAGACGCTCACGCATAGCCTGAATCTTCGGCTGTAGCATACGCATCTTCGCCATGGAGGTGTACTGCGCTTTAGTCAGCGGGTACATGATGCCACGAACGATAAAGGTGATAACGATGATGGAGAAGCCCCAGTTACCCAGGAAGCTGTGGATGAACTTCAGCAGCTTAAACAGCGGCTGAGAGATGAACCACAACCAACCGTAATCAACGGTCAGATCCAGGTGCGGCGCAACGGCAGCCATTTTGTCCTGGATTTCCGGGCCGACCCACAGGGTGCTTGCCAGCTTACCGGTTTGACCCGGCTGCACCAGAACCGGCTGAGATTTGTAGCCGATGGCTGCAATACCGTTGCCGAGGTTCGCGGTGTAGAAGTTGTTCGTACCGTCGTTATTCGGTACCCACGCCGTCGCGAAATACTGTTGCAGCATTGCGACCCAACCGCCTTTAGAGCTGACGTTCAGGTTTTCGTTATCGGCAATGGTGTCGAATTTGTATTTCTCGTACTTGGTATCTGGCGTGGAATAAGCCGCGCCACGGAAGGTATGCAGCGCAAAGTTGCTGCTTCCGGTGTCACGGTGAGACGGCAGATTGATGGACTGCTTCAGCTGACCAAAGGTAGAGATTTCCAGCGGTTTCGCACCGGTGTTCTGTACGCTGTAGCCCACGTTCACCGCATATTCACCGCGTTTCAGGGTGAAGGTTTTGGTGAAGGTGTTGCCTGCCGCGTCGGTGTAGGTCATCGGAATAACCAGTTCGTTCTGACCATCAGCCAGCACAAAGGTGTCATTCTCGACGTTATACAGTGGACGCGCACCGTTCGCCGGGTTATCCGGGCCATCACGACCGGTCAGGCCGCTCTGTGCCTGGTAGATAAACTCAGGCGTGGTTTCCAGTAACTGGAACGGTTCGGTAGACTTCAGCTCTTTCGGGTAGGTCAACAGCAGCGCCTGCTCAACATCACCACCACGGGTGTTGATAGTCAGCTCAAGCACATCGGTCTTAACCGTAATCTGTTTCCCCTGGCCACTGGCCGGTACGCCCTGGTCGGCGGCGCTACCCGCTGCGGTGGTCGTGGTCTGCGTGGTCTGCTGCTGGGGTTGAGGATTTTTATCCTGCTCCCATGCCTGCCAGATCATGAAAGACACGAACAACAAAGCGATGATAAGAAGATTGCGTTGCGAATCCATCGTTAGTGTTCTCTGGTATCAAAAGGTCCTGGAGGGACGGGGTCGTCTCCACCTGGGTGTAAAGGGTGGCATTTTAATACGCGTTTCACCGTCAACCAACTGCCTTTTATCACTCCAAACCTGCGCAATGCCTCAATTCCGTAGCTTGAGCATGTTGGCGTGAAACGGCAATGTGGCCCGAGTAGCGGACTAATCAGGCGTTGATAGACCCGAATGAGGGCTATCAGGACCCGCGAGCCAGGCGACAGTGGCGGCGCCATAATTTTTCCAACGCTTCCGAGAGAGCACGGTTATCGAGGTCGGCAACCCCTTTTTTAGCCACCACCACGAAATCCATTGAAGGCAGTTCGTGCTGACGTAAACGGAAGCTTTCACGCGTCAGACGTTTAATCCGGTTGCGTTCATGCGCACGCTTAACGTTTTTCTTGGCGACTGTGAGACCGATGCGGGGATGCCCCAGCGAATTTTGGCGGCCGAGGATGGTGATTTGCGGCGTGCCAGCCCGTAGTGGCTGCTGGAAGACGAAAGTGAAATGAGTGGGAGTTAACAAACGTAACTCCCTGGGAAATGCGAGCTTAACCACTCAGGGGTTAGCTTTATTACTTGGAAACGGTCAGACGAGCGCGGCCTTTAGCACGACGACGTGCCAGAACCTGACGACCATTTTTAGTAGCCATACGAGCACGGAAGCCGTGAGAACGGTTGCGCTTCAGTACAGACGGTTGAAAAGTGCGTTTCATGGCGATTTCTACCTAAACTTGAATAAATTCACTGACTTTTGCGTATACCCGAACGAGATTCGAACGACTAACGCCTCAGCGTGGGTGATTAAAGAGGCCGGATTGTAATAATTGTACACTCCGGAGTCAATTCTCTTTCCTTAAATCCCTGCGTATTTCCGCACGATTTCGCGTGGAAAATGAGCAACGAACGACGCAGGAAGATGAGCATCACGCGCCGGGTCGAGGATTATACGGGCTCGCCAACAAAGCGCAAGGATCCTCCTGGATCTTCGTTAGATCATTTAAGCCCAAAATTGTCTGTGCTCATTAAATTTTCCAATATGCGGCCTAAATCGCGAGGCACTCGCGTCAGGATCGTTTACACTTACCCGATTCCGGATCTTCCTGTGGATAAATCGGGAAGAATCTGTGAGAAACAGAAGATCTCTGGCTCAGTTTAGGCTATGATCCGCGGTCCTGATCGGGATCCAGCGATCCTGGCCGGGCATAAACACAACATCGTTCAGGCTCTATCAACGATAGCGTGTATAACCGCAGATAGCGGTTCGCACATCACCCTGATGGGGTCATGTCGATGTGCGCCAACAATCATGAATATTCAATAGTTTTCTTTTATTGTTCGAGTGGAGTCCGCCGTGTCACTTTCGCTTTGGCAGCAGTGTCTTGCCCGATTGCAGGATGAGTTACCAGCCACAGAATTCAGTATGTGGATCCGCCCATTGCAGGCGGAACTGAGCGATAACACGCTGGCTTTGTACGCGCCAAACCGTTTCGTGCTCGATTGGGTAAGGGATAAATACCTTAATAACATCAATGGACTGCTGAACGATTTCTGCGGGTCAGATGCCCCACAGCTGCGTTTTGAAGTGGGCACAAAGCCGGTCACCCAAACCGTTCGTGAAGTTGTCAATGTGGCAGCCCCTGCACAGGCGGCGCCCACTCCAGCGCCTCGCGTTGCACCGGCTCGTCAGGGCTGGGATAACGTTCCAGCCCCCGCTGAGCCTACCTACCGCTCTAATGTTAACGTGAAACACACGTTCGATAACTTCGTTGAAGGTAAGTCGAACCAGCTGGCGCGCGCGGCGGCCCGCCAGGTTGCCGATAATCCCGGTGGTGCTTACAACCCGCTGTTCCTTTATGGCGGCACGGGTCTCGGTAAAACGCACCTGCTGCATGCGGTGGGCAACGGCATTATGGCGCGTAAGCCCAATGCCAAAGTAGTGTATATGCACTCCGAACGCTTCGTTCAGGACATGGTAAAAGCCCTGCAAAACAATGCGATCGAAGAGTTTAAACGCTACTACCGTTCCGTTGATGCGCTGCTGATCGATGACATCCAGTTCTTTGCCAATAAAGAACGATCGCAGGAAGAGTTTTTCCACACCTTTAACGCCCTGCTGGAAGGCAATCAGCAGATCATTTTGACCTCGGATCGTTATCCAAAAGAGATCAACGGCGTTGAAGATCGTCTCAAATCCCGCTTCGGCTGGGGCCTGACCGTGGCGATCGAGCCGCCGGAGCTGGAAACCCGCGTCGCGATCCTGATGAAAAAAGCCGACGAGAACGACATTCGCCTGCCGGGTGAAGTGGCGTTCTTTATTGCCAAGCGCCTGCGTTCCAACGTTCGTGAGCTGGAAGGGGCACTGAACCGCGTTATCGCCAACGCCAATTTTACCGGTCGTGCGATCACCATCGATTTTGTGCGTGAAGCGCTGCGCGATTTGTTGGCATTGCAGGAAAAACTGGTCACCATCGACAATATTCAGAAGACGGTGGCTGAGTACTACAAGATCAAAGTGGCAGATTTACTGTCTAAACGTCGTTCCCGCTCGGTGGCGCGTCCGCGTCAGATGGCGATGGCGCTGGCAAAAGAGCTCACCAACCACAGCCTGCCGGAAATCGGTGATGCGTTTGGTGGACGTGACCATACGACCGTGCTGCACGCCTGTCGCAAGATTGAGCAGTTACGCGAAGAAAGCCACGACATAAAAGAAGATTTTTCCAATTTAATCAGAACATTATCATCGTGACGCTATGAAATTTACCGTTGAACGTGAACATTTATTAAAACCGCTGCAACAGGTGAGTGGCCCATTAGGCGGCCGCCCTACGCTGCCTATTCTTGGAAACCTGCTGCTTCAGGTCGCTGACGGTACGCTGTCGCTGACCGGCACAGATCTGGAAATGGAAATGATCGCGCGCGTTACGCTGACTCAGCCGCACGACGCGGGCGCGACCACGGTTCCGGCACGTAAATTCTTTGATATTTGCCGTGGGCTGCCGGAAGGCGCTGAAATCGCCGTGCAGCTGGAGGGCGACCGCATGCTGGTGCGCTCTGGCCGCAGCCGTTTCTCCCTCTCCACGTTGCCCGCTGCGGACTTCCCGAACCTGGATGACTGGCAGAGCGAAGTTGAATTTACCCTGCCGCAGGCGACGATGAAGCGTCTGATTGAAGCCACACAGTTCTCCATGGCGCATCAGGACGTTCGTTACTACTTAAACGGCATGCTGTTCGAAACCGAAGGTGAAGAGCTGCGTACCGTGGCTACAGACGGTCACCGTCTGGCGGTCTGTTCTATGCCGATTGGCGATTCACTGCCAAACCATTCGGTGATCGTACCGCGTAAAGGCGTAATTGAACTGATGCGTATGCTCGACGGCGGCGACACCCCGCTGCGCGTGCAGATCGGTAGCAACAATATTCGTGCCCACGTGGGCGATTTTGTCTTCACATCGAAGCTGGTAGACGGACGTTTCCCGGATTATCGCCGCGTATTGCCGAAGAACCCGGACAAAACGCTGGAGGCAGGTTGCGACATCCTCAAGCAGGCGTTCGCGCGCGCCGCTATTCTCTCCAACGAGAAATTCCGCGGCGTACGTCTGTACGTGAGTGAAAACCAGATCAAAATCACCGCCAACAACCCGGAGCAGGAAGAGGCAGAAGAGATTCTGGACGTCACCTACGCCGGGGCTGAGATGGAAATCGGCTTCAACGTCAGCTATGTGCTGGATGTGCTGAATGCACTGAAATGCGAGAACGTTCGCATCCTGCTGACTGACTCCGTTTCGAGCGTACAGATTGAAGATGCCGCATCACAGTCGGCTGCTTATGTTGTCATGCCAATGAGACTGTAATGTCGCTCACCCGTCTGTTGATCCGCGACTTTCGCAACATCGAGAGCGCGGATCTCGCTTTATCCCCTGGCTTTAATTTCCTGGTTGGCGCGAACGGCAGCGGCAAAACCAGCGTGCTGGAAGCCATCTATACGCTCGGTCATGGCCGGGCGTTTCGCAGTTTGCAGATTGGTCGCGTGATTCGTCACGAGCAGGATGCGTTTGTGCTGCATGGGCGCTTGCAGGGCGCCGAGCGGGAAACCGCCATCGGCCTGACCAAAGACAAGCAGGGCGACAGTAAGGTGCGCATCGACGGCACCGACGGCCACAAGGTGGCGGAGCTGGCACTGCTGATGCCGATGCAGCTGATTACGCCGGAGGGGTTTACTTTACTCAACGGCGGCCCCAAATACAGAAGAGCGTTCCTCGACTGGGGATGCTTTCACAATGAAGCCGGTTTCTTTAACGCCTGGAGCAATCTGAAGCGTCTGCTTAAACAGCGTAACGCCGCATTGCGCCAGGTCACGCGCTACGCCCAGCTGCGTCCGTGGGACATGGAATTAATTCCTCTTGCGGAACAAATCAGCCGCTGGCGTGCCGAATACAGCGCAGGTATCGCCGAAGACATGGCCGACACCTGCAAACAGTTTTTACCCGAGTTCTCTCTCACCTTCTCTTTCCAGCGTGGCTGGGAAAAAGAGACGGATTATGCCGAGGTGTTAGAGAGAAGCTTCGAGCGCGATCGCATGTTGACCTACACCGCGCACGGCCCGCACAAGGCGGATTTCCGCATTCGTGCCGACGGTGCGCCGGTGGAAGACACGCTGTCGCGCGGGCAGCTGAAGCTCCTGATGTGCGCGCTGCGCCTGGCGCAGGGGGAATTCCTCACCCGCGAAAGTGGGCGACGCTGCCTGTACCTGATAGATGATTTTGCCTCGGAACTTGACGACGCGCGGCGCGGGCTACTTGCCAGCCGCTTAAAAGCCACGCAGTCGCAGGTTTTCGTCAGCGCCATTAGCGCTGAACACGTTATGGACATGTCGGACGAAAATTCGAAGATGTTTACCGTGGAAAAGGGTAAAATAACGGATTAACCCAAGTTGAAATGAGCGAGAAACGTTGATGTCGAATTCTTATGACTCCTCCAGTATCAAAGTCCTGAAAGGACTGGATGCGGTGCGTAAGCGCCCGGGTATGTATATCGGCGACACGGATGACGGCACCGGTCTGCACCACATGGTATTCGAGGTGGTAGATAACGCTATCGACGAAGCGCTCGCGGGTCACTGTAAAGACATCGTGGTCACGATCCATGCGGACAACTCCGTGTCCGTTACCGATGACGGTCGTGGCATCCCAACCGGTATTCACCCGGAAGAGGGCGTATCTGCTGCGGAAGTGATCATGACCGTTCTGCACGCAGGCGGTAAGTTCGATGATAACTCCTATAAAGTTTCCGGCGGTCTGCACGGCGTAGGCGTATCCGTAGTAAACGCCCTGTCGCAGAAGCTGGAGCTGGTTATCCAGCGCGAAGGCAAAATTCACCGCCAGATTTACACCCATGGTGTGCCGCAGGCACCGCTGGCCGTTACCGGTGATACCGACAAAACCGGTACCATGGTGCGTTTCTGGCCGAGCCTTGAAACCTTCACCAACGTCACCGAATTCGAGTACGAGATCCTGGCGAAACGCCTGCGTGAACTGTCGTTCCTGAACTCCGGCGTGTCGATTCGACTGCGCGACAAACGCGACAACAAAGAAGACCACTTCCACTACGAAGGCGGTATCAAGGCGTTCGTTGAGTATCTGAACAAGAACAAAACGCCAATTCACCCGAATATCTTCTACTTCTCTACTGAAAAAGACGGTATCGGCGTGGAAGTGGCACTGCAGTGGAACGATGGTTTCCAGGAAAACATCTACTGCTTTACCAACAACATTCCACAGCGCGACGGCGGTACTCACCTTGCGGGCTTCCGCGCGGCGATGACCCGTACCCTGAACGCCTACATGGACAAAGAAGGCTACAGCAAAAAAGCGAAAGTCAGCGCCACCGGTGACGATGCCCGTGAAGGCCTGATTGCCGTGGTCTCCGTGAAGGTGCCGGATCCGAAATTCTCCTCACAGACCAAAGACAAGCTGGTCTCTTCTGAGGTGAAATCGGCGGTTGAACAGCAGATGAACGAACTGCTGAGCGAATACCTGCTGGAAAACCCGTCCGACGCGAAAATCGTGGTGGGTAAAATTATCGATGCGGCGCGTGCCCGTGAAGCGGCGCGTAAAGCCCGTGAAATGACCCGTCGTAAAGGCGCGCTGGACCTGGCAGGCCTGCCGGGCAAACTGGCTGACTGCCAGGAACGCGATCCGGCGCTGTCTGAACTGTACCTTGTGGAAGGGGACTCCGCGGGCGGTTCTGCAAAGCAGGGCCGTAACCGCAAGAACCAGGCGATTCTGCCGCTGAAGGGTAAAATCCTTAACGTTGAGAAAGCGCGCTTCGACAAGATGCTCTCTTCTCAGGAAGTGGCGACGCTCATCACCGCGCTCGGCTGCGGCATCGGTCGCGACGAGTACAACCCGGACAAACTGCGCTATCACAGCATCATCATCATGACCGATGCGGACGTCGACGGCTCGCACATTCGTACGCTGCTGTTGACCTTCTTCTATCGTCAGATGCCGGAAATCGTTGAGCGCGGCCACGTCTACATTGCCCAGCCGCCGCTGTATAAAGTGAAGAAAGGCAAGCAGGAACAGTACATTAAAGATGACGAGGCGATGGATCAGTACCAAATCGCGATCGCCCTTGATGGTGCGACCCTGCACGCAAACTCCAGCGCGCCAGCGCTGGCCGGTGAACCGCTGGAGCGTCTGGTCTCCGAGTTCAACGCCACGCAGAAAATGATTGGCCGTATGGAGCGTCGCTATCCGAAAGCGCTGCTGAAAGAGCTGATTTATCAGCCAACCCTGACCGAAGCCGATCTGAGCAACGAGCAGACCGTCACCCGCTGGGTGAACACCCTGGTGAGCGAGCTGAACGAGAAAGAGCAGCACGGCAGCCAGTGGAAGTTCGACGTTCAGCAGAACGCTGAGCAGCAGTTCGAGCCGATTGTTCGCGTGCGTACCCACGGCGTCGATACCGACTACCCGCTGGAGCACGAGTTTGTTACCGGTCCGGAATACCGCCGTATCTGCACCCTCGGCGAGAAGCTGCGTGGTCTGATCGAAGACGACGCGTTCATCGAACGTGGCGAGCGTCGTCAGCCGGTAGCCAGCTTCGAACAGGCGCTGGAGTGGCTGGTGAAAGAGTCCCGTCGTGGCCTCTCTATTCAGCGTTATAAAGGCCTGGGCGAAATGAACCCGGATCAGCTGTGGGAAACCACCATGGATCCGGAAAGCCGTCGCATGCTGCGCGTCACCGTTAAAGACGCAATCGCAGCGGATCAGCTGTTCACGACCCTGATGGGCGATGCGGTTGAACCACGTCGCGCCTTCATCGAAGAGAACGCCCTGAAAGCGGCGAATATCGATATTTAATCGTCGTAATACCGCACGATAACAGGCCGCGCTTTTAGCGCGGCTTTTTTATGGGCGCAGGCATATCCAGCGACATCACGGACGGTAAACGGCTCGCCAGCGTATCTATCGCTATTCTAACCCTCAGCGGCAGATGCGGCGTCTGCTGCCAGACCGCATGAACGTTGAAATGCACATCCGGTGCCTGCTTTAAGAGCGGGACGAGTTTGCCCTGGTGAATATCTTTGACGACCATCCAGCAGGGCAGCCATGCAATGCCGTGTCCGGCCAGCGCAGCGTCGCAGATTGCCTGTAAATCATCCATATTGAGTGATGAGCGGGGAGTAAAGGTGTGCGATCTCCCTTCGCTATCCATTAGCTGCCAGGGCAGCACTCTGCCTGATCGCAGATAGTTAATGGCAGTGTGGTGGGGTAAATCAGCAACGTTTTCTGGATGGCCGTTCTTCATCAGGTAATCCGGGGCGGCACACAGCACCATGCGATGCTCGCCCAGCCTTCTGGCGACCAGCACGCTGCTGTCCTGCAGCGTGCCGTTACGTACCGCCATATCAAAGCCTTCCTCTACCAGATCCACCACGCGGTCGCTGAATGACATTTCAAGCTCAAGCCCAGGATGTTCCTGCGTCAGTTCTATCAGCAGTGGCGCGACGCACTGGCGACCAAACAGCACCGGCATGGCGACGCGCAGGCGGCCGCTGACCTGCTGCTTCCCTGTTTCAAGCAGCGACTCCGCGCCCCGAATCTCCTCCAGCGCGCGAAGGCAGCGTTCATAAAACAGAGCGCCGTTGTCGGTCAGCCTCTGGCTGCGGGTGGTACGCTGGAAAAGACGTACGCCCAGCCGCTCTTCAAGACGAGCAATGCTTTTTCCTACCGCCGAGCGCGACAAATGCAGACGGACGGCGGCCTGCGCAAAACTTCCCGCCTCAACGGCGGCCACAAATACAGGTATATCCTTCAGCGTATCGGTCATGGATTGTATCCACTGCGTCATCAATTATGGGAAAACTTATCGCCACTGGCGACCAGGCGTCAACGGTAGACTGTCAGTCCTAAAGCTTATTTGATGGCAGGAGAGAAAAAATGACAGAAACAATGCAGCGCTGGTCAATGAACGCCCTTGGGCGCGAGAGCCTTCAGCTTGTTCAGGTGCCTGTGTCACAGCCAGGCCCGGGGGAGGTTCGCGTAAGAGTTAATGCCGTTGCGCTCAACTACCGGGATAAAATGGTGATTGAAGGCACGATGCCGATTCCGCTTTCCTTCCCGTTTACCCCAGCATCTGACATGGCAGGCGTGGTGGACAGCGTTGGCGACGGCGTTACGCGTTTCAAACCCGGCGCACGCGTCATCTCAACCTTCTTCCCGGAATGGATCGACGGCAAGCCGCAGGCAGACGCGCGCGATTTGCCCTATAAAACGTCCGGTGGATACTTCCAGGGCATGCTGGCCGAATATGTGATTGTGAGTGAAAACGCGCTGGTGGCGCCCCCGGAAAGCCTGGATGACGCTGAGGCCAGCACGCTTCCTTGCGCGGGGCTTACCGCATGGTTCGCGCTGGTGGAGTGCGGTCATTTACGCGCCGGGCAATCGGTGCTGGTACAAGGCACGGGCGGTGTGGCGCTATTCGCTTTGCAGATAGCAAAAGCGCACGGCGCAGAAGTTATTGTTACGTCGGGGAGTGATGAAAAACTGGCACTGGCCAAAAAGCTGGGGGCCAGCCAGGGCATCAACCGACTGAAAGGCGACTGGGCTGAAAATACGCTGGCACTGACGCAGGATCGCGGCATCGACCATATTATCGAAACCGTGGGTGGGGAGAACCTGAGACATTCCCTTCGCGCGGTAGCCGTTCACGGGCGTATCTCCGTTATTGGCGTGCTGGCCGGAACGGACATTTCCCTGCCTGCTGGCGAGCTGCTGCTGAAATCCCCCGTCATTCAGGGGATTGGGGTTGGACACCGCCGGGCGCTGGAAGATTTCGTCCGTGCTGTTGATGTCACGGAGTTAAAACCGGTGATTGAACATCGCTATCGTTTTGACGAACTGGAACAGGCGCTTGAGCATCTGGATCGCGGTGCGTTTGGCAAAATCGTTCTCACCCGCGAGTGAGTTCTTGTTCCCGGGATAAATATAAAAGGGGCTTTTTGTTACGCAAGGTAGCTCTATTTTTGTGTGCTTAATCGCGTTAGCATGAAATAGCACTCATTTATCCCGGGGACCTCATGGCTATCAAACTCATTGCAATCGATATGGACGGCACGCTGCTGCTGCCAGACCACACTATCTCTCCTGCCGTTAAAAATGCGATCGCCGCCGCACGCGAAAAAGGCGTGAACGTGGTGCTCACCACCGGACGCCCGTATGCCGGGGTGCACAGCTACCTGAAAGAGCTGCACATGAACCAGCCTGGCGATTACTGCATCACCTATAACGGCGCACTGGTGCAAAAGGCAGCAGATGGCAGCACGGTGGCGCAAACTGCACTGAGCTATGATGACTACCTGTTCCTTGAAAAACTCTCCCGCGAAGTGGGCTCTCACTTCCACGCGCTCGATCGCAATACGCTTTACACCGCCAACCGCGATATCAGCTACTACACGGTGCACGAGTCCTACGTTGCAACCATTCCACTGGTGTTCTGCGAAGCGGAAAACATGGACCCGGCAACCCAGTTCCTGAAAGTGATGATGATTGATGAACCTGCGGTTCTCGACAAAGCCATCTCACGCATTCCGGCTGAGGTAAAAGAGAAATACACCGTGCTGAAAAGTGCGCCGTACTTCCTCGAAATCCTCGATAAACGCGTCAATAAAGGCACGGGTGTCAAATCGCTTGCCGATGCGCTGGGCATCAAGCCTGAGGAGATTATGGCGCTGGGCGACCAGGAAAACGATATTGCGATGATCGAATATGCAGGCATGGGCGTGGCGATGGATAACGCCATCCCGTCGGTGAAAGAAGTGGCGAACTTCGTCACCAAATCTAACCTGGAAGACGGCGTGGCTTATGCGATTGAGAAATTTGTCCTGTCCTAGCAACTGTCTGTAATCATCAGCCTCGGTTATCAACCGGGGCTTTTTTTGGCCCTGAATTTATCGAGTTGTTCTTTTTGTGATCTGGATTGTAGTACAACATTAACTGATTGTACTACATTGTCACCACGGCAAAGGCGAAAGGACTCACGTTTGTACTGCAAAAGTGAGGCGAAATTCAGCGGTCGCGGTAAAGTAGTGATGGACTTACAGAGCACAAGGACTCTCCATGACACTCAATAAAACCGATCGCATTGTCATCACGCTGGGCACTCAGATTGTGGGTGGCAAATACGTTCCCGGTTCGCCGCTGCCAGCAGAGGCGGAACTGTGCGAGGAGTTTGAAACCTCGCGCAACATCATCCGGGAAGTGTTCCGCTCGCTGATGGCGAAGCGGCTGATTGAAATGAAGCGCTATCGCGGCGCGTTTGTTGCGCCGCGTAACCAGTGGAACTACCTCGATACCGATGTTCTGCAATGGGTACTGGAAAACGACTACGACCCACGGCTTATCGGCGCGATGAGCGAAGTCCGAAATCTGGTGGAACCGGCCATCGCCCGCTGGGCGGCAGAGCGCGCAACGTCAGGTGACCTGGCACAGATTGAGTCGGCGTTAAACGACATGATCGCCAATAACCAGAATCGGGAGGCGTTCAACGAGGCGGACATTCGCTACCACGAGGCGGTACTGCAGTCGGTGCATAACCCGGTGTTACAGCAGCTTAGCGTGGCGATCAGCTCGCTACAGCGAGCAGTATTTGAACGTACCTGGATGGGCGATGAGGCCAACATGCCGAAAACGCTTCAGGAACATAAAGCGCTGTTCGATGCGATACGGCATCAGGACGGCGATGCGGCAGAGCAGGCGGCGCTGACCATGATCGCCAGCTCGACACGAAGGTTGAAGGAAATCACATGACATCACGCTACATCGCAATTGACTGGGGATCGACCAATCTGCGCGCCTGGCTCTACCAGGGGGAGCAGTGTCTGGAAAGCAGGCAATCAGAAGCAGGTGTGACGCGCCTGAACGGTAAATCCCCCGAAGCGGTGTTAGCAGAGGTGACACAAAACTGGCGCGACGGTACTACGCCAGTGGTGATGGCCGGAATGGTCGGCAGTAACGTGGGCTGGAAGGTTGCGCCTTACCTGTCGGTTCCGGTGCATTTCACCGCCGTTGGCGAGCAGTTAACGTCCGTTGGCGACAATGTCTGGATTATTCCCGGTTTATGCGTCTCTCGCGACGATAACCATAACGTGATGCGCGGCGAAGAGACGCAGCTGCTCGGGGCGCGCACCCTTTCTCCTTCTTCTGTCTACGTCATGCCCGGGACGCACTGCAAATGGGTCCAGGCGGATGCTGAGCAAATTTATGATTTCCGCACGGTGATGACCGGCGAACTGCACCACTTGCTGCTTAAGCATTCGCTGGTGGGGGCCGGTTTGCCGGAGCAAACCCCTTCGCCGGAAGCGTTTGCCGCCGGGCTTGAGCGCGGGATCGCATCCCCTGCCGTTTTGCCGCAACTTTTTGAGGTTCGCGCCTCGCACGTGCTGGGAAATCTTCCGCGCGAGCAGGTCAGCGAATTTCTGTCCGGCCTGCTGATTGGCGCAGAAGTCGCCGCCCTGAGCGACGGGTTCGCCGGGCAGCAGGCCATCACGCTCGTCGCGGGTTCATCGCTGACGTCTCGTTACCGCCAGGCGTTCCACGCTATCGGACGGGATGTTGCTGCGGTGGAAGGCGACACGGCATTTCAGGCAGGCATAAGGAGCATCGCTCATGCAGAGGCAAACTGAACTTCCCCTGATCGCGATTTTGCGCGGTATCACGCCCGGTGAGGCCTTAGCGCACGTTGGCGCGGTGATCGACGCCGGGTTCGACGCGGTGGAAATCCCGCTCAACTCCCCGGAATGGGAAAAAAGCATTCCGGCAGTTGTTAAGGCGTTCGGTGATAAGGCGCTAATTGGTGCTGGTACCGTATTACAGCCGGAGCAGGTGGATGAACTGGCGAAGATGGGCTGCAAGCTTATCGTCACACCGAATATCAACCCCGAGGTGATCCGCCGGGCGGTGGATTACGGCATGACCGTATGCCCGGGCTGCGCCACGGCCACAGAAGCCTTTTCCGCCCTCGATGCGGGCGCACAGTCTCTCAAAATTTTCCCGTCGTCGGCCTTTGGTCCGGATTACATCAAAGCGCTGAAAGCGGTCTTACCCGCCAGCGTGCCGGTCTTTGCCGTGGGCGGCGTCACGCCGGAAAACCTGGTGCAGTGGATAAAAGCGGGTTGTGCGGGCGCGGGGCTGGGCAGCGATCTCTATCGTGCCGGACAGCCCGTTGAGCGTACCGCACATCAGGCGGCAGCATTTGTGAAAGCGTATCGAGAGGCAGTGCAATGAAAATAACCAAACTTACCACGTACCGTTTACCCCCGCGTTGGATGTTCCTGAAAATCGAAACCGACGAAGGCGTGGTTGGCTGGGGCGAGCCGGTGATTGAAGGCCGTGCGCGTACGGTTGAAGCCGCGGTTCACGAGCTGGGTGAATACCTGATTGGCCAGGATCCGGCGCGCATCAACGACCTGTGGCAGGTCATGTACCGGGCGGGATTTTACCGTGGCGGTCCGATCCTGATGAGCGCCATCGCCGGTATCGATCAGGCGCTGTGGGATATCAAAGGCAAAGTGCTGAATGCCCCGGTCTGGCAATTAATGGGCGGCCTGGTGCGAGACAAAATCAAAGCCTACAGCTGGGTGGGCGGTGACCGCCCTGCGGAAGTGATCGACGGTATCCGGCAGCTGCGCAACATCGGTTTTGACACCTTCAAACTCAACGGCTGCGAAGAGATGGGCGTTATCGACAACTCGCGCGCGGTAGACCGGGCGGTGAACACCGTGGCGCAAATCCGCGAGGCTTTCGGCAACGAGATTGAGTTTGGCCTGGATTTCCACGGCCGCGTCAGCGCGCCAATGGCCAAAGTGCTGATTAAAGAGCTGGAGCCGTATCGCCCGCTGTTTATTGAAGAGCCTGTTCTGGCCGAGCAGGCGGAATACTATCCAAAACTGGCTGAACAGACGCACATTCCCATCGCGGCGGGGGAGCGTATGTTCTCGCGCTTCGAGTTTAAGCGCGTGCTGGAAGCGGGCGGCATTGCGATCCTGCAACCGGACCTCTCCCACGCGGGTGGCATCACCGAATGCTACAAAATTGCCGGCATGGCAGAAGCCTACGATGTGGCGCTGGCGCCGCACTGTCCGCTTGGGCCGATTGCGCTGGCAGCCTGTCTGCATGTGGACTTCGTCTCCCGTAATGCAGTGTTCCAGGAACAAAGCATGGGCATTCACTATAACAAGGGCGCGGAGCTGCTCGACTTTGTGAAAAACAAGGAAGATTTCAGCATGGAAGGCGGTTTCTTTAAACCGTTAACGAAGCCGGGCCTTGGCGTGGAGATCGACGAAGCCAAAGTCATTGAGCTGAGTAAAAGTGCGCCGGACTGGCGTAACCCACTGTGGCGTCATGAAGACGGTTCCGTAGCCGAGTGGTAAATGCGCGTCATACTTCGCGCTGGTGATGCGTTGGCTGCGTTTTCTTACCCCGGTCACATACTTTTGTATGCTACCAGGGATGCGAAAACTTGCCGCCTTCCCCCAGCACGAATTATTTAGCGCATTCCGTTTACGTTTTTAATTAAAAAAACCAAATACACCCTCTGTAAATTACAGGGCATGGTGAGCGGCTTCGCTATGCCCAAAATCTGGAGACAGATTGCGATGGATATTCCAGTTACTGCTGCAAAAACCGGGCGTCGTCGTTACCTGACGCTGATCATGATCTTTATTACCGTGGTCATTTGCTATGTAGACCGCGCCAACCTCGCCGTGGCCTCGGCCCATATTCAGGAAGAGTTTGGCATCACCAAAGCGGAAATGGGCTACGTCTTCTCGGCGTTTGCCTGGCTGTATACGCTCTGCCAGATCCCCGGCGGCTGGTTCCTTGACCGCGTGGGGTCACGTCTGACCTACTTTATCGCTATTTTGGGCTGGTCCGTGGCGACCCTGTTCCAGGGCTTCGCCACCGGGCTGATGTCGCTGATAGGCCTGCGCGCCATCACCGGGGTGTTTGAAGCGCCCGCGTTCCCGACCAACAACCGCATGGTGACCAGCTGGTTCCCTGAACACGAACGCGCTTCCGCTGTTGGTTTTTACACCTCCGGGCAGTTTGTTGGTCTGGCGTTTCTGACGCCGCTGTTAATCTGGATCCAGGAGCTGCTGAGCTGGCACTGGGTGTTCATCGTCACCGGCGGGATCGGCATTATCTGGTCGTTAATCTGGTTTAAGGTCTATCAGCCGCCGCGTCTGACCAAAAGCATCACCAAAGCCGAACTGGACTACATCCGCGACGGCGGTGGCCTGGTGGATGGCGATGCGCCCGTGAAAAAAGAGGCGCGCCAGTCGCTGACCAGAGCGGACTGGAAGCTGGTCTTCCACCGTAAGCTGGTGGGCGTGTATCTGGGACAGTTCGCGGTGACCTCCACGCTGTGGTTCTTCCTCACCTGGTTCCCGAACTATCTGACCCAGGAAAAAGGGATAACCGCGCTGAAGGCGGGCTTTATGACCACCGTACCCTTCCTTGCGGCGTTTTTCGGCGTCCTGCTCTCGGGCTGGCTGGCGGATAAGCTGGTGAAAAAAGGCTTCTCACTGGGCGTTGCGCGTAAAACGCCGATTATCTGCGGACTGCTGATCTCTACCTGCATCATGGGAGCGAACTACACCAACGATCCAGTGTGGATCATGACCCTGATGGCGGTAGCGTTCTTCGGGAACGGTTTTGCCTCCATCACCTGGTCGCTGGTGTCGTCCCTGGCACCGATGCGGCTGATTGGCCTGACCGGTGGCGTGTTTAACTTCGTTGGCGGCCTGGGCGGGATCACCGTGCCGCTGGTCATCGGTTACCTGGCGCAGGACTACGGCTTTGGTCCGGCTCTGGTGTATATCTCTGCCGTGGCGCTGATCGGCGCGCTCTCCTACATCCTGCTGGTAGGTGACGTGAAACGAGTAGGCTAATCCCTTCGGATGTTTTACCCTGATGCGATAACCGCGCATCAGGGTATTTTCATGAAACAAATCACCTTCGCTTCCCGCAACCACCAGCTCACCAACATCAACATCTGGACGCCAGACAGCCAGTGGCTTGTCTATGATGTCCGCCCGTCCGGCGCGTCGTTTACCGGTAAAACCATTGAGCGGGTCAATGTCATTACGGGCGAGGTTGAGGTGATCTACCGTGCGACTGACGGCGCGCATGTCGGCGTGGTGACCGTTCATCCGGCGCAGGACAAATATGTTTTTATCCACGGCCCGAAAAAACCGGATGCAGACTGGCAGTATGATTTTCACCATCGTCAGGGAGTGATTGCGCACAACGGCCAGGTGAGCAATCTTGATGCGATGGATATCACCGCGCCTTACACGGCGGGGGCGCTGCGTGGCGGCAGCCACGTTCACGTTTTTAGCCCGAACGGGCAGTTCGTCAGCTTTACCTACAACGACCATGTACTGCACGCGCGCGATCCGCAGCTGGATTTGCGTAACGTCGGGGTGGCGGCGCCTTTTGGTCCGGTAAATCCACAGGGGAACCATCCGCGGGAATATGCTGGCACCTTCTGGAGCGTGCTGGTAAGCCGGACAACGCCGAACCCGCAACCGGGCAGCGATGAGATCAACCGCGCCTATGAAGAGGGCTGGGTGGACAACGACAGGCTGGCGTTTATCGGCGATACGGTGTCTGCGAAAGGCGAGAAAGTGCCCGAACTGTTTATTGTGGACCTTCCCAAGGACGAGCAGGGCTGGAAACGGGCGGGCGATGCGCCGTTGCAGGGGACGCCGGATACAATGCCCGCGCCGCCTGCGGGCGTCATGCAACGCCGCCTTACCTTCACCCATCAGAAGGCGTATCCGGGGCTGGTGAACGTGCCGCGCCACTGGGTGCGCAGCAATCCACAGGGGACGCAGATTGCGTTTTTAATGCGGGACGATAACGGCATTGTGCAGCTGTGGCTTATCTCCCCTGAAGGCGGTGAGCCGCGTCAGTTGACCCACGCTGAGAGCGATATTCAGTCGGCCTTTAACTGGCATCCTTCCGGCAACGGGCTGGGATTTGTGCTTGCAGGCCGCATTGCCTGCTGCGATGCGCAGACCGGAGAGGTGACGTTTTTGACGTCCGATCATGGCAACCCGCCGTCTGCTGACGCTGTGGTGTTTTCCCCGGACGGACGTTTTGTTGCGTGGATGGAAGAGAAGGACGGTTTCCGCCAGCTGTGGCTAACGGAAACCGCACAGAATTAGCGCGGGGTCATCTCTGCGGGCGGGATGACGGAGTTAGTCGCCAGCGTCTCCTGCTCGCTTTTCTCAACGCGCGAACGCACTGAGCTGTCGGTGCGGAACATATCCCACGGCAGCAGAAGCGTATCGGCAACCGCCGTAAACGGCATATCAAGAATCGCCAGAGATTTGGTACCCCAGTTTGTCTCATCATCAGAGATCATGGCGGCACTGGCGCGCGTCCCCGGATATGTTCCTTCTTTACCGCCGGTGTGCGACATCACGCTCGAACACCCGCAAAGTAAAACAACCCCGCTGAACGTCGCCAGCTTAATCAGAACATTTCTCATCATCACTCAGTCATCATTAGTAGCACGGCATTGACCTGCAACTCAGGGTTATAGCGAGGCGCGTCCAAAATGGATAGCTCAAAACTCCCGCACTGTGGTCGCCATCGCAATTTAACCCTTTGTGCTGTGCCCCTGAGTCTATGCGACAACCAGCAAAGTGCAAAAAAATCTCACATCAACAGGCTTGAAAAGGCCGTATCCAGACCCATTTTAAGAATGTAACCCGATAACGGACACGCCTGATGGGTGTTCGGGGAAGCAGAAGCCTGTCCATGGTGGAAGGCTACATTTTCTCGCTGATTCCAGGAGTTTTTATCTATGCGTAATTTCGATCTCTCTCCGCTATACCGTTCTGCCATTGGTTTTGATCGTCTGTTCAACCACTTAGAAAACAACCAGAGCCAGAGCAACGGCTATCCTCCTTACAACGTTGAATTGGTTGACGAAAACCACTATCGCATTGCGATTGCTGTCGCCGGTTTCGCAGAGAGCGAACTGGAGATCACCGCGCAGGACAATCTGCTGGTGGTGAAAGGCTCCCATGCGGGCGAGCAGAAAGAACGAACCTACCTCTACCAGGGCATCGCAGAGCGCAACTTTGAACGCAAGTTCCAGCTGGCTGAGAACATCCACGTCAAGGGCGCGAACCTGGTGAACGGCCTGTTGTTTATCGAACTGGAACGTGTGATTCCGGAAGAGAAAAAACCGCGTCGTATCGAAATCAATTAATTAAGCGGGTCGCGGCTGCGGCCCACCTGAAATTGCTTGCCGTAAAGGGAGCATATGCGAATCCGTAAGGGTTTGCAGGTACAACTGCGCACAAAAATAAACTGTGCCGAACTCGCTTCTCAGAAGGAGATTTAGTATGCGTAACTATGATTTTTCCCCCCTGCTGCGTCAGTGGATCGGTTTTGACAAACTGGCTAACGCGCTGCAAAGCGCAACCGAACAGCAGACGTTTCCGCCGTACAACATCGAAAAAAGCGATGATAACCACTACCGCATCACGCTTGCGCTGGCCGGGTTTCGTCAGGAAGATCTCGACATCCAGCTTGAGGGTACGCGCCTGACCGTTAAAGGGTCACCGGAAAAACCAGACACCGAGACCAAATGGTTGCATCAGGGGCTTGTCACTCAGCCGTTTAGCCTGAGCTTTACCCTGGCAGACCATATGGAAGTTTCTGGCGCGACGTTCACTAACGGGCTGCTGAATATTGACCTCACCCGTAACGTGCCGGAAGCTATCGCGCCGCAGCGCATCGCCATTAGCGACAGGCCGGCGTTAAACAGTTAACAAACCCGCCGAAACTGTAGGTCGGATAAGGCGCAGCCGCCACCCGACAACGCTCACAGACCGCACAAGGCCCTGCCCCGGCAGGGCTTTTTTGTGCGCCATCGCCCATACAACCGCCGCCAGCTCTGAGAGAATCCCTGTTATAACTAAGGTTATACACAGGATGTGGAACATGAGTGATATCGCGTTAACCGTCAGCGTGTTGGCCCTTGTCGCGGTAGTGGGGCTATGGCTGGGGAATATCAAAATCCGCGGCGTCGGGTTTGGGATTGGCGGGGTGCTTTTCGGCGGGATTTTTGTCGGCCATTTTGCCGACCAGCTTGGGTGGGTGCTCAGCGCCGATATGCTGCATTTCATCCAGGAGTTCGGCCTGATCCTCTTTGTGTATACCATCGGTATTCAGGTGGGGCCGGGCTTCTTCGCTTCCCTGCGCGTCTCCGGTTTACGCCTTAATCTCTTTGCCTTCGGCATCGTCGTGATGGGTGGGCTGGTCACCGCCATTCTGCACAAACTCTTCGCTATTCCGCTGCCCGTCGTGCTGGGCATCTTCTCCGGCGCCGTAACCAATACGCCCGCGCTCGGGGCGGGCCAGCAAATTCTGCGCGATCTGGGTATCCCTGCTGATGTCGTCGATCAGATGGGGATGAGCTACGCCATGGCCTATCCGTTTGGCATTTGCGGTATTTTGCTCTCCATGTGGCTGGTGCGCGTGCTGTTCCGCATTAACGTCGAGCAGGAGGCGAAAGAGCATGAAAGCACGCTGACCAACGGCCATGCGCTTATTAAAACCATCAACATTCGCGTCGAAAACCCCAACCTGAATAATATGGCGATACAGGATGTTCCCATTCTGAACAGCGCGACCATTATCTGTTCACGCCTGAAACGTGACGACACGCTGATGGTGCCTTCACCTGACACCCTCATTCAGCACGGCGATCTCCTGCATCTGGTAGGGCAACCGGCGGATTTAAACAATGCCCGGCTGGTGATTGGTCAGGAGGTGGATACCTCGCTCTCAACCCGTGGAACGGACATGCGCGTGGAGCGCGTGGTAGTGACCAATGAGAAGGTCCTGGGCAAGAAAATACGCGATTTGCAGGTAAAAGAGCGTTATGACGTGGTGATCTCCCGGCTAAACCGCGCTGGTGTCGAGCTGGTGGCCAGCCAGGATGCCAGCCTGCAATTCGGTGATATTCTCAACCTCGTCGGGCGTCCTTCATCCATTGATGCCGTAGCGGACATGGTGGGCAACGCCCAGCAAAAACTCCAGCAGGTGCAGATGCTGCCGGTCTTTATCGGCGTCGGGCTTGGCGTCATGCTTGGCTCCATCCCCCTGTACGTGCCCGGCTTCCCGGTAGCACTGAAGCTGGGGCTGGCAGGCGGGCCGCTCATTATGGCGCTGATCCTCGGGCGTATCGGCTCCATCGGTAAGCTCTACTGGTTTATGCCGCCGAGCGCTAACCTGGCGCTGCGGGAGTTGGGCATCGTGCTGTTTCTGGCGGTGGTGGGGCTGAAATCCGGCGGCGATTTTGTCGATACCCTGGTTAACGGCGAAGGGATGAGCTGGGTAGGCTACGGCATATTCATTACCGCCATCCCGCTGATAACGGTCGGATTACTGGCGCGTATGTTCGCTAAAATGAACTATCTCACGCTGTGCGGCATGCTGGCCGGTTCCATGACCGATCCGCCCGCGCTGGCGTTCGCCAATAACCTGCACGCCACCAGCGGCGCGGCGGCGTTGTCCTACGCCACGGTCTATCCGCTGGTGATGTTTTTGCGCATTATCACCCCGCAACTACTGGCGGTGCTGTTCTGGGGGATGGGCTAATAAGTCTTCCGGGTGGATACGCCGCAGATGGTAGTCCACCTGGTAATCGCTGGTGTTCCGGAACATCACGGAATAGTTGAGGAAATCGCCGCTGTCGCTGTAGGAAAGAGAGGTGATGCGCAGCAACGGCGTCTGTTCCGGCAGATTCATATAACCGGCCAGCTGTTTATCTGCCAGCACTGGCGTCAGGCTCTCGTAGTTGCCGCTAATGGTGATCCCGCACTCCTTCTCGATGTAATCAAACTTAGACCCTTCGAGATGCGCCAGGGAAAGATTGCGGAACAGCTTCACCGGCATAAAGCTGTCCTCCAGCATCAGCGGTTTTCCGTCCACGTAACGCACCCGCCTTGAAAAATAGATCCGCTCATCAACCTGAATCCGCAGCTGGCTGGCGATGGCGGGCGGCGCGGGCATCACTTCAAACTGCAACACCTTGCTCTGCACTTCTTTCCCCTGCTGGCGCAGTACCTCCACCAGCCCGGTCAGGTTAGTCGTTTCATGATGAACGTCTTTGCGCGCCACGAACGTCCCGCTGCCGTGTCGACGTTCAACCAGCCCCCAGCTTACCAGCAGATCCAATGCCTTGCGGATGGTCATCCGGGCTACGCCAAACTCCTTTGCCAGCGCTTTTTCGCCGGGTAACGGGCTGCCAATGTTGTAGTCCGACGAATTGAGCCGTAGCCGCAATCTGTCGGCAATAGATTTGTAGATCACCTGTAGACCTCTGCTCGCCCGTTATGGCGTGGATTACGTCTTAACTTGTCCATATTTGCCCTCATAAGTAGACCTGATTGGTCAAATTAAAACCATGAATGCGATCACGAATCGCAGCGGCACGCCATGTTCCCGCATCAGTAACTTCTTATGCTCACCTCAGGCCAGTAAAAAATCATAAAGGCCTCTACCCCTACAGGTTGTTTCATGAGGATTTAAAAATGCTCAGTCAAATACAACGTTTTGGCGGCGCCATGTTCACCCCGGTTTTACTGTTTCCCTTTGCCGGGATCGTGGTCGGGATCGCCATCATGCTTCGCAACCCGCTGTTTGTCGGCGAAGCTTTAACGGCCCCCGATCATCTGTTCGCGCAGATTGTTCACATCATCGAAGAGGGCGGCTGGGCGGTGTTCCGCAATATGCCGCTGATTTTTGCTGTCGGCTTACCGATTGGCCTGGCAAAGCAGGCGCAGGGCCGCGCTTGTCTGGCAGTGCTGATTAGCTTTCTGACCTGGAACTACTTTATCAACGCGATGGGGATGACCTGGGGTCACTTCTTTGGCGTCGACTTCTCTGCTGAACCCACTGCTGGCAGCGGGCTGGCGATGATTGCCGGAATCAAAACGCTTGATACCAGCATCATCGGGGCGATTATCATTTCCGGGCTCGTCACCGCCATCCACAACCGATTTTTCGACAAGCCGTTGCCAGTCTTCCTGGGGATTTTCCAGGGCACCTCGTTTGTCGTTATCCTCGCGTTCTTCGTGATGATCCCCTGCGCCTGGCTGACGCTGCTGGGCTGGCCGAAAGTGCAGATGGGCATTGAGTCCCTGCAGGCGTTCCTGCGCTCTGCCGGTGCGCTCGGCGTATGGGTCTATACCTTCCTGGAACGCATTCTGATCCCAACCGGATTGCACCACTTCGTCTACGGTCCGTTTATCTTCGGCCCGGCGGCGGTAGAGGGCGGCATTCAGGTCTACTGGGCGCAGCACCTGCAGGAATTCAGCCAGAGCACTGTGCCGCTGAAAACACTGTTCCCTGAAGGCGGCTTCGCCCTGCACGGCAATTCGAAAGTGTTTGGCTCGGTCGGGATTGCGCTGGCGATCTGGTACACCGCGTCGCCGGAAAACCGCGTCAAGGTTGCGGGGCTGCTGGTTCCGGCCACGCTTACCGCCGTGCTGGTGGGTATTACCGAACCGCTGGAGTTCACCTTCCTGTTTATCTCGCCGTTGCTGTTTGCCATCCACGCCGTGCTGGCCGCAACGATGGCGACGGTGATGTATACCTTCGGGGTGGTGGGGAACATGGGGGGCGGTCTGCTGGACCAGTTCCTGCCGCAAAACTGGATCCCGATGTTCCATAACCACGCCTCGACGGTATTCACCCAGATTGGCATCGGCCTCTGCTTCACCGCTCTCTATTTCGTGGTCTTCAGGACGCTTATCGAACGTCTGAATCTGAAAACGCCGGGCCGGGAAGAGAGCGAAATCAAGCTCTACAGCAAGGCCGACTATAAGGCGGCGCGTGGGCAAACCACCGCCCCGGCAGCAGCCAGCCAGCAGGTCGGACAGGCCGCTGGGTTCTTACAGGCGCTCGGCGGCGCAGCAAATATCGAAAGTATCAATAACTGCGCCACCCGCCTGCGTATCGCCCTGGTGGATATGACGAAAACCCAAAGCGACGACGTCTTCAAAGCCCTGGGCGCACACGGTGTGGTGCGACGCGGCAACGGCATTCAGGTGATTGTCGGTCTGCACGTTCCTCAGGTGCGCGACCAGCTGGAATCGCTGATGAAAACCCCTTTAACAAACGAACAAACCACTCTGACAGAGGCTATATCATGAAAAAATTCTCAGTTGTTATTGCAGGCGGCGGCAGTACATTCACGCCTGGTATCGTCCTGATGCTGTTAGCCAACCGTGACCGTTTCCCGCTGCGTGCGCTGAAGTTCTATGACAATGATGGAGCACGTCAGGAGGTTATCGCCGAGGCGTGCAAAATCATCCTCAGGGAGCAGGCGCCTGAGATTGAATTTAGTTACACCACCGATCCGAAAGCAGCCTTTACCGATGTGGATTTCGTGATGGCGCATATTCGCGTGGGCAAATACCCGATGCGTGAAAAAGATGAAAAAATCCCGCTGCGCCACGGCGTGCTGGGCCAGGAAACGTGCGGGCCGGGCGGCATCTCCTACGGCATGCGCTCCATCGGCGGCGTGCTTGAGCTGGTAGATTATATGGAGCAGTACTCCCCGAACGCGTGGATGCTGAACTACTCCAACCCGGCGGCGATTGTCGCGGAAGCCACGCGCCGCCTGCGTCCGAACGCGAAAATTCTCAACATCTGCGACATGCCGATCGGCATTGAAGGCCGTATGGCGCAAATCGTCGGCCTGAAAGATCGCAAAGAGATGCGCGTGCGCTACTACGGTCTGAACCACTTCGGCTGGTGGACGTCGATTGAAGATCTGAACGGAAACGATCTGATGCCGAAACTGCGCGAATACGTGGCGAAAAACGGTTATGTTCCACCTTCGGAAGATGCGCATACTGAAGCGAGCTGGAACGATACCTTCGCCAAGGCCAAAGACGTACAGGCGCTGGATACGGACACCATGCCGAACACCTACCTGAAGTATTACCTGTTCCCGGACTATGTGGTCGCCCATTCCAACCCGGAGCGTACCCGCGCCAATGAAGTGATGGATCACCGTGAGAAGCATGTATTCAGTTCATGCCGGGCGATTATCGAAGCCGGTCATTCTTCTGCCGGTGAACTGGAAATCGACGAACATGCATCGTACATCGTCGATCTGGCGACCGCGATTGCCTTTAATACCCAGGAACGCATGTTGCTGATTGTGCCTAACAATGGGGCTATCCATAATTTTGACGCCGACGCGATGGTAGAAATTCCGTGTCTGGTCGGCCACAACGGACCGGAGCCGCTGACCGTGGGTGATATTCCGCACTTCCAGAAAGGGCTCATGAGCCAACAGGTGGCGGTGGAAAAACTGGTGGTGGACGCCTGGGAGCAGCGCTCGTATCAGAAACTCTGGCAGGCGATTACCCTGTCGAAAACCGTACCGAGCGCATCGGTGGCGAAGGCGATTCTGGACGATCTGATTGAAGCTAATAAGGATTACTGGCCAGAGCTGCACTAATCTTTCTGACCGGCATCGCCAGATGCCGGTCTCCTTGTCCTGGCTGAATTACGCTATGCTGAAGCCTGCATGCTGTACGACAAGGAACCTTCATGAACATTTCCCGCCTCGGTGAAGCGCCGGACTACCGCTTCTCACTGGCTAACGAACGCACGTTCTTAGCGTGGATCCGCACCGCCCTGGGCTTTCTGGCCGCAGGCGTCGGCCTTGATCAGCTCGCCCCCGATTTTGCCACTCCGTTGATTCGCGAAGTGCTGGCCCTGCTGCTGTGCCTGATTGCCGGCGTGCTGGCGATTTATGGCTATCTGCGCTGGCTGAGAAATGAAAAGGCGATGCGTCTGAAGCAGGATCTCCCCTACACGCGCGGTTTGATCATCATCAGTACGATTTTGCTGATGGTTGCGGGCGTAGTGATGTTACTGGTGCTGTATGCCGGATAGCCGCAAAGCGCGGCGGGAAGCGGACCCCGGGCTTCAGCCGGAGCGAACCTCGCTGGCCTGGCTGCGCACGCTGCTGGGGTATGGTGCGTTGATCGCGCTTGCCATTAAGCACAACTGGCACCGCACGGGGGCGCCATTCTGGATCTCCATTGTTGTGCTGGCGCTGGTAGCCATCATTTTATGGCGCTACACCCGCAGCCGTAACCTGATGGACGTGGCGCAGAGCGACTTTGTACAGCCGAAGGCGGTGCGGGATAAGTTCCTTATCGCCCTGGCCGTGCTGTCGCTGTCACTGCTGTTTGCGGTCACCCACATTCAACAAATTTTGCACCTGTAGGCCGGGTAAGGCGCAGCCGCCACCCGGCATATTTACTTCCCTTTCGCTAAATATTTCGCCATCTCGTCTTCCGGCACCATGCCGCCGCCGGTCGCCCAGACCAGGTGTGTAGTGTTAGCATTCGCCGTTATGCGTACCGGCCCGGCCATCCCCGCCAGCGCCGACGGCTCCAGACAAATGCCTTCTTCCTGCGCCAGCCAGCCGAGCAGGTCGTACATGCTTTGATCGGAGAGGGTATAGAACCCGTCAAGCAGACGCTCCATCGCGCGGCCCACGAAGCCAGACGCGCGACCTACCGCCAGACCGTCCGCCGCCGTCACGTTATCAATACCCAGATCCTGCACCGCGATTTCATCGTGCAGCCCGGTGTAAACGCCCAGCAGCATGCACGGGGAGTGCGTGGGCTCGGCGAAGAAACAGTGGACGTTATCGCCAAAGGCCAGCTTCAGGCCAAACGCCACGCCGCCGGGGCCGCCGCCGACGCCGCACGGCAGATAGACATTCAACGGATGTTCAGCATCCACCGCGCGCCCCTGCGCGGCAAACTGCGCTTTCAGGCGCTCACCTGCAACCGCGTAGCCCAGGAACAGCGTGCGTGAGTTCTCATCGTCAATAAAGAAACAGTTTGGATCGGTTTCCGCCGCTTTGCGCCCTTGCTCCACCGCCACGCCATAATCCTGCTCATATTCCACGACGATCGCGCCGTGGCTGCGCAGTTTGGCTTTCTTCCACTCGCGGGCGTCGGCGGACATATGCACCGTGACCTTAAAGCCGATGCGCGCGCTCATAATGCCGATGGACATCCCCAGGTTGCCGGTTGAACCCACCGCGATGCTGTACTGGCTGAAGAAGGCTTTAAAGCGTGGCTCCAGCAGGATGCTGTAGTCATCTTCAACTCTCAGCAACCCGGCTTCCAGCGCCAGTTTTTCCGCATGGGCCAGCACCTCATAGATACCGCCGCGCGCTTTAATGGAGCCGGAAATCGGCAGATGGCTGTCTTTTTTCAGCAGCAGCGTGCCGGGGATCGTTGTGCCAAACTCCTGTTCCAGACGCGTTTTCATCGCCGGGATCGCGACCAGTTCGGATTCGATAATCCCGCCCGTTGCCGCCGTTTCCGGGAAGGCTTTCGCCAGATACGGCGCGAAGCGTTTCAGGCGCGCATGCGCGTCGTCCACGTCGGCTTTGGTCAGCCCGACATATGGCAACCCTTCCGCCAGCGTCGTGGTGTTCGGATTAAACCAGGTGAGCTCTTTCAGGGCAATCAAATCCGCCAGCAGCGGAAACCGGTCAATGAGGCCGGTCAGGTCAGTCGTTTTCATAATCTGTCTCAGAATTTAGTTCGTTTTGACTCTACACCAATTGTGAAAAAGCATGCTAAATACAGAGTAAAGCATTTGATTATTTGCAAGGGGCGTCGTGTTAAAGCCGTTAATTGTCACCGTGTTAGCGCTCGCTTCCGGCTGGGCCTGTGCCGCTGAGCCACCCCTGACGGCTGCCCGTTACGCGCAGATGTTGGGCGTCGGAATGGATGTCGACTGGGCCCGCACCGAGCGCGGTATACGCGAATTCGACCCGTTGGTGGTCCGTGATTTCCAGGCGAAAGGCATACATCATGTCCGTATTCGGGTGGCGGGCGAACCGACGGAAGCGCGGCTGATTCACCTGCGTAAGCTGGTGGAGGCTTGCGAGCAATACGGCGTCATCCCCATCATCGCCTATCAGGCCGATGAATATAAAAACGATCCGAAAGCGGATACCGAAAAAGCGGTGATCAACTGGTGGATTGCCGTGGCGCACTATTTTGGTCAGCGCTCGCCGTTGCTGGGGTTTGACCTGATCTACGAACCGGCGGACAAGCTCAACCACAACGTTGCTTCGCTCAACCGGGTGTATGAGAAAGCGATCAAAGACATTCACGTCATTGATGCCAGCCGCATGATTTTTATCGCCCCTCGTCTGCGCGCCGCGCCGGAGGATTTATCCAGCCTGAAGCTGCCCGCACACAGCCAGAATTACCTGCTGGCGGAATGGCATATTTTCCCCTGGGGTCCGCTGAAAACGAACGGCAGATACCCGTGGACGTCCGGAACCGCGGCTGAGAAAGCGGCTATCCGTAACCGAATCAATGCCGCGCTGCACTGGCAGCAAAAAACCGGGCACGTTAGCTGGGTCGGGGGCTGGGGCGTGGGGGAGTCAAACCACCTCACGCCAACCGCTTCGCAAATGGCCTTCGCCAACTTTATGGCCTGCGAGCTGCAAAAGGTGAAAATCCCGTATGCGCTTAACGCGGACTTCCAGTTTTACGACGGGGAAGAGGGCGCCTGGCGGCCTGCGCCAGAGCCGTTATTACAGGCGATGATTGCGCCCGTGTGTGAAAAGCCCGGCGAGAAGCCGGGCCATCATGCGGTTAAACCGGCTGTTCGTGATGCGGGACGCGCGACGCCAGCGGCAGCCAGCACAGCAAAATCAGCAGCCCCATCAGGGTCATCAGCAGGCCCAAACTCGCCTGCCCGGTCTGCGGCATCATAGCCGAAAGCCAGGCCAGCGCGCCGGAACCGATATTCTGTAAACCGCCGATCAGGGCACCAGCCGTGCCCGCGAGGAACGGGAACGGCTCCATTGCGCCGCTGGTGGCGAGCGGGAACAGCATGCCCGCGCCGAAGAAGAACAGCGCTGCCGGGATGAGCAACGTCCAGACCGACATCACGTCAAACAGCCCCGGGATCCACATCATCAGCCCGGCCAGCAGACAGCTGATCACCGACTGCCACATCAGCGTAGAGAAGCGTTTGTTCGGACGTCCGGCGAACCATGCGCCGAAGAACGCCGCCGGGATCGGCAGAATAAACAAAATGCTCACCACCATGCTGCTCAGGCCAAGACCTGCGCCCAGCAGCACGCCGGAACAGGCTTCAAACACCGCAATGCCCGCCAGGCCGCCGATTAGCATCAACAGATAACAGGTAAACGACCCATTACCGAACAGCGTTTTGTAGCTGGCGATGAGCTTCGTGCGCGGCGCGTCCTGCGGACGTGTTTCCGGCATCCAGCGCGCCATGCTGAAGGTGACAATAATGCACAGCACCAGCAGGAAGGCGTAACAGGCGCGCCAGGACCAGACGGTGTCCAGCAGACCCCCAATCAGCGGGGCGAGCAGCGGGCTGACCAGAATGCCCATATTTAACAGACTGTTGGCGTGGCGAAGCTGGGTGCCCTGGTACATATCACGCGGCAGGGTACGCGCCATGACCCCGCCGACGCCGGTGCCCACGCCCTGGAGGGCGCTGGCGGCAATCAGGATGGTCAGGCTGTGCGTAGTAATGGCAATCACCGTCGCCACCATGAAAATGCTCATGCCCACCAGAATGACCGGACGACGCCCGACGCGATCGGACAGGGGACCATAAACCAGCTGTGAAACGCCATAGGTCAGCAGGTAGGCTGCCATCACGCTCTGTACCGCACCTTCGCGGACGCTCAGATCTTTTGCTATATCGGCAATCGCCGGAATGTAGATGGTTTGCGCCATCTGCCCGACGGCCACCAGTAACACCAGCATCAACAATAAGTTCACGTTCCGTTGCTTTTTCATGTCGCTGAATACTTTTGCCAAAAGAGATAAATAAAGAATAAGTGACTACGCATTCCCATAAATGCGCGAGGAATCTACCACAGAGAGATGACAATTTAAGCATTACTGTGATGAATGACAGAAGGCGTGAAGGCAGGATTTGTAAACAAGATCGGCAACTAATGTTGCCAGCGAATTACGCCAGGCGCAGCAGGACCGCACCGGCTGCAATACCCAGCGCCGCCGCGATGCGCAGGCCCACAACCTTCTCTTTTAAAAGCACAAATGCGATGAATGCGCCGAAGAGAATAGAGGTTTCACGTAGTGCGGCGACCACCGCCAGCGGCGCCTGGGTCATCGCCCAGAGTGCCAGACCGTAAGATCCCATCGTCCCGACGCCGCCGAGCAGTGTAACGCACAGGAGACGAACAAATATGGCCAGCATGCGGCCGTCGGCTGGGGAGAGAAAGGCAGTAAAATCAGGGCAATAAGCGCGGCTGAACCGCTGACCCCGATCGCCGAGTAGAGCTTGTCCGTTCCGGCTTTAACGATGGCGTTCCAGCTGGCATGCAGCAGTGCGGCGAACAGTAAAATGCAGAAAACGGTGATGGACATGGCGGATCGGTTGGTGAAATGTCATCCAACTGTAACATTCCCCCGTCGAGGCTGCCAGCCGCTTACACTGCGCAAAAAAGGCGGTGCGTCACCCGGGGCTCGTCTGACACCAGCCTGAAGCCCGCCCGATGATAAAATCCGTACGCGGTTTCCGGCGCATGGGTATTAAGAAAATCAAACCAGATGCTGGCATCCGCCATCACCACGGTCAAAAGTTGTTTTCCAATCCCCAGCCCACGGCACTTTTCGCTGACGTAGAGATGACGAATACGTCCGGCGCGCGGCTGCTGGCTGAATGGATCGCGATTTAGACCGCACACGCCCACCAGCCTGCCGTTAAGAAACGCACCCAGCAGCTTTTCACCCGGCGCGTTAAAGCGATTCTCACCGCGCTGCCAGTTCTCTTCCAGCCTGCGCAGCATATTGAAATTTAACGCGATACTCTCGGCCTTCAGGGCGATATAGCCCGGTTCATCAGGCGTAACAGGCTCAATTAACAGACGCGACATAGCATTCCCTCGTTATTAAAGAGGGGCGGTTGCCCGCCCCTCTCAGGTGCGACTTGAACCTGAATCACTTAACGTATTTCAGGACAGCATCAAGCAGTTGCAATACAGCAACAATGAGTTTGAGGACAAGTATGACCATATCCACGACGCTCATACGCGTCTCCTTTTGGTTAAAAGGAGCACGATGCTGGCGTACCTTTCCGCCGCCTGTGGCCAGCACCTGGATTGACGTAACACAGTGTGCTCACTTCAGGGGTTAAGGCACTGACGGCACCACCCGTTTCAGCCAGGGCTTCGTTGCGCCGGTAAACTGCGGCCCCCTCGCTCACTGCGAACACCCTCAGTATAGATAAATACTGTATGCATGAACAGTATTTTATGGACAAATTTTGGAAGGCGATCCATACTCAAAAACGTCAAAATCCGTGCCGGAATTGCGCGTTCGTCTTCGATCGCGTATACTTTTCGCGTTGACGTAACACAGTGTGTTCTGCGGCAACCAACCGCAAAACCCTGATAAAAACCTCGCTTAGGCGGGGTTTTTTGTTTTCTGGTCTGCCCATAAAAAGGCTGCTATAAAAGCGAGGTTTCTGCTATTTAGCTTCGTTGTGAACGGGATAGCATCGCTTATGCAACTCTCTTTATAGAGATAGGTATTAGACTCATTTTGCAAAGATTTAACTAAAAATGTGTGAACTAATATAAACCGCTAATGCCCTTCAAGTAATTAAGTTGTTTCGTATATAACCTTAATAAATAAAATCGTACTGACTTATTTTTTATGTGAATGTTTATGTGAAGTAATTTTATTGGTTTGAATTTCTGGACTTTTCAATGTATATTCCTATAGCCGCAATCATTGTGTGGATACATTATGCAAGCATCTGATTATTTAAAGGTGAAGTTCCAGAGTGACAGGCAGTTGGCTATTTATGGACAGCAAGGTGTTGCAGGAACATGGAGAGCATTAAAGGGGATCGGCTCTGATATTTACTCAGGAATTGAGCGTGTAAGTTGGTACTCGTCATGCTTAATCCCCAGCTATCACGATGTATGTGACGAGCTTCTCTCAGAAGAAAAGAGAATGTACCTCTCAATTCTCTCGCTTTACCGTTATCGCGATGTAATAGCACACATGCTCTATCTTTATTTTGAACGTGTTATTTCCGATTCAGAAAATGGGAATGAACACAATCGCGTTCGTAAGATAGATTCAAAAGTAACAGGGCTTGTTAATAACATACCGACCAGCAAGGCCGCGCGTTTAGCAATCGCATGGGGTCTGGCCAAATCCCTTTCCGAATCAGGCCTGCTATCTGAAATCGTCGTCGAACGGCTTGCACGCCGCGTACCTAACGTTGTCATGGCACTTCAATTGATTGGAACGGAACAGAAGTGCGCTCTTGCTGCTCGTCGCCTGAAAACATTGGACCCTAAGTATTACGCCACCCTCTATGCCGCACAACTGGAGATGCTTTACTACTTTTTTGAGCCTTTTCTGTCTGAACTCATTAAGAAGGTGCAGTTGGGATTCTATAAGGATTTCGATGCAATTTATAAAGACTTAAAGGGCAAGGAGCATGTTTAAGAGTCTGTTATCAATTCTATTTACGGATATTTTATTTCCTGTTTATATTTTTGCGTGCGCCTCTTTGTTCCTGTGGTTGGTGCCTGACCACTGGGTATTACTAACATTCATTTCTATCATTGTATTTATTATTGTTCATCCGATAATTTTCGGCCACCTTGATAAGTACGATTAAATCATATAAAAAGGATTTTTTATGTCAAACCCAGCTTATTTGTTTTTAACAGATGAAAATGGTTCTCCCATGGTTGGCCCTTGCCTTGTGTCAGGGCGTGAAGGTGCAATTGAACTCAAATCGTTCACTCATAATGTCAACATTCCAGTCGACGGAAATACCGGGAAATTAACGGGCACGCGCATACACATGCCCGTCATGTTTCAGAAGGAATTTGATCGTGTAACCCCGATTTTATTTCGGGCGCTGAGTACGGGAAGAATGCTCAAGTCAGCCACTATTAAGATGTATCAGATTAATGAGGCGGGTTTAGAACAGGAATATTTTAATATCCTTCTGGAGAATGTGAAAATAACCTCAATAACACCAGACCTGTATCCCGGCGCAAACACCGGAACACACCTTGAAACGGTTCTTATACGCTACGAGAAAATCACCTGGAAGCATTGTGACGGCAATGTCATCTATAGTGATGCCTGGAATGAGCGAGCAACGTACTGAAACGTGATCCCTGACGCATTTTTGCGCAGTTGAAAATATTTCCATTGTCACATCCGAAAACCTGTGTTTGTATAAATTCTATCAATGATTCCAAACACAGGTCCCCAATGACTTCATCCATCTTCACCTCGACCCTACTAAAAACTGCGCAACCTGCCGCAGTGGTCGTCGTGCGTGTGGTGGTGGTCGTCGGCAATGCGCCGTAGGGACTGGATCAACACACGAATCCAAAACCCCGCCGGCGCAAACCGGGCGGGGTTTTTCGTTTAGGACCCCTCCCGGATACGCTAAGTAGTTCGGGTTGCAGGAAGGCGGCAAGTGAGCGAATCCCCAGGAGCGTACATAGGTACGTGACTGGGGTGAGGGAACGCAGCCAACGCATCTGCAACCTGAACTACGACGCGTAAAGCTGGCTCAGAAGAAAAGGACTGGAGCATGGCAAGTTCGGGCACAACATCCACAAAAACGCGTTTTACAGGCGCGCAGCTGATTGTTCATTTACTGGAACGACAGGGCATCACCACCGTTGCGGGCATCCCGGGTGGGACCGTGCTGCCGCTGTACGATGCGTTAAGCCAAAGCACACAGATCCGCCACGTGCTGGCGCGCCACGAGCAGGGCGCAGGCTTTATCGCTCAGGGCATGGCGCGTACCCAGGGTAAACCGGCGGTCTGTATGGCCTGCAGCGGGCCGGGCGCCACTAACCTGGTGACCGCCATCGCCGATGCGCGCCTCGACTCCATTCCGCTGATCTGCATTACCGGCCAGGTGCCGTCCTCGATGATCGGTACCGATGCGTTCCAGGAAGTGGATACCTACGGTATCTCTATCCCCATCACCAAACATAACTATTTAGTTCGCGATATCAGCGAGCTGCCTCAGGTGATCAGCGATGCGTTTCGCATTGCCCAGTCTGGCCGCCCGGGTCCGGTGTGGATAGACATTCCTAAGGATGTCCAGACCGCAGAAATTGAGATCGACGTGCTGCCGGAGCCGGGCGAGCGTGCCCCGGCGCCGGAATTCAGCGCTGAGAGCGTGCGCGATGCCGCCGCCATGATTAACGCGGCGAAACGCCCAGTGCTCTATCTGGGCGGCGGGGCGATCAACGCCGCGGATGAAATCCGTCAGTTCGCTGAAAAAGCCAGCCTGCCTACCACCATGACCCTGATGGCGCTCGGCATGCTGCCAAAAGCGCACCCATTGTCTTTAGGGATGCTGGGCATGCACGGCGCGCGCAGCACCAACTACATCCTGCAAGAGGCGGATTTGCTGATTGTTATGGGGGCGCGTTTTGATGACCGGGCGATTGGCAAAACCGAGGAGTTCTGCCCGAACGCCAAAATCATTCACGTGGATATCGACCGCGCCGAGCTGGGTAAAATCAAGCAGCCGCACGTGGCGATTCAGGGCGATGTGGCCGAGGTGCTGGCACAGCTGATCCCACAGACGGAGGCAACCGACCGCACCGACTGGCGCCAGCTGGTGGCCGATCTGCAACGCGAATTCCCGGGCGCTATCCCAACCGAGGGCGACCCGCTGAGCCACTATGGCCTTATCAACGCCGTTGCCGCCTGCGTGGATGACAGCGCGATTATCACCACCGACGTCGGCCAGCATCAGATGTGGACCGCCCAGGCGTATCCGCTTAACCGCCAGCGCCAGTGGCTGACCTCCGGCGGCCTTGGCACCATGGGCTTCGGCCTGCCAGCAGCGGTTGGCGCGGCGCTCGCCAACCCGGACCGTAAGGTGATCTGCTTCTCCGGTGACGGCAGCCTGATGATGAACATTCAGGAGATGGCCACCGCAGCCGAAAACCAGTTAGACGTCAAAATCATTCTGATGAACAACGAGGCGCTGGGCCTGGTACACCAGCAGCAGAGCCTGTTCTATAAGCAGGGCGTGTTTGCGGCGACCTATCCGGGGATGATCAACTTCATGCAGATTGCCGCTGGTTTTGGCCTGCACACCTGCGATCTGAACGCCGAAGAAGATGCCCACGCGGCGTTGCAGGATGCGATTTCTCGTCCGGGCCCGGCGCTGATCCACGTGCGTATCGACGCGCAACAAAAAGTGTATCCGATGGTGCCGCCGGGTGCGGCAAATACTGAGATGGTGGGAGAATAAACCATGCAGAAACAACATGATAACGTCATTCTGGAACTCACCGTCCGCAACCACCCTGGCGTCATGACCCACGTCTGCGGGCTGTTTGCCCGACGGGCGTTTAACGTGGAAGGCATTCTGTGCCTGCCGATTCAGGGCAGCGAGCACAGCCGCATTTGGCTACTGGTGAACGACGATCAGCGTCTGGAGCAGATGATGGCGCAGATCGACAAGCTGGAAGATGTCACCAAAGTGGCACGCAACCAGTCCGATCCCACCATGTTTAACAAAATTGCGGTGTTTTTCGAGTAAATCACTTAAGGTAAGAGGCTTTTGCCGGATGGCGCTGCGCTTATCCAGCCTGCAAGGACGTTACACGTAGGCCGGATAAGGCGTTTACGCCGCCATCCGGCGTGTTCACGCATCAGGATCAAACCATGACCACCATCGCCCTTATCGACGACCACCTTATCGTCCGCTCCGGCTTTGCCCAGCTTTTAAACCTCGAACCGGATTTTCAGGTCGTGGCCGAGTTTGGCTCCGGTCGCGAGGCGCTGGCGGGCCTGCCGGGACGCGGGGTGCAGGTCTGTATCTGCGACATCTCAATGCCGGATCTCTCCGGGCTGGAGCTGTTAAGCCAGCTGCCGAAAGGGATGGCGACCATTATGCTCTCGGTCCACGACAGCCCGGCGCTGGTCGAGCAGGCGCTCAACGCGGGCGCGCGCGGCTTCCTCTCTAAACGCTGTAGCCCCGACGAGCTGATTGCCGCCGTGCGCACCGTATCCACCGGCGGCTGCTACCTGACGCCCGATATCGCCATCAAGCTGGCGGCGGGACGGCAGGATCCGCTCACCAGACGCGAGCGTCAGGTGGCAGAGAAACTTGCCCAGGGCATGTCGGTGAAAGAGATTGCCGCGGAGCTGGAACTGTCCCCGAAAACCGTGCATGTTCATCGCGCCAACCTGATGGAAAAACTCAACGTCAGTAACGATGTCGAGCTGGCGCGCCGTATGTTTGACAGCTGGCAATGAGTCCCGTTTTTTCACGGCTGATCGCCGTCGTCGCCAGCTTTTTTATCTTCTCCGCCGCATGGTTCTGCCTGTGGAGCATCAGCCTGCATCTGGTGGAACGCCCGGAGCTGGCGGTGCTGCTGTTCCCCTTTGGCCTGCGTCTGGGACTGATGCTTCAGTGCCCGCGCGGATACTGGCCCGTTTTGCTGGGCGCAGAGTGGCTGATGCTGATCTGGCTGGCGCAGGAAGTGGCGCTGGCGCATCTGCCTTTATTGATGACCGGAAGCCTGCTCACGCTTATCCCGGTCGCCCTGATTTCCCGCTACCGTCACCAGCGCGACTGGCGCACGCTGCTGCGTCAGGGGGCGGCGCTGATTGCCGCCGCGCTGTTGCAGTCCCTGCCGTGGGTGGGCGAAAAGGAGGTGCTCAACGCCCTGCTGCTGACCCTCACCGGCGGCCTGACGCTGGCACCGACCTGCCTGGTTTTCTGGCATTACCTTACCAGCACCGTCTGGCAGCCGCTCGGCCCGGCGCTGGTCTCCCAGCCGGTGAACTGGCGCGCCCGGCACCTGATCTGGTATCTGCTGCTGTTTGTGGTGAGCCTGTGGTTGCAGCTTGGTCTGCCCGCTGAATTATCACGCTTCACGCCGTTTTGTCTGGCGCTGCCGATCATCGCCCTCGCCTGGCACTACGGCTGGCAGGGGGCGCTGATCGCGACCCTAATGAATGCCATCGCGCTGATCGCCAGCCAGACCTGGCACGATCATCCGGTAGATCTGCTGCTCTCGCTGCTGGCCCAGAGCCTGACCGGGCTGCTGCTGGGGGCGGGCATCCAGCGCCTGCGCGAGCTGAACCAGTCTCTGCAAGCCGAGCTGGCGCGCAATCGCCGTCTGGCGGAGCGTCTGCTGGAGACGGAAGAGAGCGTGCGCCAGGAGGTTGCCCGCGAGCTGCACGATGACATCGGCCAGACCATCACCGCCATCCGCACCCAGGCGGGCATTGTCCAGCGTCTGGCGGCAGAAAACGCGGGTGTGAAGCAGGGCGGGGCGCATATCGAACAGCTTTCACTGGGTGTCTATGACTCCGTTCGCCGCCTGTTAGGGCGGCTGCGCCCGCGCCAGCTTGACGATCTGTCCCTGGAGCAGGCGGTGCGTTCCCTGATGCGCGAGATGGAGCTGGAAAGCCGCGGGATAGTCAGCCATCTCGACTGGCGCATCAATGAAGCTATCCTGAGCGAAGGTCAGCGCGTGACGCTGTTCCGCGTCTGTCAGGAGGGGCTGAACAACATCGTCAAACACGCCAGTGCCAGCGCGGTCACGATCCAGGGCTGGCAGCAGGACGAGCGCCTGATGCTGGTAATTGAAGACGACGGCTGCGGCCTACCGCCGGGCTCCGGCCAGCAGGGCTTTGGCCTGGCGGGCATGCGCGAGCGCGTGAAGGCGCTCGGCGGCACGCTGACAATCTCCTGCACCCACGGGACACGCGTCAGCGTCAGTTTGCCGTTAAGGACGTACCATGTTTAAAACCCCGGCCAGCGCCGCCCCGCTAGGCAACAAAGCGGAAATCGACGCCCGCTATCGCTACTGGCGACGTCATATCCTGGTCACTATCTGGCTCGGCTACGCGCTGTTCTACTTCACCCGCAAAAGCTTCAACGCCGCCGCGCCGGAGATCCTCGCCAGCGGCGTGATGGCGCGCACCGACATCGGCCTGCTGGCGACGCTGTTTTACATCACCTACGGTCTGTCGAAGTTCTTCTCCGGCATCGTCAGCGACCGCTCCAATGCGCGCTATTTCATGGGCGTTGGGCTGATCGCCACCGGCGTGGTGAACATCCTGTTTGGCTTCTCGACGTCGCTCTGGGCCTTCGCCCTGCTGTGGGCGCTGAACGCCTTCTTCCAGGGCTGGGGCGCGCCGGTCTGCGCCCGTCTGCTGACCGCCTGGTATTCGCGCAATGAGCGCGGCGGTTGGTGGGCGATATGGAATACCGCGCATAACGTCGGCGGGGCGCTGATCCCGATGGTGGTGGGGGCTGCCGCGCTGCACTACGGCTGGCGTGCGGGGATGATGATTGCCGGTGGCCTCGCGATTGTCGCCGGGCTGTTCCTCTGCTGGCGCCTGCGCGACAGGCCGCAAACCGTCGGCCTTCCACCGGTGGGCGACTGGCGGCACGACGAGATGGAGATCGCCCAGCAGCAGGAGGGGGCCGGGTTGTCCCGCCAGCAGATCCTCACCAAATACGTGCTGAAAAACCCCTACATTTGGCTGCTGTCGCTCTGCTACGTGCTGGTCTACGTGGTGCGCGCGGCCATCAACGACTGGGGCAACCTGTACATGTCCGAGACGCTCGGTGTGGATCTGGTGACCGCCAACTCGGCAGTGACCATGTTTGAACTGGGCGGGTTTATTGGCGCGCTGGTGGCGGGCTGGGGCTCGGACAAGCTCTTCAACGGCAACCGCGGGCCGATGAACCTGATTTTCGCCGCCGGAATTTTGCTCTCCGTCGGCTCGCTGTGGCTGATGCCGTTCGCCAGCTACGTGATGCAGGCGGCGTGCTTCTTCACCATCGGTTTTTTCGTCTTTGGCCCGCAGATGCTGATCGGCATGGCGGCGGCAGAGTGCTCCCACAAAGAGGCGGCAGGCGCGGCGACGGGCTTTGTCGGGCTGTTTGCCTACCTCGGCGCATCGCTCTCCGGCTGGCCGCTGGCGCGGGTGATCGACATCTGGCACTGGAGCGGGTTCTTCGCGGTGATCGCCATCGCGGCGGGCATCTCCGCCCTGCTGTTGCTGCCGTTTTTGCACGCGCAGGCACCGCGCGAAGCGTGACGCGCCTCACCTTTTGCTGCCGAGTCGCGCAAAACTAAGAAATTTTCCCGGTTTCACCTGGACGCTGTCTCAGGCATCTCTCCTGGCTGGTTTTTACAATGCTGCAAAAATCAGCTCAGGAGTAACTCAGTCATGCTGGCCTTCTTAAATCAGGTGCGCAAGCCGACCCTGGATCTGCCGCTCGATGTGCGGCGCAAAATGTGGTTCAAACCGTTCATGCAGTCCTATCTGGTGGTCTTCATCGGCTACCTGACCATGTACCTGATCCGCAAAAACTTTAACATCGCGCAGAACGACATGATCTCCACCTATGGGCTGAGCATGACGCAGTTGGGGATGATTGGCCTGGGCTTCTCCATCACCTATGGCGTGGGGAAAACCGTTGTTTCCTACTATGCGGACGGCAAAAACACCAAGCAGTTCCTGCCGTTTATGCTGATCCTCTCTGCCATCTGTATGCTCGGCTTCAGCGCCAGCATGGGCGCGGGCTCCGTCAGCCTGTTCCTGATGATCGCCTTTTACGCCCTGAGCGGTTTCTTCCAGAGCACCGGCGGGTCGTGCAGCTACTCCACCATCACCAAATGGACGCCGCGCCGCAAGCGGGGGTCGTACCTCGGCATGTGGAACATCTCCCACAACCTCGGCGGAGCGGGTGCGGCAGGCGTGGCGCTGTTCGGCGCGAACTACCTGTTCGACGGTCACGTCATCGGCATGTTTATCTTCCCGTCGATTATTGCCCTGATTGTTGGCTTTATCGGCCTGCGCTACGGCAGCGATTCCCCGGAATCGTACGGCCTCGGCAAAGCCGAAGAGCTGTTCGGGGAAGAGATCAGCGAAGAGGACAAAGAGACCGAAGAAAACGAGATGTCCAAATGGCAGATCTTTGTTGAGTACGTGCTGAAAAACAAAGTGATTTGGCTGCTCTGTTTCTCGAACATCTTCCTGTACGTGGTGCGCATTGGTATCGACCAGTGGTCCACCGTGTATGCCTTCCAGGAGCTGAAGCTTTCTAAAGAAGTGGCGATTCAGGGCTTCACCCTGTTTGAAGTGGGCGCGCTGGTCGGCACGCTGCTGTGGGGATGGCTCTCCGACCTCGCCAATGGCCGCCGCGCGCTGGTGGCCTGCGTCGCGCTGGCGCTGATTATCGCCACCCTTGGCGTCTACCAGCACGCCAGCAACCAGTACATTTACCTGGCGTCCCTGTTCGCGCTCGGCTTCCTGGTGTTTGGTCCGCAATTACTGATCGGTGTGGCGGCAGTGGGCTTCGTCCCGAAAAAAGCGATCGGCGCCGCCGATGGGATTAAGGGCACCTTCGCCTACCTGATCGGCGACAGCTTCGCCAAGCTGGGTCTGGGGATGATCGCCGACGGCACGCCGATTTTCGGCCTTACCGGCTGGGCGGGCACCTTCGCCGCGCTGGATGCCGCCGCGATTGGCTGTATCGTCCTGATGGCGATGGTTGCGGTGCTGGAAGAGCGTAAGATCCGCCGTGAGAATCGTGCGCAGAAATTAAAAGTAGCCTGAGTGTGCAGGTAACTTCTTTGCCCGGTGTGTGATGCCGGGCTTTTTTATTTTGCACGGCCTACCTTTACTCCGCTTTACACACTCGCTCCTCTCTATGCTCTACAGTGTTTTTGCTGCCGCCTTTCGCGCAGCCTTAGCCCTTTTTGCTATTGGAGAGCTTGCATGTTAACCCGACGATTGTCCTGCCTGGCGCTGTTGATGGCGCTGGCCTCCCCCGCAATGGCCGCGGATGCCCCCACCTACGGCGAGAAGCTGGAAGGTTTTGACTACGGCTGGCCGGTAAAACACTTTACCTTTACCTCGCAGAACCAGCCTCTGGATATGGCTTACCTGGACGTGAAACCGGAAAAACCCAACGGCCGCACCGTGGTGTTGATGCACGGCAAAAACTTCTGCGCTGGCACCTGGGACGGCACTATCCGCGCGCTGTCGGCCGGTGGGTATCGCGTGATCGCCCCTGACCAGATTGGTTTTTGTAAATCCACCAAGCCGGAGCATTACCAGTACACCTTCCAGCAGCTGGCGGATAACACCCACGCGCTGCTGAAAACGCTGGGCGTCGAGCGCGTGACGGTTATAGGACATTCGACCGGCGGCATGCTGGCAACCCGCTATGCGTTGATGTGGCCGCAGCAGGTGGAGCAGCTGGTGATGGTGAACCCGATTGGTCTGGAAGACTGGAAAGCGCGCGGCGTGCCGCATATTACGGTCGACCAGTGGTACCAGCGCGAGCTGAAAGTTAGCGCCGACGGTATTCGTCAGTACGAGAAAAATACCTACTACGCCGGGGAGTGGAAGCCGGAGTACGAGCGCTGGGTCACTATGCTCGCCGGGCTGAACAACGGGCCGGGCAAAGCTCACGTGGCGTGGAACTCGGCGCTGCTCTACGACATGATTTATACCCAGCCGGTTGTCTATGAATTTAGCGAGCTGAAGATGCCGGTATTATTGATGATCGGCACGAAGGACAATACCGCCATCGGGAAAGATCTCGCCCCACCGGAGATCCGCAAGACGCTCGGCAATTACGCGGTGCTGGGCAAAGAGACGGCGGAGCGCATTCCGCACGCGACGCTGGTCGAGTTTAACGACATGGGCCACGCGCCGCAGATGCAGGATCCTGAACGTTTCCACGACGCGCTGCTGAAAGGGCTTCAGGCGCGCTGACGGGTCTTCAGCAACAGCCCGCGCAGCCACGCCTGCGCGGGATTGCTTTCATCGCAATTATCCAGCTTTTTTCGGTTCACTATTCTGGCCGTTCCCGCTGTTGACGCGCTGCGTTTCCCGCTATGATGGGCGGCTAGTCTAAGGAGAACGCATGGTCTGGATAATGCTGGCAACGCTTGCCGTGGTATTTGTGGTTGGATTTCGTGTCCTTACCTCAGACTCCCGCCGCGCCATCAAACGTTTAAGCGAGCGGCTGGGCATCACCCCGATGCCGGTCGAGTCGATGATCGATCAGTTCGGTAAAACGCCGGGCAATGAGTTTATCCGCTACCTTGAGCGCCCCGACGAGGCACATCTGCAAAATGCGGCGCAGGTGCTGCTCATCTGGCAGGTCTGCATTGTCGACGGCAGTGAAGAGAATCTGCATACCTGGCACCGTATGCTGCGTAAAGCCCGCCTTGCCGCACCCATTACCGATGCGCAAATTCGACTGGCACTTGGCTTTATGCGCGAAATGGAGCCCGATCCGCAGGAGCTGAACGCCTTCCAGCTGCGCTATAACCAGCTATTTCTGCCGGAAGAAGGTGTGTTTTATCTGCACTGATCCCCTCTAAAACCACAATAGTTGTCAAATCGTTAAATTCGTCACACTTTTGATGATAAACTGCGCGACTTTTCCGCACGTTTTTATCTCAGGTGATGCCATGACAGAACATATCCAGCCCACGACTCCGCCGCAGGCCAAAGAGGTGTCTCGCCCCAACTGGTCGGCGGTTTTCTCCGTGGCATTTTGCGTCGCCTGCCTGATCACCGTTGAGTTTCTGCCGGTCAGCCTGCTGACGCCGATGGCGCAGGATCTGGGCATTTCCGAAGGCGTGGCGGGGCAGTCCGTTACCGTCACCGCCTTTGTGGCGATGTTCGCCAGCCTGTTTATCACCCAGGCGATTGGCACCATTGACCGTCGTAAAGTGGTCATCCTGTTCAGCGTGCTGCTGACGCTCTCCTGCCTGCTGGTCTCTTTCGCTGAAAGCTTCACCCTGCTGCTGCTGGGTCGCGCCTGCCTGGGGCTGGGGTTAGGCGGCTTCTGGGCGATGTCGGCCTCGCTGACCATGCGCCTGGTGCCCGCGCGCACCGTGCCAAAAGCGCTGTCCGTTATCTTCGGCGCGGTCTCTATTGCGCTGGTGATTGCCGCGCCGCTGGGCAGCTTCCTTGGTGGGATTATCGGCTGGCGTAACGTCTTTAACGCGGCGGCAGTGATGGGCGTGCTGTGCATTATCTGGGTGTGGAAAGCGCTACCGTCTCTGCCGGGTGAAGCGGCGCACCACAAACAGAACATGTTCGCGCTGCTCAAGCGTCCGGGCGTGCTGGCGGGGATGACCGCCATCTTCATGGCCTTTGCCGGGCAGTTTGCCTTCTTTACCTATATTCGCCCGGTGTATATGACCATGGCGGGCTTTGACGTGGATGGCCTGACGCTGGTGCTGCTGAGCTTCGGTATCGCCAGCTTCGTCGGTACCTCACTGTCGTCTCAGTTCCTGAAGCGCTCCCTGAAGGTGGCGCTGGCGGGTGCGCCGCTGGTGCTGGCGATCAGTGCCGCGGTGCTGGTGCTGTGGGGCAGCGACAAGTGGGTCGCATCGGCGATTGCGATTGTCTGGGGCTTTGCCTTTGCGCTGGTGCCGGTGGGCTGGTCGACGTGGATCACCCGCTCGCTTGCCGATCAGGCGGAAAAAGCCGGGTCGATTCAGGTGGCGGTGATCCAGCTGGCGAACACCTGCGGCGCTGCGGTGGGCGGCGTAGCGCTCGACCATCTGGGGCTGACGTCACCGCTGGTGATCTCCGGTACGCTGATGCTGCTGACCGCGCTGCTGGTGGCGGGGAAGGTGAAGGCGAAGTAGTCAATTCTCCCCTCACCCTAACCCTCTCCCCATAGGGGTGAGGGGACTGCTCGGTGCTGTCTTTTCACCCTCGCCCCTTTGGGGAGAGGGCCGGGGTGAGGGCATCAGGCTACGCCGATGCCTTAACCCTTCTGCGTGAATCCATCGAAATCAGCACCACCGACGACACAATCAGCAGCGTTCCCAGCCAGTCCGGCAGGGTGAATGCCACCCCCAGCAAAACCACCGACAACAGCGCGCTGCTCAGGGGTTCGGCGCAGCTCAAAATGCTTGCCTTCGGCCCGCCGATCATCTGCGCGCCCTTCAGATACAGGCTGAACGTCAGCGCGGTGCCAATCACCACCAGGTAGAAAAACGCCAGCAGCAGGCCGCCGTCAATGGCGAAGGTGGTGCCGCGTCCGGCGTAGAACGGCGTCAGCATTAGTCCCGCAATCAACATACTCCAGCCGACAATCGGCAGCGTGCCGTAGCGGGCGATAAGCGTTGATGGATAGGTGGTGTAAAACGCCGCGGCAAACGCCGAGGCGATACCGAAGAACAGTGCGGCAGGCGAGATGGAGAGCGACGTCGGATCGCCGTGGGTCACCAGCAGGAAGGTACCCACAAGCGATGTCAAAATCGCGGATAAGACAAATATGCCGGGACGCGTTTTCCGCGCCAGGGCGAACCACGCCACGATGATGGTTGGCGACAGGAACTGAAGCACGGTGGCCGTCGCAGCGTTGGATTTTTCAATCGTCAGCAGGAAGGTGAGCTGCACGGTGAGCGCGCCAACCAGTGAGAAAAACAGCAGGCTGAGGGCGTCTTTGCGGTTTTTGATGACCGAGAAAATCTTGTCGCCGTGAACGAAGGAGAGCGTCAGCAGGATCACGCCGGTAAACAGCAGACGAACCATGGTCAGGTAAGGCGAAGAAATGTGGCTTTTCTCCATGATGTACTGCGCGCAAACCCCGGAACTGCCCCATAAAACGGCGGCGATCAGGACGTTGAGCATCCCTTTGCGTGTGGAACCCATGTTCTCCCCTGTTATGTTGTCGTTAATTGGCCAACAGCATAGCATGGTTGTGTGCGGCCTGATGCCCTCACCCCGGCCCTCTCCCACGGGGAGAGGGGGAAAACCGTAGGCCGGGTAAGCGTAGCGCCACCCGGCATGTTGTTGACCTTAGAACCACGCCTCCCACATCGCGCCGACGTTGAAGTCGTCCAGCGTCTCATCTTTGGTGTTGTTCACGCGCGCGGTGCGTTCGTTGTCCACTTTGCCGCCGGTCACGTAGAAGCGCAGCATCGGACGGAACTCTGGCCCCATGGCGATAGACATGTTCTGCGACAGGGTCAGCTTCCAGCCCTTGTTGTCGCCGCCGTTGTCGTAATCTACGTGCTGCCAGCCCGCTTCCAGCCAGGTGGAGTGAACGTCGTTCCACCAGTGCATCGGGCGCACGATGGCGTTGTAGTTCTTACGGTTATCGGTGTCATCACGGCTGTTGTCATAGTCGTGGAAGGCGAGGATGTACTCCACCTGCGTGGCCTGGGTGAATTTATACAGCCCTTCGAAGCTGGCGTAGACCGTGGTCAGGTCTTCGGTTTTATTGAACACGCTGTTGTCCGAATTATCGGAGTAGCGGGCGATCACCTTGTTCACACCGCTGTCGTTGGTGTGGCTCAGCACCACGCCGCCCTGCCAGGCGTTCAGACGTTCGTCGCTCTCAACGGCTTTGGAGTCAAAACCGTAGTTGGCGTACAGCTCCAGGTCGATCGGGCCGAGCTTCATGCCGTGGATTTTTGAGGTGGCAGCGTAGTTGCCCTTGTCACCCGTGCCGGAACCGCCGGTACAGGTGATGCGCGACGGGTTGGCTTCATCTTCCATCACTTCCGGGCTACAGGATTCCACCGCCGCCACGGCAGCCACGTCGAACTGCACGCCGCCGATGTCGAAGTTCTTCACCCCGGCGCCCTGGCCATCGTGGTTCATCCAGAAGTAATCGTTGATGCCCTGCTGCGGACGCTGGTGGAAGTCACGACCGGCCCAAAAGTAGGCGTTCGGGTTGGAGGCCATAATGTTGGTCACCCCGGCGTAGGCTTTTTTGAGGTTAACTTCGTCGCCCCAGTGGTCGATCATCACGTTGATGTCCCAGATGGCGCCGTTATCACCCTTGAAGGCCTTGGAGAGCTGGAATTCCCCGCCGTTGCCTTCGTTACCCAGACGACCAATCGCGGACGCGCCGTTGTAGGAGCCGTCCACCGCCACATACTTCTGGTCAGCGGCCTGGAAGTGCGCGCCGTAGCGGGCGTAGCCGGTAAATTTGATGCCAAACGGAATCGCCATGTCCGGGGATTGCGCTGCGCTCTGCGGCTCGGTGATGACGTCCGCTTTTTTCGCGACCGCCGCATCCATTTTCGCCTGACGCTCGGCCAGGGCTTTATCCACCGCTTTCGCCACAATGGCGTCAATTTGCTCCTGCGTAAATTCTTGCGCGAGCACGGAAATTGGACAAAGCGCGGCGATAACCGCCATGGTTAATGGAAGTTTTTTAATCGTATTCATGGTTATCTCAATATAGTTTAATTTTATTCAGACAATAACCATCCCGCTCCGATCTGACAGAATATGTCGCTATCATCAGAACAAGTGGATTTCTAGTTTTAGGTACAGAGGTATTACATTAAATTATTTCGCCATAGACTATCTCTGATATAAATGAATAATCTCTTCAGATAATTCACGCGCTAATAGCGAATTCATTAAATGATCCTGCGCGTGCACCATAATTAAGGTCATCGGCTGGCGGGCTTCGCCCGCGTCCTGCTCGATCAGTTTGGTCTGCATCTTGTGTGCCTGGCGCGCGTAGCCATCGGCTTCACGCAGCAGGCTTTTGGCTTCGTCAAGGTTGCCCTGGCGCGCCGCATGCAGCGCTTCGAAGCACAGGCTGCGGGACTGACCGGCGTTGACGATAATTTCCATTACGGCTTCTTCTAATGCGATCATCATTTTTACTCTTTATCAAAGCAATTATTTAAGGCGGTAGCGGCAAACCACTCTCCGCTTTTTTTAATGGTGCGCTGCTGCGTCTCCAAATCGAGCTGAATAAAACCGTAGCGGTTTTTATAGGCATTGCACCACGACCAGTTATCAATAAACGTCCACATATGGTAGCCAAGGCAATTGCAGCCTTCGCTAATACCTTTATGCAGCCACGCTAAATGCTCAGAAATAAATTCGATGCGGTACCGATCGTTTATCTGACCGTTTTCAATAAAGCGCTGCTCGTTTTCGACACCCATCCCGTTTTCAGAAATAAAACAGCGGGGGTTACCGTAATTGTCGCGCAGGTTAACCAGAATATCGTAAATACCCGGCTCGTAGATTTCCCAGCCGCGGTACGGGTTCATCTTACGGCCCGGCATCTCGTAGCTATCAAAGAACCACTCCGGCATAAACGGCGCCTGCGGGTTCACCGCGCTGTCGCGACACTTCACGCGGCGCGGTTGATAGTAGTTAACGCCGAGCAGGTCGATTTTCCCTTCCGCAATCAGGAAACCGTCTTCCGGCTTGCAGGCGGGTAGCTGATCGTAAGATTTCAGCAATGCCACCAGGTCGGCCGGATACTCCCCGCGCAGCACCGGGTCGAGGAAGCTGCGGTTAAACATCAGATCCGCGATATGCGCCGCCTTCACGTCCGCCGGGTTCTGCGAACGCGGGTATGACGGCGTCAGGTTCAGCACGATGCCGATCTCCCCCGCGTAATGCCCGGCGCGGTAAGCCTGAACGGCCTTCGCATGGGCCAGCACCGTGTGATATGCCACGGTCGCCGCCCGACGAAAATCCACCACGTTCGGGTAATGGAAATCGTACAGATAACCGCCTTCCACCGGCACGATCGGCTCGTTGAAGGTAAACCAGTGCAGCACGCGGTCGCCAAACAGCTCGAAGCAGATCTGCGCATAGCGGGCGTAGGCGTCCACTACGTCACGGTTTTCCCAGCCGCCGATCTCCTGCATCGCCATCGGCATGTCGAAATGGAACAGGGTGATAAACGGCGTGATGCCCTGTTCATTCAGCTCATCAATGACCTGATTATAAAAATCGACCGCGTCCGGGTTCACTTCACCGATACCGTCGGGGATCAGGCGCGCCCAGCTAATCGAGGTGCGAAAGCTGTTGTGGTTCAGCTGCTTCAACAGCTGAATGTCCGTTTTCCAGTGCTGATAAAACGTGGAGGTATGCTGCGGTCCCACGCCGTTGTGAAAACGGTTCGGCTCGCGGGAAAACCAGTAGTCCCACGTGGTTTCACCCTCTCGTGTCCCTTCCGTCTGGAGAGCGGAGCTTGCGCTGCCCCACCAGAAGTTATCGGGAAATGCGTATTTCATGACCCTTCCTCTTTGACTTAATTGCTAACTGTTTCAGCGGTGCCGACGGTTGCCTGGGCTTTCTGCTCTTCATTTTTGATGAGCGTACGCTCATAGGCGCGCAGGAATGGCAGGTACATCAGGGCGGACATCACCATGCAGACCAGGCACATCACCACCGGGCTGAGCGCCCAGTTCGCCGCCCACGAGGCGCCAATCGGCGCGGGCGTGGTCCACGGGGTTAACGAAACCACCTGGGCCAGCCAGCCGAGTTTGGTTGCGCCGTACGCCAGGCAGGCATTGACCAGCGGAACAAACACGAACGGGATAAACAGCATCGGGTTCATGATGATCGGCGCGCCGAACAGAATCGGTTCGTTGATGTTAAAGAAGCTTGGCACAACGCCCATTTTGCCGATGGTGCGCAGGTGAGTGGCGCGGCTGCGCAGCAGCAGGAACGCCAGCGGCAGGGTCGAGCCTACGCCGCCAATCAGCAGGTAGTGATCCCAGAAACCTTGCAGATAAACGTGCGGCAGCGCCGCGCCCGCCGCCAGCGCCGCCTGGTTTGCAGAGAGGTTCGCCATCCAGAACGGGTTCATGATGCCGGTGACAATCAGCGACCCGTGGATACCGGCAAACCAGAAGATCTGGCACAGCAGAACGGAGAGCAGAATCGCGGGCAGCGAGTCAGACGCGGACACCAGCGGCTCCAGCAGGTGCATAATCGCCTGCGGGAAGATCATCCCGGTCTGCGCTTCAATGAACAGGTTCAGCGGATGCAGGGTACCAATCACCACCATCACCGGGATCAGGATCTCAAACGAACGCGCCACGCCGGTCGGCACCTCTTTCGGCAGGCGGATGGTGACGTTGTTCTGCTTCAGCCACGCGTACACACGGGTGGAGTAGATCGCGGTGATAAGAGCAGTGAAGATGCCCTGACCCGACAGATACTGCGTCGAAATTTTGCCGTCGGCATACGGCGCGGCGACCAGCAGGAAGGCCATAAAGGCCAGCAGACCGGACATCACCGGATCGAGGTTAAACTGACGCCCCAGGCTCGCCCCAATCCCCACCGAGATGAAGAAGGTCATCACGCCCATGCTGAGGTTAAAGGGCAGCATCAGCTGTTCGCGGTAGGTCTCGGAGAAATCCAGCCAGCCGCGGGCGAAGCTGTTGGTGGTATCCGCCGAAAACGGCGGGAAGATAAACACCAGCATAAACGAGCCGATGATCATAAACGGCAGCGCGGCGGTAAAGCCGTCGCGGATGGCAATCACATACTTTTGCTGACCGAGCTTCGCGGCCAGCGGCGTAATTGACTGTTCAATCACCGCGACCATGGATTGATATAACGAACTCATGTGAACACCTTTTAGTGTGCCGCTTCGATGAGCGACAGAGCATAGTCCAGTACTTTATCGCCACGCTGCATGCCGTAATCCATCATGTCGATGGGCTGCACCGGTATGCCTTGCGTCGCTGCCTTGTCTGAGAGCGTCTTTAACATATATTTCACTTGCGGTCCGAGAAGCACCACCTGATAGTGCGGAAACTGCGTATCAAATTCGGATACGCCATACGCATCTATCTTCACGGGCAAGCCCCGTTCTTTTGCAACATCGATCATTTTGCTGACCAGCAGGCTGGTGGACATCCCGGCAGAGCAGCACAGCATAATCTTGAACATCGACGACCATCCTCAAAATGTAAAAAGTTATTGCGATGATGATTGGACATGATACGGAAACCGGTTTCCATTCATAAAAGACAGAAGTGTGACAACCATCAATATCCACTACTTATGACGCTAATTAACCGGATGTGGGTCACATAATTTGGCTGTTTTGACATCAAATTGAGTGGAAACGGAAAATCGGTTTCCATGGAAAACGGAAACGGATATACTCCGTTCTGGCTATAATGTGAGCCGTAGCGGTGATGGAAATTACAGACGCCAGTTGCGTCTGACAGGGGAGAGAGATGTCTACAATCAACGATGTATCGCGTCTGGCCGGGGTGTCCAAAGCCACGGTATCACGGGTGTTGAGCGGGTCGCGTGGCGTTAAAGAAGCCAGCCGACAGGCTGTTCTGAGAGCGGTGGATGAGCTGAACTATCGTCCCAACGTGATCGCCCAGTCGCTGCTCAGCCAGTCGACGGGCTGCATTGGGGTGATTTGCGCGCAGGAGAACATTAACCAGACCACCGGTTACCTGTACGCGCTGGAAAAACACCTCAGCCAGCATCAAAAACATCTGCTGCTGCGTTTCGCACACACGAAAACAGAAGTGATGAACGCCCTTGAAGAACTCTCCTGCGGCTTATGTGATGACATTCTGGTGATTGGCGCGCGTTTCCCGCTAGACGTGGACATGGACAACGTCATTCTGGTCGACTGTATGGAAGCCGATAACGCCAACAGCATTCAGTTCGATCACGCGTTCGCGGCTGAAACGGCCTGCAACTATCTCACCAGCCAGGGGCGTCGCCAGATAGCACTGATCCACCCGCACGGCAGCGGCTTTGCCGATCAGGTGCTGCTGGGTTACAAACATGCGCTGGAGAAAAACTTCCTGCCCTTTAATCGCAACCTCGTGTTTATGGACGCGACTTCATCGTCCGTTGCGCTTCAGGAATTACTCAACAACGCGTCCACGCTGAACTTCAACGCGCTGCTGGTGGCAGACGAGCAGGAAGCCCAGCGGGTGATCCCGCAGTTACAGGCGTTTAATAAATCGGTACCGGAAGACATCATGGTCTTCAGCCTCGGCGGTTCGCTGCATCTCCCGGGTATTCCGGTGATCCCGGCCATTGAGTATTCCATGGACGCCATGGCGGCGCGCATCGTGAGCTGGCTGACGGCGAAAACGCAGATGCTGGGGTCGTACGTGCTGCGTGGGGATTTGATTATTCCGGATGTGCGGAAGCGTTAAACATGTGATGTAGGCCGGGTAAGGCGCAGCCGCCACCCGGCGCTCAACCCTCAGTAATCTTCCATACAATCCACCTGACTTACTGCATCCCAGTAGGCGTCCAGGTTGTCACGCTTCACGGCGGTGATGGCATTTTTGATCAGCAGCTGATTGGCCTCAGACGACAAAATCATCGCCTGCCAGGCCTTATCGCTCTGCTTTTTCTGCGGGGTACAGGTTTTCTTCACATCTTTCAGGACCTGCTGTTTTATCTGGGCCTCTTTCTCCGGAGCGCTCTTCTCCTGCGCGTGAACAAACGCAGCGAAAATCAGGCAAACGAGCAGGCAAACCAGGTGTGCAGATTTCATTGAGACCTCCGGTAAAGTCACAGGCTTTCCCTGAAATGTATCGTTACATTCAGGCAGGCGATTCCAGCCGAAAGTATGAATTTACTTTTCACCTGGTATGAGAATCGCCCTCTCAGGCCGTTACTGAACCCCTCCACCCAGCGATTGCCACAGCGTGATGCGGTTTTCCAGGTCGGTTTGCTGCAAGGCAATCAGTGATTCCTGTGCCGACCACAGCGATCGCTGCGCGGTGAGCACCGTCAGATAATCGCCTGCGCCAGCCTTGTAACTGCGCGTCGCCACATCCAGCGTTTTTTGCTCCGCCGCCACGTATTCACGCTGGGCATCAAGCTGTTCGCTCAACGTTTCGCGCCGCGCCAGCGCGTCGGCCACGTCCTTAAACGCGCTCTGGATGGTCTTCTCATAGGTCGCAATTAACCCTTTTTTCTCCGCTTCCGCATAGCGCAGCTGCGCCATATTGTTGCCCCCGCTAAACAGCGGCAGGGTGATGGACGGCGCGAACGACCAGACCTTCATGCCGTGGCTGAACAGGGATGACAGCGAATCGCTGCCGACGCCCGCGCTGGCGGTCAGTGAAATGGTCGGGAAGAAGTTGGCGCGTGCCGCGCCGATGTTGGCGTTAGCGCTCAGCAGGTTATGTTCCGCCTCCTGAATGTCCGGGCGACGCAGCAGCGCGCTGGAGCTGACGCCCGCCGGGATCAGCGTGATGGCGTTATCGCTCAGGCTCTCCAGCGTGCCGGGCAGCAGGTTCTCGGGCACCGTATCGCCCGCCAGCAGGTTAAGGGCGTTTTTGTCCTGCATCACCAGCGTCTGGTAGCTCGCCACGCTGGCGCGCGCCTGCTGGTAAACCGCCATCGCTTCACTGACGTCCGTGGCCGCTGCCACACCTACTTCCTGCTGACGTTTAACGATTTTGAGCGAGTTCGCGGCGCTCTCCAGGGTGGATTTCGCCAGCGCCAGATTGCTGTTATCCGCCGCCAGCGTCACCCAGGCCGTGGTCAGCTCGCTGACCATCGTCAGGCGCGTGTTCTGCGCGGTGAACTCGCTGGCAAGCCAGGTTTCACGCGCGGCGCGCGACAGGCTCTGGTTGCGGCCAAACAGATCCAGTTCGAAGCTGGAGACCGTGCCGTTGGCTTCGTCGCTCGTCGCGACGCCGCTCGCCAGCGTGCGGCTGCGGGTGTGGCTCAGTTCCGCGTCCACCGTCGGGAACAGGGACGAGCGCGTTTCGCCATACTGGGCACGGGCGGCGTCGATATCCGCAATCGCTTTTTGCACGTCGCGGTTGCTGTTGAGCGCCATCGTCACCACGCTTTTCAGCCGCGCATCATTCATCACCTGCTGCCACTGGTTCACCACGGCGCTGGCTTCGCCGTGCGCGCCGGGCAGTGTGGCCGGAACGGGCGCGTCCGGGCGCTGATACGTGGGATCTAATGACACACAGCCTGCGCTCAGCAGTGCTAACGCTAAAACAGTTACACGAAACATTATGACCTCCGGTTTGCGTGCTTACCGGAGAACAGACGTTTCACCAGTACAAAGAATAAAGGAACAAAGAAGATAGCCAGCAGCGTCGCGGCCAGCGTCCCGCCGATAATGCCGGTGCCGATCGCCACGCGGCTGTTGGCCCCCGCGCCGGTGGCAATCGCCAGCGGCGTCACGCCTGCGATAAACGCCAGCGAGGTCATGATGATCGGACGCAGACGCGTCTGGGCGGCCCGCAGGGCGGCGCGCGTCAGTGAGTAGCCTTCGGCCACTTTGGCTTCGGCAAACTCGACAATCAGAATGGCGTTCTTCGACGACAGACCGATGGTGGTCAGCAGCGCCACCTGGAAATAGACATCGTTGCTCAGGCCGCGCAGGGAGGCGGCAATGGCCGCGCCCAGCACCCCAAGCGGGATCACGAGGATCACCGAAATGGGCACCGACCAGCTCTCATACAGTGCCGCCAGGCACAGGAACACCACGAGGATGGAGAGGGCATAAAGGCTCATCGCCTGACCGCTCGCCAGTTTTTCCTGCAACGACAAACCGCTCCACGCCCAGGTGCTGCCGGACGGCAGGTTATTCGCCAGCTGCTCCATTTTGCTCATCGCCGTACCGGAGCTGGCGCCGCTGGCGTTCTCGCCCTGAATTTCATACGCCGCCGAGCCGTTGTAGCGCACCAGGCTTTCCGGGCCATACTCCCAGCGGGTAGTGGCGAAGGCGGAGAATGGGGTCATAGTGCTGTCGCTGCCGCGCACATACCATTTGTTGAGATCCGACGGTACCGCGCGATAGTCGCTGTCGCCCTGGATGTAGACCTTTTTCACGCGGCCACGGTCAATGAAGTCGTTCACGTAGGTGCCGCCCCAGGCGCTGGACAGGGTGTCGGTGACGTCGCTCAGGGAGAGCCCCAGCGACACGGCTTTGTTGTTATCGATATCCACCTGAAGCTGCGGCATCTGCGGCAGATCGTTGGCGCGCACGGCGTGCAGCGAGCTGTCCTGATTCGCTTCGCCAATCAGCTGGTTACGCAGTTTCAGCAGCGCGTCGCGGTCGGTGCCGCCGCTCGCCATCAGCTCAAAGGTAAAGCCGTTGCTCTGGCCCAGACCGTCCACTGCCGGCGGTGTCATCGCAAAGATGGTGGCATCGCGGATGGCGCTCAGCTCCTGCGTGGCGCGCAGGGCAATGGCCTGCGCGGTGTTTTCCTCGCCTTTACGCTCTGACCAGTTTTTCAGGGAGACGAACGCCATCCCGGCGTTCTGGCCGCTGCCGCTGAAGCTGAAACCTTCGACGGTAAAGATCACGTCGGTATTAGCTTTCTCTTTGGTGAGGAACCACTCGCGTACCTGGCGGCTTACCTCTGCGGTACGCACCGCGGTTGCACCGGCAGGGAGGGTGTACTGCACCATGATTTCACCCTGGTCTTCGGTTGGCAGGAAGCTGCCCGGCAGTTTCAGCATGGCGAACCCCATCGCGCCGCAGAGCAGGGCGAAGATCACCAGCATGCCGCCGGAACGGCGCAGGGCGCGCAGAACCTTATTCTGATAGCCGTGCTCGGTCTTACTGTAGAAGCGGTTAAACGCGCCGAAGAAGCCCTTTTTGTGCGGAGCGGTGTGATTCAGGATCGAGCCGCACAGCGCGGGCGTCAGGGTCAGCGCCACCACTACGGAGAGGAACATCGCCGAAATAATGGTGACCGAGAACTGACGGTAAATGACCCCGGTAGAGCCGCCGAAGAAGGCCATCGGCAGGAATACCGCAGAGAGCACCAGCGCAATGGCGATCAGCGCGCCGGAAATTTCGCCCATCGATTTTTCGGTCGCTTCCCGGGCGGGCAGCCCTTCGTCGCGCATAATACGCTCGACGTTTTCCACCACCACGATGGCGTCATCCACCAAAAGTCCTATCGCCAGCACCATGGCAAACAGCGTCAGGGTGTTGATGGAGTAACCGAACAGCGCCAGTACGCCGAAGGTGCCCAGCAGCACCACCGGCACCGCCAGCGCCGGGATCAGCGTTGCGCGGATGTTTTGCAGAAACAGGTACATCACCACCACCACGAGGATAATGGCTTCGAACAGGGTCTGAATCACGTCCTCAACGGAGATCTTGATGAACTCGGTGCTGTCTTTCGGGTAGGCCACGTCGTAGCCTTCCGGCATCGACTTTTTGAACTCGGCAATCTTGTCTTTTACCGCCGTGGCGGTGTTAAGCGCGTTGGCGCCCGGCGAGAGCATCACCGCCATACCCGCCGCCGGGTGGCCGTTCAGCTTCGCGGTGGCGGTGTAATCTTCGCTGCCCATCTCCACGCGCGCGACGTCGCTGATGCGCACCACCGCACCGTTGGACTGGCTCTTGACGATGATTTTTTTGAACTCATCGACCGTTTGCAGACGCGACTGAGCGCGAACGGTGGCGGTCAGCTGTTGGGCGTTCGACGAGGGCAGCGCGCCGATTTTACCGGCGGAGACCTGGACGTTCTGCGCTTCAATCGCGCTCTGCACGTCGGAGGGCATCAGCGAGTACGACGCCAGCTTAGCCGGGTCGAGCCAGATGCGCATCGCGTATTCTGCACCGAACACCTGCAGGCTGCCGACGCCATCCACGCGCGCCAGCGGATCCTGCATATTACTCACCAGCCAGTCGGCGATATCCGAGCTGCTGGCGGTATCGGTTTTGTCATACACGCCCATGATCAGCAGGAAGTTGCTCTGGGATTTTTCGACGGTGATCCCGGACTGCTGCACCTCGGTCGGCAGGCGTGATTCCGCCTGCTGGACTTTGTTCTGCACCTGTACCTGAGCGGTGTCCGGATCGGTTCCCTGTTCAAACGTGACGTTGATGCTCACCGAACCGTCCGAGCTGCTGGTGGAGGTGAAGTAGAGCAGGTTATCCAGCCCGGTGAGCTGCTGCTCGATCACCTGCGTCACGCTGTTCTCCAGCGTTTGTGCGGAGGCGCCGGTGTAGGTGGCGGATATTTTGATCGACGGCGGGGCAACGTCCGGGTACTGCGCAACGGGCAGCGTGCGGATCGCCAGTATCCCGGCGAGCATGATGAGAATGGCGATAACCCAGGCAAAGACCGGGCGACGCACGAAGAAACGGGAAAACATCAGGCGTTTCCTCCGTTGGTTTTCATCTCTTCAGCTTTCACTTCCTGCCCGGCGGTGACTTTGTCGGTGCCTTCCACAATCAGCTTATCGCCCGCCTTCAGGCCATTCAGCACCAGCCATTTATCGCCGTAGGTGTCGCCCGTTTCCAGCTGACGCTGCTCGACCTTGTTGCTGGCGTTCACCACCAGCGCGGTGGCGGTACCTTTGGCGTCGCGGGTGATGCCCTGCTGCGGCGCGAGGATCGCGTCATTCATGATGCCTTCATCCACTCGGGCGCGGACGAACATGCCCGGCAGAAGCTGATGCTGCGGGTTCGGGAAGACGGCGCGCAGGGTGACTGAGCCGGTAGACTCATCCACCGCCACTTCGGTTAACGCCAGCTGGCCTTTTTCGCTGTAGCTGCTGCCGTCTTCGAGGATCAACGACACGTTCAGCGTATCGCTGTTGCTGGCGAGGGTTTGCTTGCGTAATCGCAGCAGATCGGCGCTGGAACGGGTTAAATCGACGTACATACTGTCCAGCCCGCGAATAGTGGCCAGCGCGGTATCCTGCTGGGCGGTCACCAGCGCGCCGGGGGTCACAGAGGAGATGCCGATACGTCCGGCAATCGGCGCGGTGACGGTGGTCCAGTTGAGGTTAATGCGGGCACTTTCCAGCGCGGCTTTCTTTGACTCGACGCTGGCCTTGTCCTGCGCGCAGGTGGACTTCGCGTCTTCCGCATCCTGACGTGATACGCCGTCATCCTTAACCAGCTGCGCATAGCGCCGGGCTTTCTGGCAGTCGGCCTGCACCAGCGCCTGCGCCTGTTTCAGTGCGGCGGCAGCTTCATCATAAGCGGCGCGGTAGCTGGAAGGATCGATCTGATACAGCGCCTGCCCGGCCTTGACCGTATCGCCTTCGGTGAAGAGCCGTTTCTGAATAATGCCGCCCACCTGAGGGCGCACTTCGGCGCTCATCGCGGCGGCGGTGCGGCCGGTCAGCTCGCTGACCACGGACACCGGCTGGCTCATGAGTGTGACAATCCCCACTTCCGGAAGAGGACGCTGGGGAGCAGATGTTTGCGCATTATCGCACCCTGTCAGGAGGAGTAATGCTGCGATGGAGGTTGTTATGGTTTTCATAATCTTTTTCCAGGGTGAACGAAGCCTGCCCTGTTAATCGCTTAACAGGGAGGATGGCTAATTAAAAGCACAGCGATCCCGCATCTCTGGCAGAGCCAGAAATGAAAAAAGGGAAATTACTTATTTCCGCTAATTATTCACATGCGATTACTTCGCAGAGAAAAGCATATTTAAAATATTCTGGTAAATGGGCTCTAATTGTTCTGACGGTACTTTTAAAGGCGTGAGTCGACGGTAAATCGTGCCTTCGATCATCACGGCGGTAATCTCCACGCAGCAGCGAATATGCTCATCGCTCAGGTGGGGGAACTGCTTTTTCAGGTGCTCACAGGCGTTGGCGAACATGCGGGCTTCGGCTTCGATCAGCATGTTTGCCACCAGCGGATTACGTGTGGCCTCTGCGGACATTTCGAGCATTAGCGCGTCATCATCTTCGTTCAGCGTCTGGCGCCAGGCAAGCGCCTGCGGCATCCCTTCAACCAGGGTTTTGCCCTGCATCTCCTCAATACGTGAGTCGATAATGCGCCGGATCATCTCTTCAATGATCGCGTCTTTGTTACTGAAATAGCGATAGATTTGTCCGACGCTGAGCCTGGCTTCGCTGGCGATCTGCGACATGCTGGCAGCGTGAAATCCACTGGCGCGAAAGCAGCGGCGCGCGGCGGTGATGATTTCGTCCTGCCGTAGTTTTTGTCGTTCTTCCAGCTTTGTGCTCATCGTCGGCTACCGTAAAAAGTGAGAATGATCGTTCTCATTATACGTTTTCGGAGCCTATTGGAAAGGTTTTTTTTATTTACATATTGAATGAATATTTCCTTGTTTAAACAATGGAGGAAATAAGGAGTTTTTATGAAGGTTAAGCTGTGAGATATTCAGATTGCGCTGAAAATAAGGAGAGATTTATGCACCTGAGCATTACAGATAAAGTCACGGCTGAAGAAAAAGAAGAATTATTAACGGGGCTAAGAGCCTATAACGCGCAGTATTTAGATCTGGCGACGTTTAGTGGCGATATTGGCGTATATGTGCGGGACGACAACGGCGTCATGCTGGGCGGGTTAATCGGCGTACGTAAAGGCGACTGGCTGAATATCGACTTTCTGTGGGTCAGCGACAGGGTGCGGGGAACGGGCGTCGGCAGCCAGCTGATCAAAAAGGCTGAAGAGGAGGCCCGTCGTAAAGGGTGTCGTCACGCGCTGGTGGATACGGTCAGCTTTCAGGCGCGTCCGTTCTATGAAAAACAGGGTTATCAGGTGCAGATGTCCTTACAGGATTACCCTTATCAGGGAATGCAGAGACACTATCTGACCAGGGATCTTTAACCACCGATCCCGTTGCCGATCACGGCTAACACGTGGCGCACAACGATCTCCGGCGAGAGGGCATTAAGCCTCTCGTCATTGCGCATGCGAGAGAACGGCACCAGCACCAGGCTCAGCAGCGTCGTGAACAGCAGTTCGGGGGCTAGCGCCGGATTCAGCTTTCCTTCCTGCTGCCAGCCTTTGATGGTTGCCAGCGTGGTGTGATATTTCTCATCGCCAAAGCGCTCCTGCAAATGCGTACGCAGTACCGGCATCTCGCCGATCACCTCCTGCATCCACAGCGGGGCAAACCAGCGATACTTTTCCGCCAGTTCGGCCAGCACCCTGACCATTTCCGTCAGGGCATCCACCGGCGAATCCCGGTTGTCGGCGAAAATTGCCCCGATCCGCTCACGTAACGGCAGGAAGCGCTCCTCAATCATCGCATCCAGTAACTGTTCTCTGGAGTTGAAGTAGTAGTGCAGCATGGCGGGCGTCACGCCGGCTTCTCGGGCAATAGCGTTCAACGACGTATTGGCGATCCCCTGGCGGGAGAAGAGGTTCAGGGCGATGTCCAGCAGCTGTTCGCGGCTGGCGGTAACGCGCTTGCCGCCGCGCGGACGTCCGGGGCGGCGGGGTTCAGAATTGTCTTTTAGTGCTGGCACGGTCACGCTGTCTCTTGATCTTATCCATAACTTACCTGCATATTAATTATTCGATTAATTAATTTCAAGCGATCTCTTATGGAGTCTGACGTAATGACTCAACCTGCGAAAAAGGCGCCGTCGATTAAGCTGCTGTTCAGCGCACTCCTGCTGGTGATGCTGCTCTCGGCGCTGGATCAGACCATTGTCTCCACCGCGCTGCCGACCATCGTCGGCGAGCTGGGCGGGCTGGATAAGCTCTCGTGGGTGGTAACGGCCTATATCCTCAGTTCGACCATCGTGGTGCCGCTGTACGGCAAATTCGGCGATCTGTTTGGCCGAAAAATCGTTCTGCAAATCGCGATTGTGCTGTTTCTTGTAGGGTCCGCGCTGTGCGGTCTGGCGCAGAACATGACCCAGCTGGTGCTGATGCGCGCCCTGCAAGGGCTGGGGGGCGGCGGTCTGATGGTGATCAGCATGGCTGCCGTGGCGGACGTGATCCCGCCTGCCGATCGGGGTCGCTATCAGGGGCTGTTTGGCGGCGTGTTTGGCCTGGCGACGGTGATAGGCCCGCTGATCGGCGGGTTTATCGTTCAGCATGCATCCTGGCGCTGGATTTTCTACATCAACCTGCCGCTGGGGCTGTTTGCGCTGCTGGTGATTGGCGCGGTATTCCACGGCAGCGCGCGGCGCAGCAAGCATGAGATTGATTACCTGGGGGCGATTTACCTCAGCATGGCGCTGCTGTGCATCATTCTGTTTACCACCGAGGGCGGTACGATCCGCCAATGGAACGACCCGCAGCTGTGGTGCATTCTGGCCTTCGGCCTGACGGGGATCGCCGGGTTTATTTACGAAGAGCGGCTGGCGTGGGAGCCGATTATCCCGCTGTCGCTCTTCCGCGACCGCAGCTTCCTGCTCTGTAGCCTGATTGGCTTTATCATCGGCATGTCCCTGTTTGGCTCGGTAACGTTCCTGCCGCTCTATTTACAGGTGGTGAAAGACGCCACGCCAACGCAGGCCGGCTTGCAGCTGATCCCCCTGATGGGCGGGCTGTTGCTCACCTCCATCATCAGCGGGCGCATCATCAGCCGCACCGGGAAATACCGCCTGTTCCCGATCCTCGGCACGCTGCTCGGCGTGGTGGGGATGGCGTTACTGACGCGCATTTCAATCACCTCCCCAACCTGGCAGCTGTACCTGTTTACCGGCGTGCTGGGCATGGGGCTGGGACTGGTGATGCAGGTGCTGGTGCTGGCGGTGCAGAACAGCGTGTCAGCCGATCAATACGGCGTAGCGACCTCTGGGGTGACGCTGTTCCGTTCCATTGGCGGGGCGATTGGCGTTGCGCTGTTTGGCGCGGTGTTCACCCATATTCTGCAATCAGGGCTGATCGACAGGCTGCCGGAAGGGGCGGAACTGCCGCGCGAACTTAATCCCGTTGCCATTCACCATCTGCCTGATGCCCTGCGTCTGGACTATCTGGATGCGTTCGGCTCGGCTATCCATGCGGTGTTTATGCTGGCGGCGGGGATTATGGTGCTGGCGTTTGTGCTGTCGTGGTTTTTGCGCGAAGCGCCGCTGCGTCGGCAGGCGTGAGGTTAGCGGTTCTGCTTGCGCCTGGACTACCGTAGCCTGATGCCCATCGCCCGGTGGCGCTACGCTTACCGGGCCTACACTTCGCCCGTTACGTAGGCCGGGTAAGCGCAGCGCCACCCGGCAACAGGCCGCATATAACTTAACCGTCTTACTGATTCCTTTTCGTTTTTTAGCCTGCCGTCTCGTTGTCGATATAGTCTTCAAAACCACTGTCGAAAGGAACTGTCTCGTGAAATTTCAGTTGAGTGCTCTGGTGCTCGCGGCCCTGCTGCTGGCAGGTTGCGATCAAGGCGGCAATGATGCCAAACACATTAAAGTCGGCGTGATTAATGGCGCTGAGCAGGACGTGGCGGAAGTCGCCAAAAAGGTGGCAAAAGAGAAATACGGTCTGGATGTTGAGCTGGTGGGCTTTAGCGGCTCGCTGCTACCCAACGATGCCACCAACCAGGGCGAACTGGACGCTAACGTCTTCCAGCATCGCCCGTTCCTTGCACAAGATAACAAGGCGCACAACTACACGCTGGTCGCCGTGGCCACTACCTTCGTCTTCCCGATGGCGGGTTACTCCCGAAAGATTAAATCGGTGTCTGAGCTGAAGGATGGCGCAACCATTGCGATTCCAAACGATCCCACCAACCTCGGCCGCGCGCTGTTGCTGCTGCAAAAAGAGAAGCTGATTACCCTTAAACCGGATGTGGGCCTGCTGCCGACGGCGCTGGATATTACCGCGAATCCCAAAAACGTACAGATTATGGAGCTGGAAGGGGCGCAGCTGCCGCGCGTGCTGGACGATCCGAAAGTGGATGTGGCCATCATCAGTACCACCTATCTTCAGCAAACGGGGCTGTCTCCGGTACATGACAGCGTCTTTATTGAGGACAAAAACTCGCCTTACGTGAATATAGTGGTCACGCGAGAAGACAACAAAGACGCCGAAAACGTGAAGGAATTTATCCAGTCCTATCAGTCGCCGGAAGTGGCGAAAGCGGCAGAGACCATTTTTAACGGCGGTGCGGTGCCGGGCTGGTAGGCCACGGTAAGCTGGCCCTCACAGCGTTACGCGGGCATCGGTGCGGCTTTCGGGCCACAGAAAACCCTGGCCAGACTGTGCGCCAGACGTGCGGGCGCGCGCCAGATCCCGCGAATTCTCGATGCCTTCGATAAGAATTGATTGCGCGATACCTGCCCTGACCTCCTGCACAAACGGGGCAAGCGGCGCTCGCTCGCGCAGCGCTGAGCGGTCAATTTTTACCCCATCCAGCGGCAGCGCAAGCCGCGCGAACGCCTCAGCCAACTCCCGGGTTAAATCGTCCAGCCAGATTTGCCATCCCGCCTCTTTTAACCGAACAAGCGTGGCATGAAGACGATGTTGCTCAGCCTTACTCAGCCGTGTGATGGTGAGAGGATCCTGAATTTCAATCGTTAACCGCTGCTGATGGCGTAACGCCAGCAACAACCGGATAGCGCGTTCGTCGAGAAGGTGCTCTGCCGGAAGGTTTAGCCAGTAAGCGTCCCGGGCGGGTATCTGTAACAGGGTGTTGGCCTGCCAGAAGAAGATTTGCAGCGCGCTGCGCGAAGGCAGAGAAGCAAACAATATCTCCAGATTGACGTTATGGATCTCCACGAGAACTTCATGCGCGAACATCTGGCCCGAATGAAGATCGACAAGCGGCTGGAATCGCAGCCCTGAGATACGTTGCAACAGGGGAGAGGGAAGAACGGTATACATGGAACAGCCTTCAGGAAATGAAAAAAAGGTTCCCGCGGACACGGGAACAAAAGGCAAACGACACACGGTCAAATTCTTAATTCAGGATCCAGCGAATGCTCTGGTAAAACGAGGGGCCACGCACGGCCTTAAGCTTGTTCATGGCGTTGTTTTTATAAAAGTAAACCAGCCTGACGTTACACCCCAGCTGACGGGCGATTTGCTTGGTTTTGAGATTACAGGAATAGCCGCGCAATACGCTGGCCTCCTCGCTGGACAGCCTCGCCGGGGTGCGTAAGCGGGTAGTCATGCCTACGTTGTAACGACCAGACTCTTGCGGCGTCTGGCTCATCAGTATTTGCCACAGCGCTTTGATATCCCCCAGGGAGACTCTTTTGCTGATTACCCCATCAACATGTTTGAATTTCAAATAGCCAGCGGATAACGAATAGATATAGATCTTCGCCGTCACTTGTTTCTGTTTAATACAGAGAATGTCGTCATTCGTCGTCACCCGGAAATGACGCGTATTCAACGGATCATAAATGATGATATCAAAGAGTTGTTCACTCATAGCAAGTTCTTCGATATGGGTAAACCCATGGAAAATAACGTCGTGTTTTTCATCAGGCTCACGCTTTCCGAGCGATTGCAGGCCAATCATCGTGAATTCGCAGCTGTCAACAACGGCAACGTGAATTGTTTTTTTATTTTGCATTGGCATTCTCCTTTCGCTGAGTAAACAGTCCATATAAGAGAACATATAAGAGAAAATGGCGGTTCGCACTCTCTTATTAAAAGAATGGCGAGCACTTTTTAAATAACGCGATGCGATGGCATCAATGTAAGCCAATACAAACCGTCGAGTAAAGCTGATGCCAATTATTAGAGGAAGATAAAATTGAAAAATGGTTTTAATGGTATATGCAATTGTTTTAATCTTCTAATAATATTCATGCCAGATTTTTATTCTGTGAATGGGCGATTAATAAGCATCAGAAGGTTGATTGATGGGGTTTATCCACCGTTTTTTCAGTGGTTTACTGTTATTCCTGAAAGAAAAATTGTGATCGCGGCAGGGTTATCGACAAGGCTTTATCTGCAAGAGGAAACGGCGTGCAGAATAAAATAGAATTTTTTCTATAAATTTAATGTCCTTGTTCAGATTTTTAAGCCTGAGAAGGATAAAATCCTGGCGCGAAGAGGTTGTGAGTGGTGAGTACATAAACTATTATCATTTTCCTCCGGTCACGAGAATTTAGAAAAGACATGAATAATACTGAACGTATCGTAAGGGTAATGGTGTTTTACGAAATAAATATATTTAAAGAGATAATATTCCGGGCGCTCCATGATCTTTTACCCGATTACGTACTGAACATTACTCAGGTCGATTCCACTGAACAGGCGCTGGCGGCGGTCGCGGATAATAACGTGGATGTTTTCTTCACTGAATTTAATTATCTGCTTAATCATAAAGAGTGGAGTGCGGAGGTCAGCAGCCGTTTTACATCTTTATGTAAAACCCATCACGTCAGGCGTGTTCTGTTGGTGCCCGAGCTGCCTTACGGGCTGTTAAAAAAAGTTCTGGAGATGAAATTTGAATTAACCATCAGTCAGCAGGATGAATTGACTGAACTGAAAAAGGAATTACCCGCGTTGCTCATGGCGGACGGGCAAACACCGTCGATCTCTTCGTGGCTCAGGCGGGTAATGCGGTCCGGTTCCCGGGCGCGCTCCATCCTCTCGGCCAGAGAGTGGGAGGTGCTCCATCTTATCGTGGAAGGATTTTCAACGACGGAGATTGCCCGTCATCGAAACCGTTCGGTCAGTACCATTGCGACGCAGAAGCACAATGCGATGAAAAAGCTGAATCTTTCCAACCACAGCGAACTGATTAAGTATGTGCAAGCGGTTGGAAAGATGGAGAAATAGCTCACATCAGGGATAGATAATATTCAGCGTAGCCGATGTATTGATCTTACCCTGGCTCACCTGGGCGGGCGCCCACACGTAATAGTACGCCGCCATCGGAAGGGTGAAATGTTCGTCCAGCGCCGCGCCAGCCGCCACGCTGAAAATCATCGTGGCGTTGCCACGGCTGGTGGTTGAGGTAGAGAAGGTCACCGGCGTTTGCGGGGCGTCACGTTTTATCAGGCGTAGCCCCACGCCCTGCGCCGCGCTACTGCTGCTGTCGATCAGCACCGAGCTGTCGGTTGAGAGCAGCTGCGTGCTGGACAGAAACATCTCAATTGCCCGATCGGAATTGCCGTTAACCCCGACGTTCTGACAGCTCATGTTCAGTGAAAAAGGCGTCAGCCCCGGCTGTGAGGATGCACTGAGCTGGGGAATGCCGAGCGTCGGCAGCGCTACGGTCAGCCCCGCATTATCAAAGGAACAGGTAGTCAGTTTTGGCGCGTATTTGATGATCATCGGCTGACCAAACATATCCCGGTTGTCGTAAGGCCACTTGAACCCGCTGAATAACCACTGCGCTATCTTGATGACCTGATTGATTGGCCAGGTGATGATTTCCCAGAAGGATAACCCACTCATGTCGCTGACGAACAGAACGTCGCTCATGTTCGCCGTATCCCCCGTCAGGGTAGTGCCGCTCTGGTTAACGAGGGTGAAGCGAACCGTAAACGGTGTGTTCAGCTCAGACGCCGTATGGCTACCGCTGGCAGTCAGGGTTTTATTGGCCGGGGGATTGGTGATCTCCGCCCGCACCATATACTTGTTATTGCTGAATCCGAGGATGGTCGCGTATTTGCTGTCGGTCGAGAGGATCGGCGTGTAAGAAAATTCACTGTTACCTGTCGTACAGTTGAATGAGCCGCTGTACTGGGTGCTGAAGCTGCCGGTCCATGTGGGCGTGGCCGGGCTCAGCTTATCCGATAAATCAATGGTAATCGGTGTGCCATAAACGATGCTGCTGCCGGAGCAGGTGGCATAGCTCATCCCACTAATACTGGAGAGGAGCAGGAATATGAATGATCGTAACATTTTGATAATCCGTAATTAATGGCAAACCGATGAGGGGCTGTTCAGCCCCCAGGCTGGGGCGGAGATTTCGCACTTCCCGCCGCGGAGATGCACGTTGAGCGCGCGTGGCGGCTGTTCAGCGCGGATATACAGTACGCTGGCCTGGCCGACATACCCGACAGATTCACCGTGTTCATCAAGCACTTCGGTACCAAAGGGCAGCGGTTTGCCGTCGGCACGCGTCGCATGAAGTACCCATGACTGGCGTTTGTCGGTTTCGAAGCGGATGTAGCTCACCGCCCCGTCGTAAGGGGCCACGTTAGCCATGTTGCCGATCACCTCCGCGCCAGCGCTGTTTTCCGTTTGCGATAACGTAATGGCGTTTTTGCGATACGGGGTGGCGTAAGGCACCAGCGCCACGCCATCGCGGTTCGTCATAATGCTTTCATCGCCGTTCACCATCAGTCCCTCCGCTTTTGGCGCATCGACGATAGTCATGGTTGTGCCGGTTTCGTTTGAGGCGAGAACGTGCCACGGGTAGGCCACCAGGCTTCCCCGTCCGCTGAGCCCGGTCTGGCGGTAGTCGGAGGATTCGCTGTAAGAGCCACCGAGTGTCGCGAAGTTCGAACGGTACGCGGCGTTAACGCTTGCCGCATTTTTACCCCCCCGCGCATTACTGCCGGAGAGGGTGTAGCTCAGGCGGTTCGACGCCAGCGCGTTCCCGCTCATGCTGATATTGCTCTGCTCGTAATGCGAATCGCTGGCCGTCAGGCTGGAGGTGATCCAGGCATTATTATCAAACAGCGAGAACGGCAGGCTGAGGGAGAGGTAAAGGCGCGTCTCTTCTTCACTGTCCCTGTTCCGTACCCGGCTGGCCGACAGGGTATAGCTGGCGCGGCCGATGGCGTTGGAATAGCCCATCTGGTATTCGCGCGTGGTTTGCTGTGAGTTCCAGTAATCGCGCTGTGTGCCGGAGACAAATACCGTGCCCCAGTTATTGAGCAGGCGCTGATTAAGGTTAAGCGTAAAGGTATTCTTGGGCTGCGCCGCGCGCAGGGCATCCCAGGTGCTTAGCGACATGTCGGGCGCAACGCCAAACCGATCTTCATAGTCGTCGTACTGCGCTCTCAGGCGCTGATACCCTTCGCGCGAATAGAGCGCGTCGCTGAAGCTGTAATAGCCTTTAGTGGAATAGCGATAGGCCGCCAGGGTGAAGTTGGTGGCGGTGGTATCGATAAATTTGCTGTACGACACGCGATAACTCTGACCGCTGCTGGTGCGATCCTGTAGGGTGGTTTTGGCGTGGGTGACATCAAACGAGACCGCGCCAAACGGAAGGTTCCACCCGGTACCGACAAGCCCGGCCTGGTAGTTATCGCTAATAATCGTCCCGGTATACCCGGTGATGAGGTTATTAAACCCGTAGCGCAGCGTGGCCTGCATGAATGCGGGTTCGGCATCTAGCGTGTTCTGGTGCACTTTACCCGCCACCACGCTGTACTGACTCACCCCTTCTTTTAGCATCCCGGGCACGGCGGAAAACGGCACCGTGAAGGACTGCTGTGAACCGTCCGCTTCACGCACCACCACCAGCAAATCGCCCGCGGAGCCGGTAGGCTGAATGCTGTCGAGGGTAAACTGGCCCGGCGGTACGTTCTCCTGATAGATCACGTTGCCATTCTGGATAACTTTCACCAGGGCGTTCGTCCGTGCCACGCCGTGAACCACCGGTGAAAAACCCTGCTGTGAATTTGGGCGCATCTTCATGTCCGACGCCAGCGACACGCCGCGCACGCGCAGGGAATCAAACAGATCGCCAGGAATATAAAAGTCACCCAGCGTCAGGTTGGATTTCAGCGAGGCCAGGGGACGGCGCAGGTAGCGGGTATTATTCTGCCAGCTACTCTCTCCGCTGGCCGTTTTCCGCCAGGCGCTGCTGTCGCGAAACTGCCAGCCGAACAGGTTGGCGCCGGAATCCAGCCCGGCATAAAAATCATCATTTGTGTCTTTCGCAGCGCCTTTTGCACGGGTGTTATACCAGGTCGTGTTCCACGAGAGCATCAGCGCCGGGATCCCCTCGTCCCAAAACTGGGGGGCAATGTAACCTTCTTCAGTACGCAGCACGGCCGCCTGCGGAACGGTAAGCGCCAGACTCAGGGTGCTGGTATCGGTTTTGACTTCACCGCCCTGAACCAGATCGCGCAGCTGCACCTGCCCGTGCGCAATGGCGGGCGCAGGCACGGACGTGGTGTTGATGCCAAGCGACCGGGCATCTTTCCAGGCAAGGCGGATGTCGTCACGCTGCTCGCCGTAGATGACGGTATAACGTCCCTTCCAGCTGCCGTTTACGTAGATATCCATCTCCTGATTGCCGGCAGGCATGGCGTTGTTTTCGGAAAAGCGAGACAGATCGGACTCACCGGATGCGCCAGCAAGCAGGGAGGGATCAAACGAGACGGCCCCTGATTTATGCGAAAGCAGAAGCGTGCAGACTGCCAGCAGACAGAGTCTGTTTTGTTTCATTTTCATGGTGAGTCTTTCCGATCACTGACTGGTGAAAGTCCGGGTTTTATACGCGCCAAGATCGTCCACATACATCAGCTGGAAGGTCTGTCCGCGCTTAACCGTATTTTTTGCGGCGACCGTCAGCTGCCCAAACGGGGAAACCATCGGGGACTCCTGGAGCAATTTCGTTTTACCCAGCGAAATATTGGCGACCGTAATATGGAACGGACTGTTATTTGTAATGCGAAAGCGATCGCCTTCGGCGGCGAGCGTCAGTTTCGCCACCGCGTCATCCAGCGTGCCTTTCAGCGCAGCGGGCCGGTAAAAAAGTTTGATACGTGATTTAATCGCCAGCTGAACGGTATTCTGATTTTGCAGATTTTCAGGTCTGGGCGGAATGTCGAGGACATTCAGGAAAAAGACGGATTCGCGATCCGCAGGCAAGCTGGACGGCAGCTTTTTAATACGAAGCTGTTGGCCATTATGTTCGTTAACTTTTATCACCGGCGGCGACAGCAGAAACGGCACATTGGCTGTTTCCGGCGTGGAATTAATATCACCGTCATCTATCCAGGATTGCACCAGAGCGGGCGCATCGCCCGTATTCATTAACTGGACGATCACCTCTTTGTTATTTTCAGGATAAAGGACACGGGTGCCATTAATGACAATATTGGCCCATGAGTGACCGGTGCTTAGCAGTAAGCCTGCCAGCAAAATTGCCTTGCGCATGATTGCAACCTTAAATACAGGCTCTGCGAAAACAGAGCCTGTATAATCATTATTACAGGTAGGAAATGGTATACGTTACGTTGGAGCTTAACTCGCCCACGGTGGCGGCAGCGGCGTTCGTTTTATAGTAATAAACATCCAGCGTCAGCGTCTCGGAATCTGGCGCGGTCGCTGTACCCATAATATCCGTAGTGTAAGGCTGGTTCAGGGTAATTGGCGTAGACGAACCTGGCTCCACTAACGCAAAACCGACATTACGTGCCACACTGGCATCGCTTTCATTCACGCTGTTATTCAGCAGGTATTTACCGTCAGTGGAAATATTATCCGCGCTGGAGAAATACACTTTCAGCGGGGTACCGGTTGTTCCGGCTGCTGGTGAACAACCTGAGAACGTCAGCGCAATAGATTTTTTATTCTTAGTGATCAGGCCAACCGTGGTGCCTGCATCTTTTACCGAAATAGGGGAAAGCGCAACGGTAAAGTCCGCGCTTTTACCGCCGTTAATGGTACAGGTTGTATCGGTAATAGCGCCGGTAAAGTTAATGATACCACCCGCTGAATTGTCTGCGGCAACTGCGCTGGTAGAAGCAATAGCGGCGGCCAGCAGTGATACGGTCATGATCGATTTGAACATGATAAACTCCATGAAGATTTGTGTTATTTAAAATGAATGTTAATCGGCTACACATGTCCCTGATATACCGGCTAGACGCATGGCGACTCGGGAGAATGCTTTGACGATATTATGTTGCACTAAAAAAGTATATAACAAAACATTATTCCAACAACTTCTAAAGTTTAAGATTATAATCTTGCGAGTTAGTTTTTTTTAATGTTTTAACCTAAATGCGTTAGTTCGAATATTTTTATTAATGATTTAATAATTGTTAATTAATGAAGCTTTATGAATTCATCTCTCAATTAATATCACGCGACTTGACCACACAAACTTTAGACTTATTATTGCCTGTCAAATGCACATAATTTTAACAATGGCGTAATAATAATATGAAGTATCTCATTGATCTTACAATGCTTTATGAAGTCGACACCGGTATGATCATGATTAATGGAGAGGAAGAGTCATCCATTAAGTTATCTAACCAGGCGGGTCGTCTGCTTTATGAACTTATCATCAATAATGGTAAAACTCTCGACAGAGACGACCTGACCTGCTCCCCGTTGATTAGTACACCCCGATGTTAGTAATGTCTTCATAAGCCACATGAGGACATCCCCATGAAGAAGCGTTTTTCCGATGAACAGATCATCAGTATTCTCCGCGAAGCCGAAGCTGGGGTACCCGCCCGTGAACTCTGCCGCAAGCATGCCATTTCCGATGCCACGTTTTACATCTGGCGTAAGAAGTATGGCGGTATGGAGGTGCCTGAAGTTAAGCGCCTGAAGTCGCTTGAGGAAGAGAACGCCAGACTCAAGAAGCTGCTTGCCGAAGCCATGCTGGATAAAGAGGCGCTTCAGGTGGCTCTTGGGCGAAAGTACTGACGACAGACCAGAAGCGGGAAGCCGTGATGTTGATGTGTGATGCGACCGGTCTGTCGCAACGTCGTGCCTGCAGGCTTACAGGTTTATCCCTGTCGACCTGCCGCTATGAGGCTCACCGTCCGGCTGCTGATGCGCATTTATCAGGGCGCATCACTGAGCTGGCACTGGAGCGCAGGCGTTTTGGCTACCGTCGTATTTGGCAGTTGCTGCGCCGTGAAGGGCTTCATGTTAATCATAAGCGCGTGTACCGGCTTTATCACCTCAGTGGCCTGGGCGTAAAACGCAGAAGACGTCGTAAAGGGCTGGCAACAGAACGTCTGCCGCTGCTCCGTCCGGCGGCGCCCAATCTGACCTGGTCGATGGATTTCGTCATGGACGCACTTTCCACCGGTCGCAGGATCAAGTGTCTTACCTGCGTCGATGATTTCACAAAGGAATGCCTGACGGTCACTGTTGCCTTTGGGATTTCAGGCGTTCAGGTCACGCGTATTCTGGACAGCATTGCACTGTTTCGAGGCTATCCGGCGACGATAAGAACTGACCAGGGGCCGGAGTTCACTTGCCGTGCACTGGATCAATGGGCCTTTGAGCATGGTGTTGAGTTGCGCTTAATCCAGCCGGGCAAGCCAACGCAGAACGGATTTATTGAGAGCTTTAACGGACGATTTCGCGATGAATGTTTGAATGAGCACTGGTTCAGCGATATCGTTCATGCCAGGAAAATTATTAATGACTGGCGGCAGGATTATAACGAATGCCGCCCGCACTCCACGCTGAATTATCAGACACCGTCTGAATTTGCAGCGGGCTGGAGAAAGGGTCATTCTGAGAATGAAGATTCCGACGTTACTAACTGAGTGTTGTATCTAATCGTGGGGGCAGGTCAGACCTGATAAAGAAGGTCTGGGAGGATCATGGTTTCTCTGGTTCTTCGGTGAGTCTGAATGTTGCCATAAGTGAAATCAGAAAAGCATTTCGTACATTAGGATGCGATCCTTTACTGATAAAAACGATACGTGGCAAGGGATTTAGCCTTGCCGCGCATATTGAACATCACACGGTCAGGCCGCCGGTTGTTTCAACGCTTAGTGAACAATCTGCCTCTGAAGCATTCGATACGCTAGCGCATAAGAAAGATGCCGATCCGCCTAAACAATTAATATCGCTGCACAGACTCTTTATTTCTCTTTGCACGTTATTACTGATTACCGTTATCGGCACCGCTGTTTTACTGTTGCACCAAAGGGATTCCTATGCCGAGAGCCTGAAAGATTCTGATATGCATCTGCTCGGTAAAGTGGACCGGTGTACGGTATACCTGATCGATAAGAATATGTATCAGCCGCGACAGCACTACTTTAATCACGTAAAAGAGGTCATTGCCAGTCAACATATCGACTGTCAACACCAGGTTGCAGATGCTTACTATTCCAGGTTTAAAAAGTCGCAGATAGAAAATTATTTCCTGGCCATCTGTTATCAGCAGGACAGTATCGACGATTATAAGAACTGCATTTCTTACAGAAGCCTGACCGGGAGTTAAAATATGTCAAGGACTAAAATGAGTGTACTGTTCAGTATCGTACTGGCGCTGTCTGCCATCGCGTTGTTGTGGATCTATTTTACCAGAACGCAGGATGAGGGGTTTGGCTGCCAGTCAGATACCATTTCCTGGAAAACCTATTCCACGGGTGAGTTAACCGATATGTCGCTAACCACGCTTTTCCTGTTTAACAACAAAGATGTTGTGACGGTTATTCATAAAGGCGTACTCAAGAAAGAGGGCAAAAGCTACCTGATTGACAGAAATTACACGCTCAGCGTGGAAAAAGTCGACGGAAGCAATATCTTTTATATTAAGGATAAAAAGCTGAATAAATCTGAAGATGATGCGGCACCGGATGGCGTTGTAAACGAAATGTTACTTGATAATATCAACTTCTTCTATATTACCCGCGTTAAACCGCACGCCTGGTTAATTAAGGGGCTGGTTTTGCCTGTAATGATGTGTGTGGCTGTTCCGACGTCCTGATATTTCTCTTTATTGAAAAATCGATATTTATCTATTGCTCGGGAAATTGAGTGATTTACTCAATACGTAACAATAAGATACGAGAAATTTATTTATATTTTTATTGTTATTCTCCGGCGAGTGAATTTTTCTGTATTGCCTCGTTATTTTGCGGCTGTCTATACTCCGCCTCGAAAAAGGGGCTCCCCTTTTTATACACGTGGATTCTTTTTTGAAGGACTAAATAAATGAACAAACTGAACGCTATCGTTCTGGGCTCCCTGTTGTCTGTTTCTGCCCTGAGCGCAGTTAATGCAGCAGAAACGACGGCTTCTGCCACCTGGCAGGCAACCGCGACCAAAGACAGCGAATCCGACCTGGTTGTTACGCCAACGCGTGCTTTGAACTTCGTTTACAGCGCCAATACCAAATCTTTCAACACCGATACCGGTCTGTTTGATGTGGCTATCCGTGGCGATCACTCTACGGCGACCAGCTTCAAACTCGAAGCTATCCTCGACGATTCAAACAACACGCTGTTCAGCGTGGGCGGTGAAGCGACCAAGCTGAAAGTGGGTGCGCGTTGGGGCGGTAACGACCTGGGCTCTATCGGTGGCACCGTGGGGGCGAAATCAACCGCATGGACCACGCTGGTTGATTCTTCTTCTAACACCGGCGTCTCTTCTGGCCTGTGGAACCTGACCACCAGCGCAGGCGCGGCGGCAGATACCGAAATTACCGGCCAGGACAAATTCGTCTTCTACGTTGACTCCGCTCAGGACAACGCGGGTACTGCGAAAGAGTTCAAAGACCTGACCAACAGCCTGTGGGAAGGGACCGTATCTGTTGCGTTCCGCGCAACCTGGGGCTAAGGCCTGATCGATCCAGGGGCGCAAGCCCCTGTTTAGGGAAATAGCATGTTTAACCTCAAATCCGCCTTCTTATTTTTATTATTTATCTCTTCCTCCGCGCTGGCCATTAATGTGGGAAAAGTCACCACCATTATTCCTGCGGATGCTGACTCCACCGCCAAGGAAATAAAAAACGAAGCAGACAGCGTGCGTATTGTTTCTGTTCGCGCACAGCGGATCAGCAGCCCAATGGATGAAGGGATCGTCATTAATCCGGAGAAAGTGGACGAACTGTTGCTGACGCCCACGCGCATGGTAATGCCCGCCGGTACCAGCAATATTGTCAAATTTTACTATCACGGAAACGCCGATAACAAAGAGCGTTACTACCGCATTACCTTCACGGATGAAGGGGTGAGCGAAGAGGTGGACAGCGGTTCACCAAAAAACGGTACCGGGATGACGCGCGCGGTGGTGAGCACCATTCTGGTGGTTCAGCCCCGTGATAAGAAGATCGACTTCGTCTATGTGGCGGGAAAAATAACCAATAAAGGGAACACCTCGTTTCGCGTCAATGCGACCGGGACCTGCCTGAAGCCGAATCCGGAATCCCCGAGCACGCCGTGTAGCAAAAACTTCTACCTGATGCCAGAGACCTCGCGCGCTATCGAGGATATCAACGTTACGGATAACCATTTTCATCTCGGAATATGGGACCTGAAACAGTTCATACCTGTTAAGTAAGGATGCATGGTGAAAAATAAATTAGTGTTGCCGGTGATGATGGCTTGCGCATCCGGCACGCTGCCCGCGCTTGCGCATGCAGCCTCAAGCTCCGTGGTTATCGCTAATTACCGTTTTCCCGACTCGCTTTATGCACTGCTGGAGCAGGGGATCAAAATTCCCGTCTATCTGGTGAATACGCGTTCACACTCAGCACAACAAGGGAACCACGAAGGCACGGCGAGCGAATATGTTCGTATCGGTGACGTGACGCTCTTTGCAAAAGATCTGAAGCTGGGGCTGAGGGACGTTCAGGTCCAGGAGTCTGATAACGGCATTCGTCTGTCAAAAGAGATGAGAACGTTATTGCAGAGCATTAACGACAAGCAGTTTGATGACCAGATGCGCATTCCGGTAAGTACGGGGTCCGCGTTCGAGCTGGATCAGAAAAAAATGCGCCTGTTGCTGAATCTGTCGCAGAGCGACTACGGGGTGAATATTCGACCGCGTGAGGTGGACATTGATGCGCCGGAGTCTGACGACCTGAGCGGCACGTTCTCCTACAACCTCGGGGCGTATCACACCGAGAGCGGCTACGGTGACAGCTGGTCGTCGGGCTATCTGAACGCAAGAAACTGGATCTCAATGGGCGTTGATCATGTGCTGATCGACGGCTCTGGCTACGTCAACGAGAGCAGCAGCGATACCCAGATGAACGCGGTTATGTGGGAGCGCGACTATCAGGGGATGCGCTACGCCGCGGGCATGCTGAACGGCTGGGCGATGCAGTCTCTGGCGAGCGTCAGCGGGATTTCCGGCGGTGAAGTCTACGGCGTTTCCATGGGCAACCAGGCCAACTCCCGTAAGCGCGATAACACGCTCTCTCTGACGCCTGTGGTGGTCTATTTCCCCACGGCGGGCGAGGCCCGTATTCGTCGTGACGGGCAGCTTATCGGGATTCAGCGCTTTGACGTCGGCAACCATGAAATTGACACCAGCAGCCTGCCCTACGGGATCTACAGCATCGAAGTTGAGGTGGTGAGCGGAAGCCGCACCGTGTCACGTAGCATGTACACCGTGAATAAGCCGTTCTCCAGCAACGTGTCGGAAACACTGCGCTGGCAGATGTGGGGCGGGATGTATAGCCGCGATAAATCCGTCGTCAATTATAAAAAATACGCGAAACACAAAAACGAGCAGGACAACACCTACTACTACGATTACGACACCAAACATAAAGACACCATGTCGCTGGTGGGGGCCTCGTTCAGCAAGCGCAGCGGGATGGTCGACTGGAACGCCTCCACCTACATGATGCGGGAACACATCGTCAGCGAGCTGTGGGCCTCCCTGAACCTGACGGGCTATTTCTCGGTGAATACCCAGACCATGGCCGCCTCCGACGGAACGTACCGCGCCAACTACGGCGCGAATCTCAGCCTGCCGTGGCAGATCGGTTCGGTCTGGTACTCCCATGAACAGCTCTCCAGCGGCAAGTTCCTCGATATCTATGAGAGCAAGGGCAACACCTGGGGCGCCTCCTTTAGCCTGCCGTCGTTCGGCCTGCCCTCAGCGGGCAACCTGAGCCTGATGCGTCAGGAGGACGACCTCTATCGCTATAAACGCTATCAGCTGGACTACTCCCAGGGGTTATACGCCGGTCGCTACGGTACGGCGCGCCTGCGGGTGGGGATGTCGCGCAACAAATACGACGGGTATTACGAAGAGAAAGATCGCTACGTGATGCTCGATTTCGCCATACCGCTCGGCAATACCGTGTCGGTTGGCGTTTCCCACAATCGCGATACCGGCACGGCGCTGAACGTCAGCGCCAGCCGCCAGTTTGAAGGCGATTACCTGAAATCGGCCACCGTCAACGTCTCGAAAGCCTTTAACAGCCGCCAGGATCGCAGCGTAAGCGGCGGCGGCAGCGTGAACTTCGACACGCCGTGGAACAGCAACATCCTCAGCGTCCAGAGCGGCATGAGTAAAGGCTGGAACTCCACGCTGACCAGTGACGGCAGCGTGGGCTGGTCCAAAGAGGCCATCGCCGCCGGGAAAGGCACCGAAAGCGCAGGGGTGATTGTCAGTACCGGTCTCAAATCTGATGAAGCGCTGACCCTGAAGCTTAACGGCCGGGCAGAACGCATCAAAGGGGATAAAACCTGGCTGTCGCTGCCGGCATACCAGGCTTATGACCTGGAAGTGATGAACAGTGAAACCGGTACGGAAAGCTATGAGATTGGCGCGAATGCGCGTCGCCATATCACGGTTTATCCGGGCAATACCGTGGTGATGAAGCCGCAGGTGAAGAAAATCGTCACCCTGTTTGGCCGCCTTGTGGATGCAAACGGCAATCCGATTGGCGCCACGCAGATCAAAAACCACGTTGGGCTGACCCGGACGGAGAACGACGGACGCTTCGTGATCGACGTTGATAAGAACAACCCTGTCCTGAGTATCGCCACGCCGGACGACAGCGTCTGCGAAGTGCGCCTGGACATTGAGTCTAACCGCGGTGCGCTGTGGCTCGGGGACATCTCCTGCGACAAAGGCGATTTCGTCTGGCAGGAAGCAAAAGGAACGCAGGAACGTGACGATGAAAAAGATATTCGCTCTTAATTTGCTGCTGATGAGCGCGGTGGCCCATGCGCAGGAGCTGCCCTATTTCGCCATTAATAATCCGGACAATAACGGTACGGGAAACAGCGCGGGGCTGTTTAGTCTGAACAGCACCTCGACCGCGTTTTTACACGGTTCGCGTGAGTGGCCGACGCTGAGCGCGAAAACGAATAACGGTATCGCCACTTACATCCCGGACAACAGCTACAGCGGTCCGGCAGGCAGCGCGCTGACCATCGACTTTTCGGTGACCGGTTCCAGCGCCTCTCCTTTCTTTACAGGGACGGCGTGTTCCTCGTCCTGCGGCAACACGGGGTACACCCCGACGACCCGCTATACCGATACGTCGATGGTGGTCAAGCCGCCGGTGATGGAGCCCGGCACGTCATACGGGCGCTGGGTCCTGGGCGATCCGTTCTTTAACTATCTGCTCAACGCCGCGCCAGGGGATGAAGTGACCATCACCTCCACGCCGCAAATCAGCTCCATCAACAAAGTGACCACCACCAATACGCTTCACAAGGTGGGCACGCTGACCATGACCAACGCCAGGGCGCTCAACCTGGGGATTGACCCGATCAGCGGCGAGGTGACGATTGTCGATGGATCAACGGGGGCCACCTGCACCAAATACACCCGCAACACGGTCTCTGGCGTGCTGTGCGACCTGCTTGAATACACGTTTGTTGGGGAAGATATCTCCGGTTACAACGGGGGGCTGGCGCTCACCTCTTCCCGCGTCAACAGCGTGCTGCAATCACACATGAACGGCGGCACCGGGCTTGCCGCCGAGCTGACCTTCGATGAAAACACCTGGTACAGTATCTCCGGCGGTATCCTGAGTGATACGCGTGTCCTGGCAAACACCTTCCTCGCGGCGCCGCAGAAAAACGGCGGCAAAGCGTACCTTAAAATATTTTTGCCGAAAGCGTTAATTCTGAGCGTGGCGCAGGCGGGGGACGGCAGCAGCATTGGCAATATCGTCAGCCTGTGCCTGACGCCCGGCAACAGCTCGCTGGCGGCGGATTTCTGCTTCCAGCCGGGGGGCGGCCTGGTGATTAACCCTATTCAGCCGGGGCTGGAGATTACGCCCGACAACCCGGATTACGCCCTCGATCCTGACGGTCTGGGCGGCTCCGGGAAAGGCGCCATCGGCGAAACGCCCATTGAGATCCCCTACACCATCACCTACAGCGGGGCGCAAAAAGATGCGGCGATTGCGGTCACGGTAAAAGTCACCGGACCTACTCAAAGCCTGAATGGGGTGGACTACTGCGCCTTCAGCGGCAACGGCTTTACGGTTCCCATTCCGGGCAACGTGCTGGTGGGGAAAAGCCAGACGCGCATGGCGCATAACTGTATAGGCGAGGTATTGTCGATCCCGGCGCCGGCCACCCATGCGGAAGAGTGGGACAAAATGAGTTCCGGCGTGACCGATATGTGGCTCTGGAAAACACCGCTGATCCTCCAGTTCGTTATGGATAATCCGGTATCGAAGACCACCTATGACGGAAATAGCTGGTTTGGCGAAGTGACCGCGCAGGGAAGAATAGATGTTAGCGCATCCTGGAATTAATCAATCATGACTGGAAAATTCCTGGCTATTTTTGCAATAAATTGCTTCATTTCCACAGGGGCAAATGCTTTAATTATCGAAAGTCTGAATATTGATTTTCTTCCCGAAAGAGAAGTTGTTTTTCAGCCGATAAAAAACGATACCAGCGAACGTCAGAATTATACCGTTTCGCTTATTCAGGTAGACGTTCCAAAAGAGAAGGGAAAAGAAACCGAAATAAAAGACGGCGAAGTCATGTATTCGCCTAAGCAATTAACGCTGGGGAGCGGTGAGCGCGCGGGTTTTAAATTTTACTATACCGGCCCGCATGACAACAAAGAGCGATACTATCGCGTAAAATTCACCGAGACGCCGCTCCAGGCAAAGGTTATCACGCGCAAAGGCCAGCGCATCCAGTCGGATGTGGTGGTCTCGCTTGAGGCTATTTTGATTGTCCGTCCATGGACACGACATTTTGATTATGCGTTTAGCAACGGGGTGGTGAGTAATACCGGGAATACCTATTTTAAATATGTTTCCTCGGTCGGGTGCAGTACGCAATACAATAATTCAAAATATATTCCTCCGGGGCAACGGCTGGAAATAGATAATGCCGGGCAGGCTGCAAGGCGAATGATTATTTATGGCAATAAAATCATTCCGCTGACCACCTGCCCGTAGCAACCGCTTTCCTTCATAAAAGGAAATTAGCCTTTAGCATCATGCTAAAGATCCATCACTACAGGAGATAAAAATGAAAGCGATTTCATTCGTAGAAGCGAAAGACATTATTGGCGGCGCGTTAAACCCGTTCGCTGGTCTGGTTAAAGGTGCACAGCTGGGTTACGACACTGGCGCCAGCATCATGGGCATGGTTGGCGGTGTGGTTGGCGGAGTTCTGGGTGGCGCAATGGGCTTCCTGGGCGCGCTGGTTGGTAGCTACAACTAATTCACGTTTACAGGAAAAGTATCATGCAAGTTATCGATTTCAAAAAAGCACAGGCCATCATCGGTGGTTGGGATCCGTTTGCTGCCGCTATTCAGGGCGCAAGCGCGGGCTATAACGCGGGCAGCCAGATGTTAGGCGCGCTGGGCGGCACCATCGGCGGCGTATTCGGCCTGGTGGGCGGCTTCATCGGCGGTTTCTTCAGCGCCTAAGCGAGAAGCACGTTGTACGCATGGCCCGCATTGCCGGGCCATTTTTTTATTTCAGCCACGGATCATTATGTTTTCGCTCTTTCAGTATAAAAAACAGGGTAAGACCCCTGTTATTCGCCAGCATGAATTTACCGAATGTGGACTGGCCTGCCTGGCGATGGTGTTGGGGCACTATGACCACCATGTCTCCGTCAGCCAGCTGCGCCGGGAGATTTCCGTTTCCGCCGATGCGGGAACCTCAATGGCGGAATTGTTGACCCTTGCCAGCGATAAAAATATGTCTGGCCGGGTGCTTAAAGGCGAAATCACTGAAATAGAAACGTCTGAGCTGCCGCTCATCGCCTTCTGGCGCGGCAACCATTTCGTGGTCATCGTGAAGATCGACAGCCGCAGCGTGACCGTTCACGACCCGGCCAGCGGCGTGCGTCGTTACCGCCTGAAAGAGGCGGAAAAACTCTTTTCCGGCTATGTGCTTGAGCTTAAGCCCACGCCGTGTTTCGAAAAGAAATCCCCGGATGAAAAGCTCACGCTTGGCCGGTTAGCCAATAAATCTCCGAGCCTGTTCCAGCGCCAGCTGCTGCTGTTTGTGCTCTGTATTTTTACTCTCATCACCATGCTGGCGAGCCCCACCTACGTGCAGCTGATTATGGATGAGGCCATTTCCCGCAGCGACAGCGATCTGGTGATCCTGCTCACCGCGATCTTCGCTATCGTCTTTATCTTTGAAGTCATCGGTAAATTCCTCAAGCAGCTGCTTGAGATCCTGATGCGTAACATTGCCTATGACGATTTAAGCCAGTCCGTGCGCCACTACATGCTGCGCACCCAGACCAGCTGGTTCCGCTCGCGCCCGCCGGGCATCGTGCTGGCTATTGAAAAATCGCTCCACGCCTGCGCGGAGTTCATCAGCAATGGTTACGTGCAAATTCTCTTTTCCAGCCTGATCGCCGTCACCAGCCTGCTGTTTATGCTGCTGTATAACGTCAAAATTGCGCTGCTGACGATGCTGCTGATGGGCGTGTTTTTCCTGATCCGCTTTTCGCTGATCGGCCCCTATCAACGCGCGGTGGATGACTCCATCGAGCGTACCGCCCAGTATGAATCTCTGCTGGTAGAGACACAGAAAGGGATCATTACGCTCAAGGCGAACAATATGGAGCAGGCCCGGGATGCGGTGATGGACAAATCCCAGCGCGAACACATCGCCGGGCTGATGCGTAAAGAGCGGCTGCTGGCCCGCTTTGACGTGGCTTCGCTGCTGGTGATCAATGCCGAGCAGCTGCTGGTGGTCTGCTTTGGCGCGTGGCTGATCCTGGAAGGGCAGATGAGCATCGGGATGCTGTACGCCTATATCAGCTATAAGCGCTATTTTTCCGATGCCATGGTGCAGGTGGCGCAGAAGCTGCTGGACAAAAATGCCCTTAAGGGGCCGCTGGATCGCGTGGGCGACCTGCTGTTTGCCCCCTCTGAAACCAGCCAGTTTGGGAAGCGGATTGTCACCTCGCCGGTCTGTCTGCAATTTGAGGATGTCTCATTTGCTTATCCAGGCCGGGAGGCCACGCTACAGCATATCAACATGACCCTGAAGCAGGGCGAAGAGGCGGTGATTGTGGGCCAGAGCGGGTCGGGAAAAACCACGCTGCTGCGTCTGATCTCCGGCATGTTGCTGTCATCGTCTGGCACGCTGCGGATCAATAAGATCCCCATTGAAGAGTGCGATCTTTCCTCGCTGCGCCAGCACATCCGCATTGTTCATGCAGACGATATTCTCTTCACCGGCTCGATTCTGGACAACATCGCCTGCTTTGACAGCGCGCCGGATAAAGAGCAGGTCATCGCCGCGTGTCGGCTGGCGGAAGTGGACCACGTCGTCGCCCGTCTGCCGCACGGCTACGAAACGGAGATGCTGCCGGGGAACACCTTTTTCTCGGCCGGGGAGATGCAGCGTCTGGTCCTGGCGCGCGCCCTGTACAGTCAGCCTAAGCTACTGCTCTGCGACGAAGTGACGGCGAACCTGGATAAGACCACCGCGCAAAAGGTGCTGGCGAACCTGCGTAGCCTGGGGATTGGCCTGGTATTTGTTACCCACTCGCCGGACGTGGTGGGCTGTCAGGGGCGTCTCTATACCATGGAAAACGGCACCCTGCGGGAGAGTGAGCAATGATGTTTCTGCCGCGTCTCTATGCCCGACTCTGCGCGCGCCAGGCCGGACGCACCTTAATGGCAAACCGGATTGCGCAAAACTACAGCCAGTTTATGCCTTGCCCGGAGGCCGATGTGCCGGCTGATTTTCTGCATCAGAACGCCCATGAGCTGAGCGGGTTTAACTTCGTGGAACAGATTTTCCCGCCCGCGCTGTGGGCGCGCAACGTTCGCTTCGATCTGCATGCGTACGTGGCGCAGTGGACGCAGGATCAGGGGTTTTACAGTTCGCCTCGCACCCTGCTTCTGGGCATGCGCTGGGCGGGCTTTGGCCTGATCGTGGATGCGCTGCTCGCCACCGCGCCAGATGATGTGCGCTTTCAGTTTATTACCCGTCACCCTGCGCTGCACAAGCTGATGGCCGCACACGACGGACGGCGCGTCGGCTCGTTTTTCGCCCCTCAGCGCCTGGTGACGGTGCTGCTGATGGATGAACGCCTGCCGGATGCGCCACTGTTCCCAATTCAGGCAGGCGATCGCAAGGCGTGGTTAACGGACGTCTCCACGCGGTTTTTATCGCGTTATGGCTACAGCGTCCGAACGCTGCTGCCGGTCTGTTCGCTGCACGCGGTAGAGTTTGGGCTGGAGAGCCAGGCGTATGCGCCAGAGGATTACCGTCTGGCCGCCGCCGACACGCTGAACGCGCTGCGCAAAACCCCCACGCTCTGGAGTGGATGGGACGATCTTTCAGTGATTTATCATGGATGACATATCGTGAAATTAAAAAACCGAAGCCGACAGCGTCGGGCGCTAATCCCGCACCACTTCTCAAAAAGCTATCAAATCAACGCGCCGCGGCTGAAAACCGTGCTGACGCTGTTCATCGCCTTTTTTCTCTGCCTGCTGGTCTTTGCGATTGCTTTCAACTTTTCGGAAACCACGCTGGCACGCGGGGTGCTGATCCCGGCGCAGGGCGATGTGGAGGTGCGCGCCAGAGAGTCCGGAACCCTTGTTGATTTTGCCGTCCGGCCCGGCCAGTACGTGAAGGAAAACGATCCGCTGTTCACCGTGTCGCAGGACTATGGCGGCAAGCAGGGCTCGGTGGTGCAGTTTGACCGCCAGCAGATGGAAGCGGAGAAAAAGCGCAGCGAGCAGCGCATCCAGGCCATTGAGGACTCGATTGCGTCGTATCGCAAAAATCTGGCGCAGCAGCTGGCTCTCACTGACAAGCAGATCGCCGTTTCCCGCGATAAGGTGAAGAAGCTGCGCGCGCTGTTAAAAAACAGCACCGACACCTACGAGGCGTGGAAATCCGTCTCCGGGAAGGGCTATGTCTCCAAAGTGGATCTCGATAAAAGCCATAACGATGTGCTCAACGCCCAGCTCAACCTGACGCTGGAGGAGAGCACTATTCTTGAGCTTGAGGCGCGCAAAACCAGCCTGACCGACAGCACCCAGTCGCAAATTGACTCGCTGAGCGAAGAGCAGCTGTACGTGAAAAACCGCATCAGCGAAATCGATCGCAACCTGTCCAGCCGGGGGAGTTCCACCATGGCGATGCTGGCCCCTTCAGATGGCTACGTGGTGGCGATTAACTTCCCGCCAGGCCGGGCCATTACGCAAAACAGCGAGGTGGTGGTGGTGATCCGTAAAAATACCGCGGCGACGATGGAGGGGTACCTGTATGTTCCGGCAACGGGGGTGGGGCGCGTGGCGAAAGGCGATAAGGTCAAGCTGCGCTTCGACTCCTGGCCCGTGGACAAATACGGTTCCGTGGAGGCGACGCTGTCCGATTTCTATGAGGTAAACATTGATGCCCATTCGGCGCTGATCCCGCTCCAGGAAGGGCAGAACTACTACCTGGCTAAAGTGCGCGTTCCCTCCTGGTTTACCGACCCGGACAAGAAAAAGCGCATGCTGATGGGCGGGATGACGGTGAACGCCGATATCGTTATCGATCGTAAGCCGCTTATCAATCTGCTGATTGCTCCGCTGGAAAGGGTGCGCAAGCGGTTTATCGATTGACCCGATTTCATCGATCATCGCCCTTTAGCCCACATTCTTAACGGCACCCTGGGGCTATTCTCCTTCTCATACCAACCGGAGGATAGCCCATGAACATTACGCAAATTCGCAATGCCACCCAGCTGATCACTTACGCGGGAAAACGCTTTTTAATCGACCCAATGCTGGCGCCAAAAGGTGCTTATCCGGGTTTTCCCGGCACCGCGCGGGCCGATATTCGCAACCCGATGGTCGAGCTTCCCGTTGACGTTCAAACGCTGCTGGACACCGATGCGGTGATCGTCACCCATACCCATGACGATCACTGGGATCAGTATGCCGTTGAGCTGATCGCCAAACACAAGCCGATCTACGTGCAAAATGATAGCGATGCCGCGCTGCTGCGCGGACAGGGCTTTCACAACCTGACGGTCATGACCGACGAAACGACGTTCGGCGATATCCGGATTGCGAAAACTTATGGCGGCCAGCACGGCACTGACCGCGCTTATGCCGTGCCGGAGCTGGCAGAGCGTCTGGGTGAAGCCTGCGGCGTGGTCTTCCGTCATCCCGATGAGAAGACGCTTTATATCGCAGGGGATACCATCTGGCGCGACGCGGTTGCGGCCGATCTACAAAAGCATCAACCGGACGTTGTCGTGCTCAACGCTGGTTACGCCCACGTCATCGGGTTTGGGCCAATTATCATGGGGGAAGAAGATCTGCTTAACGTGCATTTCCTGCTGCCGCAGGCGAAAATCGTGGCGACCCATATGGAAGCTATCAACCACTGCCTGCTGACCCGCCGCGCGCTGCGCGAGTATGTTGACGCCAACGAGATAAGTGACGCGGTGAGCATTCCTCAGGACGGCGAAACCGTTATATTCTGAGTGTTAAAGGGGAAAGGAGAGACAGATGCCGCTTGTTAACGTTGCTATTGTCGCGGTGGACGGGTTTAGCCCGTTCCACTACTCCGTCCCCTGCATTCTGTTTGGCGATACGGTATCCGGGGAAAAGCGCTTTAACGTCACGATCTGCGCTGAAAAACCGGGATTCCTGACCTCGAAAGACGGTTTTGCCCTGCATGCGACGCAGGATTTTTCCGCGATCGCATCGGCTGAAATTGTGGTTGTACCCTACTGGCAGCACGTACTGGAGCGCCCGCCTCAGACGCTGCTCGACAGCCTGGTTCAGGCCAGAGACAACGGGGCGGAAATTGTTGGGCTGTGTCTGGGATCGTTTGTGCTGGGCTATGCCGGCATACTCAGCGGCAAACGGGCCGCCACCCACTGGGAGTTTGAACACCAGTTTCAGACGCTGTTTCCGGACGTTCGACTGGACATCAACGCGCTCTACGTGGACGACGGCAATGTGATCACCTCGGCAGGTACCGCCGCCGCGCTCGACTGCTGTTTGTATATCATCCGCCAGCGCTTTGGCAGCGTCGTCGCCAATCAGATTGCCCGCCGGATGATCGTTCCGCCGCACCGCGAGGGGGGGCAGGCGCAGTTTATTGCGCAGCCTGTGCCGAAAGATACCCGCGACGGGCGGATTAACTGTCTCATAGACTACCTTCAGCAGCACATTTCCGAGCCGCATAACCTGGATTCGCTGGCGGACGTGGTGTCGATGAGCCGACGCACGCTGACCCGCCATTTTATCAAGGCGACGGGCATGAGCGTTGCCGACTGGCTTACCGCCGAGCGACTGCGGCGCAGCCAGATCCTGCTGGAGTCCGGCAGTCTGCCAATCGAAAGCGTCGCTGAGCAGGTGGGGTTTTTATCAGCGGTGACGTATCGGCAGCAGTTTAAGGCGCGCTTTGGCGTCAGTCCGGCGGAGTGGCGTAAGACGTTTCGTTCTCGCCTGTAGGCCAGGTAAGCGTAGCGCCACCTGGCTATTACCCCAGCCGCTCCATCCGCGTCTCCCCCTCCATCATCGACAGCTGATACAGCGAAAACGATCGGTGCTTCTCAATCAACTGTGCCAGCTCCGGCGAGTGGCTGGTGAGCCAGATCTGCGAGTAGCGGCTGGCCTCGGCAATGAGGCTTGCCAGAGCGGGCAGCATCTGCGGATGCAGGCTGTTTTCCGGTTCGTTGAGGGCGATGAATGCGGGAGGGCGCGGGCTTAGCAGCGCCACCGCCAGGCACAAAAAACGCAGCGTGCCGTCGGAGAACTCTGCCGGTTCCAGCGGTCTGCTTAGCCCCTCGCGCTGCATCATCATGCGGAAGCGCCCGCCGGTGTTGTCGCTGTAAAACACGCAGCCGGGGAAGGCCTGGTCGAGAATGCGCATCAGCAGCAGCTCGTCGCCAATTTCGACAATGGTCTGAAACGCGGCGGCCAGGTTCGCGCCGTCGCTGGCCAGCACCGGGGAACGAAAACCCACCTGCGGCGCACGGATCGCCGAGCCGGATGAGACGGAAAACTCATGATAAAAGCGCCAGTTACGCAGGGACTCGCGCATCTGCGACACTTCGGGATAGAGGTGCGGTTCGCCGAGCTGCCCGAACACCGACTCGTTCTCATACAGCGTACCGCTGTGGGTCACTTTTTCGTGATGCACGTTGTTCAGGAAAACCGCCTGATTCTTACGCTTCATCAGCTGTGACGACGGACGACGGTGCTGGCCGCTCAACCAGATAGATTCCTCTTTGATCACCGGATCGAGCTGAAACTGTGAGGGATAGGGCAGCTTTTCCACGAACCCGACCTGAAGCTCATATTCATAGGTTTCCGTTTCCACCGCCAGGTTCATGCGCCGCAGCTGATCGCTGCGGGTTTTGCCCGCCCAGAACACTTTCAAAATCCCCCCCTCGTTTGCCAGCGCCTGGGAGAATTGCCCCTGCGCCGCGCTGTGCATCAGGTAAATCGCTTTATAAATATTGGATTTTCCGGTGCCGTTGGGGCCGAACACGATGTTGAGCTGTTCCAGCTCAAGCGACATATCGCGAATTGAGCGGTAGTTCTGAATATGCAGATTTTTGATCATCGGGGTACTCCGCTGTGCATGCTTAACCTGTACAGAATTACAGTATTTTACGCTGAGCGCAAAAAAAAGACGACAGTGAGGGTGTCGTCTAAACGGGGTACAGCTTTGGGCCTCTGTGGGTCAATGGGCCTTCGCTTCTTTCTTATCAGGTAACGGCCAGACGCAGACCCAAATCATCAGGATAGGGATCAAAGTAGTTTTGCGTCATCAGGTACCGGTCAGGGTATTCAGCCAGATAATGCTTAAGCAGCGTCAGCGGCGCGAGGATCGGCAGCAGTCCGTCCCGGTAATGCAGGATCACATCACGCAGTTCTCCGCGCTGGCGGCTGTTCAGCTGGTTACGGAAATAGCCCTGAATGTGCATCAGCACGTTAGTGTGATTCTTCCGCGAAGCGGGTTTTTTAAGGATATTCATCAGTTTGTCGCGATAGGCCACGAAAAACGCGTCCAGATCGTCCCACTCATGCAGTGATGCCACAAACGGACCAATTTCACGGTAGCCTGCCTGATGGTGCGCCAGAAGCTGAAGCTTATAGCGGCTGTGAAAGTCCAGCAGGGCATGGCGCGTCAGGCCATTTTTACGCATTACGTTCAGTTCGTGGAGAGCAAAAACGCGCTCAACAAAGTTTTCCCGCAGTACCGGATCGTGCAGGCGACCGTCTTCTTCGACGGGCAGCCAGGGGAAAGTTTCAAGGAGGGCGGCGGTGAACAGCCCGACACCCTCCTTGCGGCCCCGGTTGCCGTTTTCGTCGTACAGCCGCACGCGCTCCATGCCGCAGCTAGGGGATTTTGCACAGACGATAAACCCTGACAGATCGCCGATTTTCGGCAGATAATCTGCCGTAAATGCGGCCATCTTCTGCGTGACGTCATCGTGCGGCGCTTTGCTGAATCGCATTTCTGTCTCGCCGCCAGTGGTCATCACCAGGCGCAGCGCCGGACGAGGCGTGGGCAGGCCGATAGCCATTTCAGGGCATACCGGGCGGAAAGCGACCCACTGCGCCAGCTCATCCATCACAAAGCCCATACGCTTATGTCCGCCGTCAAAGCGAACGGCGGAACCGGTCAAACATCCGCTAATACCCAGCACAGGTTTTGTTGTCATGATGTGCACCTCCCGATCTCATATCTAAAAGTTACACAACAATGTGAGTTTGTCCAAGTATTGGCGGGATTATTTTTTAATCGTCTTTAAAATCAAGGGCAATCAGCTGCCCTTGTAGGTTGAGTAACCGTACTGGCTGAGCAGAAGCGGGATGTGCAGTTTTTCATTGGTGCGGGTGACGGTGAACAGCACCGGCACTTCCGGGAAGAAGGAGTCCAGCTTTTTGCCGTGGAAGTAATCTGCGGTTTTGAAGGTCACTTTATAGACGCCTGGCGCCATATCCTGATCCTGCGGATAGAGCGATTTGATGCGCCCGTCGTGGTCAGTTTTACCGCTGGCAATCGGGGTCCACTTGTTCTGCTCCTGCTTTTCCAGCGTGACGGCCACATCCGCTGGCGGCATACCGGTTTGCTGGTCCAGAACGTGGACGCTCAGGGTGCCTGCCGGGGCGCTGAACGCGGCAGGGGCGAAAGCCATTGTAGCCAGCATCATCAGAGGGAGTGTCTTTTTCATCGTGTTTTCCTGTTGAGTTGTCGGTGACAGGAAAACGTTAGCACTCGCTGCGCGAAAAAATATTCAACTTTTCGTGAAGTTTGCCACAGCAGAAAATAATCAGAGGATAATTACCTCAAGGGAAACTTGCTGCTGCCACTGCGCAACCTGCTTTTTTCGCGCGGCGGTAAGTTTACCGCTGGTAACCAGCAGCCATTTGCGATCCGGAAAAATTTCCGGGGCCAGCGCGGCAGGGGGAACCGGCAGTATGTCGATGCGGTGGCCCTGGCCGGTGCGCGTCAGGGCTTCAAGCCAGATCTCACACGGGTCGTTCAGATGCCAGCCGCTGATGAGGATGTTATCGCCCGGCGCTTTTTTATCGCCCTCAAGGCAAAACGAGGTGTAGGCGATGAGGATGCCGTCGAGGATCTCACGCAGCGTCATGGCGGCGGCGACGTTGGCCGATATCTGGCTGCGCAACGGACGCAGCACGTTAGTGACCAGCTCTGGCCTTGGGTATTCGCGTCCGGCGTCGTAAATCATCTGACGCAGGGATTCAATTTTCCCCTCCTGCAACTTTTGCAGCATGGCCTGTTGCAGGGTTTGCCAGTTATTGGCGCGGCGCGGCACAGGACGTTCCAGCAGTGATTTTACCTGGCCGATGGGTACGCCTTTTTTAACCCAGTCGAGGATTTTCAGCGCCTGCTGAACGTCCTCATCGCTGTACAGGCGGTGACCGCCGTCCGTACGCTCGGGTTTGAGTAATCCATAGCGTCGCTGCCACGCCCGCAGCGTGGTGGCGGTGATGCCGCTGAGTCTGGCGAATTCGCCGATGGAGTAAGCCATGTCTGCATCCGAAGAGAAGGAGTAGTCTCAATATACTACGAATATTCCCCGACGGGATGAAGCGCCGCACGGGTGCGCTACACTTAACGTCCAACCGCGTAAATGAAAGGAGTTCTCATGAGGCTATGGCCTGTCGTTACCGGTGTCGCCATTGCGCTGACGCTGGTTGCCTGTAAATCTCCCACGCCGCCGAAAGGCGTGCAGCCCATTACCGGCTTTGATGCCAGCCGCTATCTCGGCAAATGGTATGAAGTCGCCCGACTGGAAAATCGCTTCGAGCGCGGTCTGGAACAGGTGACCGCGACGTACGGCAAGCGCAGCGATGGCGGTATCAGCGTACTGAATCGTGGCTATGATCCGGTGAAGAACAATTGGAATGAGAGCGAAGGAAAGGCGTACTTTACCGGCGAACCGACTACGGCTGCGCTGAAGGTATCGTTCTTCGGCCCGTTCTACGGCGGCTATAACGTGATCAAGCTGGACGATAAGTACCAGTACGCGCTGGTCAGCGGCCCGAACCGCGACTACCTGTGGATTTTATCGCGCACCCCGACCATTCCGGATGCGGTAAAACAGGACTACCTGAATACCGCACGCGATCTGGGCTTCCGGGTCGATCAGCTGGTGTGGGTTAAACACTGACCTACTGATACGAAAACGTAATGCTCGCCAGGGCGTTAGCCGAGCCGGGGACCAGCTCTCCGGTTCGGATGTACTGCGCCTGGAACGGCAGCGACAGCGTTTGTGCTGCGCTGGTGGTCTGGATGAAAAACTGTCCCGTCGTGCCTGCGGCCGAGCTGTCTGGCCCCATCATCAGCGGCCCGGTACCGTTATAGAAAAACTGCACGCCAATGCCGGAGGCCGTGGAGTCCCCGGTCAGCGTCACGACCGACGAGGTATTTGACGGCGTGGTCTGATCGGTCATTACTGCGTTAACCGCCACGTTCTCATCGCAGGTCAGGCTGACGTTAAACGCCTCCGATGGCGAGGTACTGCCTACGCTGGGTAGCGTGTGAACATCAATGGTGCCCAGGTCGACGTTGGCGCTTTTCGTGCCTACCGTGCAGCCGCTTGCCGTCACCGTGATGGTGGTCGGGTTGATGATCACCTGCGCGGTTTTCACTTCGTTGTTATAGGCCGTCAGGATCGCCGCGTTAATGGTGGGGGTCTGGTATACGCCGGATTTCAGCGGAACGCCGGTCTTGATAAACGTCACTTTTGCCGACCAGCCCAGTGTGGAGGCGTAACCGTTAGTCCCGTCGGCCGGATAACTCTGCGTAATGCCCGTCTGCATCGGGACATAGGTGGTGCCATTATAATCTTTAAGCCCAAGAATGAAGCCGATGCCGGGCACGCCCGTTTCAAATACCATGTAATTTGCGCCATCAAGAATAACCGTGATGCCGGTGGCCGTTACGCTGCTGCTCGGCTCCAGCGTCCCTTTTGAGCAGGTAAATACCAGGCCGCACCAGAACACTTCCGAGACGCTCGCAGTGGCGCTCCATTCAGAGCCGATCGTCTTTCCAGGCACGATGGAATCTGCCGGGCCGGACCAGGACATGGGCGTGGGTGAAAGTGTGATATCCGATGTCCAGGAGAGGGCAAGTGCCTGAGACGTCATGAAAAACAGGCCTAAAAACAGTAAACGCATTATTGATACTCCGTCGTCCAGGTCGCCACTGCCGAAACGTCTCCGGCATTGACCGGCGCACCCGTGGCGGCCAGTCGCGCATAGAAGGTCATTTTTACGCTGTCATCCCCCGCCGCGCCGTAAGCAGTGGTTTGGGTGTCCAGCGGGATAAGTACGCTGTCTTTATCCAGAATCTGCACCGCCACGCCGGTCGCGCCGCCGTCAGCGACTTTCAGAAGCTGCGGGTTTTCGTCATCCGGCGTACCGCTGAAGCGGATTTTCACGCCAGCAAAGGTAGGGCCGCACGCTTCAAGGGTGAGCGTGAAGGGCGTTTTGATATTGCTGACTGCCCCCGCCTCGCTAAATTGCTTCACGCCGAGGGTGCCCAGCGGCACGTTTTGCTCCTTCGAATCTTCCGAGACAATACAGGTATTGCCGATCACGTTGCCGGTCACGGAAACCAGCACGTCATAGCCGCGCGCGGGGACGGCGATGACCATCAGCAGGATCAGGGGGAGGAACCGGACGGTTACTGACATATGACCTCCTGGGAATACAGCCCGGTGCGGGCCTGATAATTTTTCGGGTTCAACGCATAGCGGATCGTGCAGCGCTGGGCGCTGTCGCGTCCCCATACGGCATGCAATGTTCCCTTCGCTGACAGGCCGGTCAGATACACGCTGCCGCCATCGCCGACGATACCGCTGGCGTTGTCATCCTCTGACGAGACCAGCGTGCCGAAGGGGAGCACGTCTTTAGCGTGATGCACGATAAACATCGCTTTTGCCCCCTGACGCGTGGTGAGGGTGGCGCGAACCAGTGCCCCGTCGGTGGGGATTTTATTGGCGATGGCGTTCTCAAGTTCCACGTCATTGCCCACGGTGGTGACATCCAGCGCAACCTGATTAACGCGATACGGCGTGGCGTACGGGATCACCGCATAGCCCCGGCTGTCGGTTTTGATGCCCTTGTGGTTGAGCACGGCGACATGGCTGGCGCCCGGGGCTTTCACCAGGATATTGGTGTTCCCGAGCGGCTGGCTCAGCGTCAGGCCATCCTCATGCAGCACCGCGCCGCCGCTCATCCCGTAGCTGAGGTTGCGGGAGTCACCGGCGTAGCTGTAGCCCAGGTTATAGTCTCCCCACGCGCCCTCGTATTGCAGCGCGGCATCGCCGCCGTAGTGCTGCTGCGCGCTGTAGCGCTGGTTGACGCTATAGAAAAGATTCTCCTGTCCCGGCAGATAACCACTGACACCGGTACTGGCGGTGGTGCCAGCGGGATCCGCATGGGTAGCGGTAAAACGGAGACGGGTCGACAGCGCCGGGTTACCCAGCGGCACCGACAGGGACAACGCGAGGATATTGTCTTTCTTGTTGTCGTACAGGCTAGAGCTACGCTGGGCGCTGATGCCAAGCGACAGATTACGAAACGTTGCGTTCCACGCGAACTGCAAACTTTGCGTGGTTTTTGACGTATTCCAGTAGGTTTGTTGATCCCAGGACAGAGACAGCGCGCCGTATTCGCCCATCGGCTGCGACAACAGCAGCTGATTTTTTGCCTTACGCGACATATGCAGGTTGTAAACCGTGTCGTAGCGGGTGGTGACGGTGCCATCGTCTTCTACGGTCTGTTCTGGCGCTCCGCCCGCCATGCCTTTGTAAGTGGTATCGCTGAGGGTATAAAACCCTGCCGTTGAGTAACGCAGCGAGAAGAAATTGACCCGCGTACCGATATCGTTCAGCAGCTTGCTGTACCGCAGGCGCACCGAATCCCCGGTGTAGTGCTGATTATCAGCCAGCTGGCTGCGGGCATGGGTGAAGTCGAGGGAGTAGGCGCCAAAGCGGCCGAGATTCTGCCCGATACCGAAGGCCAGGCCGTTGTAGCGATCGGAAAACTGCACCCCGCCATAAAACGTGAGGCCGTATCGCCAGCCCAGGAACAGCTCGCCCTGCGCGAAGGAGGGCGAGATCTGATCGCCCGCAGGGCGGTATTTCCCCGCCCCCAGAGCATATTTGACCTGACCGTTACGCACCAGATTCGGCACGCTGGCAAAGGGCAGGGTGTATTGCGTCTGGCTGCCGTCGCTCTCCTGAATGGTGACCGCGAGATCGCCGCCGGAAGAGGTCGGATAGAGATCTTTCAGCACAAACGCCCCCGGCGGAACGGAGGTTTGATAGATAACGTTACCGTTCTGGCGAACCGTCACCGTGGCATTGCTGCGCGCGATGCCGCGCACTTCAGGCGCGTAACCGCTCAGGCTGGCGGGCAACATATTGTCATCGGTCTTCAGGGCAATCCCACGCAGGCCAACGGCGTCAAACACCTGCGAGGAGGTGAACGTTTCACCGGCATAAACCTGGGCACGCAGGGCGCGGATATCCCGCTGTAGCCAGGTCTGGACGTGGGTGAGTTCGTTACTCTCTTTGGTCCACGTGGTGAAATCACGCAGCCGCCATGCGCCCAGGTTGGCGCCGCTGTTCAGGCTCACAAACAGCTGTTGTTCCCGCGTGCGCGTCTCGCCCCGGTATTCATTATTCGCGCCATTGACCACATAGTTCAGCCACGCGGCAGGGATGCCGGACTCCCAGCTCTCCGGGCTGACGTACCCGCGCGGCAGAGCGCGCATCGCGCTTTGCGGTACGGTGAAGTTGAGGGTAAGCGTCCTCTGGTCAAAATCAAACCGGGTATCGGCGAATGACCGGGTTAAAAAAATGCAGCGCTGCGCAGGCGGCAGCTCACCCCCTTTAGCCTGACGGCTGTCGATGCCAAGTGCGGCGAATTGCGCAGGCGTAAGGCACGGCAGGGCTTCACCGGCGGTGTTTTCAGCGACGCGAAACGTGACGTTACCTGTGAACGCGAACTGGGTGTTGATATACACGTTAAGATTGTACTCGCCCGGCGGCAACGCGCTCCCGGCGTTGACCCAGGCGAGGTCGGCGCTGTTTGCCTGTTCGCCGTTAAGAAACGCAGGATTAAAGTGCAGCTCGCTTTCGGCAGCCACGGCTTGCCGAATCACCAGGGCGATCGCCGTGGCGCACAGGATTTTAATTTTCATGTGGTCACGCCTTACTGTTTTTATTATTGGGACAATGACGTGCGGGTAACGGGCGTCCAGGCCCCATAATCGTTAATCGTCTGGTAGCTCATGCTGCTCGCATGGCTGAAGGTGTCTGCCAGCGTCACGCTGGTTTTCGGCGGCACCATGACGGGCGACACCGGCCTGCCATCAATTTTCAGGTTAATGGTGGTGAGGTAATACGGCGTTGGGTTGGTCAGCGTGACCTTGCCCGCGCGGTAGGCGCCGGCAAGGTTTTTCCATGCCTCTCCTGCGCCTTCCCGAAGCGACTCAGGGCGATAAAAGACCTTGATGCGGTTGGCAGAGGCGAATTGCAGCGAATTGCCGGAACCGTTTTTAACCTGCTGTGGGATAGCTTTGACCGTCATCCAGTACAGCGTTTCGCGATCGGCTGGCAGTGCGTTGCCGCTGAATATGATTTTCACCGCGCTTTCGCTGGCGGGCTTCATGACGTACAGCGGCGGCGTGATGACGAAGTCGTTGGTACGGCTCCCTTTCTCGTCTTCCATCCATGACTGGATCAGGAACGTGGCATCAGGGTGGGTATTTCTTACCTGCATCATCGTCTGCGTCGTCGCGCCTGCGTAGACCAGCCGCGTTGCACCCAACCCCACGCCGCCTGCATACACGGCGGATGAACATAACGTGCCAGCCAGACAAATCCATGTGTTTACGCGCATTGTGCGTCTCCTGAAAGCTGAGTCAGACCCGGCCAGCAGACCGGGCCTGAAGATTACGAATAGGTCACGGTGTAGGTTGCGACCGCGCTGGCATCACCCGCCGTGGCGTTGCCCAGTGGGGAGTAATATTTCGCGCTGAAGTTCAGGGTGTTCGCCCCCGCACGCAGGGGGATCGCTGCTGCCGGCTCACCCAGCCTGACGACGTTGCCCTGTTCATCATAAAGACGGATAGCGACATGCTGCGCCGAGCCCGCGCCGCCGTTTACTCCCGCGGACAGGCTATTCACATCGGTACTGTCCGGCGTACCGGTGAAGGTGATAGCCACAGTCGTTGCGGCAATGGGGTTATCTTCCGTGGACGCGGAGGTATCGGCGATTTCGCAATCTTCCAGCGTGATGGAGAAGGCTTTTGCGGTACTGGCTTCACTGCCTGCGGCAGCCAGCGTGGCGGTACGCACTTCACCCATGTCGACGTCGATATTCGCGCTACCGGCGCTGATGGCACAGGCGGAGGTCACCACTTTACCGCTAAAGTTAACCGTGCCGCCGCTGGTGGTGGCGGCCAGTGCTGAGCCCGCTGGCAGCAGGGCGGCAATGCTTAATGCCAGCAGAGAATGACAAGTAAGGCGTGCTTTCATTTCATGGTTCCTTGGTTTTTTTATTACGAGATTTGCTCTGAAAGCGGCAGGTCTAACTGGTTAAAAAGACCAGCAAATCTGTCTTATTCCTGAGCCCGAGTTTTCTTATCGCTGAGCTTTTTAAAGCGCTCACGCGGCGATAAGAAAGTTTCTCCAGTTCTGCGATGTAACGTATATCCAGTCCGTTCCTGAGTTCCTTTAATACCCTCCTTTCTCCAGGCGTCAGCGATAACGCCGCTGGCTGCTTTTGGGGCCGATAATGGCTATCGACCATTTTTGCTAGCTTTATCCGCCACTGATAAACCGTGTTCTGTAGCGAGATATAGGCATCAATATCTTCCCTGGCCCATAACAGGGAATGGGCAGAGGTTGAGTACAGGCAGATAATCACCTCAGGATGCGTGGCTTTGATTTTTTTTAAATATTTCAGTGAGCCATACCCTGTATGGTATTTCTCTGCGCCGGATATAAATAAGATATCGATACGAATCGACGACAGCGCCTTATCCAGTTCCTGATAACCTCCTTCGATGATAATGATGTGAAGGTCGTCGCGGATGCTGCGTAATAACGTTTTAATGCCGTTTCTTGCATAATGATCGCCGCCCATCAATGCAACAGTAATATGCTGTGTTATTTGGTTATTGTTCGTCATGTTATTCCTCGATTTATAATAGTAATCAGGCGAATTATTTATAAGAGTATCGCCAGTATTCTCGAAGCAATGACGTATTGCATAGTGTAGGCCTACTATACGTCGGCCAATAAAGAGGTAATCTGAATTAATCTAAAATTGTATTAATTACTAAGATCGAGACCGGTTACGACGCTTCCCTCTGATTGGTCTTATTCCGCTTCGCTTTCTGTAAATTATGATAGCCGCTATTTTTAATGAAAATTTAGCTTTGATAAATGTTTTGTAAGGAGTTTGTCGTCTGGTGTCAGTGCGGGTGTGAAGTTGCTGACGGGGAATAACAATTTACGAATGTTATCATCGTTAAAAACTGATAGAGAGGTGGCTGAAAAGCATACAAAAACCATATAACTTATTGATATTGGTCAGGTTGAGAAAACTTAAGGCTTAAGAGTACTGAATATTTCAGACACGCATGTCCGTGGCGTACAATGTTTTTTTATGTAGATATTTGTCAATGTCAAGAGGCGAGGAGTGCGCCAAAAGGAGAGGCTCTGATAAATGAGATGCTGTCGATAGTCAGATACTTCTGTGGAGCGGAAATTCCCTTCACAAAACATCATAATGAGGATGGTCGCGGATGAAGCGGCTCTGCAAGCCCCATTCCACAAGGGTTGAGTTCTTATGCAGGTTCAGTGAAGCTTAAGGGATGAAATATAAATTAAGATTTTTCGCCAATGGCGAAGATATACAGCATGCCGTTAATCAGTCACATTAATCCCGACGCGAATGTCATCACATACATGCGGTGACTCAGGTTCAACATCTGTTAACCGGAGAATTCATACTGCCCCTATGCATAAGCATTACATTATAAATAATATCGTCGAATTTCATCCTGCGGCCAGCACGTTACGTGATATCAACAATCCTGACCGTGTGGTTGTGTTAAATTCGCCAGCAGGCCGATGCCTGTTGTTATTAATCGACAGAGCGGGGTCGATTGTCACTCAGCAAGAGTTCCTTGATATTGTCTGGCAAAGCCGCGGCATGCTTGTCTCCTCCAATACCTATTACCAGAACATCTCCATTCTGCGCAAAGGGCTTAAAAAGATTGGTTTTGAAACTGACCCTATCGTTACCATTCCCCGTATTGGGCTGACGCTGGCAAGCGACACGCAAATAACCGTCAGAGAGTCTTCGCCTGTCGCGCCTCAACCCGCAGAGGGACAATGTGTGGAGGCGCCAGCGATCGAGGAGGTCTCTGCATCCTCCGCGCCAGCAGCGCCCGTTGCCAGGAAGCCCACGCGCTGGCTGGCTGTCGTCATGGGGCTATTGGTCATCCTGGCCGTGGGAGGCGTGACGGGATATATGAACGCCAGGGAAAACCGTTTTGTTGAGGATTATCGTTTTGCGGCATCCGTTGGGGCCTGTCGCGTTTATCTTGCGAACGACATTCAGACTCACGCTGAACGCGCTTCCGCGCTGACCTATGTAGAACAATTCAAGGCTGAATGCGCGCAATATCCCTGGGTTTACATCAGCTGGTACGCCCTGCTTCCTCGTGCGTCGGTTATTCGCTGCGACCGGCCAATGAAAGAACCGAACCGCTGTATATCTGATTATTTCCTGAAGGATAGCTAGCATGACTCGTTTTCGGCAGATGCTGTATGTCATCGTGACGGGCCTCGTCACGGCAGGCGTGCTGACGGGCTATTACCTGTGGCACCGATCTTACGTTCAGCCTTTTTCATGCCAGGCTAATCTGGTACAGCACCATCCGGATGAGACGCTGACGGTCTGGCTGAATTACACCTTCGACGGGAAATTCGGCACCCTGAGCATGAATGGCCGGGCAAAGAGCGATCCGGGTAAAACCATCGACAGGAAAATTTCCTTTCGGGTGGAGAGAAAAGATCGCCTCTATTTGCTGACGTCAGAAAAAAATATGACTTTCCCGGACGATAATGTCGAAGACAGCTGGCTGGAAAAATATGAACCGCAATTTTTTGTCTATCCGGGCAAGAGTATTTATATGCGTATCAATGAACAACATAATGGTAACTATATCTTTACCTTAGGAACATTACCGACATATGTGTGTCGTGGTTCAAAAAAAGAATGATGTAAACGAGAAAAGCATTATATTTTCCTCCCGTCTCATTTATGCTTGATTTAAAATATCAGGATTATCTTAGAAATATAAAGTGCGACAGATCATGTTGCGATAATGTAATTAATTTTAAATTTGGCAAGTAAATGAAAACTGTATTTGACTCCTCCGATGGGGGGAAATCAGTACCGGAAAAGTGTCTGCATATTGGGTTGATATTATGGCCCCGTTATTCACTTCTGGCCGTCTCCGGGTTGCTGGAGGCGCTGCGTTATGCAGCGAAAGCGCAGGATAAATTGGCATTTAAAATCAGCCTGATAAGTGAATTCCCTGATATCCCGATCATCAGCAATGCGGGGATTATCATGAGGCCGGATTCTCCCCATGGGCCGCCAGACAGTTTTAACTACCTTGCTGTTATCGGCGGTGAATTGCAGTATCTGGACTTAGGGTATCAGGGGGATAAAGCGTATCTGGCACATGCCCACCATGCCGGGGTTCCGCTCATTGGCATTGGCACCGGCAGTTTTGTCCTCGCACAGGAAGGATTGCTGAATGAACGACGAGCGTCCATCCATCCTTTCCACCTTGATGCATTTCGGCAGGCTTTCCCGCTGGTTTATGCTGAGCAAGGGTATGATTTCATCGACGATGGTGATGTGCTGACCTGCCCGGGCGGTATTTCCACCCTGACGCTGGCAACTGAGCTTATCCGCGCCCATGCCGGGGATGATATCGCCAGCACCACCTGTCAGCGTTTGTCGCTCGTTCCGCATGAAATTGCCACGCCACGCCGCGTCCGGCTAATTTTGCGCTTATCCCTGACTCGCGGTTGCGCCGCGCCGTCATGCTGATTGAACAGTTCCTGACCCGGCCGCTCACTACCGCCGGGCTTGCGCGAGAAGTGGCATTGAGTGAACGCCAGCTCAACCGTCTGTTCCACGCAGAATTCGGCAAAACGGCCCGCGAATTTATCCGCAGCGCCAGACTGCGCTATGCTTGCTGGCTGCTGAAGAACTCGCAGCAAAGCGTGACGGATATTGCGCAGCGGATGGGATTCAGCGACTGCGCGCACTTTATTCGTCATTTTCAGACGGAGTATGGTTGTACGCCTGGGGTGTGGCGCACGTCGCAGAATTAATTTTCTGAGGTGGATGTAAAATGCGGCTTATATAGTTGCGCCATCAACTACAGATACAATCGCGCTAGAGATGAAACGCAACCTGCTTGCCAGTGGGTAGTTCCACGTTAATGCTAAGTTTTCCGCCCATCGCTTCGATGTAACGCTTAAGCGTAGCAATCTTCAGATCGTTTCCACGCTGCTCCAGCTGTGTTACCGCAGGTTGACTTACGCCCATAAGATCGGCGACATGTTTTTGCGAAAGCTGGAGCTCTTCACGCAGAAGTTGCAGACCGGTTTCGAGGAACATTTCCTCTGCCATCTCCTGAATGCGCTGTTGGCTTTCCGGTGAGCGTGACGCAATCACTTCATTTAAGGTTTTCACTTGGCTGCCTCGCTGGCAGTTGTTCGATAAAACCGAACAACTGCATTTTCGACCCGTTCACCCTTATCAGAAATGCTTCATAAGGATAATGTCTGTAAGCTCGTAGTATGCCAGAAACAGCCGCTAAGCCAGGTGGTTTGTATTTGATTTTGCGAGGCGCTTTCCAGCATGCAGAATTTGGATCGCTGCAAGCGCGTTCTCTATCTCAATAAGCTTCGCCTTCGTCCGTTTGTAATCATCCTGCAACCGCTGCTCCTGCTCGTTATACGCCACCAGAACGATGCATCCTTTCATGACCTTTACCGTGACCTGCTGTCCGGTATCAAACCCCGCTGCGCGCAACCACTTACCGGAAAGGATGATTTTCGGCGTGGATTTGTCGTAAACATTTGGGCGGTATCCCACAATTAACGAACGCTCGGTTCCGGATTGGTCGGTGTCTGGGGTAGAATGCGAATCAGCCATAATCAACTCCTTGATAGTTGGTGAGGTTAGCTCTCGTCCGGTATTGCGAGTACCTGGCGAGGGCGTTTCAATTTGAGGTTTTCGTATGATAAGGTACGTACCTCAATGAAGATATCTTGCTCTTGTAGGTACGTACATGTCAACAGCTAAACGCGACCCTAATCAGTCAAAATCCGGAAAAGCACCAACTTTTCAGATTCGTATTACGCCGTGACCTGCCCCCACGATTAGATACAACACTCAGTTAGTAACGTCGGAATCTTCATTCTCAGAATGACCCTTTCTCCAGCCCGCTGCAAATTCAGACGGTGTCTGATAATTCAGCGTGGAGTGCGGGCGGCATTCGTTATAATCCTGCCGCCAGTCATTAATAATTTTCCTGGCATGAACGATATCGCTGAACCAGTGCTCATTCAAACATTCATCGCGAAATCGTCCGTTAAAGCTCTCAATAAATCCGTTCTGCGTTGGCTTGCCCGGCTGGATTAAGCGCAACTCAACACCATGCTCAAAGGCCCATTGATCCAGTGCACGGCAAGTGAACTCCGGCCCCTGGTCAGTTCTTATCGTCGCCGGATAGCCTCGAAACAGTGCAATGCTGTCCAGAATACGCGTGACCTGAACGCCTGAAATCCCAAAGGCAACAGTGACCGTCAGGCATTCCTTTGTGAAATCATCGACGCAGGTAAGACACTTGATCCTGCGACCGGTGGAAAGTGCGTCCATGACGAAATCCATCGACCAGGTCAGATTGGGCGCCGCCGGACGGAGCAGCGGCAGACGTTCTGTTGCCAGCCCTTTACGACGTCTTCTGCGTTTTACGCCCAGGCCACTGAGGTGATAAAGCCGGTACACGCGCTTATGATTAACATGAAGCCCTTCACGGCGCAGCAACTGCCAAATACGACGGTAGCCAAAACGCCTGCGCTCCAGTGCCAGCTCAGTGATGCGCCCTGATAAATGCGCATCAGCAGCCGGACGGTGAGCCTCATAGCGGCAGGTCGACAGGGATAAACCTGTAAGCCTGCAGGCACGACGTTGCGACAGACCGGTCGCATCACACATCAACATCACGGCTTCCCGCTTCTGGTCTGTCGTCAGTACTTTCGCCCAAGAGCCACCTGAAGCGCCTCTTTATCCAGCATGGCTTCGGCAAGCAGCTTCTTGAGTCTGGCGTTCTCTTCCTCAAGCGACTTCAGGCGCTTAACTTCAGGCACCTCCATACCGCCATACTTCTTACGCCAGATGTAAAACGTGGCATCGGAAATGGCATGCTTGCGGCAGAGTTCACGGGCGGGTACCCCAGCTTCGGCTTCGCGGAGAATACTGATGATCTGTTCATCGGAAAAACGCTTCTTCATGGGGATGTCCTCATGTGGCTTATGAAGACATTACTAACATCGGGGTGTACTAATCAACGGGGAGCAGGTCAGCCGGAATTGAAGGCGCAGTTTGAGGCTGCGGCGAAGGCTGAAGGGATGAGTTTGGGGAATTGGTTAAAAAATTTAGGTCGAAATGAATTAAATAGATTAAAAAAGTAGTTATAACGGGTCTAATACAATCTCAAATCTTGAATTTGATTTTTTAGCCTGTATAAAACTGATATGTTCATAGTCGGTTCGTGAACTTATTAACCTGAACATTTTAGTTTTAAAATGTTCTGAGGTATTGCAACCAAAAATTATCGTTTTGATAGCATCGGATGGTAGTTCATAGAGATCAAATTCTTTTTCACATACATTAATTGTTTTACTAGAATTGGCCTGTGGTAACAACATTCGCCATTCATGTTCATATTCCCAGTCTTTGCTTTTTATTAGGAAATGATTTATTTGATCGTCTGAGAATGGATCCAAGAATGGATATTCTTTCTGATATATAACTTTTCGTAAATAACCAAATTCACCTTTTTGGCCGCGACGTTGTGAGAAAAATGGATGATTGATATCAAACTCAATGATAAACCCACTGTGGGCCTGTGCGTAGTGTCCCCACATCAAAATATTCGTAGGGGTTTCTGTTAATGATAGAATTCTCGTTATTCCTATCAACTTTGAGTTAAAACTTTGCATTGTAGTATCTGCTGCTCTTATTATATTTTCTTTTTCTTTTTTATACATCGAGAGCATTGTTTTTTTTGCATCTTTAAGTATATTGCTGACAATTTCTTTAGGCAGTTTTTCAATCTGATTTAATAGTTCAGCTGGAAATTCTTTGAGAAGGTCTACAGTGCTTAACGAATCGTATAAATTGGATTCAAAGCTACTAAAGTTAAAAGAAGTATTGAATTCAAATGGGTCGTTAAAATTTAAAGGGTTATTAAAACATATTAAGTTATTTTCAAGTATATCGATTCTTTCTGAGGGAAGATATTTATACATGTTATTAACTCTGAAAGTAGATTTAGCTGTATTTTTGGCGGAAGATCACAGGAGTCGAACCTGCCCGGGAACGCTGGCGCCCCCAACTGGATTTGAAGTCCAGCCACCTCACCGGAGATGACGATCTTCCGCGCCTGCATTGCTACATGGAGGCGGGGCGCATTATAGCTACTTTCAGGCATTTACCACATACCCCACACCACTTTTTTCACCTCTCTTTTGACCTGAATCCCCCTGTTTCAGCTAATTCTTAAGAAAATCCTCAGGTTAGCATTTCGTGCTCATCAACTTTTATCCCGATCACAAAAAACAAGAAACGTAATCTCTTAACCAGAAAACGCAATACCCGCTCCTGAAACAATGGTTTAAAACCAATGCAACCGGTCTCAGCGCCCCCTACAGCGTGAAGGATAAAAATATGAGCGAAGTATTGTCAGTAAAAGAGAAGATTGGCTACGGCATGGGAGACGCCGCCAGCCATATCATTTTTGATAACGTCATGCTTTACATGATGTTTTTCTACACCGATATTTTTGGTATTCCCGCCGGGTTTGTCGGCACCATGTTCCTGCTGGCCCGCGCGCTGGATGCGATCTCCGACCCGTGCATGGGGCTGATTGCCGACCGCACCCGCAGCCGCTGGGGCAAGTTCCGCCCGTGGATTTTGTTCGGCGCTATCCCGTTCGGCATCGTCTGCGTGCTGGCCTACACCACGCCGGACCTCAGCCTCAACGGCAAAATGGTTTATGCCGCAATCACCTATACGCTGCTGACCCTGCTCTATACCGTGGTCAATATCCCGTACTGCGCGCTGGGCGGCGTGATCACCAACGACCCGACGCAGCGTATCTCCCTTCAGTCCTGGCGCTTTGTGCTGGCGACGGCGGGCGGCATGCTCTCCACGGTGCTGATGATGCCGCTGGTGAACCTGATTGGCGGGGATGACAAAGCCTTCGGCTTCCAGGGCGGGATCGCCGTGCTGTCGGTGGTCGCGTTCCTGATGCTGGCGTTCTGCTTCTTCACCACCAAAGAGCGCATCCAGGTGCCGCCGAGTACTACCTCCATGCGTGAAGATCTGCGTGATATCTGGCAAAACGACCAGTGGCGCATCGTCGGCGTGCTGACCATCCTCAACATTCTCGCCGTCTGCGTGCGCGGCGGGGCGATGATGTACTACTGCACCTGGATCATGGGCTCGCCGGAGGTGTTCGTCGCGTTCCTCACCACCTACTGCGTCGGCAACCTGATTGGCTCGGCGCTGGCGAAACCGCTCACCGACTGGAAGTGTAAGGTCAGCATCTTCTGGTGGACCAACGCTGCGCTGGCGGTGGTCAGCGTGGCGATGTTCTTCGTGCCGATGCATGCCACCGTGCTGATGTTCGGCTTCATCTTCGTTATCGGCGTGCTGCATCAGCTGGTGACGCCGATTCAGTGGGTAATGATGTCCGATACCGTCGACTACGGCGAATGGACCAACGGCAAACGCCTGACCGGCATCAGCTTTGCGGGCACGCTGTTCGTGCTGAAGCTCGGCCTGGCGCTGGGCGGGGCGATGATCGGCTGGATGCTGGCAGGCGGCGGCTACGACGCGGCGGCCAAAACCCAGAACAGCGCGACCATCAGTATCATTATCGGCCTGTTTACGCTGGCTCCGGCGATCTGCTACGTGCTGAGCGCCATCATCGCCAGGCGCTACTACACGCTGAAAACCCCCTTCCTGACCAAAATCCTGCGCGAGCTGGCGCAGGGCGCGCGCCGCAATCAGGAGGAGTTTGACACCCTGCCGGTCAGCAAAGAATTGCAGAACTAAGAGGACGTAAGTATGAAAATCAGTGATGGAAACTGGCTTATTCAACCGGGCCTGAACGTGACGTATCCGGTCCAGGTGTTCGACGTGGAGCAGCAGGGCAATGACCTGGTGGTGTACGTCGCGCCGCGTGACGTGCGCGAACGCACCTGGCAGCTCGACACGTTGATGTTCACGGTGCGCCTGTTTGCTCCGCAGGAGGGGATTGTCGGGGTGCGCATTGAGCACTTCCAGGGCGCGCTGAACAACGGCCCGCACTATCCGCTGAACGTCCTGAAAGACGTGAAGGTCGGAATTGAAAACAACGCCGAATTTGCCGAGCTGAAAAGCGGCAGCGTCAGCGTGCGCGTTACCAAAGGCGAGTTCTGGGCGCTGGATTTCCTGCGCAACGGCCAACGCATTACCGGCAGCCAGCTGAAAAACAACGGCTATGTGCAGGACAGCAACACCGATCGCAATTACGTGTTCGAACGTCTGGATCTGGGCGTGGGGGAAACGGTCTACGGTCTGGGCGAGCGCTTTACCGCGCTGGTGCGCAACGGCCAGACGGTCGAAACCTGGAACCGCGACGGCGGCACCAGCACCGAGCAGTCCTACAAAAACATCCCGTTCTACCTGACCAACCGTGGTTATGGCGTGCTGGTGAATCACCCGGAAAATGTCTCGTTTGAAGTCGGCTCCGAGAAAGTGTCCAAAGTGCAGTTCAGCGTGGAAGGGGAGTATCTGGAGTACTTCGTGATCGACGGCCCGACGCCAAAAGAGGTATTAAACCGCTATACGCAGTTCACCGGGCGTCCGGCGCTGCCGCCGGCGTGGTCGTTCGGCCTGTGGCTGACCACCTCCTTCACCACTAACTACGACGAAGCGACGGTCAACAGCTTTATCGACGGCATGGCCGAGCGCGACCTGCCGCTGCACGTGTTCCACTTCGACTGCTTCTGGATGAAAGCCTTCCAGTGGTGCGATTTTGAGTGGGACCCGGTGACCTTCCCCGACCCGGAAGGGATGATCCGCCGCCTGAAAGAGAAAGGGCTGAAGGTCTGCGTGTGGATCAACCCGTACATCGGCCAGAAATCGCCGATCTTCCGTGAGCTGAAAGAGAAGGGCTACCTGCTCAAGCGCCCGGACGGCTCCCTGTGGCAGTGGGACAAATGGCAGCCGGGGCTGGCGATCTACGACTTCACCAACCCGGACGCGTGCCGGTGGTACGCCGACAAGCTGAAAGGCCTGGTGGAGATCGGCGTCGACTGCTTCAAGACCGACTTCGGCGAGCGTATCCCGACGGACGTCCAGTGGTTTGACGGTTCCGATCCGCAGAAGATGCACAACCATTACGCCTACATCTACAACGAACTGGTATGGAACGTGCTGAAAGAGACGGTGGGAGAAGAAGAGGCGGTGCTGTTTGCCCGTTCTGCCTCCGTGGGGGCGCAACAGTTCCCGGTGCATTGGGGCGGCGACTGCTACGCCAACTATGAATCGATGGCGGAAAGCCTGCGCGGCGGGCTGTCGATTGGCCTGTCCGGCTTCGGATTCTGGAGCCACGATATCGGCGGGTTTGAAAACACCGCTCCGGCGCACGTCTATAAGCGCTGGTGCGCTTTCGGGCTGTTCTCCAGCCACAGCCGCCTGCACGGCAGCAAATCCTACCGTGTGCCGTGGGCGTACGATGACGAGTCCTGCGACGTGGTGCGCCACTTCACCCAGCTGAAATGCCAGCTGATGCCGTACCTGTATCGTCAGGCGGCGCTGGCCCGCGAGTTCGGCACGCCGATGCTGCGGGCAATGATGCTGGAGTTCCCGGACGATCCGGCGTGCGATTACCTCGACCGCCAGTACATGCTGGGGGATTCGATGATGGTGGCGCCGGTGTTCTCCGAGGCGGGCGATGTGCAGTTCTGGCTGCCGGAAGGGCGCTGGACGCACCTGTGGCACAACGATGAAATCGAGGGTAGCCGCTGGCATAAGCAGCAGCACGATTTCCAGAGCCTGCCGGTCTATGTGCGCGACAACACGCTGCTGGCGCTCGGCAATAATAACCAGAAGCCGGACTATGCGTGGCACGAGGGGACAGCCTTCCAGCTCTTCAACCTGAGCGATGGCGCAACGGCGGTAAGCGAAGTGCCTGCGGCGGACGGTTCTGTGGTGTTTACGCTGAAGGCGTCACGTCAGGGCGACGTCGTGACCTTTACCGGCGCGGGAGATGCGCAAAACTGGTCGGTGTGCTTGCGCAACGTGCAAAAGGTTGGCGGCGTGAAAGGCGGTTCACATGCGGGCAGCGAGTGGGGTGTGGTGGTGAAAGCCGAGGGGGATGAGGTGGTGATCCACCTCTGAGCTGGAAAAATGCCCGGTGGCGCTTCGCTTACCGGGCCTACGGTAATTATGCGGTCTGATGCCCTCACCCACGGGGAGAGGGAACCAAAACCTCGTAGGCCGGGTAAGGCGAAGCCGCCACCCGGCTTTTTACTGTGCCGGAGCCACCGCCGACACCATCCCGCCGGTCATCGTCTGCTGCACCTGCTGTTTATCCATATTTACCGCGCTCAGCTTCCCGTTCACCGTCGGCTTCAGCGGCGCATTGGCCTGCACGCTGCCGCTGGCGGTGAGCTGAATATTGCCGTCGCCCGCAATCGGCAGCGCTGGCCAGCCCCACTGCTGCAAAACGTTGAGTGGTACACCGCGCCCGTTCAGGCTCACGGTGGTTTGTCGCTGTGGCAGCTGTGACACGGTGGCGGTCGCTTCCAGGATCCCTTTCTCGGTAAAGGCGCTCAGGTCGGTAATGTTTACCGTTGCGGCGTTGGCATTCAGCGCCAGCGACGGGCGTCGCACGTCGACGCGGTTAAAGGTTGCTGCCGCCCCGTTCAGGGTTGCGTTACCGCCCCACACGCCCCACTTGTGGTCTTGCGCCAGCCGCAGATTAGCGCCATAACCGTCGAGGGAGGTGATCTGCCATGGGAACGCCGGATCGATGTCGATCACCAGGTTGCGGCTCAGGCCGAATTTTTTCAGCGTCACGCTGTTCAGCCATGCCGGAAGCGGATCCATCCACAGCGTTTTCCAGTTTTCCGGAAGCGTATATTCCAGCCCGGCAATGGCAACGTCGTCCAGCACCAGCGCGTTCCCGTCGCGCAGCCAGTTGCCGGAGGTGCGCACCATGCCCCCTTCCCAGCGGGAAGTGAACTGACGCAGCGCAATGCCCTGCGGGGAGAATTCCGCGTTCAGGATAGGGTCAAAAAGATGCAGCGAGCCGTAGATAAATTCGCTGGCGTTCATGGATAACCGTCCCTCCGGGCTTTGCCAGTCACCTTTACTCAGGGTGAGGTTACGCAGGCTGAGATCGAGGTCGGTTACCGCCCAGTCTGGCCCCTGTAGACGGGCATCGGTCACTTCCAGCCGCCCAATCTGTAACGAAGGCAGGGTGGAGAGAGGGGCGAAGAAATCCAGCAGCGATTTGTCGCTTTGCAGGCGTATCTCATTCAGACGCAGGGTGTCGATAACCCAGCCACCGTCGGCATTACGCTGAGCCGACCCCGTAAGCGAGCCGCGCGCCATATCGGCACCGATGGTATTGAGCACCACCTCTTTGCCGTTGAGTTGTCCCTGAATCAGCACGTTGTTGGCCGGTATGCCGTTGAGCGTGAGCGACCCGGCGCTCATCTGGATTTGCGCATTTTTCCCCAGTACGTTCCCCGCCTCGGGCTGCCACGGGCTGACGCCACCGGTCACCTTTTGCGCACTGAGATCCCACTCCGTATTCGGGCTGTTAAAGGCCATGTTATTCAGTTGCAGACGATCGGCCTGGAACGGCAGCGGCGCCGTCTGTGGAGATAAATTCAGCGTGCCATCGAACAGGGTGATGGCGTCCATATGCAGCGGGTCGGTGATCTGGCGGCTGCTTAAGCCAATATCCACTTTTTTAGCGACCAGCGTGGCCGGTTTGCCATCTCGTCCGAAGGTAACGTTTTCCAGAAGAATGTGAGAAGGGGATGAAAAGCGGTGATCCATCAGGTCAAAGTTGAGCTCGTAATCGGTATTCACCGTGATCCAGCTACTGACCTGCGATGCGCCCCAGCGGGTCTGGAGCAGAAAATAAAAGGCGAGCACTACAATGAGCAGGGCTACCAGAAGATAGATAAGCAGCTTTCCAATAAATTTCATGGTCTTCCTTCCCGCGAAACGCACATAAGGGTGTTATGCACGATTTATGCGCAATGCTCAAGGCGGGAATGGTGTAAAGAGATGTCACGGCAGGCATTGACAGCCTGCCGTGTGGGGATCAGTTCTTTTCAGGCGGGAAAATGAGATTCAGCACGATAGCGGTAATACCGCCCGCGGCGATGCCGGAAGAGAGCAGGTTTTTCACCCAGTCCGGGGCAAACTGCAAAATCAACGGCTGCTGGGAGACGCCAAGTCCTACGGCGAGAGACAGCGCAATAATCATGATTGCGCGGCGGTTCAGCGGCTCGCGGGAGACGATACGCACGCCGGAGGCCGCGATGGTACCGAACATGACCAGCGTCGCGCCGCCCAGGACCGGCTCGGGAATGTGCTGCACAAACCCGCTCACCGCCGGGAACAGGCCGAGGACCACCAGCATCAGCGCCACCACGAAGCCCACGTAGCGGCTGGCAACCCCGGTCAGCTGGATCACGCCATTGTTCTGGCCGAAGCAGGAGTTCGGGAATGTGTTGAACACCGCCGAGACAAACGAGTTCAGTCCGTTCGCCAGCACGCCGCCTTTCAGACGTTTCATGTACAGCGGGCCGGAGACCGGCTGCTCGGACACGTCGGAGGTGGCAGTGATATCGCCAATGGTTTCCAGCGAGGTGATCATAAAGACCAGCATCAGTGGCAGGAGCAGACTCCAGTCAATGCCCAGGCCGTAGTAGAGCGGCGTTGGCACGGTAATCAACGCGCTGTTGGTTGGGGTGGTGTTTTCCGGCAGCATGCCCAGCGCCCACGCCAGCAGGTAACCGGCCGCCATGGCGATCACCAGCGAAGCCACGCGCAGGTACGGGTTACGCTGGCGGTTAAGCAGAATAATGATCGCCAGCACTACGCCTGCCAGCAGCAGGTTTTTCGGCGCGCCGAAGGTATGGTCGCTCATTGCCGCGTAGCCGCCCCCGATGGAGGTCAGACCCACCTGAATCAGCGACAGGCCGATAATCATCACCACCACGCCGGAGACCAGCGGGGTGATCACCCGGCGCGCAAGGTGCAGAACGCGGGAGATGATCATCTCTGTGCAGCTTGCCAGCATCAGGGTGCCGAAAAGCGCCGCCATCATCGTCGGGACATCTGCGCCGCCGGTTTTCAGTGCCGTACCGCCCATGATCAGCGGCGCCACAAAGTTAAAGCTGGTGCCCTGAATCGACAGCAACCCCGAACCCACCGGACCCCAGGCTTTAATTTGAATGATGGAGGCTACACCGGAAGCGAACAGAGACATACTGATGATGTGTTGCGTATCCTGCGCCGGTAACCCCAGCGCCTGACAAATCAGCAGAGCCGGCGTGATGACCGCAACGAACATCGCCAGCAGATGCTGGCAGGCGGCAAACAGGGTTTGAGGTAGCGGGGGACGATCTTCAAGGCGGTAAATCAGTTCACTGTTTTGCTTCTGCGCAATCGGTTGCGCATCAGCAGACTCCAGAGTGTTAACAGACATCGGCGGCAATCCCACGGTGGAAAAGCGGGCATTTTAGCTGACCACCTGGTAAAAGCAAACGATTGCCAGCAAAAAAAAGAGAGAAAATCTGCCGGTGTGAGCTGGTTTTCTACAACGAACAGGAAAAAAAAATTACACTTTTCGCGCCGGCGGCTCATGACGAGCATCACCCGGCCCAGGATAACGCCGCGTGTGTATGGAACACGCGCATAACAGGAGCCTTTTATGATTCATCTCGATACGTTGTCGACCCTTGTTGCCGCAACGCTGGTTCTTCTGCTTGGTCGCAAGCTGGTACACAGTGTTTCCTTTCTGAAAAAGTACACCATTCCTGAACCTGTCGCCGGTGGATTGCTGGTGGCACTTGCCCTGCTGGTGCTGAAAAAAAGCATGGGCTGGGAAATTGATTTTGATATGTCCCTGAAAGATCCGTTGATGCTGGCCTTCTTTGCCACTATCGGCCTGAACGCTAACCTCGCAAGCCTGCGTTCAGGCGGCAAGGTGCTGGGCGTGTTTCTGATTGTCGTGGTGGGCCTGCTGCTGATGCAAAACGCCATCGGCATCGGTATGGCGTCGCTGCTGGGGTTGGATCCGCTGATGGGTCTGCTGGCGGGGTCGATTACCCTGTCAGGTGGCCACGGAACGGGCGCGGCGTGGAGCAAGCTGTTCATCGAACGCTATGGCTTTGAAAACGCAACGGAAGTGGCAATGGCCTGCGCGACCTTTGGCCTGGTGCTTGGCGGGCTGATTGGCGGCCCGGTGGCGCGCTATCTGGTGAAACATTCCACTACGCCGGAAGGCAGACCAGACGATGAAATGGTGCCGACCGCGTTCGAAAAACCGGACGTTGGTCGCAGCATCACCTCGTTGGTGATGATTGAAACCATCGCCATGATTGCCATCTGCCTCACCGTGGGCAAAATCGTTGCGCAATGGCTGGCGGGAACGGCTTTCGAACTGCCAACCTTTGTCTGCGTGCTGTTTATCGGGGTGATCCTGAGCAACGGTCTGGCGCAGATGGGCTTCTACCGCGTCTTCGAACGCGCGGTGTCCGTGCTGGGGAACGTCAGCCTGTCGCTGTTCCTGGCGATGGCGCTGATGAGCCTCAAGCTGTGGGAACTGGCCTCGCTGGCGCTGCCGATGGTGGCGATCCTGGCGGTACAGGCCGTGTTTATGGCGCTGTATGCCATCTTTGTTACCTGGCGCATGATGGGCAAAAACTATGATGCGGCGGTACTGGCTGCGGGTCACTGTGGATTTGGTCTGGGAGCGACACCAACGGCCATCGCGAATATGCAGGCGATCACCGAGCGGTTCGGCCCGTCGCACATGGCGTTTCTGGTGGTGCCGATGGTGGGCGCATTCTTCATTGATATCGTCAACGCGCTGGTCATTAAGCTCTACCTGATGCTGCCGATGTTTGGCTGACCGTCAGGCGTTGGAATACCGCTCGGTTTCCGGCATCCAGCGTTCAATTAACGCTGCCGCCTGTTCGGGGTAGCGTTCATGAATATGACGCGCAAGGCGTTGTACTTCGGGGATCATGGCCTGATCGCGCAGCAAATCCGCCACTTTAAATTCGGCGTTACCCGTCTGACGCGTGCCCAGCAGTTCGCCCGGGCCGCGGATCTCCAGATCTTTTTGCGCAATGACGAAGCCGTCATTGCTGTCGCGTAATACCTGCAAACGCATCTGCGCGGTTTTCGACAGCGGGGCTTTGTAGAGCAGCACGCAGTGAGAGGCGATCGCGCCACGGCCCACGCGGCCTCGTAGCTGGTGGAGCTGCGCCAGGCCCAGACGCTCCGGGTTCTCAATAATCATCAGGCTGGAGTTCGGCACATCCACGCCCACTTCGATAACCGTGGTCGCAACGAGTAAGTGCAGCTCGCCCTGTTTGAACGACTGCATCACCGCCTGCTTCTCGGCAGGCTTCATGCGCCCGTGAACCAGACCGACGTTCAGCTCTGGCAGGGCGAGCTTTAACTCTCCCCATGTGGCTTCGGCAGCCTGCGCTTCCAGCAGCTCAGACTCTTCAATCAGGGTGCAGACCCAGTACGCCTGACGCCCTTCCTGCGTACAGGCGTTGCGCACGCGGTCAATGATGTCGCTGCGCCGCGTGTCCGGTATGGCAACCGTGGTCACCGGCGTTCGGCCCGGCGGCAACTCGTCGATGGTGGAGGTATCCAGATCGGCATAGGCCGTCATCGCCAGGGTGCGCGGAATCGGCGTGGCGGTCATGATCAGCTGATGCGGGTGGAAGCCCTGTTGCAGACCTTTCTCCCACAGCGCCAGACGCTGATGAACACCAAAGCGGTGCTGTTCGTCGATAATGACCAGCGCCAGGCCGTTAAACTGCACCTGTTCCTGGAAAATGGCGTGCGTGCCGACAATCATCTGCACCTGCCCGCTGGCAATGGCTTCCTGCTGCGCAAGACGTGCTTTGCCCTTCTGCTTCCCGGCCAGCCAGCCCACTTCGATCCCCAGTGGGGCGAACCAGTTACGGAAATTGTTGGCGTGCTGCTCGGCCAGCAGTTCTGTCGGCGCCATCAGCGCCACCTGCTTGCCGTGGGCGATAGCGCGTAAAGCGGCCAATGCGGCAACCAGCGTTTTCCCGGAACCCACGTCGCCCTGCACCAGGCGCATCATCGGCACATTCAGCGCCATATCGCGTTCGATCTCGGCGGTGACCCGCGCCTGGGCGCCGGTGGGTTTAAACGGCAGTGTGGCCAGCAGCTTATCTTTGAGCTCATCATGCGGGCTTAATGGCTGCGCGTGGAAACGCTGCGCACCTGCGCGCAGGGCCAGCATGCTCAGGTTGTGAGCCAGTAATTCCTCAAGGATAAGACGCCGTTGGGCGGGATGTTTACCGCTTTCTAAATCAACGAGCTGAAGCGTTGGCGGTGGACGGTGCAGGGTGCGCAACGCCTCCGGCAGGCTCATCATGCCCTGCGCCAGCTCCGGCGGCAGCAGCTCGTTAATGGCGCAGGTATCGAGCAGCTCCAGCGCCTGGTCGGTGAGCTTGCGCAGCGTGGCCTGCTTAATGCCTTCGGTGGTTGGATAGACCGGGGTGAGCGTCTCCTGTAGCTCAGGTGAGCTGAGATCGCCCTGCACGCGGTATTCCGGGTGGATCATCTCCGCGCCGTATTTGCCCCGTTTGGCTTCACCGTACGCAAGTACGCGTCGTCCGGTGGCAAGGCTGTTTTTCATCGCCGCATTGAAGTTGAAAAAGCGCATGGTGAGAATGCCGGTGCCGTCGCTGATCTGGCAGGTCATCATCTTGCGTCCGCCAAAGGTGATGTTGCAGTTCAGCACTTCCCCTTCAACGGTGGCGTAAATAGCGGGCAGCAGATCGCCAATTTTATAAAGTTGAGTACGGTCTTCGTAACGCAGGGGGAGGTGGAGCAGGAGATCCTGCACGGTGTGCAGGCCAATCTTCGCCAGTTTACTGCTTTGTGCCGCGCCCACGCCCGTCAGGCTGTTGAGCGGTATGGCGTCCAGCAGGCGGCCTTTCATGATTTACCCTGCATACTGCATGGTGGACCACCACTCGGCATCGGCTTCAATTTCGCCCTGCGCGTTGACGTGGGGGTAAGGCAATTTCTTCTGCTTCGCAACGCGAGCCAGCACCGGATAGCCACCTTCAAACAGCAGGCGCTGCTGCTCCTCTTCCGGCAGCATGCTGTTGCTGCGCTCGTACATTCCGGCATTCTGACGCTGGCGCTGCGCTTCATACAGGATCAGCGCTGAGGCGACCGACACGTTGAGTGACTGGACCATGCCGATCATCGGAATGATGATGTCCCGGTCAGCCAAATCCAGTGCTTCCTGCGTGATCCCCGTTTTCTCCTGGCCCATTAAAATGCAGGTCGGACGGGTGTAATCGATCTCACGGAAATCCACGGCTTTAGCAGAGAGGTTGGTTGCCAGAACCTGCATGCCACGCCCTTTCAGGTGCGAGACCGCTTCACCAATAGTCTGGTGAGTTTTCACGGATACCCAGCTGTTGCTGCCTGCGGCGGTGGAGGCCATGGTACGCATACGTGCGCCTGGCCAGACGGCGTGGACTTCATGCACGCCGACGGCATCTGCGGTGCGAACGATAGCAGAGACGTTATGAGGTTTATGGACCTGCTCCATGCAGACCGTCAGATCAGGCTGACGCCTGGCGAGCATTTCGCAGATTCGCTCGTAACGTGTTGAATTCATAATGCTAGTTTCGGTTACGGGTGACTTTAATGACATCCGGCATCACGCGGATCTTGCGCATAATATTGGCCAGATGTACGCGGTCACGGGCGGTCAGGCGAATAAAGGCGCTGTAAACGCGGCCATCTTTTTCTTCAGTATTCAGGCTCTGAATGTTTGACGAGGCCGTGTTGATCGCTGCCGTCAGGTTCGCCAGTGCACCCTGGTGGTTAAACATATCCACCTTGATTTCAGTGATAAATTCCTGCGCTGTCTCTTTATCCCATTCGACCGCCATGAACTTCTCAGGCTCTTTCTGATAGCCACGGATGTTACGGCAGGATTCGTGGTGGATCACCAGCCCTTTACCCGGGCTGACGTGCGCAATAATCGGGTCGCCCGGGATAGGGCGGCAGCATTTGGCGAAGGTGATGAGCACCCCGTCAGCGCCTTTGATTGGCAGGTGACCATGATTTTGCGCGTTAGCAGGAACGGCTGTCGTTTCGCCCTGTTGCAGGTTCTTCGCCACGACCACGCTCATGGCGTTTCCGAGGCCAATCTCTGCCAGCAGGTCATCCAGCGAGGCGAGCTTCATACGCTCCAGCTCATGCTGAATGTTTTCTGGTGGGATCTCTGCCAGTTTGCGGCTGCCACCCAGCGCGTGATTGAGCAGACGACGCCCCAGGCTAACGGAGTCGTCGCGCTTGAGATTTTTCAGCAGCTGGCGGATTTTTGCGCGCGCTTTTGAGCTCACGACAAAGTTCAGCCAGGCGGCGTTAGGACGTGCGCCCGGCGCGGTAATAATTTCGACAGTCTGCCCACTGAAGAGCGGCTGCGACAGCGGATAAGGCTGCCTGTCGACGCGGGCACCCACGCAGGCATGGCCGATATCGGTATGCACGGCGTAAGCGAAGTCGACCGGCGTCGCGCCCGCAGGCAGTTCGACAATGCGCCCTTCCGGCGTGAAAACGTAAATCTCATCCGGGAAGAGATCGGATTTAACGCTCTCGATAAATTCAAACGAGCTACCTGCACTCTGTTGCAGCTCCAGCAGGCTCTGCATCCAGCGCTGGGCGCGGATTTGCGCGGTGGTGCTGCTTTCGCCGCCGTGCTCTTTATAAGCCCAGTGCGCCGCGACACCCATTTCCGCCATCTGATCCATGTCTTCGGTACGAATTTGCACCTCAACCGGAACGCCGTGCGGGCCAATCATCGAGGTGTGCAAAGACTGGTATCCGTTCGCTTTTGGAATGGCGATGTAATCTTTGACGCGCCCCGGACGTGGCTTGTACAGGCTATGCATCTGCCCCAGCACGCGGTAGCAGGTGTCCGAGTCGTGGACGATGACGCGGAACGCGTAGATATCCATGATCGAGTGAAAACGCTGCTCTTTGAGCACCATTTTGCAGTAAATAGAGTACAAATGCTTTTCGCGACCGCTGACGCGGCATGGAATACCGGCTTCCTGCAAGCGCCCTTCGATTTCAGAGAGGATCTTTTGAATCATCTCTTTACGGTTGCCTCGTGCGGCTTTCACCACCTCTTTAATCACGCGATAGCGGTTCGGGTATAACGCTTCAAAACCCAGCTCTTCCAGCTCGGTTTTAATGTGATGAATACCTAAACGGTGCGCCAGCGGACTGTAGATTTCGAGGGTTTCACGGGCGATGCGGCGACGTTTATCCGGGCGAAGTGAGCCCAGCGTGCGCATATTGTGGGTGCGGTCAGCAAGTTTGATGAGAATGACGCGGATATCCTGCACCATCGCCATGATCATCTTGCGAAAGTTTTCGGCCTGCGCCTCTTTCTTATCGCGGAATTTCAGCTTATCAAGCTTAGAGACCCCTTCCACCAGCTCGGCAACGCTTTTGCCAAACAGCTGTTCCATGTCCTGGTAGGTGGCAGGGGTATCTTCAATCACGTCATGCAGCAGGGCGGCCATGAGCGTTTCGTAGTCGAGTTTCATCTCGGCCAGAATACAGGCCACCGCTACCGGGTGCGTGATATAGGGTTCACCGCTTGAACGTGTCTGGCCCTCGTGAGCGTCACGTGCAACGAGATACGCCTGCTGAAGACGCTTAATCTGGTCTTCAGGCAGGTAGGTTTGAATCAGTTGATTCAGGCTTTCAAACAGATACAAGGGCGACCCGCAGGTTTAATTAACGACGACCTTCAGCAATGGCGGTTACGGCCTGCAGTTCTGCGGCTTCCTGCTCTTGCTGCTCCTGGCGCTCACGCACGTCGAGGATCTGGTTGTTGATCAGACCTTCTTCGATTTCGCGAAGTGCAATAACGGTGGTTTTATCGTTTTCTTCCGGTACCAGCGGATCTTTACCGCCTACCTGCATCTGACGAGCGCGACGCGCGGCGACCAGTACCAGGTCAAAACGGTTACCAATTTTCTCTACAGCGTCCTGAACAGTTACGCGTGCCATACTTAAAATGCTCCACAGGTGAAGAAATGACTGGGCATGATACTGAAAGTGGGTTCAGTCTGCCAACAGTTTGGTGATTAATGCGTCATGTCGCTGCTTCTGGCGGCTCATACGCAGACGTTCTGCGCGAAGGATAGTTTTGAGATCGCTCAGCGCGGCATCAAAATCATCATTCACAATAAGGTAATCATATTCCGCGTAATGGCTCATTTCTGCAACAGCCTGTGCCATACGCTTCGCGATAACTTCTTCGCTATCCTGGCCGCGACCCCGCAGGCGGCGATCCAGTTCATCTTTCGATGGCGGTAAAATAAAGATACTGCGCGAATCAGGCATTTTCTTACGAATTTGCTGCGCGCCCTGCCAGTCGATATCCAGGAACACGTTCACGCCGGTCGCCAGAACCTGCTCAATGGTTTCACGCGAAGTACCGTAGTAGTTACCGAATACTTCTGCGTGTTCAAGAAACGCGTCTCTGCCAATCATCGCTCTGAATTCGTCGTGATTCACAAAGAAATAGTGTTCACCGTGCACCTCACCCGGACGCGGTGCTCGCGTGGTGTGAGAAACAGAAACCTGCGTATCGTACAACGGTTGGGTTTTTAACAGTGCCTGAATAAGGCTGGATTTACCCGCGCCACTAGGGGCAGAAACAATATAAAGCGTGCCTTGAGCCATGAGAGTCTTTTGTATGTGTTAACGAAGAAGTCCTACATACGGGCTTATTATACACGTCGCTGCTGTGTGACGTAGCCTTTGTCACACTTTTTCCCGTGGATGATTAAATTTTGCGTGCCGTTTTCAGGTTTTGTCTGCGGTTTGCAGCAACAAAAAGAAACGCTGGATAACGCCTCGTAAAGCGTAACGTTGCCATTCGCGTCGTTTTCAATACCGGGTTATACCTCCTCCAACGCAAAGGAGGGGTAATAATGTGGCGATGGATAAGCGGGTTTGCGCTGTTGTGGTGTAGCACCGGGTTAGCGGTATGCCCGGTATGGTCGCAGGCAAAAGCAGAAAAGGAAATTGTAGCGCTGAGCGCGCAGATCAAACGCTGGGACGATGCTTACTGGAAGCAGGGAGTCAGTGACGTTGATGACGGGGTTTACGATCAGCTTAACGCGCGGTTGAACCAGTGGCAGCGCTGCTTTGGTCATGTCTCTTCCGAAGAGAGACCGCCACCTCTGACAGGTAGTGTGACACACCCGGTTGCGCATACGGGCGTGCATAAGGTTGCCAGTAAAGCTGAGCTCAGCCAGTGGATGCGAGCCCGGCAACATCTCTGGATGCAGCCCAAAGTGGATGGCGTGGCTGTGACGCTGGTGTACCAGGGCGGGAAGCTTGTCCGGGCCATTAGCCGTGGCAACGGTGTGAAAGGTGAAGACTGGACGGCGCAGGTTCGATCAATCCCCTCTGTTCCGCAAAACCTGTCCGGCCCCCTGGCAAATAGCGTCTTACAGGGTGAACTGTTCTGGATTCATGAAAACCACATCCAGCGTCAGATGGGGGGGATGAACATGCGGGCAAAAGTGGCGGGCGCCATGATGCGTCATAACGATAGCGCACTTCTCAGGCAGCTCGGCGTGTTTATCTGGGCCTGGCCGGATGGACCTAAAGAGATGCAGGTATCTCTGGATGCGTTGTCAAAAGCCGGGTTCACCCTGACGGCGCGTTATACGCTGCCCGCCGCGTCTGTGAATGCGGTCGAAGCGCAGCGTTCAGCGTGGCATACAACAGCATTGCCCTTTGCCACGGACGGCATTGTGGTGCGTTCAGCGGATGAACCCGCGGGCGACGGTTGGTTACCCGGTGAAGGCCGTTGGGTTGTCGCATGGAAATATACGCCTGTCGCTCAGGTTGCTGAAGTGCGAGGGATACAGTTTGGCGTCGGGCGAACGGGCAAGGTGTCCGTTGTAGCCGAACTGGATCCAGTAAAGCTTGATGATAAACAGGTGCGGCGGGTGAGCCTGGGGTCGGTCACACGCTGGCAGCGGCTGGATATTGTTCCCGGCGATCAGGTTCTGATAAGCCTCGCCGGGCAGGGGATCCCCCGATTCGATCGAGTTGTCTGGCGGGGAGCGAACAGGGAAAAACCAGAACCTCCGGCCCTGCAGTACCACTCGCTGACCTGTTTTTATGCCTCACCAGCGTGTATGGAACAGTTCTTTGCCCGGTTGACGTGGCTTAGCTCAAAACAAGGGCTAGGGATCGAGGGGTTAGGCGAGGCGGGCTGGCGAACGCTTCATCAGACGCATCGTTTCGAGCATATTTTTTCGTGGTTAACACTGACGCAGGCGCAGCTACAGTCCACGCCTGGCTTTTCCGCCGGGCGCGGGTTATCGCTCTGGCATCGTTTTAATATTGTGCGCAAACAACCTTTTATTCGCTGGGTCACAGCGATGGGGATCCCGCTGACAAAAGCCACGTTGAATGCGGTTGGGGCGGCGTCGTGGCAGGCGCTGAATCAGCGGAGCGCCGCTGACTGGCAGGCTTTGCCGGGAACAGGTGAAGAGAAGGCGCAGCAGGTCGTTAACTGGCTGCATGCGCCTCCTGTTGATAGGCTGGCAAGGTGGCTGGCTGAGCAGCACATTAACGGGTTCTGACATTAATGCGCGTTGTGCTTGTAATGAAAAACGGGCAGGCCCAGCTTCAGGCGCAATGCCAGCATACGCGCGGTGAAACCAAACAGCAGCGTGGAGATAACCACCACATCGTGGTTGGTGACATAGTGCTGCAAGGCGACATAAAGCACTGCCGCGGCAAAGGAGATGCCGGCATACAGTTCCTTCTGGAAAACCAGCGGGATACGTTTGCAGAACATATCGCGCAGCACCCCGCCAAACACGCCCGTGATCACCGCCGCAATGGTGGCGATAACCGGGCCTTCACCCATATCGAGAGCAATTTGTGCGCCAATGATGGAAAAAACAATCAGCCCAAGCGCATCCAGCACCAGGAACAAGCGGCGCAGATGAGGCATCACCGGGGCTACAATCGTGGTTAACACGGCTGCCGTTGCCACGATAATGACGTACTCAGGGTTTTTAACCCAGCCGAGCGGATAATGGCCAAGCAGGATATCGCGCACGGACCCGCCGCCGAGCGCAGTGGCCGTGGCAATAATGATCACGCCGAAGGTGTCCATTCGGCGACGTCCGGCGGCAAGCGCGCCGGTCATGGCTTCAGCGGTAATGCCAATAAGATAGAGAATGTGAAGCAGCATAAACCCTCCGGAATGAAGTGGAGGAGGTTAGCGATTTGTGCGCAAGATCACGATTGAGATTTTCTAAGGCGAGGGGATTTGCCCTAAAGCAATTTATCAACGCATGCCAGGCGGGCTTGTGATAAGGCGGGAGACAAAGAAAGTAAGGATAAATATGGATTAGAAAAAGTAATGGGTGATGTGCCAGACACCACCCTGAAAGGTATTACTCGATATTCTGGATCTGCTCGCGCATCTGCTCAATCAGGACCTTCAGTTCAATCGCTGAATTGGTCACCTCTGCATTGATAGACTTAGACGCCAGCGTGTTCGACTCGCGGTTGAACTCCTGCATCATAAAGTCGAGACGGCGGCCTACCGCTTCTTTCTTCTTCAGGATGTTGTAGGTCTCTTTAACGTGCGCTTCCAGACGATCCAGCTCTTCAGCCACGTCTACACGCTGCGCCATCAGCACCAGCTCTTGTTCCAGACGGTTGTTTTCCAGCTGAACTTCCGCCTCTTCCAGTTTGGCGACAAGTCGCTCACGCTGCCATTGCAGCACTTCTGGCATATGCGCGCGCACTTTAGCCACTTCGGCGCTCACGCCTTCAAGGCGTTGCTCAATCATCGCTTTCAGCGCCTGGCCTTCGGTTTCGCGGGCAACGATAAAGTCATCCAGCGTGCCGTCGAGTGCAGCCAGGATTTCAGCGGTAATCGCGTCCAGATCCTGCTCTCCGGCGGCCATCACGCCAGGCCAGCGCAGAATATCAACCGGGTTGATCTCGCCTTCATCGCTTTGCATTTTGACCCAGTTCGCCGCATTAACCAGCTGTTTTGCCAGCTTTTCGTTCAGGATCAGTTCGCCCTGGGCACTGGCATCGGGCTCAAACCGCAAATTACATTCCACTTTCCCGCGGGTCAGACGCGTACGGATACGCTCACGCACCACAGGCTCCAGGCTGCGGAACTGTTCCGGCATACGGAAATATGTTTCCAGATAGCGCTGGTTTACCGAGCGCATTTCCCAGGTAGCGCTACCCCAGCTACCCTTGATTTCACGCCGGGCGTAGGCGGTCATACTGCGGATCATAGACATTCCCGTTTTTAAAGGAGAGATGGGGGGATTATAGCTTTCAGGGGCTTCTCAGGATAGGAATAAGCGTCCTTTATCCGTATAATGCGCAGCCACATTCGTTTCAAGCCGGAGAATCCATCATGCGTCCAGCAGGTCGTAGCGCCAACCAGGTGCGTCCCGTCACCCTGACCCGTAACTATACAAAACACGCTGAAGGCTCCGTGCTGGTTGAGTTTGGTGACACCAAAGTGCTTTGCACCGCGTCCATCGAAGAGGGCGTGCCTCGCTTCCTGAAAGGTCAGGGGCAGGGGTGGATCACCGCGGAATACGGTATGTTGCCGCGCGCAACCCATACCCGTAATGCCCGTGAAGCGGCAAAAGGTAAGCAGGGCGGCCGTACTATGGAGATCCAGCGCCTGATCGCACGTGCGCTCCGCGCCGCGGTTGACTTAAAAACGCTGGGTGAGTTCACCATCACGCTGGACTGCGACGTGATCCAGGCCGATGGCGGCACGCGTACGGCCTCCATTACCGGTGCCTGTGTGGCGCTGGCAGATGCGCTGAACAAGCTGGTTGCCGCCGGTAAGCTGAAAACCAACCCAATGAAAGGGATGGTTGCTGCTGTCTCCGTTGGTATTGTTAACGGCGAAGCGCTTTGCGATCTGGAATACGTTGAAGATTCTGCCGCAGAAACCGACATGAACGTGGTGATGACCGAAGATGGTCGCATCATTGAAGTGCAGGGCACGGCAGAAGGCGAGCCATTCACTCACGAAGAACTGCTCACCTTGCTGGCATTGGCCCGAGGGGGTATTGAATCTATTGTAGCGACGCAGAAAGCGGCGTTAGAAAATTGATTTTAAGGCGACCAATGAGTCGCCTTTTTTTTGCCTGTAAGACTGAAAAGACAAAGGAGCAAATCCATGAAATCGTATCAGCGCCAGTTTATTGAGTTTGCGCTTAACAAGCAGGTACTTAAGTTTGGCGAGTTCACGCTGAAATCCGGGCGTAAAAGCCCGTATTTCTTCAACGCCGGGCTGTTTAATACCGGGCGCGACCTGGCACTGTTAGGCCGCTTCTATGCCGAAGCGCTGGTAGATTCCGGGATTGATTTCGATCTGCTGTTTGGCCCCGCGTACAAAGGCATTCCAATTGCAACCACCACGGCGGTGGCGCTGGCGGAGCACCATGACCGCGACGTACCGTACTGCTTTAACCGTAAAGAGGCCAAAACCCACGGTGAAGGCGGCAATCTGGTCGGCAGTGCGTTGCAGGGCCGCGTGATGCTGGTGGATGACGTGATCACCGCAGGCACCGCGATCCGTGAATCGATGGAGATTATCCAGGCTAACGGTGCAACGCTTGCGGGTGTGCTGATTTCGCTTGATCGTCAGGAACGCGGGCGTGGCGACATCTCTGCTATTCAGGAAGTGGAACGCGATTATGGCTGCAAAGTGATCTCTATCATCACGCTGACAGACCTGATTGCATATCTGGAAGAGAAGCCTGAGATGGCGGATCACCTGGCGGCGGTAAAAGCGTATCGCGAAGAGTTCGGGGTTTAATTGCGTTGCCCGGTGGCGCTACGCTTACCGGGCCTACCTGTTCGTAGGCCGGATAAGGCGAAGCCGCCATCCGGCGATGGCGTTACTGTAATTGTGCTGCCACTAACGGCCAGCGGGCGTCAAAATCGTCCGTTGGTCGATATTTAAACTCGCTGCGCACAAACCGGGAGAGCATCCCTTCGCAAAATGCCAGGATCTGGCTTGCCAGCAGCGTCTCATCCGTATTATATCCCTCACCTTCCCGCATTTTCTTCTCGCGCAGAACCTGACGAAGCTGGGCTTCGATACGCTCAAAAAGCTGGTTTATACGGCCTTGCAGACGATCCTGTTCAAACATCAGCGCGTGGCCGGTCAGAATACGAGTCAGACCCGGGTTACGTTCACCAAAGCCCAGAATCAGCAGCACAATCAGACGCAGACGCGTGCTGGTGTCTTTTTCATCCTTCAGAATCAGGTTGATGCGCGTGATCAGGCTATCTTCGATAAACTCGATCAGGCTGTCGAACATCCGGGTTTTGCTCGGGAAATGACGATACAGCGCCGCCTCTGACACGCCCACAGAGGCCGCCAGCTTGGCGGTGGTGATGCGTTGACTGCCGTCGCTGGATTCAAGCATCAGAGCCAGAGATTGAAGTATTTCTTCGCGACGATTCCTTTTCGCGGTTTGTTTTTCTGCCATGTTACAAAATACCCCTGAAAATAAGCACTTGTCAGGCTGGCAACCACACAGCGACCCGCAAACTGACGTTTGCGGTTTGTTATTGCATTATGGCGCTGTGAGATGCGTGTTTGTCGGGCGGTTATTTGCGCCCGGAATGGCCGAAGCCGCCTTCGCCACGGTCGGTAACGTCGAAGTCTGCCACCAGGTTAAATTCTGCCTGCACCACCGGTACAAACACCATCTGCGCAATACGCTCGCCCGGTTCAATGGTGAAGCTGTCCTGGCCACGGTTCCAGACGGATACCATCAGCTGACCCTGATAGTCAGAGTCGATCAGGCCGACCAGGTTACCCAGCACGACGCCATGCTTATGGCCCAGGCCAGAGCGCGGCAGGATCACCGCTGCCAGTGACGGGTCAGCAATGTGAATCGCCAGCCCGGTCGGGATCAGGGTCGTTGCACCCGGCGCCAGTTCTACGGCGTCATCGAGACAGGCGCGCAGGTCAAGACCGGCAGAGCCGGAGGTGGCATACGTTGGCAGCGGAAATTGCTCGCCAACGCGCGGGTCCAGAATCTTAACGTCGATTTTTTTCATCATAACGGGTAACGATCTCGTCCAGTAATTGTTGGCCCAGGAGTTCTTTGCGCTCAAGCGGTAAGACTTTATCTCCATCCTGCCAGAAAAGGTGCAATGCGTTGCTGTCGCTGTTAAATCCTTGCGTGGACAGCGATACGTCGTTCGCGCAAATCAAATCGAGGTTTTTGCGGGTACGTTTTTGCCGGGCATATTCTTCCACATTATTCGTTTCTGCGGCAAACCCAACAACGTAAGGACGATGAGTTTTCAATGCGGCGACACCGGCAACGATATCCGGGTTCTTCACCATTTTTATTGTTAATTCATCACCTTGCTTTTTAATTTTGGCGTCGGCAATGGTTTCGGCGCGGTAATCAGCAACGGCCGCACAGCCGATAAAAATATGCTGTTGTTGAGCATGCGCCTGTACGGCGGCTTCCATTTCCAGCGCGGTAGTTACATCAATACGCCGCACAAACGCAGGGGTGGTAAGCGACACCGGGCCGCTCACCAGCGTCACGTTCGCGCCGCGTTTGGCTGCCGCGGCAGCAATTGCAAAGCCCATTTTGCCGGAGCTGTGGTTGGTGATGTATCGCACCGGATCCAGCGGCTCGCGCGTGGGGCCCGCGGTAATCATGATGTTGAGATGTTGCAGATCGTTGACAGGCGAGAAATGGGCGGCGGCCATATCAACAATCGTCAATGGGTCGAGCATACGCCCTGGCCCCACGTCGCCACAGGCCTGGCTGCCGCTCTCCGGTCCCCAAATTAGCAGGCCGCGCGAGGCCAGCGTATCCAGATTATGCTGGGTAGCGGCGTTGCGATACATCTGCTGGTTCATTGCGGGTACAACCGCGACGGGCGCAGGCGTGGCGAGGCAAATGGTCGTTACCAGATCGTTCGCCATCCCGGCCGCCACGCGGGCAATTACATCTGCCGTGGCGGGGGCAAGGATAACCAGATCTGCCCATTTCCCCAGCTCAATATGGCCCATTGCGGCTTCGGCTGCCGGGTCGAGAAGGCTGTCGGATACCGGGTATCCCGAGACGGCTTGCAGGCTCAGCGGGGTGATAAAGGCTTTGCCACCTTCGGTGATCGCGACCCGTACGTCGGCCCCGCGCTCGCGCAAACGGCGCACCAGGTCTGGCGTTTTATAGGCAGCAATACCGCCGCTGACGCCAAGAACGATTTTTTTACCGGCCAGGCTCATCATGATTCTTTCCTGTTGGGTTTCACCAGAGAGCGGGCATTTTATCACAATCCCTAAAACGGGGTGATGATGTCCTCAATTCACTTTGCGAGGCGCTACGCAAGAACGAAACGCCAGCGTCGAGCCCCGAATTTGCCTGTGGCAGCATAATGGCAAACAGAAGGAGGCCGGGCATGGAAGAGACTGAACTGCTGCTACCGCGTGAAAAAATGCTGCGCCATGGCGTCACGTTGTTAAAGGACGACGAGCTGCTGGCGCTCTTTTTACGCACAGGCACGCCGGGGAAAACGGTATTTACGCTGGCGAAAGAGCTGATAGAGCATTTCGGCTCACTGTATGGATTGTTGACCGCCGAGCTGGAGGCGTTTACGCACGTTGAGGGTATTGGCGTGGCGAAATATGCCCAGTTACGGGGCATTGCCGAGCTGGCCCGGCGATTTTACAACGTGCGTATGGAGGAAGAAGACCCGATCCTCACCCCCGATATGACCCGCGAATTTCTGCAAAGCCAGCTTTCCGATCTGGAGCGGGAGATCTTTATGGTGATCTTTCTCGACAACAAAAACCGTGTACTGAAACATACCCGCCTTTTTTCGGGAACATTGAGCCACGTTGAGGTGCATCCGCGTGAAATTGTGCGGGAAGCGATAAAAGTGAATGCAGCCGGCGTGATCCTCGCGCATAATCACCCCTCTGGCTGTGCAGAACCAAGCAGAGCTGACAAAGCAATTACCGAACGTATTATCAAATGCTGTCAATTCATGGACATTCGTGTGCTGGACCATCTGATAATTGGCCGCGGAGAGTACATTTCTTTTGCCGAACGTGGCTGGATTTAGGCCTTTTCTCGCGATCCATCGGGATCTTTGTCTGTTCGGGACTTGAGCACACCGCCGAGTCAGCGTATACTACGCCACCTTTGAGAATCTCGGGTTTGGCATTTGGGCCTGGCAATCGAGAGTTCAATAGAACTATGCGATGACCGGGCTGTAAAGCCTGACGAGGCGCCGATACCCCATACGAAGCTCGAGCTAATTTGATTTTTGGAGAATAGACATGTCCCGAGTCTGCCAAGTTACTGGCAAGCGTCCGGTGACCGGTAACAACCGTTCCCACGCACTGAACGCGACTAAACGCCGTTTCCTGCCGAACCTGCACTCTCACCGTTTCTGGGTTGAGAGCGAGAAGCGTTTTGTCACCCTGCGCGTATCTGCTAAAGGTATGCGTGTAATCGATAAGAAAGGCATCGATACAGTTCTGTCCGAACTGCGTGCCCGTGGCGAAAAGTACTAAGTACTTAAAGAGGAAATAAATCATGGCTAAAGGTATTCGCGAGAAAATCAAGCTGGTTTCTTCTGCTGGTACAGGTCACTTCTACACCACCACGAAGAACAAACGTACTAAGCCGGAAAAACTGGAACTGAAAAAATTCGATCCAGTTGTACGCCAGCACGTACTGTACAAAGAAGCTAAAATCAAATAATTTTAGTCTCCTTGTATTGAAAAACCCCGCATCTGCGGGGTTTTTTGCATTCTGCATCTCAACGGAGGAACCATGCCTGAATTACCTGAGGTAGAGACCAGCCGCCGCGGCATTGAGCCCCATCTGGTTGGCGCGACTATTCTTCATGCTGTCGTTCGCAACGGGCGTCTGCGCTGGCCGGTGTCCGATGAGATCCACGCGTTAAGCGATAAACCCGTCCTGAGCGTACAGCGCCGCGCGAAATACCTGCTGCTGGAGCTGCCTGACGGCTGGATCATTATCCATCTGGGCATGTCGGGAAGCCTGCGCATCCTCACCGAAGAGTTGCCTGCGGAAAAGCACGACCACGTTGATCTGGTGATGAGTAACGGCAAGGTGCTGCGTTACACCGACCCGCGTCGCTTTGGCGCATGGCTGTGGACCAAAGAGCTGGAAGGGCACAACGTGCTGGCGCATCTTGGACCTGAGCCGCTCTCAGAGGCGTTTAACGCGGATTATCTCAAAGAGAAGTGCGCGAAAAAGAAAACCCCGATTAAACCCTGGCTGATGGATAACAAGCTGGTCGTGGGCGTGGGGAATATCTATGCCAGCGAATCGTTGTTTGCCGCCGGGATCCATCCCGATCGGCTGGCCTCTTCGCTGTCTGCGCAGGAGTGCGAGCTGCTGGTCAGAGTGATTAAAGCGGTACTACTGCGCTCAATTGAGCAGGGCGGGACGACGCTGAAGGATTTTCTGCAAAGCGACGGGAAGCCGGGCTATTTTGCGCAGGAGTTGCAGGTTTATGGTCGTAAGGGGGAACCGTGCAGAGCATGCGGGACGCCGATTATTGCCACGAAGCACGCTCAGCGCGCCACGTTTTACTGCCGTCAGTGCCAGAAGTAGGGTTACTTTAACTTTTCCATCAACGCCTGGTGGACGTTAACCGGCAGAAAGTGGGTAACGTCCCCGCGATGGCGCGCCACCTCTTTCACCAGCGAAGAAGAGATGAAGGACCACTCTTTGGAGGGCATCAGGAATACGCTCTCCAGCTCCGGCATCAGATGGCGGTTCATGTGCGCCAGCTGCATCTCATATTCGAAGTCTGCTACCGCGCGAAGACCGCGGATCAGGATATTGGCCTGCTGGGCACGGGCAAAGTTTGCCATCAAATCGCTGAATCCGACGACCTCAACATTCGACAAATGCGAAATCGCATCGGTGGCAAGCTGCACGCGTTCGTTCAGGTCAAACATCGGCTTTTTGCTCGGGCTGGCGGCAATGGCCAGAATCACCTTGTCGAACATACACGCCGCACGGGTGATGATATCAAGATGACCGTTAGTGATCGGATCGAAGGTACCCGGATAAATCGCTTTTGTGCTCATGGCTCACGTTTTCTCTGAGTAGCCGCGGTTCAGCGCCCACAGCTCGGTGTATTTATTGAAAGTATACTGGGCATTCACTACCGCCAGTAACCAGCCCTGTTTGCCGTCCAGCACGCCACCACGTAGCAGCAGCGTTTTCAGAAACGCGCCCAGCGTGTGGGTGAAGATGCCGGTCAGCGTGGCCTTCTTGCCGCGCGCATGCCGCTCCTGTGCCCAGGCGGTGGCATAGTTCAGCTGTTTCCGCTGGAAGCTGGCGAAATCGCGGCAGGTCAGATGAAGCAGATCGCCCGTCAGGGGGATGACCTGAGCGTTATCGCAGGCCAGAGACTCATGGACCAGGTTGTCGTTGTACTGATAACGCTCGCGGGCATAGAGGCGCATCACGCGGTCGGGGTACCAGCCGCTGTGGCGCATAAAGCGGCCCAGGAAATAGTTACGACGCGCGATACTGTAGACCGCGCCGGGCTGTGGCGCGGCAAGCACCGTTTGAATGGCCTGTCGGAGTTCCGGGGTGACGCGCTCATCGGTATCGATCATCAACACGTAATCGCCTGTGGCGTAACCCTGCGCACGCTGACGCTGAATACCGTAGCCCTGCCAGTCGGTGTCGGTAAAGACTTTTGCCCCAGCTGCACGGGCAACGTCCGCCGTATTGTCCGTACTTCCGGAATCGAGAATGACGATTTCGTCAGCCCAGGCAACAGAGGCCAGGCAATCCGGAAGCAGGTCGGCGGCGTTTTTGGCGATCATCACGACCGACAGACGCGTTGACATTAGTGGCTCCGCTGCGGCAGGTAAGGTTGCAGAAGTTGCAGCAGACGGGTCAGTGCGCCCTGGTTCTGATGCAGGACTTCAACGGCGTGACGACCGTACCACAGGCGGTAATCTTCGTCAGTCAGAAGGGTTGAGACCTCTTTGACCACCGAGTCCGCATCGGTCACGGTGATTAAGCCATCGGCTTGCTGCAATTTCGCGCAGATATCTTTGAAGTTAAACGTGTGTGGACCCATCAGCACGGGAATGGCGTGGGCTGCCGGCTCCAGCGGGTTATGACCACCGCGCTCCACCAGGCTTCCGCCAACGAAAGCAAGATCGGCAATCCCGTACAGCAGCATCAGTTCGCCCATCGTATCGCCAATCACCACCTGCGTGCTGCCAGAGGGGATTTCGCCGCTGCTGCGCAGGGTGAAGCTGAAACCGCCTTTTTGCACCATCTCCCGGGCATCTTTAAAACGCTCAGGATGGCGAGGAACCAGAATCAGCAGTAAATCAGGGAATTTTTCCAGCAGTTGGCGGTGAGCCTGAAGAATAATGGCCTCTTCGCCGTCATGGGTGCTGGTGGCAATCCAGACCTGGCGACGCGGCGCCCACTGACGACGCAGCGTTACCGCACGGGCGGCGAGTTCAGGGGTGACGGAAATATCGAACTTCAGGCTACCCGTGACCGCAAGCTGGTTGCGCTTCAGGCCGAGGGCGATAAAGCGCGCGGCATCTTCTTCGTTCTGCGCGGCGATCAGCGTAATTTTGCTGAGCAGGCGACGCATAAATTTACCCAGCTTGCTGTACCCTTTCGCCGAGCGTTCCGACAGACGCGCGTTGGCGATAACCAAAGGAATTTTACGGGCATGCAGGGCGGAAATCATATTCGGCCACAGTTCAGTTTCCATGACGATCACCAGTTTAGGGCGAACGGTATTCAGGAAACGGTTCATGGCGCAGGGGAGATCGTACGGCAGGTAGACGTGATGCACGTCTTTACCGAAGGCAGACATCACGCGCTCTGAGCCGGTTGGCGTCATCGTGGTGACGGTGATGGGCAGTGACGGATAACGATGGCGTAAGGCACGCACCAGTGGAATGGCGGCCAGCGTTTCCCCGACTGACACGGAATGCAGCAGAATACCGTCCGGCGCCACTTTATTGCGGCAGTAGCCATAGCGTTCGGCCCAGCGTTTACGGTACGCAGGCGCTTTACGGCTACGAAGCAACAGTCGCAGCCACACCAGTGGCTGAATGATGTAGAGCAGGGCGGTATACAACAATTCCAAGCGATTATCCGTTTTTTTAGTTTCGGCCGGGAAATTCTAAGCATTTAAGCGTGCTAAAGCTATCTCTTATGCCAGATACCGTTTTAAACGGAAGTAGCGTCGGCCCAGGCGCCAGCGCAAACGCGGGCTTTTGGCACTTTTCCAGATGAGCTTCCAGATCCCGGTGTCGAAGAACTCTTTGATTATCATTGATTTCTTCGCTTCATCCTTCATGTTGTCGAAGGTATGAATAATTCCCAGACCCTCTTTGGCGATTTGCCAGTGACAGGCCGGGATATTTTTCACTTTATCCGGGTAGCGCTGGTTAATGGCATCAAGCATCTTCAGGATCTTCATGTAATGGCGTGCTGAGCGAATCAGCGTGTCGTCATTATCCGGGGTGTGCGATACCGAGGCGGAGTGAATGTAGTAGTCGTAAAAGCGTTCGCTGGTGTACTGAACGCGTTCCGCAGCAAGCAGCACCTCAGTCGTCCACGGGATATCCTGATGGCGCAGGCCAGGCTCGAAACGGAAGCCGTGCTGACGAATAAAATCGTGACGATAGATATTCAGCCAGGTCACATGCAGGAACTTACGTGAATCCAGCGCCTTTTTTAACCATGCCGCGCCATTCATGACGCTCGTTGAGGCGAGCTTATCTTCAGGGAAGATAGGGCGAGACGGTTTTTTGTTATTTTCCCAGACGTAGTTGCCATTGCAGGTGGCGACATCCAGGTTCTGTGTGACGGCCATATCCAGCAGACGCTGGTACATGCCGGGTTTGAAGACATCATCAATATCCGGGAAAGAGAGATATTGGCCGGTCGCAATGGCCAGGCCGGTATTACGCGCGATGGACACGCCCTGATTAGGTTGTTCAATAACCTGCATCTGTGGCAGCTGTTCGCGCCATTTTTCGACAATCTGCATCGAGCGGTCAGTGGAGCCGTCATTCACGATGATGACTTCCATACTGTCGATATGTTGATTTACAAGGCAGGTAAAGAACTGATCGAGAAAAGCTTCACCGTTATAAACGGCAACCACCACGCTTAATAAAGGCGCTGAATTTTGCATATGAAACCTGATTATTTTTGGTTGTCGACCAAAGCAATGTATTGCTGGCAAATGGCGTTGATACCGAACGATGCGATCATTTCGCGATCAACAACCGGCGGAGAGGCATACAGTTCTGCCAGTGTTTTCGCCAGTGATTCGTCGGTTAACGCGGTCAGACCACGCGCCAGAGGGCCAGTAAGGATCTCAGCAGGGCCGCCAGGGCAGTTTGTACTCACCGGTGGGGTCTGACAGATAATGGACTCTACCAGTACATTACCAAAACCTTCGCAGTCGGAACTTAACACTAAAAGGCGTGCACCTTTGATCCACGGATAAGGATTGGTTTCAAACGGGCGGAAGACGATCTTGTTTTCAATTCCCAGCTTAGCGGCAAGCTGTTTGAGCTGGTTAATTTTCACGTCAGAGCCTTTGCCCATCAACACCAGCGATGCGTCAATCTTGCTCATCGCAAACGCCCGCAGCAGCCGGTCGTGACGTTTGTGCTCATGAAAACGGCCAACGTGGATAATGTAATTCTGCCCCTGCATCTCAAAGGGCGCTTCCGCCAGACGCTGAATTTCAGGGATATCAAACGGGTTATGGATAACCGCTTTGCGCCGCAGGGGGATCGCGAGTACTTCAGACAGATCGTGCAGCACGGCGCCGGATACCGCCACCACGTTGCGGTTTTCATAGGTATGACGAATTTTATAATGCTTAAACCAGCGAGAAAGCCCGCTGCGATGGCGCAAATAGGAAAAGGAGAACATCCCGTGTATGCAGAACCAGACCTTATCCCGATCCAGCACGCGGCTGTGCGCCACGATACGGTCGGTATTATGCAGATGCGAGAAGGCAACGTCAAATTTACCGCTGCGTTCTGCCTGCTCGATGGCGCGATCCAGCAAACGGGCGCGACGCGGGATCTCGGTCAGCTTCCGCCAGGGTTTTTTACAGGTATCCTGCACAACCTGAAAATCGATACCTTCCGGAATGGCGTAGTCGCACACCTTCCGTAAGGAGAAAAGGGTGACCTGATGCCCCAGTTCTGTCAGTCCGCTGGAGAGGGTGAGAACCGTTTTTTCGGCTCCTCCACCGGGTAAACCATCAATAATCATTAGGATGCGCATTATTAATCCAGTAATTTTTGATAAAGCGAAATAAGCTGACTTGATAGTTTTTCAGGGGTTGCTTCTCTGACGCGTTCACGCGCCACAAGCCCCATATTGTTATTTTTTTCCAGTGAAGGGATGGACATGACGGCCTCCTTCAATGTGCGGATATCAAGTGCATCACAGTAAAACCCGTTCTGGCCTTGCTCAATAAATTCTGAACCACCGCAACTCTCTGACGTAATGACGGGCAATCCACAGGCCATTGCTTCAAGTATGACGTTAGGGAAAGGATCATACAGCGTCGGCAGCAGTAAACCATCAGAAAGCTGATAAAATGGCAGCGTCTCTTTTTGCATCCCCAGGAAACGGATTTGCCCCTCACAGCCTAATGAACGGGCGAGGTCGCGATAGCGGCTTTCCGCTTTATCCTGACCGACCACAACCAGCCACGTCGATGTTCCTGCTATAGCCCGAATTGCGCTTGCCAGCCCCTTGCGTTCAAACCCTGAACCCACGAAGCAGAAAATGACGGCATCAGCGGGTAAGCCAAATTGCTTACGCAGTACAGCGCGCTGCCTCTCTTCTGCCGGAACGAAGCGGCGGGAATCTATTGAATTATAAATCACATGTATCTTTTTTGCGTCAATATCAAAGTCTTCGACGATTTCGCGCTTGATCATCTCCGCATTACAGATAACGGCTTTCAACTCGGGAGCCTGGTACATTTCACGTTCGGCGTTCATCACGTAGCGGTGATAGCGATCGTGCATGAGCAGCTTCGCGCGCCAGGCGGGAAGAATACGTGTACGCTGTAGCAGCCAGCGTCGATGTACACCATCTCCGGCGCGGTAAATATCGCAGCCCGGAATACGTTCGTGGCTCTGGACAATATCAAACTGCTGTTGCTGCCACAGCGCGCGCGCGGCGTGTGCAAAGCCGCGTTCACGGCTGATGCGGCCCCACTTTCGTGGATCGCAAATATGAATATGCCAGTCGTCCTGCTTTTCGCCCTGCCACTCGCGGGTGATGACGTTGAGCTCAAGATTTTGATTGCTCAGCGCGGTGAGTGCCCTGGAGACAAAACGTTCTGCTCCCCCATCCGGCCGATATTTTTGGCGCACAATGGCCAGACGATGAAGCTTCATTGCAGGTATCTCCTTGCGGCGGAGACGACAGCATCAACGGGGATGGCGTCGAGATAACGTTCCGTCGTTTTTGTATCAATGGCGTCAGGGTTGGGAAGCGGGCCGTAGTTACCAGCCCAGATGACCTCGCCGTTAACCTGCCATGGCGACCAGAACGTCAATTTTGATGGGCCAAACAGCGCCACGCAGGGCGTCTGAAGGGCGGCGGCCATGTGCATGGGGACGGAGTCAACGCCAATGAACAGGGCTGCGTGATCGATAAGCGAGGCCAGCTGGCGCAGGGTTAACTGCCCTGCCAGCGACACAACACCCGTCTGCGGGGAGGCGGCAAGAATGCGGTCAATCATCGCCAGTTCTTTCTTATCCGGTCCCGCCGTAAGGACGATAGTGTGGCCGTCCTGCTGCAATGCGGCGATAGTTTGCGCCATTTTGCCTTCGTCCCAGCACTTAAAGAACCAGCGTGAAGTGGGTTGAATAACGATATAGCGTTCTCCCACGCCCTTTTGTGTCAGCTTGTGATGAGCATGGTTCCAGTCATCCGCGCTGTAAGCCATGGTGACGGCGGGTCTGGCGGCAACGGGTAATGGTTTCAGTATGGACAGGTTTTGTTCAACGGTGTGCAGCGACTGATGGCTGGCGACCGAGACCAGTTCACTGTGACAAAAACGCCAGAAGGCATTATTGCGCTTGTTAAAAGCGAACCCGAGCCGAACCGGTGCGCCGGTGAAGCGGGTAACCAGTGCGCTGCGCCACTGATCGGCAAGATTGATCACCAGATGATAATGCTGAGCGCGTAAAGCACGAAGCAACTGCCACTCTTTTTGCAGGTGCTTCAGCGTCCCCAACTGCTTCCATTTACGATCGATACCATAGATCGTACTGATTGCCGGATGCGCGGCGAGCATGTCTCGCGTCTCTTCATAGAGAAGCACATCGATTTGGGCTTCAGGCCATTTCTGGCGCAATGAATTGATGACGGGGGTGGTGAGTAACATGTCACCATGATGGCGAAGTTTAATCAGTAAAATGCGCAAATCAGGCGTGTCAGGTAAGTTATTCATCATCATCTTATCGGCGTTGTACTGTTGGCAATTCTAATAGACCTGGTAACGACTTGCACTCTTTCTCCATAATGTCAGGAATTTCCCTGGAAGGGTTTACTCCAGCTTTCGGGCGTGCGTAACATAGCGCTAACTATTTTGTCTTGCGGACTCATTATGAAAAAACCAGCGTTTATCATCACGATCGATACCGAAGGGGATAATCTCTGGCAGAACCACCGGGTCATCAAAACGGAAAACGCGCGCTACCTGGCGCGGTTTCAGACGCTTTGCGAGCGTTTCGGCTTTAAGCCTGTCTGGCTCACCAACTACGAGATGGCCGTCGAACCGGTGTTCATTGAGTTCGCGAAAGAGGTCATAGCCCGGGGGCAGGGCGAGGTAGGAATGCATCTCCATGCCTGGAACAGCCCTCCGGAGCACGATCTGACCGGTGATGACTGGCGCTGGCAGCCTTATCTGATTGAGTTTTCAGACGAGGTCATGCGTGAGAAAGTGCTGTTCATGACCCGCCTACTGGAAGAGACCTTCCAGACAAAAATGCTCAGCCATCGCGCCGGGCGCTGGGCATTCGACAGCCGTTACGCCCGGTTGCTGATTGAGCTGGGGTATCAGGTAGATTGTTCCGTTACGCCGCGCGTGAACTGGCGCAACGCGAAAGGTGCCCCGCAGGGTAATGGCGGAACGAATTACCAGCATTTTCCCGATCGTGCCTACTTTTTGGACGTAGACGACATTTCCCGGCCGGGAAATACCCCCTTACTCGAAGTTCCGATGAGTATCCAGTATAAACACCCGGCATGGCTGAATTCCCTGAAGCAGGGTTACGATCGTCTGCGCGGTAAATACCGTTCTCCGTCAGTTAACTGGTTACGCCCGGCCGGCGGTAACGCGGAGGAGATGATTAAGGTGGCGCAGCAGTGCCTGTCTCAGGGAAATGACTACGTAGAGTTCATGCTGCATTCGTCGGAATTTATGCCTGGCGGGAGCCCTACTTTTAAAGACGAGGCCGCGATTGAGGGGCTTTATCAGGATCTGGAGCAGCTCTTTACCTGGTTATCAGATAAGACCGTGGGGATGACGCTGGCGGAGTTTTACCAGTACAAAAAATAGTTATGCCCGCCAGGCGGGCATATTTGTTAATGCTGCTTTGTTTGGGTGAAAGGTGTACTTAATGCAAACAAAACCATAAAGAAGATTAAGGCTTCTGAACTGAGCAGTATGACATCCGTCAGTCCATACAAAATCAAAAGTAGCATTGAGGTTAGGAGCAGTGCGTTTCTGTTTCGTAAGGCATACACAATCATCGAAACGAAGAAAAAGAGCATTACCGCCACGCCGGGGATCCCCTGCAAAGAGTATTTCTCAATAAATTCATTATGCAGGTGGACCTTGATGTATTCGAGTGCACTGCCAAGGTGAGGATGCCCGTCTTTTATATACTGCCGTGTCCACGTTTCACGCTCTTCAAGTGATTGCCCCAACGGATGTGCAAGACCATTAGCGATCCCGACAGTCCACATCGAAAAACGTGCGCCAAGTGACGTGCGGTCATAGCCTTTCTGATAATTCTCAACTTCAATTTGGGTTTGCGTTATTTTCGGTGCAATCAACGGCTTGTAGCTCACGACGACAATGCCGGCCACAATACATAAAAAAATGAGAGTGGATTTGAGATGAATCTTTCTGAAATGATACAGCGTGAGCACAACCGCCAGAAGCAGATATAAACCCATCGCAGCACGGGTACCCGTCAACATTATGACGAAGTAAGAGATTAATATAGTGAAGCCCGCAACAACATACAGCTTCACGTTCTGCTGAAGGTAAAGACTGTATACAAAAGCCAGTGACAGGACAGAATAAACATAGGCTGAAACGGTGGCACGGTTAATTGCCATCTCAACGCGAGTCATACCTTGCGAGGCCTGCCACAAGCCATATCCTGTGGCGAGCACAAACCCTAAGGCCGCTGCGTAGAAGAAAAATTTCCTGAAGTTGTCTTTATCAATGTAAAACTTAAAGCGGTCAATATAGAAAATCAGGATACTCGCTAAAATTAACTTTTTGCTGGCGCCTAGATAGTCGCTGTAAAGGTTGAGTCCCTCGTTATGATACTCATAGATTAAGTACCAGCCGAGGTTAAGTAACCCAATCAGCAGAATGGGCAGCGCTATAGTAAAAGGTCGAAGAGTGATTTTTTTATATTCGAAAGCCAGGCCAATAATACTGACGTAAATAGCAATATAGAAAAACTCTCTTTGCTTCCCTGAACTGACTAATGCCAGCATCAAAGAGATGAGGCTCAAAGCAATCGTCAGTTGATATAGCCGTGGTTTTATTTTTTCCATAACGCCTCAATAACCCTTTTTTTGTAGCTAAAACGAACATCGGTGGACAGGAAAAAAGACAATGTGTACATGGCCTTTACGCGTTGTTTCACGAGTTGCAATTGTTGGTCTGTAAGACAGGACCGATGGTTGCTGTAAATATCAAACCAGTGGCAATTGACGAGATGCCTGTAGCTTGACGGAAATGTTCTTTCCATCTGTAACGTGCATTCGACAAGCGTTGAAATTTTGCTGGCGTCCAGACTGCTCGACAAACTGTCGCGACGCTTGACGTAATAATAATGCCCCTGGCGTTGATAGACTATTTTGCTCGACTGCATCAACATTCCGGGGAAGACAGCGAAATCCTCATAACATAACATTGGAGGAATAGGGTTGCTTTCGTACAGGCTACGATGAATAAACTGGCCAATGAGATGCGCCTGAAAGTCTTTATGGCGTAAGAAACGAGCGACTGCTTCATGTTGTGACAATGGCACAGGATTGAATCCCTGCCAGTCTGAAGTCATTTTCCGGGGATCGCGAATCTCAAGCAAACGTGTCAGTAACATATCCGGACGTTGCGCTTTCAGAAAGGTAATTGCGTCCCTGAGGCTGCCCGGCTTTAAGCAATCGTCACTGTCGAGCATCGTAATATATTCACCGGATGCCAGTGCGACAGCACTGTTTCGTACCCGGCCGACGTTACGAAAGTTCACGGTGCGCGTTATGATCTGAGGAAATTTAGGTGACCACTCTTCAATTATTGCCTGCGTGGTATCCTCAGAACTGTCATTAAAAATAATAATTTCAGTGTCTTGAACGGTGGCTGCCAGCAGGCTTGAAAGCGTGGCATGCAGCGTAGCTTCAGCGTTATGCGCAGCAATAATGACGCTTAAAAAAGCCATAAAAATTAGTTTCCTTGAGCGTCGGTAGCGCTAGCCAGTGAGCGGGCTTTGGGTAATGTACGGATAAACTGCTGAAGATCGTGTAACGCGGAGTCAGTGACAGAGAATAGTGCTTCCCGTTCTTGCGGGAAGTAATAGCGCGTTTCAAACACATAAGAACAAATGTTGTCGTCATTCCCGATCAGCAACACATTGCCAAGCGGACGTTGTTCATAGTGACAACACGGACCAAACAGCAGGACTACCGGAACGCCAACGGCGTCTGCGATATACACATTCCCCGAGTCAGACGCGATATAACAGTCCATCTTAGAAATGGCCCAGGGAAGCTCTTCCAGCGAAATTTTGCCAATAAGATTGATAAAATTAGGGATTTCACCGTAAAGGCGGGTGATATCGTCCATCCACGACTGTTCATTTGGCGCGCCGAAGACATAAAACTCGCAGGGTAAATCAGCGAGTTGATCAACAATCCGCTTCCAGATAACCGGAGGAACGGTTTTGGCTTTATTGCCCGCCGCAATACTGATGCCGATGCGGATAACGTCAGGTTTATCAAGAGTGGCCGGCCAGGTCGTCGGTTTAAAGAGCGGCTTTGTGGCGTGCTTGGGAGAGTCTTGCCATGTGAGTGCGCGGTCGGCCAGTTTCAGGTAGTTCGTCACCGAAAGCGTTTTTTTGCCATGCTCAACGGTACCGTCAGCCGCAAGATAGAAAATCCCGTGATACCACCTGCGCGTGTAAATGGTTAAAAATTGTTTGTTTTTAGCATTGCAGACGGCGGCAAAAAAGAGGTTCACGCTGTTGGGTTGTAGCAGGTAGACGTTGTCGTAGCGGTTCATGATCCTGCACGCGAAGCACAGTTTACGCCACAGGTTGCGCTTATGCTGCTCAATAAAATAGATCTGCTCGATAGTCTCATCATGCTTCGCCAGCGCACCAACGCTGCGACTGACCAACACATCGCTTTTTTGCAGATATGCCAGTAGAGGTGTCGCATTAATAAAGTCACCGATTTTGGCTGTCTGAATGACAAGGTTTTTGCCCGTGTCTTTTCGAAACAGCTTCCGGAGGAGTTTCACCGGAAAGAGTAAAATCAGCAGAAATACATAACTCATGGGTTAAATATCCCTGTTGGAAAGCCGATGGCTGCCCTGTAAAAATGAAAAAATAGCATCTGCGCTAATATCCTTCGTTTGTTGCGTAGGGCTGACCATCTGATGCTGGTTTTTACCGTAACCCCCGATCAACCCCGGATCGGTCGGGCCGAAAATCGTGATATTAGGACGATCCAGTGCGGCGGTTAAATGGCTTAACCCTGTATCCACAGAAACGACGGCGTTAGCGCCCGCCAGCTGTGCGGCAACCTGCGCCAGCGTGAGTTTGGGTAACACCTCAACGTGGGAAAAGCCTGCTGCCAGACGTTCCGCACGCTGCCGCTCATGTTCAGCGCCCCACGGGAGTTTAATATGGATACCGCAAGGTTGCATTAGTTCAATCAGCCTTCTCCAGTGCGTTTCCGGCCAGTGCTTATCGTCGCGCGTTGTGGCATGCAGGAACACCAGATACGGTTCGGCATGCTCCTCCGTCTCGCGCAAAAAATGCTGTGCAATAGCGTAGTCACCCTGGGCTTCAGGTTTTGCATAGCCCAGGCTTTTCGCGAACAGCTCGCGGGTACGTTCCACGGCGTGCTGCTGCTTCGCAATATGGTGGCGACGATTATAGAACAGGCTCGCCAGCGGTTCGCGGGCGGTTTGCCAGTCCATGCCGTGCTTTACGCCGTGCGCCAGACGCGTGACCAGCGCGGCGCTTTTCACCAGGCCCTGAGCGTCAATGATCGCGTCGTAACGCCGGGCCTGCACCGCTTCGCGGAAGGCTTTACGTTCGGCTTTAATCGGTGCGGAGAACCATGCTTTGCGCCAGCGGCGAATGGCCACCGGGATCACGCGGTCAACCGCTTCGTGCCAGGTGGGGATCTGCGCGAAGCCTTCTTCCACCACCCAGTCAAAACGAATGCCGGGAATGGCCCGCATCGCGTCCGTCAGTGACGGCAGCGTATGCAGCACATCGCCCATCGAAGAGGTTTTAACGATCAATACCCGCATTCGTTATCCTTCTTCGCTCAACAGAAGTTCGTTGAGCTCTTCGAGAACGCGCTGCGGCGTAATGTCGATCAGGCTCTGATGGTAGCCTTCTGCGGCATCACCTTTACGTACCTTGTGGTAGCCGGTGATCAGGCGAATTACGCGCGCTTTGTGCGACAGCGGCGGCGTGAAGTCCGGGCTGCTCGGGCCATACAGCGCCACCAGCGGACGATCCAGCGCGGCGGCGACGTGCATCAGGCCAGAGTCGTTGCTGACAACGGCTTTACAGGCGGCAATCAAAATAACCGCCTGCTCGAGCTGCGTTTCCCCGGCCAGGTTTCGGCACCAGGCCTGTTGCTCGGTGCTGAGCGTGGCGAGAATTTCATTGCCCGCCTCGTGATCTTTCGCTGAGCCAAACAGCACAATTTGATAGCCTTCGTCGATCAGCTGTTTCGCCAGCTCTGCGTAGTGATAGTGCGGCCAGCGTTTTGCCGGACCAAACTCCGCGCCGGGGCAGAAGCCAATCATCGGGCGTTCGGACGAAATGCCAAACGCGTTGCAGGTGTGGGATTTCTCCCCGTCGCTTACCTGGAGCTGCGGCCACAGTAGCGGCTGCGGCAGATCTTTCGCGCTGCGCATCACGCCTTTGTCGTAGGCCAGCGCCACGTAGCGTTCTACCATCAGCGGCCAGGCCTCTTTATCCAGCACACGGGCATCGTTCAGCAGGCCGTAGCGCATTTCACCGCGCCACCCGGTACGGTGCGGGATGCCCGCAAAGAAGGGCACAAGAGCGGATTTGAAGGAGTTTGGCAGGACATATGCGCGATCATAGCGTTTCTCGCGCAGGCTATGGCCGAGTTTGCGGCGTTCACCGATTTCCAGCGCCCCGTGGCCGAGCGGCATCGGGATTGCCTCGTTCACTTCCGGCATACGCGATAACAGCGGACGGCACCATGCGGGTGCCATCACGTCGATTATCGCCTGGGGATAACGCGCCTTGAGCGTGCGATAGAGACTTTGCGACATCATCATGTCGCCCACCCAGGACGGGCCGATCACCAGTATTTTCATTCACTTCATCCTTCAAGCTGTCTCTGCGTTGGCTGCCTGCGTTCACTCCTGTCACTTACTTTTGTAAGCTCCCGGAGATTCACTTAGTTGCCGCCTTGATACCGCTCAAATGATTTTGTGAATTTATATCGCGGTCACGGTTCAGCCAGGCCATATATTCCGTTACGCCTTCGGCAACGGTCTTGAACGGCTTGTCGTAGCCTGCGGCGCGCAGGTTAGTCAGGTCCGCCTGGGTGAATGCCTGGTAGCGGCCTTTCAGCTTATCCGGGAACGGAATGTACTCGATGCTGCCTTTCTTATGGTAAGCCAGCGTCGCGTCTGCCACCGCCTGGAAGGATTCCGCGCGGCCTGTGCCCAGGTTGAAAATGCCGGACACGCCGTTTTCCAGGAACCACAGGTTCACTGCCGCCACGTCGCCTACGTAGACGAAGTCACGCTTAAAGCCGTCGCTGCCTTCGAACAGTTTCGGACTTTCGCCGTTATTTAACTGGGTGTTCAGGTTGAACGCCACGCTCGCCATGCTGCCTTTGTGGCCTTCGCGCGGTCCGTAGACGTTGAAGTAGCGGAAGCCGACAATCTGAGAGTTGGCTTCTGGGAGGATCTGACGCACGTACTCATCAAACAGGAATTTGGAGTAACCGTAAACGTTCAGCGGCTGCTCATACTCGCGGGATTCGATGAAATCTGAAGTGCGTCCACCGTAGGTTGCCGCGGAAGAGGCGTACAGGAACGGAATTTCACGCTCCAGGCAGTAGTGCAGGATCTCTTTGGAGTACTGATAGTTGTTGTCCATCATGTACTTGCCGTCCCACTCGGTGGTGGAGGAACAGGCCCCTTCGTGGAAGATGGCTTCGATCTCGCCGAACTCTTCACCCGCCATAATCTGGATAAGAAAGTCTTCTTTATCCATGTAGTCAGCGATGTTCAGATCCACCAGGTTTACGAACTTGGTGCCGTCTTTCAGGTTGTCCACCACCAGGATGTCGGTGATGCCTTTGTCATTGAGGGCCTTAACAATATTGCTGCCGATAAAGCCCGCGCCGCCGGTAACGATGATCATAACTGTAACCTTTGAAGTGTGGAGTCCGGGGAACATCCCGAACGCTAATCTCTTTATCATATCATCACAATGCCCGGTCTTCAGCCATTCACCGATATGCAGCAGGGGTACACGTGATTTATGCTGCAAAAACGAGAAGAGATACGGCGTCATCTCGTCATGAACTATTGGTTTGGGTAATATGTGCCAAAATTTGCCGAGTCTGGAGAATTGCAATGCGTGGTGATTTTTACAAACAGTTAAACAGCGACCTCGACACCGCACGTGCGGAAGGGTTGTTCAAAGAAGAGCGTATTATCACGTCTGCCCAGCAGGCGGACATCACCGTTGCCGACGGCAGCCATGTGATCAACTTTTGCGCGAACAACTATTTAGGTCTTGCGAATCACCCTGAGCTAATTGCCGCGGCGAAAAACGGCATGGACACCCACGGTTTCGGTATGGCCTCCGTTCGCTTTATCTGCGGTACGCAGGACAGCCACAAGCAGCTTGAGCAAAAGCTGGCGAACTTCCTCGGAATGGAAGACGCGATTCTGTACTCATCCTGCTTCGACGCCAACGGCGGTCTGTTTGAAACCCTGCTCGGCGCAGAAGATGCGATTATCTCCGACGCCCTGAACCACGCCTCCATCATCGACGGTGTTCGCCTGTGTAAAGCGAAGCGTTTCCGCTACGCCAACAACGACATGGTTGAGCTGGAAGCCCGCCTGAAAGAGGCCCGTGAAGCCGGTGCCCGCCACGTGCTGATCGCCACCGACGGCGTGTTCTCCATGGATGGCGTGATCGCCAACCTGAATGGCGTGTGCGATCTGGCGGATAAATACGACGCGCTGGTGATGGTGGATGACTCTCACGCGGTTGGCTTTGTCGGCGAAAATGGCCGCGGCTCCCACGAATACTGCGACGTAATGGGCCGCGTAGATATCATCACCGGTACGCTGGGCAAAGCGCTTGGTGGCGCGTCTGGCGGCTACACTGCTGCGCGCAAAGAGGTGGTTGAGTGGCTGCGTCAGCGCTCCCGCCCGTACCTGTTCTCCAACTCCCTGGCGCCGGCGATTGTGGCCGCCTCTATTAAAGTGCTGGAGATGGTGGAATCCGGGGCTGAGCTGCGCGACCGCCTGTGGGCTAACGCCCGCCTGTTCCGTGAAAAAATGAGTGCCGCAGGATTCACCCTGGCCGGCGCTGACCATGCGATCATTCCGGTGATGCTGGGCGACGCGGTTGTCGCGCAGAAATTTGCTCGTGAGCTTCAGAAAGAAGGGATTTACGTGACCGGGTTCTTCTTCCCGGTGGTACCAAAAGGTCAGGCGCGTATCCGCACCCAGATGTCTGCGGCGCACTCGCCTGAACAAATTGAACGTGCGGTGGAAGCCTTTACCCGCATCGGCAAACAGCTGGGCGTAATTGCCTGAGGACGTGTGATGAAAGCGTTATCCAAACTGAAAGCGGAAGAAGGGATTTGGATGACCGACGTGCCGGAGCCGGAAGTCGGTCATAACGATCTACTGATCAAAATTCGTAAAACCGCCATCTGCGGTACTGACGTTCACATCTATAACTGGGACCAGTGGTCGCAAAAAACCATTCCCGTGCCAATGGTTGTCGGCCACGAATATGTCGGCGAAGTGGTCGGCATTGGCCAGGAAGTGAAAGGCTTCAACATTGGCGACCGCGTCTCCGGTGAAGGCCACATTACCTGCGGTCACTGCCGCAACTGTCGCGGTGGGCGTACGCACCTGTGCCGCAATACCGTCGGCGTGGGTGTGAACCGTCCGGGATGCTTCGCGGAATACCTGGTGATCCCGGCGTTTAACGCTTTCAAAATCCCGGACAATATCTCTGACGACCTGGCCTCCATCTTCGACCCGTTCGGCAACGCGGTACACACGGCGCTCTCCTTCGACCTGGTGGGTGAAGACGTGCTGGTCTCCGGCGCGGGCCCAATCGGCATTATGGCGGCAGCCGTGGCGAAGCATGTGGGTGCGCGCAACGTGGTGATCACCGACGTGAACGAATACCGCCTGTCGCTGGCGCGCAAAATGGGCGTCACCCGCGCGGTGGATGTCTCGAAAGAGAGCCTGACAGACGTGATGGAAGAGCTGGGCATGACCGAAGGCTTTGACGTGGGTCTGGAGATGTCCGGCGCGCCACCGGCGTTCCGCACCATGCTCGACACCATGAACCACGGAGGCCGTATCGCGATGCTGGGTATTCCGCCGTCAGATATGTCCATCGACTGGAACAAAGTCATCTTCAAAGGGCTGTTCATTAAGGGCATTTATGGCCGCGAGATGTTCGAAACCTGGTACAAGATGGCTGCGCTGATCCAGTCCGGTCTGGATCTGTCCCCGATTATCACTCACCGTTTCTCCATCGATGAGTTCCAGCAGGGCTTCGACGCAATGCGTTCCGGCCAGTCAGGGAAAGTGATCCTGAGCTGGGATAAGTAATCAAAAAGGGGCCTGAGGCCCCTTTTTTACTGATTCTTTTTCTCTTCGTCCGTCAGGTAACGCACCTTGCGGGTGTAATCCTGACCTTTGAACAGCAGCTTATTATCCGGTGATTCCAGATACTTCTGCCATTCGGAAAGCGGGAAACCGCCGTGCGCGCCAATCACCTCTTTCGGCACAACGGCTTCCTGTCCGCCGATCTTCTTGGAGACCGGCCAGTTCATCCAGTCGCCCAGGTTAACCGTTTTGACATCCAGCATGTCCAGCAGCGCAGCGAGCGGCAGCTGATCGGTCGGCGGCTGCGTATCGTCCATCAGCTCCCAGGTATCCTGGAACAGCGTCAGCCACAGCGGGCAGATACGGCGCCAGGTCTTTTTGGTGGCGGCAAGAAACGCGCCGTTAACATGATCGACCAGATACGGGCGCACCGTTTCTTTGTAATACGCCGGCACTTTCTCCGCTGGCGCGCCGTCCAGCTTGGCAATCATTTTGCCCTGACGGAAGCTGGAGTAGATGTGCATATCCGCCATGTTGATCTCTGGCATTTTAAGCAGGTTGAGATCGGAGTCGATCATCAGCACACCTTCACCGCGCGCCTGCAACGGAGCGTTAAGCTTCACCAGACGACTGAGGTAGATCTGCTTATAGCGGTAACCTTCTTCACGTTTTGGAAGCGTGAGGGTAACAACGCGGGTTTTTGGCGGCAGTTCGCCGAAAGCGGATTCAGGCTGATCGCTGACGATAACAATCTCGCTGACGTCAGAGGCATAACGCTCTGCAAAGGTCGCTGACAATAACGCCTCTTCGACGAAATCCGCGCCCGTACACGGGATCACAATGGAATCAACCGCAACGAGATCGCGCGTGACCGGAAGGGAAGCGTAAGGAATGTTATGACGCCCGGTAATGTGGCGGTAGCGAGCATTCAGGAATTTAAACATGTTCTTCTCGTTTGGTTATTGCGCGCCAAGAACGGCCTCGACACCGTTAACATAGCTTTCAATGGCATACATGTTGCAGACATTCTGGTGCGCGGCTGCGGCGAGCCGGGCGCGCAGAGCAGGATCCTGCCAGATATTATCCAGATGTTGAGCAAGTTGCGACACGTCGCTCCAGGGGAACAGCAGCCCGGTCGACTCATGGTCGATCAATTCTGCCGTGCCGGTCACTTTTGAACCAATCACGGGGATGTTGAGCAGCATTGCTTCCAGCACGACGCGGGGCAAGCCTTCGCTCTGTGAGGCCAGAATGAACGCGTCAAAAGTGGCGAGATAGTCAAAAGGCGTGTTCTGGAAACCGGTAAAAATGACGTGCTCAGCAATACCTGATGCATCAGCTTGTGCAGCCAGCGCGCCGCGTTCAGCCCCTTCACCGACCAGCACCATTTTCCATTTTGCCTGCGGGTGTCTCTGGCTGAACTGTGCCAGCGCCTCCAGCGTGTGGTGGTTGGCCTTACGAGGGATTAACGAGCCAATGCTGCCGAATACAAACGTATCGTCTTCAATATTCAGTCGCTGGCGCATCGCGCATCGGTCCGGCAAAGGCTGATGGATGTCGATGGCATTGTTGACCGTGGTACACAGCTCTGGCCGGACGCCATGCTGAAGTAGCACGCGTTCAACGCCGTGCGAGACGGCAATGATTTTTGTGGCATGGGCATTCACCAGCTTCACCAGCGGCGGGGTCAGCACTGGTTCAATCCGGCAGTGCTGGATTATCCGTGCACGCAGGTTTGCGCCCGCCAGATACCCTTCTTCATTAGAGCCTGGCTGGTTGTTCATATACAGCGTATCGAATCCACCTTCCCTGAAAATGGTCTCGATCTTGCTGACGTTGGGCCGGATACGCCACAGGGTATCAATATGCCGCGTAAATGCTTTGCGCGCCGAACGCGAGAAAAACAGCAGACCACGTCCCGCTTCTTTCAGGAGTTTTGCCCATGCCGGTTGCTTACGTTGAGGGATAACGAGTAATGGGATCCCAATGCTGTTGAGCACCTGGCCTATCGTTTGACCTTCAGCACGACTATAATCACTGTAAAAACAACAGGTAATGTCGAATTTGTCGCGGTTGATTCGCTTCAGAAGCTCAAGCATACTGTTGGTACCTCCCCCCCATTCTTTGCCTGTGTCCAGGAGGAGGATTTTACGTTTTTGCGGCATGTCTGAATCCGTATGCTACCCTTCATCTGACCGCATTATAAAGAATTTACTGAAATAAAATAGATTTTTTGTATTTCTTTGTCTTTTTATAAGGAAAGGTTTTAAACGCGCTTATTTTAAAAGTGCGATTTAAGACTTTAATCGCCTCTTCTCAATTCGATAGTATTAGCGCAAAAATTTTATGTTGTTTTTGAGAGAGTGAGAATATGTTTAAAATAACGGTTTGCTTATTAACGTTTAACTCCGAAAGAACGTTGCACGATGTTATTCCTCCTCTTTTAAAAATAGCGGATGAATTCGTTGTAGTTGATTCCGGCAGTACAGACGCAACGATATATATTTGCCAGAGTTATGGATTGTCGCCCATATTCAAAAAATACAGCTGGCACGGCGAGCAGATGAATCATGCCGTATCCCATGCGCACAATGACTGGGTGCTGTGCATGGACAGTGACGAAATACTCGATCAAGAAACCGTTGGTGCTATTTTAAAATTAAAAATGGGCGATGAACCCGAACCGGATATGGCGTGGCGGATATGTCGTCACTGGTTTGTTCTGGGAGAAAATGTCCGAACGATTTATCCAGTCTCATCTCCGGATTATCCGGTGCGTCTTTTTAACCGTACGCAGTCGCGATTTAATAACCGGCCAGTAGACGATCAGGTTGAAGGTTTTCTCCGTTCTGAACGTATTCCTGGCTATGTCAGACATGATACGTTTTATTCACTGCATGAACTTTTCAATAAATTAAACGGATATACCACTCGCCTGGTTCAATATCAGACGATACGTCCCTCTCTTGGTCGCGGCGCGATCAGCGCTATCGGCGCATTTTTCAAATGGTATCTGTTTAGCGGTGCGTGGCGTAAGGGCAAAGTGGGTGTGGTGACAGGGTTTTATGCCACGGCGTACAGTTTTTTGAAGTATTTCAAGGCCTGGTATCAGGATCGAGAAAAGAAAGAGTCCGTTGCAAAAGAGCAGTCGGACTCTTATCTGGCAGAATAGGCGTTAGCCGATCAGGCTTTTTTTCCCCAACCCTGCCACTGTTGCTGGACGTATTTAACCAGCGTACTGCTGCTGATGCTTTCGCCAATCACCGTGAAGAAGCGGGTTGCATAGACCGGTTCAGGCGGCTGTTTCAGCGTGCAGTTCTTCACGCCGCGGAATGGATTACGCGGCTGCGTTGCGGGTGGTTGCGCGCTACCCGGACGGGAAGTATCCACCTGAGGTTCATTGAGCAGATCGCTCGGACGTACCAGCGTGATATCGGCGGGTAAGCCCGGCAACATTTGCTGCAAAACGCGAACGGTAGACGGATGCGGATGCCCAATGGCAATCGCCGAACCGTTACGGCGCGCCAGCTGTACCGCGCGGTTGAACTGCACGCGGATATCCGCTTCGTTCTGGGAGTCGTCCAGGAAGACTTTGCGCTTGATGACTTTTACACCCGTCCCCTGAGCGGCACGCATCGCCTGGCTATTGCCGATGGTCATGCTGTCGAGGAAGTAGAGATTGTAACGCTCCAGCGCCTGCATCACTTTCAGCATACCGTACAGGCTGGAGGTCATCGCGCTGCCCATATGGTTATTCAGACCCACGGCATACGGCACTTTATTGTACGCATCGCGGATGATGCGATCGATCTCGTCGCTGCTCATGTCCGGACGCAGGGTATCTTTTTCCAGCGGCTGCTTGCTGAGAGGGGCCATCGGCAGATGGATGAGGACCTGATGGCCGCCATTGTGCGCTTTGGTCGCCATTTCATGCGCGTGAGGCGCATTAGGCAGGACGGCGACAGAGATGGCTGACGGCATCGCCAGCACCTGATTTTCATAGTGTGGTCGATAACCGAAGTCATCAATCACAATCGCGAGTTTGCCTGCATAAACCGGTGCAGCCAGCGCCAGTGCGCTGACGACGGAAAAAACAATTCGACGAAATTGAAGCAAAACTTATCTTCCCAACCACGGCTGTGGATTGACCGCCTGACCCTGACGACGAATTTCGAAATAGAGTGACGGGCGGCCCTGACCGCCACTGCTGCCCACAAGGGCAATGGGTTGACCCGCGCGCACCTGAGTGCCAACGCTGACCAGCGCGCTCTGGTTGTAGCCGTAAAGACTCATGTCGCCTTTACCGTGCTCGACCACCACCACGAGCCCGTAACCCTGTAGCCAGTCGGCCAGGATCACGCGGCCATCGGCGATGGCTTTCACTTCGCTACCTTCAGACGCACCGATAACGATCCCCTTCCAACGTAGCTCACCCTGCAACTGTTCGCCATAGCGATGCAGGATCGTACCGCGAACGGGCCAGTAAGCCTGACCACGCGGGGAGCCGAGGCCGCCGGTACGCGACATCAGGGAACGTTCATTTTCAGTCGGTTTGTAGGTGGTGCCTTTCCGGGAGGCTTCCTGCTGCTTATTACGCACCGCCTGCGCTTCGCGCGCTTCTTTTTCGGCGCGCGCTTTGGCCGCGGCTTCTGCCCGGGCAATGCTGTTACGCAGTCTGGATTCGTTGGCGCGCATTTCGCTCAGCTGGCTTTGTCCTGCCTGGATAGAGGACTCCAGCCCGGCGAGCGTCTTCTTACGCTCATTGCGCGCCTGCTCAAGCTTCTCCTGCTGCGCCTGCTGATCGTAGAGCAGCGTTTGCTGCTGGCTCTGCTTCTCTTCCAGCTCGGCTTTTTGCGTGGTGACTTCTTCGCGCGTCTGTTTCAGCTGCGCAATGGTCTCCTGACGAGCCTGGTTGAGATAGCCGAAATAGGCCTGTAAACGCTGACCGCGCTGGCTCTCTTCACCGCTGAGGATCAACTGAAGGCCTGTGTGTTCACCCTGGCGGAAAGCGGCATCAAGCTGTGCAGAAAGGTTCCGCTCCTGGGCATCGCGCTGACGCTCCAGTTTCGCAATCGATGCGTTCATTTCATCGATTTGCTTATTAAGCTGGGCAAGGGTGTTTTGTGTTTCACGCAGCTTACGCGCGGCGGCGGAAATAGCCTCTTCCTGCTTTTTAAGCTGGGCAAGCAGGGCAGAGCGCTGCTGCTGCTGCTGGCGTACCACACGCTCTTTGGCGGCGATATCGGCCTGAATGGATTTGAGCTGGTCGCGGTCATCCGCGTGGGCAGATGCGGCGCACAGCAATACGCCAGCGCTGAGTGCGCTGGCGCAAAGCAGAGGTCTGACTGATAACCGAAACGGCTTCACGACCCATGTGATTGAAAAAATCGCCTTTCCCCTCATGGGGAGCGATTATTCCACGATGAACAGCGGCTTGCCAGTCATCTCTTCAGGGATTTCCATACCCATCAGCGACAACATGGTTGGCGCGATGTCGGAAAGCTTGCCGCCTTCCACTGCTTTCACTGACTTATCACCTACATAAATCAGTGGAACAGGCAGGTTGGTATGGGCGGTATGCGCCTGACCGGTTGCCGGGTCACGCATCTGTTCTGCGTTACCGTGGTCAGCGGTGATCAGCAGCTGGCCGCCCACGGATTCAACCGCTTTCGCGACCTGCTCAACGCAGTGGTCCAGCGCTTCAACCGCTTTAACGGCAGCTTCCATCACGCCGGTGTGGCCCACCATGTCGCCATTCGGATAGTTACAGATGATGGTGTCGTATTTACCGCTTTCGATCGCGGCCACCAGTTTTTCAGTCAGCTCCGCAGAGCTCATTTCTGGCTGAAGATCGTATGTGGCGACTTTCGGTGAGTTAATCAGGATGCGGTCTTCGCCTTTAAACGGCTCTTCTACGCCGCCGTTAAAGAAGAAGGTCACGTGCGCATACTTCTCAGTTTCGGAGATGCGCAGCTGCGTTTTATCGTTTTTCGCCATCCACTCGCCGAAGGTATTTTCCAGGGAAGCGGGTGGATACGCGCATGGGGCTTTGATATCCGCTGCATACTCGGTCAACTGGATGAAATCGATCTTCGCCACTTTCTTACGGGCGAAACCGTCGAAATCGCTGTTGACGAAGGCGCGGGTGATTTCGCGCGCGCGGTCAGCACGGAAGTTCATGAAGATCAGCGCATCGCCATCTTCCATAGCGGCATCGGCCTGGCCTTCAGCGCGGATCACGGTTGCCTTCACAAATTCGTCGTTTTCATCACGCGCGTAAGCCGCTTCCAGGCCTTCAACGGCGGTCGGGAACTGGAACTCGCCTTTTGCCAGGGTCAGCAGATCATAGGCTTGCTCAACGCGGTCCCAGCGGTTGTCGCGGTCCATGGCATAGTAACGGCCAACTATGGATGCCACGCGGCCTTTGCCCAGTGCGGCAAATTTATCTTCAAAGGCTTTCAGAGAACCTTTTGCGCTGCGTGGCGGCGTATCGCGACCATCCAGGAAGGCGTGCAGATAGATTTTTTCCGCACCGCGCTCAGCGGCCAGCTCTACCATCGCCATGATGTGATCTTCGTGGCTGTGAACGCCGCCCGCAGAGAGCAGGCCCATAATATGAACGGCCTTGCCTGCGGCAACGGCTTTATCAACTGCTCCGGTGAGCGTTGGGTTGGCAAAGAATGTACGTTCTTTGATTTCAACGTCCAGGCGCGTCAGGTCCTGATAAACGATACGGCCTGCGCCCAGGTTAACGTGACCCACTTCAGAGTTGCCCATCTGACGATCCGGCAGGCCGACTTCCAGACCAGACGCATCAATCAGGGTGTGGGGACGTTTTGCCCATAGCGCATCCATAACCGGGGTTTTGGCGTTGAAAATGGCGTTATCCTGTTGATCTTCACGGTAGCCATAGCCATCCAGAATCACCAGTACCATAGGTTTTTTAGAAACCGACATTGCGACAACCTCATGCTCAAGAGACAAAAAATTTGCGTAATTTTACTACAGCTGAATCGATAAAATAGCCGCAGAAGATCAAAGAAAGCGCGGGGGCAAGGCTGTTCTCAGGCCATTTTGAGGCTTTTTTTACGTGGCATGCCGCAGAAAATAGATTAGCTTTATGTCGCTGGCTGTATTTGCCACAGCGCACAGGTATACTCCTGTCCTGGTTTTTTTAATCACTTAGTCGGGAGTTGTTACCCCCCATGCAAGAAATTATGCAATTCGTTAGCCGCCACCCGGTTCTGAGCATCGCGTGGATTGGCCTGCTGGTCGCTGTACTGTTCACCACATTTAAGGGACTGACGTCTAAAATTAAGGTGATCACCCGCGGTGAAGCGACACGTCTGATCAACAAAGAGGACGCCGTGGTTGTCGATCTGCGTCAGCGCGACGATTTCCGCAAGGGCCATATTGCAGGTGCTATCAACCTGCTGCCAGCGGAAATTAAAGCGAACAACATTGGTGAGCTGGAGAAGCATAAAGCCCAGCCGATTATTGTTGTTGACGGCACTGGCATGCAGGCGCAGGAATCTGCCAACGCACTGCATAAAGCAGGCTTTGAAAACGTAACGGTGCTGAAAGAAGGCATCTCCGGCTGGAGCGGGGAGAATCTTCCTTTAGTGCGCGGTAAATAAGGAGTTAAGTGATGGCCAATATTGAGATCTACACCAAAGCAACGTGCCCGTTCTGCCACCGAGCGAAAGCGCTGCTGTCCAGCAAAGGCGTAACGTTTAAGGAACTGCCGATTGATGGTGACGCGATTAAACGCGAAGAGATGATCCAACGCAGTGGTCGCACAACGGTTCCACAGATTTTTATTGATGCGCAGCACATTGGCGGCTGTGATGACTTGTATGCGCTCGACGCCCGCGGTGGACTCGATCCGCTGCTGAGCTAGAGACTTTAGGACAATTAAAAAGGGTTTTTCCATGTCAGAACAAAACAACACCGAGATGACTTTCCAGATCCAGCGCATCTACACCAAGGATGTCTCTTTCGAAGCGCCAAATGCGCCGCACGTTTTCCAGAAAGACTGGCAGCCAGAGGTTAAACTTGATCTGGATACCGCATCCACCCAGCTGGCGGATGACGTGTATGAAGTCGTACTGCGTGTCACCGTGACCGCCTCCCTGGGCGAAGAAACTGCATTCCTGTGCGAAGTCCAGCAGGGCGGTATCTTCTCTATCGGCGGCATCGAAGGCAACCAGATGGCGCATTGCCTGGGTGCATACTGCCCGAACATCCTGTTCCCGTATGCCCGTGAATGCATCACCAGCCTGGTTTCTCGCGGTACATTCCCGCAACTGAACCTTGCGCCAGTCAACTTTGATGCGCTGTTTATGAACTATCTACAGCAGCAGGCTGGCGAAGGTGCCGAACAACATCAGGATGCCTGATGAGCACTGTTAATGCGTCAATGACTGTGATCGGTGCCGGCTCTTACGGCACCGCTCTTGCCATCACACTGGCAAGAAATGGTCACGACGTGGTCCTGTGGGGCCACGATCCAAAACATATCGCGACGTTGCAACACGACCGCTGCAACGTGGCGTTTCTCCCGGACGTTCCGTTCCCTGACTCTCTGTATCTGGAAAGCGACCTCGCAACCGCGCTGGCGGTCAGCCGCAATATTTTGATTGTGGTGCCAAGCCATGTGTTTGGCGAAGTCCTGCGTCAGATTAAGCCGCTGATGCGTGCGGATGCGCGTATTGTGTGGGCGACGAAGGGGCTGGAAGCGGAAACCGGACGTCTGTTGCAGGACGTTGCCCGCGAAGCGCTGGGAACAGCGATCCCGCTGGCGGTGATCTCCGGGCCGACATTCGCCAAAGAGCTGGCTGCGGGCTTGCCGACGGCGATCTCGCTGGCGTCCACCGACCAGGCATTTTCCGACGATCTTCAGCAACTGCTGCACTGCGGCAAAAGCTTCCGCGTGTACAGCAACCCTGATTTTATCGGCGTACAGCTGGGCGGCGCGGTGAAGAACGTCATTGCCATCGGGGCCGGGATGTCTGACGGCATCGGCTTCGGCGCGAATGCGCGTACGGCGCTGATCACCCGTGGCCTGACCGAAATGTCACGCCTGGGAGAAGCGCTGGGCGCCGATCCGGCCACCTTTATGGGAATGGCTGGGCTGGGCGATCTGGTGTTGACCTGCACCGACAACCAGTCGCGTAACCGCCGCTTTGGCATGATGCTCGGACAGGGTAGCGATGTCAAAAGCGCGCAGGAGAAGATTGGTCAGGTGGTTGAAGGCTATCGCAATACCAAAGAAGTTCGCGAATTGGCGCATCGTTTCGGTGTCGAAATGCCAATAACCGAGGAAATTTATCAGGTATTGTATTGCGGAAAAAATGCGCGCGAGGCAGCATTGACCTTATTAGGTCGTGCGCGCAAGGACGAGCGCAGCAGCAATTAGCCGGGAAGTATCGTCACCTGAATGACCCAGCCAGCGCAGAACTGGCTGGTCATTAACTATCGTCTGGAGCAAGCAATGCCGTGTGAAGAACTGGATATCGTCTGGAATAATATTAAAGCCGAAGCCCGAGCGTTGGCCGACTGTGAGCCCATGCTGGCCAGTTTTTATCACGCGACGCTACTCAAGCACGAAAATCTCGGCAGCGCCCTGAGCTACATGCTCGCCAATAAACTGGCTTCCCCTATCATGCCTGCTATCGCTATTCGCGAGGTGGTGGAAGAGGCCTACGCTGCCGATCCGGAAATGATTGCTTCTGCCGCCTGCGATATTCAGGCCGTGCGCACGCGTGACCCGGCGGTGGATAAATACTCCACGCCGCTGCTGTATCTCAAAGGCTTCCACGCCTTACAGGCGTACCGCATCGGCCACTGGTTATGGAATGAGGGACGCCGCGCGCTGGCCATCTTCCTGCAAAACCAGGTTTCCGTGACCTTCCAGGTCGATATTCACCCGGCGGCGAAAATTGGCCGCGGGATCATGCTCGATCACGCCACCGGCATTGTTGTCGGTGAAACGGCGGTAATCGAAGATGACGTGTCGATTCTGCAATCCGTTACGCTGGGCGGTACAGGTAAAACCAGCGGCGATCGCCATCCGAAAATTCGTGAAGGGGTGATGATCGGCGCGGGTGCTAAAATCCTTGGCAATATTGAAGTCGGACGCGGCGCAAAGATTGGCGCAGGATCGGTTGTGCTCCAGCCTGTACCGCCGCACACCACCGCCGCTGGCGTCCCGGCGCGCATCGTCGGTAAGCCAGACAGCGATAAACCGTCGATGGATATGGATCAGCACTTTAACGGTATTCACCACACCTTCGAATACGGCGACGGTATCTGAACGCTGGAACACTCAAATAAAAAAGCCCGGTGAGTTAATGCACCGGGCTTTTGATTAGTTGCGGTATAACACTTTGATAATGTGATAGCCGAACTGCGTATGCAGTGGGCCGGTTGGCTCCAGCACCGGGCAGGAGAAGACCACTTTATCAAACGCCGGAACCATCTGGCCCTGGCGGAACTCGCCTAAGTCACCACCGCGTTTGCCTGACGGGCAAATCGAGTGTTTCTTCGCCAGTTTGCCGAAGTCGGCGCCGTTTTTAATCTGTTCGAGCAGATCCTGTGCCAGTTTTTCTTCTTTAACAAGGATATGCAGTGCTGCTGCTGTTTTTGCCATGATCGTGCCTTGAGTCAACGAGTTTACGATCGGTATACTACCACGCGTTTTTCCTCCTCTCCCGACTTTCATTGAGTGATCATTTATGCGTTTAAACCCCGGACAACAACAAGCTGTCGAATTCGTCACCGGACCCTGCTTGGTGCTGGCGGGAGCGGGATCCGGTAAAACACGCGTGATCACCAACAAAATCGCCCACTTAATTCGGGGTTGTGGATATCAGGCGCGCCATATCGCGGCGGTCACCTTTACCAACAAAGCGGCGCGTGAGATGAAAGAGCGCGTCGGCCAGACGCTGGGCCGTAAAGAGGCGCGCGGGCTGATGATCTCCACCTTCCACACGCTGGGTCTGGATATCATCAAGCGCGAATACGCGGCGCTGGGAATGAAGTCCAACTTTTCGCTCTTTGATGACACCGACCAGGTGGCGCTGCTCAAAGAGCTGACGGAAGGGCTGATCGAAGATGACAAAGTGCTGTTGCAACAGCTGATCTCAACGATCTCGAACTGGAAAAACGATCTGATGACGCCGGCCCAGGCTGCGGCAAGTGCCAAAGGCGAGCGTGACCGCATCTTTGCCCACTGCTATGGCCTGTACGACGCGCATATGAAAGCCTGCAACGTACTGGATTTCGACGATCTGATCCTGCTGCCGACGCTGCTGCTTCAGCGGAATGAAGAGGTGCGCGAGCGCTGGCAGAACAAAATTCGTTACCTGCTGGTGGATGAATACCAGGATACCAACACCAGCCAGTACGAGCTGGTGAAGCTGCTGGTAGGACAGCGCGCGCGTTTTACCGTCGTAGGCGATGACGATCAGTCGATTTACTCCTGGCGTGGCGCACGTCCGCAAAACCTGGTGCTGCTGAGCAAAGACTTCCCGGCGTTGCAGGTGATTAAACTGGAGCAGAACTACCGTTCTTCCGGGCGTATCCTGAAGGCGGCGAACATCCTGATTGCCAACAACCCGCACGTCTTTGAGAAGCGCCTGTTCTCTGAACTGGGTTACGGGACCGAGCTGAAAGTCCTTAGCGCCAATAACGAAGAGCACGAAGCGGAGCGCGTAACCGGCGAGCTGATTGCCCATCACTTCGTCAACAAAACTGAATACAAGGATTACGCGATCCTCTATCGCGGTAACCACCAGTCGCGCGTCTTTGAAAAGATGCTGATGCAGAACCGCATCCCCTACAAAATCTCCGGCGGTACGTCGTTCTTTTCGCGTCCGGAAATCAAGGATCTGCTGGCCTATCTGCGCGTGCTGACCAACCCGGATGACGACAGCGCTTTCCTGCGCATTGTAAATACGCCGAAGCGCGAGATTGGCTCTGCGACGCTGCAAAAGCTGGGTGAATGGGCGATGACCCGCAACAAAAGTCTGTTCACCGCCAGCTTCGATATGGGGCTGAGCCAGACCCTGACCGGGCGCGGCTATGACGCCTTAACCCGATTTACGCACTGGCTGGGTGAGGTGCAGCGTCTGGCAGAGCGCGAACCCGTGGCGGCAGTACGCGACCTGATCCACGGCATTGATTACGAATCCTGGTTGTATGAAACCTCCGCCAGCCCGAAAGCGGCAGAAATGCGCATGAAAAACGTTAACCAGCTCTTCAGCTGGATGACCGAAATGCTTGAAGGATCTGAGATTGACGAGCCGATGACCCTGACGCAGGTGGTCACCCGCTTCACGCTGCGCGATATGATGGAGCGCGGCGAGAGTGAAGAAGAAGCTGATCAGGTCCAACTGATGACGTTGCATGCCTCGAAAGGGCTGGAGTTCCCGTATGTCTATCTGGTGGGGATGGAAGAGGGCCTGCTGCCGCACCAGAGCAGCATTGATGAAGATAACGTCGACGAAGAGCGCCGTCTGGCCTACGTGGGGATCACCCGTGCGCAGAAAGAGCTGACGTTTACGCTGTGCAAAGAGCGCCGTCAGTATGGTGAGCTGGTGCGCCCGGAGCCGAGCCGTTTCCTGCTGGAGTTGCCTCAGGACGATCTTATCTGGGAGCAGGAGCGTAAAGCTATTACCGCTGAAGAGCGGATGCACAAGGGGCAAGCCAACGTGGCGAACATACGCGCCATGCTGGCGAAAGCCAAAGAGAAAGGATAACAATTTTGTAGGCCGGGTAAGGCGAAGCCGCCCCCCGGCACGCTTCAAGGGTCACTTCACATCAAGCGCCCAGTGCACATAGCTCTGCCACTGGCACTCCTGCTCGATCAACTCTGCTCCAAGCGGATGATCTTCTAGCCAATTTTCCGGCAGCGTCAGCGTCAGTTTTTCATCGTCTGCCACCAGCTTAATGGCCGGGAGGAGATCGTCGCGACGCCGGCTGGCAAACAGAATCGCCAGACGAAGTAAGCGGCAGAGATGTTCGGCCACGCGCGGCGGTACAGCGTTTTGCTGATGGAGTGAAGAGAGGTCAACGGCGTTGGTTTGATTCAGCAGCAGGGTCGCGAGCAATTTTTTCTGCGCGGGAGTGTAGCCCGGCAAATCGAGATTACGCACCAGCCAGGCTGCGTGTAGCGGCGCTTGCTTGTACTCAACGCTAAGCCCAATTTCATGCAACGCACACGCACTTAGCAGCAAATCGCGGCTTAACGGTTCGATATCCCAACGTGATTTAACCTGATCCGCAAAGAGCGATGCCAGTTGGCCCACTCGCTGCGCCTGATCGGTATCCACAATAAAGCGGCGCTGGACGTTACGTAGCGTACGGCTTCGAATGTCCTGATCCACCGAAAGATGCAGCATCCCATAGACCAGACCTTCGCGCAGTGCGCCGCCTGCCAGGGTCATGCACTGGATGTTTAGCTCGGTAAAAATGGCGATGAGAATGGCTAGCCCGCTGGGGAAGACCAGCGCACGTTCGAGCGTCAGCCCTTCAATTTCCAGCTCTTCCAGACGACCACATTGAATGGCGCGCTGTTTAAGCTGCTGGAGTTTAGCAAGCGTGATCCGCTCATCCATCCCCTGCGCCATCATGATTTCCTGCAACGCCTGTACAGTTCCTGACGCCCCAACACACACTTTCCAGCCGTGGTAGCGCAGTTCGTCCATGACCGGACGCAGCACTTCACGCGCGGCATTTTCAGCCTCGTCGAAGTTTTCTTGCGCGAGATTGCGGTCAGTAAAGTAGCGCTCAAGCCAGGTTACGCAGCCCATCGACAGACTGAACAGCGAGGTCGCCTGGGCACCTGTGCCGGTCACCAGTTCAGTACTCGCTCCGCCAATATCCACCACCAGACGGCGATCGTCGCCCCCGGTAGTGTGCGCCACGCCCTGATATATCAGACGCGCTTCTTCTTCACCGCTGATAACTTGCACCGGGCAGCCGAGAATTTCCTGCGCTTTGGCAATAAAATCGACGGCATTAACCGCCAGACGGAGCGTCGCGGTCGCGACAACGCGGATTTGGGCATGCGGTATGTCCTGCAGACGCTCTGCAAAGAGGCGCAGACACTGCCAGCCACGTTCCATGGCTTCGGGAGAGAGGTGATTATCGCTGCTCAGGCCCGCCGCCAGGCGGACCTTGCGCTTGATGCGCGTCAGCGTCTGTATGCTTCCCGCCACCTCGCGTACAACCAGCATATGAAAACTATTCGAACCGAGATCAATTGCCGCATAAAGCGAGGTGGAACTGAGCATCATTTTTTAACCTGAACGACGACGATTACGCGGCGCACCGCCGGAACGACGCGGGCCATTACCGGTACGTGGACGGGTAAGGCGCTTAGGTGGCGGCAGTTCGCTCATCAGCGCGTCCGGATTGTATTTACTCTGTGGAATAGAGTGACCGATATAGGTCTCAATGGCCGGAAGGTTCAGCGCATACTCTTCACATGCAAGGCTGATGGAGTGACCGCTTGCGCCGGCACGACCGGTACGACCGATACGGTGTACATAGTCTTCACAGTCATCTGGCAGGTCATAGTTAAAGACGTGCGTCACGGCTGGAATGTGCAAGCCACGGGCCGCCACGTCGGTCGCGACCAGAATATCAAGGTCGCCACGAGTAAATTCGTCGAGAATGCGCAGGCGTTTTTTCTGCGCCACGTCGCCGGTCAGCAGGCCCACACGGTGACCATCTGCCGCCAGGTGGCCCCAAATATCTTCACAGCGGTGTTTAGTGTTCGCAAAGATGATCGCGCGATCCGGCCACTCTTCTTCGATCAGGGTTTGCAGCAGGCGCATTTTCTCTTCATTAGAAGGATAGAAGAGCTCTTCTTTAATGCGGTGCCCGGTTTTCTGCTCCGGTTCTACTTCCACATATTCCGCATTGTTCATCTGCTCGAATGCGAGTTCACGTACGCGGTATGAAAGGGTTGCGGAGAACAGCATGTTCAGACGCTGGTTTGCCGCAGGCATACGGCGGAACAGCCAGCGGATGTCTTTAATGAAGCCCAGATCGTACATGCGGTCTGCTTCATCCAGCACCACGACCTGGATTGCGCCGAGGTTGATATGGTTCTGTTTAGCGTAGTCGATAAGACGGCCGGTGGTCCCAATCAGGATATCTACGCCGCTTTCCAGCACTTTCAGCTGTTTATCGTAGCCGTCGCCGCCATAGGCCAGGCCAAGTTTCAGGCCGGTGGCTTGCGCCAGGGGCTCAGCGTCTGCGTGGATCTGTACCGCCAGTTCTCGCGTCGGGGCCATAATTAGCGCGCGCGGCTGGTTAACTTTGCGGTCTGCAATCGCTGGGTGAGAAAGTAAATAATGAAACGTTGACGTTAAAAACGCCATCGTTTTGCCAGTACCGGTTTGCGCCTGCCCTGCAACATCACGACCGGCCAGCGTCAGCGGCAGGGCGAGAGCCTGAATGGGCGTGCAGTTATGAAACCCTTTAGTTTCAAGGGCTTCGATCACCTTTGGGTGCAGGGCGAAGTCGGAAAACTTCTGTTCTGTTAAATGTGTTTTGCTCATAGTGTGGTAGAATATCAGCTTACTATTGCTTTACGAAAGCGTATCCGGTGAAATAAAGTCAACCTTTAGTTGGTTAATGCGACATCAACACGTCGTTGGTGGAGACAAAACCAACGTACCAGGCTTATTCCTGTGGAGTTATATATGAGCGATAAAATTATTCACCTGACTGACGACAGTTTTGACACGGACGTACTTAAAGCTGACGGGCTGATCCTCGTTGATTTCTGGGCTGAATGGTGTGGTCCTTGCAAAATGATCGCTCCGATTCTGGATGAAATCGCTGACGAATATCAGGGCAAACTGACCGTTGCCAAGCTGAACATCGACCAGAACCCGGGCACCGCGCCAAAATACGGTATCCGTGGCATCCCGACCCTGCTGCTGTTCAAGAACGGTGACGTGGCGGCGACCAAAGTGGGCGCACTGTCCAAAGGTCAACTGAAAGAGTTCCTGGACGCTAACCTGGCGTAAGGTTTCTCCGCTGAGCGTCCAGAGCGCCTAATTAATGGTGAGCTCTGGACGCCCGGCTTTAGTCGTGCTAAGTTAGCTATGACTACGTTTTAAACATATCTTGTTGTTTGAATCTTGTTTTACCCGATACTTCCCGTTGTTAACTTAAACAGTGCGTGAAGTTGCTAGATTCCGGGCTTGTCACTCAATCCGTCTTGTCGTTTCAGTTCTGCGTTCTTTCCCTGTGACCAGACAGCGAACAGACATGAGGTGATGGCCGCTAAACAGGCATGGATGACCCTGCCATACCATTCACAACATTAAGTTCGAGAATCACCCCGAGTTTAAGAACCCACACCATTATGAATCTTACCGAATTAAAGAATACGCCGGTTTCTGAGCTGATCACTCTCGGCGAAAATATGGGACTGGAAAACCAGGCTCGTATGCGCAAGCAGGACATCATTTTCGCCATCCTGAAGCAACACGCTAAGAGTGGCGAAGATATCTTTGGCGACGGTGTGCTGGAGATACTGCAAGACGGATTTGGTTTCCTCCGCTCTGCAGACAGCTCCTACCTCGCCGGCCCTGACGACATCTACGTATCCCCTAGCCAAATCCGCCGTTTCAACCTCCGCACTGGTGACACCATTTCAGGTAAGATTCGTCCTCCAAAAGAGGGTGAACGCTACTTTGCGCTGTTGAAGGTTAATGAAGTCAACTACGACAAACCGGAAAACTCCCGCAATAAGATCCTGTTCGAGAACTTAACGCCGCTGCACGCGAACTCTCGTCTGCGTATGGAGCGTGGTAACGGGTCTACTGAAGACTTAACCGCTCGTGTGCTGGATCTGGCATCGCCAATTGGTCGTGGCCAGCGTGGTCTGATTGTGGCGCCGCCAAAAGCCGGTAAAACCATGCTGCTGCAAAACATCGCGCAGAGCATTGCTTACAACCATCCAGACTGTGTGCTGATGGTGCTGCTGATTGACGAACGTCCGGAAGAAGTGACCGAGATGCAGCGTCTGGTGAAAGGGGAAGTGGTTGCGTCAACCTTCGACGAGCCTGCTTCCCGCCACGTTCAGGTTGCGGAAATGGTTATCGAGAAGGCGAAACGCCTGGTTGAGCACAAGAAAGACGTGATCATCCTGCTCGATTCCATTACCCGTCTGGCGCGTGCCTACAACACCGTGGTGCCGGCTTCCGGTAAAGTACTGACCGGTGGTGTGGATGCCAACGCCCTGCATCGTCCGAAGCGTTTCTTCGGTGCGGCGCGTAACGTGGAAGAGGGCGGTAGCCTGACCATTATCGCGACGGCGCTGATCGATACCGGCTCCAAAATGGACGAAGTTATCTACGAAGAGTTTAAAGGTACAGGCAACATGGAACTGCACCTTTCTCGTAAAATCGCAGAAAAACGCGTCTTTCCGGCGATTGACTACAACCGTTCCGGTACCCGTAAAGAAGAGCTGCTTACCACTCAGGAAGAGCTGCAGAAAATGTGGATCCTGCGCAAAATCATCCATCCAATGGGCGAAATCGACGCAATGGAATTCCTCATTAACAAACTGGCGATGACTAAAACGAACGACGATTTCTTCGACATGATGAAACGCTCGTAACGCAAATAATCCCAGTAAACGCCACGTTTTTACGTGGCGTTTTTTATTTATGGGCTATACGCTATTACCACACACTCCCAATTTTGCCCGGTCGGTGCGACAATAAGAAAATTCGCACAGTAAAAATATTAATAGCTTGAATAATAAACAAATGGGTCGCAAGAGGTGTGCTTTATGCCTTCTGGCTTGATGCCATCATGGTTATACTTCTTTGACTAACATATGTTGAGAACATCCGTTGTGAACCTATTCGATACGTTTGCTGAACTCACCAGTATTTTTTTGTTCACTACTTGCTTTCTTTTTTTAGCACGTAAGGTAGCAAAATATGTCGGTTTAGTGGACAAACCTAACTTCCGTAAACGGCACCAAGGTATGATTCCCTTGGTGGGCGGAATCTCCGTTTTTGCAGGTGTTTCTTTCACTTTTGCTATCGCGGATTACTATATCCCACATGCCAGGCTGTACCTGTGCTGTGCGTCTGTTCTGGTTGTTGTGGGGGCACTTGATGATCGCTACGATATCAGTGTAAAAATTCGAGCCTTCGTGCAGGCTGCAGTTGCTCTTGCCATGATGGTGGCGGCAAACCTTCACCTTAGCAGTCTTGGATACATTTTTGGTTCTTGGGAGATGGTACTTGGGCCGTTTGGTTACTTCCTTACACTCTTTGCCGTATGGGTCGCCATCAATGCATTTAATATGGTAGATGGAATTGATGGTTTATTGGGCGGACTATCTTGTGTTTCATTTGCTGCCATTGGCATAATCTTATGGTTTGATGGTCAATACAGCCTGGCAATGTGGTGTTTTGCTATGATTGCGGCCATTCTGCCCTATATTCTTTTAAATCTTGGCGCGCTGGGCCGTCGCTATAAAGTCTTTATGGGCGATGCGGGTAGCACATTGATTGGTTTCACTATTATCTGGATCTTATTGGAAACCACTCAGGGTAAAACACATCCAATCAGCCCGGTTACAGCGCTTTGGATCATTGCCATTCCGCTGATGGATATGGTGGCGATTATGTATCGTCGTCTGCGTAAAGGAATGAGCCCATTTTCTGCGGACCGGCAGCATATTCATCATCTGATTATGCGCGCCGGCTTCACGTCTCGTCAGGCGTTTGTGCTGATTACGCTAGCGGCTGCTATTCTGGCTGCGATTGGCGTTGCCGCGGAATATGCTCATTTCATTCCTGAATGGGTAATGTTGGTATTATTCTTGCTAGCATTTTTCATGTACGGTTACTGCATTAAGCGTGCATGGAAAGTCGCGCGTTTTATTAAACGTTTAAAACGCAGGATGCGTCGGAACAGTGGCAAAAACACAACATTAACTAAGTAAAACCGGGACTATGATGACTCAACCGTTGGCGGGAGCGAAATCAGTGGGCACTGAGAACGAGCTGGATATTCGTGGTTTGTTTCGAGTGTTATGGCAGGGCAAACTGTGGATTGTGGGGATTTGCCTGGGGTTCGCGCTGTTAGCGCTTGCCTACACCTTCTTTGCGAAACAAGAGTGGAGCGCCACGGCGATCACAGACCGACCAACGGTGAATATGCTTGGAGGCTACTACTCCCAGCAGCAATTCCTGCGTAATCTTGATATCAAGGCCAATCTGGCGACCCCGGATCAGGCCTCGGTGATGGATGAGTCCTACAAAGAGTTTGTGATGCAGCTGGCGTCGTGGGATACACGTCGCGATTTCTGGTCCCAGACAGACTACTACAAGCAGCGCATGGTCGGTAACAGCAAAGCGGATGCCGCGCTGCTGGATGATTTAATCAACAACATTCAGTTTATGCCTGGCGATGTGCTCCGTAACGTTAGCGACAGCGTGAAGCTGATTGCGGAAACGGCGCCGGACGCCAATAACCTGTTGCGTCAGTACGTTGCTTTTGCCAGCCAGCGTGCGGCCAGTCATCTGAATGACGAGCTGAAAGGCGCCTGGGCTGCGCGAACTATCCAGATGAAAGCGCAGGTCAAACGTCAGGAAGAGGTCGCTAAGGCCATCTTCGCCCGTCGCGTGCATAATATTGAGCAGGCGCTGAAGATTGCGGAACAGCACAATATTTCCCGTAGCGAAACGGATGTTCCGGCTGACGAACTCCCTGATTCAGAAATGTTCCTTCTTGGTCGCCCAATGCTTCAGGCACGTCTGGAAAATATCCAGGCCGTTGGCCCTGACTTTGACCTTGATTACGACCAAAACCGCGCCATGCTCAATACGCTCAACGTCGGTCCAACGCTGGACCCGCGTTTTCAGACCTATCGTTATTTAAGAACGCCTGAAGAGCCTGTAAAACGCGATAGTCCGCGTCGCGCATTCCTGATGATCATGTGGGGGATTGTGGGCGCACTGACTGGCGCTGGCGTAGCGTTATTGCGTCGCCGCACAAACTAAGAACGCCGTCTACGATGAAGGCTGCGGCCTTCATCGTCTAATCGAAGAGAATCGATGTGAAAGTACTAACCGTATTTGGCACCAGGCCGGAGGCCATCAAGATGGCGCCTCTGGTTCATGCGCTGGCCAGAGATCCTGATATTGAAGCGAAAGTGTGCGTGACTGCCCAGCACCGTGAGATGCTCGATCAGGTCTTAACCCTCTTTTCTATCGTCCCGGATTACGATCTCAATATAATGAAACCGGGACAGGGACTGACGGAAATCACCTGCCGTATTCTGCAAGAATTAAAGCCTATTCTGGAGTCGTTCAAGCCGGATGTGGTGCTGGTGCACGGCGACACCACCACCACCGTGGCGACCAGCCTGGCCGCGTTCTATCAGCGTATCCCCGTTGGTCATATTGAAGCGGGTCTGCGTACCGGCAATCTCTATTCCCCGTGGCCGGAAGAGGCCAACCGTACGCTCACCGGTCACCTGGCGATGTACCATTTTGCGCCAACCGAGAACTCACGTCAGAACCTGCTGCGCGAAAATATCAGTGACAGCAAGATCTTCGTCACCGGCAATACGGTCATTGATGCGCTGATTTGGGTGCGTGACCGCGTGCTGGCTAACAGCGAGCTTCAGGCAGAACTCGCTGCGCGCTATCCGTTCCTGAACAACGGCAAGAAAACGATTCTGGTGACGGGACACCGCCGCGAAAGTTTTGGCCGTGGCTTTGAGCAAATCTGCCACGCGCTGGCTGAAATCGCCGCGCAGAATGAGGATGTGCAGATTGTCTATCCGGTGCACCTTAACCCTAACGTCAGCGAACCGGTCAACCGTATCCTGGGCCACGTGGAAAACGTGCTCCTGATAGAGCCGCAGGACTATCTGCCATTTGTCTGGCTGATGAACCACGCCTGGCTGATCCTGACCGATTCTGGCGGCATTCAGGAAGAGGCGCCTTCCCTCGGTAAGCCGGTACTGGTGATGCGCGAAACCACTGAACGTCCGGAAGCGGTCACTGCCGGTACCGTGCGTCTGGTGGGAACGGATCCGCGTCGTATTGTCGAAGAGGTCACGCGCTTACTGCATGACGAAGAAGAGTATCAGGCGATGAGCCGTGCCCATAACCCGTACGGGGACGGGCAGGCTTGTGGACGTATTTTGCACGCACTTAAACACAATCGGGTAACGCTATGAGTTTTACTACCATCTCTGTTGTTGGTCTCGGCTATATCGGGCTGCCTACTGCGGCGGCCTTTGCCTCTCGTCAAAAGCAGGTTATTGGCGTAGATATCAACGCGCATGCGGTAGAAACCATCAACCGTGGCGAAATTCATATCGTGGAGCCCGATCTCGATCGCGTGGTGAAAAAGGCGGTGGACGGTGGCTTCCTGCGCGCCAGCACCACGCCGGTAGAAGCCGATGCGTACCTGATTGCGGTGCCTACGCCCTTTAAAGGCGATCACGAGCCTGACATGGTTTACGTCGAGGCGGCGGCAAAATCCATTGCGCCTGTGCTGAAGAAAGGGGCACTGGTTATTCTTGAGTCCACTTCACCTGTTGGGGCAACCGAGCAGATGGCACAGTGGCTGGCCGAGGCGCGTCCCGATCTCAGCTTCCCCCAGCAGGCGGGCGACCAGGCCGATATCAACATCGCCTACTGCCCTGAGCGCGTACTGCCAGGCCAGGTGATGGTGGAACTGATTAAAAATGACCGCGTGATTGGCGGCATGACCCCAGTCTGCTCCGCGCGCGCCAGCGAGCTGTATAAGATCTTCCTTGAAGGCGAATGCGTGGTGACCAACTCCCGCACCGCCGAGATGTGCAAACTGACCGAAAACAGCTTCCGCGATGTTAACATTGCATTTGCGAATGAACTGTCGTTGATTTGCGCCGATCAGGGGATTAACGTCTGGGAACTTGTTCGCCTTGCCAATCGTCACCCACGCGTGAACATCCTTCAGCCGGGGCCGGGTGTGGGTGGGCACTGTATCGCTGTCGATCCGTGGTTTATCGTGGCGCAGAATCCGGAACAGGCACGCCTGATTCGCACCGCGCGCGAAGTAAACGACCACAAACCGCACTGGGTTATCAACCAGGTGAAAGCCACGGTGGCGGATTGCCTCGCCGACAGCGGTAAACGTGCCAGTGAGCTGAAAATTGCCTGCTTTGGTCTGGCATTCAAACCGAATATTGACGATCTTCGCGAAAGCCCGGCAATGGAAATTGCCGAAACGATCGCAGCCTGGCACAGCGGTGAAACGCTGGTGGTTGAGCCGAATATTCATGCGTTGCCGGCAAAACTTGCCGGTCACTGCACCCTTACCGCACTGGATGACGCGCTGGCGACGGCGGATGTGCTGGTGCTGCTGGTGGATCACAATGCGTTTAAAGCGGTCTCCGGTGATGCCGTGCGTCAGCAGTATATTGTTGATACTAAGGGCGTTTGGCGTTGATTACTCTCAACGGCGTGCTGGAGTCCCTTGAGTGGGAAAGCGTATTTTTTTCGCTCCCCTCAGCGATAGTGCGTCTGCGCGATAACGCTCCTGCGTTGCAGGACGCAGACTTCAGCGCCTGGCAGCGCGTACAGGCTAAGATCCCGGCGGACCGCGCCGATCTGCTGGACGCGCTCCAGCAGCACGGATTCCGGCTGGTCGAGGGCGAGGTTGATCTCACTGTTACCGTGGCCCGCCACGGCTCACCGGGCGCGGAAATTGCAACGGAGCAGGATATCCCCGCGCTGCGCAAGATGGCGGCGCTGGCTTTCGCTCAAAGCCGTTTCCGGGCGCCCTGGTATGCGCCCGATGACAGCGGCCGCTTTTATGCCCGGTGGATAGAGAATGCGGTTAAAGGCACGTTTGACCACGTCTGTCTGGTGTTCCGTACTGCCGGTGGGCAGATTCAAGGTTTTGTTTCGCTTCGCAGGCTCAACGAGCAAGAGGCGCGCATCGGTTTGTTAGCCGGGCGCGGCATGGGCGAAAAACTCATGCAGGCGGCGCTGCACTGGGCGGAGCAACAACAGGTATCGACGCTGCGGGTCGCAACCCAGATGGGCAACACCGCTGCGCTTAAACGTTATATTGCGAGTGGTGCCAGCATCGACGCCACCGCCTACTGGTTATACAGGTGACAAGATGATTCCATTTAACGCGCCTCCCGTTGTGGGCACTGAACTTGATTACATGCAGTCGGCTATGGGCAGCGGCAAGCTCTGTGGCGACGGTGGTTTTACCCGTCGCTGCCAGCAGTGGATGGAGCAACGTTTTCACAGTGCCAAGGTGCTGCTGACGCCGTCCTGTACCGCATCGCTCGAAATGGCCGCGCTGCTGCTGGATATTCAGCCCGGCGATGAAGTGATCATGCCGAGCTACACCTTCGTCTCCACGGCGAACGCGTTTGTCCTGCGCGGGGCGAAAATCGTGTTTGTGGATATCCGTCCGGATACCATGAACATCGACGAAACGCTGATTGAAGCGGCGATCACCGACAAAACGCGGGCGATTGTTCCGGTGCATTACGCGGGCGTGGCCTGTGAAATGGACACCATCATGGCCATCGCCAAAAAGCACAACCTGTTCGTGGTGGAAGACGCCGCGCAGGGCGTGATGTCCACCTACAAAGGTCGCGCGCTGGGAACCATCGGTCATATCGGCTGCTTTAGCTTCCACGAAACCAAAAACTACACCGCAGGCGGCGAAGGCGGCGCGACGCTGATTAACGATCGTGCCCTTGTGGAGCGTGCGGAAGTGATCCGTGAAAAAGGGACCAACCGTAGCCAGTTCTTCCGCGGTCAGGTGGATAAATACACCTGGCGCGATATCGGCTCAAGCTACCTGATGGCGGACTTGCAGGCCGCGTATCTCTGGGCGCAGCTGGAAGCGGCAGAGCGAATCAATCTGCAACGCCTCTCCCTGTGGCAAACCTACTACGACGCGCTGGAGCCGCTGGCTAAAGCCGGACGTATTGAACTGCCGACCATTCCGGCAGACTGCATCCACAACGCCCACATGTTCTATATCAAGCTGCGCGATAACGACGATCGCAGCAAGCTGATTGCCTGGCTGAAAGAGGCGGAAATTATGGCGGTATTCCACTATATTCCGCTGCACTCCAGCCCGGCTGGCGAAGCCTTCGGGATGTTTGCCGGTGAAGACCGCTACACCACCAAAGAGAGCGAACGTCTGCTCCGCCTGCCCCTGTTCTACAACCTCGCGCCGGTGAACCAGCGTACGGTGATCAATTCGCTTCTGAGTTATTTCGCCTGATATGTCTCTGGCAAAAGCGTCGGTGTGGACGGCAGCGTCCACGCTAGTAAAAATTGGCGCCGGGTTACTGGTCGTCAAGCTGCTGGCCGTCTCATTTGGTCCGTCAGGCGTTGGGCTGGCAGGGAACTTCCGCCAGCTGGTCACGGTGCTTGGCGTGCTGGCAGGTGCCGGGATATTCAATGGCGTCACCAAATACGTCGCGCAGCATCATGACGATGCCGAAAAGCTTCGCACGGTGGTGGGCACCTCCTCTGCTATGGTGCTGGGCTTCTCTACGTTGCTGGCCATCGTCTTTTTGCTGGCGGCGGCACCTGTTAGTCAGGGACTGTTCGGACACACGCACTATCAGGGACTGGTGCGCCTGGTGGCGCTCGTTCAGATGGGCATCGCCTGGGCGAACCTGCTGCTGGCGCTGATGAAAGGCTTCCGTGATGCCGCCGGGAATGCGCTGGCGCTGATCCTCGGCAGCATTATCGGCGTTATCGCCTACTACTTCTGCTATCGGCTGGGCGGCTATGAAGGCGCGCTGCTGGGGCTGGCGCTGGTGCCTGCGCTCGTTGTCGTTCCGGCAGCGTTTATGCTGATGCGCAGAGGCAATGTCCCGCTGAGTTACCTGAAACCGCAGTGGGACAAGATGCTGGCGGGGCAGCTAGGAAAGTTTACCCTGATGGCGCTCATCACTTCGGTAACGCTTCCCGTGGCTTACGTGATGATGCGAAACCTGCTGGCAGCGCATTACAGCTGGGATGAAGTGGGGATCTGGCAGGGCGTGAGCAGCATTTCAGATGCTTACCTCCAATTTATTACGGCTTCCTTTAGCGTCTATTTGCTGCCAACCTTATCGCGCCTGACGTCCAGGCAGGATATTACCCGCGAGATTTTTCGCGCCCTGCGTTTCGTGTTGCCGGCGGTTGCGATCGCCAGCTTTACCGTGTGGTTACTGCGTGATTTCGCCATCTGGCTGCTGTTTTCAGCGAAGTTTACCGCCATGCGCGATCTGTTTGCCTGGCAACTGGTCGGCGATGTGCTGAAAGTGGGGGCATACGTTTTCGGCTATCTGGTGATTGCGAAGGCTTCGCTGCGGTTGTATATCCTGGCAGAGATCGGCCAGTTTGCGCTGCTAACGGCATTTTCTCACTGGCTGATCCCCACCCACGGTGCGCTGGGGGCGGCGCAGGCCTATATGGCAACTTATATCGTTTATTTCGCTGCCTGTTGCGGCGTATTTTTACTTTGGCGTAAACGCGCATGACTGCACTGATACACATACTGGGATCGGATATCCCGCATCATAACCAGACCGTTCTGCGGTTCTTCAACGATGAACTGGCATCCGGCACGCCCGATGCGCGTGAGTTTATGGTCGTTGGACGCGACAGCGGCCTGGGCGCGGCGTGTCCGGCATTGCATATCACCTTCTGGCCAGACAAAGCGGCGCTGACGAAGGCCGTGGTTGCTAAAGCCAAAGCGGATCGAAGCCAACGTTTCTTCTTCCATGGACAGTTCAATACCGGAGTGTGGCTGGCGCTGTTAAGCGGCGGGATCAAACCTTCTCAGTTCAGCTGGCATATCTGGGGAGCGGATCTCTACGAAGTCTCCCGTGGCTGGAAGTTCCGACTTTTCTATCCGCTGCGTCGTCTGGCGCAGGCGCGCGTGGGCTGCGTTTTTGCTACCCGAGGCGATCTCAACTATTTTGCTAAACAGCACCCGAAGGTTCGCGGGGAGCTGCTCTATTTCCCGACCCGTATGGATCCGGCGCTGAACACCATGGCGAATGACACGGTTCGAGAGGGCAAGCTGACCATCCTGGTGGGGAATTCCGGAGATCGCAGTAACGAGCATGTCGCGGCGCTGAGGGCGGTGCATCAGCAGTTTGGCGACACGGTGAACGTGGTGGTGCCGATGGGCTATCCCGCCAATAACGACGCCTACATCGATGAAGTTCGCCAGCAGGGGCTTGCGCTGTTTAGCGCAGAAAACCTGCACATTCTCAGCGATAAGCTGGAATTTGATGACTATCTCGCGCTGCTGCGAAAATGCGATTTGGGCTATTTCATCTTTGCCCGTCAGCAGGGGATTGGCACGCTGTGTCTGCTGATTCAGGCGGGCGTACCCTGCGTGCTCAACCGCGAAAACCCGTTCTGGCAGGACATGGCCGAGCAGCATATTCCGGTGCTGTTTACCTCTGACACGCTTAATGTCGAGGTGGTACGGGAAGCGCAGCGTCAGCTCACGCTGGTGGATAAAAATAGCATCGACTTTTTCAGCCCGAACTACTTCACGCCGTGGCACCGCGCGCTGCGTATTGCTTCAGGAGACAACGCATGAGCCAGTTGCAGTTTAGCGGCTTGCTGGTGGTCTGGCTGCTGAGCACGCTGTTTATCGCCACGCTCACCTGGTTTGAATTCCGGCGGGTACGTTTTAACTTCAACGTATTCTTCTCGCTGCTGTTTTTGCTGACCTTTTTCTTTGGCTTCCCGCTGACCAGCATCCTCGTGTTCCGCTTTGATGTTGGCGTCGCGCCGCCGGAAATCTTGTTGCAGGCGCTGCTCTCTGCGACCTGCTTCTACGCGGTGTACTACGTCACTTATAAAACGCGCCTGCGCGCGGCAAAAGACACCACCCCCCGTCGTCCGCTGTTTACCATGAACCGGGTAGAAACCCATCTGACGTGGGTTATGCTGATGACTATCGCCCTCGTCAGCGTGGCGATTTTCTTCATGCATAACGGCTTTTTACTGTTTAAGTTGCAGTCCTATAGCCAGATTTTCTCCGCCGAAGTCTCCGGCGTCGCGCTCAAGCGTTTCTTCTATTTCTTTATCCCGGCGATGCTGGTGGTCTTTTTCCTGCGTCAGGACAGCAAAGCCTGGCTGTTCTTCCTGGTCAGCACCGTCGCATTTGGCATTCTGACCTACATGATCGTCGGCGGCACCCGCGCCAACATCATTATCGCCTTCGCGATTTTCCTGTTTATCGGCATTATTCGCGGCTGGATCTCGCTGTGGATGCTGGCGGCGGCAGGCGTCTTTGGCATTGTGGGGATGTTCTGGCTGGCGCTGAAGCGCTACGGGCTGAACGTGGCCGGCGACGAAGCGTTTTACACCTTCCTGTATCTGACGCGCGACACCTTCTCGCCGTGGGAAAACCTGGCATTACTGCTGCAAAACTACGACAAAATCGAATTCCAGGGGCTGGCGCCGATTGTTCGCGATTTCTATGTCTTTATACCGACGTGGCTGTGGCCCGATCGTCCCGGCATTGTCCTGAACACGGCGAACTACTTCACCTGGGAAGTGCTGAACAACCATTCGGGTCTGGCGATTTCCCCAACCCTGATTGGCTCGCTGGTAGTGATGGGCGGAACGTGGTTTATCCTGCCTGGCGCGATCGCGGTAGGGCTGATAATAAAATGGTTCGACTGGCTATATACGCTGGGTAACGAAGAGACCAACCGCTACAAAGCCGCTGTTTTGCACAGTTTCTGTTTCGGTGCCATTTTCAATATGATCGTTCTGGCGCGCGAGGGGCTGGATTCATTCGTCTCACGCGTGGTGTTCTTTATGGTCGTTTTCGGACTCTGTCTGCTGCTGGCAAAACTGCTGTACTGGTTGTTTGACAGTGCAGGGCTTGTGCACAGACGTGAGCCACAGGGCAGCACAACGCTGTCGCAAGTCTGAGTAGGGATTATCATGACGGATACAACTTCAGCCCCGCGTTATGCGCTGCGCGGGCTACAGCTGATTGGCTGGCGTGACATGCAGCATGCGCTGGATTTTCTGTTCGCGGACGGGCAGATGAAGTCGGGCACGCTGGTGGCCATTAACGCAGAAAAAATGCTGGCGGTTGAAGATAATGCGGAAGTGAAAAGCCTGATTGAAGCCGCAGAGTTTAAATACGCAGACGGTATTAGCGTGGTGCGTTCAATTCGTAAAAAGTTTCCAGACGCTAATGTGTCTCGCGTGGCGGGTGCTGACCTTTGGGAGCGGCTTATGGAGCGCGCTGGCGCTGAAGGCACGCCGGTATTTTTGATCGGCGGCAAGCCAGAGGTGCTGGCGCAGACCGAACAAAAGCTGCGTAGCCAGTGGAATGTTAACATAGTGGGCAGCCAGGATGGCTATTTCAGGCCGGAAGATCGCCAGGCGTTATATGAGCGCGTGCGCGACAGCGGGGCGAAAATTGTCACTGTCGCTATGGGGTCGCCGCGCCAGGAAATACTGATGCGCGATTGCCGTCTGGTCAGCCCGGATGCGCTTTATATGGGCGTTGGCGGCACCTACGACGTCTTTACCGGCCACGTTAAGCGTGCGCCCAAAGTCTGGCAAAACCTGGGGCTGGAGTGGCTCTACCGCCTGCTCTCCCAACCGACGCGTATAAAACGACAGATTCGCCTTCTGCGCTACCTCGCCTGGCACTACACCGGGAAAATGTAATCAATATGCAGCGCGATCTGCTGTTCGCGCTGCAACGCCCCCTGCAAAACTGCTGAGTTTATGTGCAATGCATTCATTTTTTTAATGCATTGTTTGCCATTTGCCAGAATTTAAGAAACCATTCGCTCCGTATTTCAGTACCCCTCAAAACAATACCCGGCAACAAGTCGGGAAACAGCAAACACAACCGAGGAATTATGGCAGAGAAAAAACCGGAGCTTCAGCGTGGGCTGGAAGCTCGACATATTGAACTGATCGCGCTGGGCGGGACTATCGGCGTTGGCCTGTTTATGGGCTCGGCAAGCACGCTGAAGTGGGCGGGGCCTTCCGTCCTGCTGGCGTATATTATTGCCGGACTGTTCGTCTTCTTCATCATGCGCTCAATGGGCGAAATGCTGTTCCTGGAGCCGGTGACGGGCTCTTTCGCCGTTTACGCCCACCGGTATATGAGCCCGTTCTTTGGTTATCTCACGGCCTGGTCGTACTGGTTTATGTGGATGGCTGTGGGGATTTCGGAGATCACCGCCATCGGGGTCTACGTGCAGTTCTGGTTCCCGGAGATGGCCCAGTGGATACCCGCGCTTATTGCCGTAGGGCTGGTGGCGCTGGCGAACCTTGCCGCCGTTCGTCTTTACGGCGAAATCGAGTTCTGGTTTGCGATGATCAAAGTCACCACCATCATCGTGATGATTGTCGTTGGCCTTGGGGTCATCTTCTTTGGCTTCGGTAACGGCGGGCACGCTATCGGTTTTGGTAACCTGACCGGGCACGGCGGCTTCTTTGCGGGGGGCTGGAAGGGCTTTCTGACGGCGCTCTGTATCGTTGTCGCCTCCTATCAGGGCGTTGAGCTGATCGGCATTACCGCAGGTGAGGCGAAAAACCCGCAGGTCACGCTGCGTAGCGCGGTAGGCAAGGTACTGTGGCGTATCCTGATTTTCTATGTGGGCGCGATCTTCGTTATCGTGACCATTTTCCCATGGAACGAGATCGGCACCACCGGCAGCCCGTTTGTCTTAACCTTCGCTAAGATTGGCATCACGGCGGCAGCCGCCATTATCAACTTTGTGGTGCTGACGGCGGCGCTCTCCGGCTGTAACAGCGGAATGTACAGCTGTGGGCGTATGCTTTACGCGCTCTCGCAAAACAAACAGCTGCCGGCGGTGATGGGTAAAGTCTCCCGCGTGGGTGTACCGGTGGCGGGCGTAGCGGTGTCGATTGTGATTCTGCTGATTGGCTCTTGCCTGAACTACATCATCCCGAATCCGCAGCGCGTGTTTGTTTATGTTTATAGCGCCAGCGTGCTGCCGGGGATGGTACCGTGGTTTGTCATTTTGATTAGCCAGCTGCGTTTCCGACAGGCGCACAAAGAAGCGATCGCCAGCCATCCATTCCGTTCCATTCTGTTCCCGTATGCGAACTATTTGACGATGGCGTTCCTGATTTGCGTATTAATTGGAATGTACTTTAATGAAGATACCCGCATGTCGCTGTTTGTCGGGATGATCTTCCTGGCTGCCGTCACAGCTGCATATAAACTTTTTGGCCTGGGTCGCCGTGGCTCCGCCCATAAAGTGGAGGAATAAGCGGCAAAATGTGCAAACCATAACCAAACGCGCATTTTTTTCAAAAAAGCACTAGACAGCGGGGTCGGAGGTACGTAATATCCAGCCCCGCAACGGCGCTAAGCGCCCGTAGCTCAGCTGGATAGAGCGCTGCCCTCCGGAGGCAGAGGTCTCAGGTTCGAATCCTGTCGGGCGCGCCATTTTAGTCCCGGCGCTAGAGCTGCGGTGGTCTGAGAAGTAGTCAGAACCGCGTGAAAGAATACAGTGGTGGCTATAGCTCAGTTGGTAGAGCCCTGGATTGTGATTCCAGTTGTCGTGGGTTCGAATCCCATTAGCCACCCCATTATTGAAAGAGTTGTGAATTGCGAAGGTGGCGGAATTGGTAGACGCGCTAGCTTCAGGTGTTAGTGTTCTTACGGACGTGGGGGTTCAAGTCCCCCCCCTCGCACCACGACTTTTAATGAGTTGAACTAAAAATTCAAAAAAGCAGTACATCGGCGAGTAGCGCAGCTTGGTAGCGCAACTGGTTTGGGACCAGTGGGTCGGAGGTTCGAATCCTCTCTCGCCGACCAATTTTGAACCCCGCTTCGGCGGGGTTTTTTGTTTTCTGCGCTTTTTCATCCTGTAGCCATTCCCCGACAACACTCTATATCCTTGTCGCGATTCAGCGACATATAAGCCTTTAATAATAAAGAATTTATTATTTTCTCTCTTAACCTGTCTCCTGGTGACGACAGATTGCCGCCCTTAGCGCGAGTTTGTATGGCGTAAGGCGGCTCTTAACAACATAATTTCCTTTTATCTTAAAATGTTGCGCGATGTAAAAGTTATGCGTGTAAACCTGGCACATTACATGCAATAATATGCGTGTAGATGCTCATTCCATCTCTTATGTTCGCCCTACGGCCTCATAAACTCAGGAATGACGCAGAGCCGTTTACGGTGCTTATCGTCCACTGACAGATGTCGCTTCGGCCTCATCAAACACCATGGACATAACGTTGAGTGAAGCACCAAATATGTTGTCTTACAGACCTGTTTTAACGCCTGCTTTTATAGCAGGCGTTTTTTTATGGGTACAAAAAAGGAGGCCATCTGGCCTCCTGGATAATTACTGCTGCGTTCCGTTATTGTGTAGCGTAAGCAGAAGCCCATCACGCCGCATGGCTGCGGCCTCTTCCGGCTTGTGCTGCTTGTCCAGCGAATCAGCAAGCCAGGCGTAATCAAATGCGTCCGGGCGTTGCTTCAGCGCTGCGCGGAAGGCGAGACTCGCCTCCTGCCACTCGCCGTGTTTCATCAAAGACTGGCCCAGCGTACTCCACAGCAGCGGGCGATCGCCCACGGTTTTGATCTGCTGGCGCAATGCTTTTTCTATTTGTTCCGGATTGTTGGTTTTCAGACGCGGGATGACCATCACCAGGCGGTCATCATACTGTCGCTTGAGACCGTCGAGAAGGATCTCCTGCGCGGTGTCATGGTCGTCACACTCAATCAGATGTTCTGCCATCGCCACCTGAAGGGGAACCTGCTGGCGCGTTTTGCGGCTCTGGTTTTTCCACCAGGTTTTCAGGCCGTCGCTGCCAAGATCGGCGCGCGCCTGATCCATCAGGCCAATCCAGGCCAGACGCTGAAGTTCATCACGATGTTCATCATCGCCCACGTCGGCTTTCGCCATGGAAGGGATAATGTCCAGCAGCGAACCCCAGGCACCGGTCCGAATGTATGCCTGCTCCGCAAGACGCAGCACTTCCGGATGACGAGGGGTAATTTCCAGCAGACGGTCAACGCCGTGACGTGCGGCATGGTTTTCATTGCGCGCCAGTTGCAGACGAACGCGGGTGATCTCAACCGGAATCGGATCCTTAGTTGAGAGCTCAGATGCGCGTTCAAGATGCTGATTGGCGCGGGCCTCATCGCCTCGCTGTTGTGCCGCCTCAGCGGCCAGCAGATAGTTAACAACCGGCTGTTCTGCATGGTCGGCATTTTTCGACATCAGCTTTTCAACCTGCTGATAGTCGCCTTCGGCCAGCTTCAGCAACGCTTGCTCGGTCTGCTTACGGGCGCGACGGCGCTTACGGCCAACGAACCAGCCGCGCGTGTGAACGCCGGTACGGAAAATCCGACGCAGGATCCATTCCACTGCCAGCAGGACGACCACACCCAGGATCAGGATGATCACCAGCCCTGTCACGCTGGTTTCGACGTTGTAGTTATCGGTCTGGATCAATACGTAACCCTGGTGACCCGCGAGCATCGGCCCCAGTACAATTCCGGCGATCAGCAGGATGAAGAGTAAGAAGACTTTTAGCATCATCACTCTCCTTGCGGCGCGCTTTCAGGCGCTGGCGCGGCGGCAGGTGCTTCAGCCGGGCGCTCTGCCGGAACGCCCGGCTGGGCCAGCAGGTTACGCACGCGCGTCTGCATGATCTTCTCCAGAATCGGCTGGCTTTCCAGCTTGTCCGGCACGTTCATGGTGATGTTTTGCTGGCTCAGCTTGTCGATATCCTCCAGGAACGCGGTCGTGGTTGCGTCATTGGTATCGTAGTAAGCACGTACCCACGTTGAAACGTTATCCAGCGCCTGTTTGTAGGTCTCTTCCTGGTGACGCGGTACGGCCTGAGCAGCCACCAGCAGGCGGGAGCGAATGTTTTCGCGCAGATAAACATCCTGGTTCGGTGCCAGCAGCGGCACGGCGGTTTCATCGCGGCGGCGAATGGTAATAAAGCTGTCCATAAAGTTCTGCCAGCTCTTTTGCAGGTTGATACGCCATTCGCTCAGGGAGCTGGACAGCTCGGTGCCGTCAGAATCCATCGGGGAGTCATCGTCGTTGTTATCGGCCAGCTGAAGGTTATCAATCTGATTGGAGAGCTGATTTACCTTAAGGATGATACCGTCGTAGTCGACCTGAGAAACCGCAGACAGGCTGGCGATATCTTCCGTAATAGCGCGGCGTGCGTTGATGAGGCTCGGATCGTTCATATCGGCCAGGCTTGCGTCGGCGCTTTTCAGCAGCGCGGCGGCGGTGGTGACATCCTGATCGCTCCAGAGCTTGCGCCCGGCCAGCTTCACCAGAAAATCGGCCTGTGAGAGCAGCCAGGTTTTGGCATCGGTTCCCGAAATCGTGGCGACTTTCTCCTGCACTTCGCTCAGCTGTTTGGTCAACTCTTCACGTTTGCTGTTCGCGTCGGCGAGGGCGGCAGCCTGCTGTTTGATCACGCCTTCCAGCTCAGCTTTTTGCGTCTCCTGCGCTTTCTGTAGGGCGGTGATTTGGTTAACCAGCGCGTCGCTGGTGGCCGTCTGGTTGGTGCCTTGTTTCTTCACCAGTCCGTAGAGACCCACGCCTGCGGCCAGCGCAATCGCGATGGCAATCACGCTCAGCGTGAGGCTGGTTTTATTGCTGCCGTTTTTCTTCTCAACGGTTTTGTCTGTCGTCTCTGGCTGTGACGTGGTGTCCACAGTCTCCCTGGTCTCTTCAACCACGGCGGAGGATTTTTCGTGTTCCGTCATTATGGCTTCCCATTTGAGAGTTATTGTAATGCGCGCAGCAGCGCATCGTTGTCGGCGTTATCAGCGATCCGAATATCCTGCCAGCCCAGTTCCCGGGCGTGGTTCGCCAGACGCTCGCTGACGACCAGAAGCCGACAGCGGAGTAACCAGTTTTCGCGATACCAAAGCGGAATCAGCGACCAAAGCTGTTGTAACATTTCACCGCTGGTAACCACCAGCGTATTAATGCCGCGCGCATGCCAGCGCATGGCTTCTTCCGCGCCATCATAGTGTTTCGCACAGCGCTGATAGCACTCCACAAACGTCACGTCTGCGCCGCGTTCGCGCAGCGTCTCGCCCAGCAGTTCGCGGCCACCGTTGCCGCGCAAAATGAGCGCACGCTTTCCGGCAATAGTTTGTAATTCAGGTAATTGTAGCAAGACTTCGCTGATTTCCCGATCTAACGGGTAACGAACATCGATTCCGCTCGCGGTATGTAAGGCCAGCGCCGTGGTGCGCCCGATGGCGAAATAGCGGGGTGCGTGGGGCCAGTTAACGCCCTGCTGTTGCAGCTGCGCATGGGCAAATTCCACGGCATGCTGCGATAGCGCAAAGAGCAGATCACCTTCCTGCAAGGCACGCATCTGGTCAGCGAGCGTAGGCAGCTCGCGACCGGGGGAGAATTCAATCAACGGAAAACTCCAGGCCACCTGCCCCAGTGCGCGCAGACGGCTCACTAACTGCTCTCCTGCGGGAGAAGGGCGGGTGACAAGTATGCTCATGCAGGGGGCTCTCCGTTATAGACCTCAGCCAGAATTTCACGCGCGCCGTTATTCAGCAGCTCTTCCGCCAGCGATACGCCAAGCGCCTCGGCATCCTGCGGCTTGCCGCGACGTTCACCGCGAACCATCTGCGAGCCGTCCGGCGCGCCAACCAGCGCACGCAGCCACAGCTCACCGTCAGTTAATTCAGCATAGCTGCCAATTGGCACCTGACAGCCTCCTTCGAGGCGAGTGTTCATCGCGCGCTCGGCTTTTACGCGAACGGCGGTATCGTCATGATTCAGCGGCGCGAGCAGTGCCTGAGTACGCGCATCATCCAGACGACACTCAATGCCGACGGCACCCTGGCCGACGGCGGGGAGCGACAGCTCCGGCGGCAACGCCACGCGAATACGTTCTTCCAGCCCCAGGCGTTTCAGGCCCGCAACCGCAAGAATAATGGCATCGTAGTCGCCGTTATCCAGCTTGCCAAGGCGTGTGCCGACGTTCCCACGCAGCGAGCGAATCACCAGATCCGGGCGACGTTCTGCCAGCTGACACTGGCGGCGTAAACTTGACGTGCCGACCACGCTGCCTGCCGGCAACGCATCAAGCGAGTCATAGCGATTAGAGACAAACGCATCGCGCGGATCCTCGCGCTCGCAGATGGTCACCAGCCCCAGCCCTTCCGGGAACTCAACGGGCACATCCTTCATCGAATGCACGGCGATATCGGCGCGGTTCTCAAGCAATGCCAGTTCCAGCTCTTTGACAAACAGACCCTTTCCGCCCACTTTGGCCAGCGGCGTATCAAGAATGACATCGCCACGCGTGACCATTGGCACCAGCTCAACGCGTAATCCGGTGTGGCAGGCTTCCAGGCGCTGCTTAACATAATGTGCCTGCCAGAGCGCAAGAGGACTTTGGCGTGTGGCAATTCTCAAAACATTGTCTAACATGCTTGTTACCGTCATTATCAATCGCTAACCATCCTAACATTGTTGACACTCGGATGGCAGTTTTACGGTTGATGAAGAGTGAGAGGGACAGGGCGGCGTTCGCGTCAGCCACCGCCGTATTCAGGAATTTACACGTACAGAACGGTGCTACACTTGTATGTAGCGCATCTTTCTTTACGGTCAACCGGCAAGGTGTTAAATTGATCACGTTTTAGACCATTTTTTCGTCTGTACCACCAGAAAACAACAAGGCGAAAAAGGGTAACGGTTATTTTTTGAAATACTGCGGGTCCGCTGCTTGTTCTGTTTTGACTGGCGTGCGACACCCGGAAACATCAGGCGATACGTCTTGTACCTCTATATTGAGACTCTGAAACAGAGACTGGATGCCATCAATCAATTGCGTGTGGATCGCGCGCTTGCTGCCATGGGCCCTGCTTTCCAGCAGGTATACAGTCTACTGCCGACATTGTTGCACTATCACCATCCGCTAATGCCGGGTTACCTCGATGGTAACGTTCCCCAGGGCATTTGCCTCTTCACGCCTGATGAAACCCAACAGCACTATCTGACTGAACTTGAGCTTTACCGTGGTATGCCGCCGCAGGTTTCGCCGAAAGGCGAGCTGCCGATTACCGGGGTTTACTCCATGGGCAGCACGTCATCGGTTGGGCAAAGTTGTTCTTCTGACCTGGATATCTGGGTCTGCCATCAGTCCTGGCTCGACAATGAAGAGCGCCAGCTGTTGCAGCGTAAATGCAGTCTGCTGGAGAGCTGGGCGGCGTCGCTCGGCGTGGAAGTGAGCTTCTTCATGATTGATGAAAACCGTTTCCGCCATAACGAAAGCGGCAGTCTGGGTGGTGAAGACTGCGGCTCGACTCAGCACATTCTGTTGCTGGATGAGTTTTACCGTACTGCGGTTCGCCTGGCCGGAAAACGTATTCTGTGGAATATGGTGCCGTGCGATGAAGAAGAGAATTATGACGACTACGTCATGTCGCTTTACTCGCAGGGCGTACTGACGCCAAACGAGTGGCTGGATCTGGGCGGTCTGAGCTCCCTGTCCGCCGAAGAGTACTTTGGTGCAAGCCTCTGGCAGCTCTATAAGAGCATTGATTCACCTTACAAAGCGGTGCTGAAAACCCTGCTGCTGGAAGCCTACTCCTGGGAATACCCCACCCCGCGTCTGCTGGCGAAAGATATTAAGCAGCGTCTGCACGACGGGGAGATCGTCTCCTACGGGCTTGATGCCTACTGCATGATGCTGGAACGCGTCACCGAATACCTGACGGCCATTGATGACGCCACGCGTCTTGACCTGGTGCGTCGATGTTTCTATCTCAAAGTCTGTGAAAAACTGAGCCGCGAGCGCGCCTGCGTTGGCTGGCGCCGCGAAGTGGTCAGCCAGTTAGTCAAAGAGTGGGGATGGGACGAAGCGCGTCTCGCCATGCTCGACAACCGCGCCAACTGGAAAATCGATCAGGTGCGCGAGGCGCACAACGAGCTGCTTGATGCGATGATGCAGAGCTACCGCAACCTGATCCGCTTTGCCCGCCGTAACAACCTTAGCGTTTCTGCCAGCCCACAGGATATCGGGGTGCTGACCCGTAAACTGTACGCCGCGTTTGAAGCGTTGCCGGGCAAGGTAACGCTGGTGAACCCACAGATTTCGCCTGACCTGTCTGAACCGAATCTGACCTTTATCTACGTGCCGCCGGGCCGCGCAAACCGCACCGGGTGGTATCTGTACAACCGTGCGCCAAGCATGGATTCGATCATCAGCCATCAGCCGCTGGAGTATAACCGCTACCTTAACAAGCTGGTGGCCTGGGCCTGGTTTAACGGCCTTCTCACCTCACGCACCCGGTTGTTTATCAAGGGCAACGAGGTGGTCGATTTAGCCAAATTGCAGGAGATGGTGGCGGATGTCTCGCACCACTTCCCACTGCGTCTGCCTGCGCCGACGCCAAAAGCGCTCTACAGCCCGTGTGAGATTCGCCATCTGGCGATCATCGTCAACCTGGAATACGACCCGACGGCGGCCTTCCGCAATCAGGTGGTTCACTTTGACTTCCGTAAGCTGGACGTCTTTAGCTTCGGTGAGCAGCAAAACTGCCTGGTGGGCAGCGTGGATCTGCTGTACCGCAACTCGTGGAACGAAGTGCGTACCCTGCACTTTAACGGCGAGCAGGCGATGATCGAGGCGCTGAAAACGATCCTCGGCAAGATGCACCAGGACGCCGCGCCGCCGGACAGCGTGGAGGTGTTCTGCTACAGCCAGCACCTTCGCGGCCTGATTCGTACCCGCGTGCAGCAGCTGGTGTCTGAGTGCATCGAATTGCGTCTTTCCAGCACCCGGAATGAAACCGGACGCTTTAAAGCGCTGCGCGTCTCCGGCCAGACCTGGGGGCTGTTCTTTGAGCGCCTGAACGTGTCGGTGCAGAAGCTGGAGAACGCCATTGAATTCTACGGCGCGATTTCACACAACAAACTGCATGGCCTGTCGGTTCAGGTGGAAACCAACCACGTTAAGCTGCCGCAGGTGGTGGATGGCTTTGCGAGTGAAGGGATTATTCAGTTCTTCTTCGAGGAGTCGGGCGATAACGCCGGGTTTAATATCTACATTCTGGATGAAACCAACCGTGCCGAGGTGTATCACCACTGTGAAGGCAGCAAAGAGGAGCTGGTGCGCGACGTCAGCCGGTTCTATTCATCCTCGCACGATCGCTTTACCTACGGCTCAAGCTTTATCAACTTCAACCTGCCGCAGTTCTACCAGATTGTGAATGTGGATGGACGAGCGCAGGTGATCCCGTTCCGTACGCAGGCGATTACCCCTGCGGCGCCCGCTAACCAGGAAACTGCGCCGCTGTTGCAGCAGTATTTCTCCTGACCCTTTTCGCCGGGTGGCGCTAACGCTTACCCGGCCTACGGTCCGAGCTGCTGTTGCGGTTGGCGCTCACGCTTACCCGGACTATGGTTCGAGCCGTTGTAGGCCCGGTAAGGCGTAGCCGCCACCGGGCAACAAAACTACCTGAAACTCACGTTCTCACCCGCCTGCGCGGTCGCCGCCTGCTCCAGCAGATCCCAGAACGTTTCGCCGCTGCGGTCGCAGATCCACTCGTCACCTTTTAGATCAAAGTGATAGCCGCCCTGTTTCGCCGCCAGCCACACCTGGTGAAGCGGCTCCTGACGGTTAATAATAATCTTGCTGCCGTTTTCGAAGCTTAAGGTCAGGATCCCGCCGTTGATTTCACAATCGATATCGCTGTCGCCGTCCCACTCGTCGATACGCTCTTCGATGGTCATCCACAGGGTATCGGCAAGGCGATGAAATTCACTGTCGTTCATGGTTTTATTCCTGTTTTTCGTGATGGCGGCAGTATAACGCTAAATAATTCCCGTTGCAGGAAAGCGGCAAACTCTTGCTTTTGTGTCTTCTCCTGCGATGATAGAAACAGATTTGAACTTACGGGCAACCTCTACATGAAAAACGTCTTCCGAACGCTTGTCGTTCTTGTCACTCTGTTTAGCCTGACCGGCTGTGGACTGAAGGGACCACTGTACTTCCCGCCAGAGGATAAAAACGCACCACCGCCGACAAAACCGGTGCAAAGTGGTATCGAGTCATCTACGCCGGATACCAACGATCGCGGCAATAACGGCGGCCCGACTCAGGTCAATCTCTGACGATTACGTTCTGTACCCGCGCAATGGAGCAAATGATGCAGTTCTCTAAAATGCATGGCCTTGGCAACGACTTTATGGTCGTCGACGCGGTAACGCAGAATGTCTTTTTCTCCCCGGAACTGATCCGTCGTCTGGCGGATCGGCACGTGGGCGTGGGGTTTGACCAGCTGCTGGTGGTGGAGCCGCCTTACGATCCTGACCTGGACTTCCACTATCGCATTTTTAACGCCGACGGCAGCGAAGTTTCCCAGTGCGGCAATGGCGCACGCTGTTTTGCCCGCTTTGTTCGGCTGAAAGGGCTGACCAACAAGCGCGATATCCGCGTCAGCACCGCCAATGGCCGGATGGTGCTCAGCGTCACCGACGACGAACTGGTGCGCGTGAACATGGGCGAGCCGAACTTCGAACCCGCTGCCGTGCCGTTTCGCGCCAACAAAGCGGAAAAGACCTATATTATGCGTGCCGCCGAGCAGACAGTATTGTGCGGCGTCGTCTCGATGGGTAACCCGCACTGCGTGATTCAGGTAGATGATGTGCAAACCGCGGCGGTTGAAACGCTCGGCCCGGTGCTGGAAAGCCACGAGCGCTTCCCGGAGCGGGCGAACATCGGTTTCATGCAGGTGGTGAAGCGTGAACACATTCGCCTGCGGGTTTACGAGCGCGGCGCGGGCGAAACCCAGGCCTGCGGAAGCGGTGCCTGTGCGGCGGTGGCCGTCGGTATCTCGCAGGGGTTACTGGCGGAAGAGGTTCGCGTGGAATTACCGGGCGGGCGTCTTGATATCGCCTGGAAAGGAGCGGGTCATCCACTGTACATGACTGGCCCGGCGACACATGTTTATGACGGGTTTATCCATCTATGAAGCAACCAGGGGAAGAACTGCGGGAACCTGTAACGGAGCTGGATGACAGCGCTGTTGTGGATTACCTGCTGCACAATCCTGAGTTTTTTATCCGCAATGCACGCGTCGTCGAAAGGATGCGCGTGCCGCATCCGGTTCGCGAGACCGTGTCGCTGGTTGAATGGCACATGGCGCGCTCGCGCAACCACATCAATCAGCTCGAAGAGAACATGACGCTGCTGATGGAGCAGGCCAGCAATAACGAAAGCCTGTTCTATCGTCTTCTGCACCTTCAGGCGCGTCTGGCTTCCGCGCACAGTCTCGAAGAGTTCCTCAACCGCTTCCACCGCTGGGCGCGCGAGCTGGGGCTGGCAGGCGCGACGATCCGTCTCTTTCCCGACCGCTGGCGCATTGGCGCGCCGTCCGGGTTTACCCATCTAGCGCTGAGCCGTCAGGCGTTTGAACCGCTGCGCATTCAACGTCTGGGCCATGAGCACCACTATCTGGGGCCGCTTAACGGGCCAGAACTGCTGGTGGTGCTGCCGGAAGCCAAAGCTATCGGCTCGGTGGCGATGTCGCTGATGGGGCGCGATGGTGACCTGGGTGTGATGTTATTTACCAGCCGCGACGCGCATCACTATGAACAGGGGCAGGGTACGCAACTGTTGCAGGAGATCGCCCTGATGCTGCCTGAGCTGCTGGAGCGCTGGATTGAGCGCGTATGACGGACGGACTGCTCGCCACTGACGTCACCCGTTTTCTGCGCTATCTTGGCGTAGAACGCCAGCTTAGCCCTATTACGCTGCTCAACTATCAGCGTCAGCTTGATGCCATCATGCAGATTGCCGATGAAATCGGCCTGAAAAGCTGGCAACAATGTGACGCCGCCACGGTTCGCGGCTTCGTTGTGCGTAGCCGTAAAAAAAACTTAAGCCCGGCGAGCCTGGCGCTCCGGCTCTCTGCCCTGCGCAGTTTCTTCGACTGGCTGGTCAGTCAGGGCGGTCTGAAAGCCAACCCGGCAAAAGGGATCGCCACGCCAAAGGCCCCGCGTCATCTGCCGAAAAATATCGACGTCGACGACGTAAACCGCCTGCTGGATATCGATCTCAACGATCCGCTGGCCGTGCGCGACCGCGCGATGCTGGAGGTGATGTACGGCGCGGGCCTGCGTCTTTCTGAGCTGGTGAACCTCGACTTAAAGCACCTCGATCTGGAATCTGGCGAAGTGTGGGTGATGGGCAAAGGCAGCAAAGAGCGCCGCCTGCCGATCGGCCGCAATGCGGTTTCCTGGATTGAGCACTGGCTGGATCTGCGCGGTCTGTTTGGCGCGGAAGAGGATGCGCTGTTCCTGTCGAAGCTCGGCAAGCGGATCTCGGCGCGTAACGTGCAGAAGCGCTTTGCGGAGTGGGGCATTAAGCAGGGGCTGAACAGCCACGTTCACCCGCATAAGCTGCGCCACTCTTTTGCGACGCACATGCTGGAATCAAGCGGCGACCTGCGCGGCGTACAGGAGCTGCTTGGTCACGCGAATCTGTCGACCACCCAAATCTATACCCACTTAGACTTCCAACACCTTGCCTCGGTGTATGACGCGGCGCATCCACGCGCCAAACGGGGGAAATAATGCGTTTTTACCGCCCACTCGGTCAGATCTCAGCCCTGACGTTTGATCTTGATGACACCCTTTACGACAACCGCCCAGTGATCCTGCGTACCGAGCAGGAGTCGCTGGCGTTTGTGCAAAACTACCATCCTGCGCTGAAAGCGATCCAGAACAAAGAGTTCCAGAAGCTGCGTCAGTCCCTGCGGGAAACCGAGCCGGAAATTTACCATGACGTGACCGAATGGCGCCGCCGTGCGGTTGAGCAGGCGATGCTCAATGCCGGCCTGAGCGCGCAGGACGCGGCCATGGGTGCTGAAGCGGCCATGGAAAACTTCGCCAAATGGCGCAGCCGAATCGACGTGCCGCAGGAGACCCACGACACGCTGGCGAAGCTCGCCGAAAAGTGGCCGCTGGTCGCCATTACCAACGGCAACGCTCAGCCTGAACTGTTTGGTCTGGGGAACTATTTTCAGTTCGTGCTGCGCGCGGGCCCGCACGGACGCTCGAAGCCGTTCAACGATATGTATCATCTGGCGGCGGAAAAACTGGATTTGCCGCTCGGTGAGATCCTGCACGTGGGCGACGACCTGACCACGGACGTCGCCGGGGCGATCCGCTGCGGCATGCAGGCCTGCTGGATCAAGCCGGAAAATGCCGATCTGATGACTACCCCGGATAGCCGTCTTCTGCCGCACGTGGAAATTTCACGGTTGGCATCCCTCACGACGCTGATATAATCATCAATTGTTCTGTATAAATTAACAGGGTTTTGGCGAATGGAAACATTTGCCCGCCCGACATGACGGTGCCAATGGACGTTTCTTACCTGCTCGACAGCCTTAATGACAAACAGCGTGACGCGGTTGCCGCCTCGCGTACAAACCTGCTGGTACTGGCTGGAGCGGGCAGTGGTAAGACGCGCGTGCTGGTTCACCGTATCGCCTGGCTACAGAGCGTGGAGAACTGCTCGCCGTACTCGATTATGGCCGTGACGTTCACCAACAAGGCGGCGGCGGAGATGCGCCACCGTATCGCACAGCTAATGGGCACCAGCCAGGGCGGCATGTGGGTTGGCACCTTCCACGGCCTGGCGCACCGTCTGCTGCGCGCGCACCATATGGACGCTAACCTGCCGCAGGATTTCCAGATCCTCGACAGCGAAGATCAGCTGCGCTTACTGAAACGTCTGATCAAGGCGATGAACCTCGACGAGAAGCAGTGGCCGCCGCGTCAGGCGATGTGGTACATCAACGGTCAGAAAGACGAAGGGCTGCGTCCGCACCACATTCAAAGCTTCGGTAACCCGGTTGAGCAGACCTGGCAGAACGTCTACAAGGCCTATCAGGAAGCGTGCGATCGCGCCGGTCTGGTGGATTTCGCCGAACTGCTGCTTCGCGCCCACGAGCTGTGGCTCAACAAACCACATATCCTGCAACACTACCGTGAACGCTTCACCAACATTCTGGTGGACGAATTCCAGGATACCAACAACATTCAGTACGCGTGGATCCGCCTGCTGGCCGGGGATACCGGCAAGGTGATGATCGTGGGCGATGACGATCAGTCCATCTACGGCTGGCGCGGCGCGCAGGTGGAGAACATCCAGCGCTTTCTCAACGATTTCCCCGGCGCGCAAACCATCCGTCTGGAGCAGAACTACCGTTCTACCAGCAACATACTGAGCGCGGCCAACGCCCTGATTGAGAACAACAACGGGCGCCTGGGTAAAAAGCTGTGGACCGATGGCGTCGACGGCGAACCGATTTCGATTTACTGCGCCTTCAACGAGCTCGACGAAGCCCGCTTCGTGGTGAACCGCATTAAAACCTGGCAGGAGAACGGCGGTGCGCTGGAGCAGTGTGCCATTCTCTATCGCAGCAACGCCCAGTCGCGCGTGCTGGAAGAGGCGCTGTTGCAGGTGAGCATGCCGTACCGAATTTATGGCGGTATGCGCTTCTTCGAACGTCAGGAGATCAAAGATGCGCTCTCGTATTTGCGTCTGATTGCCAACCGTAACGACGATGCGGCGTTTGAGCGCGTGGTGAACACGCCGACGCGTGGCATCGGCGATCGTACGCTGGACGTGGTGCGTCAGGCCTCGCGCGATCGTCAGCTCACGCTATGGCAGGCATGCCGCGAGCTGTTACAGGAAAAAGCCCTCGCCGGGCGCGCCGCCAGCGCATTGCAGCGCTTCCTGGAGTTAATCGACGCGCTGGCGCAGGAAACGGCCGACATGCCGCTGCACGTCCAGACTGACCGGGTAATCAAAGATTCCGGCCTGCGCACCATGTACGAGCAGGAAAAAGGCGAGAAGGGCCAGACTCGTATTGAGAACTTAGAGGAGCTGGTGACGGCAACGCGACAGTTCAGCTACAACGAAGAAGACGAAGACCTGATGCCGTTGCAGGCATTCCTCTCTCACGCCGCGCTGGAGGCGGGGGAAGGGCAGGCCGATACCTGGCAGGATGCGGTTCAGCTGATGACCCTGCACTCCGCGAAAGGTCTGGAGTTCCCGCAGGTGTTCATCGTCGGGATGGAAGAGGGGATGTTCCCGAGCCAGATGTCGCTGGATGAAGGCGGGCGTCTGGAAGAGGAGCGTCGTCTGGCCTACGTGGGTGTGACCCGTGCGATGCAGAAACTGACCCTGACCTACGCGGAAACCCGCCGCCTGTACGGGAAAGAGGTGTATCACCGTCCGTCGCGCTTTATCGGCGAACTGCCGGAAGAGTGTGTGGAAGAGGTGCGCCTGCGCGCAAGCATCAGCCGTCCGGTCAGTCATCAGCGTATGGGCTCGCCAATCTCGGAAACCGATACCGGATACAAGCTGGGCCAGCGCGTGCGCCACTCGAAGTTTGGCGAAGGCACCATCGTCAATCTGGAAGGCAGCGGCGAGCACAGCCGTTTGCAGGTCGCGTTCCAGGGGCAGGGGATCAAATGGCTGGTGGCAGCCTATGCCAAGCTGGAAAGTGTGTAACTTTCAGAAAAATATCACTATTTTGTAATAATCTGCTAGCCTTATACGTTGAAGGTCAATTAATGCCCTTCAGCGTTCCGTTGCGTGTTGACGCCACAGTTATTGCTGGCGTAACATGCGCGCACGATTACGCTAAGAGGACATTCGCCTTGGACACACCCAGTAGATACTGGCTCAATTCCCTGTCATCCAGGAACAACTCCTAAGGCTATCTCCTCTTGCTGATGGCCTTAGTGGTTGTCAGCGACTGCATCATTCCCGTCGCGCTGAGTCAGGCTGTTTAATGGTCTGAAACCCAATTTGTTTCTGTGTGCCCACCGAACTGTCCGATATTTTTTGCATTGGGAGTCCCGGTCATGTTGAGCGCATTTCAACTCGAAAATAACCGACTGACTCGGCTTGAAGCCGAAGAGTCACAGCCCCTCATTGATGCCGTATGGGTGGATCTGGTCGAGCCGGACGACGATGAGCGCCTTCGCGTACAATCTGAACTGGGGCAAAGCCTGGCGACACGCCCGGAACTGGAAGACATCGAAGCATCCGCCCGTTTTTTTGAAGACGAAGACGGCCTGCACATTCACTCCTTCTTCTTCTTCGAAGATGCCGAAGACCACGCGGGGAACTCCACTGTGGCGTTCACCATCCGCGATGGCCGCCTGTTCACCCTGCGCGAGCGCGAACTGCCTGCGTTTCGTCTCTACCGCATGCGCGCCCGCAGCCAGGCGATGATGGACGGTAACGCCTATGAGCTGCTGCTGGATCTGTTCGAAACCAAAATCGAACAGCTGGCGGATGAAATCGAAAACATCTACAGCGACCTGGAAAAGCTGAGCCGCGTGATCATGGAAGGCCATCAGGGCGATGAGTACGACGAAGCGTTGTCCACGCTTGCAGAGCTGGAAGATATCGGCTGGAAGGTGCGTTTGTGTCTGATGGATACCCAGCGCGCGCTGAACTTCCTGGTGCGCAAGGCGCGTCTGCCGGGCGGTCAGCTGGAGCAGGCGCGTGAGATCTTACGCGATATTGAATCCCTGCTACCGCACAACGAATCCCTGTTCCAGAAGGTCAACTTCCTGATGCAGGCGGCAATGGGCTTTATCAACATCGAGCAGAACCGCATCATCAAGATCTTCTCGGTGGTTTCCGTGGTGTTCCTGCCGCCGACGCTGGTGGCATCCAGCTACGGGATGAACTTTGAGTTTATGCCGGAGCTGAAGTGGAGCTTTGGCTACCCGGGGGCGATTATCTTTATGATCCTCGCCGGGCTGGCGCCGTACCTGTACTTCAAGCGGAAGAACTGGTTGTAAAAATCAGGCGGGTGGCGCTGCGCTTACCCGCCCTACAAAGCACCTAAATTCCTCTGCGAGTCCTGCGCTGGGTATAAATTGCATCCGCAACGAAAATCGCCAGCGCCACCCAGATAAAGGCAAACGTCACCATCTTATCCGCACCCGGCACCTCGCCGTAAAACACCACCGCCAGCAGGAACATCAGCGTCGGGCCGATGTACTGGAAGAAGCCAAGCGTCGAGAGACGCAGACGCGTTGCCGCGCCGGTGAAGCACAGCAGGGGAATCGTCGTGACCACGCCCGCCGCCATCAGCATCAGGTTCAGCGACCATGGGTTGCTGCCCATGTGGCTGGTGGCGCTGTCGGCAATACCGAACAGGTAGATCGCCGCGACAGGCAGCAGCCACAGGGTTTCAAACAGCATTCCCGTCTGCGCTTCCACGGCGATTTTTTTACGCACCAGGCCGTAGAAGGCAAAGCTGAACGCCAGCCCCAGGGCGATAACCGGCAGTGAACCGAAGGTCCACAGCTGCACCAGCACGCCGCAGAGGGCCAGAATCACCGCCACCCACTGCATCCGGCGGAAACGTTCGCCGAGGAAAATCATCCCCAGCACGATGTTCACCAGCGGGTTAATGAAGTAGCCCAGGCTGGCTTCGAGCATGTGATGGTTATTCACCGCCCAGATAAACAGCAGCCAGTTTCCGCCAATCAGCACCGCAGAGAGGGCAAGCAGGAAGACCTTCTTCGGGGTTTTCAGTAGCGTTTTGACGCCTGACCACTGACGGCTGATGCTCATCAGCGCAATCATAAAGAAAAACGACCAGATGACGCGGTGAGTGAGGATCTCGTCCGCCGGGACATAGGCGATAAGCTTGAAGTACGCCGGCGCGATACCCCAAATAAAATAAGCGGCAAGGGCGAGTAAAACGCCCTGCCGCGTCTGTTTAGCATCCATCGGGAAAATCCGTTACAAAAAAGTGAAGTAATTTTACCCGAATTTGCCGCCTCAACCCACCATATAAGTGGCGGTTGCGCTGGCGATATAAACCTGCTCCTCGTTATGCAGCTCAACGCGGGCGACGGCAACTTTATTCCCGGCGCGCAGCAGGCTGCTGGTGCAGGTGAAGCGGTTTCCGCGTCCCGGACGCAGATAGTCGACGCGTAAATCGATGGTTCCCATGCGCGAGAGGCGCTGGCGTAACTCATCTTCGTTGATGGTGTCGTGGCGCGTCAGCGTGCTACCCACGCACACCAGACCGGCCGCCACGTCCAGCGCAGAGGCAATCACTCCGCCGTGCAAAATGCTTTGCGCCCAGTTACCGACCATCATTGGCTGATTATTGAAACTCAGCTGAGCGAAGTCTTTTTCGTATCGCTCCAGCTCAAGACCCAGTGCACGGTTGAATGGCATGTGGTACACAAAAATCTCGCCCACGAGCTTTAAGGTTTCTTCGGCGGTGAGTGTGGCTGACATCTGACGTGGCATCCTTGTTGTTAACAAAATGTTGATTTTATGCTTCAGGATAAAGGAATGCCACTTTAAGAAACGAGGAAGCGGAAGTTATCGCAGAAGTCTGTAGAATGCCCGGACAAAACTATTCATTAAATGTCACAATTTCAGGAGAACACCACCGATGCGGACGTATCTGGGTTGGTTACTGGCGGCGGTTGCGCTGCCCCTCACAGCATATGCGCAGGAAGCGACGATCAAAGAAGTGCATGATAAACCTGCCGTTCAGGGCAGCATCATCGCCAATATGCTTCAGGAGCATGACAATCCGTTCACGCTCTACCCCTATGACACAAACTACGTGATCTATACCCAGACCAGCGATCTCAACAAAGAGGCGATAAGCTCCTATAACTGGTCTGACAATGCGCGTAAAGATGAGGTGAAATTCCAGCTCAGCCTGGCCTTCCCGTTATGGCGCGGCATCCTGGGGCCGAACTCGGTGCTTGGTGCATCTTACACGCAGAAGTCATGGTGGCAGCTCTCCAACAGCGGGGAATCTTCACCGTTCCGCGAAACCAACTATGAACCGCAGCTGTTCCTCGGTTTCGCCACTGATTATGAGTTTGCAGGCTGGACGCTGCGCGACGTGGAGGTGGGCTATAACCACGATTCCAACGGTCGTTCCGACCCAACCTCACGCAGCTGGAATCGCGTCTATACGCGTCTGATGGCGCAGAACGGCAATTTCATGGTGGAAGTGAAGCCGTGGTACGTGGTGGGCAGCACCGATGACAACCCGGATATCACCAAATACATGGGCTATTATCAGCTTAAAGTGGGCTATCAGCTGGGTGACGCGGTGCTGAGCGCCAAAGGGCAGTACAACTGGAATACCGGCTACGGCGGCGCAGAGCTGGGCCTGAGCTACCCGGTGACGAAACACGTTCGTCTCTATACCCAGGTGTATAGCGGTTATGGCGAATCGCTGATCGACTATAACTTCAACCAGACCCGCGTTGGTGTGGGCGTCATGCTGAACGATATTTTCTAAGCTGCTCGAATGTTTTTGCGTTAAACGTTGAAGTTTCTCTCTCAGGCGCTGAAAATAGCGCCTGTTTCATTTCTGGCATATGGGGTTAACGTGGCGCAGGCGGAAGTATTGAATCAGGAATCGCTGGCTAAACAGGTTTTGCATGAAACCTTTGGCTACCAGCAGTTCCGTCCTGGCCAGGAAACCATCATTGAAACCGTGCTGGAAGGCCGCGATTGCCTGGTGGTCATGCCGACCGGCGGCGGAAAATCGCTCTGCTATCAGGTGCCCGCGCTGGTACTTAATGGCCTGACGGTTGTGGTCTCCCCCCTTATTTCCCTGATGAAAGACCAGGTCGACCAGCTGCTTGCCAACGGCGTGGCGGCGGCCTGTCTTAACTCGACGCAAACCCGCGAGCAGCAGCAAGAGGTGATGGCCGGGTGCCGCACCGGGCAGATCCGCCTGCTGTATATCGCGCCAGAGCGCCTGATGCTGGACAACTTCCTCGACCACCTGGCGCACTGGAACCCGGTGCTGCTGGCGGTGGATGAAGCGCACTGTATCTCCCAGTGGGGGCACGATTTCCGCCCGGAATATGCCGCCCTCGGCCAGCTGCGTCAGCGCTTCCCTGAGCTGCCGTTTATGGCGCTTACCGCCACGGCGGATGACACCACGCGTCAGGACATCGTTCGCCTGCTGGGGCTGAAAGACCCCTATATTCAGGTCAGCAGCTTCGACCGGCCGAACATCCGCTATATGCTGATGGAAAAATTCAAGCCACTGGATCAGCTCCTGCGCTACGTGCAGGAGCAGCGCGGCAAGTCCGGCATCATCTACTGCAACAGCCGCGCGAAGGTGGAAGACACCGCTGCGCGTCTGCAAAATCGCGGCTTTAGCGCGGCGGCATACCATGCCGGGTTAGAAAACCACATCCGCGCCGACGTACAGGAAAAATTCCAGCGCGACGACCTGCAAATCGTGGTCGCAACGGTGGCGTTCGGGATGGGGATCAACAAGCCCAACGTGCGCTTTGTGGTGCACTTTGATATCCCGCGCAATATCGAATCCTATTATCAGGAAACCGGCCGCGCCGGGCGTGATGGCCTGCCTGCGGAAGCGATGCTGTTTTACGATCCGGCGGATATGGCGTGGCTGCGCCGCTGTCTCGAGGAGAAACCGCAGGGGCAGTTGCAGGATATCGAACGCCACAAGCTTAACGCGATGGGTGCCTTCGCCGAAGCGCAAACTTGCCGCCGTCTGGTACTGCTCAACTACTTTGGTGAAGGGCGACAGGCGCCGTGCGGCAACTGCGATATCTGCCTCGACCCGCCGAAGCAGTACGACGGTCTGATGGACGCGCGCAAAGCGCTCTCGACTATCGGACGCGTTAACCAGCGCTTTGGGATGGGCTACGTCGTCGAAGTGCTGCGTGGGGCTAACAACCAGCGTATCCGCGATATGGGTCACGACAAGCTGCCGGTTTACGGCATCGGGAAAGACCAGAGCCACGAGCACTGGGTAAGCATCATCCGCCAGCTGATCCATCTCGGCTTTGCCACGCAAAATATTGCCCAGCACTCTGCGCTTCAGCTTACCGAAGCGGCGCGACCGGTCCTGCGCGGTGAGGTTGAACTGAAGCTCGCCGTTCCGCGCGTCGTCGCCCTGAAGCCGCGCGTGATGCAGAAATCCTACGGCGGCAACTACGATCGCAAGCTGTTCGCCAAGCTGCGCAAGCTGCGTAAAGCCATTGCCGATGAAGAGAACATCCCGCCATACGTGGTGTTCAATGACGCGACGCTGATCGAGATGGCCGAGCAAATGCCACTCAGCGCCAGCGAGATGCTCAGCGTCAACGGCGTCGGCACGCGCAAACTGGAGCGCTTTGGTAAAGAGTTTATGGCGCTTATCCGTTCCCACGCTGATGGTGATGATGAGGAGTAGTCAGCCGGGCGAAAAAGTGCCAGGATGATGACTCACTACATTATTTCCCCGCGAGCTAATTATGTTAATGCTATTTCTCACCGTGGCGTTAGTGCACATCGTTGCGCTGATGAGCCCTGGCCCTGACTTCTTCTTCGTGTCACAAACGGCCGTCAGCCGCTCCCGCAAAGAGGCGATGATGGGTGTGCTCGGTATCACCATGGGCGTTATGGTCTGGGCGGCGGTTGCGCTGCTTGGTCTGAACCTGATCCTGGCGAAAATGGCGTGGCTGCATAACATCATCATGGTTGGCGGCGGTCTGTACCTGTGCTGGATGGGCTACCAGATGCTGCGCGGGGCGCTGAAGAAAGAAGAGAAAAAGCCGGAAGAGCCAAAGGTTGAGCTGGCAACGGGTGGCCGTAGCTTTGTGAAAGGGCTGCTGACAAACCTGGCGAACCCGAAAGCGATTATTTACTTCGGCTCTGTGTTCTCGCTGTTTGTGGGGGATAACGTCGGTGCGGGCGCGCGCTGGGGGATCTTCCTGCTAATCGTTGTTGAGACGTTCGCCTGGTTTACCGTTGTGGCAAGCCTGTTTGCTTTACCGGCGATGCGTCGCGGCTACCAGCGCATCGCGAAGTGGATCGACGGCTTTGCCGGCGCACTGTTCGCCGGCTTCGGCATTCATCTCATCATTTCTCGCTAAGCATGACGCGCTGACGCAAGCAGCGCGCCAACCAGCATAAACAGCGAACCAAAGACTTTGTTCAGGGCCTTCATCTGCTTAGGCCCTTTGATCCACGCCGCAATTCGCTGCGCCAGCGTCGCGTAACCAATCATCACAATGATATCGACAATAATGGTGGTCGCGCCCAGCACCACGTACTGCATCACCTGGGGCTGATGCGGCACGATAAACTGCGGGAACAGGGCGGCGAGGAACACAATGCTTTTCGGGTTGGTCAGGTTAACGAATACCGCGCGCTTAAACAGGTGGCCGCGTGTTTGCGTCCGGGAGAGCGTATGCAGATCAATCGAGCCTGCGGCGCGCCACTGCTGAATGCCCAGCCAGATAAGATACGCTGCGCCAGCCCATTTCAGCACTTCGAAGGCCAGCACCGAACGGGAGAACAGCGTGCCCAGACCAATCCCCACCAGCACAATGTGAATGCCAAGCCCTGTCTGTAAACCGGCAATTGACGCCGCCGCGCCGCGATAGCCGTGATTAATGGAGGTGGTCATGGTGTTGATTGCGCCCGAGCCAGGTGAAAGGCTGAGGATGATGGATGTCAGCAGGTAAGCGAACCACCACTCGAAGGTCATTTGAAACTCCCGGATCGTCTGTTTTTATGCCACAATACGCTATTGTTGAGTCATTTTGTGACCGGTGACGAAAAAAACGATATTCCCTGAATTACGGGGGGTGGAAACCCAATGTTTCAGCAGAAAAAGGACTGGGAAACACGAGAAAACGCATTTGCTGCTTTCTCCATGGGGCCGCTGACCGATTTCTGGCGCCAGCGTGAGGAAGATGAGTTTATGGGCGTCGGGGATATCCCGGTACGCTTCGTTCGTTTCCATGATGAAAAAAATGACCGGGTGATTGTGGTTTGCCCCGGGCGCATCGAAAGCTATATCAAATATGCCGAGCTGGCGTATGACCTGTTCCATCTGGGCTTTGATGTGTTAATTATCGACCATCGCGGGCAGGGGCTTTCCGGCCGGATGCTGCCGGATACCCATCGCGGCCACGTGGATAACTTCAGCGATTACGTCGACGATCTGGCCGCGTTCTGGCAGCAGGAAGTGCAGCCCGGACCGTGGCGCAAGCGTTATATTCTTGCCCACTCCATGGGGGGCGCGATCTCGACGTTGTTTTTGCAGCGCCATAAGCACCAGTGCGACGCCATTGCGCTGACCGCGCCGATGTACGGCATTGTGATACGTTTTCCTGACTGGATGGTGCGCCATCTTCTCGACTGGGCTGAGGGTCATCAGCGCATTCGTGAAGGCTATGCCATAGGAACAGGACGCTGGCGGGCGTTGCCGTTTGCCATCAACGTGTTAACCCACAGTCGGCAGCGTTATCGCCGCAACCTGCGTTTTTATGCCGATGAACCGCGTCTGCGGGTCGGCGGCCCCACCTGGCACTGGGTGCGGGAAGGTATTCATGCCGGTGAGCAGGTGCTGGCGGGCGTAGGCGATGATGACACGCCGACGCTTCTGATCCAGGCGGAAGAAGAGCGTGTGGTGGATAACCGCATGCATGACCGCTATTGTGAACTTCGCGCCGCGGCGGGCCATCCCTGTGAAGGGGGTAAACCGCTGGTCATCAACGGTGCGTACCATGAGATCCTTTTTGAAAAGGACGCTATGCGCTCAGTCGCGCTCAACGCCATTGTTGAATTTTTCAACAGGCATAACTGATTATTGTTTTCCACCAGAGGTTGAAATCCCTATGTACCAGGTTGTTGCATCTGATTTAGATGGCACGCTGCTTTCCCCCGACCACACCCTGTCGCCTTATGCGAAAGAGACCTTAAAACTCCTGACTGCCCGCGGCGTGAACTTTGTGTTCGCCACCGGCCGCCACCACGTGGACGTGGGGCAGATCCGCGATAACCTGGAGATCAAGTCGTACATGATCACCTCCAACGGTGCGCGCGTACACGACACGGACGGCAACCTGATTTTTACCCACAATCTCGATCGCGACATCGCCACTGATTTGTTCGGCATTGTGCATAACAACCCGGATATCGTCACTAACGTTTACCGCGACGACGAGTGGTTTATGAACCGTCATCGCCCGGACGAAATGCGTTTCTTCAAGGAAGCCGTCTTCAACTACTCCCTGTATGAACCGGGTTTGCTGGATCCTGAAGGGATCAGCAAGGTGTTCTTTACCTGCGAAAGTCACGAAGCGCTGCTTCCGCTGGAGCAGGCGATCAACGCCCGCTGGGGAGACCGCGTGAACGTGAGCTTCTCCACGCTGACTTGTCTGGAAGTGATGGCGGGCGGGGTGTCCAAAGGTCACGCGCTGGAAGCGGTCGCGAAGCGTCTGGGCTTTGATCTGAAAGACTGCATCGCGTTCGGCGATGGCATGAACGATGCCGAGATGCTCTCCATGGCGGGCAAAGGCTGCATCATGCAGAACGCGCACCAGCGCCTGAAAGATCTGCACCCGGAGCTGGAAGTGATTGGTACCAACGCAGACAACGCGGTACCTAAGTATTTGCGCAAACTGTTCCTTGAATAATCTTCATTTGATTGTTTATTGTTCAGATGTCAACTAAAGAGTTCGCTACAATGCCTCTCCTTCTTTCTGAGAGACAAGCATTGTGGCGCTACTCATTATCACCACTATCCTGTGGGCCTTCTCCTTTAGCCTGATTGGCGAATACCTTGCCGGATCGGTCGACAGCTACTTTTCGGTGCTGATGCGTGTGGGGCTGGCGGCGCTGGTGTTCCTGCCGTTCCTGCGTACCCGCGGGCAATCGCTGAAAACCATTCTGCTGTATATGCTGGTGGGCGCGATGCAGCTCGGCATCATGTACCTGTTCAGCTTCCGGGCTTACGTCTACCTCTCCGTCTCGGAATTTCTGCTCTTTACCGTGCTCACGCCGCTCTATATCACGCTGATTTACGACCTGCTCAGTAGGCGCCGCCTGCGCTGGGGATATCTGCTGAGCGCGGCGCTGGCAGTCATTGGCGCGGCGATAATTCGCTATGACAAGGTGAGCGATCACTTCTGGACCGGGCTGATGTTCGTCCAGCTCGCCAATATCAGCTTCGCCATCGGGATGGTGGGCTACAAACGCCTCATGGAGACCCGCCCGATGCCGCAGCATAACGCGTTTGCGTGGTTCTATATGGGCGCAGCGATTGTCGCGATTGCGGCATGGTTTATGCTCGGCAACCCGCAAAAGCTGCCGACCACCCCCGTGCAGTGGAGCGTTCTGGTCTGGCTGGGCGTGGTGGCCTCGGGGCTGGGCTACTTTATGTGGAACTACGGCGCGACGCAGGTAGACGCCGGAACGCTGGGGATCATGAACAACGTGCACGTGCCGGCGGGGCTACTGGTGAACCTCGCCATCTGGCAGGAACAGCCGCACTGGCCGAGTTTCCTTATTGGGGGAACGGTGATCCTGGCTTCGCTGTGGGTACATCGCCGCTGGGTCGCTCCGCGCTCCGCACAAACGGAAGATGGTCGCACGCGTGGTTCCGCGCTGAGCGAATAAACGCTTCCGTAATCGGCTGACGCTGCTCGCCGTCGCGCACGGCGGCGTACAGCCGGCTCCACAGTCCTTCACCCAGGGTTTTGGTAACCACCAGACCCTGGCGTTCAACCGTCTCGACCACCCAGTGCGGCAGCGCCGCAATTCCCATTCTGGCCGCCACCATCTGAATTAACAGCAGCGTGTTATCCACGCTTTTCAGCTGTGGGCTGATGCCTGCGGGTTGCAGGAAATGGCGCCAGATATCCAGACGACTGCGCTGTACCGGATAAATCAGCAGCGTCTCCGTTGCCAGATCTTCCGGCGTGATACGCGTTTTGGCGGCCAGCGGATGGTCCGGGGCCAGCACCAGACGCACCTCAAAATCAAACATTGGCGAATAGTGCAGACCGCTGCGCGGCAGAATATCTGAGGTCATCACCAGATCCAGCTCACCCTGCTGAAGTGACGGCTGCGGATCAAACGTGACGCCGGACTTGAAATCCATCTCCACCTGCGGCCACTTCTGGCGGAAATTCTCAAGCGCGGGGGTCAGCCACTGAATACAGCTGTGACACTCAATGGCGATGCGCAGGGTGGTCTGCTGCGGCTCGTTGCAGGACTGCAACGCGCTGGCAATCTGCGGCAGCACCTGGTTCGCCAGCTGAAGCAAAATTTCGCCCTGCGGCGTAAAGCGCAAAGGCTGGCTCTTACGCACAAAAAGACGAAAGCCGAGGCGTTGTTCCAGATCGCTGAACTGGTGAGAAAGGGCAGACTGAGTCTGGTGCAGCGTGGCCGCTGCCGCCGCAAGAGAACCGCAGTTCCGCAACGCTTGTAGCGTTTTCAGGTGTTTTATCTCGATCATGAAAGTCCTTCACTTCGCCATGAACATTTTGCGCTTGAGGAATATACAGTACCTGCCAATTATAGATGTGTAAACATCTGGACGTCTAAATAACGAATTTCACAAGGGGCATACCATGACAATCCGCACTCACACTCTCGGTTTCCCTCGCGTTGGCCTGCGTCGCGAGCTAAAAAAAGCGCAAGAAAGCTACTGGGCAGGTAACGCCACCCGTGAAGAACTGCTGGCGGTGGGACGTGAGCTGCGCGCGCGTCACTGGGATCAGCAAAAACAGGCGGGCATTGACCTGCTGCCGGTGGGCGATTTCGCCTGGTACGACCATGTTCTGACCACCAGCCTGCTGCTTGGCAACGTGCCGGCTCGTCATCAGAACAACGATGGATCGGTGGATATCGATACCCTGTTCCGCATCGGCCGTGGCCGCGCGCCAACGGGTGAGCCAGCGGCGGCGGCGGAAATGACCAAGTGGTTCAACACCAACTATCACTATATGGTGCCGGAGTTCGTTAAAGGCCAGCAGTTCAAACTGACCTGGACCCAGCTTCTGGATGAAGTGGACGAAGCGCTGGCGCTGGGTCACCAGGTGAAACCCGTGCTGCTGGGGCCGATAACCTACCTGTGGCTGGGCAAAGTGAAAGGCGAACAGTTCGACCGCCTCAGCCTGCTGAACGACATTCTGCCGGTTTATAAGCAGGTGCTGATTGAGCTGGGCAAACGCGGCATTCAGTGGGTGCAAATCGATGAACCGGCGCTGGTGCTTGAGCTGCCGCAGGCGTGGCTGGACGCCTTCAAACCGGCGTATAACGCGCTCACCGGGCAGGTGAAGCTGCTGCTGACCACCTACTTCGAAGGCGTAACGCCGAACCTGAAAACCATTACCGCGCTGCCGGTTCAGGGTCTGCACGTTGACCTCGTTCACGGCAAAGACGATGTAGCAGAGTTGCACACGCGTCTGCCAGTGGACTGGCTGCTCTCTGCCGGTCTGGTGAATGGTCGTAACGTCTGGCGTGCCGATCTCACCGAGAAATATGCACAAATTAAAGACATAGTCGGTAAACGTGAATTGTGGGTGGCCTCTTCCTGTTCCCTGCTGCATAGCCCGATTGACCTGAGCGTGGAGACCCGACTCGACCCTGAGGTGAAAAGCTGGTTTGCCTTCGCCCTGCAAAAGTGTGAGGAGCTGGCTCTGCTGCGCGACGCGTTGAACAGCGGCGACACGGCAGCGATTAGCGACTGGAGCGCTCCGATCCAGGCGCGCCGTCACTCGACGCGCGTGCATAACCCGGCAGTGGAAAAACGTCTGGCGGCCATCACCGCCCGGGACAGCCAGCGCCAGAGCCCGTATGAAGTGCGCGCCGAAGCCCAGCGTGCGCGCTTTAACCTGCCCGCGTGGCCGACCACGACAATCGGCTCCTTCCCGCAGACTACCGAGATCCGCAGCCTGCGCCTGGACTTCAAAAAGGGCAATCTGGATGCGAATCACTACCGCACCGGTATTGCGGAACACATCAAACAGGCGATTATCGAGCAGGAACGTTTAGGACTGGACGTGCTGGTGCACGGTGAAGCCGAGCGTAACGACATGGTGGAATACTTCGGTGAGCACCTGGACGGGTTTGTCTTTACCCAGAACGGTTGGGTGCAGAGCTACGGCTCCCGCTGCGTGAAGCCGCCGGTAGTAATCGGCGACGTCAGCCGCCCGGAAGCGATTACCGTGGAGTGGGCGAAGTATGCCCAGTCTCTGACCGACAAACCGGTAAAAGGCATGCTGACGGGTCCGGTGACCATTCTCTGCTGGTCGTTCCCGCGTGAAGACGTAACCCGGGAAACCATCGCCAAACAGATCGCCCTGGCGCTGCGCGATGAAGTTGCGGATCTGGAAGCGGCCGGGATTGGCATCATTCAGATCGACGAACCTGCGCTGCGTGAAGGTTTGCCGCTGCGTCGCAGCGACTGGGATGCTTACTTACAGTGGGGCGTGGAGGCGTTCCGCCTCAACGCGGCCGTCGCGAAGGACGATACGCAGATCCACACCCACATGTGTTACTGCGAATTTAACGACATCATGGACTCCATTGCCGCGCTCGACGCCGATGTGATCACCATCGAGACCTCGCGTTCAGACATGGAACTGCTGGAGTCGTTCGAAGAGTTCGACTACCCGAACGAAATCGGGCCGGGCGTGTACGACATTCACTCCCCGAATGTGCCAAGCGTGGAGTGGATTGAATCGCTGCTGCAAAAAGCGGCCCAGCGCATCCCGGCGGAACGTCTGTGGGTAAACCCGGACTGCGGCCTGAAAACCCGTGGCTGGCCTGAAACCCGCGCGGCGCTGGCGAACATGGTGCAGGCGGCGCAGAATTTGCGTCAGGCTTGATGAAATGTAGGCCCGGTCAGGCGTAGCCGCCACCGGGCTTTTTGCTTTTACGCTTTTTTCCCGCCGTACTGGCTAAACCATGTCAGCATCCGCTGCCAGCCATCTTTCGCCGATTCCGCGTGATAGCTCGGACGATAATCGGCATTAAAGGCGTGCCCGGCTTCCGGATACACCACAATTTCCGCCTTCGCGTTTGCCGCCCGCAACGCATGGCGCATGGTCTCGACCGTATCAAGCGGGATCCCGGTATCCTGACCGCCATAGAGCCCCAACACAGGCGCATTTAAATCCGTCGCAATATCAACAGGTTGCTTCGGTGAATTCAGCGTTTTTTCACCCACCAGCTTGCCGTACCAGGCCACGGCCGCTTTTAGCTGCGGGTTATGCGCGGCGTACAACCAGCTAATGCGTCCGCCCCAACAGAAGCCAGTCACCATCAGACGATGCGCATCGCCACCGTTGCGCGCTGCCCAGCTGGCAACGTGGTCGAGATCGGCCAGCACCTGCGCGTCCGGCACTTTGCTGACCAGGTTGCTGAACAGCGTCGGGATGTCGCTGTAATCATTCGGATCGCCCTGACGGAAATAGAGTTCCGGCGCAACGGCCAGGTAACCCTCCAGCGCCAGACGGCGGCAGAGGTCGCGAATATGTTCATGAACGCCAAATATTTCCTGCACCACGATCACGATGGGCAGCGGGCCATCGGCGGATTTTGGCCTCGCGTGGTACGCTGGCATGTTCTCTCCCTGAGAGGGAATGGAGGTCTCACCTGCGGTAATGGCCTCTTCAGGGGTTGAGACGATGGTTGAAGCATGCGGGGCCGCAGCAGGTGCAAAACCGGTTTTTTCAGTCATGGCATTCTCCGTACCAATGAATGGATTAGCGCAAAGATAAATATAGACACCAGGTTAACAACCCACAGTGCCTTATAGCGTCTATCTTTTGTGCAGCACCCGGCGATATAACTTGTTAATGTGATGTGAATCACCATTTTATGGAAATTAACTGCAATCATTTTCATTCATGGTGAGGTGTGTCACGAAATAATGCACATTGCTTCTGTAAAGTACCGTTTTACTTCTTCTGACAAACCGACCCACAGAGGAGTCACCTATGTCTAAGTCTGATGTTTTTCATCTCGGCCTCACTAAAAACGATTTACAAGGGGCTACGCTTGCTATCGTCCCTGGCGATCCTGAGCGTGTGGAAAAGATCGCCGCGCTGATGGATAAGCCGGTTAAGCTGGCAGCGCATCGCGAATTCACCACCTGGCGCGCAGAGCTGGACGGTAAAGCGGTGATCGTGTGCTCTACCGGTATCGGTGGCCCGTCTACCTCTATCGCCGTTGAAGAGCTGGCACAGCTGGGCATTCGTACTTTCCTGCGCATTGGCACCACAGGCGCCATTCAGCCGCACATCAACGTGGGCGACGTGCTGGTTACCACCGCATCCGTGCGTCTGGACGGGGCAAGCCTGCACTTTGCACCGATGGAATTCCCGGCAGTGGCTGATTTCGAATGCACCACCGCGCTGGTTGAAGCCGCGAAGTCCGTGGGCGCCACCACCCACGTGGGCGTCACTGCCTCTTCCGATACCTTCTACCCGGGCCAGGAGCGTTACGACACCTTCTCTGGTCGCGTGGTGAGCCGTTTCAAAGGCTCAATGGAAGAGTGGCAGTCGATGGGCGTCATGAACTACGAAATGGAATCTGCGACGCTGCTGACCATGTGCGCAAGCCAGGGTCTGCGTGCCGGTATGGTGGCGGGCGTTATCGTCAACCGTACCCAGCAGGAGATCCCGAACGCTGAAACCATGAAGCAGACGGAAAGCCATGCGGTGAAAATCGTGGTTGAAGCGGCGCGCCGTCTGATCTAATTCTCTCTTCAGTGCTAAAAGGCCGACATGCTCGGCCTTTCTTTTTTGCGTAACGCCTCGCAGGAAAACCCTTTCAAACTGGACGTTCATACAGCACAATTCTATTTTGTGCGGTAATACGTTGATGCAGGGGGCATTGTGGATATCTCAATCCTGATTTATGCAGTGATTGCGCTGGTGAGCGTGGGAATTGGCTGGCTCATTTGCGGCTACCAACATGCTCAGCAGAAAGCCGAACAGCTGGCAGAGCGCGAAGAGATCGTCGCCGAACTCAGCGCGACGAAACAACAGCTTGCGCTGTGTGACCACTGGCGCGATGAGTGTGAACTGCTCAATAACGAACTGCGCAATCTTCGCGACATTAACACCTCGCTGGAGGCCGATCTCCGGGAAGTGACCACCCGCCTTGAATCCACCCAACTGCACGCCGAAGACAAAATCCGTCAGATGATCAACAGCGAGCAGCGTCTTAGCGAGCAGTTTGAGAACCTCGCGAACCGCATTTTTGAGCACAGCAATCGCCGCGTGGATGAGCAGAACCGCCAGAGCCTGAACAGCCTTCTGACGCCGCTGCGTGAACAGCTGGACGGCTTTCGCCGTCAGGTGCAGGACAGCTTTGGTCAGGAGGCTCGCGAGCGCCACACGCTGGCGCATGAGATCCGTAATCTCCAGCAGCTGAATGCGCAGATGGCTCAGGAGGCGGTTAACCTGACGCGCGCACTGAAAGGTGATAACAAAGCGCAGGGAAACTGGGGCGAAGTGGTCATGACGCGCGTGCTGGAGGCCTCTGGCCTGCGTGAAGGATACGAATACGAAACGCAGGTCAGCATTGAAAACGATGCGCGCTCGCGGATGCAGCCGGATGTCATTGTTCGTCTGCCGCAGGGCAAAGATGTGGTTATCGACGCCAAAATGACGCTGGTGGCCTATGAGCGCTACTTCAACGCGGAGGATGACTATACCCGCGAAACAGCGTTGCAGGAGCATATCGCCTCCGTGCGTAACCATATCCGTCTGCTGGGCAGAAAAGATTATCAACAATTGCCGGGGCTGCGATCGCTGGATTATGTGCTGATGTTCATTCCGGTTGAGCCTGCCTTCCTGCTGGCGCTCGACAGACAGCCCGAACTGATCACCGAAGCGCTGAAAAATAACATTATGCTGGTCAGCCCCACCACGCTGCTGGTGGCGTTACGTACCATTGCCAACCTGTGGCGTTATGAGCACCAAAGCCGTAACGCGCAGCAGATTGCCGATCGCGCCAGCAAGCTGTACGACAAAATGCGGCTGTTTGTGGATGATATGTCCTCGGTGGGGCAAAGCCTGGATCGCGCGCAGGATAACTACCGCCAGGCGATGAAAAAACTCTCCTCCGGGCGCGGCAATTTGCTGGCGCAGGCGGAGGCGTTTCGCAGTCTGGGGGTGGAAGTTAAACGCGAGATTAATCCGGAACTGGTGGAGCAGGCTACGGCTCAGGACGAGGAGTTTCGTTTGCGTGAAGGCGATGGTGAGCAAAATAGCCGCAATGAAGACAATGGGTTAGCGGCGAGTTTATCCCCCGAAGCGCAGTCGGCGCGTTTCTTTCGCGGTGGTTGAAACGTAGGGCAAATGCGCCCAATCTGTTACACTTCACGAACATTTGACTGATTAGCAGGCTCTGAGATGGTTGACGATTCACAAGACACAACGCACTTTGGCTTTCAGACTGTCGCCAAAGCGCAGAAAGCTGACATGGTGGCCCACGTATTTCATTCCGTGGCGGCGAAGTACGATGTGATGAATGATTTGATGTCGTTTGGCATTCATCGCTTGTGGAAGCGCTTCACTATTGATTGCAGCGGCGTGCGCCGTGGACAAAAGGTGCTGGATTTAGCCGGCGGCACAGGGGATCTGACCGCTAAATTCTCCCGTCTGGTTGGCGAAACCGGTCGCGTGGTGCTGGCAGATATCAACGACTCCATGCTGAAAATGGGACGCGAAAAGCTGCGTAACATCGGCGTGGTAGGCAACGTTGAATATGTTCAGGCCAACGCCGAAGCGCTGCCGTTCCCGGACAATACGTTCGACTGCATCACCATCTCCTTCGGCCTGCGTAACGTGACCGATAAAGATAAAGCGCTGCGCTCTATGTACCGCGTGCTGAAGCCGGGTGGCCGACTGCTGGTACTTGAGTTTTCTAAACCGATTATCGACCCGCTGAGCAAAGCTTACGATGCCTATTCCTTCCACGTTCTGCCGCGCATCGGCGAGCTGGTGGCAAACGATGCAGAAAGTTACCGTTATCTGGCCGAATCCATCCGAATGCACCCGGATCAGGACACGCTGAAAGCGATGATGCAGGATGCGGAGTTTGAAAACGTGGAATACTTCAATATGACGGCGGGTGTCGTCGCGCTGCATCGTGGTTACAAGTTCTGAGTGGAGGTTTCCCGTGCCCATTAAACCCTTAGTCACCGCAGGCATCGAGAATGTACTGAATGCCTTTCTGTATCGCGCCCCGGCGCTGAAAACCGCACGTCAGCGGCTTAACGGAAAGGTGCTGCGTATCGTTTTAAAAGAGTTCTCGACGCCGCTTGTGCTGGTCTTCAGCGAACGCCAGCTTGACGTTCTGGGGGAGTGGGAAGGCGAGGCTGACTGCTCGGTGATTACGCACATGAGCGTATTGCCAAAACTGCGTGACCGTCAGCAGATGACGGCGCTTATTCGCAGCGGTGAGCTGGAGGTCGAGGGCGATATTCAGGTGGTACAGAACTTCGTTGCACTCAGCGATCAGGCTGAATTTGACCCCGCGGAACTGCTGGCGCCCTATATCGGCGACATCGCGGCTGAAGGGATAAGCAAAACGCTGCGCACGGGTTCCACTTTCCTGCGTAAAGGCCTGCTCCGTCAACAGCGCTATGCTGCCGAGGTGCTGACCGAAGAGTGGCGTATGGCCCCTGGGCCTTTAGAAGTCGCCTGGTTTGCAGAAGAGACCGCGGCAGTTGAGCGCGCAGTTGATGCGTTAACCAAACGGCTTGAAAAACTGGAGGGCAAATGACGCCTGGTGAAATTCGGCGCCTCTATTTTATCGTTCGCACCTTTTTGAGCTACGGGCTCGACGAGCTTATCCCCAGAATGCGTATCACCCTGCCGCTTCGGCTTTGGCGTCGCACGCTGTTCTGGATGCCGAATCGCCATAAGGATCAGGAGCTGGGCGCACGCCTGCGTCTTGCGTTGCAGGAGCTGGGACCGGTCTGGATCAAGTTTGGGCAGATGCTCTCAACGCGTCGCGACCTTTTCCCGCCGCAGATTGCCGATCAGCTCGCGCTATTGCAGGACCGCGTCGCTCCGTTTGACGGAGAGAGAGCGAAGAAACAAATCGAAGAAGCGATGGGCAATATCCCCATCGAGACCTGGTTTGATGATTTCGACATTCAGCCTCTGGCCTCTGCCTCTATTGCGCAGGTTCACACCGCGCGCCTGAAGGAGAATGGCAAAGAGGTGGTCATTAAGGTGATTCGCCCGGATATCCTGCCGGTTATCAGAGCGGACATGAAGCTGATCTATCGCCTGGCTCGCTGGGTGCCGCGTCTGTTGCCGGATGGCCGCCGTCTGCGTCCGCTGGAAGTGGTACGGGAATACGAAAAAACGCTCATCGATGAACTTAACCTGCTGCGTGAATCGGCGAACGCCATTCAGCTGCGTCGAAACTTTGAAGACAGTCCGATGCTGTATGTTCCGGAAGTCTATTCTGACTATTGCAGTCAGAACATGATGGTGATGGAACGTATCTACGGCATCCCGGTCTCGGACGTGGTAGCGCTGGAAAAACAGGGCACCAACATGAAGCTGCTGGCCGAGCGCGGTGTGCAGGTCTTCTTTACTCAGGTTTTCCGCGACAGCTTCTTCCATGCTGACATGCATCCGGGCAACATTTTCGTCAGCTATGAGCACCCGGAAGATCCGAAGTACATTGGCATCGACTGCGGTATTGTCGGCTCGCTGAATAAAGAGGATAAGCGTTATCTCGCCGAGAACTTTATCGCTTTCTTCAATCGCGACTACCGTAAGGTGGCCGAACTGCACGTGGATTCAGGCTGGGTTCCGCCAGATACCAACGTGGAAGAGTTTGAATTTGCGATCCGTACCGTCTGTGAGCCAATTTTTGAAAAGCCGCTCTCAGAGATCTCTTTCGGGCATGTTCTGCTCAACCTGTTCAACACCGCACGCCGTTTTAATATGGAAGTGCAGCCACAATTAGTTTTACTTCAGAAAACATTACTTTACGTTGAGGGCGTAGGCCGCCAGCTCTATCCTCAGTTAGACTTGTGGAAAACCGCGAAACCGTTCCTCGAATCCTGGATTAAGGATCAGGTCGGTATTCCAGCCCTGGTTCGCTCGCTTAAAGAGAAAGGCCCGTTCTGGATTGAAAAAATGCCAGAAATTCCTGAACTGGTTTACGACAGTTTGCGTCAGAGCAAGAACCTTCAGCACAGCATGGATAAAATCGCGCACGAGCTTCAATCCAGTCGCGTGCGTCAGGGGCAGTCCCGCTATCTCTTCGGAATTGGCGCGACGCTGCTGATAAGCGGCACGTTGCTGTTGATCAATCGTCCGGACTGGGAAATGATGCCAGCCTGGATTATGGCTGCCGGTGTGGTTGTCTGGCTTGCTGGCTGGCAAAAAACACGCTGAATTAGCGTCGCTATCGAGGGATTGCATACGTATAATGCGATCTGACTAATTAATCATCTATCACTGGGGAACACGCATGGGTGGTATCAGTATCTGGCAGTTAGTGATCATTGCCGTCATCGTTGTGCTGCTGTTCGGCACGAAAAAACTCGGATCAATTGGTTCCGACCTGGGCGCGTCAATCAAAGGCTTCAAGAAAGCCATGAGCGATGATGAGAATAAGCAGGAAAAAAGCGGTCAGGACGCTGATTTTACCGCTAAATCTATCGCCGATAAGCAGGACGAAGCCAAAAAGGAAGAGGCCAAACGTCACGATAAAGAGCAGGTGTAATTCGTGTTCGACATTGGTTTTGGTGAGTTACTGCTGGTCTTTGTGATTGGTTTGATTGTGCTGGGGCCGCAGCGTTTACCCGTTGCGGTAAAAACTGTCGTGGGCTGGGTGCGTGCGCTCCGTTCGCTGGCAACGACCGTGCAGAACGAGCTGGCGCAGGAACTGAAGCTTCAGGAATTTCAGGACAGCCTGAAAAAGGTTGAAAAGGCGAGCATGGATAACCTGACGCCGGAGCTGAAAGCATCCATGGATGAGTTGCGCGAAGCGGCTGAATCCATGAAGCGCTCATACAGCGTTAACGATCCTGAGAAGGCGAGTGATGAAGCAAACACCATCCATAATCCGGTGGTGAAGGGCAGCGAAGAGCAGCGCGAGGGTGTGACGCCTTCCAGCGCGGAGCATCAGGCTGCTTCGCCAGAGCAATCGCCGCAGGAGCCCGAAGTGAAAAAGCAGGTGCCGCCGGAAGAGCCCGTGGTCAAAACGGCTGAGGTAAAACCCGCCGCGCCCGATTCCGAATCATCCCCCTCGTCGAGTGATAAAGCGTAAACATGGCAGTAGATGATACTCAACCGCTGATTACGCACCTCATTGAGCTGCGTAAGCGTCTGTTAAACTGCATTATTGCGGTTTTCCTCATTTTTTTATGTCTGGTCTATTTTGCCAACGATATCTATCAGGTGGTTTCCGCACCGCTGATTAAGCAGATGCCGCTGGGCGCAACGATGATTGCAACGGACGTTGCTTCGCCGTTCTTTACCCCGATCAAGCTGACCTTCTGGGTGTCGTTGATTGCCTCTGCGCCGGTCATTTTGTATCAGGTCTGGGCATTTGTGGCACCCGCGCTGTACAGGCATGAACGCAAGCTGGTTATTCCGCTGCTGGTGTCCAGTTCGCTGCTGTTTTATATCGGTATGGCGTTCGCCTACTTCGTTGTCTTCCCGCTGGCCTTCGGCTTCCTGACGCATACCGCGCCGGAAGGGGTACAGGTGTCGACGGACATCGCCAGCTACCTCAGCTTCGTTATGGCGCTGTTTATGGCCTTTGGTGTCGCCTTCGAGGTGCCCGTCGCGATTGTCCTGCTCTGCTGGGTGGGGGTGACCACGCCTGACGATCTGCGTAAGAAGCGCCCGTACATCCTGGTAGGGGCATTTGTCGTAGGTATGCTGTTAACGCCACCGGACGTCTTCTCGCAAACCTTACTGGCGATACCCATGTACTGCCTGTTTGAAGTCGGCGTATTCTTCGCTCGTTTCTACGTCGGAAAGGGGCGTACCCGGGACGAAGAAGACGAGCCGTCTGAAGAGACCACTAAAGAATAAAACCAACCGCCCGTCAGGGCGGTTGTCATATGGGGATACGTATGTTTGATATCGGGCTTAACCTGACCAGCGCCCAGTTTGCGAAAGACCGCGATGAGGTGGTGGCGCGCGCCTTTGCCGCCGGCGTGAACGGGCTGTTACTGACGGGAACAAATCTGCATGAGAGTGAGCAGGCACGGCAGCTGGCGCAACGCTATCAACACTGCTGGTCCACTGCAGGCGTGCATCCTCATGACAGCAGCCAGTGGACGCAGGAAAGCGCTGAGGCGCTTCATCGTCTGGCGGCTACGCCAGAAGTGGTTGCCATTGGCGAATGCGGGCTTGATTTCAACCGTAACTTCTCGACGCCTGAAGAGCAGGAGAAGGCATTTACCGCCCAGCTCGCGCTGGCTGCAGAGCTGGGGATGCCGGTGTTTATGCACTGTCGCGATGCGCATGAACGTTTTCTGGCGCTACTGGACCCCTGGCTGGAGAAACTGCCAGGCGCGGTGTTGCACTGCTTTACGGGCTCCCGTCAGGAAGCGCTGGATTGCCTGAACCGCGGGCTTTACTTGGGTATCACGGGCTGGGTGTGCGATGAGCGTCGTGGGCTGGAGCTACGCGAGCTGTTATCCGTAATCCCGGCCGATCGTTTGTTGCTGGAAACGGATGCGCCGTATCTGTTGCCCCGGGATATGCAGCCCAAACCGGCATCACGACGTAACGAACCGGCTTATCTGGGACACATTGCTGAGCGAGTGGCGTACTGGCGCGGGGAAGATGCGCAGTGGCTGGCAGCCCAAACCGATGACAACGTGCGTCGTCTGTTCGGCGTGCAGTTCTAAACTTTGCGGAAATCGGTGTTTTTAACGCTCTGCAACACCTCTTTGTTCAGCAGGTTGAGCAGCAGCATAGAACGCGCTTCACCGTCTGGTTCAGCGAAGATGGCCTGTAACCCTTCAAAAGCGCCTTCGGTGATCACCACGCTGTCCCCGGCATAAGGGGTTTCCGGATCGGTAATATCTTCAGGCTGCTGGTAGACAGAGAGCTGATGAATAACCGATGACGGTACTCTTGCCGGATGGGCGCCAAAACGTACAAAATGGCTGACGCCGCGCGTGGCGCTGATCGTCGTGGTGTGGATCACTTCGGGGTCGAACTCAACGAACAGATAGTTCGGGAACAGAGGCTCACTGACGGTCGTGCGTTTTCCACGCTGCATTTTTTCAAGCGTGATCACGGGCGTCAGGCAGTTAACAGACTGACGTTCAAGATGTTCCTGTGCGCGCTGAAGTTGCCCGCGTTTGCAATACAGTAAATACCAGGCCTGCATAATCACTCTTCCCATTGTTCGGGGCGCAAGCATACCAAAACCCTGGCGGGATCGCTAAGGTGATTATAATGGCGAAAAAGAGAGTAAGTCGTGGAAGTTCACGCTAATTTAACAAAATTACAGCATCACGCGGTCTTACGCCGTATAATGAAGCGCTTACAGAGAGGCCATGATTAACTGCATGAAATACCACGATCTACGCGACTTCCTGGCGCTGCTGGAAAAGCAGGGCGAACTCAAACGCATTACGCTTCCTGTTGATCCGTATCTGGAAATGACAGAAATCGCTGACCGCACCCTGCGCGCGGGCGGCCCGGCGTTGCTGTTTGAAAACCCAAAAGGCTACGCTATGCCGGTACTGTGCAACCTGTTTGGCACACCTCGCCGCGTGGCGATGGGCATGGGGCAGGAAGATGTCACGGCGCTGCGTGAAGTGGGCAAACTGCTGGCCTTTCTGAAAGAGCCGGAGCCGCCAAAAGGGTTCCGCGACCTGTTCGACAAGCTGCCGCAGTTTAAGCAGGTGTTGAATATGCCCACCAAACGCCTGCGCGGCGCGCCATGCCAGCAAAAAGTGCTGGAAGGCGATGCAGTTGATCTGACCAAAATTCCGATCATGCAGTGCTGGCCTGAAGATGCCGCACCGCTGATTACCTGGGGCCTCACCGTGACGCGTGGGCCGCATAAAGAGCGTCAAAACCTCGGCATTTACCGCCAGCAGCTGATTGGCAAAAACAAGCTCATCATGCGCTGGTTGTCCCACCGCGGTGGCGCGCTGGATTTCCAGGAGTGGTGCGCGGCCCATCCGGGCGAACGCTTCCCGGTTTCCGTCGCGCTGGGTGCCGATCCGGCAACCATTCTGGGCGCGGTGACGCCTGTTCCTGATACGCTGTCTGAATATGCCTTTGCAGGGCTGCTGCGCGGTACCAAAACCGAAGTGGTGAAGTGCATCTCCAATGACCTGGAAGTGCCAGCCAGCGCAGAGATCGTGCTGGAAGGTTACATTGAACAGGGCGAGCTGGCACCCGAAGGGCCGTACGGCGACCACACCGGCTATTACAACGAAGTGGATAACTTTCCGGTATTCACCGTCACGCACATTACCCAGCGTGAAGATGCCATTTATCATTCAACTTACACCGGCCGCCCACCGGATGAACCGGCGGTACTTGGCGTGGCGCTGAACGAAGTGTTCGTGCCGATCCTGCAAAAGCAGTTCCCGGAAATTGTTGATTTTTATCTGCCGCCGGAAGGGTGTTCGTATCGCCTGGCGGTGGTGACGATGAAGAAGCAGTATGCCGGTCACGCTAAGCGCGTGATGATGGGCGTATGGTCTTTCCTGCGCCAGTTTATGTATACCAAGTTTGTGATTGTCTGCGATGATGACGTCAATGCCCGCGACTGGAATGACGTCATCTGGGCCATCACCACGCGTATGGATCCGGCGCGTGATACGGTGTTAGTGGAAAACACGCCGATTGATTATCTGGACTTTGCCTCGCCGGTTTCCGGCCTTGGTTCAAAAATGGGACTGGATGCCACGAACAAATGGCCTGGCGAAACCGACCGTGAATGGGGTCGCCCGATCGAAAAAGATCCTGCCGTGACCGCGCGAATTGACGCGATCTGGGACGAGCTGGCCATAATGAATAACGGTAAGGCAGAATAAGACCGTTTAGCCCTATAGACTTCCCGACAGAGAGAGCGAATGACAACCTTAAGCTGTAAAGTGACGTCGGTAGATGCTATTACCGACACCGTATATCGCGTCCGTTTGGTTCCTGAAGCGGCATTCTCATTCCGTGCCGGTCAGTACCTGATGGTCGTGATGGACGAGCGTGATAAGCGTCCTTTCTCTATGGCCTCAACGCCAGCAGAGAAGGAATTTTTTGAGCTGCATATTGGTGCGTCTGAGCTTAACCTGTACGCGATGGCCGTGATGGATCGCATCCTGAAAGAGCGTGAAATCGTGGTCGATATTCCTCATGGCGAGGCCTGGCTGCGTGAAGACGAAGACCGTCCGCTGATCCTGATTGCCGGTGGTACAGGCTTCTCCTATGTCCGCTCTATTCTGTTGACGGCGCTGGCGCGTAATCCAAATCGCGATATCACCATCTACTGGGGCGGCCGTGAAGAGAAGCACCTTTACGATCTGTCTGAGCTGGAAGCGCTGAGCGTCAATCATCCAAACCTGCGCATCGAGCCGGTTGTCGAGCAGCCGGAAGAGGGCTGGCGCGGGCGCAGCGGCACGGTGCTGACTGCGGTATTGCAGGATCACGGAACGCTGGCCGGGCACGATATCTACATTGCCGGTCGCTTTGAAATGGCGAAAATTGCCCGCGACCTGTTCTGCAACGAGCGTGACGCGCGGGAAGATCGTCTGTTTGGCGATGCGTTTGCGTTTATCTGATTGTGAGACCCGCTTCGGCGGGTTTTTTACGCTCGGGCAATAGCGCTGGTGAAAATTTAACCTTGAAATGGGCGGCGCATTGCCGTTATTCTTGTTCCCGTTAAATTTCGCCCTCAGGAGCGCCCCCCAAAAATGAACAAACACGACTGATGAATTTCGATCCTTGCTCAACGCATCGCGTCGGCAGGGGATGTTTTGATTTCATTCAGGAGTGCTTATGGCTCATTTTGCGCAATCCCCCTCTTTTATTTTGCATCAGGTCACCTGTCAGTTTGCGACGGGCGATATCCTTTTTGGTCCACTGAATCTTTCTCTGGATGCGTCAGTGTGTGCGCTGGTTGGCCGCAACGGCAGCGGTAAAACACGCCTTCTGCGTCTGCTGGCAGGGGTTGATGAACCCGCCAGCGGTCACATTGAGCGCTTTGGTACACACGTCTATGTGGCGCAGCAGCAGGATATTTCTGCGGATACGACTCTTGCCGGACTGCTTGGTTACGACGCGATCTTTGCGGCGCGCACGCGCATCGACGGCGGTCATTATGAACCCGACGATCTCGACACGCTCGATGGTTACTGGGATCTGGCTGAACGGCTAAGCCAGGCTTTTATCGCTGCAAAACTTCCCTCTTTTGAGCCGAACAAACGCGCGGCAGAGCTAAGCGGCGGCGAGCGCATTCGTGCCTTGCTGTGCGGTGCATTCACCGCGGATGCTGATTTCCTGCTGCTGGACGAACCGACCAACCACCTCGACAGTCAAGGCCGCGTGTGGTTCTACGAGCAGCTTTCCCGGTATCAGGGCGGGGTGCTGGTGGCCTCTCACGACCGTGAGTTGCTGGCCCAGGTACCGCGTATCCTTGAACTGAGCGCGTTGGGCTTGCGCAGCTACGGCGGGAATTATGCTGACTATCGAACCCAGCGTGATGCTGAGCAGCTGGCTGCCCGCGCCGCGCTGGAGCATGCTGCCACCGAACGCAAGCGTACCCGCGCCCGTATGCATAAAGAGCATGACGACAGCCAGCGGCGTTCGGCCAAAACGCTTCGCACGGTCGACAGCCTTAACATCGCCTCGTTTGAACGGGTCAAATACAAAGGGGCGGCGAAAGAGCGGATTGGTTCCTGGAAAAAACAGCATAGCGATCAAAATCATGCCCTGAACGCTGCGGTTCACCAGGCACGCGAGCGGGTTGAAGAAGATAACGCGGTGATGTTTACCCTGCCGGGCAGTGAAATCCCGGAAGGAAAACAGGTGCTGGTGCTGGAAGAACTGGTGCTTCCGCACGTGCCTGTCTCCCCGATAAACTGGCGAATGGATGGCCCGATGCGCGTGGCGCTACGCGGGCCGAACGGCTGTGGGAAATCCACGCTGTTGAAAGTGATGTTGGGCGAAACCGCCCCTGTTACGGGAACCTGTAAGGTCTCCGTCAGATGTGCTTATCTCGATCAGCATCTTTCCCGGCTGGATCTGTCGCAGTCGGTGATGACACACCTTAGCCTGGGCAATACGCCGCTCGAAGAGGGGGCGCTGCGTACCCGTTTAGCGCAGCTTCAGCTGGGCGCGGAGAAAGTGACACTTCCACTGGCCGATCTAAGCGGCGGCGAGCGCCTGAAGGCCGCGCTGGCCTGCGTATTGTGGCGTGAAGCGGCAACGCAGCTGTTGCTTCTGGATGAGCCGACCAACCACCTCGATCTGGCTTCTGTTCAGGCCATTGAAGCGGCCCTTGCCGATTATCCCGGCGCGCTGCTGGTGGTGTCGCACGATGAAGCGTTTTTAGCAGGATTAAAGCTGACGCATGAGCTGGTGTGGGAAGAGTCGGGATGGCGATGTGAAAGCCTCTAAACACAAGCCCCCGCAAGGGCGGGGGCAAACAAACTTTATCAGGCTAACTGCTTGCGAAGGTCAGGGTTTGCCTGGATCAGGCGCATCAGCTTTAGCTCGGCTGGGGTAGGTTTTTCACGCTTTGACTCCCACTCCAGCACCATCGCTACGCTGACACCCATCGCTCTTGCGAATTCATCTGTTTTCAGGCCCGACCCTTTGCGTAAACGCTCAAATTCACTAAAAGGATTGGACTTTTGATTCAGGGTAACCGTCGGCGGTACATCTTTAAAAATAATCTGTTCCAGGCTGCTCAGCAGCTCAAACTCAGGATCTTTTAATTCCATTGAGAACTCCTCATAAATCACACATCGGGATCATGAACATCAGAGAGCATGTTAAGAATAGTCCCTAAACCAAACACAGGATCGTCACGGTTGTGATTAATTGTGCGATAACGATCGCTTTACCCGTTTCAGCTATATGGATAGTTATGCTAATTACCTGATTAATCATATGTAGGGATGCACAGGTATTTTTTTGTAAATAGTCAGTACAAAAACGGCAATACCCGTTTTGCATGAAAACTCTATCTTGCAAGGCTGACCTGGACTATCCTTGTCAGCGTTGGGCACGCGTGTGCCGGTGTGCGCTTTTTGGGTGAAAGGAGTAATAAAATGGCGACAGGAAAGTCCTGCTCTCGCTGGTTTGCGCCTATTGCGGCGTTGTTGATGGTTGTTAGCCTGAGTGGGTGTTTCGATAAAGAAGGCGATCAGCGCAAAGCGTTTATCGATTTTTTACAGAATACAGTGATGCGTAGCGGCGAGCGTTTACCAACGCTGACTGCGGATCAGAAAAAACAGTTTGGTCCATTCGTGTCGGATTACGCCATTCTGTATGGCTATTCACAGCAGGTAAGCCAGGCGATGGATTCGGGCATTCGCCCGGTCGTGGATAGCGTCAATGCCATTCGCGTTCCACAGGATTATATGACCCAGCGCGAACCGCTGCGCCAGTCCAACGGCGCCCTTGGGGTGCTGAGCCAGCAGTTGCAAAATGCCAAAATGCAGGCTGATGCGTCGCGCTCCGCGTTGAAGCAGGACGAGGATCTCAAGCCGGTTTATGACCAGGTGTATGAGAAAGTCGTGACCAAGCCGTCAAACGCCTTGCAACCACTGATCCCGGCGGCGCAAGTCTTTACTCAGCAGCTGGTTCAGGTGGGTGACTTTATTAATGAGCAGGGTACGCAGGTGAGCTTCGTCTCTAACGGTATCCAGTTCCCGACCTCCCAGCAGGCGAGTCAGTACAATACGCTGATTGGGCCGCTGGCGTCCCAGCATCAGGCCTTTAGCCAGGCCTGGAGCGCAGCGGTCGCTGCAACGGAATAAGAAAAACCCCCGCTTCGGCGGGGTTTTTTTATGCATGATGAAAATAACGCTTGTCATTCTTCTACCATATCGGTATAACTATCTTCGTCGGTTTGTTACACAGACCTAAAGCAGTTTAGTAAAGCAGTCCAGATTGTTATCCATAGATACCCTTCGTAGTGACCCTTCCTTCATCGCTTAAAAATCTGTAACGCAATCCATCAAGCCGGAAGGCACAATATATTTGTTAATAAGGTAATTTCTATGTCTGCTAAAATGACTGGTCTGGTAAAATGGTTCAACGCTGATAAAGGTTTCGGCTTCATCACTCCTGACGATGGCTCTAAAGACGTGTTCGTACACTTCTCTGCTATCCAGAACGATGGCTACAAATCTCTGGATGAAGGTCAGAAAGTTTCCTTCACCATCGAAAGCGGCGCTAAAGGCCCAGCAGCTGGTAACGTTGTAAGCCTGTAAGCTTCCAACCCAGTAGCACAAAATTCAAAAACCCGCCTTCTGGCGGGTTTTTTCGTTTCTACTGTTGTATCTGCGGGTTAACGCAGTTCTTATCCACTTTACCGCCGAGCGCGGCAATCAGGTTATCCACGGCGGTCGCCGCCATGTTGTAGCGTGTTTCATGAGTTGCAGAGCCGATGTGGGGCAGGGCGACGACGTTTGGCATGTTCAGTAGCGGAGAATCCACCGGCAGTGGCTCCTGTTCAAACACGTCCAGACCGGCGGCGTGGATCTCACCGTTTTGCAGTGCCTCAATCAGCGCCTTCTCATCGACCACCGGGCCGCGACCTGCGTTGATGAAAATGGCCGATTTCTTCATCTTTTCAAACGCCGCCCTGCCGATGAGATGACGCGTTTCATCCGTCAGCGGCAGGATCAGGCAGACAAAGTCGGCTTCCTGCAACAACGTATCAAGCTCGCAGTAACGGGCGTTGAAACGTTCTTCAGCTTCAGCGTGATGACGGCGGGCATTATACAGAATGGGCATGTTGAAGCCGAAATGGGCGCGCTGTGCCAGCGCCAGACCGATACGGCCCATCCCAACAATCCCCAGCGTTTTGCCATGTACGTCCACGCCGAACCAGTCCGGGCCAATGCTTTTCGTCCATTCGCCCGCTTTCACGCGCTCAGCCACCTCCACCACGCGACGAGCAGTGCTGAGCACCAGCGCCATCAGCGTGTCGGCGACGGTTTCCGTCAGAGCATGTGGCGTGTGCATCAGCAGGATGTTGCGCGCGTTAAGCGCATCCACGTCGAAATTGTCGTAGCCCACAGAAACGGTTGAGGTTGCACGAAGCTTCGGCATTTTCTCCAGCAGCGCTGCATCCACCTTTTCGCTTGAACCCAGCAGGCCCTCGGCGCAGGCAAACGCGTCGGCGTGCTGTGCCACGGTTTGCGGGCTGAGGTTCTTTACCCGGGTAACGGTAAAGTGTTCCTCCAGGCGTTTTTGCAGATCTTCAGGCAGTGTTTTGTACAAAATGACGGACGGCTTCATGCTAATCTCCGTTGATTTAAAAGGATTCAGGCGTGGCGTGCGCCGACGGGTAGCTGTTGATTATTAGCAGGCTTAACGATCAGAGTAAGCCATACCGAGGCAAAAAGCGCCACCCCCATAAAGATGTAAGAAGCTGAAGGGCTGCCGGTGGCGCCGTTCAGATAGCCCACAAACCACGAGCCAAAGAACGAACCCAGCGCACCCATACTGTTGATCAGCGCCATCGCGCCCCCTGCGACGTTACGCGGCAGCATTTCCGGGATGATGGCAAAGAACGGACCATACGGGGCATACATGGCCGCACCCGCAATCACCAGCAGCGTATACGAGGCCCAGAAGTGGTTCGCGCCTACGGCCCAGGAACCAATGAAGGCAAAAGCAGCGATCAGCAGGAGTGGCCAGACGAACAGCTTACGGTTTTGCAGCTTGTCCGATGCCCAGGAGACGATAATCATCGCGATGGTTGCAGCCAGGTAAGGCACTGATGACAGCCAGCCCACTTCCACCATGCCAAGGTTTTCACCGCCGCTGCGGATAATCGACGGCAGCCACAGAACAAAGCCGTACACGCCAATACTCCAGGTAAAATACTGTGCGCATAGCAGAATAACGTTCCGGGAGCGGAAGGCTTCGCCGTAGTTACGTACCGCTTTCAGCCCCTGCTGCTCTTTATCCAGCTGCGCCTGGAGTGCGGCTTTTTCGTCTTCAGAAAGCCATTTTGCCTGGGCTGGCTTATCTTTCACCAGCACCCACCAGCAGAAGGCCCAGATAATCGCGGGAACCCCTTCGATGATGAACATCTCGCGCCAGCCGAAGGACTGGATCAGATAGCCGGAAACCACCGACATCCACAGCACGGTGACCGGGTTACCGAGTATCAGGAACGTATTGGCACGTGAACGCTCAGATTTTGTGAACCAGTTGCTGATGTAAATCAGCATTGCTGGCATGACGGCCGCCTCAACCACGCCGAGAATAAAGCGAATAGCCGCCAGAGCAGGAATGTTATTCACCACGCCAGTAAGCGATGCACAGGCACCCCATAAGATCAGGCAGATGAAAATGAGCTTTCGCACGCTGCGGCGTTCAGCGTAAATCGCGCCGGGGATCTGGAAGAAGAAATAACCCAGGAAGAAGAGGGCGCCCAGCAGGGAGGAGACCCCTTTGGTGATCCCGAGGTCTTCGTTGATCCCGGCGGCGGATGCAAAACTGAAGTTGGCACGATCCAGGTACGCCAGGCTGTACGTGATAAACACGATTGGCATGATGTACCACCAGCGTTTTACTGCATTGGTCGAACTGTTCATAGGCTTGCCTCTGTTGTTGAGGTTGTTGCCGCCGTTGTCTGTAGGGTACACGGTGGCTTAATTATCTGGTGCGGATTGCTGCCCTCACCCTGGCCCTCTCCCTGTGGGAGAGAGAATTTAGATTCCGAGCTCTGCTCGTGTTGGTAATCCTTCGCTGTCGCCCTGCACCTGAATCGCCAGCGAACCAATTTTGTTGCCTCGCGCCACGGCCTGCGACAGCGGTTTGCCCTCCAGCAGGGCGCTGATGATCCCGACGGCAAACCCATCGCCCGCACCCACGGTATCGACCACGTTGTCGACTTTTACCGCAGCGACGGCGCCTTGCTCGCCGTCGGCAGTTTTGAACCATGCACCGTCAGCACCGGTTTTCAGCACCACGGCTTTTACTCCTTTGTTGAGGTAAAAATCAGCAATGCCTTCCGGCGTGCTCTCGCCAGTGAGGATCATTCCCTCTTTTACCCCCGGCAGTACCCAGTCCGCCTGAAACGCCAGTCGGTTGAGTTTCTCAACCATCTCCGCTTCGCTTTTCCACAGCACCGGACGCAGGTTTGGATCAAAGGAGATCGTTTTGCCCTGCGCTTTCATTGCCGAAGCGGCATGATCGAGTAAATCGTACGAACTGGCCGAGAGCGCCGCCGCCACGCCGCTCAGGTGCAGGTGGCGCGCAGAGGAGAAATACGCGGCGTGATAATCATCCACGGAGAGATGGCTTGCCGCTGAGCCTTTACGGAAATACTCCACGATGGGATCGGTTCCATTTTCAACTTTAGATTTCAGCTGAAAGCCCGTCGGGAAGCGTCCGTCGAGAGTCACGCCTGCGGCATCAATGCCCTCTTTTTTCAGCGAGTCGAGTACGAAATGGCCAAAGCTGTCATTTCCCACGCGGCTTACCCAGCCAACATTCAGCCCCAGCCGCGCAAGGCCGGTAGCAACATTCAGCTCAGCACCTGCAACGCGTTTGATAAAGTGCTCCACTGCGCTCAGCTCGCCTGTTTCGGTGGCGACAAACATCGCCATGGCCTCGCCGATGGTGATGACATCCAGCGTCTTGTGCATGGTTTACTCCTCGCGCAGCAGGTTGACGTAATGGCGGGTGACGGCGGTGAGATCCGTCCCTTCCAGCGGAAATTCGATACCGCGTGGCGCATCGGCAGGCAGTTGATTAAGCAGATCCCGCCAGCGAGAATCGGTCTGATCCGGCGCGACGGCGCGGAATTGCGCCTTATGCGGGACCGCGGCCTTCACATGAATGTAGCTCACGGCGGGAGCCAACTGACGTGCAGCCTCTTCCGGGGAGTCGCCAACCCACAGCCAGTTGCCCATATCGAACGTCAGCGTGACCGGCAGCGCCATTACCCGGCAGGCGGCTTTGAAGCGCTGCATCGGAGCGAGCTGACCGCAGTCGGTCTGGTCGTTTTCCACCACCAGCGTCATGCCGCTTTCATCCAGCAGTACGCGCAGGGCTTCAAGCTGTTGTTTGTCGCTGAAATGGCCCAGCGAGACTTTAAGCCACAGGGCGTTCAGGGTGCTGGCTTCGCTAAGGTAGCGCGGAAGATCCGGGTTGAGGGTTCCATCGGGCATAAACAGGGGGGCCGGGGCGGAGTAGCACGCCAGTAAACCCAGCAGTTCAATGGACTCGCCGAGCGCAGGCAGGGCCATTAACTCGTCGCTGCTGAAGAGCTCGCGGCGGATTTCAACGCCATCAGCCCCTGCGCCGGCAATAACGGGAAGCATCGCCCGTTGACCGCCTGCTTGTCGCACCTGATCCGCGCCATACGCGGCGGTGACCACCATAATTTTCCTGCTCATTTCCTGACTCCAGGGCGTAATCGATAGTATTACGCTAGATGGAACCGGTTCCAAAGAAAAGATCGGGATGCTGAATTTATGATCGCTGTCACGAAGGGGAAATTAACGGGCAGTAGAGCCGCGAACGATCAGCTCGCCAGAAAAAACCTGCTCGCGTACGGCGTCGCGGGTGCCTTCAATGCGGCGAACCACTTGTTCAACCGCGGCATAGCCGATCTGCCAGGTGGGTTGTTTGAGGGTCGTAATGCCTACGCCAGCAAGTTCAGCCCACTCCAGTTCATCAAAGCCGAGTAAGCCGATGTCGCTGCCCCAGTGCAGGCCAATGCGTTTAAGCGAGCGGGCAACCTGAAGCGTCAGCGCCCCGTTCGCGGAGATCACCGCTTTGCGCATACCCCGATGGCGGGTATGGAACTGGCGCAGGGTATTATCCAGCTGACCGGCTTCATGGAGGGGGATTTCGGCATTTTCGGCGATCACACCGGGATAACGCGCCAGCGTGGCACGAAATGCAGCCAGGCGGTCGCGGCGGGTGTTAACCATACCCAGCGGTTCGCTCAGGAACAAAATGGCTTCGAAACCCTGTTCAATCAGATGTTCGGTGGCAGTGGTGGCCGCCTGGGTGTTATCCAGCCCGACCACATCGCAGGCAAATTCCGGGATTTTGCGGTCAATAAGCACCATCGGCAGCGACGATTGTTGCAGGCGATTTAGTCCCTCTTCGCGCATCCCGACGGCATTGACCACGATCCCTTCCACCTGATAGCTGCGCAGCAGATCGAGGTAGTGCAACTCCTGATCAACTTCGTTATTGGTGTTACAGACCAGCGGGGTAAAGCCTTTCTCACGGCACGCCGCCTCAATGCCGCTGAGGACGTTAACGGAGTAAGGGTTGGTGATATCGGCGATGATGAGGCCAATCAGACGGGTACGACCCCGTTTGAGGCCGCGCGCCATCAGGCTGGGACGGTAGTCGAGATCGGCAATGGCCTGTTCAATTCGCGCCAGCAGTGCATCGGAAAGCAGGTGTTTCTCGCCGTTGAGGTAGCGTGAAATGCTGGTTTTACCGGTTTTGGCGGCTTTCGCCACGTCGCTGATGGTGGCCCGGGTTGGTTTGCTCATCGCTGATTTCCCTGAAATTAGTGAGAATACCTTAGCGGGAAAATCTGACGAATCAAGCAATTTGCCGGGTGGCGGTCTGATGCCCTCACCCCAACCCTCTCCCACGGGAGAGGGCGCAAACACTAAAACGGCAACAGGGTTGCCGTTTTGCTTTTACCTACTGCACAGGGCTCAACGTAATCTCAACGCGGCGGTTCTGCGCTTTGCCTTCCGCCGTGCTGTTGCTGGCGATCGGGTTAGCCGGACCCATGCCGCTGGTGCGGATGCGGTTCGCTTCTACGCCCTGGGTGATCAGCGAGCTGGCCACGGAATCGGCACGCTGCTGCGACAGACGCATGTTCAGATCCTGGCTGCCGGTACTGTCGGTGTAGCCAATCACGTTCACGGCAGTTTTGTTGTACTCTTTCAGCACCGCGGCCACGCCGGTCAGGGTGTTCGCGCCTGCGGGTTTCAGCGTCGCGCTGCTGCTGTCAAAGGTCACGTTGTTTGGCATGTTCAGGATGATGTTGTCACCGCTGCGCGTCACGCTCACGCCTGTACCTTTCATTTTGTCACGGAGTTTTGCTTCCTGCACATCCATGTAATAACCCACGCCGCCGCCCAGGGCTGCGCCTGCCGCTGCGCCAATCAGCGCACCTTTACCGCGATCTTTCTTGGAGGAGGAGAGTGCGCCAACGCCAGCGCCCACCAGGGAACCAATACCCGCGCCAATGCCGGATTTACCCGCTTCGCGTTCGCCGGTGTAAGGGTTGGTTGTGCAGCCTGAAACAGCCAGTGCACCGCTCACCAGAGCGGCAATAACGAGTACGCGTTTTTTCATCTTATTTCCTTAATCCTTTTTATTCTTTGCCACGACGGACGTGGCAGTGGATTATGACGTCCGAATACGGAGAAAATTCAGTGTATAACTCTGAAATTTGTCACAAACGATAAACTGCCTCAATGAAAGGCCGTCATACCTGCACGCAACCAGGAGCGCACGCTTTGAGCACCTCAACAAAAACCATTCTGACCGCCGCCCACTGGGGGCCGATGCTGGTCGAAACCGATGGCGACACCGTGCTGTCGTCTCGCGGGGCTTTGCCTTCGCGCCATCTCAACTCTTTACAGACCGTCGTTCGCGATCAGGTACATAGCAAAACCCGCGTACGCTGGCCGATGGTGCGTAAAGGCTTTCTGGCGTCACCGGATAAACCGCAAGGTATTCGCGGGCAGGATGAGTTCGTGCGCGTGAGCTGGGACGATGCCCTGGCGCTGATCCATACGCAGCATAAACGCATCCGCGACAGCTATGGCCCGTCGTCCATTTTTGCCGGCTCCTATGGCTGGCGCTCAAACGGCGTGCTGCATAAGGCCGCAACCCTGCTGCAACGCTATATGAGCCTGGCCGGAGGATATACCGGCCATCTGGGTGATTACTCGACCGGCGCGGCGCAGGCGATCATGCCGTATGTCGTGGGCGGAAATGAGGTTTATCAGCAGCAGACCAGCTGGCCGCTGGTGCTGGAGCATACAGAGGTGGTGGTGCTGTGGAGCGCCAACCCGCTCAATACCCTTAAAATTGCCTGGAATGCGTCCGACGAGCAGGGCGTTTCCTACTTCGATGCGCTGCGCAAAAGCGGCAAGCGCATCATCTGTATCGATCCGATGCGTTCTGAAACGCTTGATTTCTTCGGCGACAGCGCCGACTGGATCGCGCCGCATATGGGCACCGACGTGGCGATGATGCTGGGTATCGCCCACACCCTGGTGGAGAACGGCTGGCACGATACGGAATTTCTGACGCGCTGCACAACGGGGTTCGATAAATTTGCCGACTATCTGACGGGCAAAACCGACGGTATCGCCAAAACCGCAGAGTGGGCTGCGGCGATTTGCGGCGTTGATGCCGCTAAAATCCTCGAACTGGCAGCGTTATTCCATAGCAATGTCACGATGCTCATGTCCGGATGGGGGATGCAGCGCCAGCAGTTTGGCGAGCAGAAGCACTGGATGCTGGTGACGCTCGCCGCGATGCTTGGGCAGATTGGCACAGCCGGCGGCGGTTTTGGCCTTTCCTATCACTTTGCCAACGGCGGCAACCCGACGCGTAAAGCGGCGGTGCTGGCGTCCATGCAGGGCTCGGTGCAGGGGGGCGTGGACGCTGTGGATAAAATTCCGGTGGCACGCATTGTTGAAGCTCTGGAGAACCCCGGCGGGTTTTATCAGCACAACGGTCAGGATCGCCATTTCCCGGATATTAAGTTTGTCTGGTGGGCGGGTGGGGCCAACTTCACCCATCACCAGGATACCAACCGCCTGATCCGCGCCTGGCAGAAACCGGAGCTGGTGGTGATCTCGGAGTGCTTCTGGACCGCGTCAGCGAAACATGCCGATATCGTTTTGCCCGCCACGACCTCGTTCGAGCGTAACGATCTCACCATGACGGGGGATTACAGCAACCAGCATATGGTGCCGATGAAGCGCGTCGTGGCTCCCCGGGATGAAGCGCGGGATGATTATGACGTCTTTGCTGACCTGAGTGAATTATGGGAAGCGGGCGGACGGGAGCGTTTCACCGAGGGCAAAACGGATCTGCAATGGCTGGAAACGTTTTACCAGATTGCAAGCCAGCGCGGGGCTGCGCAGGGCGTGACGCTGCCGTCATTTGCTGAGTTCTGGGAGGCGAATCAACTCTTCGAAATGCCGGAAAGCGAGCAGAACGCGCGGTTTGTGCGCTTTGCTGACTTCCGTCGCGATCCGGAGAATCACCCGTTAAAAACCGAAAGCGGGAAGATTGTGATCCACAGCGAGCGCATCGCCAGCTTTGGCTACGCGGACTGCCCGCCGCACCCGGCGTGGCTGGAGCCGGACGAATGGCATGGCAATGCGCAGCCGGGGCAGCTTCAGCTGCTGTCTGCCCATCCTGCCCATCGTCTGCACAGCCAGCTCAACTATTCGGCTCTGCGCGAGCAGTATGCGGTGGCGGGTCGTGAGCCGATCGCGCTGAATAGCGACGATGCAAAGGCGCGGGGGATTAACGACGGCGATCTCGTTCGCGTCTGGAACGCACGCGGGCAGGTGCTGGCTGGCGCCGTGGTGAGTGACGGGATCCGCCCAGGCGTGTTCTGCATTCATCAGGGAGCATGGCCGGATCTGGCGCTGGACGAGGGCGGTATTTGTAAGAACGGCGCCGTAAACGTGCTGACCAAAGATCTCCCCAGCTCGAAGCTGGGGAACGGCTGTGCGGGGAATACGGCGCTGGCATGGGTGGAGAAATATGAGGGGCCGGCGCTTCCCCTTACGGCATTTGATCCGCCTGCCAGCTCATGATCCACGTCGGGTGTTGGGTATCATCCTGCCAGGCGCTGTCTTCGATGCGAAAACCCTGAGCATGATAGAAATTCACCGCCCGCACGTTTTTCTGATACACCTCCAGGGTTAAATACGGGTAGTGCTGCTGAACATAGTTCAGCAGCGCACGCCCGATCCCCCTTCCGATGAACGCCGGGGCGACAAACAACGCCCCCACGAACTGGAACTGCATGACGCTGATAAAACCGCACAGGGTACCGTTTTCCTCCCAGACCCAGGTCTCGGCGGCGGGAAGGTAATCATCCCGCACTACCGCTTCATTCGCTTGCCAGTAACTTGCGTCGATAAACGGATGCGCCTCGGTGGTGCTCTCCAGCCACAGACTCAAAAGCGGAGCGGTATCCTCACTTTGCCATTTGCGGATCATGGTGGCCCTCCGGGTGGCAGAAGCAGCCCTTAATATGGTCATTGACCAGCCCGCAGGCCTGCATAAAGGAGTAACAGATGGTGGTGCCCACAAACTTAAAGCCGCGTTTTTTCAGCGCTTTTGACAGGGCATCTGAGGCGGGGGTCGACGTTGGGATCTCTGCAAGCGTGGCGGCCTGCGTCACCTTCGGCTCGTTATCCACAAACGACCAGACAAAAGCTGAGAAGGGTTCGCCGTTTTGCTCCATCGCCAGATAAGCACGCGCGTTACCAATAATGGCCTGAATTTTACCGCAATGGCGGATGATACCGGTATCCAGAACCAGCCTTTCCACGTCTTCGTCGGTCATGGCGGCCACCGCAACCGGATCGAAATGGTGGAAGGCCTTGCGATAGTTCTCACGCTTTTTCAGAACGGTGATCCACGACAGCCCGGCCTGCTGGCCTTCAAGGCAAATCATTTCAAACAGTTTTTTACCGTCGGTTTCCGGCACGCCCCATTCCTTGTCGTGATAATCGATATAAAGCTGATCCTGGCTTACCCAGCCGCAACGTTGCATAGGTCATCTCCCTTCCTGATACGGTAAACGCAAAAATTTCAATCTGCCCGGCTTGACGTGTTTGCTAAAGAGACAATAGTTAATACAGGGCTATACGCCCTAATACCTCTTCGAACAATGACATATATCGCCGAACTCGGCTCTTTCTGGAGTCGCTTTGATGATGTTAAAAAAAATCAGTGGTCGCCATGCTGCTTCTGGCCTGGTGGGTGTCTCAGCCTGCCTGCTTATATGTAACACCGCTTTTGCGTGGCAACAGGAATATATCGTTTCAGATGCACAAAGTAATACGACGGAACGCTATACATGGGACGCCGATCACCAACCTCGTTATGAAGATATTCTCGCGGAGCGTATCAACCATTCGCAGAATGCTGCGGGCTTTGCCCTGAACGACCCATCCGGTTCAGATGCGGAAACCGTTCTGAGCGTTGGCTGGAATTTTCCCGTGGCGGGACATTTTACCACCGGCCCCGTCATGGCGTGGCGCACTGATGGCGCTCCCCCTGCAACGGTGAATGCATTTGGTGAGGTAACTACCACGCAGCCGCTTACCGATCCCCTCTGGCATGCCAGCGTGAACTCGTTGGGGTGGCGCGTTGATACGCAGTATGGTGATTTACATCCCTGGGCGAAGATCAGCTACAACCAGCAGTCGGAGGAAGAATATTTGTACACCCTGGGCTTAAGCGCCAAATTTTAGGGTTGTTACTTTTTTAAACGCTGCGGTAACATATTTAATACAATAACGGCGCGGGCTGTGGTGATAGTGGTCACTCACCTTTAAGCGTTTTCTTTTCCGGCAAGGTCATTCATTCCCGCTTCCAGGCATTTCATTCCGTATCTCCTGCATTTCATGCCGTTTTACCCCTGGCGTTTTGGGGTTTTGTTTATCGTGTCCTCAGCGAACTTCCTTAATTTCTCTTGCAGGACACTGCCATGAACACATCAACTTATAACCGCACGCGTTGGCTGACGCTTTTCGGCACCATCGTTACCCAGTTCGCACTGGGCTCGGTCTATACCTGGAGCCTGTTTAACAGCGCCCTGTCCGATAAGCTCGGCGCACCGATAAGCCAGGTGGCATTCTCCTTCGGCTTGCTGAGCCTTGGATTAGCGATTTCCTCTTCCGTGGCGGGCAAACTTCAGGAGCGCTTCGGCGTGAAGCGCGTAACCATGGCCTCCGGGATCCTGCTGGGCGTGGGCTTCTTCCTGACGGCACATTCAAACAACCTGATGATGCTGTGGTTAAGCGCCGGGGTGCTGGTGGGTCTGGCGGACGGCGCAGGTTATCTGCTGACGCTGTCTAACTGCGTGAAGTGGTTCCCGGAGCGTAAAGGGCTTATTTCCGCGTTTGCCATTGGTTCATATGGCCTGGGCAGCCTGGGGTTCAAATTCATTGACTCCCATCTGCTGGCCTCGGTGGGGCTTGAGAAAACCTTTATGATCTGGGGCGTGATTGTGCTGGTAATGATCCTCTTCGGCGCCACGCTGATGAAAGATGCGCCGCAGCAGGAAGTGAAAACCGTTAACGGCGTGGTGGAGAACGATTTCACCCTCGCTCAGTCCATGCGTAAGCCGCAGTACTGGATGCTGGCGGTGATGTTCCTGACGGCCTGCATGAGCGGTCTGTATGTCATCGGTGTGGCGAAAGATATCGCGCAGGGGATGGTAAAACTGGACGCGGCGACGGCGGCGAACGCGGTGACGGTCATCTCCATCGCTAACCTCTCGGGTCGTCTGGTACTGGGTATCCTGTCTGACAAAATCGCCCGTATCCGTGTGATTACGCTGGGGCAGGTCATCTCCCTGGTGGGTATGGCAGCACTGCTGTTCGCTCCGCTGAACGAGGCGACATTCTTTGCAGCAATTGCCTGCGTAGCCTTTAACTTTGGCGGCACTATTACCGTCTTCCCGTCACTGGTGAGCGAGTTCTTCGGCCTGAACAACCTGGCGAAAAACTACGGCGTCATTTATCTCGGCTTCGGTATCGGCAGTATTTGCGGTTCACTGATTGCCTCGCTGTTTGGCGGCTTCTACGTGACCTTCTGCGTGATATTCGCTTTGCTGATTATTTCGCTGGCGCTGTCCACCACGATCCGTCAGCCGCAGCGCGAACTGTATAAAGAAGCGCATGTATGATGCGATGAAAAGAGGCCGCTGGGCCTCTTTTATTTATTTCTAAATCGCTTCCGGACTTGCTATTTTGTAAAAATCTTCATCGATTCACATTCTCTGCTGCCACTTTTCTTCCCTGCTGTGGTCTACTTATCGCGCTTGTAGACGTTTCTGATAACGGTTTCTCTCGCATCTACTTACTCTGTCAGCTTTCTCACTGAGATTCGGCGGGTTTTTATACCCCTTCCCCCAGGGTTGTTTGCATGAAATATATTAGGTCTCTTACCCAGCAAAGATTGTGTCTGATGCTGGCTGTCTATATCGGTTTGTTTCTGAATGGCGCGGTGCTGTTCAGACGAGTGGAAGGTTATTTCGAACACCTCACTGTAAGAAATGGAATTTTTGCCGCGATTGAAGTGTTTGGCTCAATTCTGGCGACCTTCTTCCTGTTACGCCTGCTCTCTCTCTTTGGCCGTCGTACATGGCAAATTCTGGCCTCGCTGGTGGTGATTATCTCCGCCGCCGCAAGCTATTACATGACATTCATGAACGTGGTCATTGGCTACGGTATTGTGGCCTCGGTGATGACCACGGACATCGACCTCTCGAAAGAGGTGGTGGGTCAAGGGTTCATCCTGTGGACGATTCTGACCTGCCTGATCCCGCTCTTCTTTATCTGGAGTAACACCTGTCGCTACACCCTGTTACGCCAGTTGCGTACCCGGGGACAGCGCATCCGCAACGTCGCCGTCGTTCTTCTGGCGGGTCTGCTGGTATGGGCGCCTATTCGCCTGATGGAAAAGCAGCAAAAACGGATCGAAAAAGCGACAGGCGTGGATATGCCAAGCTACGGCGGCGTGGTGGCTAACTCGTACCTGCCGTCTAACTGGCTGTCGGCGTTAGGTCTTTATGCCTGGGCTCAGGCGGACGAATCCAGCGATGTGAAATCGCTGATTAACCCAACCAAAAAGTTCACCTACCAGGCTCCGGCTGACGGGCTGGATGATACTTACGTGGTCTTCGTTATCGGCGAAACGACGCGCTGGGATCATATGGGTATTCTCGGTTATGACCGCGATACCACCCCGAAACTGGCGCAGGAAAAGAATCTGGTGGCATACCGCGGCTACTCCTGCGATACCGCCACGAAGCTCTCGTTGCGCTGTATGTTTGTTCGCGAGGGCGGTGCGAGTGATAACCCTCAGCGCACTCTCAAAGAGCAAAACGTATTTGCTGTTCTGAAGCAGCTTGGATTTAGCTCCGATCTGTTCGCCATGCAAAGTGAGATGTGGTTCTACACCAACACCATGGCTGATAACATCGCCTACCGCGAGCAGATTGGCGCCGAGCCGCGTAACCGCGGAAAGAACGTTGATGACATGCTGCTGCTCTCTGAGATGGAACAGTCGCTGAAAAACTATCCGCAGGGTAAGCACCTTATTGTTCTGCATACCAAAGGGTCACACTACAGCTACTATCAGCGTTACACGCGCGATTTCGCCAAATGGACGCCTGAGTGCGTCGGCATTAACAAGAACTGTAGCAAGCAGGAGTTGATCAATGCCTATGATAACTCGATTCTGTATGTGGATACCTTCCTCAGCCGGGTGATTGACCAGCTTCGCGATAAGAAAGCGATTGTGATCTACGCGGCCGACCACGGCGAGTCCATCAACGAGAAAGAGCATTTACACGGTACGCCGCGTAAGCTGGCGCCACCAGAGCAGTTCCGCGTGCCGATGATCATGTGGATGTCGGACAAGTATCTGGAAAACCCGGACAAAGCCAAAATGTTTGCCCACCTGAAACAGCAGGCAGAGATTAAGGTACCGCGCCGTCACGTTGAGCTGTACGACACTATTATGGGCTGTCTCGGCTATACCTCACCGAACGGTGGGATTAACGAAAACAACAACTGGTGTAAACTCCCTGATAACACCACAAAAGCCGCGCAGTAGCTGGTCTGGCGAGAATATCGCCAGTTGAATGGCTTTTTGAAAATAAGGGATTGACGAGGGCGCACCTCAGCAGTAAGATGCGCTCCGCATTCGGCGAGTAGCGCAGCTTGGTAGCGCAACTGGTTTGGGACCAGTGGGTCGGAGGTTCGAATCCTCTCTCGCCGACCACATTCTAAAAAGGGCTAACCGCAAGGTTAGCCCTTTTTGCATTAACGCGTTACCCCACCCGAGTCCTCAAAATACCCCTTAGCCCTGCTTCCCCCTGCCTGCTTGCGGTTTTGTGACATAATCCATTGTATTTTTTTATATATAGTTTGATCTTTTTTCGCGTTGCTTATGGATAACCTCAGCATTTTTCGCTGTGCGTTTTAACGTTCGCGGTATTTAGTGCTCAGATAATCACCATTCTGTAAGAAAATTTACCCATTCTGAATAAAACTTAATCACTGGGTGTTGCGAAATAGGGAGGGGTTTGTGCTGCAACATGGCGAGTAGCATAAATTTCTCTGCTGAAAACTGGCATTCAGAGTTTTTTTAATCTTTGTTTGCGGTTTCTCACACTCCACGTAAATCCCCGCCACCTGTATTGACGTTTTCACATTCTGTTGACAGATTGTAGGGCACGAGGGGCATTTCAGGGAGGATCTGCGCTGCAACTCAAACGCTCTTCTGAAAGGATTCTCTATCCCTTTTAACGCCCTCGGGCATCACCGACCGGACCGGGTAAAAAATAAATAAAGGTCAGGCGGCGTAACACAACAAAGCAAAACATCACATTGGAGCACAATAATGAGTATTTCCTTGAAGAAGTCAGGGATGCTGAAGCTTGGTCTGAGCCTGGTGGCCATGACCGTCGCAGCAAGCGTACAGGCAAAAACCCTGGTTTACTGTTCTGAAGGCTCTCCGGAAGGCTTTAACCCACAGCTCTTTACCTCTGGTACGACTTACGACGCAAGCTCTGTACCGATCTATAACCGTCTGGTTGAATTTAAAACCGGTACCACGGAAGTGATTCCTGGCCTGGCTGAAAAGTGGGATATCAGCGAAGACGGTAAAACCTATACCTTCCACCTGCGTCAGGGCGTGAAGTGGCAGGACAGCAAAGAATTCAAACCTACGCGCGACTTTAACGCCGACGACGTAGTGTTCTCCTTCGACCGTCAAAAAAATGCCCAGAACCCGTACCATAAAGTGTCTGGCGGCAGCTATGAATACTTCGAAGGGATGGGTCTGCCAGACCTGATTGCTGAAGTGAAAAAAGTGGACGATAAAACCGTTCAGTTCGTGCTGACGCGTCCGGAAGCGCCATTCCTCGCTGACCTGGCGATGGACTTCGCCTCTATTCTCTCTAAAGAGTACGCGGACAACATGCTGAAAGCCGGCACGCCGGAAAAAGTGGACCTGAACCCAATCGGTACCGGCCCGTTCCAGCTGCTTCAGTACCAGAAAGATTCCCGTATTCTGTATAAAGCCTTCCCGGGCTACTGGGGCACCAAGCCGCAGATCGACCGTCTGGTCTTCTCCATCACGCCTGACGCATCCGTGCGTTACGCAAAATTGCAGAAAAACGAATGTCAGGTGATGCCGTATCCAAACCCGGCTGACATCGCGCGCATGAAGCAGGACAAAAATATCAACCTGATGGAGCAGGCGGGCCTGAACGTGGGTTATCTCTCCTTCAACACCGAGAAGAAACCGTTCGATGACGTGAAAGTGCGTCAGGCGCTGACCTACGCGGTGAACAAAGAAGCGATCATCAAAGCCGTTTACCAGGGCGCTGGCGTTGCGGCCAAGAACCTGATCCCACCAACCATGTGGGGCTATAACGACGACATTAAGGACTACACCTACGATCCTGAGAAAGCGAAAGCGCTGCTGAAAGAAGCGGGCCAGGATAAAGGTTTCACCGTTGAGCTGTGGGCGATGCCGGTACAGCGTCCTTACAACCCGAACGCACGTCGTATGGCGGAAATGGTTCAGGCTGACTGGGCGAAGATTGGCGTACAGGCCAAAATTGTGACCTACGAGTGGGGCGAGTACCTGAAACGCGCCAAAGCGGGCGAACACCAGGCGGTCATGATGGGCTGGACCGGCGACAACGGGGATCCGGACAACTTCTTCGCGACCCTGTTCAGCTGTGCGGCAGCGAAAGACGGTTCCAACTACTCTCGCTGGTGCTACAAGCCGTTTGAAGACCTGATCCAGCCGGCGCGTGCGACCGATGATCACAACAAACGTATCGAACTGTACAAGCAAGCGCAGGTTGTCATGCACGATCAGGCTCCGGCGCTGATTGTTGCTCACTCCACCGTGTACGAGCCAGTGCGTAAAGAAGTGAAGGGCTACGTGGTCGATCCACTGGGCAAACACCACTTCGAAAACGTGTCTGTTGAATAATAAGTAGGGTGTTCTCCCTCTCCCTGTGGGAGAGGGCAGGGGTGAGGGGCGTGCATGCATCCCCTCACCCTAACCCTCTCCCACAGGGAGAGGGAATTTACATTTGTGAGCAATACAGACGTCACGCTACTGAGCGTGCGTCATCAGAGAGAATCCGGGTTATGTTGCAGTTCATCCTCCGACGTCTGGGACTGGTTATCCCGACGTTTATCGGTATCACCCTTCTCACTTTTGCCTTCGTCCATATGATCCCGGGTGATCCGGTGATGATTATGGCGGGCGAGCGTGGTATCTCCCCTGAACGTCATGCGCAACTGCTGGCTGAACTCGGCCTTGATAAGCCGATGTGGCAGCAGTACCTCCACTACATCTGGGGCGTATTACACGGCGATTTAGGGATTTCACTGAAAAGCCGTCTTCCGGTGTGGGACGAGTTCGTGCCGCGTTTCCAGGCGACGCTGGAACTCGGCATCTGCGCCATGATCTTCGCGACCGCGGTGGGGATTCCCGTCGGCGTGCTGGCTGCCGTTAAGCGTGGCTCTATTTTCGACCACACCGCCGTTGGCCTGGCACTGACCGGCTACTCCATGCCTATCTTCTGGTGGGGCATGATGCTGATCATGCTGGTCTCGGTGCAGTGGAACCTGACGCCGGTCTCCGGACGTGTCAGCGATATGGTTTTCCTTGACGACACCAACCCGTTAACCGGCTTTATGCTGATTGATACGGCGATCTGGGGCGAAGAGGGCAACTTCATTGATGCGGTTGCGCACATGATCCTGCCTGCAATGGTGCTGGGCACCATCCCACTTGCGGTGATCGTGCGTATGACTCGTTCCTCCATGCTGGAAGTGCTGGGCGAAGATTATATTCGTACTGCCCGCGCTAAAGGTCTGACCCGTATGCGCGTCATCATCATTCATGCCCTGCGTAACGCCATGCTGCCGGTGGTGACCGTTATCGGTTTGCAGGTCGGTACGCTGCTGGCCGGGGCGATCCTGACCGAAACCATCTTCTCCTGGCCAGGCCTTGGACGCTGGCTAATTGATGCGCTGCAACGCCGTGACTATCCGGTTGTGCAGGGCGGTGTATTGCTGGTCGCGACGATGATTATCCTCGTCAACCTGCTGGTCGATTTGCTGTACGGCGTGGTGAACCCGCGTATTCGTCATAAGAAGTAAGGGGCCATCATGTCACAAGTTACTCAAAATAAAGCGGTTACCGCACCGGTGCCAATGACGCCGATGCAGGAATTCTGGCACTACTTCAAGCGCAACAAAGGCGCGGTCGTCGGGCTGGTGTATGTTTCCATCATGATCCTGATTGCGGTGTTTGCGAACTTCCTTGCGCCGTATAACCCCGCGGACCAGTTCCGTGATGCGCTGCTCGCGCCACCGGCCTGGCAGGAAGGTGGTAGCCTGACGCACCTGCTCGGTACTGATGACGTTGGCCGCGATGTGCTGTCTCGTCTGATGTACGGCGCGCGCCTCTCTCTGCTGGTTGGCTGTCTCGTTGTGGTGTTGTCGCTGATCATGGGCGTTGTGCTTGGTCTGGTGGCGGGCTACTTCGGCGGCATCGTTGATAACGTCATCATGCGTATCGTCGATATCATGCTGGCATTGCCAAGCCTTCTGCTGGCCCTGGTGCTGGTCGCGGTCTTTGGTCCTTCGATAGGCAATGCCGCGCTCGCGCTAACGTTCGTTGCGCTTCCTCACTATGTCCGATTAACCCGTGCGGCCGTGCTGGTCGAGGTGAACCGCGATTATGTAACGGCATCTCGAGTGGCGGGTGCGGGGGCGATGCGCCAGATGTTCGTCAATATTCTTCCTAACTGCCTTGCACCGCTGATTGTTCAGGCGTCGCTCGGTTTTTCTAACGCCATTCTCGATATGGCCGCTCTTGGCTTCCTTGGCATGGGTGCGCAGCCGCCAACACCGGAATGGGGCACCATGCTCTCCGACGTGTTGCAGTTCGCGCAAAGCGCCTGGTGGGTCGTCACCTTCCCGGGTCTGGCGATTCTGCTGACGGTGCTGGCATTTAACCTGATGGGTGATGGTCTGCGTGATGCACTTGATCCCAAACTGAAGCAGTAAGAGGCACGAGATGGCGTTATTAAATGTAGATAAATTATCGGTGCACTTCGGCGATGAAGGCACACCGTTTCGTGCTGTGGACCGCATCAGCTATAGCGTAAATCAGGGCGAAGTGGTTGGTATCGTTGGGGAGTCCGGTTCCGGTAAGTCAGTGAGTTCACTGGCAATCATGGGGCTGATTGACTATCCCGGCCGCGTAATGGCGGAAAGCCTGGAGTTCAATGGTCAGGATCTGCAGCGCATTTCCGAAAAACAGCGCCGCCAGCTGGTGGGAGCGGAAGTGGCGATGATCTTCCAGGACCCGATGACCAGTCTGAACCCGTGTTACACCGTGGGTTTCCAGATTATGGAAGCCATTAAGGTGCACCAGGGCGGTAACAAGCAAACCCGTCGCCAGCGCGCTATTGACCTGCTAACGCAGGTGGGTATACCCGATCCGGCATCGCGTCTGGACGTTTATCCGCACCAGTTGTCCGGTGGGATGAGTCAGCGTGTAATGATCGCGATGGCCATTGCCTGTCGACCAAAACTGCTGATTGCCGATGAACCGACAACCGCGCTGGACGTGACCATTCAGGCGCAAATTATTGAGCTACTGCTGGAGTTGCAGCAGAAAGAGAATATGGCGCTGGTGCTGATTACGCACGATCTGGCGCTGGTGGCTGAAGCGGCAAACAAAATCATTGTGATGTATGCAGGCCAGGTGGTGGAGACCGGGAGTTCACACGATATCTTCCGGGCCCCGCGTCATCCCTATACGCAGGCGCTGCTGCGCGCGCTGCCGGAGTTCGCGCAGGATAAAGCGCGTCTGGCCTCGCTGCCGGGGGTGGTACCGGGTAAATATGACCGTCCTCAGGGCTGTCTGCTTAACCCGCGCTGCCCGTATGCGACGGATAAATGCCGCGTCGACGAGCCGGAGCTGAACCTGTTAGCTGACGGACGTCAGTCGAAATGCCACTACCCACTCGATGATGCCGGGAGGCCAACACTATGAGTACGCAACAAATGCTGTTGCAGGCCATCGACCTGAAAAAACATTACCCGGTGAAGAAGGGCCTCTTTGCTCCTGAGCGCCTGGTAAAAGCGCTGGATGGTGTCTCCTTTACTCTCGAACGCGGAAAAACGCTGGCGGTGGTAGGGGAATCTGGCTGTGGGAAGTCCACGCTGGGCCGTCTGTTAACGATGATTGAAGTTCCGACTGGCGGCGAGCTTTACTATCAGGGCCAGGATCTGCTCAAGCACGATCCGCAGGCGCAGAAACTGCGACGTCAGAAAATCCAGATTGTGTTCCAGAATCCGTATGGTTCGCTGAACCCGCGAAAAAAAGTGGGGCAGATTCTGGAAGAGCCGCTGCTGATCAACAGCAACCTGAGCAAAGAGCAGCGTCGTGAAAAAGCGCTGGCGATGATGGCGAAGGTGGGCCTGAAAACCGAGCATTACGATCGCTATCCGCATACGTTCTCTGGCGGTCAACGTCAGCGTATCGCCATCGCCCGTGGTCTGATGCTCGACCCGGACGTGGTGATTGCCGATGAACCGGTTTCGGCGCTCGACGTATCCGTGCGTGCGCAGGTGCTGAATCTGATGATGGATTTACAGCAGGATCTTGGGCTGTCGTACGTTTTCATCTCCCATGACCTGTCTGTGGTTGAGCACATTGCCGATGAGGTGATGGTGATGTATCTGGGACGCTGCGTAGAGAAGGGGACGAAAGATCAGATCTTTAATAACCCGCGTCATCCATATACTCAGGCACTACTGTCTGCGACGCCGCGACTGAACCCGGATGACCGCCGTGAGCGCATTAAGCTGACCGGCGAGTTACCAAGCCCGCTTAACCCGCCGCCGGGATGTGCGTTCAACGCCCGCTGCCGTCGCCGCTTCGGTCCGTGTACGCAGTTGCAGCCACAACTGAAAGATTATGGCGGACAGCTGGTGGCCTGCTTCGCGGTCGATCAGGATGAAAACGGCGAAAAGCCGCATGCATAAAGGAAAAAACCGGCGATAAGCCGGTTTTTTTACGTCTGAGATCTACTTCCGTAAACGAATCTGGTCAACGGCGTGTTTCTCACTCTTGGTGAGGATCAGGCTTGCACGTTCGCGCGTCGGCAGGATGTTCTCTTTGAGGTTGACGTAGTTGATCTCATTCCACAGCCCGGTCGCCACGTTGATAGCCTCTTCTTCAGAGAGCTGAGCGTAGTTGTGGAAGTAAGAATCCGGGTCGGTGAACGCCCCTTCACGGAACTTCAGGAAGCGGTTGATATACCAGCGTTGCAACAGATCTTCAGGCGCATCCACATAAATTGAGAAATCGACGAAGTCAGAGACAAACACGTGATGCGGATCGTGAGGGTAATCCATCCCGCTTTGCAGTACGTTTAAGCCCTCCAGAATCAGGATGTCGGGCTGCACCACCGTTTTGTCACCATCCGGGATGCGGTCGTAGATCAGATGCGAGTAGACCGGTGCGGTAACGTTCGGCACGCCCGATTTTAAATCAGAGACAAACTTTACCAGGCGGTGCATATCATAAGAGAGCGGGAAGCCCTTCTTCTTCATCAGGCCGCGTTCTTTCAACACCTCATTGGGATGCAGGAAGCCGTCGGTGGTGATCAGCTCCACGCTGCGGTGTTCCGGCCAGCGGCTCAGCAGCGCCTGTAGCACGCGCGCGGTGGTACTTTTACCCACTGCCACGCTGCCCGCAATACTGATGATATAAGGAATACGTTGACCGTTCGTGCCGAGGAACTGTTCCAGTACGGCCTGACGACGCAAGTTGGAGCTGATGTAAAAGTTAAGCAAGCGAGAGAGGGGGAGATAGATTTCTGCCACCTCTTCCAGGGAGAGATCTTCGTTTATCCCTTTTAGCCGTGCGATTTCACCTTCCGTCAGTGTCATAGGGACGGAGTCACGCAGGGCTGCCCACTGGCTACGGTTAAACTGAAGATAGGGCGTCATTAACGTTTGCTCTTTTTTGCTCATAAGCATGCTTCTGTGAACCATCACGAAACGGCGGGTGCGGGCTCATCACATAGTTAATTTTGGACAATGGGCAGGAGGTTAACACCAGATGAGAGGAATAATAAGAAAAAATATGGGAAAGCGATGCTTAACCGGGCAGGCATCACCCGGGGCTATAGCGTGCCGAAATCAGGCGTTCATGTTGGATTTTTAATCGCGAGCGGATGAATTTACAGCGGTTAGCCCTGGTTTCGAATAAAATGTGAGCGAAAGAACGTTTTATGCAATTTTTTAGTTGCATGACTGCGCAGGTCTCCATAGAATGCGCGCTACTTGATGCCGACTTAGCTCAGTAGGTAGAGCAACTGACTTGTAATCAGTAGGTCACCAGTTCGATTCCGGTAGTCGGCACCATCAAGTCCGGTGGGGTTCCCGAGCGGCCAAAGGGAGCAGACTGTAAATCTGCCGTCACAGACTTCGAAGGTTCGAATCCTTCCCCCACCACCACTTTCTGGCAGCGTCAACGCCGCCGGAGCTGGTTGGAAAAATTGACCAGCTCGAACAGAAAAGAGAGAAATCTCTTTTTTTGTTACAGAAAGAACTGGGTAGCCGAGTTTCAGGATGCGGGCATCGTATAATGGCTATTACCTCAGCCTTCCAAGCTGATGATGCGGGTTCGATTCCCGCTGCCCGCTCCAATACGTGCTGATATGGCTCAGTTGGTAGAGCGCACCCTTGGTAAGGGTGAGGTCCCCAGTTCGACTCTGGGTATCAGCACCACTTCACTTCTCCCTCCCTTTCTCTCTGTTTCAATGTAAATGTATTCAACAGTTCAGGCATTTTCGCCTGGTTGATGTGGTGATATCACCGATTTATCCGTGTCTTAGAGGGACAATCGATGTCTAAAGAAAAGTTTGAACGTACAAAACCGCACGTTAACGTCGGTACTATCGGCCACGTTGACCATGGTAAAACAACGCTGACCGCTGCAATCACTACCGTACTGGCTAAAACCTACGGCGGTGCTGCTCGTGCTTTCGACCAGATCGATAACGCACCAGAAGAAAAAGCTCGTGGTATCACCATCAACACCTCTCACGTTGAGTATGACACCCCGACTCGCCACTACGCACACGTAGACTGCCCAGGCCACGCCGACTATGTTAAAAACATGATCACCGGTGCTGCGCAGATGGACGGCGCGATCCTGGTTGTTGCTGCGACTGACGGCCCTATGCCTCAGACTCGTGAGCACATCCTGCTGGGTCGTCAGGTAGGCGTTCCTTTCATCATCGTGTTCCTGAACAAATGCGACATGGTTGATGACGAAGAGCTGCTGGAACTGGTAGAGATGGAAGTTCGTGAACTGCTGTCTCAGTACGATTTCCCAGGCGACGATACTCCAATCGTTCGTGGTTCCGCGCTGAAAGCGCTGGAAGGCGACGCAGAGTGGGAAGCGAAAATCATCGAACTGGCTGGCTTCCTGGATTCTTACATCCCAGAACCAGAGCGTGCGATTGACAAGCCATTCCTGCTGCCAATCGAAGACGTATTCTCCATCTCCGGTCGTGGTACCGTTGTTACCGGTCGTGTAGAGCGCGGTATCATCAAAGTTGGTGAAGAAGTTGAAATCGTTGGTATCAAAGAGACTGCGAAGTCTACCTGTACTGGCGTTGAAATGTTCCGCAAACTGCTGGACGAAGGCCGTGCTGGTGAGAACGTTGGTGTTCTGCTGCGTGGTATCAAACGTGAGGAAATCGAACGTGGTCAGGTTCTGGCGAAGCCAGGCTCAATCAAGCCACACACTAAGTTCGAATCTGAAGTGTACATTCTGTCCAAAGACGAAGGCGGCCGTCATACTCCGTTCTTCAAAGGCTACCGTCCACAGTTCTACTTCCGTACAACTGACGTGACCGGTACCATCGAACTGCCAGAAGGCGTAGAGATGGTAATGCCAGGCGACAACATCAAGATGGTTGTGACTCTGATCCACCCAATCGCGATGGATGACGGTCTGCGTTTCGCAATCCGTGAAGGCGGCCGTACCGTTGGCGCGGGCGTTGTTGCTAAAGTTCTCGGCTAATCGCTGATAACATTTGACGCAATGCGCAATAAAAGGGCATCATTTGATGCCCTTTTTGCACGCTTTCACATCAGAACCTGGCTCATCAGTGATTAATTTTGTCATAATCATTGCTGAGACAGGCTCTGCGGAGAGCGTATAATACGAAAAGCGAATAGCATTTCGATTGGTTTGCCTCGCACTCGCGGGGTGAAAATGTTTGTAGAATACTTCTGACAGGTTGGTTTATGAGTGCGAATACCGAAGCTCAAGGGAGCGGGCGCGGCCTGGAAGCGATGAAATGGGTAGTTGTAGCCGTGCTGCTGATTGTGGCGATTGTCGGCAACTATCTTTATCGTGACATGATGCTGCCGCTACGCGCGCTTGCAGTGGTAATTCTGATTGCTGCGGCGGGTGGTGTCGCGCTGTTGACGACGAAAGGCAAAGCGACCGTTGCGTTTGCCCGCGAAGCGCGTACCGAAGTCCGCAAGGTCATTTGGCCGACTCGCCAGGAAACATTGCACACCACGCTGATTGTAGCGGCGGTAACCGCTGTAATGTCACTGATCCTGTGGGGACTGGATGGTATTCTGGTTCGCCTGGTATCCTTTATCACTGGCCTGAGGTTCTGAGATGTCTGAAGCCCCTAAAAAGCGCTGGTACGTCGTTCAGGCGTTTTCCGGTTTTGAAGGCCGCGTAGCTACGTCGCTGCGTGAGCATATCAAATTACACAATATGGAAGAGTTATTTGGCGAAGTTATGGTTCCGACCGAAGAAGTGGTTGAGATCCGTGGCGGCCAACGTCGCAAAAGCGAGCGTAAATTCTTCCCGGGTTACGTGCTGGTTCAGATGGTGATGAACGACGCGAGCTGGCACCTGGTGCGCAGCGTACCACGCGTGATGGGCTTTATCGGCGGCACATCTGACCGTCCGGCGCCAATCAGCGACAAAGAAGTTGATGCGATTATGAACCGCCTCCAGCAGGTGGGTGATAAACCGCGTCCGAAAACGCTGTTTGAACCGGGTGAGATGGTTCGTGTTAACGACGGTCCGTTTGCTGACTTTAATGGCGTCGTCGAAGAAGTGGACTACGAGAAGTCCCGCCTGAAAGTTTCCGTTTCTATCTTTGGTCGTGCGACCCCGGTAGAGCTGGACTTTGCTCAGGTAGAAAAAGCCTAAGCAGCGATCAAAAAAGCGACGATTTAATCGTTGCACAGGGCGCGAGATTGGAATACAATTTCGCGCCTTTTGTTTTTATGGGTTCCGACCCGTAAAACGAATTTTATTCACGGGGAGCCTCTCCGAGGCGTTATTACCCAATCAGAGGATTTTAGAATGGCTAAGAAAGTACAAGCCTACGTCAAGCTGCAGGTTGCAGCAGGTATGGCGAACCCAAGTCCACCAGTTGGTCCAGCTCTGGGTCAGCAGGGTGTGAACATCATGGAATTCTGTAAAGCGTTCAACGCCAAAACTGAATCCATGGAAAAAGGTCTGCCAATCCCAGTTGTAATCACTGTTTACGCTGACCGTTCTTTCACTTTCGTTACCAAAACCCCTCCAGCAGCAGTTCTGCTGAAGAAAGCAGCGGGCATCAAGTCTGGTTCCGGTAAGCCGAACAAAGACAAAGTGGGTAAAATTTCCCGCGCTCAGCTGCAGGAAATCGCGCAGACCAAAGCTGCCGACATGACTGGTTCCGACATTGAAGCGATGACTCGCTCCATTGAAGGTACTGCACGTTCCATGGGCCTGGTAGTGGAGGACTAAGAAATGGCTAAACTGACCAAGCGCATGTCCGTGATCCGTGACAAAGTTGATGCGACCAAACAGTACGACATCAACGAAGCTATCGCTCTGCTGAAAGAACTGGCAACTGCTAAGTTCGTTGAAAGCGTTGACGTTGCCGTTAACCTGGGCATCGACGCTCGTAAATCCGATCAGAACGTTCGTGGCGCAACTGTACTGCCACACGGTACTGGCCGTTCCGTACGCGTAGCTGTATTTGCTCAGGGTGCAAACGCTGAAGCGGCTAAAGCTGCCGGCGCTGAACTGGTAGGTATGGAAGATCTGGCTGATCAGATCAAGAAAGGCGAAATGAACTTTGACGTTGTTATTGCTTCTCCAGATGCAATGCGCGTTGTTGGCCAGCTGGGCCAGGTTCTGGGTCCACGCGGCCTGATGCCAAACCCGAAAGTGGGTACTGTAACTCCTAACGTTGCTGAAGCGGTTAAGAACGCTAAAGCAGGTCAGGTTCGTTACCGTAACGACAAAAACGGCATCATCCACACCACCATCGGTAAAGTGGACTTTGACGCTGACAAACTGAAAGAAAACCTGGAAGCTCTGCTGGTTGCGCTGAAAAAAGCTAAACCAACTCAGGCGAAAGGCGTGTACATCAAGAAAGTTAGCATCTCCACCACCATGGGTGCAGGTGTTGCAGTTGACCAGGCTGGCCTGAGCGCTGCTGCAAACTAATGCCTTTACGTGGGCGGTGATTTTGTCTACAATCTTACCCCCACGTTTGCTAACAAAAGTTAGCGGCTAAAAGAATTGTTCGTTGGAGCCTGGCCTATCCAGGCCTCCGTCGAAGACCGCAGGTGTTTCGCAAGAAACTTAATCCCCTGCGTAGACGGTGACAGAACGCTAAGATTATTTTAAATACTCTGGCTTGTTTCTGCTCACCGTATTAAGACGCTCTTCCCGTTGGGTCGAGTGAAGTGAGTTCCGGAACATGAGTTCCGGCAAACATCCAGGAGCAAAGCTAATGGCTTTAAATCTTCAAGACAAACAAGCGATTGTTGCTGAAGTCAGCGAAGTAGCCAAAGGCGCGCTGTCTGCAGTAGTTGCGGATTCCCGTGGCGTTACTGTAGACAAAATGACTGAACTGCGTAAAGCAGGTCGTGAAGCTGGCGTATACATGCGTGTTGTTCGTAACACCCTGCTGCGTCGCGTAGTTGAAGGTACTCAGTTCGAGTGCCTGAAAGACACGTTTGTTGGTCCGACCCTGATTGCATACTCTATGGAACACCCGGGCGCTGCTGCTCGTCTGTTCAAAGAGTTCGCGAAAGCGAATGCAAAATTTGAGGTCAAAGCTGCAGCCTTTGAAGGTGAGTTGATCCCGGCATCGCAAATCGATCGCCTGGCCACCCTGCCGACCTACGAAGAAGCAATTGCACGCCTGATGGCAACCATGAAAGAAGCTGCGGCTGGCAAACTGGTTCGCACTCTGGCTGCTGTACGCGATGCGAAAGAAGCTGCTTAATCGCAGTTATCTTTATAAAGCATTTGCTTACGTATAAACTTATTCTGATTTTCAGGAACAATTTAAATGTCTATCACTAAAGATCAAATCATTGAAGCAGTAGCAGCTATGTCCGTAATGGACGTTGTAGAGCTGGTTTCTGCAATGGAAGAAAAATTCGGTGTTTCTGCTGCTGCTGCTGTAGCTGTAGCTGCGGGCCCGGCTGAAGCTGCTGAAGAAAAAACTGAATTCGACGTAATTCTGAAAGCTGCTGGCGCGAACAAAGTTGCTGTAATCAAAGCAGTACGTGGCGCAACTGGCCTGGGTCTGAAAGAAGCTAAAGACCTGGTAGAATCTGCTCCAGCTGCGCTGAAAGAAGGCGTGAGCAAAGACGACGCAGAAGCACTGAAAAAATCTCTGGAAGAAGCTGGCGCTGAAGTTGAAGTTAAATAAGCCAACTTTTCTGGTTGCAGCCTAAGTAATTAGGCTGATGGCTGGTGACTTTTTAGTCACCAGCCTTTTTGCGCTGTAAGGCATCAGCAGCATTTCACACTGTTTGACTGCTGGTTGTCCTGACAATGCTTGTTTCTATCGACGACTTAATATACTGCGACAGGGTGCTCGCTCTGTGTAAATCGCAATGAAATGGTTTAAGCGTGATAGCAACAGGTATTGCGGAAAGTATTCAATTTTCCGGTCCACAAAATGGTGTTGCACAAACTGTCCCTTCGTCGGACAGATGGGTCGACTTGTCAGCGAGCTGAGGAACCCTATGGTTTACTCCTATACCGAGAAAAAACGTATTCGTAAGGATTTTGGTAAACGTCCACAAGTTCTGGACATTCCATATCTCCTTTCTATCCAGCTTGACTCGTTCCAGAAGTTTATCGAGCAAGATCCTGAAGGGCAGTACGGCCTGGAAGCAGCCTTCCGTTCCGTGTTCCCGATTCAGAGCTACAGCGGTAATTCCGAGCTGCAGTACGTCAGCTACCGCCTTGGCGAACCGGTGTTTGACGTTCAGGAATGTCAGATCCGTGGCGTGACCTATTCCGCACCGCTGCGCGTAAAACTGCGTCTGGTGATCTACGAGCGCGAAGCGCCGGAAGGCACCGTAAAAGACATTAAAGAACAAGAAGTCTACATGGGTGAAATTCCACTCATGACGGACAACGGTACTTTCGTTATCAACGGTACTGAGCGTGTTATCGTTTCCCAGCTGCACCGTAGCCCGGGCGTCTTCTTCGACAGCGATAAAGGTAAAACGCACTCTTCCGGTAAAGTACTGTATAACGCACGCATCATTCCTTACCGTGGTTCATGGCTGGACTTCGAATTCGATCCAAAAGACAACCTGTTTGTCCGTATCGACCGTCGTCGTAAGCTGCCTGCAACCATCATTCTGCGTGCACTGAACTATACCACTGAGCAGATCCTGGACCTGTTCTTTGAGAAAGTGATCTTTGAAATCCGCGACAACAAGTTGCAGATGGAGTTGGTGCCGGAACGTCTGCGTGGTGAGACCGCGTCGTTCGACATCGAAGCCGACGGCAAAGTGTATGTGGAAAAAGGTCGCCGTATCACCGCGCGCCACATCCGCCAGCTGGAAAAAGATGATATCAAACACATCGAAGTTCCGGTTGAATACATTGCAGGAAAAGTAGCCGCGAAAGATTACGTTGATGAATCAACTGGCGAGCTGATCTGCCCGGCGAACATGGAGCTGAGCCTGGATCTGCTGGCTAAGCTGAGCCAGTCTGGCCACAAACGTATCGAAACGCTGTTCACCAACGATCTGGACCACGGTCCGTACATCTCTGAGACTGTACGCGTCGACCCAACCAACGATCGTCTGAGCGCGCTGGTTGAAATCTACCGCATGATGCGTCCTGGTGAGCCACCAACTCGCGAAGCGGCTGAAAGCCTGTTCGAGAACCTGTTCTTCTCCGAAGACCGCTACGATCTGTCCGCGGTAGGTCGTATGAAGTTCAACCGTTCTCTGCTGCGCGACGAAATCGAAGGTTCCGGTATCCTGAGCAAAGACGACATCATTGAAGTGATGAAGAAGCTCATCGATATCCGTAACGGTAAAGGCGAAGTGGACGATATCGACCACCTCGGCAACCGTCGTATCCGTTCCGTAGGCGAAATGGCGGAAAACCAGTTCCGCGTTGGCCTCGTTCGTGTAGAGCGTGCGGTGAAAGAGCGTCTGTCTCTGGGCGATCTGGATACCCTGATGCCTCAGGATATGATCAACGCCAAGCCGATTTCTGCGGCAGTGAAAGAGTTCTTCGGTTCCAGCCAGCTGTCTCAGTTCATGGACCAGAACAACCCGCTGTCTGAGATCACGCACAAACGTCGTATCTCTGCACTCGGCCCAGGCGGTCTGACCCGTGAACGTGCAGGCTTTGAAGTTCGAGACGTACACCCGACTCACTACGGTCGCGTATGTCCAATCGAAACGCCTGAAGGTCCAAACATCGGTCTGATCAACTCCCTGTCCGTGTACGCACAGACAAACGAATACGGTTTCCTTGAGACCCCGTATCGTAAAGTGACCGACGGTGTGGTTACCGACGAAATTCATTACCTGTCTGCTATCGAAGAAGGCAACTACGTTATCGCTCAGGCGAACTCCAACCTGGATGACGAAGGCCACTTTGTAGAAGATCTGGTTACCTGCCGTAGCAAAGGCGAATCCAGCCTGTTCAGCCGCGACCAGGTTGACTACATGGACGTATCCACCCAACAGGTGGTATCCGTCGGTGCGTCCCTGATCCCGTTCCTGGAACACGATGACGCCAACCGTGCATTGATGGGTGCGAACATGCAACGTCAGGCCGTTCCAACTCTGCGTGCTGATAAGCCGCTGGTTGGTACCGGTATGGAACGTGCTGTTGCCGTTGATTCCGGTGTTACAGCAGTTGCTAAGCGTGGCGGTACCGTTCAGTACGTTGACGCATCCCGTATCGTTATCAAAGTTAACGAAGACGAGATGTATCCGGGCGAAGCGGGTATCGACATCTACAACCTGACCAAATACACCCGTTCTAACCAGAACACCTGTATCAACCAGATGCCTTGCGTATCTCTGGGTGAGCCAGTTGAGCGCGGCGACGTGCTGGCAGACGGTCCGTCCACCGACCTCGGTGAACTGGCGCTCGGTCAGAACATGCGCGTAGCGTTCATGCCGTGGAACGGTTACAACTTCGAAGACTCCATCCTCGTCTCCGAGCGTGTGGTTCAGGAAGATCGTTTCACCACCATCCACATTCAGGAACTGGCCTGTGTGTCCCGTGACACCAAGCTGGGGCCAGAAGAGATCACTGCCGACATCCCTAACGTGGGTGAAGCTGCGCTCTCCAAACTGGATGAATCCGGTATTGTTTACATCGGTGCGGAAGTGACCGGCGGCGACATTCTGGTTGGTAAGGTTACACCGAAAGGCGAAACCCAGCTGACGCCAGAAGAGAAACTGCTGCGTGCTATCTTCGGTGAGAAAGCGTCTGACGTTAAAGACTCTTCTCTGCGCGTACCAAACGGTGTTTCCGGTACGGTTATCGACGTTCAGGTCTTCACTCGTGACGGCGTTGAGAAAGATAAGCGTGCGCTGGAAATCGAAGAGATGCAGCTCAAACAGGCTAAGAAAGACCTGTCTGAAGAACTGCAGATCCTCGAAGCAGGTCTGTTCAGCCGTATCTATGCGGTGCTGGTTGCCGGTGGCGTTGAAGCTGAGAAGCTCGACAAACTGCCACGCGATCGCTGGCTGGAGCTGGGCCTGACCGACGAAGAGAAACAGAATCAGCTGGAACAGCTGGCTGAGCAGTATGACGAACTGAAACACGAGTTCGAGAAAAAACTCGAAGCGAAACGCCGCAAAATCACTCAGGGCGACGATCTGGCACCAGGCGTGCTGAAGATTGTTAAGGTGTATCTGGCTGTTAAACGTCAGATCCAGCCTGGTGACAAGATGGCAGGTCGTCACGGTAACAAGGGTGTTATCTCTAAGATCAACCCGATCGAAGATATGCCGCACGATGCTAACGGTACGCCGGTAGATATCGTACTGAACCCACTGGGTGTACCGTCTCGTATGAACATCGGTCAGATCCTGGAAACCCACCTGGGTATGGCTGCGAAAGGTATCGGCGACAAGATTAACGCCATGCTGAAGCAGCAGGAAGAAGTCGCGAAACTGCGCGAGTTCATCCAGCGTGCCTACGATCTGGGTACCGACGTGCGTCAGAAAGTCGACCTGAACACCTTCAGCGATGATGAAGTTCTGCGTCTGGCGGAAAACCTGCGTAAGGGTATGCCAATTGCAACGCCGGTATTCGACGGTGCAAAAGAAGCTGAAATTAAAGAGCTGCTGCAACTGGGTGGTCTGCCAACGTCTGGTCAGATTACGCTGTTTGACGGCCGTACCGGTGAACAGTTCGAGCGTCCGGTAACCGTAGGTTACATGTACATGCTGAAACTGAACCACCTGGTCGACGACAAGATGCACGCTCGTTCTACCGGTTCTTACAGCCTGGTTACTCAGCAGCCGCTGGGTGGTAAGGCTCAGTTCGGTGGTCAGCGCTTCGGGGAGATGGAAGTGTGGGCGCTGGAAGCATACGGCGCAGCATACACCCTGCAGGAAATGCTCACCGTTAAGTCTGATGACGTGAACGGTCGTACTAAGATGTATAAGAACATCGTAGACGGCAACCATCAGATGGAACCGGGCATGCCAGAATCCTTCAACGTACTGTTGAAAGAGATTCGTTCGCTGGGTATCAACATCGAACTGGAAGACGAGTAATTCTCGCTCAAACAGGTCACTGGTGTCGGGTTAACCCCCGACACCAGATTGTGCTAACTCCGACGGGAGCAAATCCGTGAAAGATTTATTAAAGTTTCTGAAAGCGCAGACTAAAACCGAAGAGTTTGATGCGATCAAAATTGCTCTGGCTTCGCCAGACATGATCCGTTCATGGTCTTTTGGTGAAGTTAAAAAGCCGGAAACCATCAACTACCGTACGTTCAAACCTGAGCGTGACGGCCTTTTCTGTGCGCGTATTTTCGGGCCAGTAAAAGACTACGAGTGCCTGTGCGGTAAGTACAAGCGCCTGAAACACCGTGGTGTGATCTGTGAGAAGTGCGGCGTTGAAGTGACCCAGACCAAAGTACGCCGTGAGCGTATGGGCCACATTGAGCTGGCGTCTCCAACTGCTCACATCTGGTTCCTGAAATCTCTGCCGTCCCGTATCGGCCTGCTGCTGGATATGCCGCTGCGCGATATCGAACGTGTTCTGTACTTCGAATCTTATGTTGTGATCGAAGGCGGGATGACGAATCTGGAACGTAACCAGATTCTGACCGAAGAACAGTATCTGGACGCGCTGGAAGAGTTCGGTGACGAATTCGACGCGAAGATGGGTGCGGAAGCTATCCAGGCCCTGCTGAAGAGTATGGATCTGGAGCAAGAGTGTGAAACTCTGCGCGAAGAGCTGAACGAAACCAACTCCGAAACCAAGCGTAAAAAGCTGACCAAGCGTATCAAACTGCTGGAAGCGTTCGTTCAGTCTGGTAACAAACCAGAGTGGATGATCCTGACCGTTCTGCCGGTTCTGCCGCCAGATCTGCGTCCGCTGGTTCCGCTGGATGGTGGTCGTTTCGCAACGTCGGATCTGAACGATCTGTACCGTCGCGTGATCAACCGTAACAACCGTCTGAAACGTCTGCTGGATCTGGCTGCGCCGGACATCATCGTACGCAACGAAAAACGTATGCTGCAGGAAGCGGTAGATGCCCTGCTGGATAACGGTCGTCGCGGTCGTGCGATCACCGGTTCTAACAAACGTCCTCTGAAATCTTTGGCCGACATGATCAAAGGTAAGCAGGGTCGTTTCCGTCAGAACCTGCTCGGTAAGCGTGTTGACTACTCCGGTCGTTCTGTAATCACCGTAGGTCCATACCTGCGTCTGCATCAGTGCGGTCTGCCTAAGAAAATGGCTCTGGAGCTGTTCAAACCGTTCATCTACGGCAAGCTGGAACTGCGTGGCCTGGCCACCACCATCAAAGCCGCTAAGAAAATGGTTGAGCGTGAAGAAGCTGTCGTTTGGGATATCCTGGACGAAGTGATCCGCGAACACCCGGTACTGCTGAACCGTGCACCAACTCTGCACCGTTTGGGTATCCAGGCATTTGAGCCAGTCCTGATCGAAGGTAAAGCGATCCAGCTGCACCCGCTGGTTTGTGCGGCCTATAACGCCGACTTCGATGGTGACCAGATGGCTGTTCACGTACCGCTGACGCTGGAAGCCCAGCTCGAAGCGCGTGCGCTGATGATGTCTACCAACAACATCCTGTCTCCAGCGAACGGTGAACCTATCATCGTTCCTTCTCAGGACGTTGTATTGGGTCTGTACTATATGACCCGTGACTGTGTTAACGCCAAAGGCGAAGGCATGGTGCTGACTGGCCCGAAAGAAGCTGAGCGTATTTATCGCGCTGGCCTGGCCTCTCTGCATGCGCGCGTTAAAGTGCGTATCACCGAATACGAAAAAGATGAAAACGGCGAATTCGTGGCGATTACCAGCCTGAAAGACACGACCGTTGGCCGTGCGATTCTGTGGATGATCGTACCGAAAGGTCTGCCTTTCTCCATCGTCAACCAGGCGCTGGGCAAGAAAGCGATCTCCAAAATGCTGAACACCTGTTACCGCATTCTGGGCCTGAAGCCGACCGTTATCTTCGCTGACCAGACAATGTACACCGGCTTTGCTTATGCAGCGCGTTCAGGTGCATCTGTTGGTATCGATGACATGGTCATCCCAGAGAAGAAACACGAGATCATCTCTGAAGCGGAAGCTGAAGTTGCTGAGATCCAGGAGCAGTTCCAGTCTGGTCTGGTAACCGCAGGCGAACGTTACAACAAAGTTATCGATATCTGGGCTGCGGCGAACGATCGTGTATCCAAAGCGATGATGGATAACCTGCAAACCGAAACCGTGATTAACCGTGACGGCGTAGAAGAGCAGCAGGTCTCCTTCAACAGCATCTACATGATGGCCGACTCCGGTGCGCGTGGTTCTGCGGCACAGATTCGTCAGCTGGCAGGTATGCGTGGTCTGATGGCGAAGCCAGATGGCTCCATCATCGAAACGCCAATCACCGCGAACTTCCGTGAAGGTCTGAACGTACTCCAGTACTTCATCTCCACGCACGGTGCGCGTAAAGGTCTGGCGGATACCGCATTGAAAACGGCGAACTCCGGTTATCTGACGCGTCGTCTGGTTGACGTTGCGCAGGATCTGGTCGTCACCGAAGACGATTGTGGCACCCTCGAAGGTATCACCATGACCCCGGTTATCGAGGGTGGTGATGTTAAAGAGCCGCTGCGCGATCGCGTACTGGGTCGTGTGACCGCGGAAGACATCCTGAAGCCGGGCACCGCAGACATTCTGGTTCCACGCAACACTCTGCTGCACGAACAGTGGTGTGACCTGCTGGAAGCGAACTCTGTTGACTCTGTGAAAGTGCGTTCCGTTGTATCCTGTGACACCGACTTTGGTGTGTGTGCGCACTGCTACGGTCGTGACCTGGCGCGTGGCCACATCATCAACAAAGGTGAGGCTATCGGCGTTATCGCGGCACAGTCCATCGGTGAGCCGGGTACACAGCTGACGATGCGTACGTTCCACATCGGTGGTGCGGCATCTCGTGCGGCTGCTGAATCCAGCATCCAGGTGAAAAACAAAGGTAGCATCAAGCTCAGCAACGCGAAGTCTGTTGTTAACTCCGCAGGCAAGCTGGTTGTGACTTCTCGTAACACCGAGCTGAAGCTGATCGACGAATTCGGTCGTACCAAAGAGAGCTATAAAGTGCCTTACGGTGCGGTTATGGCGAAAGGTGATGGCGAGCAGGTTGCCGGCGGCGAAACCGTAGCAAACTGGGATCCACACACCATGCCGGTTATCACCGAAGTAAGTGGTTTCATCCGCTTCACTGACATGATCGACGGCCAGACCATTACTCGTCAGACCGACGAGCTGACCGGTCTGTCTTCTCTGGTGGTTCTGGATTCTGCTGAACGTACTACCGGTGGTAAAGATCTGCGTCCTGCACTGAAAATCGTTGATGCTCAGGGTAATGACGTTCTGATCCCTGGCACCGATATGCCTGCGCAGTACTTCCTGCCGGGTAAAGCGATTGTACAGCTGGAAGATGGCGTACAGATCAGCTCTGGTGACACCCTGGCGCGTATTCCTCAGGAATCCGGCGGTACCAAGGACATCACCGGTGGTCTGCCACGCGTTGCGGACCTGTTCGAAGCACGTCGTCCGAAAGAGCCTGCTATCCTGGCTGAAATCAGCGGTATCATCTCCTTCGGTAAAGAGACCAAAGGTAAGCGCCGTCTGGTTATCACGCCAGTAGATGGCAGCGAGCCGTACGAAGAGATGATTCCTAAGTGGCGTCAGCTCAACGTGTTCGAAGGTGAACGCGTGGAACGTGGTGACGTGGTCTCCGATGGTCCAGAAGCGCCGCACGACATCCTGCGTCTGCGTGGTGTGCATGCTGTTACTCGTTACATTGTTAACGAAGTACAGGACGTATACCGTCTGCAGGGCGTTAAGATTAACGATAAGCACATCGAAGTTATCGTTCGTCAGATGCTGCGTAAAGCAACCATCGAAAACGCGGGCAGCTCCGACTTCCTGGAAGGCGAGCAGGTTGAATACTCACGCGTTAAGATCGCTAACCGCGATCTGGAAGCGAACGGCAAAATCGGTGCGACCTTTGCACGCGATCTGCTGGGTATCACCAAAGCGTCTCTGGCAACCGAGTCCTTCATCTCTGCTGCATCGTTCCAGGAAACCACTCGTGTCCTGACCGAAGCGGCTGTTGCAGGTAAACGTGATGAACTGCGCGGTCTGAAAGAGAACGTTATCGTGGGTCGTCTGATCCCGGCCGGTACCGGTTATGCGTACCACCAGGATCGTATGCGTCGTCGTGCAGCGGGTGAACTGCCAGCTGCACCGCAGGTGACTGCCGAAGATGCATCCGCGAGCCTTGCAGAACTGCTGAACGCAGGTCTGGGCGGTTCCGACAACGAGTAATCGTTGATGCCCGGTAGGTAAAATTACCGGGCATATGAATCACAGGTCGGGTAAGCGCAGCGCCACCCGACAATAAAAAACCCGCCTCGGCGGGTTTTTTTACGTCTGTATGTCTTCAATTCACTAACGGGATGCGTCGATAAAGCTCAATCATATCGCCCGCCAGATCCTGAATGACCATCGCGTTCATCAGGTGATCCTGAGAGTGAACGGTGATCAGGTTAACCGGAAGTTTCCCGGTCCCTTCGTCAAGACCGATGAGCTGCGTCTGGATAGTATGCGCATGTTTCACATATTCACGCGACTCTTCCATCGCTTTCTCGGCTTCGTCAAAGTCACCTTTTCGCGCCATCTGCAACGCTGTCAGGGCCGCACTGCGCGCCGCACCTGCATTGACCAATAGCTCCATGATTGTGGTTTCTAAGTCTTCCATTATGACTCCAGCAGCTTGAGCGCTTTTTCCAGTACGGCATCACCTTTCATCATGCCGTAATCCATCATGTCGATAACCGCGACCTTTTTTCCGAGCGGATCGGCCTGCGCCTGGAGTTTTGCCTGTTCGTATTTAACCTGTGGCCCCAGTAATACGATATCAGCCGTCGCGATGTTATCTTTAAACTCCGCGACCGGAACGGCTTTAATGGTTACTTCGACTCCTTTTTTCTGCGCGGCATCTTTCATACGTTGAACCAGCATGCTGGTTGACATTCCCGCTGCACAGCATAAAACGATGTTCTTCATAGTCAGCCTCGATCTACATGTGTTTATTGATAATTATCCCGCGCAGACCGCTTCAACAACCGCTTTACCGCGATTGTGTGTCAGGCATCACAAAGAAATCGGCATTTTTCTGAAACCGGTTACAATTTTATACATGAAAGCATTCTGCCCGTCTTAACGGGCGGAATTTCAGGAAGGGTATTATCGGCTGGCCGTGCTTACGATGCGGTTTTTACCCTGTTGTTTAGCGGTATACAGCGCTTCATCTACGCTGCCGATAAATTGTTCCAGCGGTTCGAAGTGCCACTCTCCCACCCCCGCGCTGAAGGTTACTCGCAGGTTCTCTTCCCGCCAGGTCCGTTTTTCCACGGCGGTGCGCCAGGCTTCCAGTAGCGCGTGCGCGGAGTTCATCAGCTCGGCCGGGAAAATCACCCCGAACTCTTCCCCACCGTAGCGGTAAACGGAAACGTGGTGAGGCTGCATGATCTGAATACCTTCGCGCGCCACGCTGCGCAGAACAATATCCCCGCTCAGGTGGCCCCAGGTGTCGTTAATAGATTTGAAGTTATCGATATCGACCAGCGCCAGAACGAAGGGTTGATGAGCGGTCAGCAGCTCATCCACATCGTTGTCGAAAGCACGGCGGTTCTTGCAGCCTGTCAGCGCATCATGGGTGGCCTGACGGACATAGGCCAGCTCGCGTTCTTTATTGGTTCGAATGGTATGGCTGAGCATCGCCTCAAGACGTGGCGCCTGATTGACGTCTCCGGTTTTGATGGCGTTGATAATGTTCATCAGCACAGAACGCGAGGCATGGCGCAGATAGAGCCCGAACAGAATGATGATGATTGCCGCCAGCGCAAATCCCCAGCCGACGACGGTGGTTTCATGCCGGGTGATGACGGAAAGCGTGGCATCGGAGACCCGATAAATCACAAACCAGTCCGGATTGGTGAAAGAGTAGTAGTAATACCAGGTTTTACTTTTGGGGTCGAAAAGATGCCCTTCGCCGCTGGTCATTTTGTCCATCAGCGCTTCGCTTACGTACTGCTTAAAGAGCGCCCCCGTGTCCGGATGCAGCACAACGGCGCCGTCACGTTCCACGACAAAAAACTCACCCTGAACCGGTGCCACCATCTGGCGCAGGGTATACCCCATGGAGGTTAAATCAAGATGGAAAGCGAGCGTGCCCTTCAGACGGCCTTCCGGTGAAATGACCGGTTTATAGAGGGTGACCGTAGGATGTTGGGTGAAATAGTCCAGATAGGGGCGGGTGTAGTGAGGAAAGTTGCTGGCTTCCGCTTGCCCGATAAACCATGGGCGTGTTCGTGCGTCGAACGACCTACTCTTCTCCGTTGGCAGTACTTCCGGCGCGCGCAGATGGTGCCCTTCGGTGTCCGCCAGAGAGATAGACGACACCGTGGGCATCAGGTTCTGCAAATGCATTAACATCTGCAAACCCTGTGTCGGATCGATATTTATCGTCTGATTCACTCTGTCTTCACGGGCGTAGTACATCGCAGCGCGACCAAGAATATAGTCGTTTTCTCGCAGAATGGATTCGGTATAGTTCACCGCCAGATTATGGGTGAAGTTGCCATTAATTTTATGATAATCCTCAATAAAATCCTTCCGTTGTGAAAGGATGACCAGGATCGCGATTATCGCGAAACTGAACAGAATCCCCGCGAAGCTGACCATAATTGGTCGGGTGAAAGAGAGCTTTTTACTGTGGAGTGCCATGAGTTGTGCATCAATCCAGATGGTAGACGCGTTGCGTCTGTCGATATCCTCAGCATAGTCGCTGTCAGATTGCTGGTAGTAAATTATACAGAAAGCGATTTCCGACGGGTTGATTTATCTTAAGAGTAGATAAGAAACGACGTATTTATTTTATCAATTGAAATTTTGTTTAAGGGGCGGAGGGCAGGGCGAAACGAGGAAGAAGCATTTTCACCCTGGTCAGCGTCCGTTGCTGACGTGGTTAATCCTAATAAAACCGGGCAGATCTCCTCAATCGCCCGGCGTTGATCTTACGAGCCGTCTCGTAACCTTTCCGCATTGTTGCAGGCGGTTTCAGCGCAAATGCGAAGCTCTTCCCAGCCAGCTGTCCCAGTCTTTCCACACGGGCTGTAGCCCCTGTGCAGTCAGGGCTTCCGCCACCGCGTCGGGCCGTCGTCCGTCGTGCGGTGCAAACTGTTCCAGTTCCGGGCGATCGTCCGCGTAACCGCCCGGCTGCGTTTTGGAAAAGGCGCTGACGTTGTTGATCGCCAGAGGGATCGCGCGGTCGCGAAACGCGGGGGATTCACGCGTGGAGAGCGACAATTCCACTTCCGGCGCGAACAGGCGAAATGCGCACAGGGTTTGCACCAGCTGGCGCTCATCCATCAGCGAGGCGGGTTCAATGCCTCCCGTACACGGACGCAGCCGTGGGAAGGAGATGGAATAGCGGCTTTTCCAGAAGTACTGCTGTAGCCACAGCAGATGCTCCGCCACCATATAGCAGTCAACCCGCCAGCTGTCGGACAGACCGATAAGCGCGCCCAGCCCAATTTTATCGATACCGGCGCGCCCCAGCCTGTCCGGCGTTTCCAGCCGGAAGATGAAATCCTGCTTCTTCCCTTTCAGGTGATGTCGGGCATAGGTCGCCTCATGGTAGGTTTCCTGATAAACCATTACGCCGTCCAGCCCGAGGGTTTTCAGTTCCGCATATTCCTCTTGCGACAGAGGCTGCACTTCCATTTGCAATGAGGCAAATTCGCGGCGGATGGCCGGAAGATGCTGGCGAAAATAGTCCATCCCCACTTTGCCCTGATGTTCACCCGTCACCAGTAAGAGATGTTCAAAACCCATCTCACGAATAGCCGCACACTCGCGGGCGATCTCATGCTCATCCAGCGTTTTACGCTTAATGCGGTTGCTCATTGAGAAGCCACAGTAGGTGCAGTCGTTGGCGCACAGATTAGAGAGATAAAGCGGCACGTAAAAGCTCACCGTGTTGCCAAAGCGCTGGCGGGTAAGGCGTTGCGCGCGCTGCGCCATCGGTTCAAGGTATGCGCTGGCTGCCGGAGAAAGCAGGGCCATCAAATCCTCGCGGGTCACATGCCGGGCTGTTAATGCCCGCTCTACGTCCGCAGAGGTTTTACTGTTGATGCGTAAGGCAATATCGTCCCAGTTAAGCTGACGCCAGCGATCGATAAAGGTAGCCATCAGAGTGCCTCCAGAAAACCGGTCAGCGGGCTGGTGGCCTGCGCCTGAAAGCTGCGCGAGCCGGGGCCGGACTGTCGTGCCAGCAGACCGGACTCCACGGCAAGGCGGAACGCACGCGCCATCATCACCGGGTCGTCGGCCACCGCAATCGCGGTATTGACCAGCACCGCATCGGCCCCCATCTCCAGCGCCTGCGCGGCGTGACTGGGTACGCCGATGCCCGCATCCACCACCACGGGCACGGTCGCCTGCTCGATGATGATCTCCAGCATCGCGCGGGTCTCCAGTCCCTGGTTGGAGCCAATGGGCGCCCCTAACGGCATCACGGCCGCGCAGCCGACTTCTTCCAGACGCTTACACAGCACGGGATCGGCACCACAGTAGGGCAGAACGGTGAATCCCTGCTGCACCAGCGTCTCTGCCGCTTTCAGGGTTTCGATCGGATCGGGCAACAGCCAGCGGGCGTCCGGATGAATTTCCAGCTTCAGCCAGCAGGTGCCGAGGGCTTCCCGGGCCAGATGCGCAGCGAAAATTGCTTCCTCGGCCGTTTTCGCACCGGAGGTATTGGGTAAGAGCGTCACGCCTGCCTCCAGTAACGGCGCAAGTATGGCATCGTTGTGCTGACGCAGATCCACGCGCTTCATCGCCAGCGTTACCAGCTGGCTGCCGCTTTCACGAATAGCATCCACCATTAGCTGCGGGGAGGCGAATTTTCCGGTTCCGGTAAACAGATGTGAATCAAAGACTTTGTCGGCAATACGTAACATCTCAGCCCCCTGCGATAACCTGAAACAGCAGGATCTGGTCGCCTTCAATGACCTGCTGATGTTCCCACCGCTCGCGCGGCAGGATCTGTTGATTGAGCGCCAGTGCCGTTCCCGGCTTCAGCTGGCGCAGCGTGTCGAGCAGGGCGGCAACGGTGAGATCGTCGTCACACGTCATCGGCTCATCGTTAAACAGAATGCGCATCGCGGCCTCCGCATACCGGGCAGCGGTTGGCGCGGTTTAACGCCAGATGGCACCAGCCGCTGGAACGGGCGTCGAACAGCCGGAGCGTGTTGCGCTCTGTTTCCATGCCGCTGAGCAACTTGATGGCTTCCAGCGCCTGAAGGGTACCCATCACGCCCACCACCGGCCCAAGAATGCCAGCCGTGCGGCAGTTACGCTCCGGTTCAGCCTCGTCCGGCCACAGGCAGCGGTAGCAGCCCTGCGCCCACGGCGGCGTAAGCACCATTATCTGCCCGCCGAAACCGACCGCGCTGGCGGTGATCAGCGGCGTGTTCTGTGCAACACAGGCCGCATTAATGGCCTGACGCGTCGCCATATTGTCCGTGCAGTCCAGCACCACGTCGGCAAGGGCAACTTCGCGTTGCAGATCTTCTCCGCTCAGCCGCGTCTGGAGCGCCACCAGTTCAATATCGGGGTTAAGCTGGTTCAGCCGCTTGCGCGTAACCTGTGCTTTAGGCTGGTTAACATCTTCTGTCGTGAAGAGGATTTGCCGTTGCAGGTTGCTGAGGTGTACCTCATCGTCATCGGCCAGTACCAGCGTTCCCGCGCCCGCCCCGGCCAGATACAGCGCGGCGGGCGCGCCCAAGCCACCCAAACCGACAATCAGTACCCGGCTGGCGAGCAGCTTTTGCTGCCCGTCAATGGCGATATCCTCCAGCAGGATCTGGCGGCTGTAGCGCATAAAATCACGATCTTTCATCGCCTGCTCCTGCCAGTTGTAAAAGCCGTGCGGTGGCGGTCTGCCAGTCTGCGGCCTGGGTGATAGCGCTGACGACGGCGATACTGCCGACGCCGGTTTCCAGCACGGCGGGCGCACGTTCAAGGCTGATTCCGCCGATGGCGACGGTGGGGTAATCGGCAAGGCGCTTAACGTGGGCTGCCAGCTGAGCCAAACCCTGTGGGGCAGACGGCATCTGTTTGGTTTGCGTCGGGAAAACGTGGCCGAGGGCGATGTAGGAGGGGCGGGCCGCCAGCGCCACGTCGATCTCCATATCATCGTGGGTGGAAACGCCCAGCCGCAGACCGGCGTCACGGATTGCGTTGAGATCGGTCGTTTCCAGATCTTCCTGTCCCAGATGCACGCCATACGCCTGGTGTTTAACCGCCAGCCGCCAGTAGTCGTTGATAAACAGGCGGGCGTGGTAGCGACGTCCCAGCGCGATAGCGGCGGCCACGTCGGCCTCCACCTCTTCGTCGCGTTTATCCTTGATGCGCAGCTGGAGGGTGCGAACGCCTGCCTCCAGCAAGCGCTCTATCCACGCCACGCTGTCCACCACCGGGTAAAGCCCTAAGCGGAAGGGGACAGGTGGGAAATCGGGCTGGTACATTACGCCTCCTCCTTTTTGAGGTAGATTTCGCCGCCTTTGGCGCGGAAGGTTTCGGACATGTCTGCCATGCCGACTTCAATGGTCTGCGCGGCGGCGTAATCGCGTACCTCCTGGCTGATTTTCATCGAGCAGAACTTCGGCCCACACATGGAGCAGAAGTGCGCGACTTTGCCCGATTCCTGCGGCAGGGTTTCGTCGTGGTAGGCGCGGGCGGTGAACGGATCCAGCGCCAGGTTGAACTGGTCTTCCCAGCGGAATTCAAAGCGCGCTTTGGACATGGCGTTGTCGCGAATTTGCGCGCCCGGATGGCCTTTCGCCAGATCCGCCGCGTGGGCGGCAATCTTGTAGGTGATCAGCCCCTGCTTCACGTCCTCTTTGTTTGGCAGCCCGAGGTGCTCTTTCGGCGTCACGTAGCAGAGCATGGCGCAGCCGAACCAGCCGATCATCGCCGCGCCGATCCCGGAAGTGAAGTGGTCATAGCCCGGCGCAATATCGGTGGTCAACGGCCCCAGGGTGTAGAACGGTGCTTCGTGGCAGTGCTCCAGCTCCTCGGTCATGTTGCGGCGGATCATCTGCATCGGCACATGGCCCGGGCCTTCAATCATCACCTGCACATCGTACTCCCAGGCGAATTTGGTCAGCTCGCCCAGCGTGTGCAGCTCGGCAAACTGCGCCTCGTCGTTCGCGTCACGGATGGAGCCAGGACGCAGGCCGTCGCCCAGCGACAGAGAAACGTCATAAGCGGCGCAGATCTCGCAGATTTCGCGGAAGTGCTCGTAGAGGAAGTTTTCCTGATGATGGGAAAGGCACCATTTCGCCATAATCGAACCGCCGCGTGAAACGATACCGGTCAGACGCTTCGCGGTCATCGGCACGTAGCGCAGCAGTACGCCCGCGTGAATGGTGAAGTAGTCCACGCCCTGTTCCGCCTGCTCCAGCAGCGTGTCGCGGAACGCTTCCCAGGTAAGGTTTTCGGCGATGCCGTTGACCTTCTCCAGCGCCTGATAAATCGGGACGGTGCCAATCGGAACCGGGCTGTTACGCAGGATCCATTCGCGGGTTTCGTGAATGTAACGGCCGGTGGAGAGGTCCATCACCGTGTCCGCGCCCCAGCGCGTCGACCAGACCAGCTTTTCCACCTCTTCTTCGATGGAAGAGGTGACGGCAGAGTTGCCGATGTTGGCGTTGACCTTCACCAGGAAGTTGCGGCCGATAATCATCGGCTCGGATTCCGGGTGGTTGATGTTGGCGGGAATAATCGCGCGCCCGGCGGCTACTTCATCACGCACGAATTCCGGCGTGATGTTCTCCGGCAGGCGAGCGCCAAACCCTTCACCCGGATGCTGGTGGCGCAGCACTTCGCTGCGAATGCGCTCGCGGCCCATGTTTTCGCGGATGGCGATGAACTCCATCTCCGGCGTGACGATACCCTGTCGCGCGTAGTGCAGTTGGGTTACGCATTTGCCCGCTTTAGCGCGTTTCGGCGTCAGCAGGCCAGTAAAGCGCAGCTCGTCCAGACCGTCGTCGGCCAGGCGCGCGTTGGTGTACGCCGAGCTGCGCACGCTCAGTTCTTCGCAGTCGTTACGGGCATCAACCCACGGCTGGCGAAGCTTTGCCAGACCCTGCTGCACGTTGATAGCAACATCAGGATCGCCGTACGGGCCGGAGGTGTCATACACCGGCACGGCTTCGTTGTCTTCAAACTGCGGGTGCTCTTTGCTGCCGCCGATAAGCGTCGGGCTGAGCTGGATTTCGCGCATCGGCACGCGGATATCGGCCTGTGAACCGGTGATGTAGATGCGCGTTGAGTTCGGGAAAGCGGTGCCTTCCAGGGTGTCGATGAAGCGTTGTGCGTGTTCGCGCTGTTCGCGGCGGGTCAGTTTTGTTGTAGACATAGCTCATTCCAGATGTGAAGGACATGGCTTGTCAGACGACGGATGAAGCAAGAGAAGATCGCCCGAGGGCGATACAACAGCAGTGTGACTCTTGTTCCCTTCGCAGGTATTAACCTGATCAGGTTCCGCGGATCCCGAATTAACGGTCTCAGCCCGTGCTTTCACACTGGGCACTCCGACAAGAAAAATCCCCCTCCGCAGAGGGGCGAATGGTTGTAAATTACTCGTTAACGATTAAGAACTCAAGCAGGGCGCGCAACGTTATCGCTGGTGCTGATAGTCAGGTTGTTGTCCAGCACGAGGGCGATGAGCTTGTCTTCCAGCGTGAATCGCTCTTCCAGTGCTTCGCCAAGGTCGGAAAGCGCCTGCTGAAACTCAAGATAGTTATCGTGATCGATAGCGTTCTCCAGCGTGGAATCGTAGTAGTCCATGATCTGCTGGGTGTTGGCTTCAAGCAACGGACAGAGTTTACTGGCCGCTAAATACGGCGTTGTCCCTTCCATTTCGCGGATAATGCGTTCATAAAGGTTGAAATGGCCGTCGGAGAGGTAGTCGACCAGGCTCTGACAAAAGTCGTCCAGCGCTTTTTCATTGAGTCGCATAAAGGATTCTTTGCCAGGCTTAAGTCCAACCAGATTGTAATACGCCACAAGGAGATGCTTGCGCACATGTAGCCAGCGATCCACCAGGGTGTTACTTCCTCCAACGCGCTCAGTCAGGCTTTCCAGCTGGTTTAACATGGTCGACTCCATAAGGTTTAAAATGGGATCTGCTTATCCAAAATGTAACCACAATGCTAACAACATGTCAGTGAAGCGAAGGTAGTGCAATAGATATGGATCGTATTATTGAAAAATCAGATCTGGGTTGGTGGATCGTCAGCCACGAACAAAAATTATGGCTACCCTCAGGAGAGTTGCCCTACGGTGCCGCGGAAACGTTCGATCTGGTGGGCCAGTCCGCGCTGAAGATCGGCGAGTGGCAGGGCGATCCCGTGTGGTTGATCCAACAGGCGCGCCGTCAGGATATGGGATCCGTACGTCAGGTGCTGGATCTGGACGTCGGCCTGTTCCAGCTGGCGGGGCGCGGCGTACAGCTGGCGGAGTTTTACCGCTCGCACAAATACTGCGGTTACTGCGGCCACACCATGCACCCGAGCAAAACCGAGTGGGCGCTGCTCTGCGGCCACTGCCGTGAACGTTACTACCCGCAAATCGCACCGTGCATCATTGTCGCCATCCGCCGTGATGATTCCATCCTGCTGGCGCAGCATACCCGCCATCGCAACGGCATTCACACCGTCCTCGCCGGGTTCGTGGAAGTCGGCGAAACGCTGGAACAGGCGGTGGCGCGCGAGGTGATGGAGGAGAGCGGCATTAAGGTGAAAAACCTGCGCTATGTGACGTCGCAGCCGTGGCCGTTCCCGATGTCCCTGATGACCGCGTTTATGGCGGAATACGACAGCGGCGAGATTGTTATCGATCAGAAAGAGCTGCTGGAGGCGAACTGGTATCGCTACGACGATTTACCGCTGCTGCCCCCGCCGGGAACGGTGGCGCGTCGCCTGATAGAAGATACCGTGGCAATGTGTCGGGCCGAGTATGAGTAGTGTTACACTGACGGACTGACGCAATAAGGAACTGCAAAATGACCGAACTGAAGAACGATCGTTATCTGCGTGCGCTGCTGCGCCAGCCCGTTGATGTCACCCCGGTGTGGATGATGCGCCAGGCGGGACGCTATCTGCCAGAGTACAAAGCCACGCGTGCGCAGGCGGGCGATTTTATGTCGCTGTGCAAAAACGCCGAACTGGCCTGTGAGGTGACGCTCCAGCCGCTGCGCCGCTTCCCGCTCGATGCCGCCATTCTTTTTTCGGACATTCTTACCATTCCGGACGCGATGGGCCTTGGGCTCTATTTCGAAACCGGCGAGGGGCCGCGTTTTACCTCACCGATCAAAAGCAAAGCCGACGTTGATAAGCTGCCGATCCCCGATCCGGAAGGCGAGCTGGGCTATGTGATGAACGCCGTGCGCACCATCCGCCGCGAGCTCAAAGGCGACGTGCCGCTGATTGGCTTCTCCGGTAGTCCGTGGACGCTGGCAACCTACATGGTGGAAGGTGGCAGCAGCAAAGCCTTTACCGTCATCAAAAAGATGATGTACGCAGAGCCGCAGGCCCTGCATGCCCTGCTCGACAAGCTGGCGAAGAGCGTCACGCTCTATCTCAACGCGCAGATTAAAGCGGGCGCGCAGTCGGTGATGATTTTCGACACCTGGGGCGGCGTGCTGACCGGGCGTGATTATCAGCAGTTCTCCCTGTACTACATGCACAAAATTGTCGATGGTCTGCTGCGTGAAAACGAAGGCCGTCGCGTGCCGGTAACGCTGTTTACGAAAGGCGGCGGTCAGTGGCTGGAAGCGATGGCGGCCACCGGCTGTGATGCGCTGGGCCTCGACTGGACCACTGATATTGCCGATGCGCGTCGTCGCGTGGGGGATAAAGTGGCGCTCCAGGGCAACATGGACCCGTCCATGCTCTATGCACAGCCTGCCCGTATCGAAGAAGAAGTGTCGACTATACTGTCTGGTTTCGGCCAGGGCGAAGGCCACGTCTTCAACCTTGGTCACGGTATTCATCAGGATGTACCGCCAGAACACGCTGGCGTATTTGTGGAGGCGGTGCATCGGCTTTCTGCCCAGTATCACAAGTAAGGAGTGGTTATGGATCTCGCGTCGCTACGCGCTCAGCAAATCGAACTGGCTTCATCGGTGATCCGCGAGGATCGTCTGGATACGGACCCTCCGCGATACATTGGCGGGGCGGATGTCGGGTTTGAGCAAGGCGGTGAAGTGACGCGAGCGGCGATGGTGGTGCTGAAATACCCGTCGCTGGAGCTGGTGGAGTACAAGGTGGCGCGTATCGCCACCACCATGCCCTATATCCCCGGCTTTCTCTCCTTCCGCGAATATCCCGCGCTGCTGGCCGCGTGGGAGCAACTCTCGCAAAAACCCGATCTGCTGTTTGTGGATGGGCACGGCATCTCCCATCCGCGTCGCCTGGGCGTTGCCAGCCACTTTGGTCTGCTGGTAGACGTGCCGACCATCGGCGTGGCGAAAAAACGCCTGTGCGGCGCGTTTGAGCCGCTCTCTGCCGAACCGGGCGCGCTGGCGCCGCTTATCCATAAAGGCGAGCAGCTGGCGTGGGTCTGGCGCAGTAAAGCGCGCTGCAATCCGCTGTTTATCGCAACCGGGCATCGGGTCAGCATGGACAGCGCCCTGGCATGGGTGCAACGCTGTATGAAGGGCTACCGCTTACCTGAGCCTACCCGCTGGGCTGACGCCGTTGCCTCTTCACGTCCGGCATTCATTCGTTGGCAGGAAATTCAGCCGTGATTCAGGTAAACTGCGGCTAATTTTCGATTCGAGACATCATCATGTTACAAAACCCGATTCATCTGCGCCTTGAGAAGCTGGAAAGCTGGCAGCACGTGACGTTTATGGCTTGCCTGTGCGAGCGCATGTACCCCAACTATGCCGCGTTCTGTAAGCAAACGGAGTTTGGCGAAGGCCAGATTTATCGACGTATCCTGGATTTGATCTGGGAGACGCTGACGGTCAAAGACGCAAAGGTAAACTTCGACTCTCAGCTTGAAAAGCTGGAAGAGGCAATCCCTGCGGCGGACGATTACGACCTGTATGGTGTCTACCCGGCTATCGATGCCTGTGTGGCGTTGAGCGAGCTGATCCACTCCCGTCTGAGCGGTGAAACCCTGGAGCACGCCATTGAAGTCAGTAAGGCATCCATCACGACCGTCGCGATGCTGGAAATGACCCAGGAAGGCCGTGAAATGACCGACGAAGAGCTGCGTGCTAACCCGGGGGTTGAACAGGAATGGGATATTCAGTGGGAAATTTTCCGTCTGCTGGCGGAGTGTGAAGAACGTGATATTGAGCTGATCAAAGGGCTTCGCGCGGACCTGCGCGAGGCCGGTGAGAGCAATATTGGTATAATTTTTAACCAATGAGACAACAAAACGTGATTTAACGCCTGTTTTGTCACTCCTCGACTCTTCCCTTTCGCCCCCCGTCTGGTCTACATTTGGGGGGCGAAAAAAAGTGGCTATCGGTGCGTGTATGCAGGAGAGTGCTTTTTTGGCATTTTCGTCGCACTCGATGCTTAGCAAGCGATAAACACATTGAAAGGATAACTTATGAACAAGACTCAACTGATTGATGTAATTGCGGACAAGGCTGATCTGTCTAAAGTGCAGGCTAAAGCTGCTCTGGAATCTACCCTGGCTGCTATTACTGAGTCTCTGAAAGAAGGCGATGCTGTACAACTGGTTGGTTTCGGTACCTTCAAAGTGAACCACCGCGCTGAGCGTACTGGCCGCAACCCGCAGACCGGTAAAGAAATCAAAATCGCCGCAGCTAACGTGCCGGCATTTGTTTCTGGTAAAGCACTGAAAGACGCAGTTAAGTAAGACGCGTGGCAGTGAACAGTTTTAACGAAGGGGCGGCAACGCCCCTTTTGTCATTATGGCGTGGACCGCTCGCGCTGGCAGGCGTACTGTTGCTGTCTGCCTGTAGTCATGATTCCTCACTCCCCCCGTTTACCGCCAGCGGCTACGCTGACAACCAGGGTGCGGTCAGGATCTGGCGCAAAGATTCCAGCGATGAAGTGCATATGCTTACCGCGTTCAGTCCGTGGCATAACGGCAATACCTCGACCGCAGAATACCGCTGGCAGGGCGATGCGCTGTCGCTCATTGAACTGAATATCTACAGTAAGACTCCCGAACATGTGAAGGTGCGTTTTGACGACCACGGCGAGCTGAGCTTTATGCAGCATGAGGTCAGTGGACTGAAACAGCAGCTTTCCAGCGATCAGGTCGCGCTCTACCGCTACCGTGCTGAACAACTTCGCCAGACCAGCGATGCGCTGCGTCAGGGCCGCGTGGTGCTGCGCCAGGGGCGCTGGCATGCCGACGGCACGGTGACCACCTGCGAAGGGCAGACAGTGAAACCTGAGCTTGAATCCTGGGCAACCGAACACATTCAGCGTCGTCAGCGGCATTCATCTGTTGAGGTGAGTGTGGCATGGCTGGAAGCGCCGGAAGGCTCTCAGCTGTTGCTGGTGGCGAACGAAGATTTCTGCACCTGGCAGCCGACAGAAAAGAGTTTCTGACGTAAATCCCCTCTCCCTTTGGGAGAGGGTTAGGGTGAGGGTGTGAAATTACTCCCCCTGCTCCCGCGCAATGGCACGATAGCCGATATCCTGGCGGCTGAAGCTGCCGTTCCAGTGAATATCCGCCATCAACGCATAGGCGCGCTTCTGCGCCTCTGCCACGGTATGACCCAGCGCGGTCGCACACAGCACGCGTCCACCATTAGTGAGCACGCGGTCATCGTCAGAGAGCTTTGTACCGGCGTGGAACACCTTCGCACCGTCAATCTCTTCCAGCGGCAGGCCGTGGATCTCATCCCCGGTGTTGTAGCTACCCGGATAGCCACCCGCAGCAATCACCACACCTAAAGAGGCACGCTCGTCCCACTCGGAAGTTTTCTCATTCAGCTTGCCTTCGCACGCCGCCAGACACAGATCAACCAGATCGGACTTCATGCGCAGCATGATCGGCTGAGTTTCCGGATCGCCGAAGCGGCAGTTGAATTCAATCACCTTCGGGTTACCCTGCTTGTCGATCATCAGGCCTGCGTAGAGGAAACCGGTGTAGGTATTGCCTTCCGCCGCCATCCCTTTTACGGTTGGCCAGATGATGCGGTCCATGGTGCGCTGGTGTACTTCGTCAGTGACCACTGGAGCAGGGGAGTAAGCACCCATCCCGCCGGTGTTTGGACCCGTGTCGGCATTGCCTACGCGCTTGTGATCCTGGCTGGTGGCCATCGGCAGGACGTGCTCACCGTCAACCATCACGATAAAGCTCGCTTCTTCGCCGTCGAGGAACTCTTCAATCACGATGCGGTGGCCCGCATCGCCAAAGGCGTTACCCGCCAGCATATCCTGCACAGCGGCTTCCGCTTCTTCAAGGGTCATCGCCACGATAACGCCTTTCCCGGCAGCCAGACCGTCGGCTTTAATCACAATCGGCGCGCCTTTTTCACGCAGGTAAGCCAGAGCAGGCTCTACCTCGGTGAAGTTCTGATATTCCGCCGTCGGGATGTTATGACGCGCGAGGAAATCTTTGGTGAAGGCTTTTGAACCTTCCAGCTGTGCGGCACCTTCCGTTGGGCCGAAAATTTTCAGGCCCGCGGCGCGGAAGGCATCTACAACGCCGATCACCAGCGGCGCTTCCGGGCCCACAATCGTCAGATCGATATTCTCGTTCCGGGCAAAGCTCAGCAGCGCCGGGATATCGGTTACGCCGATGGCGACGTTCTGTAGCGCGGGCTCCAGTGCGGTACCGGCGTTACCCGGTGCCACAAAGACGGTTTCAACCTGCGGAGACTGCGCTGCTTTCCACGCCAAAGCGTGCTCGCGCCCGCCATTACCAATCACTAATACTTTCATTTTCTGCTCCGGAAATTAATGGCGGAAGTGGCGCATGTCGGTAAAGATCATTGCGATGCCGTGTTCGTCGGCAGCGGCAATCACTTCGTCATCACGGATTGAACCGCCAGGCTGGATCACACAGGTGATGCCCACAGCAGCGGCCGCATCAATACCGTCGCGGAACGGGAAGAAGGCGTCAGAGGCCATGGCGGAACCTTTGACTTCCAGACCTTCGTCACCTGCTTTAATACCCGCAATTTTCGCAGAGTAAACGCGGCTCATCTGGCCTGCGCCTATCCCGATGGTCATGTTCTCTTTGGCGTAAACAATGGCGTTAGACTTCACGAACTTCGCCACTTTCCAGCAGAACAGCGCGTCGCGCAGCTCCTGTTCGGTCGGCTGACGTTTGGTCACCACGCGCAGGTCGGCTTCTGTCACCATACCCAAATCGCGATCCTGAACCAGCAGACCGCCGTTCACGCGCTTGAAGTCCAGGCCCGGCACGCGTTCCGCCCACTGACCGCAAACCAGCACGCGCACGTTCTGTTTCGCCGCGGTGATTTTCAGCGCTTCTTCGGATGCGGATGGCGCGATGATCACTTCGACAAACTGACGGGAGATGATGGCCTGCGCGGTTTCCGCATCCAGCTCGCGGTTGAAGGCGATAATGCCGCCGAACGCGGAGGTCGGGTCGGTTTTGTAGGCGCGATCGTAGGCATCCATAATGGAGGTGCTTACTGCGACGCCGCATGGGTTGGCGTGCTTGACGATAACGCAGGCCGGCTCGCTGAACTCTTTCACGCATTCCAGCGCGGCGTCGGTATCAGCAATGTTGTTATAAGAGAGGGCTTTGCCCTGTACCTGCTGAGCAGTCGCAACAGAGGCTTCTTTCACCTCTTCTTCTATATAGAAGGCTGCCTGCTGGTGGCTGTTCTCGCCGTAGCGCATATCCTGCTTCTTAATGAAGTTCAGGTTCAGGGTGCGCGGGAAGCGACCAGATGGATCTTTGCTTTCACCGTGGTAGGCAGGAACCAGGCTACCGAAGTAGTTGGCGATCATGCTGTCGTACGCGGCGGTGTGTTCGAAGGCTTTGATGGCGAGGTCGAAACGCGTATCAAGCGTCAGGGACCCTTCGTTGGCGTCCATCTCATTAATAATGGCGCTGTAGTCGCTGCTCTTCACTACGATGGCCACATCTTTATGGTTCTTGGCTGCGGAGCGCACCATGGTCGGGCCGCCGATATCAATGTTCTCTACGGCATCTTCCAGAGAACAGCCTTCGCGGGCGACGGTCTGGGCGAAGGGATAGAGGTTAACGACAACCATGTCGATGGGGGCAATATTGTGCTGCTCCATAATGCCGTCGTCCTGACCGCGACGACCCAGAATGCCGCCGTGCACTTTCGGGTGCAGGGTTTTGACGCGTCCATCCATCATTTCCGGGAAACCGGTGTAGTCGGACACTTCGGTTACCGGCAGACCTTTCTCTGCTAACAGGCGAGCGGTACCGCCTGTAGAAAGCAGCTCCACACCACGTGCGGAAAGTGCCTGAGCGAATTCGATGATACCGGCTTTATCAGAAACACTGAGCAGAGCGCGGCGGACTGGACGACGTTGTTGCATGGTAAATCCCCTGGATTTCACGATTACAGAGAGCGTTAGATGAATTTTCCAGCGAAAAACTCATCTAACACACCTGACGAGGCCTCCTTGTTAAGCGCGAGCATTTTAACGAAAACGTTTGCGCAACGCTCGCATATTTTCACTTTTTCGAAGCGCTGTGGATAACTCTGTGCGTAAAAGGGTATAAGGCGGGGTTTTGCTGGGGAATACAGCAGTCAGTCATTTTTTTGCAACTTTTCTGTTGCGGTCGCTTGGGAACTCCCTATAATGCGCCTCCATCGACACGGCGGATGTGAATCACTTCACAGACAACCCGGTCGGTTGAAGAGAAAAAATCCTGAAATAACGGGTTGACTCTGAAAGAGGAAAGCGTAATATACGCCACCTCGCGACAGAGCGCTGAAGCGCGTCGCAACTGCTCTTTAACAATTTATCAGACAATCTGTGTGGGCACTCAAAGTGACATGGATTC
>NZ_KI973295.1:0-345706 GCF_000534735.1 Enterobacter sp. MGH 4 | reverse complement strand
CTGGCGGCTTTAGCGCGGTGGTCCCACCTGACCCCATGCCGAACTCAGAAGTGAAACGCCGTAGCGCCGATGGTAGTGTGGGGTCTCCCCATGTGAGAGTAGGGAACTGCCAGACATCAAACAAGCAAAAAGGCCATCCGAAAGGATGGCCTTTTTGCGTTATGCCCTCAGCTAAACCAATTTCCTTATCAGATATTCCAACGAGTGCCGTTAATACCTTACTGACGTATTAAAGCGTCTTAACCCAGCTATAAATGAATTCACGGAATGCATAATGCTTACTCGCAGCAGCGTTAAATCAATTCAGTGATTCAGACTGAGGTTGTATAGGTAAGGAAATAGGGCTATAAAAAAACAGGATACTGAATCTAAAAATTATCTGATGATATCTGAGAGGGGAAATATACATCCCTTTGATTAGATAAAATAAAAGCGCGGCGATGGCCGCGCTTTTAAAAGTATTATTTAGTCAGGGCGACAATACCGAGAGTCAGGCCAGCTATTGCTGCGGCGCCACCGGCAATCGCACCTGCTGTTTCCCAGTTATCCTGGGTAGTCCCCTTCATACAGGTATTGGTGTGAACCAGTCGCCCCTGATCGTCGTATACCGGTACACAGGGAGAGTCGTGCGCGCAACCAGCAAGCAGCGCAGCGAGAAGTGCAACGGAAAGGAATCTTTTCATGATGTTACCTCAATATGATCGCTTATTCGCTTAAGAGCCGATGCGGCAATTTACGAATTGATGATTATTTTACCACCGCACTAATACCATACAGCACGGGGAATAATCTCAAATTGTGTGGATTGTAAAAATCATGGAGAAAAAAGAGGGGCGTTGATTATTTATGGAGGAAATGTGAAGAGATGTCTTTTTATTAGAATGCTGACAGGAAATTAAAAAGGCACCAGAGGTGCCTTTATGATTTTCATTAATCCTTATGCTTTGTAAACCGTCTCCGGACAACAACGAAGAAAACAGGAACAAAGAAAATAGCCAGCAGAGTGGCTGACAGCATCCCGCCCATCACGCCCGTCCCGACAGCGTTTTGTGCCCCACTACCTGCGCCACTACTGATGACCAGAGGCATAACACCAAGAATAAATGCCAGGGAGGTCATCAGGATAGGGCGCAGACGCATACGTGAGGCTTCCAGCGTGGCTTCAATAATCCCTTTGCCTTCTTTATCCATAAGATCCTTGGCGAACTCAACGATCAGTATGGCGTTTTTGGCTGATAAACCAATTGTCGTAAGCAGACCAACCTGGAAGTAAACGTCATTGTTCAACCCACGTATTGATGCAGCCAGAAGCGCGCCGATCACCCCCAGGGGCACAACCAGCATGACCGAGAATGGAATTGACCAGCTTTCATAGAGAGCCGCCAGACACAGGAACACCACAATCAGTGAAATGGCATACAGTGCTGGAGCCTGATTTCCGGAAAGACGTTCCTGATAAGACATCCCCGTCCAGTCGTAGCCAATTCCGGAAGGCAGTTTCGACGCAAGGCTTTCCATCATCTCCATTGCCTCACCGGTACTTTTGCCTGGCGCAGACTCACCGAGGATCTCCATTGATGGCATCCCATTGTAACGTTCCAGACGAGGTGAGCCGTACACCCAGTGAGAGCTACTAAAGGCAGAGAAAGGCACCATTTCGCCGTTAGCACTACGCACATACAGGTCGTTAATATCTCCTGGTAACATACGGAAGCGAGCATCAGCCTGGACATAAACTTTTTTCACGCGTCCATGATCGATAAAGTCGTTCACATAAGTGCCACCCAATGCTGTTGAGATGGTCTGATTGACATCAGATATGCTCACACCCAGCGCCTGGGCCTTCTCCTGGTCGACATCCAGTTTGTACTGTGGCGTATCTTCCAGTCCGTTAGGACGCACGCGGACCAGTAAGTCAGGATGTTCCCTTACCATGCCAAGCAGTTGGTTACGTGCCTGCGTGAGCTGCGTATGTCCCAGGTTTGCCTGGTCAATCAGTTCAAAGTCAAAGCCTGTTGCGGTACCCAGTTCAATAATGGCAGGGAGGTTAAACGGAAATACAAGACCATCTTTGATCTGGCTAAACGCTTTCGTTGCGCGGCTGACAATCGCCTCAACGCCGTTTTCCTTGCCCGGGCGTTCTTCCCATGGCTTCAGGCTGACGAAAGCGATACCGGAGTTCTGCCCCTGCCCGCTAAAGCTAAATCCGTTTACGGTAAAGACCGATTCAACGTTCGCTTTCTCTTTCGTCAGATAATAGTCCTGAACCTGATCGAGTACCTGCTGGGTACGCATCTGCGTCGCCCCTGCCGGCAGCTGAACCATCGTCATAAACACCCCCTGATCCTCTTCCGGCAGGAAGGAGGAAGGCAGGCGCAGGAACAGTACTGCCATGCCGCCGACGATGATGACGTAAACCAGCAGATAGCGTCCGGTCTTACGTAAAATGCCGCTCACGCTGTTGCTGTAGTGCTCCACGCTCTTATCAAAAAGCGCGTTAAACCAGCCGAAGAATCCACCTTTCTTTTCATGATGGTCGCTGGAAACCGGTTTGAGCAGCGTTGCACATAAAGCAGGCGTTAATATCAACGCCACCAGCACCGATAAGGCCATCGCGGAGACAATGGTCAGCGAGAACTGGCGATAGATAGCCCCGGTTGAACCTCCAAAAAATGCCATCGGAATAAACACCGCTGAAAGCACCATGGCAATGCCCACCAGAGCGCCCTGGATTTGCTCCATCGACTTCTGGGTCGCCTCTTTTGGCGGCAGCTTGTCCTCAACCATGACGCGTTCTACGTTCTCAACCACCACGATGGCATCATCGACGAGCAAACCTATCGCCAATACCATCCCGAACATCGTCAGGGTGTTAATGGAGAAACCAAACGCAGCCAGTACTGCAAAGGTACCCAGTAGCACCACGGGCACGGCAATAGTCGGAATAAGGGTCGCCCGCAGGTTTTGCAGGAACAAGTACATCACCAGGAACACGAGAACGATCGCTTCAAACAGCGTCTTCACCACTTCATGGATTGAGATCTTCACGAAAGGTGTGGTGTCGTACGGATAAACGACTTTCAGGCCCTGAGGGAAGAAGGGCTGCAACTGCGCCAGTTTACTCTTAATGGCGGCAGCGGTATCCAGCGCGTTTGCGCCAGTCGCCAGCTTGATCCCGAGCCCCGTTGCTGCCTGGCCATTGATTTTGGTGACCATGTTGTAGTTTTCGCCACCCAGCTCAATGCGGGCCACATCTTTCAGGTGGACCATTGAACCGTCCTGGTTCACCTTCAGCGTCACACGGCCAAACTCCTCCGGCGATTTCAGGCGCGTTTGAGCAATAATTGAGGCGTTCAGTTGCTGCCCTGGTACGGACGGCGTACCTCCCAACTGGCCCGCAGCAATCTGGTCGTTCTGCGTTTTCAGTTGGTTAATGACATCCAACGGCGTGAGCTGATATTTATTCATCGCGTTGCTGTCCAGCCAGATGCGCATTGCATACTGCGCACCGAACAGCTGCACATCACCGACGCCGGAAGTACGGCTGATCGCATCTTTTACGTTAGAAGCGACATAGTCGGAGATATCATCCTGAGTGAGGTTTTTATTATCCGACACAAATCCCGCGACCAGCAGGAAGCTGCTGCTGGATTTTTCCACGCCGATCCCCTGTTGCTGTACTTCTTGCGGTAGCAGCGGCATAGCGAGCTGGAGTTTGTTCTGAACCTGCACCTGCGCGATATCAGGATCCGTACCCGACTCGAACGTCAGGGTGATGGTGACGTTACCGGCAGAATCACTGGTGGACGACATGTACATCAGATTGTCGATTCCGTTCATGTTCTGTTCGATAACCTGCGTCACGGTATCCTGGACCGTCTGGGCATCAGCGCCAGGGTAGGTCGCTGTCACCGCAACTGCTGGCGGCGCAATGGTTGGATATTGCGCCACCGGCAGTTTTAAAATGGCCAGCCCTCCCGCAATCATCAGAATGATGGAGAGCACCCAGGCGAAAACAGGTCGTTGAATAAAGAAATTAGCCATCTCGTTATCCCTTAACTGGCTGGAGTCGCGGCGGTATCAGGAATAGCCACGACGGTGACGCCAGGGCGAACTTTTTGCAGGCCGCTGATAATGACGCGGTCGCCATTTTTCAGACCTTCCGTGATCAACCACCGATCGCCAATCGCCTGCGGTGCAACGACAGTGCGAGATTCCACCTGGTTTTTATCGTTTACCACAAGCACGGTTGCATCACCGCGAGGTGTACGGGTTACCCCCTGCTGGGGAACAAGGATGGCATCAGGCTGTGTGCCTTCGTCAATGCGTGCACGGACAAACATACCCGGTAACAGCATATGCTGAGGGTTAGGGAAGAGAGCGCGAAGGGTGATTGAGCCGGTACTTTCATCTACCGTGACATCAGAGAACTGGAGCGTTCCTTTCAGAGGATAAGGCTGGCCATTTTCCATCAGCAACTCAACGCTGCTGGTGTCTCCCTTTTGCAGGCTCGTCTGCTGCTTCAGACGCATAAAATCGCTGCTGGATTGCGTTACATCGACATAAATGGGATCGAGCTGCTGAACTGTCGCCAGTGCGGTTGACTGACCATTAGTGACTAACGCCCCTTCAGTGACGCTGGATTTGCCAATGCGCCCGTTGATTGGCGATGTGACTTTCGTATAAGCAAGATTGATCCGCGCGCTTTCAACGCCAGCTTTCGCGGCAACGACGCTTGCATCCGCCTGCTGGGCGGTTGCCACCGCCTGATCATACTCCTGCTTGCTCACATATTGCGTACCGACCAGCGGAAGGTAACGTTTTACCGTCAGATGGGCTATGTTTGCCGCAGCCTGCGCTTTTACCAGTTCACCTTTCGCATTGTCGTAGGCTGCCTGATAGGTGGCCGGATCGATCTGATAAAGTGATTCACCCGCTTTGACGTCGCTGCCTTCGGTAAAATTACGGTGCAGAATGATACCACTTACCTGGGGACGAACCTCCGCTACACGATAAGCGTCAGTTCTGCCTGGCAATTCCGTCGTTACGGCCAGTGGCGCGCTTTTGACAATATGAACACTGACCTGAGGAGCTTGCCCATGCTGCTGTGGGTTTTCTTGCCCATCGCACCCGGCGAGCAGTGCAGCACAGACAATGAAACCGGATAAGGGTAAGCGTCTGAAGTGATTCGTCATTACTGTTCCTTAAACTACCCTTGAACCGATATATGCCATAAGTCGGTGAAAGGGTGTGAGGCAAAAAAAGAAATGTAGCTGCGTATAATAATGAGGGTATTCAAGGTTTTTTAATTTATAAGTGCTGATGGAGGCAATAAAAAGCAAAATCAGATTCTGAACCAGTGTATTCGAAATCCGGCTTCTGTCAGGATAATCAACGGAATACTTATGAGTAAATACAAACTATTTATTTAATGAATTTGATTCGCTCAATTTATTCGTATGAATTATAAATTAAATGAATTGACTTTTTTTGTGCAAAACTAAAACGGGTTATGGTGAATACTTTGACTTACACGACCCTTTAATAACGTTTGATGTCGTATCAACCGTATAAGTAATGAGTAGCAGGCTATGGCGCGTAAAAAGAAAGAAGAGGCTCAAAAGACCCGGCAGCAGCTGATTGAAGCCGCTATCGGGCTATTCGCGACACGTGGCGTGGCTAATACCACGCTTACCGACATCGCCGATGCTGCTCAACTTACTCGCGGGGCGGTTTACTGGCATTTTTCGAGTAAAGCGGAAATATTTAACGCCATCTGGGAACAGCAATTGCCGCTGCGTGAAATGATTCGTGACAGGTTAATACTTTCTGAAAAAGATGACCCTTTGTTAATGCTTCGTGAACAGTTTATTGTCGCGCTGCAATATATTGCGAGCGAGCCACGTCAGTATGCTCTTTTACAAATTCTGTATCATAAGTGTGAATTTCATGACGATGTGATTTCAGAATGTGAAATACGCAAGCGGATCGGTTTAAACGATACTTATCTTCGCAGGACGTTGAGACAATGCGTTGCGCGTAGCATTATTTCTTCCCAAACTAATATTGAACTGGCGCTGATTGTTTTCCACGCATTTTTTAGCGGAGTCATTAAAAACTGGTTAATGGATAGCAACAGTTTTAATCTGTACAAACAGGCGCCGGCGCTGGTGGATAATATTCTTGCGACACTAAATATCACTCGAGTGGCGCCAGTGTTCTACGATACAGCCTCATGATTGCATACGGGATGGTGACATCTCCCCGTGCTGGCACTGTTCCATAATAGCCTGCGCGGTAATCGGTTTGCCCAGCAGATAACCCTGTAGCGTATTGCATCCCAGTTCTGTCAGAAAGGTCTGCTGCGCTGCGGTTTCGACCCCTTCTGCCACGACCTTCAGATTCAGCGTTTTTGCCAGGGCAATAATCGCCGAGACGATCGTCGCATCTTCACTCTCTCCACTTAACTCTTTTACAAAAGCACGATCGATTTTCAACTCGCAGGCAGGGAGTCGCTTAAGATAAAGAAGGCTTGAATAACCTGTACCAAAATCGTCTATCGAGGCTTTTACGCCCGCATCCGTCAGCGCTGTCAGGACACGAACGCTTTCGTCCGGATTGCTCATCGCCGTGGTTTCGGTCACCTCCAGGATCAACATGCCGGGCGGTACGCTATGGCGCGTCAGACAATCGAGAACCGTTTTAACCAGCGACGGCTGTTCGAACTGCAACGTAGAAAGATTCACCGCCATTGACCAGTCCGTGTGGCCCTGAAGGTGCCATTCTCGCAGCTGGCGGCAGGCCTCGTCGATTACCCAGTTTCCAATTGGAATAATCAGCCCGGTTTTCTCTGCAAGCGGTAGAAACAGGTCGGGGGGCAGTAATCCCTGTTTGGGATGCTGCCAGCGTAACAGCGCTTCGAATCCGATGACCGGCCCGGCAGGGGCGTGGAATTTAGGTTGATAAAGCAGACGTAACTCATTACGGTCGATGGCCTGCCACAGATCATTCATCAGCTGAAGATGCGTCTGCGCCAGCGTATTCATTGACGGCTGAAAGAAGTGATAACCGTTACGACCCATATGTTTCGTGTGGTACATCGCAGCATCAGCGTTAAACATCAGTTCACGATCGGTTTTGCCATCGTGTGGATAGAGCGCAATGCCAATGCTCAGGGTGACCATCAGTTCGTAAGGATCGAGATGGAACGGGCTATCAATGACGCGTACCAGTGAATTTGCCAGTGAGGCAGCATCATCCGGGGTAGTGGTTTCGGCCAGCAGGACGAATTCATCCCCACCGATACGCGCCAGCGTGTACTGACCTTTCAACTGCAACAGCAAACGCTGAGTCACCGCAACCAGAAGCTTGTCACCGACATCATGACCATAGGCATCGTTGACGGTTTTAAAGCCATCAAGATCCATAAACATCAGCGCGAAAGGGCTTCCTTCGCGATCGGCCTTGCTGATGGCCTGATCGAGGCGATCCTCAAGCAGAATACGATTGGGTAAGCGCGTCAGCGTATCATGCAACGCCAACTGAGCGAGTTCACGGTTAGCTTCTGCCAGTGATGAGGCCAGCAGCGAGGTACGAGCCTGAAGGCGGGCATCGAACATCGATACCAGCAGCGTAATCCCCAGAATAGCGAGCGCGACCACGCTAACCAGTATCGCCAGCCAGCTCCCGTTAATGCCATGATGGTGGACCATCGTCGACATTGGAAATTGTGCTGCTTCCATGCCGGCGTAATGCATGCCAGCGATAGCGATGCCCATGGTGATCGCCGCCCCCAGACGCATCAACGCCATTCGTGCAGCTTCCTGACGTAAACGGAACGTCAGCCAAAGAGCGGCCAGTGAAGCGGCAAGGGCTATGCCCACAGAGATAGCCATCCACGTTTTATCCCAGACAATACCCGGTGTGACCTCCAGGGCAGCCATACCGGTGTAGTGCATGGCAACTATGCCTGTACCCATCACGACGGCGCCAGGCAGCAGTCGGCGCAAATGTAGCTGCTCGCCGCTAACGAGCCACAGGGCGAACATTGACGAGCTGATGGCGATAATCATCGAAAGCACGGTCAGGGTCGCGTTGTAACTCATGCTCATGGAAAGATCCATCGCCAGCATACCGATGAAATGCATCGCCCACACGCCAATCCCCATCGAAACACCGCCACCTGCCAGCCAGACGCGTGCAGCGACGCCCTGGCTTCCGGCAACGCGCGCAGCCATATTCAGCGCGGTATAGGCGGCAAGAATGGCGACAATAAAGGAGATGACGACGAGGATTTGGTTGTATTGGCTAACCAGCATGGTCTGTTCACTCGTTGTGAGACGTTAAGCAAGAGCGGTTGGAAAGGGCACAGACATTATCATCGTCAGGAAATGACGAAAAGTGATTTAAGTCCCTGTTTTTATTGGGTGATAACAGAGGGGTACAGGATGGAAGAGGCTAGTCCAGCTCTGAGCAGTTGACCAGTTTTAGCGGGTTCACGGAATTCATATTGCGACATTTATCGGTTTCGGTGCTCATCAGTTCAATCCACTGCATCAGCAGCGCATCGAAAATGAAAACAGAGACAGCAAAAACGACCAGCCACCAGTATTTACGAATCATGTGTCATTCCGCGAAAAGAGAGCCTGTAAGGTGGTGGAAATATACACGAAAAGCGGGCGTTGAAAAGTGGGGAAGGAGAAGGTTTACAAAGCGTTGACGGTCGCTCATCCGGGCAATAAAAAAGGCGCTTCCCCATGCCGAAGAGCGCCTTTTTAAACAAGCAGTTAGTTAATCGAAATTAGTTCATGCCGTATTTTTTCAATTTCTTACGCAGGGTACCACGGTTGATGCCCATCATCAGGGCTGCGCGGGTTTGATTACCACGGGTGTATTGCATCACCATGTCCAACAGTGGCTGTTCAACTTCAGCCAGTACCAGCTCATACAGGTCATTAACATCCTGACCGTTCAGTTGAGCAAAATAGTTCTTCAGTGCCTGTTTAACCGAGTCACGCAGGGGCTTTTGAGTCACCTGATCCTGAGAGTTAACGGTAGAAACGGTCAGTACGTCAGAATTTACGCGTTGTTCGAACATAGTTCTGTCAGCTCTTTATTTCATTACGCAAGATTTTCGAAGTATGCCTCCAACGCCTCCAGCTGTTCGCTGGCATCCTCAATGGCGTTGAATGTGCGCCGAAACTGGTCATTTGGAGCGTGCTCCTGGAGATACCAGGATACGTGTTTACGCGCAATTCGGTACCCTTTTGCCTGGCCGTAGTGGTCATGCAGTTCCCGAACATGCGAACAAAGCAAGCGCTTAACCTCTGCCAGAGGCAGCGGGGCAAGCAGCTCCCCAGTGTCCAGATAATGCTGGATTTCCCGAAAGATCCAGGGTCTTCCCTGAGCGGCACGTCCTATCATCAGAGCATCAGCTCCCGTATAGTCGAGCACAGCTCTGGCTTTAAGCGGGTCAGTTATGTCGCCATTCGCGATAATCGGAATGGAAACTTTCTGCTTAACTGCCCGAATGCTGTCGTATTCAGCTTCACCGTTGAACAAACAGGCGCGAGTGCGTCCATGAATGGTCAGGGCCTGAATGCCACAGTCTTCGGCCAGTTGGGCAATCTCTACACAGTTACGGTGTTCCGGCGACCAACCCGTGCGAATCTTCAACGTAACAGGAACGTCCACTGCGCTGACAACCGCCGTCAGGATTGACTTCACCTGGTCGGGGTATTGCAGAAGGGCTGAACCTGCAAGCTTGCGATTCACCTTTTTGGCCGGGCAACCCATATTGATATCAATAATCTGGGCGCCACTTTCCACGTTAATACGCGCGGCATCTGCCATCTCTTCAGGCACGCTTCCGGCAATTTGCACGGTGCGGATACCTGGCTCATCCACGTGCACCATCCGAAGGCGGGACTTGTCGCTTTCCCAAACCTGCGGGTTAGACGACATCATCTCGGAAACGGTTAATCCTGCTCCCATCTCGTAGCACAGCGTCCTGAACGGCCGGTCGGTAATACCTGCCATTGGGGCTGCGATCAGGCGATTTCTAAGCTGGTGGTGTCCGATGCGCATGAGTTAAGAAATGACCATACTGTGACTGCAAGGCGGCGTATATTACGCATTTTTTGCACGAGATGAAAGGCCAAACTTTGAACAATCCTCTGTTGTAGATCAAGGAATCGCCAGTCATTCTTTTCGGATAAGATTATTCGCTATTTAAATCATTGTGTTATGAAGAAATGAACATTTTGTGGGCGCTTACAATTTCCCGTAACTTCTCATCATTTCTGAATAAATGAATCAATTGGCCGGGATAATCTGCTGCGATATGCAGCAGATTATGGCGCTTCTTTGCGATCTGCGTCGCATTTCAGCACAGGATATCAGCGCAAAAAATCGGCTTATTCAACAACCAGACGTCCATGAAGCGGCTGAACCGGGCGGCTGTTTTCGTGGTGCATAGTGTGAGTGAATTTTTGCAGCTGTTCAGCAGAGACGGTCAGCGGATGCTTGAGCACCAACCATGTCACCCCTTCTGAGCACGGTGGCGTGGTCAGGGAGCCGCTAAAACGCCAGTAGGTTTTATCCGCAGGCAGTAATTTATTCATATCGAGGGTTGGCTTAATTGTAACGTTCTGGTCAACCTGTCCTGGCATCACGCCCCAGAGTTTATCCAGTGCAGCGTTTGCCGCGCCCTGATCGAACATAACGGCAACGACCGTCAGTTCGCCGTCAGCGTTTTTATGGACCAGATGCATTTCCATTGCGTATTTTTTACCGTGCACCGTGTTTTCGGAAGGCGCATGGAAATGGAACTGCTGTAATGTCCAGGTCTGTTTATCAAGCGTGATGCTGTCGCGTGTATCGGCATTTTCACTCGCCTGGATAGTATGGCCGTTGTTTGTCAGTGTGACCGGGCCGTCGATATAGTGCGTTTCCAGCGGAGAGATGTGAGCTTTGACCGTATTATCAATGTTAACCGGCGACTGATACACCCCGCTTTTACACGTCTTGTACGCCTCGTCCAGTTCGCCCCAGTGTGCCGGTGCGCCTTCTCCTTGATAGCTCCAGTGTGAGGCGTAAGTTGAAGCCGAAATCACGCTCAGCGCCAGCAGCGCTGCCTTGCCTGAAATGTGTTTCATCGTATTCTTCCTGTGAATTTTATTATCCAAATCAATGATTAACATTATGATTTGTGCGGTTATTTTATCGAAGAAAGGATGAAGGGGGGAGAAAAAACCGAAGGGAAAAGGCGTGGTCAGACGACCACGCCAAAGGCTTATTTTTTACGACCGGTGATGCGACACCACTCTTCTTTCTCGACAACCGGGTCGAGCGCAAAGAGATCGGCGTAGGCTTCACAGACGCTGTCTGCCTGGCTGGCAAGGATACCGGACAGGCCCAGCAGACCGCCTTCAACCGGCAGCACGCTGATTAACGGCGCCAGCTCGCGTAACGGGCCAGCCAGGATATTCGCGACCACCACATCGGCTTTCATGGCCTCTGGCTGTGCATCGGGCAGATACAGTTCAAGGCGATCGGAAACGCCATTACGCTCGGCGTTATCACGGCTGGCCTGAATCGCCTGCGGATCGATGTCGATCCCGATGGCTTTTGCCGCGCCCAGTTTCAGCGCCGCGATAGCGAGGATCCCGGATCCGCAACCGAAGTCGATCACGGTTTTGCCTTCCAGATCCAGGCCATCCAGCCATTGCAGGCACAGGGAGGTTGTCGGGTGGGTACCGGTGCCGAACGCCAGACCCGGATCCAGCATTACGTTGACCGCATTTTCATCGGGAACGTCGCGCCAGCTTGGGCAGATCCACAGACGCTGACCAAACTGCATCGGATGGAAGTTGTCCATCCACTCGCGTTCCCAGTCTTTGTCTTCCAGCTGTTCGATTTTATGCGCGAAACCCGCGCCCAGCAGCGGATGGTTTTCCAGAATCGCCACGACCTCTTTCATGTCGGTTTCTGCATCGAACAGGCCGATAACGTCCGTATCACCCCACAGGCGCGTTTCGCCTGGTAGCGGCTCAAAGACCGGCGTGTCATGCGTGTCCTGGAACGTGATAGAGACCGAACCGGCCTCCATCAGCGCATCACTCAGTTCTTCGGCGTTCGCGCCGGTTGTGTTCAGTTTCAATTGGATCCACGGCATGGCAAAACTCTTTATTTATCAGTAGAAATCAGGGTGGCGGGTGGAACGGGACGGCCAAAACGGTTACCCACCACAAACGCCAGTAAACTTAACAGTAACGAAGGCACGATCGGGTGAAAGCCAAGATACTGAATTTTCAACGTGGCGAGAACGGCATACAGGACGCCCCCGACAATCATGCCGCTTAATGCACCCGCGGCATTCGCGCGTTCCCAGTACAGCCCCAGCACCAGCGGCCACAGGAAAACGGCTTCCAGCCCGCCAAAGGCGAGCAGGTTCAACCAGATGATCATCTCCGGTGGACGCCACGCGGCCAGCAGCAGCAACGCCCCCAGCACCAGGGTAATCACCGCCGACATGCGCTTGAGGCGTCGCTCATTTTCGACCTGTTCAGGGCGCAAATTCAGATAGAGATCTTTAATGATCGTAGCGGAACTTTGCAGCAACTGAGCGTTGATGGTCGACATAATGGCCGCCATGGGTGCGGCGAGGAAAATTCCGGCGGCAAACGGCGGAAGTACTTTCACCATCAGGGTTGGAATGACCAGATCCGGTACGGTAAGGTCAGGGATCACCGCGCGTCCCAGCGCGCCCGCCAGGTGCATACCAAACATCAGGATTGCCACCACAATTGTCCCGATAATAATCCCGCGGTGTACCGCTTTGCTGTCTTTATATGAGATGCAGCGCACGGCGGTATGCGGCAGGCCAATCACGCCAAAGCACACCAGCACCCAGAACGAGGTCATAAAGGTTGGAGAGAGGATGTCATCCGCCCCCTGCGGCGAGACCAGTTTCGGATCGATCGCTTCCAGGGTTTCAACCGCATGGCTCAGGCCCCCTGCGGCATGCACGATACCCACCAGCAGAACGAGAGTGCCAATGAGCATCACCATTCCCTGCATCGTGTCGTTCAGAACGCTGGCACGGAACCCGCCAAACGCGGTGTACAGCGCGATACTCACACCGAAAATGACCAGACCCGTCTCGTAGGGGATCCCGGCTGCCGTTTCCAGCAGACGTGCGCCGCCGATAAACTGCACCGTCATCGCACCAATAAACGCCACCAGCAGACTCAGGCTTGCCAGCCATACCAGCAAGCGACTCTGATAGCGGGCAAACAGCATATCGTTCAGCGTCACGGCATTGTAGCGACGGGCCAGAATGGCAAACTTTTTACCCAGTATGCCCAGAGAGAGCCAGATGGCAGGCAGCTGGATCATGGCCAGCAGTACCCAGCCCAGTCCGTACTTATAAGCGGCGCCCGGGCCACCGATAAACGAGCTGGCGCTGATGTAAGTAGCGGTCAGCGTCATGGCCAGCACGACGCCACCCATTGAGCGGCTCCCGAGGAAATACTCGTTCAGAAAGGTGCCGGTCGAACGTTTACGCATCGCATAAACCGACAGGCCAAACACCAGGAACAGGTAAGCGACAAGCGGCAGAATGACTTCAAGCTGCATCATCGTCCTCCAGGGAGATATCGCGATAGATGAATTTCACCATCGCCCAGCACAGCACAATAAACACCAGCGGCAGCAGCAGGCAGGCCATTTCAAACCAGTGCGGGAGGCCGGTAATGCCAATCGCTGAACCAGGTAAGTAAGCAGTTACTAACCATGCAGCGAGATAGAGAAGGGTCAGCCACAGCGCCCAGCGCGCTTCTTTATGGGCCTGAACAAAACGTTTGTCCATTTTTTGTCCCTTGTGGATGAAGAAAGCGGGGATTGTACATGATGGGGCTTTGCGATCCCCAGAAATAAAAAAGGCCGGATAATCCGGCCTTTTAGCAACACTGGTCTCTTACTTCTCGTTCAGACCGAGTTTTTTCTCCAGGTAGTGGATGTTAGTACCACCATTCTGGAAGTGCTCGTCGCTCATGATGCGCATCTGGAGATCTACGTTGGTTTTGATCCCGTCGATGATCAGCTCCTGAAGGGCGTTCTTCATGCGGGCAATGGCCACGTCACGGTTTTCGCCGTAGCAGATCAGCTTACCGATCATTGAGTCATAATACGGCGGTACGGTGTAACCGGCGTAAATATGGGACTCCCAGCGCACACCAAAGCCACCCGGCGCGTGGAAACGCGTGATTTTACCCGGGCTTGGCAGGAAGGTGTTCGGGTCTTCGGCGTTGATACGGCACTCTACCGCATGGCCTTTAACCACAACTTCTTCCTGTTTGATGGACAGCGGCTGACCGGCTGCGATACGCAGCTGTTCTTTGATCAGGTCAACGCCGGTGATCATTTCGGTCACCGGGTGTTCAACCTGAATACGGGTGTTCATCTCAATGAAGTAGAACTCGCCGTTTTCGAACAGGAACTCAAAGGTACCCGCCCCGCGATAGCCGATATCGACACACGCTTTGGCGCAACGCTCACCGATGTAGCGACGCAGTTCCGGCGTAATGCCCGGCGCTGGCGCTTCTTCGACGACTTTCTGGTGACGACGCTGCATGGAGCAGTCACGTTCAGCCAGATAGATCGCGTTGCCCTGACCGTCAGCCAGCACCTGAATTTCGATGTGGCGTGGGTTTTCCAGGTATTTTTCCATGTACACCATGTCATTGCTGAAAGCCGCTTTCGCTTCCGCTTTGGTCATGGAGATGGACTGCGCCAGTTCAGCATCGCTGCGTACAACGCGCATACCGCGACCGCCGCCGCCGCCAGACGCCTTGATGATAACCGGGTAGCCAATGCGTTTAGCATGGGCGCGGTTAGCATCCATATCGTCGGTCAGCGGGCCGTCAGAGCCCGGTACGGTTGGCACGCCGGCTTTTTTCATCGCGGTGATGGCAGACACTTTGTCACCCATCAAGCGAATGGTGTCGGCTTTCGGGCCAATGAAGATAAAGCCAGAGCGTTCAACCTGCTCAGCAAAGTTGGCGTTCTCAGAGAGGAAACCATAACCCGGGTGAATCGCGACCGCGCCAGTGATTTCGGCGGCGCTGATGATCGCCGGGATGTTCAGATAGCTTTTTACGGACGGAGCCGGACCGATACAGACCGTCTCATCCGCCAGCAATACGTGTTTTAAATCGCGATCCGCGCTTGAGTGCACGGCCACGGTCTTGATGCCCAGTTCTTTACAGGCACGAAGAATACGCAGTGCAATCTCGCCACGGTTGGCGATAACAATTTTATCCAGCATGTTCGCCTCGTTACTCGATGACGACCAGCGGCTCGTCAAATTCTACCGGCTGACCACTTTCGACCAGAATCGCTTTCACAGTACCTGATTTGTCTGCTTCGATCTGGTTCATCATTTTCATGGCTTCAACGATGCACAGGGTATCGCCTACGTTGACTTTCTGACCCACTTCGATGAACGCTTTCGCGTCCGGGCTCGGGGTGCGGTAGAAAGTACCAACCATTGGGGAACGTACGATGTGACCACTGATTTCTGCAGCTGCTGCAGGTGCGGCTTCTGCTGCTGGTGCAACGGCTGCGGAGAGCGCAGGCTGCTGCACTGGCGCAGCATAAGCTTGCTGCATTACCGGGAAGCTAGCGGCTGGGGCTGCACGGCTGATGCGTACAGACTCTTCGCCTTCAGAAATTTCCAGTTCGGAGATGCCTGATTCTTCAACCAGCTCGATCAGTTTTTTAATCTTACGAATATCCATGAGTGGGTTCCGTACTCTTGTTTAGTGTGATTGTGACAAGCGTTTTACCGCTGTCTGTAAAGCGTATGAATAGCCGTCTGCACCCAGCCCACATATCACGCCAGCGGCGATATCTGACAAGTAGGAATGGTGGCGGAACGGCTCTCGGGCGTGCACGTTACTCAGATGGATCTCGATAAACGGGATACTCACCGCGAGCAGTGCGTCGCGTATAGCAACACTGGTGTGCGTAAACGCGGCCGGATTGATCAGGATATAGTCCACAGTGTCTTTAGCCTGATGAATACGGTCGATGATTGCGTACTCCGCGTTTGACTGAAAATGGTCCAAATCCACATTCAGCGAGGCTGCTTCCGTACCCAGACGGTTAACAATTTCGCTCAATGTCAGCGTGCCGTACTTCTCTGGCTCACGGGTGCCGAGCATGTTCAGGTTCGGTCCGTTCAATACTAAAATTTGGAATTTGTCAGCCATTGTGCCGCTATCTCCTGCGATTTTCGGGTAAAAAACAACATATACCCTCAACACGCAATTGTCACCCTTTCAGAGGCCAAAAACCCCTGTCCGGAAAACCGAAGTCGCACATTATAACGATTTCGTAGCATTTGGCAGCTAAATACTGGTCTTATCAGGGAAGATTATCAACCGCTATCCGAAAAAGATTCGCGGCTGATAAATAATCTGCGGGAAAACGCACAGTTTCGTGGACTATCGTACCCACTGGCGGAACTTCTTGTAACGCCATGCTAAAAGGGCCAATGCCAGCAGGGCGTAGATGACCGGCTGAGGAGATAATATCTTCACCGACCACAGGTAATGGATGGGCGCGAGGATCGCGACAAGATAGACGAAGTTGTGCAGCAGTTGCCAGCGCCGTCCCATTTTTCGCTGCGCGTACTGCGTGGATGTCAGCGTCAGCGCCAGCAAAACCAGCCAGCTTACGATACCCAGCGTCAGATAAGGACGCGTAACCAGTTCGCTGCCAAGGAGTGCCAGGTTGTTAATGCCCAGTTCCAGCAGGGCGTAACTGGTGAGATGCAGCGTCGCCCAGGCAAAACACCATAGCCCCAAAAGCCGACGGGTACGTATTAGCAATGGCTGTTTAGCGTAGCGCGCCAGCGGTGAGACGAGCAAGGTCGCCAGCAAAAATTTCAGAGCCATCCGACCCGTAAAATGCTGAATATCTTTAGCCGGATCGGCACTGAACTGTCCCTGGCTGGCTGCCCAAAAGAGCCAGATAAAGGGGAGCAATCCGGCTAAATGCAGGAGTACCTTCAGCCAGGTTATCTGCTTTGCCGTTAAACGCACTTAGAAGTTCTCCCGTAAATTCAGCCCACGATAGAGGGATGCCACCTCATCTGCATAGCCGTTAAACAGCAGCGTTGGCTGGCGTTTAACATCCAGCGCGCCGCCGGAACCGATAAAACGTTCCGTCGCTTGCGACCAGCGTGGATGATCAACGTGCGGGTTAACGTTGGCAAAAAAACCATACTCATCTGGCGCTGCGAGGTTCCAGGTGGTGGGTGGGCGTTCACGGGTGAGCTTAATGCTGACGATCGATTTGATGCCCTTGAAACCGTATTTCCACGGTACGGTCAGGCGAATGGGCGCCCCGTTTTGCGGCGGCAGCGCTTTGCCGTAAACCCCGACGGTGAGCAGCGTAAGCGGATGCATGGCTTCGTCGAGACGTAAACCTTCAACGTAGGGATACTCCAGCCCGCCGCCGATAAACCGATCCTTCTGGCCTGGCATCTCGTCCGGGGCATAGCGCGTCTGGAAGGAAACATACTTCGCGTTGCTGGTGGGCTCAACCAGCGCCAGCAGTTTATGCAAAGGGAAACCTACCCACGGCACCACCATCGACCAGGCTTCCACACAGCGCATACGGTAAATGCGTTCTTCAAGTGGGAAGCGGGTGGTGAGGTCATGATGATCCAGCGTCAGCGGCTTTGCCACTTCGCCATCAATCTTCAGCGTCCAGGGATCGGTTTTCATGCTCCCGGCGTTGGCGGCAGGATCGGCCTTATCGAGGCCAAACTCATAGAAGTTGTTATAGCCGGTGACTTTATCTTCCGGCGTCAACGTCAGTTTATTCTGCCACTGCGCCGGTTTCGTGAAGTTAAGCGGTGCGCCAGAGGGGGCTTTCGGGCGGTCGTTGCCCTTAAACCAGTCGAGCAGATCGGCGTGGGCCGCAGGGGTGAGCGTCAGGGCAGTGGCGCTGATGCCAAGCATTTTCAGGATCTGGCGACGCTGTAGCATAAAGACAGACTCGGACGTTACGTCGGCTTCCGTCAGTTTTCGGGTTTTCATGGCATCCTCCGTCAGGCGTTTTTCTAAGCATGACGGAGGAGGAGGGTTAGCGCGAATATGTCACGAAAATTTGAAGATTAGGCGATTTTAACCAGCGCACGACCGTGGAACTGGTTGTCCATGATTTTATTGGCGTACTCTGGCGCCTGGCTCAGGGTAATCTCAGTGGCGCTCTGCTCATAGAATGAGGCTGGCAGATCCCGCGCCAGACGTTCCCAGGCCTCAGCCCGCCGCTCGGCTGGGGTCATGACCGAATCGACACCCTGAAGACGCACGTTACGCAGAATAAATGGCATCACCGTCGTCGGCAGGGCAAAACCACCCGCCAGACCACAGGCCGCCACGCAGCCACCGTAATTCATTTGCGCCAGCACCTTCGCCAGCACTTTGTCGCCGACGGTATCTACAGCGCCAGCCCAGACCTGTTTTTCCAGCGGACGGGTCTCGGCGAATTCGTCGCGGCTCAGAATACGGCTTGCGCCCAACTGACGTAGATAATCATGCGTACTTTCGCGGCCAGAGACGGCGGCGACCTGGTACCCCAGCTTGTGCAGCAGCGTGACGGCCGTGCTGCCCACGCCACCGCTGGCGCCGGTCACGACAATTTCGCCAGAGTCAGGACGGATCCCGGCCTCTTCCAGCGCCATCACGCAGAGCATGGCGGTGAAACCTGCCGTGCCGACGATCATCGCCTTACGGCCGTCCAGGCCTTTCGGCATCGGGACCAGCCAGTCACCTTTTACGCGCGCCTGCGCTGCCAGTCCTCCCCAGTGGTTTTCACCTACGCCCCAGCCGGTGAGCAGCACCTGCTGTCCGGCGTGAAAACGCGGATCTTCACTGGTATGCACGCGGCCAGCCAAGTCGATGCCTGGCACCATTGGGAAATTTCGGATGATTTTACCTTTTCCCGTAATGGCCAGTGCATCTTTATAGTTCAGGCTTGACCAGTCGATATCTACGGTCACGTCGCCCTCCGGCAGGCGACTCTCGTCAATGGCTTGCACCGAGGCAACGGTTTTGCCGTCCTGCTGTTCTAAGATCAAAGCCTGCATACAGGGTCCTCACTAGGATTGATGATGGGAAAATATGTACTGAAGACTATACTCGCTCAATGAAACGCAGTGCCGATTTAACGCAATAAATTGCCAGATACACCAGGTTTGGTAGTATGCCGCATTTGAAATGCAAGTTAGCGCTCACTTGCGACCCCTTCAACCCACGGAGTAATCTCAAGGATGCGATTAACGACGAAGTTCTCAGCTTTTATCACCTTGCTGACGGGACTGACCATATTTGTCACGCTAATCGGCTGCTCGCTGAGCTTTTATAATGCCATCCAGGATAAGCTGGTTAACCGGGTAGAATCGGTTGCATCGGTTATCGACACTCGCCTGATTACAACCTCCTTCCCGGCACTTTCGCGTGAACTGGATGAGTTAATGGTGCCTGTGGATATCGTGCAGATCGACATTAAACAGGGGAAGCAGACCGTTTTCAGCCATACCCGTCAGGGCAGCTACCGTCCTGCCGGCACGGTAGATCAGTATCGGGACATAACGGTACGCTCACTTAAACATCCGGGTATGACAATCCATCTGATGTACCAGGATCCGATGAGCAACTATTTACGCTCGCTCATGACCACCGCGCCCTTAACCATCGCCGTTGCCTTGATCGTCCTGCTGATTTTCCTCGCCGTTCGCTGGCAGCGTCGTCAACTTTCCGGACAGGAACTGCTGGAAACACGCTCGGTGCGAATACTGAATGGCGAGCGGGGTCCGCAGGTACGGGGATCGGTTTATGAATGGCCATCACGTACCAGTAGCGCCCTGGACGTGCTGCTCTCCGAAATCCAGTTTGCCAGCGATCAGCGTAGCCGTATGGACACGTTGATTCGCTCCTACGCCGCGCAGGATAACAAAACGGGCCTTAACAACCGGCTCTTCTTTGATAATCAGCTGGCTACGCTTCTTGATGATCCCGAAAAGGTGGGGACGCATGGCGTGGTAATGATGATTCGCCTGCCCGACTTCGATCTGCTCCGTGATACCTGGGGCCAGCGCGTGGCGGAAGAGAACCTCTTCACGCTGATTAACCTGCTGTCCACCTTTATTATGCGCTACCCCGGCGCGTTACTGGCACGCTACCACCGCAGCGACTTTGCCGTCTTGCTGCCGCATCGCACCTTAAAGGAGTCCGAGAGTATCGCCAGCCAGCTGTTGAAAGCCGTCGATGCGCTACCCCAGAGCAAAATGCTCGACCGCGACGACATGGTGCATATGGGCATCTGTGCCTGGCGCGGCGGTCAGTCGACGGAGCAGGTGATGGAACATGCAGAAGCGGCCACGCGCAACGCCGTATTGCAGGGGGCGAACGGCTGGGCGGTCTATGATGATACGCTACCGGAAAAAGGGCGCGGCAACGTACGCTGGCGAACCCTGATTGAACAGATGCTGAGCCGGGGTGGACCGCGCATCTATCAAAAACCGGCGGTCATAAAAAATGGTCATGTCCATCATCGTGAGCTGATGTGCCGTATTTTTGACGGGACCGAGGAGGTTATCTCCGCAGAGTATTTGCCGATGGTGCTGCAATTCGGATTGTCCGAAGAGTATGACCGCCAGCAAATCACCCGCCTCATTCCGTTTTTATCGTACTGGCCTGAAGAAAATCTGGCTTTACAGGTGACCGTCGAATCGCTGATCCGTCCGCGTTTTCAGCGTTGGTTACGTGACACGTTAATGCAATGCGAAAAATCGCAACGCAAACGCATTATTTTTGAACTTGCAGAGGCAGATGTAGGTCAACACATCAGCCGGTTGCGCTCGGTTGTGCGTTTAATCAATGCGCTTGGGGCTCGCGTGGCGGTAACACAGGCGGGTCTTACCCTGGTCAGCACCAGCTGGATCAAAGAGCTGGATGTCGAATTATTGAAGCTGCATCCGGGTCTGGTAAGGAATATCGAAAAGCGCACGGAAAACCAGCTGCTGGTACAAAGCCTGGTGGAGGCGTGCAAAGGAACGCAAACGCAAGTATTTGCCGCAGGCGTACGTTCACGCAGTGAATGGCAGATGTTGACAGAGCGCGGCGTGACGGGCGGTCAGGGGGATTTTTTTGCCGCCTCTCAGCCGCTTGACACCAATGTGAAAAAATATTTGCAAAGATACTCTGTTTGACCTGCCGTTTACTTTGTTTTCACGTAGAATATCGCGCCTGTAGCTTTGAGTAAGACGAGCATAAAAGCCAGTGAACGACCTTTTATAGGTTACAAGTGAAAGTGAGGGACGCTGCTGTTTACTCAGCCCTGAGGGATTCAGGGGATGAATTTGTAACAAAGGAAACGTGCTGCACTAATTTTCACCGTAGCAGACGATTTTTGCGCCTTGTCGCTGCTGCGTGTGGTTGGTAAAGTAAGCGGATTTTGTTTTCCGCCCCAGCTTTCAGGATTATCCCTTAGTATGTTGAAAAAATTTCGTGGCATGTTTTCCAATGACCTGTCCATTGACCTGGGTACCGCGAATACCCTTATCTATGTAAAAGGACAAGGCATCGTATTGAATGAGCCTTCCGTTGTGGCCATTCGTCAGGATCGTGCTGGCTCGCCAAAAAGCGTGGCCGCAGTAGGCCATGATGCGAAGCAGATGCTGGGCCGTACGCCGGGCAACATTGCCGCGATCCGCCCAATGAAAGATGGCGTTATTGCTGACTTCTTCGTGACCGAAAAAATGCTTCAGCACTTCATCAAGCAGGTTCACAGCAACAGCTTCATGCGCCCAAGCCCGCGCGTACTGGTGTGTGTGCCGGTTGGCGCAACCCAGGTTGAACGCCGTGCAATCCGTGAATCCGCTCAGGGTGCCGGTGCGCGTGAAGTGTTCCTGATTGAAGAACCGATGGCTGCGGCAATTGGTGCGGGTCTGCCGGTTTCTGAAGCAACCGGTTCTATGGTGGTGGATATCGGTGGCGGTACCACTGAAGTGGCCGTTATCTCCCTGAACGGCGTGGTGTACTCCTCTTCCGTGCGTATCGGCGGCGACCGTTTCGACGAAGCCATCATTAATTACGTTCGCCGTAACTACGGCTCTCTGATCGGTGAAGCGACCGCAGAGCGCATCAAGCATGAAATCGGTTCTGCCTATCCGGGTGATGAAGTTCGCGAGATCGAAGTTCGCGGTCGTAACCTGGCAGAAGGCGTGCCACGCGGATTCACCCTGAACTCCAACGAAATCCTGGAAGCGTTGCAGGAGCCGCTGACCGGCATCGTGAGCGCGGTGATGGTAGCGCTGGAACAGTGCCCGCCAGAGCTGGCCTCCGATATCTCCGAGCGCGGTATGGTTCTGACCGGTGGTGGTGCGCTGCTGCGTAACCTCGACCGCCTGTTAATGGAAGAGACAGGTATTCCTGTCGTAGTTGCAGAAGATCCACTGACTTGCGTCGCCCGTGGTGGTGGCAAGGCGCTGGAAATGATCGACATGCACGGCGGCGACTTGTTTAGCGAAGAGTAGTCGGGTGTGAGAGGGTAGCAAATGGCTACCCTTTCTCTCTGACGCGAGAATACGCATAGCCTATGAAGCCAATTTTTAGCCGTGGCCCGTCGCTACAGTTTCGCCTGATCCTGGCGGTTCTGGTGGCGCTCGGGGTCATTATTGCCGATAGCCGCCTCGGTACGTTCAGCCAGATCCGAACGTACATGGATACCGCCGTCAGTCCTTTCTACTTTATTTCAAATGGTCCCCGTGAACTGCTCGACTCCGTGTCGCAAACGCTTTCATCGCGTGACCAGCTCGAACTCGAAAACCGTGCATTACGCCAGGAACTGCTGCTGAAAAACAGCGAGCTACTGATGCTGGGGCAATATAAGCAGGAAAACGCGCGTCTGCGGGAACTGCTTGGCTCGCCGCTGCGCCAGGATGAACAGAAAATGGTCACCCAGGTGATCTCCACCGTAAACGATCCATACAGCGATCAGGTGGTGATTGATAAAGGCAGCGTGAACGGCGTATACGAAGGTCAGCCTGTCATCAGCGATAAAGGCGTTGTGGGCCAGGTCGTGGCGGTTGCCAAACTGACCAGCCGTGTGCTGCTGATTTGCGATGCCACCCATGCACTGCCGATTCAGGTGCTGCGTAACGATATTCGCGTAATTGCCGCCGGTAATGGTTGTACGGACGATCTGCAACTGGAACACCTGCCCGCCAACACGGATATCCGCGTGGGTGACGTGCTGGTGACGTCTGGTCTGGGCGGTCGTTTCCCTGAAGGCTACCCGGTTGCGGTTGTCTCTTCCGTGAAGCTCGACACTCAACGTGCCTACACCGTGATCCAGGCGCGTCCAACGGCTGGCTTGCAGCGTTTACGCTACCTGCTGCTGCTATGGGGCGCCGATCGCAACGGCGCTAACCCGATGACGCCGGAAGATGTGCATCGCGTGGCCAATGAGCGCCTGATGCAGATGATGCCGCAGGTGCTGCCTGCGCCGGATGCAATGGGGCCACCTGCGCCCGTACCGGCTCCGGCGACGGGGTTAACGCAGCCGCTACCGGATGCGCCGCCACCGCCGCAAGTCTCGGGTGGAGGGCAGTAGTGGCCAGTTATCGTAGCCAGGGGCGCTGGGTAATCTGGCTCTCATTCCTCGTTGCATTGTTGCTGCAAATTATGCCCTGGCCGGACGACATTCTTGTTTTCCGGCCAAACTGGGTATTACTCATTTTGCTCTACTGGATCCTTGCCCTGCCGCACCGCGTAAATGTCGGCACAGGTTTTGTGATGGGTGCCATACTGGATCTTATCAGTGGCTCTACGCTTGGCGTCCGCGCCTTATCCATGAGCATTATTGCGTATCTCGTTGCACTCAAATTCCAGCTCTTTCGTAACCTTGCGCTCTGGCAACAGGCGCTGGTGGTGATGTTGTTGTCGCTCGCTGCGGATATCGTTGTTTTCTGGGCAGAGTTTTTAGTGATCAACGTCTCTTTCCGACCGGAAGTGTTCTGGAGTAGTGTAGTAAACGGTGTGCTCTGGCCGTGGCTGTTCCTGCTGATGCGTAAAATTCGCCAGCAGTTTGCCGTGCAATAAAAGGTTTCTATGACGTCTTTGTATCTTGCCTCCGGTTCTCCGCGTCGCCAGGAACTGCTCGCGCAGTTGGGTGTATCCTTCGAACGCATCGTTACCGGTATCGAAGAAAAACGTGCTGAGGGCGAAAGCGCTCAGCAGTATGTCTCCCGTCTGGCGCGTGAAAAAGCGCAGGCGGGCGTTGCATGCGTGCCGCGTGACTTACCGGTGCTGGGGGCCGATACCATCGTCATTCTCAATGGTGAGGTGCTTGAGAAACCCCGCGACGCAGACCATGCTGCGCGGATGCTGCGTAACATGTCCGGACAAACCCATCAGGTGATGACGGCGGTAGCGCTGGCAGACAGCCAGTACGTTCTGGATTGCCTTGTGGTAACGGAAGTGACGTTCAGAGTCCTCACCGACGAGGAGATCGCCGGCTATGTCGCCAGCGGTGAACCTATGGATAAAGCAGGTGCATACGGTATTCAAGGGTTGGGTGGCTGTTTTGTCAGGAAGATAAATGGCAGCTATCACGCCGTAGTCGGCTTACCGCTGGTGGAAACGTATGAGTTGCTGAGCAATTTTAACTCACTGCGTGAGGGAAGGGATAATTATGACGGCTGAATTGTTGGTAAACGTAACGCCATCGGAAACCCGTGTGGCCTACATTGATGGTGGCATTCTTCAGGAAATTCATATTGAGCGTGAAGCGCGGCGCGGAATCGTAGGCAATATCTACAAAGGTCGTGTCAGTCGTGTACTGCCGGGTATGCAGGCGGCTTTTGTAGATATTGGGCTCGATAAAGCGGCGTTTTTACACGCCTCCGACATCATGCCGCATACCGAATGCGTGGCAGGCGAAGAGCAAAAACAGTTTGCCGTGCGCGACATCTCTGAGCTGGTGCGTCAGGGCCAGGATCTGATGGTGCAGGTGGTAAAAGATCCGCTGGGCACCAAAGGCGCGCGTCTGACCACCGACATCACCCTTCCTTCACGTTATCTGGTCTTTATGCCGGGGGCGTCGCACGTCGGCGTGTCACAGCGTATTGAGAGCGAAAGCGAGCGTGAACGCCTGAAAAAGGTGGTCAGCGCCTACTGCGACGAGCAGGGCGGGTTTATTATCCGTACCGCAGCGGAAGGGATCAGCGAAGAAGACCTGGCCTCGGATGCGGCCTATCTGAAGCGCGTCTGGACCAAAGTGATGGAGCGTAAAAAACGCAACCAGACCCGCTACCGGCTGTACGGTGAGCTGGCGCTCGCTCAGCGCGTATTGCGTGATTTCGCCGATGCGCAGCTCGACCGAATCCGCGTGGACTCGCGTCTGACGTACGAAGCCTTACTGGAGTTCACCGCCGAGTACATCCCGGAAATGCCGGGGCTGCTGGAGCATTACACCGGACGCCAGCCGATATTTGATCTCTATGACGTTGAAAACGAAATCCAGCGTGCGCTGGAGCGTAAGGTTGAGCTGAAATCGGGTGGCTATCTGATTATTGATCAGACCGAAGCGATGACCACCGTCGACATCAACACCGGCGCGTTTGTCGGCCATCGCAACCTCGATGACACCATCTTTAATACCAATATTGAAGCGACGCAGGCCATCGCACGCCAGCTTCGCCTGCGTAATCTGGGCGGTATTATCATCATCGACTTTATCGATATGAATAATGAAGATCACCGCCGTCGCGTGCTGCACTCCCTGGAGCAGGCGCTGAGTAAAGATCGCGTGAAAACCAGCATCAATGGCTTCTCGCAGCTCGGTCTGGTGGAAATGACCCGGAAACGGACCCGCGAAAGCGTGGAACATGTCCTGTGTAATGAGTGTCCAACCTGCCATGGACGCGGAACGGTAAAGACGGTGGAGACGGTCTGCTACGAGATCATGCGTGAGATTGTCCGTGTCCATCATGCCTACGACTCAGACCGTTTTCTGGTCTATGCTTCCCCTGCGGTGGCAGAGGCCCTGAAAGGGGAAGAGTCGCACGCGCTGGCGGAAGTGGAAATCTTTGTCGGCAAACAGGTAAAAGTGCAAATTGAGCCGCTCTATAACCAGGAGCAGTTTGACGTCGTCATGATGTAAACGCAGTTCGCTGCGAGATTTAAGGCTGACAAGGAGAGACGCGTGAGGCGATTGCCGGGGATTTTACTGCTTACAGGGGCAACGCTGGTCGTGATTGTCGCGTTGCTCGTGAGCGGGCTGCGTCTCGCCTTGCCGCATCTGGACAGCTGGCGGCCGCAGATCCTGGCAAAAATCGAATCTGCCACCGGTCTGCCGGTGGACGTGAGCCATATCGAGGCAAGCTGGCAGAACTTTGGCCCGACGCTTGATGCGCGGGATATCAGCGCCAGCCTGAAAGATGGCGGCCATCTTAAAATCAAACGCGTCACCCTGGCGCTGGATGTCTGGCAAAGCCTGCTGCATCTGCGCTGGCAGTTTCGCGATCTCACCTTCTGGCAACTTCAGCTGATGACCAACACGCCGCTGCAAAGCGGCGACAGCGATCGTGGGCTGGAAACCAGCCGTATCAGCGATCTCTTCCTGCGTCAGTTCGATCATTTCGATCTCCGCGACAGCGAAGTGAGCTTTATAACCCTTTCCGGACAGCGCGCTGAGCTGGCGATCCCACAGCTGACCTGGCTAAACGGGAAAGATCGCCACCGCGCCGAGGGGCAGGTGAATCTCTCCAGCCTGAACGGGCAGCACGGCGTTATGCAGGTGCGGATGGATCTGCGCGACGACAATGGCCTGCTGAACAACGGCAGGGTGTGGCTACAGGCGGACGATGTGGACGTGAAGCCGTGGCTGGGTGAGTGGCTACAGCAGAACATGCAGCTGGAAACCGCGCGCTTCAGCCTGGAAGGCTGGATGACCCTGACGAACGGGGCGTTCGCCAGCGGCGATATCTGGCTTAAGCAGGGGGGCGCGAGCTGGAAGGGGGAAAACCATCAGCATCAGCTTTCCGTCGATAACCTCACCGCACACGTGACGCAGGATAAAGGCGGCTGGCAGTTCGCTATTCCGGATACGCGCATCTCCATGGATAACAAACCCTGGCCGCGCGGCGCACTGACGCTGGCGTGGATGCCGGAGCAGGACGTCGGCGGGATAAACGGTAAACGCAGCGATGAGCTGCGTATCCGCGCCAGTAACCTGGATCTGACGGCGATCGAAGGGCTGCGTTCAATGGCCGCAAAACTCTCCCCGGAGCTGGGCGAAATCTGGCTGGCGACGCAGCCGAGCGGGCAGATAAACCGGCTGGCGCTGGATATTCCGCTCCAGGCCACGGAAAAAACGCGTTTTCAGGCGGCATGGAAAAATCTCGCATGGAAACAGTGGAAGCTGCTGCCGGGTGCCGAGCACTTCAGCGGTAAACTGGAAGGAAGCGTGGAAAACGGCAGGCTGACGGCAGAAATGCAGGAAGCAAAAATGCCGTACGAAACGGTCTTCCGTGCGCCACTGGAGATCGAAAAGGGAAACGCCACCCTTAACTGGCTGAAGAATGACAAAGGTTTTCAGCTCGATGGTCGCGATATTGATGTAAAAGCCAAAGCGGTACATGCCCGCGGTAATTTCCGTTATCTACAGCCTGAAGGCGATGAGCCGTGGCTGGGCATTCTGGCAGGCATCAGCACAGATGACGGTTCGCAGGCGTGGCGCTACTTCCCGGAAAACCTGATGGGGAAAGCGCTGGTAGACTATCTCAGCGGCGCCATTCAGGGCGGTCAGGCGGACAACGCCACGCTGGTCTACGGCGGCAATCCGCACCTGTTCCCGTATAAGCATAACGAAGGCCAGTTCCAGGTTCTGGTGCCGCTACGCAACGCCACCTATGCCTTCCAGCCGGACTGGCCCGCGCTGAAGAATCTGAATATCGAACTCAACTTCCTGAATGACGGCTTGTGGATGAAGACGGACAGCGTTGCGCTGGGCGGCGTAACGGCAAACAACCTGACGGCAAACATCCCGGATTACTCCAAAGAGAAACTGCTGATTGATGCGGATATTAAGGGGCCGGGTAAAGCGGTTGGCCCGTATTTTGAAGATACGCCGCTGGATGACTCCCTGGCGGCCACTCTCCAGCAGTTGCAGTTAGATGGTGATGTGAATGCTCGCTTACATCTGGATATCCCGCTCGACGGTGAAATGACCACCGCCAAAGGCGACGTTCGTCTGAACAATAACAGCCTCTATATCAAGCCGCTGGACAGCACGCTGAAAAACCTTAGCGGTCAGTTCAGCTTTGTTAACGGCAATCTGAAAAGTAAGCCGCTGAAAGCGACCTGGTTCAATCAACCCGTCAATATCGATTTCTCCACCACCGAGGGCGATAAAGCCTACCAGGTGGCGGTCAATATGGACGCGAACTGGCAGCCGTCACGCATGGATGTTCTGCCGAAGCCGATTGAGAATGCGGTGGACGGCGCGGTGTCATGGAATGGCAAGGTCGCCATCGACCTGCCTTATCATGCTGGTGCGCGCTATAACGTCGACATTACGGGCGATCTAAAAAACCTCAGTAGCCAGCTTCCCGCACCGCTGAACAAGAAAAGCGGTGAAGCACTGCCCGTCAACGTAAAGGTTGCGGGCAACCTCAACAGCTTTGATTTAACCGGAAACGCTGGCGGAACAAACCACTTCAACAGCCGCTGGCTGCTTAACCGCAAGCTGACGCTGGACAGGGCGATCTGGACGACGGACAGCCGTACCACGCCGCCGCTGCCGGAGCAGGCGGGCATTGAACTGAATCTCCCGCCGATGGATGGCGCAGAGTGGCTGGCACTGTTTCAGAAAGGTGTCGGGCAAAACGTCGACCAAACGGCGCAGTTCCCGCAGTCCATTACCTTGCGCACGCCTGCGCTGACGCTGGGTGGGCAGCAGTGGAACAACCTGAGTATTGTCTCCCGGCCGACGGTGAACGGCTCAAAGGTCGAGGCGCAGGGGCGTGAAATTAACGGTTCGTTGACGATGCGCGATAACGCGCCATGGCAGGCGGCTATCCGTTATCTCTATTACAACCCGACCTTTACGGCGTCTAAAACACAGTCGACAAGTACGTCTCCTTTCAGCAGCAGTGGAACGTCGCGCGTGGATTTCAGCAACTGGCCCGATCTCCAGCTGCGCTGTGCGGAGTGCTGGCTGTGGGGACAGAAATATGGCCGTATCGACGGTGATTTTGCTATTCAGGGCAATACGCTGAGCCTCTCTGGTGGGCTGGTGGATACCGGCTTTGGCCGCATGACCGCCGCTGGCGAGTGGGTGAACAAACCGGGTGAACAGCGCACCTCGCTGAAGGGCGATATTAAAGGCAACAAGCTGGACTCCGCGGCTAACTTCTTTGGGATCAGCACGCCGCTTCGCGGATCGTCCTTCGATGTGAATTACGATCTGCACTGGCGCGCGGCACCGTGGCAGCCGGACGTTGCCTCGCTGAACGGTATCCTCAGAACCCGTTTTGGTAAGGGACAAATTGCCGATGTTAGCACCGGTCATGCAGGGCAAATACTGCGCCTGCTGAGCTTTGACGCGCTGCTGCGCAAGCTGCGCTTCGATTTCAGCGATACCTTCAACGACGGTTTCTATTATGACTCCATTCGCGGAACGGCCTGGATCAAGGACGGCGTGATGCATACCGATGATACGCTGCTGGACGGCCTGGAAGCGGACATCGCCATGAAAGGATCAGTGAACCTCGTGCGCCGGGAGCTGGATATGGAAGCGGTTGTTGCCCCGGAAATCTCCGCTACAGTGGGTGTCGCTACCGCTTTTGTGGTCAATCCGATAATCGGCGCGGCGGTATTTGCCGCCAGCAAAGTGCTGGGGCCGCTCTGGAGCAAAGTCTCGATTCTGCGTTACCGCATTACGGGCCCAATCGATAAACCGCAGATTAATGAAGTGCTGCGCCAGCCGCGCAAAGAAGCACAGCAATGATTTGACGTGGGCAGGTAATTGCCTCACTCTCAATAATATTGATTTTATACCGCCACTGGCGGCAACGAACGAGTAGCAATACGATGAGTCTGAACCTGGTAAGTGAACATTTGCTCGCAGCGAACGGCCTGAGCCATCAGGACCTGTTCTCCATTCTTGGTCAACTGACCGAACGCCGCCTCGACTACGGCGATCTCTATTTCCAGTCGAGCTATCACGAATCCTGGGTTTTAGAAGACAGCATCATTAAAGATGGTTCTTATAACATTGACCAGGGCGTCGGCGTGCGCGCCGTCAGCGGCGAAAAAACCGGTTTTGCTTATGCAGACCAGATAAGCCTGGCCGCGCTGGAGCAGAGCGCGCAGGCGGCGCGAACCATTGTGCGTGATACCGGCGACGGTCGCGTGAAAACCCTGGGTGAAGTGCAGCACGCTGCGCTTTATACCAGCATCGACCCACTGCAAAGCATGAGCCGCGAAGAGAAGCTGGACATCCTGCGTCGCGTGGACAAAGTGGCTCGCGCGGCGGATAAACGCGTGCAGGAAGTCTCTGCCAGTCTGAGCGGGGTCTATGAACTGATCCTGGTGGCGGCGACGGACGGTACGCTGGCCGCCGACGTGCGTCCTCTTGTGCGCCTCTCTATCAGCGTGCAGGTGGAAGACGACGGCAAGCGCGAGCGCGGCTCAAGCGGTGGCGGCGGTCGTTTTGGCTACGACTGGTTCCTCGGCGACGTTGACGGCGAAGCGCGCGCGGATGCGTGGGCAAAAGAAGCCGTGCGCATGGCGCTGGTCAACCTGTCTGCCGTGGCGGCACCTGCCGGTACGCTGCCGGTGGTTCTGGGCGCAGGCTGGCCTGGCGTGTTGCTGCACGAAGCGGTCGGTCACGGCCTGGAGGGGGATTTCAACCGTCGCGGGACGTCCGTATTCAGCGGTCAGATGGGGCAGCTAGTCTCCTCCGAACTGTGTACCGTGGTGGATGATGGCACCATGCTCGACCGTCGCGGCTCGATTTCTATCGACGATGAAGGCACGCCGGGCCAGTACAACGTGCTGATCGAAAATGGCGTACTGAAAGGTTACATGCAGGACAAGCTTAACGCGCGTCTGATGGGCGTTGCGCCAACGGGTAACGGTCGTCGCGAATCCTACGCACACCTGCCGATGCCGCGCATGACCAACACCTACATGCTGCCGGGTAAATCCACGCCGCAGGAGATTATCGAATCCGTTGATTACGGGATCTTCGCGCCGAACTTTGGCGGCGGCCAGGTGGATATCACCTCCGGTAAATTTGTCTTCTCTACCTCAGAGGCGTATCTGATTGAGAAGGGCAAAGTGACCAAAGCGGTAAAAGGGGCGACGCTGATCGGATCCGGGATTGAAGCAATGCAGCAGATCTCCATGGTCGGTAACGATCTGAAGCTGGATAACGGCGTGGGCGTTTGCGGCAAAGAGGGTCAGAGCCTGCCGGTAGGCGTGGGCCAGCCAACCCTGAAGGTCGATAACCTGACGGTGGGCGGCACGGCGTAATTTTTTCATTTTCCCCTCACCCTAACCCTCTCCCCAACGGGGAGAGGGGACTGCTCCGTGCCGTCTTTTCTCTCTCGCCCCTTTGGGGAGAGGGCCGGGGTGAGGGGGGAGGCCTACTCTTTCCTTCTTCCCCGCATCCCCTGAAACAGCTCTGCCACTTCCACAAAATAGTCCGTCAGATAGTTAATACAGACCTGCACCTTCAGCGGCAGCTTGTCCTTTTCGGTATAGAGCGCGTACACCGGGCGCGGATCCGACTGGTAGCGCGGGAAGAGGATCTCCAGTTCGCCGCTGTTGATCTCGTTGATCACCCACATCAGCGGCACGTAGGCGATCCCGGCCCCGGCCACCAGCCAGCGTGAGATGGTCATCGGATCGTTGGTCACGAAGCGGCCTTCAGGCAGCAGTTTGGTGGAAAGCCCTTCTGGCGCGATCAGTTCAAATTCGTTATCTGGGCGAACGCTGTATTCCAGCCACGAGTGGTTGCTCAGGTCGGCAGGTTTTTCCGGTACGCCATACTGTGCCAGATAGCTTTTCGAAGCGCAGACCACCATCGGCATGCTGCCCAGTCGACGCGAGAACAGGCTCGAGTCCTGCAATGCGCCAACGCGGATCACCACGTCTAACCCATCGGCAATCAGATCCGGTGCCGGAATACCCGTTACCAGATTAACGGTTAAACCGGGATACTCTTTCAGCATTTCCGCCGTCATGGCAGCGAGAACATTTTGTGCCATAGTTGAAGAACACCCGATACGCAGCGTGCCGATAGGCGTGTTGTTAAAGGCGTAGAGCTGCTCGTGAACATCCTGCACTTCATGCAGCATTCGACGGCAGCCCTGATAGTAAATTTTACCCGCTTCCGTCAGCCCAATGCTGCGGGTGCTGCGGTTGAGCAGCTTCACCTGGAGCTCATCTTCCAGTTTTGACACTGTCTGGCTAATGGATGAGACGCTCATTTGTAGCTGACGTGCTGCGGCGGTAAAAGAGCCTTGCTCAACCACTTTCGCAAAGACGGACATGCGTTTTAGACGTTCCATTATTCACTCTGGCTTAAAAGTGATTTAGATCACATATGATAGATAACAGCATAACAGTTACGTTAATATATTATTAATTACATAACGGCTGCGCCACTCTCGCCCGGCAATTCATGCTCTCCTGCGGCGGCGTGAGCTTAATAATCCAGTAACCTGCATCTCTTTAATCAAGGTCAACATGAGTCTGTTTCCCGTTATCGTGGTGTTCGGTCTGTCGTTCCCACCGATATTTTTCGAGCTTCTTTTATCACTGGCGATCTTCTGGCTGGTGCGCAAGGTGCTGGTCCCTACCGGGATTTATGATTTCGTCTGGCATCCTGCATTGTTTAATACCGCGCTGTATTGCTGCCTGTTCTATTTAATATCGCGCATGTTTGTCTGAGGTTGATGTGAAAACGCTAACAAGAAAAATCTCCCGCACTGCCATCACTATGGCGCTGGTCATCCTGGCGTTCATCGCTATTTTTCGCGCCTGGGTTTATTACACCGAATCCCCGTGGACGCGCGATGCGCGTTTCAGCGCGGAGGTGGTCGCGATAGCGCCCGATGTCGCCGGTCTCATTACGGCGGTCAATGTCCACGATAACCAGCTGGTGAAAAAAGATCAGGTACTGTTCACTATCGACCAGCCGCGCTATCAAAAAGCGCTGGAAGAAGCGGAAGCCGACGTAGCATATTACAACGCGCTGGCCGCTGAAAAACGCCGTGAAGCAGGACGTCGTAACAAGCTGGGCATCCAGGCCATGTCCCGGGAAGAGATTGATCAGTCCAATAACGTGCTGCAAACCGTGCTGCATCAGCTGGCAAAAGCGCAGGCGACGCGCGATCTGGCGAAGCTCGATCTGGAACGTACCGTTATCCGCGCCCCGTCCGATGGCTGGGTAACCAACCTCAACGTCTATGCGGGTGAGTTTATCACGCGCGGCTCTACGGCCGTGGCGCTGGTGAAACAGAACTCTTTCTACGTCCTCGCCTATATGGAAGAGACCAAGCTGGAAGGCGTGCGTCCGGGCTATCGCGCCGAAATCACGCCGCTCGGCAGCAACCGGGTCCTGAAAGGAACCGTGGACAGCGTGGCCGCGGGGGTGACCAACGCCAGCAGTACCAATGATTCAAAAGGGATGGCGACCGTCGATTCTAACCTCGAGTGGGTTCGTCTGGCGCAGCGCGTACCGGTACGCATTCGTCTGGATGAGCAGCAGAGCAACCTCTGGCCCGCAGGCACCACGGCGACGGTAGTGATCACCGGTGAAAAAGACCGTGATGCCAGCCAGGACTCTATCTTCCGTCAAATCGCCCATCGCCTGCGCGAGTTTGGTTGATCGCTATGGGCATTTTTTCCATCGCCAGCCAGCACATCCGCTTCGCCGTGAAGCTGGCATGCGCCATTGTGCTGGCGCTGTTTGTTGGCTTCCATTTCCAGCTTGAAACGCCGCGCTGGGCTGTTCTGACCGCCGCGATCGTCGCCGCCGGTCCTGCCTTCGCGGCGGGTGGCGAACCTTACTCCGGGGCAATTCGCTATCGCGGGATGCTGCGTATTATCGGTACCTTTATCGGCTGTATCGCCGCCCTGACCATTATCATCCTGATGATCCGCACGCCGCTGCTGATGCTGATTGTATGCTGTATCTGGGCGGGTTTTTGCACCTGGGTCTCTTCGCTGGTGAAGGTGGAGAACTCGTACGCCTGGGGCCTGGCGGGATATACCGCGCTGATTATTATCATCACCATTCAGAGTGAACCGCTGCTTGCTCCGCAGTTCGCCGTGGAACGTTGCAGCGAGATTGTCATTGGTATCGTCTGCGCGATTGTCGCCGATCTGCTTTTCTCTCCGCGATCCATCAAGCAGGAAGTCGATCGTGAGCTGGACGCGCTGATTGTTGCCCAGTACCAGCTTATGCAGCTGTGCATTAAACACGGCGACAGCGAAGAGGTCGACAAGGCCTGGAGCGCGCTGGTGCGCCGCACGCAGGCGCTGGAAGGGATGCGCAGTAATCTCAATATGGAGTCTTCCCGCTGGGAGCGTGCCAATCGTCGTCTAAAAGCGATCAATACCGTCTCGTTAACGCTGATCACCCAGGCGTGTGAAACCTACCTGATTCAGAACACTCGCCCCGAAGTGGTAACGGATACCTTCCGCGAACTGTTTGATGAGCCTGTGGAGACAGTGCAGGACGTGCATCGACAGCTTAAACGCATGCGTCGTGTGATTGCCTGGACGGGCGAACGGGATACGCCAGTCACCATTTATACCTGGGTTGGCGCCGCAACGCGCTACCTGCTTCTGAAACGCGGCGTGATTAGCAACACCAAAATCAGTGCGGCGGAAGAAGAGGTGTTACAGGGTGAAGTGGTGATCAAACCGGAATCCGCCGAGCGTCATCATGCGATGGTTAACTTCTGGCGTACCACCCTGGCCTGTATACTCGGCACGCTGTTCTGGCTGTGGACCGGCTGGACGTCCGGCAGCGGCGCGATGGTGATGATTGCCGTCGTTACCGCGCTGGCGATGCGTCTGCCCAACCCGCGCATGGTCGCTATTGATTTTCTGTACGGCACCATTGCGGCGTTACCCATTGGCGCGCTCTACTTCCTGGTAATCATCCCCTCGACGCAGCAAAGCATGCTTTTGCTCTGTATCAGCCTGGCGGTGATGGCGTTCTTTATCGGGATTGAGGTACAAAAACGCCGTCTGGGATCGTTAGGTGCGCTGGCGAGTACGATTAACATCCTCGTGCTGGATAACCCGATGACCTTCCATTTCAGCCAGTTCCTGGATAGCGCATTAGGCCAGCTGGTGGGCTGTTTCCTGGCGATGATGGTGATCCTGCTGGTGCGGGATAACTCTCAGGCGCGGACAGGGCGCGTGCTGCTCAATCAGTTTGTGTCGGCCGCCGTATCGTCCTTGACCACCAACACCGCGCGGCGCAAGCAGAACCACCTTCCGGCCCTTTACCAGCAACTGTTCCTGCTGTTGAATAAATTCCCGGGCGATGTCGCTCGCTTCCGTCTGGCGTTAACCATGATTATCGCGCACCAGCGTCTGCGGAACGCGCCAGTGCCGATCAACGACGATTTGTCCGCTTTCCACCGCCAGCTACGGCGAACGGCGGACCATGTGATATCGGCATCCAGTGATGACAAACGTCGCCGCTACTTTAAGCAACTGCTGGAGGAGCTGGATATCTACCAGGAGAAACTGCGAGTCTGGGAAGCCCCGCCGCAGGTTACCGAGCCGGTAGAGCGGCTGGTGTTTATGCTGCACCGCTACCAGAATGCGCTGACAGACAGCTAACGAAGAGAAAACCGACGCCAAAAGCGTCGGTTTTTTTGTGGCTATACTTATTCTTGCAGGTTCAAACATTCAGGAAGGGAGGACACATGACAACCCAGGCTCTTCAGGACAGTATTCTTTTTCAGACCGGGTATCTGGTTAACGGTATCTGGAAAACACTCGACACCACGTTTGATGTGCTAAACCCGGCCACGGGCGAGGTGGTTGCGAAAGTGGCGAAAGCAGGGAAAGCCGAAACCGAAGAGGCCATTGCGGCCGCGACGAAAGCCTTTCCCGCATGGCGCGCAAAAACGGCAAAAGAGCGTTCCACGATCCTCTATCGCTGGTATGAACTGATTATCGAGAACAAAAGCTGGCTCGGGCGGCTGATGACCACCGAGCAGGGCAAGCCGCTGAAAGAGGCTGAGGGCGAGGTGGACTACGCTGCCAGCTTTATTCAGTGGTTTGCGGAGCAGGCCAAGCGCGCTAACGGTGAAATCATTCCTCCGGTTAAACCCGGCTCCCGTATTCTGGCCACTCGTGAACCTGTTGGGGTGGTTGCTGCTATCACGCCATGGAATTTCCCGATGGCTATGCTCACCCGTAAGCTCGGCCCGGCGCTGGCAGCAGGATGTACCGGCGTCATCAAGCCTGCAAACAACACGCCGCTGAGCGCCTTTGCGCTGCTGACGCTGGCGAAGCAGGCCGGTGTGCCGGATGGTGTGCTGAATGCGGTCGCGGGGAGCACCTCAGAAATTAGCGACGCCATTATGGCCAGCCATGACGTGCGCAAAATCTCGTTTACGGGGTCAACCGCCGTCGGGAAAACGCTGGTTCGCAATTCCGCTGAGACCATGAAAAAGGTATCGATGGAGCTGGGCGGCAATGCGCCGTATATCGTTTTCGAGGACGCGGATATTGAGGCCGCCGTCAAAGGCGCCATCGCCAATAAATTCCGTAACGCCGGGCAGGTCTGCGTCAGCGTAAACCGTTTCTATATTCAGGAGACGGTCTATGACAAGTTTGTCAATCAGCTTGCCGATGCGGTGAAGGCGCTGAAGGTGGGTAACGGTCTGGACGAGGGCGTCGTTGTCGGCCCGCTGATTGAGCCTTCGGCTGTCGAGAAAGTCCGTGAGCACGTCGAAGATGCGGTAGCGAAGGGGGCCACGGTGCTGGCTGGGGGTAAACCGCACGAACTTGGCGGCAACTTCTGGATGCCATCCGTACTCGGTGACTGCCATGAAGGCATGAAGCTGGCAGAAGAAGAGACCTTTGGTCCCGTTGCCGCCTGCTTCCGCTTCACGTCGGAAGACGAAGTGGTTATGCGCGCTAACAATACGCCTTACGGGCTGGCGGCCTACTTTTATACCCAGAATCTCTCGCGCGTGTTCCGCGTCTCACAGGCCATTGAGAGCGGCATGATCGGAATTAATGAATGTGCGGTCTCGACCGAGCTGGGTCCGTTTGGGGGCGTAAAAGAGTCCGGGCTGGGACGCGAGGGGTCCGTGCTGGGGCTGGAGGAGTTTCTGGAAGTTAAAACCCTGCATATCGGGGGCTTATAATAGACAGGGCGGCATCTGCCGCCCGCCTGTACCGGGTGGCTGGCAATGAAAATTTATACCTTTGATTTTGACGAAATTGATAGTCAGGAAGACTTCTACCGCGAGTTTATCCGGGCGTTCGACCTGGAGCGGGGCAGCGTAAACAATCTTGATATGCTGTGGGATGTGGTTACCGGCGACAGGCTGCCGTTACCGCTGGAGATCGAATTTACCCATCTGCCTGAAAAACTGCGCAGACGCTTTGGCGCATTGATTTTATTGTTTGATGAAGCGGAGGAGGAGCTGGAAGGGCAACTGCGTTTCAACGTGCGCCAGTGATAAAAAAGCCCCTGACCGGGAGGTCAGGGGCAAGTCGTATGATGAGATACGACGAGGGTTTATTTGTACAGTTCTGCGGTAGCGTGCCAGTGGTCGCCACTGCGCGCTTCGATGATGCGATAAGATGACGCACCCTGTTCTTCCGCTTTTTTGTTCAGCATTTCGTGCATGTCCATCGGAGAAGTACCGATGGCACCAACAGAAACGGTCCCGATAGCCTGACGGGATTGTGCCTGTTCGGCGTTAATAGTGTCGGCTGCAAACGCACCGAATGACAGGACTGACAGTACGCTCAGGGCAGCTACAGTGGTTTTAATTTTCATGATTATTTACCTCGTCAATTATTTTACTGGGGTCTTTGTTCTGTGACCCTCATCACAAAATCAAGTATACACTAATCACGCAAAAAATTAATACCAGACTAATGGTTTCGCCTGTTATTACGTGTTAAAAACATCATTTTTTATAACGGGAATGAATAAAAAAGGGCGTTACTCTGCAGGTGTTATGATTTTTTCTTATTTAAATCAATTGGATAGGTGGCTTTGATTTTTAGTGCGATTTTAAGGCAGATCATTCACTGAATGAATGTTAACAGGCGGTAAAAAGCACTATTTGCAAAAGCAGCAGGCAGAGAAAAACAGGGTAAAACGAGGCGGCCGCAGAATGATCCCCGCAGCCAGGCGCTACGGGGCAGAAGATTACAGCTCCTGTTCGAACAGGACCAGAATCGCTTCGTAGAGGTCTTTCACCGAGAAACCATTTGCCGGGGTCGTAAAAATGGTGTCATCACCGGCGATGGTCCCGAGGATCCCCTCTGCTTTACCCAGCGAGTCCAGCAGGCGGGCAATCAGCTGGGCTGCACCCGGGCTGGTGTGGATCACGACCACGGCATCGTTATAGTCGATGTCCAGAACCAGGTTTTTCAGCGGGCTGGAGGTCGTTGGCACGCCAAGTTCAGCAGGCAGGCAATAAACCATCTCCATTTTGGCGTTGCGCGTACGCACTGCACCAAACTTGGTTAACATGCGGGAGACCTTCGACTGGTTGATGTTGTCGAAGCCTTGCTCCTGCAACGCCTGAACAATTTCTCCCTGAGAACTGAATTTCTCTTCTTTGAGTAGCGCTTTAAACGCTTTAACTAATTCTTCTTGCTTAGACGAGCTTCGCATAAGTCACCCGGAATATGACGATAGAAACAACATTATTATGCATGTGGATGAATTTTTATGCAAATTATCTACCTGGCACCAGGCTGAAATAATGTTATGAAAGGGAGAGATTTTATCAGATTTCGTTATCAGAAAACATGCCTGGGTCACGCCGCGCAAATAAGCTTAAAAGTAAATTAAATGTTATCAAAATGATGTTGTTTTGGTGGCGTGGCAGGGTGTATTGTAACCCCCTCTTAATTCGTTGTTGCCCACAGCCTGATAGCATTCGGGTGAAGGTCAAAGACGTGCGACCTCAAATTCTTTAGCGATGAAAATTGTAATTAATGACGTGCTGAATTATGGTCGCCGCAACGGAGTTACAGATACTTAAGTTAACCATAATAAGGAGTTTAGGATGAAAGTCGCAGTCCTCGGCGCTGCTGGTGGTATCGGCCAGGCGCTTGCCCTACTACTGAAAACCCAACTGCCTTCAGGCTCAGAACTCTCCCTGTACGATATTGCTCCGGTAACCCCAGGTGTGGCGGTTGACCTGAGCCACATCCCGACAGCTGTGAAAATCAAAGGCTTCTCCGGTGAAGATGCGCGTCCTGCGTTGCAGAATGCCGATGTGGTGCTGATCTCCGCGGGTGTTGCACGTAAACCGGGTATGGATCGTTCAGACCTGTTCAACGTCAACGCGGGCATCGTGAAAAACCTGGTTCAGCAGATCGCTGAAACCTGCCCGAAAGCGTGCATCGGTATCATCACCAACCCGGTGAACACCACCGTTGCCATCGCAGCAGAAGTGCTGAAGAAAGCGGGCGTTTACGACAAGAACAAACTGTTCGGCGTAACTACGCTGGATATCATCCGTTCCAATACCTTCGTGGCTGAGCTGAAAGGCAAGCAGCCAACGGAAGTGGAAGTGCCGGTTATCGGCGGACACTCTGGCGTGACCATCCTGCCTCTGCTGTCGCAGATCCCGGGCGTGAGCTTCACCGAGCAGGAAGTGGCTGACCTGACCAAACGTATTCAGAATGCAGGCACCGAAGTGGTGGAAGCGAAGGCGGGTGGCGGTTCTGCAACCCTGTCTATGGGCCAGGCGGCGGCGCGTTTCGGCCTGTCTCTGGTTCGCGCGCTGCAGGGCGAGAAAAACGTGGTTGAATGCGCTTACGTAGAAGGCGACGGTGAACACGCGCGCTTCTTCTCTCAGCCGCTGCTGCTGGGTAAAAACGGCGTTGAAGAGCGTAAGTCTATCGGCACGCTGAGCGCGTTTGAGCAAAACGCGATGGAAGGCATGCTGGATACGCTGAAGAAAGACATCACGCTGGGCGAAGAGTTCGTTAACAAGTGATCTTGTCCCGGTAAAAAAAACGGAGCGCTAAGCTCCGTTTTTTTATGCCCGTCAGTTAGTGGCCGGGTATTCCTGGATGGTGACCTGAATCGTGAGCTTCTTGTCATTACGCATGACTTCTACGGGGATGATAGAGCCCGGTCGAATTTCCGCCACCTGGTCCATCGTTTCCAGCGCAGAGACCGCCGGCGTGCCGTTGACGGAAAGAATAACGTCGTTCACCTGGATACCTGCATTGGCCGCCGGGCCGCCAGGTGCCACTTCGTTGACCACAATCCCCTGGATCTGATCGATACCACCGCCCTGTGTATGCATCGGCGCGATTTCACGCCCGCCAATACCGATGTAGCCACGGATCACGCGGCCATCGCGGATCAGCTTGTCCATGATCTTGGTCGCCAGCTGGAACGGAATGGCAAAGCCAATCCCTTCCGGTGTTTCACCATCGTTGCTCTTGTCGAAGGAGAGGGTATTAATGCCCATCAGTTCGCCCAGAGAGTTCACCAGCGCACCGCCGGAGTTACCGTGGTTGATCGAGGCATCGGTTTGCAGGAAGTTCTGCCGCCCTGACGGGTTCAGTCCAATTCGACCTGTCGCGCTGATGATCCCCTGAGTGATGGTCTGGCCCAGGTTGTACGGGTTACCGATCGCCAGCACCACATCGCCGATGTGCGGCGTTCGTTTGCGATTAATCGGGATAGTCGGCAGACCGCCCGTGGCGTTGATCTTCAGCACCGCCAGATCTGTCAGGCTGTCCGACCCCACCAGCAGGGCTTCAAACACGCGGCCATCCTGCAAGGCGACGATAATCTGGTCGGCATCGTTGATCACGTGTTTATTGGTGATGATGTAACCCCGGTCATCCATGATCACACCGGAACCGAGCGTGCGGATCTCCAGCTGGTTATGAGCGGAACTGTTAAGCCCGCGGTTATAGACGTTAACCACGGCGGGGGCGGCACGGCGTACCGCCTGATTGTACGTTGCAGGCGTTTCATCCGTGCTGTCGAACTGAGGAGCCGACAGTTTGTTGAACTGGCGTAAAGATGGCATAGCCACCAGCAGCAGACCGGCAACGATCAAACCAATGACAATTGAACGAAAGAGCTTTAAAAGCATGATGCGTGTGTCGTTAAAAAAGGAACGGTTTGCAGCATAACATGAGTTATCCGGACATCACACGCAGCGGCGATGCCCGGAGTCGCAAATGGTTAACGCAGTAAAATGTAGAGGGTGTCGTTGCCACGGATAATTTGCAGGGCAATGACCGCCGGTTTACTCTCCAGCACCTTACGCATTTCGGCAATAGACTGCACGCGAGTGCGGTTCACGCCCACGATCACGTCGTCCTGATGTAAACCTGCCTGCGCGGCTGGACTGCTTTTCTCAACGGCAGTGACAGAAATGCCTTTCGTGCCGTCTTTAAGCTGACCGTCGCTCAGCGTTGCGCCCTGTAGCGCCGGGGAGATCTGTTCTGCACTGGCGGAAGAGGAAGTGCTCTTGTCCAGTGTCACTTCCACGGTCAGCGGTTTGCCCTCGCGGATCAGGCCCAGCTTCACTTTAGCGCCAGGCTCCGTGGTGGCAATACGCGAACGTAATTCAGCGAAGCTGCTCAGCGGTTTATCGTTCAGGCTGACAATAACGTCACCGGATTTCACGCCCGCTTTCGCAGAGCCTGAGTTGGGCAGCACTTCGCTGACAAACGCCCCGCGCTGGACGTTGAGCTTAAAGGCTTTGGCGATATCGGCGCTCATCTCCATGCCTTTAATGCCCAGCAGCCCGCGCTTAACCTCGCCAAACTGTATCAGCTGTTGAGACAGGGTTTTAGCCATGTTACTCGGAATGGCAAAACCAATCCCGATGCTACCGCCGCCCGGTGCGAGGATAGCGGTATTGATGCCGATCAGTTCGCCGTTCAGGTTAAGCAGCGCACCGCCGGAGTTGCCCCGGTTGATGGAGGCATCGGTCTGGATGAAATTTTCCAGCCCTTCGAGATTCAGGCCGCTGCGCCCCAGGGCAGAGACAATCCCGGAGGTGGCGGTCTGCCCTAAACCGAACGGATTACCGACCGCGACGGCAAAATCACCCACGCGCAGCTTATCGGAATCGGCGATGGCGATCTGGGTCAGGTTGCTGGGGTTTTGCACCTGTAGCAGGGCGATATCACTCTGATCGTCACCGCCGATCAGTTTGGCGTCAAACTCCCGGCCATCGTTCAGCTGAACGCTGATTTTATCAGCCTGGCTGATCACGTGGTTATTGGTCAGGATATAGCCTTTGGCCGCGTCGATAATCACGCCCGAACCAAGGCCTTCAAACGGCTGAGCCTGCTGATCCGGCGCCTCTTCGCCAAAATATTTCTTCAGCTCTTCGGGAATACGCTGGCTTTGGCGTGCCGTCCCTTCCACCTGAACGCTGACTACCGCAGGCAGGACTTTTTCAAGCATCGGCGCAAGGCTGGGAATGGCTTCTTGTCCTGGCACCTGCGAAGGTAGTGCCGCACTGGCGGGGAAGGACGCCGAGAGAGATAACCCGACACTTAACGCTAAGGCGCTCAACAGCTGGTTTTTTTTCTTCATCGATGCTGACTCTCGTATCCTGGAATGAAAAAGAACGGCCCCAAAAACATCTTGATGTTATTGAATTTTCAACCGCTGAACAATGAGGTGTTTGACTAAATAATAGCTGGGGACGGGAAGAAAGGACGGGCGCATAAGGTGCGCCCGTAAAATTTATTCAGGTTGTGCGATTAATCGCGTTTTACGCCACCGCGCAGCAGGCCGGACGCGCCGTCTGAATAGTCGCGTGGCATCTGAACCGGTGCCTGATCGTTACCGGCTTCAGAGTCCGCCAGACGATTGCGGAAGGGGTTGCTCTCCGCGGTCATTTCCGGCAGCAGGCTGCTGGAGCTTTTCGCCATGTGCTGGTAGAGCTGGCGATAATCTGTCGCCATGTTGTCCAGCAGCTCAGCGCTACGGGCAAAGTGGCTGACCAGCTCTTCGCGGTATTCTTCCAGTTCGGCTTTGTTCTTTTCCAGTTCGTATTGCAGTGACTGCTGCTGACGCAATTTGCGGTTACCGAAACGCATGGCCACAGCACCAATGATGATGCCGACGACTAAACCGATTAGCGCATATTCCCAGGTCATGAACTTCTCCCGTTGTCTTGTTGTTCCGTAGGGTGTTGGCTCGGCTCCTGCCTGTGCCTGATTATGCCACTATAACCGCTATTTCCGCAGAAGTGGAATCCTGACGTATCATCGCGTAGTGTAGAACGGCCTTTTTTTCATCAGCCACGGCCGCTGATGAGGTTTAACTAAAGGAATAACAATAACATCATGCAAAACCTGTCCCCATCGTCGCGTTACCAACTCGCCCTGAGTGAGGGCACACACCAGCCGGATGATGTCCAGCGTGAAGCGGTAAACCGCCTGGACACGATTTACCAGGAGCTTCTGGCGAAACCCGCCGATGCGGTGCAGAGCAGTGGGCTGAAGGCGGCATTCGGCCGTTTACTGGGCAAAAAAGAGCCCACGGTAAACGCACCGGTTCGTGGCTTATATATGTGGGGCGGCGTTGGGCGGGGTAAGACCTGGCTGATGGACATGTTCTACCAGAGCCTGCCCGGCACGCGTAAGCAGCGTCTGCACTTTCACCGTTTTATGCTGCGGGTTCATGAGGAGTTGACGGCGCTCCAGGGCGAAACCGACCCGCTGGAAATCGTGGCGGACCGCTTCAAGGCGGAAACGGACGTACTCTGCTTCGACGAATTCTTTGTTTCCGATATTACGGACGCGATGCTGCTGGGGGGGCTGATGAAAGCGCTGTTTGCGCGTGGGATCACCCTGGTGGCGACCTCAAATATCCCGCCGGATGAGCTTTATCGCAACGGTCTCCAGCGGGCGCGTTTCCTGCCAGCCATAGATGCCATTAAGCAGTACTGCGACATCATGAATGTCGACGCTGGCGTCGACTATCGTTTGCGCACGCTGACGCAGGCGCACCTGTGGCTTTCACCGCTGAATGCCGACACATCCCGCGAGATGGATAAACTCTGGCTGGCGCTGGCAGGGGCGCCGCAGGATAACGCGCCAGCGCTGGAGATTAATCATCGTCCGTTGCCGACGCTTGGCGTAGAGAACCAGACGCTGGCCGTCTCGTTTGCAACGCTCTGCGTGGACGCCCGCAGTCAGCATGACTACATTGCGCTTTCGCGACTGTTCCATACCGTTATGTTATGGGATGTGCCCGTCATGACCCCTCTCATGGAGAGCGAAGCGCGCCGCTTCATCGCGCTGGTGGACGAGTTTTATGAGCGCCACGTCAAGCTGGTAGTCAGTGCCGAGGTGCCTTTATATGAGATCTATCAGGGCGAGCGCCTGAAGTTTGAGTTCCAGCGCTGCCTGTCGCGCCTGCAAGAGATGCAGAGCGAAGAGTACCTCAAGCGTGAGCATATGCCATAAATGCTACCCTCTCCCCGTGGGCTGAGGGATCCCCAGTAATTTTTTTATGCAGAAGCAATAAAGTTGCTTTCTAAATGACTGAGGGCTGTCAGCGATGCCCTGGTCCGGCTGTAAATCGCTGAGGCGTTTGCCTTCCGGCCGGGGCGAGGCGCAGGGATGCGCCGAGAGGGCGGCTTTACAGGGACGTTGCCTCCGCCCGTACCCGATAAGCCGGAAGGAATAAGCCGAGGGCACCGCGAAGCGGCGATTTACCGCCGGGAGCCCGGGTCGCCAGGGTGGTGGCGACTGAGCCACCCTGGCACGTTCACCGGTCATGTCGTTACAGAGTAGCAAGGAACATAAAGTGAACGGAATGACCACCACCGCCGTATGTTCCCCTCACCCTAACCCTCTCCCCGGAGGGGCGAGGGGATTGCTCAGTGCTCGCATTAATTTGTGGGGAACCCTCAGCCCCGTGGGAGAGGGGCTGTGGGTGAGGGCACCAGGCCTTAACAAACGCTACCCTCTCCCTGTGGGAGAGGGGCTGGGGGTGAGGGCACCAGACCGCACAATACGTAGCCCCGAAAAACCCATCCCAAATCACATTTAAGGGTCGATCTTTGACCTCAACTTCTCTATAATCTTGCGACCCCACGTTACGAGAAGGTTTTTTTCCCGAAACTTTCTATGTGTCGGCATGTGCTATTCGAAGGGGTAGGTTTGCCGGACTTTGTCGTGTGAACCTCAACTGACTAAACGTTTGGGTGTTCACCAACGTGTAACTTATTATTTGGGTAAGCTTTTAATGAAAACTTTTACAGCTAAACCAGAAACCGTACAGCGCGACTGGTATGTTGTTGACGCGACCGGTAAAACTCTGGGCCGTCTGGCTACTGAACTGGCTCGTCGCCTGCGCGGTAAGCATAAAGCGGAATATACTCCGCACGTTGATACCGGTGATTACATCATCGTTCTGAACGCTGACAAAGTTGCTGTTACCGGCAACAAGCGTACTGACAAAATGTACTACCACCACACCGGCCACATCGGTGGTATCAAAGAAGCGACCTTTGAAGAGATGATTGCCCGCCGTCCTGAGCGTGTGATTGAAATCGCGGTTAAAGGCATGCTGCCAAAAGGCCCGCTGGGTCGTGCTATGTTCCGTAAACTGAAAGTTTACGCAGGCAACGAGCACAACCACGCGGCACAGCAACCGCAAGTTCTTGACATCTAATCGGGATTATAGGCAATGGCTGAAAATCAATACTACGGCACTGGTCGCCGCAAAAGTTCCGCAGCTCGCGTTTTCATTAAACCGGGCAGTGGTAAAATCGTAATTAACCAGCGTTCTCTGGAACAATACTTCGGTCGCGAAACTGCCCGCATGGTAGTTCGCCAGCCGCTGGAACTGGTTGATATGGTAGAAAAACTGGATCTGTACATCACCGTTAAAGGTGGTGGTATCTCCGGTCAGGCAGGTGCGATCCGTCACGGTATCACCCGCGCGCTGATGGAGTACGACGAATCCCTGCGTTCTGAACTGCGTAAAGCTGGCTTCGTTACTCGTGACGCTCGTCAGGTTGAACGTAAGAAAGTGGGTCTGCGTAAAGCACGTCGTCGTCCACAGTTCTCCAAACGTTAATCTATTCTGCTTACGCAGAACGATTGGCGAAAAACCCGCTTCGGCGGGTTTTTTTATGGATAATGCGCAGGTTATCCACAGTAACATTTCATATATCTTCTCTTTTTCCACATTTCCGGCATCCCCTCACCACAAAGCCATCAAAATCTGGTAAACTATCATCCAATTTTATGCCCAAATATCGGTGAATACTCGATTTTTGTTCGATTCTTGAACAATGTGTTTTCTCTGGGATGGGCGATACATCATCTGGCTGGCCCCGTTGGGCTGGTAGCAGTAAAAATTCTGAATATACCTGGAGGTTTTCATGGCTGTCGCTGCCAACAAACGTTCGGTAATGACGCTGTTTTCTGGTCCTACTGACATTTATAGCCATCAGGTTCGTATCGTGCTGGCCGAGAAGGGTGTCAGTTTTGAGATCGAGCATGTGGAAAAGGATAACCCGCCTCAGGATCTGATCGATCTCAACCCGAGCCAAAGCGTACCGACGCTGGTGGATCGTGAGCTGACCCTGTGGGAATCCCGTATCATTATGGAATACCTGGATGAGCGTTTCCCGCATCCGCCGCTGATGCCTGTTTACCCTGTTGCGCGTGGTGAAAGCCGCCTGTACATGCAGCGTATCGAGAAAGACTGGTACTCGCTGATGAACGTTATCGTTAACGGTTCCTCTTCAGAAGCGGATGCTGCGCGTAAACAGCTGCGTGAAGAGCTGCTGGCGATTGCGCCGGTATTTGGTCAAAAACCTTTCTTCCTGAGCGATGAGTTCAGCCTGGTAGATTGCTACCTGGCACCGCTGCTGTGGCGCCTGCCAACCCTGGGCGTAGAATTCAGCGGTCCTGGCGCGAAAGAGCTGAAAGGCTACATGACTCGCGTATTCGAACGCGACTCTTTCCTGGCATCCTTAACTGAACCGGAGCGCGAAATGCGTCTCGGCCGAGGCTAATGACTGTGGAAATGTCACAACTTTCACCACGCCGTCCGTATCTGCTGCGCGCCTTCTATGAATGGCTGCTGGATAACCAGCTCACGCCGCACCTGGTTGTGGATGTGACGTTGCCGGGCGTGCAGGTTCCAATGGAATACGCACGCGACGGACAGATTGTACTGAATATTGCGCCACGTGCAGTGGGTAACCTGGAACTGGCGAACGACGAAGTGCGCTTTAATGCGCGTTTCGGCGGCGTGCCGCGTCAGGTTTCCGTTCCGCTGGCTGCGGTTCTGGCTATCTACGCCCGTGAAAACGGTGCAGGTACCATGTTCGAACCGGAAGCGGCTTATGATGAAGAGGTCGCCAGCCTGAACGATGATGGGACATCCGATGAACGTGAAAGCGACACGGTAATGTCTGTGATTGATGGCGATAAACCCGACCATCACGACGACAATGACCCTGATGACGATCCGCCTCCGCGCGGTGGTCGTCCGGCACTCCGTGTCGTCAAATAAACTTCATAAAGCACAATATTTTTCCGAACCTGCACAACTGTGCAGGTTTTTTTATTTTCTGCATAAAATTACTCTCTAAAAAACTTGTGTCTTTGCAAAAGATATCGGTCTATTAATTGGCATGGGATTAATCTTGTTGGGTTATTTTCTGTAGGACAGTTAAATTTATCTTCAATAATGTTTTATTTTAATTTGATTGTATCCGATATCACCCTGTGAAAATATATATGTGCGTTAACAAAAACGGATTTTCTTTTAAGGACAAATTATGAATATCACTTTTAAAAAATTATTTTCATCTGCTGCTATTTGTGCAGCCCTCGCCATGTCAAATGCACACGCTGCTAATGATGTGACGTTGAAAGTTATTGGTAATATCGTTCCTGGTTCCTGCGTACCCTCACTGCCAAACGGTGGAGTGGTAGATTATGGCACAATGCCAGCTTCTACCATCAATCCAACTGGCACGGCGAATACACTGGTTCAGTTGGGGGCTAAAAGTATTACTCTCACTATTACCTGTGACAGCGATACCAGCGTTGGGGTGACTTCTACGGATAACCGCCATGATACTCGTGTGGGCCTGGGGAGCGCCGCTTATATTGAAAATGGGTTTTTCGATAATGTAAATGCTAACGCTTCAGGAAACGCCTATGGCTTGGGTAAAACGAGTGCGGGTGTGAATATTGGCTCCTATGTCATTGCAGCAGATCCCGTTAATACAACAACAGATGGTGTTGTCGCTGATCTCATTGCAGCCACAGGTACCGATACATCAAATTATACCTGGGTAAAATCCAGTACGGGTGCTTTTGCACCAGTTAACAGTGGCACAGGCCAGACACGTGTCTTTACGGCTGCTGCATCGGGAACCACCACACCAAAAGCTTTTAAAGTTATGAATATGCCGTTACGCATTACGACTGCGCTTCAGGACAACACTGTATTGGGTACAGGCGATACTATCACGCTTGACGGTAATGCCACGCTGAGCCTTGTTTATCTTTGATATTCGTTATTGCTAAATGCTGTAGAAAATAAATCGGGAAATGAAAATAATGGAATTTAAAAAAGTACTCTCCGCAGCAACCGTCGCCGTAGCCTTCGGTTTATCCGCTTTTGCTGCCCAGGCCGCTAACGATGTTACGCTGAAAGTTGTCGGTACGATTAACCCGGCTGCATGTACGCCGACCCTGCCTGATGGCGGCGTTGTAGATTATGGAACGGTACTGAACCAAAATATTGCACCGACCGGTGCGACAAACAAGCTGGTACAATTGGGGCAGAAAAGCATCACGCTAAATATCAGTTGCGAAAGCAACATGAGCGTTGCTTTTACCTCCACCGATAACCGCCTGGACAGTCGCGTTAACCTGTCTTCAACCGCGTTTATCGCAGGTAGCGGTACGGATAAATCAGACTTCAGCAACACCGCTGGTGCCTTTGGTCTGGGTAAAACCACCGCTGGCGTGAGCATTGGTGCTTACACCGTTGCCATCAATACTGAAGCGGTCACAGCGGATGGCGCGAATGTTGACACCCTGGTAACAGGGAGCATCACTGAAGGTCAGCGTTCCTGGGAGAAAGTTGCGCCAGGCCTGGGTTACCTCTGCTCGCTTAATGGCTGCACGGGCTACCAAAAAGCGAATACCGTAGCAACAGCCGGTACCACGCAGCCAAAAGCCTTCAAACAGCTTAGCGTGCCGTTGCTGGTTACCTCTGCAGTGCAGGATAACTCGGTATTAGGTACGACTGACGTAATTACGCTGGATGGTAACGCAACCATTAGTCTGGTATATCTCTAATAATTTAACGCTTAATTAACGTGGCAATGGTTAGAGTATTTAAAAGCCATTGTCACGCTTTTTTTGCATTAAAATAGCTTTCTCTGCCGCAAGAATAATAAAAATAATGCCGGTATGATTTTTATTTATTTATGTGAGTGGAAAGTCATGAAGAAAATTCTATATCTTGCGTTGTTGGCTGTAGCGACAAAGTGTTGTGCCACCGGTATGGTTCCAGAAACATCGGTTTTATTAGTCGATGCACAAAAAGGCGAAGCCAGTATGAATGTTAAAAATACGGATTCGCAACCTGCATTGCTTTATACAAACATTGTAGATTTACCTGATAGCGATAAATCTATTCGTTTAATCGTTTCTCAACCTGTAGTCCGTGTCGACGCCGGGGAAACACAGCGAATGCGTTTTCTGCTGCAAACCAGCAAACCCATGAAGTATGAAGAACTTAAACGCGTCACGTTCGAAGGCATTCCTCCAAAGGAGAAAGGAGAAGATAAAGTTGCGTTGACTATCCGCCAGGATCTTCCTGTTGTAATTCATCCTGCGGGTCTACCTGAGGAGACGCAGCCATGGAAATTTTTGACATGGAACAAAAAGGGTGATGGCCTGGTTATCAACAATCCCAGCGATTACGTTGTTCGTATAACGGCATCCTTTAAAACATTACCCTCAGGAAAAGCGGGTGTGCTGGATAAGACCTACATCCTTCCTCACACCTCGATAAAAACAACATTACCAAATTTCTCTGATAATAAAGTTGAATTCTATCCGGCGAGTCGTTACGGCTATAAAGGGGATCGCTTTACTACAGATTTGAAGTAAGCCTCTATAAGGACAGCAAAGGATATGCAGCAAAAAACGTTACTCGCCTGTCTCATTGGCCTGGTCTGTTCTGGCCAGTCGATGGCTCAGCAGATGGAGACTGCTGCCATTAATTTTGATCAGGAAACGCTTCGTTCACTGGGGATAAACCCGGACGTATCAAATTATTTCTCTCGCAAGACGAAGTATTTACCGGGTAGCGTTTCAGTCGCCCTGAAGGTGAATGGTGATAATAAAGGCAACGTTATTGCTCGTTTCGACAACAACGGCGATCTCTGTTTCGACAAACCTTTTATGGAGCAGGCAGGATTAAAAGTTCCCTCTGACTATGAGTCCGGCTGCTACGATTATACCGGTCATATCCCGAGCGCTATTGTGGAGGCTTCGCCTGCGCAAGAATCTCTAAGTCTGGTTGTACCGGCGGATCGGATAGCAAACAGCGAATCGGATATCGGAGCTTATACTTCCGGTGGCACTGCTGCGCTGTTGAATTATTCTCTTCTCTCCTCGCGCAATGAGTTTGGTGACGGGCACTCTGACTATTCACAGGCCATGCTGGACGGTGGGGTCAATTTCGACGACTGGATCTTACGTACTCAGCAACTGCTGAGCCGGAGCGACGGAGAATTCGAGAGTAATAACTCGTCGACCTATTTGCAGCATACTTTTGTCCCCCTGAAAAGTACCCTGAGGGCGGGCGAGGTCAATATCAATAACTCCCTTCTTCAGGGAACGGGAATCTATGGTATCGAGCTTTCACCGGAGAGCGCCTTACAACAGGGCGGTAGCGGAGTGAGCGTGTCCGGTATCGCCAATACGCCTCAGGCCCGTATTGAAGTGCGTCAGCAAAATGTTCTGGTGTACAGCACACTGGTGCCGGTCGGGCCGTTTAATCTTACCGATGTGCCGGTACGTAACAGCGTTAGCGATCTGAACGTGACGGTAGTGGAAACCGATGGCAGCCAGCACAGCTATGTGGTGCCCGCAGCGCTGTATAACCAGAGCGCAGGGGCGCCTTCAGGATATCACTTCGCGCTGGGACGAGTGAGCGATAGCTATAGTGAAACGCCATGGGTAGCCAGCCTTTCTGGAGGCTGGAAACTAAGCGAACGGGTGAATGTCAACGCAGGCTCAATCGTAGGCGAAGATTACCAGGCTGTCGCCACCAGCCTTGATACAGTGCCGATACCAGCCTGGCTTGTTTCACTCCAGGCGAACCAGTCCAACGATTCGAAAGATTCACTGAAAGGGCAGAGGTACACGCTATCGGCAACATGGAGTTCTGACCCCGCATTTGGCATGGGGGCTAACGCCTCTGTTACGCATAAATCGCAAGACTATCGCGAACTTTTTGAAGCACTGGATGATGATTTCGACAGCGGTAATAAAAATGAGTATTCCGCCGGGCTGACCTGGAGTGTGCCCTACTTAGGCACGCTTAGCACCAGCTACTACCAAACGCAGGGTTATGATAAGTCAGATGATTCCCGCTTCATCTCTGCGGGTTGGAACAAGTCATTCAAGTACGCCACGATTTCCATGAACTGGCAACATCAGTTGAGTGCAGATGAGGAGAATGAGGATGATGGCGATCTGTTCTACGTCAACCTCAGTATTCCTTTTGGAGCCAGCAATAGCGTTAGCCTGTACAGCCGTCATGATGACCATAAAACGCGGTATGGCGCCTCTGCGCTTGGCGTTGTAAGTGATACCACATCCTGGTCGCTGGGAGCTGAACACGATCAGGCCACGAATCGCGATAATGTAAACGGTGGGATAAGCAGCAACCTTCACTATACGCAGCTTGGCCTGAGCGCCAGTTCGGATAACGAGAATAGCCGCAGCTATTCAGGATCGCTACAGGGGGGCATCGCGGTTCATGGACAAGGCGTTACGTTCTCTCCATGGGCGATCCGCGACACGTTCGCGATCGCTGTTCTGGATAAACCCGTCTCCGGTGTGAGGATTGACACGCCCCAGGGGCCGGTATGGACCGACTTCCGTGGTCAGGCAGTGGTACCGTCAGTGGGAGCCTGGCGCCCAGCGCGGGTAGAAGTGGATACGGAAACATTGCCGAAAAATATGGATATCGGGAATGGAACCCGTGTCGTCACGCTTGGCAAAGGAGCGGTAGGGCATCTTGATTTTACTGCGTTAACCCAGCGACGTGCACTGGTGAACGTTATCCTGGCAAACGGTAAAAAGCTGCCGAAAGGGATCGCCCTTGAGGATTCGCACGGAAATTATCTTACGACCTCAGTGGATGACGGCGTGGTCTTTTTTAACGATGTTGAACCTGCTCAACAGGTGGTGGCAAAACTGGATAACGGCACCTGTGCATTTGGTCTGAAGCTTCCGAAAGAGGCAAATACCGATACATTCTATGAAACTGTCAATGAGGTGTGTAAATGAAGGCGCTTATTTTAGCCGTGTGCGCAATGGCGTTTTCTCTGCATGCTATGGCTGACTGCCAGTTAGTATCAAGCCAGCAAAAACTCAGCTATGGCCGTATGAGTGCCGCAGAGCGCCAGGCGGAAGGGAACAGGTTGATTGAGATGCCGGAGAAACAGATTGTCCTGAACGTGATATGCGATGAACCGTCGCGTATTCGTCTCTTTCTGGGCAGTAACGTACCGAAAGGGCATGAATTTGGTTTTGGTGATAACGGCGTCATGCGCGTTACTGCCGCGCAGGCAACGGTGGACGATCGTACAGTCAATCTGGCGGCTATCCATGCCGGCGACCCGTGGGTTACCAATGGCGGCGTGAGAGAGATCGCGCCAGCGCTTAACGAAGGGATTGCGTTTATCAACGGTCAGGAGCTGCGGGGAAAAACGGCGTCTGTCACGCTTACCATCAAACCGCGCTTCAAAAGTAACCATATTACGGACAGAGAAGTGTGGCGCGGAAATTTACGCGTAAGGATGGATGTACAATGAAAAAGCGTATAGCGCTATTACTCTGCGGAATGTCTGCCGCTTCAGCGGTATGGGCAACTGATACGGTCAATATTGATGTGGATGTCACCGTTGACGCTGCCGCCTGTACACCGGCGTTGAGCAATGGCGGTGTGGCAGATTTCGGCACACGCTATGCGGGGTCGCTCTCCTCCAGCGCATTCACACAGCTTGGTACTCGCGATCTTACACTATCGGTGACGTGTGAATCTTCTACGGGAGTTGCGATTACCGCGCGTGATACCCGCGCCAGTTCCGTGGTCGTTGGCAAAGATAAATCCGGGCAAGAAGGGGTAAAATTCCAGATAAATAACGGTGCCTATGTGCGTGATACGACCCGCCTGTTTGGTTTAGGATTGACCAGCGAGCAGAAGCCGATTGGCAGTTATGGGGTGCAAATTAACGCGTCAGGCGTGACGGCAGCCGACGAAAGTGCCGCTGTTCAGGTGGAGATCGCCGGGGCCGCGACCAAAAATGGTCCATGGACGCGCACGACGCTATTGCCCTTGCCGACCCAGCAGGACTTTTTCTATACGTTTGTGCAAAAAGGCACGGATATTCCGCAGCCGATCTCATCGGCGGTCGTTCCGCTTCAGGTGAGTGCCGCAGTCGCCAACGGGCTTGGCAGCGGGCAAGAGATCAAGCTGGACGGCGAGGCGGTGATTACGCTGGTCTATTTATAATCTCTTTCTGCAAAAGAATATCGAAAATAGACGCGCCAGTTCACCGCTGGCGCCGCGCTTACCAGGTCTGCAAAGAGGCTGCGATTTGTAGACCTGATAAAGCGTAAACAGGCTGATACGTCTCCGGATGAGATTTCCTGAAGCGATAATTACCGTTTAAAGGTCACCGCTTCCGGCTGCGTCAGATGCAGCGTTGTCTGGCTGGGTACCGTCTCGGCGATAACCCGCCCGTGACGAACAGAATAACGCGCTGGCGTCTGACGACGAACCGCATCAAAGCCATTTTCGGCCGGTAAAACAACCAGGTTCGCAGAATTACCCACCTTCACGCCGTAGTCCTGCAGGTTGAGCGTTTTCGCGCTGTGGGTGGTGATCAGATTCAGCCCGTCGTTAATCTGCCCGTACCCCATCAGCTGGCAGACGTGTAAACCCATATGCAGCACCTGCAACATATTGGCGGTGCCCAGGGGATACCACGGATCGAAAACGTCATCATGCCCAAGGCAGACGTTGATCCCCGCCTCCAGCATCTCTTTCACGCGCGTTACGCCGCGGCGCTTAGGATAGGTGTCGAAACGGCCCTGAAGGTGGATGTTCACCAGCGGATTGGCGACGAAGTTGATGCCCGACATTTTCAGCAAACGAAACAGGCGGGACGCGTAGGCGCCATTATAGGAGTGCATCGCTGTGGTATGGCTGGCGGTAACGCGCTCGCCCATCCCATCACGGTGCGCCAGCGCGGCGACGGTTTCCACGAAGCGCGACTGTTCATCATCGATTTCGTCGCAGTGTACGTCGATCAGCCTGTCGTACTTCTGCGCCAGTGCGAAGGTTTTGTGCAACGACTCCACACCATACTCGCGGGTAAATTCAAAGTGCGGAATTGCGCCAATGACGTCCGCCCCCATACGCACCGCCTCTTCCAGCAACGCTTCACCGTTGGGATAAGAAAGAATGCCCTCCTGGGGGAACGCCACGATTTGCAGATCGACCCACGGGGCGACCTCCTGCTTCACTTCCAGCATCGCTTTCAGCGCCGTCAGCGTGAGATCGGAGACGTCAACGTGAGTACGCACATGCTGAATGCCGTTGGCCATCTGCCATTTCAGCGTCTGCATTGCGCGGGTCTTAACATCTTCGTGGGTGAGCAGCGCCTTACGTTCAGCCCAGCGCTCAATCCCCTCGAATAAGGTACCAGACTGGTTCCAGCTCGGTTCACCAGCCGTTTGAGTGGTATCCAGATGGATATGCGGCTCAACGAAAGGGGGAATGACCAGCCCGCCTTCAGCATCAAGCACCTGGCCCGGAGGTGACGATGCCGCGTCCTGCGGTTCAATACGGCTAAAGCGCCCGTTTTCAATTGCGATCTGCCATAACCCCTCTTGCCCCTGTAAACGGGCCTGACGAATGGTGAGGGTATTATTCTGCATGGGGAGCCTCCGGGGCGGTAGCAAAGGTACGTCTGACAAAGGGGGTTAACAGAAGGTAGCTGAATACGCCACCGAGGACCGCATTCACCGGCACTATACCGGGAATAATATTCCCGGCAGCCACGCCGAGCGCGACCGAAAGAATGGCTACCCAGTTGACCGGCACAAAGGTAGCGCTATGGAAGCTGGCGTAGCGGCGGCGGTTGATCAGATAGTCGGCGATAATCACCCCACCGACGGGAGGGATCGCCGCCGACAGAAAGGTGAGCCAGCCGACAAAGTTATTGTACAGCCACAGCGCGCAGAGCGTGCCGATAATACCGTTAACCACCGACAGCGTGCGGCTGGAAAGGCCGGTCACGTTGGCAAAACCCAGACCCGACGCATAGAGCGCGTTGTCGTTGGTTGTCCAGATGTTCAGGCCGAGAACGATAATGGCGGGCAGCAGTAGCCCCTGAGCGATCATCACGTCCGAGATATCCGCCTGTCCAACTGCCGCGGCGCCTGCCGCACCGAAGATAAACATCAGCGAGTTGCCAAGGAAAAACGCCACCATTGCCACCACCACGGCGCCTTTCGCGTTACGCCCAAAGCGGACGAAGTCGGCGGTCAGCGTTCCGGCGCTGATGAAGGAGCCGACGACCAGCGCCAGCGCGCCTGAAAAACTGAGCGGGGTCTGCGGCACGATCGCTTTTAAATGATCCAGCCCGCCCACGCCGTCCACCGCCAGCCAGACGGAGTAGCTGCCGAGGATAACTATCGCGGGAACGGCGATGATCGACAGAATCGTCAGCGCTGAGATACCAAAGAAGATGGTCATGGTCATCAACAGACCGGATACCGCGATCAGGATATTGACGTCGATGCCCGTGGCTTTACTCACCGGGATGGCAAACATCGCTACGCCGACGCCAAACCATCCTACCTGCGTACCGCCTAAAAGCATGGAGGGAAGCCAGGAACCTTTTATACCGAACGAGTAACGCGCAAGAAGATGGGTTGAGAGGCCGGTTTTTGCGCCAATGTAGCCAAGAAAAGCAGTGTAAATACCGAGGAGGAGATTGCCGAAGAGAACTGCAAGGAAGAAATCATTATAGGAAAGACCGGTACCGAGCGTACCTCCGGTCCACATACTGGCGGAAAAAAAGGTTAACCCTAACATCACAAAAGTGAGTGGAATCACGCCTTTCCGCGCCGCCAGAGGGACGGGGCCCTGGCTATAATTGTTATCTTGCGACACAACGCCTCCTTGAATTTTGGCCAAAAAATCCGCCGCATAATATACATTTTTTTCATGAAAGCAAACGTTTACGTCAGGATTTACGCTGCTTTTTTGCTTAAAAAGGTATCATTAACTTAAGGGCAGGTTACTGAAAACAGGCTCCCCAGCGTTCCGCTTTATGCTTCTGCCGGGGAGTCAGAGGGGCTTACACTTCCAGGAAGTTCATGATCCCGTCAGCCGCTTTACGGCCTTCGGCAATCGCCGTGACCACCAGGTCAGAGCCGCGAACGATGTCGCCACCGGCGAAGATTTTCGGGTTGCTGGTCTGGAACGCGTTGTCGCTGCCTTCCGGCGCAATTATGCGGCCCTGAGAGTCCAGCTCTACGCTGTGCTTCGCCAGCCACTCCATGCTGTGAGGACGGAAACCAAACGCCATCACCACGGCGTCAGCCGGGATCACGTGTTCAGAACCGGCCACGATCTCCGCGCGACGACGGCCTTTCGCATCCGGCGCGCCCATCTCCGTGCGCGCCATCTTCACGCCGCTCACTCTACCGTTGGCATTCACCTCAATACCCAGAGGCTGGATGTTGAACTGGAACTCCACGCCCTCTTCACGCGCGTTTTTCACTTCGCGCTTAGAGCCCGGCATGTTCTCTTCGTCACGACGGTAAGCACAGATGACGTGCGCCGCGTTCTGACGAATGGAGGTACGCACGCAGTCCATCGCGGTATCACCGCCGCCCAGCACCACCACGCGTTTGCCTTCCATGCTGACGAACGGCTCATCGGCGGTCTCACCGTAGCCCATGATCTGCCTGGTGTTGGCAATCAGGAACGGCAGCGCGTCGTACACGCCCGGCGCATCTTCGTTCTCCAGACCACCGCGCATGGACTGATAAGTACCCACGCCCAGGAACACGGCGTCGTAATCCTTCAGCAGGTCGTCGAGCTGCACGTCACGGCCCACTTCCACGTTCAGTTTGAACTCAATGCCCATGCCGGTGAAGATTTCGCGGCGGCGGGTCATCACCTCTTTCTCCAGCTTGAAGGCCGGGATACCGAAGGTCAGCAGGCCGCCAATCTCCGGGTGGCGATCAAAGACCACCGCTTTCACGCCGTTACGGGTCAGCACGTCCGCACAGGCAAGGCCTGCCGGGCCCGCGCCAATAATCGCCACGCGCTTGTCGGTTTGACGCACGCCGGTCATATCCGGACGCCAGCCCATTTCGAACGCTTTATCGTTGATATAGCGTTCGATGTTGCCGATGGTTACCGCGCCAAACTCGTCGTTCAGCGTACAGGAGCCTTCACACAGACGATCCTGAGGGCACACGCGGCCGCACACTTCCGGCAGGGTGTTGGTCTGATGAGACAGCTCGGCGGCTTCAAAAATACGCCCTTCGTTGGCCAGCTTCAGCCAGTTCGGGATGTAGTTATGGACCGGACACTTCCATTCGCAGTAAGGGTTACCGCAGGACAGGCAGCGGTCTGCCTGTGCTTTGGCCTGGCCTTCTGAAAACGGCTCGTAGATTTCAACAAATTCAATTTTACGGATCTTCAACGGTTTCTTTGGCGGATCAACACGCTGAAGGTCGATAAACTGGTAAACGTTCTGGCTCATCTGAATTCCTTACTGCGCCTGCACGCGCAGCTCTGCTGCGCTACGACTACGGTGACCCAACAGGGCTTTAACATCGCTGGACTTCGGCTTAACCAGCGCAAATTTCGCAGAGAACGCCGGCCAGTTGGCCAGGATCTCTTCGCCGCGCGAAGAACCGGTATGCTGCACGTGTTCGGTAATTAAGCCGCGCAGGTGTTCTTCGTGGATGGCCAGCGTATCAACGTCCAGCACTTCCACCAGTTCCGGGTTCACGCGTTTGCGGAACTCACCGTCTTCATCCAGGACGTAGGCAAAACCGCCCGTCATGCCCGCGCCAAAGTTCACGCCGGTTTTACCCAGGACGCACACAATTCCGCCCGTCATGTATTCACAGCCGTTATCGCCGATGCCTTCCACCACGGTGATGGCACCGGAGTTACGCACCGCAAAACGCTCGCCCGCACGGCCCGCGGCAAACAGACGACCGCCGGTTGCACCGTACAGACAGGTATTGCCGATGATGCTTGCTTCATGGCTGCGGAAGGCTGAACCAACCGGAGGACGCACCGCCAGCAGACCGCCCGCCATGCCTTTTCCGACGTAGTCGTTGGCATCACCGGTCAGGTATAACTCAACGCCGCCCGCGTTCCACACACCGAAGCTCTGACCCGCGGTACCGCTGAAGTGCGCAGTAATCGGATCCGACGCCAGGCCCTGGTCACCGTGCGTTTGCGCGATGTAACCGGAGAGGGATGCACCCACGGAACGATCGGTGTTGCGGATATCAAACCAGAACGTTTTGCTCTGCTTCTCATCCACGTACGGCTTCGCCTGTTGCAGCAGCTGCGCGTTCAGCACGCCGTTGTCGAACGGCGGGTTGTTCTCGGTGCAGTAAACCGCTTTGCCAGGATGCGGCTGAGCGGTTTCCAGCAGCTTAGACAGCTCCAGCTTCTGCTGCTTGGCCGTGAAGCCCTCAAGCTCTTTCAGCAGGTCGGTACGGCCAATCAGATCCACCAGACGCTTCACGCCCAGCTGCGCCATCAGCTCGCGGGTTTCACGGGCGATGAAGTCAAAGTAGTTAGTCACTTTGAACGGGAGGCCGTGATAGTGATTCTTACGCAGCTTTTCGTCCTGGGTAGCAACGCCCGTTGCGCAGTTGTTCAGGTGGCAAATACGCAGGTATTTACAGCCGAGCGCAACCATCGGGCCGGTACCGAAGCCGAAGCTTTCCGCACCCAGAATCGCCGCTTTGATGATGTCGAGGCCGGTTTTCAGCCCGCCGTCTACCTGCAAACGGATCTTGTGACGCAGGCCGTTGGCGACCAGCGCCTGCTGGGTTTCCACCAGACCAAGCTCCCACGGACAACCCGCGTATTTTACGGAGGAGAGCGGGCTTGCGCCGGTGCCGCCGTCGTAGCCGGCGATGGTGATCAAATCCGCATAGGCTTTCGCCACGCCGGTGGCGATGGTGCCAACGCCCGGCTCGGAAACCAGCTTCACGGAGATCATCGCTTTCGGGTTGACCTGTTTCAGGTCGAAAATCAGCTGCGCCAGATCCTCGATAGAGTAAATATCGTGGTGCGGCGGCGGGGAGATCAGCGTCACGCCCGGCACCGAGTAGCGAAGCTTAGCGATGTACGGGGTGACTTTATCACCCGGCAGCTGACCGCCTTCACCCGGTTTTGCCCCCTGCGCGACCTTAATCTGGATCACGTCGGCGTTAACCAGGTACGCAGGCGTTACGCCGAAACGGCCGGACGCCACCTGCTTGATACGGGACACTTTATTGGTGCCGTAACGGGCAGGATCTTCACCGCCTTCGCCGGAGTTGGAGTTGCCGCCGATGCTGTTCATGGCTTCCGCCAGCGCTTCGTGGGCTTCCGGGCTCAGCGCGCCGATGGACATCGCCGCGGTATCGAAACGTTTGAACAGCTCAGATGCGGGTTCAACCTCGTCAATGCTGACCGCTTCCTCACCCGGATTGAGGGCAATGAGATCGCGCAGCGTCGCCGCCGGACGGTTGTTCACCAGCTCAGCATACTGCTGATAATCGCTGTACTCGCCGCTTTGCACCGCCTGTTGCAGTGTGCGCACCACGTCCGGGTTATAAGCGTGATACTCACCCCCGTGAACGTATTTCAGCAGACCGCCCTGTTCCAGCGGCTTACGTGCCAGCCAGGCGCGTTTCGACAGGTTCACCAGATCCTGCTGGAAGTCAGCAAAGCCTGCGCCACCGATACGGCTGATCACGCCCTGGAAGCAGAGGTTGGCAACGTCGTCATGCAGACCGACCGCTTCAAACAGCTTCGAGCAGCGGTAAGAGGCGATGGTCGAGATGCCCATTTTGGACATGATCTTGTACAGACCTTTATTGATGCCGTTACGGTAGTTCAGCATCACAGCACGGTAGTCTTTATCGATCGCGCGGGTATCCACCAGGCGGGCCAGTGTTTCGTAGGCCAGGTACGGGTAGATCGCCGTGGCGCCAAAGCCTAACAGCACCGCAAAGTGGTGCGGGTCGCGCGCGCTCGCAGTTTCAACGATGATGTTGGCATCGCAGCGCAGGCTCTTGTCCACCAGACGCGTCTGGATAGCCCCCACCGCCATGGGTGCAGGCACCGGCAGACGGTTTTTCGCGATGTTGCGGTCAGACAGCACCAGCAGAACGGTGCCGTTACGCACCATCTGCTCGGCTTTGTCGCACAGCGCGTTCACCGTCTCTTCGAGGCTCGTTTCGGTCACGTCGAAGGTGATATCGAGCGTGTCGGCGCGATAGTGCTCCTCGGTCATGGTGGTGAGCTGTTTGAAATCGGAGTACAGCAGGATCGGTGATTTAAAGGTCAGACGGTGCGCCTGGCCTTCGGCTTCACAGAATACGTTCATCTCACGGCCGATGCTGGTGGCCAGCGACATGACGTGGGCTTCGCGCAGCGGATCGATTGGCGGGTTGGTGACTTGCGCAAACTGCTGACGGAAATAGTCGTAAATAATGCGTGGCTGGCTGGAGAGCACAGCAAACGGGGTATCGTCACCCATTGAGCCGACCGCTTCCTGGCCGTTTTCGCCGAGCACGCGAATAACCGAGTCCAGCTCTTCCGCGCTGTAGTTAAACTGCTTCTGGAAGCTCGCGAGGGTGTCATCGTCCAGCTCGCGGCTACCCACTTCTTCGTCTGACAGATCTTCAAACGGCACCAGACGACGCACGTTTTTCTCCATCCACTCTTTGTACGGATGGCGGCTCTTCAGATCGTTGTCGGTTTCAGCAGAGTGCAGAATACGCCCACCGCGGGTGTCGATCACCATCAGCTCACCCGGTCCGACGCGGCCTTTCTCGACCACTTCGTCTGGCTGGTAATCCCAGATACCCACTTCAGAGGCACAGGTGATGAGCTTGTCTTTGGTAATGACATAGCGCGCCGGACGCAGACCGTTACGGTCCAGGTTACAGGCGGCAAAACGTCCGTCGGACATAACGATGCCTGCCGGGCCATCCCACGGCTCCATGTGCATGGAGTTAAAGTCAAAGAACGCGCGCAGCTCAGGGTCCATATCCGGGTTGTTCTGCCAGGCCGGCGGTACAAGCAGACGCATGGCGCGCACGATATCCATCCCGCCCGCCAGCAGCAGTTCCAGCATGTTATCCATTGAGCTGGAGTCCGAGCCGGTTTCGTTCACGAACGGCGCGGCATCGTGCAGGTCCGGGATCAGCGGGGTCTGGAACTTATAGGTACGGGCGCGGGCCCACTGGCGGTTACCGGTGATGGTGTTGATCTCACCGTTGTGCGCCAGGTAGCGGAACGGCTGAGCCAGCGGCCAGCGTGGAACGGTGTTGGTGGAGAAGCGCTGGTGGAACAGGCAAATGGCCGATTCCAGACGCAGATCCGCCAGGTCCAGGTAGAAGCGCGGCAGGTCAGCCGGCATGCACAGACCTTTATAGATGTTCACCAGGTTAGAGAGGCTACAGACGTAGAACTCTTTATCGTCCTGAAGACGTTTTTCAATGCGGCGGCGGGCAATAAACAGACGGCGTTCCATATCACGCGGACGCCAGCCCGCAGGCGCGTTGACGAAAATCTGTTCAATACGAGGCAGCGAGGAGAGGGCGATTTCACCGAGCACCCCTTCGTTGGTTGGCACATCGCGCCAGCCGACAATCGACAGGGTTTCACGCTGAAGTTCTTCTTCAACGATGCGGCGTGACGCGGCAGCTTTTTCAGGATCCTGATTCAGGAACAGCATACCGACAGCGTAGTTTTTGGCTAAACGCCAGCCGCGCTCTTCCGCCACGATGCGGAAGAAACGATCCGGTTTTTGCAGCAGCAGACCGCAACCGTCGCCGGTTTTACCATCGGCAAGGATGGCGCCACGGTGCTGCATACGGGCCAGTGCGTGAATAGCAGTACGCACTACCTTGTGGCTAGGTTCGCCTTCTATGTGGGCGATCAGGCCGAAACCACAGTTATCCTTCTCAAGGGATTTATCGTACAACATATCAGTTAACCTCCCCAGGCTCGTCGGGCTTCCCACTGAACTTTACCGTGGCGCACAGGCGCAGAAAGAGCATGGCGACGGGGTTAGCGTTTCATACGCGGACCTCGCATTCGCCCTCTTTTTCATCCTTTCGCGCAGGTAAACAAGTTTGAGGACTTGCTTCAGAGGGAATCTCAATTACTGCATAAATATGATGAGCAGGCCGCTCATCCAGAAAGCTTCCAGCGGATTTCCAACTTATCGGGAATTGGTACACAGGTCAAATGGCAATCTTATTTATACAAAAATGTGCTAAAGAGTGGTCATATTGTTGTTTTTATTGATGATTTCACTATTTTTACAACCACTTAAAGCGCCGGGAAGGTGCAGGGGAGTGTGATCTGACTCACTATATGAAAGCGGTATTATCAATGCAGCGTGCTGAAATGCAGATTTATAGCAGAATAATAATCTGGGGTGGCATTCAAACCCGCATAAAATCACTGTTTTTCAGACCTGGCGCTATAAATGAAAAAAACCATCAGAACATAAGGAAAAGTAATTACGTGCAGGGTGAATGAAATCTCGGTAATCGTGATTATTTATTCAAATAGATAAAGGCCGTCCAGGGCGATTGATCCAGGTCATCGCCGACAGAGGCTAAAAATGGCAGGCTTGTCCCCTTTCTTCGGGACGGTCTATCAGATTATGCAGTTACAGAAATTAGTCAATATGTTTGGTGGGGATCTTTTGCAGCGCTACGGACAAAAGGTTCACAAACTGACGCTGCACGGCGGCTTTAGCTGTCCGAACCGCGATGGCACCATCGGGCGTGGTGGCTGCACCTTCTGTAACGTGGCCTCGTTTGCTGATGAAGCTCAACAGCATAAATCTATCGCTGAACAGCTCGCCCATCAGGCGAGTCTGGTGAACCGCGCGAAGCAATATCTGGCCTATTTCCAGGCCTACACCAGCACGTGGGCGGAGGTGCAGGTGCTGCGCGCTATGTATCAACAGGCGGTTGCTCAAGCGAACATTGTCGGGCTGTGCGTGGGGACGCGTCCGGACTGCGTGCCGGACGCCGTGCTGGATTTACTTAGCGAGTACAAAGAGAAGGGCTACGAGATCTGGCTGGAGCTGGGCTTGCAGACCGCGCACGACAAAACCCTGCACCGTATCAATCGCGGGCATGATTTTGCCTGCTACCAGCGCACCACGCGTCTCGCCCGCGAGCGTGGATTAAAAGTCTGCTCGCATCTGATTGTCGGCTTGCCGGGAGAAGGGCAGCAGCATGGCCTTGAAACGCTGGAAAAAGTCGTCGAGACCGGCGTGGACGGCATTAAGCTGCACCCGCTGCATATCGTTACGGGAAGCATTATGGCGAAAGCCTGGGAAGCGGGGCGGTTAAGTGGCATCGAACTCGACGACTATACGGTGACGGCGGGGGAGATGATTCGCCACACGCCGCCGGAGATTGTTTACCACCGCATCTCGGCAAGCGCCCGCCGCCCAACGCTTCTGGCACCGCTCTGGTGTGAGAACCGCTGGACGGGGATGCTGGAAATCGACTGCTATCTACAGGAGAACGGCGTACAGGGGTCGGCGCTTGGCCGCCCGTGGGTTCCACCGCTACCGGCGACGGCCGCCTAACAGACTTCCCAGCATGCCGCGCACTATCTGGTTGGTAATCTGACGCGTCGCGCTTTTTGCCATGGTCTGCACCACGCCATCGCGTTTGCCGCCGCGCGGCCCGGTGCTGCCGAACAGAATATCTTTCAGCCCGCCGAGAATGCCGTCGTCCACGGCTACAGATTGCCCTTTGGCGGCAGGCGCATTCTGCGATTCGGCAGTCGCCTGCACCCCTTTTTGCAGCATCTCGAACGCGGATTCGCGATCCACCTCGTCTTCATACTTCCCGTACACCGGGGAGTGGTTGATCAGGCCGTTGCGTTCATCGTCCGTTACTGGCCCCATGCGCGAGCAGGGCGCAATCACCATCGCGCGCTCGACAACTGTCGGGCTGCCTTTTGCATCGAGGAACGAAATCAGCGCTTCACCGGTGCCCAGCGCCTGAATGGCGGTTTCGGTATCAAAGGCCGGATTGGCACGCATGGTTTGCGCCGCGGCTTTCACCGCTTTCTGATCTTTCGGCGTAAAGGCGCGCAGGGCGTGCTGCACGCGGTTACCCAGTTGCCCCAGTACGTTGTCCGGAATATCCGACGGGTTTTGCGACACAAACCAGACCCCGACGCCTTTGGAGCGGATCAGGCGGATAACCTGTTCAATTTTATCCAGCAGCACCTGCGGCGCGTCGTTAAACAACAGGTGCGCTTCGTCAAAGAAGAACACCAGTTTGGGTTTTTCCAGATCGCCTGCTTCCGGCAGTTGTTCGTAGAGTTCAGAGAGCATCCACAGCAGGCTGGCGGCGTAGAGCTTCGGCATCTGGTAGAGCTTCTCTGCGCTCAGAATGTTGATGATGCCTTTGCCGCTGCTGTCGGTGCGCATCCAGTCTTTGATATCCAGCATTGGCTCGCCGAAGAAATGCTCGGCGCCCTGTTGCTCCAGCGTCAGGAGCCCGCGCTGAATGGCACCCACCGAGGCGCTGCTGATATTGCCGTACTGGTTCTGGAAGGATTTGGCGTTATCGCCAATGTACTGGGTGATGGCACGCAGATCTTTGAAGTCGAGCAGCAGTAAGCCCTGATCGTCGGCGATACGGAAGATAATGTTCAGCACCCCGGACTGCACGTCGTTAAGATTAAGCAGACGGGCCAGCAGCAAAGGGCCGAGGTCGGAGACGGTGGCGCGCACCGGATGCCCTTTTTCGCCGAAGATATCCCAGACCACCACTGGATTACCGTGCGGCGTCCAGTCCGTGATGCCGATATTTTTCAGGCGCTCGAGCAGTTTTTCTGACGCCGTGCCTTCCTGAGCCACCCCGGTTAAATCGCCCTTCACGTCAGCCATAAAAACCGGCACGCCAGCCTCGGACAACGACTCAGCCAGCTTTTGCAGGGTGACGGTTTTTCCCGTCCCGGTCGCGCCGGTGATCAGGCCATGACGGTTCGCCATAGCGGGCAGTAAAAACAGCTCTTTTTCCAGCGTCCTGGCGATTAACAATGGTGTACTCATGATGCACGTCCTCTCGTAGTCCTGGGTGGAGTATAGGCAACCTGACGGCGAAATGTCTGCGTAAATTCCTCACTTTGCGGCGCATTATCCAGTGCGGACTATGCTTTTGCATACGGTAAACAAAATTTTGGGAAACTATGTCCAGATTCTTTTTTAACGACCGCAAACAGCTTGTCAACGATGCCATTGAAGGCATACTTCTCTCCGCGCCGCACGGTAATCTCGTCAAACTGGATATCGATCCGGCCATCCGCGTGGTGGCACGCGGCGACTGGGATAAAAGCCGCGTGGCGGTGATCTCCGGTGGCGGCTCCGGCCATGAACCGGCACATGCCGGGTTCGTCGGTAAAGGCATGCTTACCGCAGCGGTGTGTGGCGATTTGTTCGCCTCCCCAAGCGTGGATGCGGTCCTCAATGCCATTGTGGCGGTGACGGGCGATCGTGGCTGCCTGCTGATTGTGAAAAACTACACCGGCGACCGGCTTAACTTTGGCCTGGCGGCGGAAAAAGCCAAACGCTACGGCCTGAAGGTGGAGATGGTTATCGTCGCGGATGATATTGCCCTGCCGGATAACAAGCAGCCGCGTGGTATCGCGGGAACGGCGCTGGTGCATAAGATTGCGGGATATGCGGCAGAGCAGGGGAAATCGCTAAACGACGTGCGGGATATAGCGCAACAGGCCTGCGATAACCTCTGGAGCCTGGGCGTGGCGATGCAAACGTGCAACCTGCCGGGCAGCGATGATGAAGAGGGGCGCATAAAACAAGGCCATGTCGAGCTGGGTTTGGGCATTCACGGCGAGCCGGGAGCTTCCGTCGTGGATACGCAAAACAGCAAAGCCATTATCGACACGCTGGTGACGCCGTTACGCGCGCAGGCGGGGGACGGGCGCTTTGCGGTGCTGATCAACAACCTCGGCGGCGTGTCAGCGCTTGAGATGGCTCTACTCACCAAAGAGCTGGCGCATTCGGCGCTGAAAGAGAACATAGCGTATCTGATTGGCCCGGCGCCGCTGGTGAGTGCGCTGGATATGAAAGGGTTTTCGCTAACGCTGTTAAAGCTCAACGATTTCTTCGAGAAGGCGATTCACGCCGAGGTCGAGACGCTGGGCTGGCAGAAGCCCGTCGCGTTCGCGCCCCTGCGTACCGTCCCCCATAGCGCCCTTCGTGACCGCGTGGAATATACCCCATCGGACAATCCGCAGGTGAGCGAGGCCGTCGCTTCGGTAACGAAGACATTGATCCAGCTGGAAAACCGCCTCAACGCGCTGGATGCCAAAGTAGGCGATGGCGATACGGGCTCCACCTTTGCGCAAGGGGCGCGGGATATTGCGCAGCGACTTGAGGAGAACAACCTGCCCCTTAACGACGTGCCGACATTACTCCTGCTGGTGGGGGAGCGGCTGGCTACGGTAATGGGCGGGTCGAGCGGGGTGCTGATGTCGATCTTCTTCACGACGGCAGGACAAAAGCTTCACGATGGACAGCCGCTACCAGAAGCATTGTTGAGCGGACTGGCGCAGATGAAGCAGTATGGCGGGGCCGATCTTGGGGATCGCACGCTGATCGACGCCCTGCAACCGGCGCTGGAGGCGTTAAGGGATGGCGATCTGCGGACGGCGGCGCAGGCTGCGCAGCAGGGCGCCGAAGCAACGGCAAAAATGGCGAAAGCCGGCGCGGGACGCTCGTCGTATGTCAATAAAGAGAACCTGGATGGGGTGATGGATCCGGGAGCGGTCGCGGTGGCAGAAGTACTTAACGTATTGGCGCGGCAGTGAAAGTAGGCCGGGTCAGGCGAAGCCGCCACCCGGCAAACTCACATCAGAAATCCGCTTTCAACACTACGCGGTAGCGGGCCTTGCCGTCGCGCACGTGCTGGATTGCTTCGTTGATTTTTGACATCGGATACAGTTCGGTGGTGGGCGCCACTTTTGTGCGTCCGGCAAACTTCATCAGCTTGCGTAACTCATATGGCGTGCCGGTAGCAGATCCGGATACGCTGCGATCGCCGCCGATCAGGGTAAACGCCGGAACCGGCAGCGGCTTCATCACCGCACCCACGGTGTGGAAGTTACCACCGTAGGCCAGGGCTTCAAAGTACGGCTGCCAGTCGAGATCGACGTTGACGGTGTTGATGATCAGGTCAAACTGGCCTGCCAGGGCGGTGAGCGCCTCGGGATCGCGACTGTTCACCACTTTATCCGCACCCATCGCCAGCACTTCCTGCTCTTTCGCCGGGTTAGAGCTGAACGCCGTCACTTCACAGCCCATCGCGTGCAGCAGTTTGATGGCAATATGCCCCAGCCCGCCAATACCGATCACGCCCACGCGGCTGGTGGCAGTTACGTGATGCATCAGCAGCGGTTTAAATACGGTGATACCGCCACACAGCAGCGGACCTGCTGATTCAATATCAATGCTGTCCGGCAGCGGGATAACCCATTGCCAGTCGGCGCGTAGTTTATCGGCGAAACCACCCTTGTTCAGGATGGTCGGCGTAGCGCCCTCAAGGCAGTTGATCTGGTTACCGCTAATACAGGCGTCGCAGTGGCCGCAGCTGCGTGCCGTCCAGCCGATACCCACGCGCTGGCCCACTTTCAGCCCTTTGTCCTGCGCGGCGCTGCCGAGCGCCACGACGCGGCCAATGACTTCGTGCCCGGCAACCAGCGGATAGCTGGAAAAGCCCCATTCATTGTCGATCATCGAGAGGTCTGAATGGCAGATCCCGCAGTAATCCACCTGTACTTCGACGTCTTCCGCTTTTAGTTCGCCCGCATCGTACTCGTACAGCTCAAGTTCTGCACCCGCCTGCGGTGCGGCGTAGCTTTTTATCTTCGACATCGCGTTTCCCCTGTTTTGGTGTGAACTGTGAGTGTAGAGCATTCAGTTTACAGACGCTTAACAGAAGACGGCAGGAACAAAACTTACAGACTTTTCAGCATTCTGACTTCGCAGTCCACGTGGCCCGTGCAGCCCAGTGGCGCATCGATATGCTTAAAGCCCAGATGCTCATACAGGCCAATGGCCTCTTTAAGGAAAGCGGTGGTTTCAAGGTAGCAACGTTTAAAGCCCTGTGAGCGTGCATGTTCCAGGGCGACCAGCGCCAGCTTTTTCGCCAGGCCTTGTCCGCGTATCGTTGGCAGGAAATACATTTTCTGGAGTTCACAGATATCCGGCTCGCTGCAGAGCAGGGGGGCAATGCCGCCGCCACCCACGACCTGGCCGTCCTGCTCGATGACCCAATAGGCATGGCCCGGCTGGTTGTACAGCTGAAAAAGTTCGTCCAGATTGGGATCGGCCACGGTGTAGCCTTTGTCGGCGGTCAGGCCATATTCGGCCGATACCGTGCGGATAACGGCGGCGATAGCCGGGTTGTCCTGCTCAGTGATCCGACGCATTGTCGTCGCGACGGGGGTAATCACGCTCATAGCATTACTCATGACAAAAATTGACACACAACTGCTGTTAATAGCACCGCAGAAAGGGGAGTGCAAGCGAGGAGTTTTCAGGAAGGATACCCCTTACGCCCTGAAGCGTAAGGGGTAAAAGCATTACAGGGCTGCGATAACCGCCTGCTGCTCGATCAGTTTGGTCTTCGCATCGGCGAAGGCAACCAGACGCTCACGCTCTTTGGCGATGACCGCTTCCGGCGCGCGGGCCACAAAGCCTTCGTTCGCCAGTTTGCTTTCGATTTTGCCGATTTCCACGTCGACTTTCGCCACTTCTTTCGCCAGACGAGCCAGCTCAGCGTCTTTGTCGATCAGGCCCGCCATCGGGATCAACAGCTCCGCGCCGTCGATAATTTTGGTCACGGAAACCGGACCTTTATCATCGGCAGGCAGCACGGTGATGCTTTCCAGACGCGCCATGGTTTTCAGGAAGGTGTTGTTCTCGGTGACGCGACGAACGACAGCTTCGCTGCAACCGCGCAGCAGCAACTCCAGTGGTTTACCCGGAGCGATGTTCATTTCCGCGCGGATGTTACGTACCGCAACGATCGCCTGTTTCAGCCACTCGGTATCCGCAGACGCGGCTTCATCCACTTTCGCGGCATCGAATGCCGGGAACGGCTGGAGCATGATGGTATCGGCGTTAATACCGGCAATCACCTTCACGCGCTGCCAGATGGTTTCGGTGATGAACGGAATGATCGGGTGCGCAAGGCGCAGCAGACCTTCCAGAACGGTAATCAGCGTATTACGCGTACCGCGCAGCTCTGCCTCAGTGCCGCCGTTCATGACCGGCTTCGCCAGCTCCAGATACCAGTCACAGAACTGGTTCCAGGTGAATTCGTACAGGATGCCTGCCGCGATGTCGAAGCGGTAGCTGTCCAGCGCGTCGCGGAACGCTTTCACCGTCTGGTTAAATTCCGCCAGGATCCAGCGGTCTGCCAGAGACAGGGTCATTTCGCCGCCGTTAAATCCGCAATCCTGATCTTCGGTGTTCATCAGCACGAAGCGGCTGGCGTTCCACAGCTTGTTACAGAAGTTACGGTAACCTTCCAGACGCTTCATATCCCAGTTGATGTCACGACCGGTGGAGGCCAGCGCCGCCAGGGTGAAGCGCAGGGCGTCGGTACCGTGAGATTCGATCCCGTTCGGGAACTGCTTCTCGGTACGCTTGCGGATTTTCTCCGCCAGCTGCGGCTGCATCATGTTGCCGGTACGTTTTTCCAGCAGCTCTTCCAGAGAGATACCATCAACCATGTCCAGCGGGTCGATAACGTTACCCTTGGATTTGGACATCTTCTGGCCTTCGTCGTCGCGGATCAGGCCGGTCATGTAGACGGTATGGAACGGAACCTGCGGCTTGCCATCTTCGTCTTTGATGAAGTGCATGGTCATCATGATCATGCGGGCGATCCAGAAGAAGATGATGTCGAAGCCGGAGACCATCACGCTGGTTGGGTGGAACTGACGCAGCGCGTCGGTGTTTTCCGGCCAGCCGAGGGTCGAGAAGGTCCACAGCGCGGAAGAGAACCAGGTATCCAGCACGTCTTCGTCCTGGCGCAGCGCAACGTCAGCGCCCAGGTTGTTTTCCTGACGCACTTCCTCTTCGGTGCGGCCAACGTAGACGTTACCTTCATTGTCGTACCACGCCGGGATACGGTGACCCCACCACAGCTGACGGGAGATACACCAGTCCTGAATATCGCGCATCCAGGAGAAGTACATGTTTTCGTACTGCTTCGGCACGAACTGAATGCTGCCGTTCTCAACCGCTTCCACAGCCGGTTTCGCCAGCACGTCGGCACGCACGTACCACTGGTCGGTCAGCATTGGCTCGATAACTACGCCGCCACGGTCGCCGTACGGCACGGTCAGATCGTGAGGTTTAATCTCTTCCAGCAGGCCGAGCGCGTCAACGGCGGCTACGACGGCTTTACGCGCGGCAAAGCGCTCCAGCTTCTGGAACTCAGCCGGGATGTCGCTGGAATAAACGTCGGATTCGTTGCCTTTGGTGTCGTACACTTCTGCGCTTTCGCGGATATCGCCGTCGAAGGTCAGAATGTTGATCATCGGAAGTTGATGACGACGACCGACTTCATAGTCGTTAAAGTCGTGCGCCGGGGTAATTTTCACGCAGCCGGTGCCTTTTTCCATGTCGGCGTGTTCGTCGCCCACAATCGGAATACGGCGGTTCACCAGCGGCAGCACCACAAATTTGCCGATCAGATCTTTATAGCGCGGATCTTCCGGGTTAACGGCCACGCCGGTATCGCCCAGCAGGGTTTCCGGACGGGTGGTCGCCACCACCAGGTAAACTTTACCGTCGGCGGTTTTCGCGCCGTCGGCCAGCGGATAGCGGATGTGCCACATGGAGCCTTTAGACTCGCGGTTTTCCACTTCCAGATCAGAGATGGCGGTACGCAGTTTCGGGTCCCAGTTGACCAGGCGTTTGCCACGGTAAATCAGGTCTTCTTTGTACAGGCGCACGAAGACTTCTTTCACGGCGTTGGACAGGCCTTCGTCCATGGTGAAGCGCTCACGCTCCCAGTCCACGGAGTTGCCGAGACGGCGCATCTGACGGGTAATAGTGCCGCCGGATTCCGCTTTCCACTGCCAGATTTTGTCGATAAACGCGTCGCGACCGTAGTCGTGGCGGGTTTTACCCTCTTCAGCGGCAATTTTACGCTCAACCACCATCTGGGTCGCGATACCCGCGTGGTCAGTCCCCGCCTGCCACAGGGTGTTTTTACCCTGCATACGCTGGTAGCGGATCATGGTATCCATGATGGTCTGCTGGAAAGCATGCCCCATATGCAAACTGCCGGTGACGTTCGGCGGCGGGATCATGATGCAGAAGGACTCTTTGCTTTCGTCGCCGTTAGGCTTGAAATAGCCCTGCTGTTCCCAGTGCTCGTAAAGCGGCTGTTCGATATCGCGTGGGTTATATGTCTTTTCCATTATTTCCAGGTTGCCGTATTCAGGTTAAAACCGGCCAGGCGGTACGCTTTGTAGCGTTCGCGCGCCAGCTGTTTCAAAGATTCTTCGTAAGGGACAAAGTCTACCACTTCTGTGAAAGCGGTGGCAAAATCTGCAAAGTCTGTCCGCAGGCTAATGAGAATGTCGCGCGCGCTGCTGTTGCGTTTTTGCGGCCAGGCAATCTCCACCGGTGCCCCGCCGCGTGGACCTTCGCCCGACAGGTTATGCGGAACAAAACTCTCCGGCGGGCGCGCCCATAGCGCTTCATCCAGACGAATCGCCTGCTGCTCATCTTCACAGGCAATCAGGACGCGTTTACCTGCGCGCCAACGTTCTGCGGCAATTTCACACACCAGTTGTTCAACGGCGCTGAGGCCATCCTGATGGGTGTCATTGTCCAGAAGGTAGAACGTTGCATTCTTCATATATGGGGTTTCTTGTCGTGGATTTAAATGCAAAGCCGGGTGGCGCTACGCTTACCCGGCCTACGGTTGAGTGACGTTGTAGGCCGGGTAAGGCGAAGCCGCTACCCGGCGTTTTTCATCACTCGTCGCCGTTAAAACCCGCGCGATTGAGCAGGAACTGCGACAGCAGCGCCACCGGACGTCCGGTCGCGCCTTTGGCTTTACCGGAGCGCCATGCGGTCCCCGCAATGTCCAGGTGCGCCCAGTTGTACTTGCGGGTGAAGCGCGCCAGGAAGCAGCCTGCGGTAATTGCGCCGCCAGGACGACCACCAATGTTCGCCATGTCCGCGAAGTTAGACTCCAGCTGTTCCTGGAACTCGTCCCCCAGCGGCAGACGCCATGCGCGGTCGCCAGCCTGCTCGGACGCGCCGATCAGCTCATGCGCCAGCGGATTGTGGTTCGACATCAGGCCGGTGATGTGATGCCCCAGCGCAATCACGCAGGCGCCGGTCAGGGTAGCTACGTCGATAACCGCTTCAGGTTCGAAACGCTCAACGTAGGTCAGCACGTCGCACAGCACCAGACGGCCTTCGGCGTCGGTGTTCAGCACTTCAACGGTCTGGCCGGACATGGTAGTCAGCACATCACCCGGGCGATAAGCGCGGCCGCCAGGCATGTTTTCGCAGCCCGCCAGCACGCCGATCACGTTGATGGGCAACTGAAGTTCCGCGACCATGCGCATGACGCCGTAAACCGCCGCCGCGCCACACATGTCGTACTTCATCTCATCCATGCCTTCTGAAGGCTTGATGGAGATACCGCCGGAGTCGAAGGTCAGCCCTTTGCCAACGAGCACGATCGGACGCGCGTCTTCAGACGGATTGCCTTTGTATTCGATGACCGACATCAGGGATTCGTTCTGGGAGCCGTTACCGACCGCCAGATAAGAGTGCATCCCCAGCTCTTTCATCTGCTGTTCGCCGATAACGCGGGTGATGACGTTCTTGCTGTAGGCGTCAGCCAGCTGGCGCGCCTGTGACGCCAGGTACGCGGCGTTACAGATGTTTGGCGGCATATTGCCAAGATCTTTTGCCGCTTTAATACCGGCAGCAATCGCCAGACCGTGCTGAATGGCGCGCTCGCCGCTGGTCAGCTCGCGACGGGTCGGCACGTTAAAGACCATTTTACGCAGCGGGCGACGCGGCTCGCTTTTGGTGGTCTTCAACTGATCAAAGCTGTAGAGGCTCTCTTTTGCGGTTTCGACGGCCTGGCGTACTTTCCAGTACGTGTTGCGGCCCTTAACGTGCAGCTCCGTGAGGAAGCAGACGGCTTCCATCGAACCAGTATCATTCAGTGTATTAATGGTTTTCTGAATAACCTGCTTGTACTGGCGCTCATCAAGCTCACGTTCTTTACCGCAGCCAATCAGCAGAATACGCTCGGACAGGACGTTTGGAACGTGGTGCAGCAACAGGGTCTGCCCTGGTTTGCCTTCCAGTTCGCCACGGCGCAGCAGGGCGCTGATATAGCCGTCGCTGATTTTATCGAGTTGCTCGGCGATCGGGGAGAGTCGGCGTGGTTCAAAGACGCCCACAACGATGCAGGCACTCCGCTGTTTCTCCGGGCTACCGCTTTTTACACTGAACTCCATGCACTACGCTCCTGAATCTTAAAGACAACGGCGGCGGCTACGGATAGAATTGAAACCTTTCGTAACTCATGTCCGCCGTTGTGGTGACTTCGTGTTAATCTTACGTTACTACGGTTTCGACACGTCAATAAATGTCATGAAGCGCGAATCCGCCGGGTTTTTTAATCTTAGCGATGATTTCGACGACTCAAGAGAATAAATGACGTTTAAGCCATGAAACAAGCTAAATTCCTGCATAAGACGAGTTTTAACGGGCGTATTTAAAGTGATAATCATAAGATATCTGGTTCGGGAGACGCTGAAGAGCCAACTGGCGATCCTCTTTATCCTCCTTCTGATCTTTTTCTGTCAGAAGCTGGTCAGGATCCTCGGCGCGGCAGTTGATGGCGAAATCCCAACGAATCTGGTGCTTTCCCTGCTCGGGCTTGGCGTGCCGGAAATGGCGCAGCTTATCCTGCCGTTAAGCCTGTTCCTTGGTCTGCTGATGACCTTGGGTAAGCTCTATACCGAAAGTGAAATCACCGTGATGCATGCCTGCGGCCTCAGTAAGGCCGTATTGGTAAAGGCAGCCATGGTGCTGGCGCTGTTTACGGGCATTGTTGCCGCGGTTAACGTCATGTGGGCGGGGCCGACCTCGTCCCGTCATCAGGATGAGGTGCTGGCGGAAGCAAAAGCTAACCCGGGGCTGGCGGCGCTGGCGCAGGGGCAGTTCCAGCAGGCGACCGACGGTAACTCCGTGCTGTTTATCGAAAGCGTCGATGGCAGCCGCTTCAATGACGTGTTTCTTGCTCAACTGCGCCCGAAAGGTAACGCTCGCCCTTCTGTGGTAGTGGCGGATTCCGGTCAGCTGGCGCAGCGTAAAGACGGCTCTCAGGTTGTCACGCTGAACAAAGGAACGCGTTTCGAAGGCACGGCTATGCTGCGTGACTTCCGTATCACCGATTTCCAGAACTACCAGGCCATTATTGGTCACCAGGCCGTCGCGCTCGATCCAACGGATACCGAGCAGATGGATATGCGCACCTTAATGAATACTGATACCGATCGTGCGCGTGCTGAACTGCACTGGCGTATCACGCTGGTATTCACCGTATTTATGATGGCGCTGATGGTGGTTCCGTTGAGCGTGGTAAACCCGCGCCAGGGCCGCGTGCTGTCGATGCTGCCAGCGATGCTGCTGTATCTGGTGTTCTTCCTGCTGCAAACCTCAATCAAGTCTAACGGCGGGAAAGGTAAAATTGACCCGATGATCTGGACCTGGGTCGTGAATGGTTTGTATCTGCTGCTGGCAGTCGGACTCAACTTGTGGGACACGGTGCCTGTGCGTCGTCTTCGTGCCCGGTTTACGCGTAAAGGAGCCATCTAATGCAGGCGTTTGGCGTACTTGACCGCTATATCGGTAAAACAATTTTTACCACCATCATGATGACCCTTTTCATGCTGGTGTCGCTCTCGGGCATTATCAAATTTGTCGACCAGCTGAAAAAAGCCGGGCAGGGGAGTTACGACGCGTTGGGCGCCGGGATGTACACCCTGCTCAGCGTACCAAAAGATGTGCAGATCTTCTTCCCGATGGCGGCCCTGCTGGGTGCGCTGCTGGGCCTGGGGATGCTGGCTCAGCGTAGCGAACTGGTGGTGATGCAGGCATCGGGCTTTACCCGTATGCAGGTTGCGCTGTCGGTGATGAAAACCGCGATCCCGCTGGTGCTGCTGACCATGGCGATCGGCGAATGGGTCGCGCCGCAGGGTGAACAGATGGCGCGTAACTACCGTGCTCAGGCGATGTACGGCGGTTCTCTGCTCTCCACGCAGCAGGGATTATGGGCGAAAGATGGCCAGAACTTCGTCTATATCGAACGCGTGAAAGGGGATGACGAGCTGGGTGGCGTGAGTATCTATGCTTTCAATAACGATCGTCGATTGCAGTCAGTGCGTTATGCCGCCTCTGCTAAATTTGATGCAAACAACAAGCTGTGGCGGTTATCCCAGGTTGATGAATCTGACCTGACTAACCCGAAACAGATCACCGGTTCGCAGACCGTTAGCGGTACCTGGAAAACCGACCTGACGCCGGACAAGCTCGGCGTCGTGGCGCTTGACCCCGATGCGCTCTCCATCAGCGGTCTGCATAACTACGTGAAGTATCTGAAATCGAGCGGGCAGGATGCGGGGCGTTACCAGCTCAACATGTGGAGCAAAATCTTCCAGCCGCTGTCCGTGGCGGTGATGATGCTGATGGCGCTGTCGTTCATCTTTGGACCGCTACGTAGCGTGCCGATGGGGGTTCGCGTGGTAACCGGTATCAGCTTTGGTTTCGTGTTCTATGTCCTCGATCAGATTTTTGGTCCGCTGACGCTGGTGTATGGCATTCCGCCAATTATCGGCGCGCTGTTGCCGAGCGCCAGTTTCTTCCTGATCAGCCTCTGGATGCTGCTAAAACGCTCCTGATAAACCTTCTTCCTCGCTCCCGCTTGCCCGGGGGCGAGGCTAATCTCCTGTTTCACCCCGCACTTTTTCTCACAACCTTCAACGCCTCGCCGTGAATTTGAGTATTATTGAGCGATAAAGTCGTGAAGGGATCCTCTATGAAGCAAATTCGAATGCTGGCCCAGTACTACGTCGACCTGATGATGAAGCTCGGGCTGGTGCGTTTTTCCATGCTGCTGGCGCTGGCGCTGGTCGTTCTGGCCATCGTCGTGCAAATGGCCGTGACCATGGTTCTGCATGGTCAGGTCGAGAGCATCGACGTGATCCGCTCTATTTTCTTTGGCCTGCTGATCACCCCATGGGCGGTCTATTTCCTCTCCGTGGTGGTTGAGCAGTTGGAAGAGTCCCGACAGCGTTTATCGAAACTGGTGGATAAGCTGGAAGAGATGCGCGAGCGCGATCTTAAACTCAACGTTCAGCTCAAGGACAACATTGCCCAGCTGAATCAGGAAATTTCAGACCGTGAGAAGGCGGAAGCCGAGCGTCAGACCACGCTGGAGCAGCTGAAAATTGAGATGAAAGAGCGTGAGGTCACGCAGATCCAGCTTGAACAGCAATCCTCTTTCCTGCGCTCGTTCCTCGATGCGTCGCCGGATCTGGTGTTCTACCGTAATGAAGATAAAGAGTTCTCCGGCTGTAACCGGGCCATGGAATTGTTGACCGGGAAAAGCGAAAAGCAGCTGATCCACCTGAAACCTCAGGATGTCTATTCCGAAGAGGCGGCGGCAAAAGTGATGGAGACGGATGAAAAGGTGTTCCGTCATAACGTCTCGTTGACCTATGAGCAGTGGCTGGATTATCCCGACGGGCGCAAAGCCTGCTTTGAAATCCGCAAAGTGCCTTATTACGACCGGGTGGGTAAACGTCATGGTCTGATGGGCTTTGGCCGTGATATCACCGAGCGTAAGCGCTATCAGGATGCGCTGGAGCGCGCCAGTCGTGACAAGACCACCTTCATCTCCACCATCAGCCATGAGCTTCGTACGCCGCTAAACGGTATCGTGGGGCTGAGCCGTATTCTGCTGGATACCGACCTGACCAGCGAGCAGGAAAAATACCTCAAAACGATCCACGTTTCGGCGGTCACGCTGGGCAATATCTTCAATGATATTATCGACATGGATAAGATGGAGCGCCGTAAGGTTCAGCTCGACAACCAGCCGGTTGATTTTACCGGCTTCCTCGCAGACCTGGAGAACCTGTCAGGTTTGCAGGCCCAGCAGAAAGGGTTGAGCTTCGTGATGGAACCGACGCTGCCGCTGCCGCATAAAGTGGTGACGGACGGCACGCGTCTGCGTCAGATCCTGTGGAATCTCATCAGCAACGCCGTGAAGTTTACCCAGAAGGGACAGGTTGCGGTGCGCATTCGCTATGATGAGGGGGACATGCTGCACTTTGAAGTTGAGGACTCGGGTATCGGCATTCCTCAGGATGAGCAGGATAAGATCTTCGCCATGTATTATCAGGTTAAAGACAGCCACGGCGGTAAACCGGCGACCGGCACGGGCATTGGACTGGCGGTGTCGAAACGTCTGGCGAAAAGTATGGGTGGGGATATCACCGTTGCCAGCCAGCCGGGTAAAGGCTCCACCTTTACGCTTACCGTCCACGCCCCTGCTGTTGCTGAAGAAGTGGAAGATACGTTTGAGAACGATGATATGCCGCTTCCAGCCCTGCACGTCCTGCTGGTTGAAGATATTGAGCTGAACGTCATTGTCGCCCGGTCGGTACTGGAAAAACTCGGTAACAGCGTGGATGTCGCGATGACCGGCAAAGCCGCGCTGGAGATGTTCACGCCGGGCGAGTACGACCTGGTGCTGCTCGATATTCAGCTACCGGACATGACCGGGCTGGATATCTCCCGCGAGCTGACGCGCAAATATGCTCCTGACGAGCTGCCGCCGCTGGTTGCGTTGACCGCAAACGTGCTGAAAGATAAAAAAGAGTACCTCGAGGCCGGTATGGACGATGTGCTCAGCAAGCCGCTGGCAGTACCTGCCCTGACGGCGATGATCAAGAAGTTCTGGGATACCTGTGATGAAGAGGAGAGCACCATGACGTCTGTTGATAGCGCTAAAACCCAAACGATACTGGATACCGCCATGCTGGAGCAGTATATCGATCTGGTGGGACCCAAACTGATCACCGATGGCCTGGCCGTGTTCGAAAAAATGATGCCGGGCTATCTGAACGTGCTCGAATCCAACCTGACGGCGCGTGACCAGAAGGGCATCGTCGAAGAGGGACATAAAATCAAAGGCGCAGCTGGTTCAGTCGGGTTACGCCATCTCCAGCAATTGGGCCAACAGATTCAGTCGCCTGATTTACCTGCCTGGGAAGATAATGTAGGTGATTGGGTTGAAGAGATGAAACAAGAGTGGCAAAACGATGTGGCAGTGCTGAAAGCCTGGGTAGAATCCCGAAAAAAATGACCCCGGCTATACCGGGGTGCGCGAATACTGCGCCAACACCAGGGAAATCGTGGCTGCGCCTGATTTTTATGGGTTGTTTTCGCATGGACGCCGCCTGAAAATTAAGGCCGCACGCAGATAAGATAGCAAATCTTAAACAGTTTGTTACATGAATCAGTGAAATGTGTGAAGCATAGCGTTTTAATCAGAATTTTTAATGTGCTTCAGCGAGTTGCATAGAAGGATCGTCAGAATGAAGAAAGTGGGTGTCGTGCTGAGCGGATGTGGCGTTTACGATGGTTCAGAGATACATGAAACCGTATTAACGCTGCTGGCATTATCGCGCCAGGGGGCCGACGTTATCTGCTTCGCTCCGGATAAAACGCAGGCAGACGTGGTTAATCATCTTACCGGCGAGCCAATGGCGGAAAGCCGTAACGTGCTGATTGAAGCGGCGCGTATTGTGCGCGGGGATATTCATCCGCTGGTACAGGCCGATGCGGCTGAGCTAGATGCGCTCATCGTGCCGGGCGGCTTTGGCGCGGCGAAAAACCTGAGCACGTTTGCAACGCAAGGCGCGGCGTGCCATGTCGATCCCGATTTGAAAGCGCTATCGCTGGCGATGCATGCGGCAGGTAAGCCGCAGGGCTTTATCTGCATTGCGCCAGCCATGCTGCCGAAAATTTTTGATTTCCCGCTGCGGCTCACGATCGGAACCGACATTGATACTGCTGAAATTGTCGAAGATATGGGCGGCGAACACGTGCCATGTCCGGTAGACGACATTGTGGTGGATGAGGACAATAAAATCGTCACCACGCCGGCGTATATGCTGGCGCAGAACATTGCCGAGGCTGCTGCAGGCATTGAAAAGCTGGTGGACAGAGTGCTGGTTCTTACCGAATGAGCCGTAAATTATCCCCTGGCGGGTGGTTAAAACGGATCCTGCTGCGTATTGTGCTGGTCCTGGCCGTTTTTTGGGGCGGAGGCATTGCGCTGTTCAGCATCCTGCCCGTCCCGTTCTCGGCCGTGATGGCAGAGCGGCAGATTAGCGCCTGGCTCTCGGGTGATTTTGGCTATGTTGCCCACTCAGACTGGGTCGGCATGGATGAAATCTCCCCGTGGATGGGGCTGGCGGTCATTGCGGCAGAAGATCAGAAATTCCCGGAGCACTGGGGTTTTGACGTGGCGGCTATCGAGAAGGCGCTGGATCATAATGAACGTCATGAAAACCGCGTCCGCGGTGCGTCGACGCTTTCTCAGCAGACGGTAAAAAATCTGTTCTTATGGGACGGTCGCAGCTGGGTGAGAAAAGGGCTGGAGGCCGGGCTGACGCTGGGCGTCGAGACGGTGTGGAGCAAAAAACGCATTTTGACCGTCTACCTGAATATCGCGGAGTTTGGTGACGGCGTGTTTGGCGTCGAATCGGCATCGCAGCGCTATTTTGGCAAGCCCGCCAGCAGGCTGACTATGTCCGAAGCGGCACTGCTTGCCGCCGTGCTGCCGAACCCGCTGCGTTTTAAGGCCAGCGCGCCGTCAGGCTACGTGCGAAGCCGCCAGGCGTGGATTATGCGCCAGATGCGTCAGCTGGGTGGGGAAGGGTTTATGGAGCGAAATAATCTTATGTAAAGCGGGTAAGCGCAGCGCTACCCGCCGACGTGGCGAACGTTAATCTTCGTCAAACCCGGCGTTAAACAGGGCAATCACTGCCGCCAGCGCTTCTTCTTCCTGCGGGCCGGTGGCTTCAACTTCAATCTGGCGGCCTTTGGCAGAATCCAGCATCAGCAGCGCAATCACGCTGTTGGCTTCTGCCTCGGTTCCCTCATCGTTGCGCAGCAGCACCTCAGCATCAAAACCCTGCATCAGTTCAAACAGCTTCATCGCCGGGCGCGCATGCATGCCCAGCTTATTGGTGATTTCGACGGTCTGTTTTACGGTCATGTTTTACGTTTTTCCAGCGTGCGATGACGGGACTGAACGTTCTTCCCGCGTGAGCGGAAGTAATCGGCCAGCTGTTCGGCAATGTAGACCGAACGATGTTTACCGCCGGTACAGCCAATCGCCACCGTCAGATAGCTACGATTGTTTGTCTCCAGCATAGGTAACCATAGCTCAAGGTAGCTTCGCGTCTGGTAGATAAAATTGTGTACTTCTGTGTGTCGGTCGAGGAACGCCGCCACCGGCTTATCCAGACCGGTCATCGGACGCAGTTTCGGATCCCAGTGTGGGTTCGGCAGGAAACGCACATCAAAAACGTAATCCGCATCGATAGGGATACCGTGCTTAAAGCCGAAGGATTCAAACACCATCGTCAGTTCGCGCTCGCGCTTGCCGAGTAAGCGAGTACGCAGCATTTCCGCCAGCTCGTGGACGGACATTTCTGAAGTGTCGACAATCAGGTCGGCCCGGGAACGCAGCGGCTCAAGCAGATCGCTCTCTTTATCAATGGCGCTTTCCAGCGAAAGATTTTTACTCGAGAGCGGATGCAAACGACGTGTATCGCTGTAACGGCGGATCAGCGTGTTGCGGTCAGCATCCAGGAACAAGAGCTGAGGCGAGAAGCACTCCGGCAGACTGTTCATTGCCTGCTCGAAGATTTCCGGCGATTCCGGCATGTTACGCACGTCAATACTGACGGCGGCAGAGATTTGCCTGTCCGCCAGCGTCCGCGCCAGATCGGGTAACAGCACTACCGGCAGGTTATCTACGCAGTAAAATCCCATGTCTTCCAGCGCGCGCAGGGCCACGGACTTCCCGGACCCCGAACGACCGCTGACGATCATCAGCACCATTTTCCGTTTCTCCTCAGGGCTGCCGTTCTGAAGGCCCTTTCCCGATTATGCCTCATCCTGATTGCCTTCTGCTTCAGTGATAATTTGATAAAGCTCTTCATCACTTTGAGCTGAGCGCAGTCGACGACAAATGGTTTTATCCGCCAGACGTTTGGCAACCAGCGACAGCGTGTGCAGGTGGGTTTTGGTCTGATCGGCAGGAACCAGCAGCGCGAAGAGCAGATCCACAGGCTGGTTATCGATGGCGTCAAAAGCGATAGGCGTTTCCAGTTGCACAAACACCCCCACGGCACGCAGCGTATCTTCTTCCAGCTTGCCATGCGGGATCGCAATGCCATTGCCGATGCCGGTACTGCCCATTTTTTCACGGGTCAGAATGGCTTCAAACACGATCTGCGGCGGCAGACCCAGCTGTTTTGCGGCCAGCTCACTGATGATTTCCAGCGCACGTTTTTTGCTCTGGCAGTGAACGCCACTGCGGGTACAATCCTGGTTAAGGACATTGCTCAGTTGAAGAGCGGAATCGTTGTTTATCATAATTTCACCTAAGCGCTAACTGTACAAATGGCCTGTTGTGTTTCACAACAGGCCGTCCTGCACCCGTTAACTGCCCGGACAATTAGTGTTGTTTCAGTTTATCTTTATGTTTATTGAGCTGTCTCGCAAGCTTATCAATCAAGCCGTCGATAGCCGCGTACATGTCTTGCCCTTCCGCACTGGCATGAAGTTCCCCTCCGTTGACGTGCAGGGTCGCATCCGAGATATGCGTCACTTTCTCCACTTTCAACACAACATAGACCTGGTTGATCCTCTCGAAATACTGCTCGAGTTTCGCGAACTTAGCGTTTACAAAATCGCGTAAAGCCTCAGTAATTTCGACGTTATGTCCGGTGATATTGAGCTGCATAGTGTCTTCCTTATCGGTTGTGTCAAACCAGTTGTTTACGCTGGTTAGACGGCGGAATGGATAAAGACTCTCGATACTTCGCGACAGTACGGCGTGCCACCATAATACCCTGATCGGACAGCATGGTGGTTAACTTACTGTCACTGAGTGGCTTCGCGGGGTTCTCCGCGGCGATCAACTTCTTCACCAGTGCGCGAATAGCTGTTGACGAGGCTTCGCCGCCGCCTTCGGTGTTCACGTGGCTGGAGAAGAAATACTTAAGCTCAAAAATACCGCGTGGGCTGTGCAGATACTTCTGCGTGGTCACGCGGGAAATGGTTGATTCATGCATCTCGACGGCCTGGGCGATGTCCGCCAGCACCATCGGTTTCATAAATTCTTCGCCCTGCTCAAAGAATGCCTGCTGCTGTTCGACAATACAGCGGCTGACGCGCAGCAGCGTGTCATTACGGCTTTCCAGACTCTTAATCAACCAGCGTGCTTCCTGAAGGTTGCTGCGAATGTATTGATTATCAGCGTCGTTACGGGCGCTGGTGCACATGGAGGCGTATTGCTGGTTGATTTGCAGGCGAGGAATGCTGTCGGCGTTCAGTTCAACGACCCAGCGGCTATTGTGTTTTCTCACCAGCACATCAGGAATAACGTATTCCGGTTCGCTGGTCTGGATCGATTGCCCCGGACGCGGATCGAGTGACTGGATCAGATTCACCGCTTCCTTCAGCACCTCTTCTTTGAGGCGCGTAACGCGCATCAGGGTGCGGAAGTCGTGATTTGCCAGCAAATCCAGATGCTCGCTGATGATGAGCCGGGCTTCGTCAATCCACGGTGTCTCTTTGGCAAACTGCGAAAGCTGGATCAGAAGGCAGTCGCGCAGATCTTTCGCGGCGACGCCAATCGGGTCGAAACGCTGAACGCGTTTCAGGACGGCTTCGATCTCTTCCAGTTCAATCTCGTCATCGCCGATGCTTTCCAGAATCTCGTCCAGCGTCACGGTCAAATAGCCCGTGTCGTCAACGGCATCGACAATCGAGGTGGCAATGGCGCGATCGGTATCGGAGAAAGGCGTCAGCTCCACCTGCCACATCAGGTAGTCCTGAAGCGACTGGGTAGTTTCGCCCTGGTAGACCGGGAGTTCATCGTCCTGGTAATCTGCACGCGTCCCGGAAGGGGTACCCGCGGTGTAGATTTCATCCCAGCTGGCATCCAGCGGCAGTTCCTCCGGCATCTCTTTCTGTTCGAGCGCATCTACGGAGTCGAGCGTTTCTGTGTCCTGCGTCTGCTGAGCGTCTACCTCGTCATGAAGATCGGTTTGCTCCAGCAGCGGATTGCTGTCCAGCGCCTGCTGGAGCTCCTGCTGGAGTTCTAACGTGGACAGCTGCAACAGACGGATTGCCTGCTGGAGCTGCGGCGTCATGGCCAGTTGCTGGCTGAGCCGTAATTGCAAACCTTGCTTCATGTTCAGAGCGTTTTTCTCCGGTTCGGCGTGACTTAACCTCTACCCTATCAGAGTCTGAAGTCTTCCCCAAGGTACACGCGCTTAACATGCTCATCTTCGAGGATTTGCTGCGGCGTACCGTGGGCAATCAGATGGCCCTGGCTCACTATGTAGGCGCGCTCACACACGGCCAGCGTTTCACGAACGTTGTGGTCCGTGATCAGCACGCCAAGCCCGCTGTCGCGCAGGTGCTCAATAATACGTTTGATATCGATAACGGAGATGGGGTCAACGCCCGCAAACGGTTCATCCAGGAGGATAAATTTCGGGTTTGCTGCCAGCGCGCGCGCAATCTCAACGCGGCGGCGTTCACCACCGGACAGCGCCTGACCGAGGCTGTCACGCAGATGTTCGATATGAAACTCTTCCATCAGCTCGTTCGCACGGTCAGTGCGCTGCTCGCTGGTCAGATCGTCACGGATCTGGAGCACGGCCATCAGGTTGTCGAACACGCTTAAGCGGCGGAAGATGGAGGCTTCCTGCGGCAGATAGCCGATGCCACGACGCGCGCGGGCATGCAGTGGCAGCAGACTGATATCTTCATCATCGATGATGATGTTGCCGGCGTCACGCGGGACGATGCCCACCACCATGTAGAAAGTCGTGGTTTTACCCGCCCCGTTAGGGCCAAGCAAACCCACGATTTCGCCGGAGTTGACGGTCAGACTGACATCTTCGACGACGCGGCGGCCCTTATACGCTTTCGCGAGGTTTTTTGCAGTTAAAGTTGCCATAACGAATTAGTTACTCTTTTTCTGTGCCGGAGCCTGGCCGTTGTTCTTGTCCTGCAATTGCGAAGGCACAAGAACGGTCGTGACGCGTTTGCCTTTTTCACTGGAGGCCTGCATTTTCTGCTCTTTCACCAGATAAGTGATCTTGTCGCCTTTGATATTGCTGTCCAGCTGTTCCAGGTAAGCATTACCGGTCAGGATGACCAGATCCTTCGCCAGTTCATAGTGCATATGCGAGGCATGGCCTTTCACCGGCTTGCCGTTGTCCTGCATCTGGTAGAAGGTGGCCGGGTTGCCATAACCATCGATAATCTCTTTGCCCTGCTCGCCGCCCGGTCGGGTAACGACCACTTTGTCGGCGTTGATTTTGATGGTGCCCTGGGTCATGACCACGTTGCCGGTAAAGGTGACGACGTTACCCTGCATATCCAGAGACTGGGTATCGGATTCAATATGAATCGGCTGTTCGGTATCGCCAGTCACAGCAAGTGCGGGAAGACTGGCCGCCAGCAGCGCGCTGGCGATAACAACTTTAAGGCTGAGTTTGTTTGTTTTGAATTTCATAGGAGGTTCTAACCTTTTCAATCAGCTCGGCGTTTTTGCTGCGTAAGTTCCCGCGCATTCTTAAACCGCTGGAATTAAATGTTGTGCCATACAGGGTGACTAAATCCTGCGACGTGACATCCTGGGTGACCAGGTTGATCTGGGCGTTATCCGTCGTAATTTTTCGCAGTTGCGCGTCAGCGGTCAGGGCGTTGACTTCAACGTGACCATACAGGTAAAGCATACGGTCATTTGTCAGTTTTGCCCGGTCAGACTTGATAGACCACGTCGGCACTTTGTCCGTATCAAAGGTGGTCATGACCGGTTGGGTAAACCACGAAGTACCGTCATCTGAAAAATATTCTACATGCTGAGCAACGAGGCGATAGTTCAGCGCGCCTTCCGGGCTATAGACCACGGTGTCGCTGTGATCGCTTTTGTAGGTCGGGTCGCTCGTGTTAACCACTTCCGCTTGCGTATCTTCGCGGTCAGCGAGGTTTACGCCAATCAGTACCAGGGCGACAAGCGCAAGCAGAATGATAACCCAACGTCTGGTTTTACTCATATCGATTGCCCTTTCGCCTCATCAAGCTTGCCCTGCGCCAGCAGAAGCAGATCGCAGACTTCGCGGACGGCGCCGCGGCCACCGTGAATATGGGTAACATAATCAGCACGCGGGATCAGCAGCGGGTGCGCGTCAGCCACGGCGATGCTCAGACCCACCTCCGCCATGACTGGCCAGTCGATCAAATCATCCCCGACGTATGCCACATTCTCTGGTGCAATGGCCAGTTTTCCCAACAGATCCCGGAAGGCTACCATCTTATCAGACTGCCCCTGATAGAGATGGGTAATGCCCAGCGTTTCACACCGATCTTCTACCAGTTTAGCTTTCCGCCCGGTGATGATTGCAACTTCAATACCGGACGTGAGCGCACAGCGGATACCGTAACCGTCGCGAACGTTAAAGGCTTTCAGCTCTTCGCCGTTATTGCCCATATAAATCAGACCGTCGGAGAGCACACCATCCACATCGAGGATCAGCAGGCGGATATTTTCCGCCTTTGCCATCATGTGGGCGCTCACCGGGCCATAACAGGTTGCAAGGGATGCACCCGCATTACTCATTGTCTTATCCTTCATTACACTACGCCAGCGCGCAGCAGATCATGCATATGTACCACACCCAGCAGTTGGTCGCCATCGGCAACCATCACTGAGGTAATATGACGGGACTGCATCAGGTTCAGTACATCTACCGCCAGCGTGCCCGGACGGACGCGGATCCCGCCTGGTGTCATTACATCAGCGATGCCCAGCGTTCGGACATCCACACCCATATCGAATACCCGGCGCAGGTCGCCGTCGGTGAAAATGCCCTGAATCTTCATCAGATCGTCGCAGATAACCGTCATGCCCAGGTTTTTACGGGTGATCTCCAGTAACGCGTCGCGCAAAGAGGCCTCTTTGCTGACGTGCGGGATCTCATCCCCGGTGTGCATAATATCGTTGACCCGCAGCAGCAGTTTGCGCCCGAGCGCGCCGCCGGGGTGAGACAGAGCGAAATCTTCAGGCGTAAAACCGCGGGCTTCCAGCAGCGCAACGGCAAGGGCATCGCCCATCACCAGCGCGGCGGTTGTGCTGGAGGTCGGCGCCAGCCCCAGCGGACAGGCTTCTTTCGGCACCTTCACGCACAGGTGAATATCTGCCGCACGCGCCATGCTGCTTTCCGGGCGGCTGGTCATGCAAATCAGCGGTACGTGCAGACGCTTCAGCACCGGGATCAACGCCAGGATTTCATTCGATTCCCCGGAGTTGGACAGCGCAATAACCACGTCCTGCGGCGTAACCATGCCGAGGTCACCGTGCGCGGCTTCACCGGGATGAACGAAGAATGACGACGTGCCGGTACTGGCAAAGGTCGCCGCCATTTTGCGCCCGATATGGCCGGATTTGCCCATCCCCATCACCACGACTTTACCGGCGCAGTAGAACATCTTCTCACAGGCCAGACTAAAATCCTGATTAATGTACTGATCTAACTGCGCCAGACCTTCACGTTCAATCTCCAGAACGTCTTTGCCTGCTTTCTGAAAGTCAAAACCCGGCTGCAATTCTATTTGCGACATAATGCGTTTCCGTTTACCCAGAGAGAAGTGGCGAGAGCCAGTACAGCATCGCCAGCCATACGATAAATCCACCCGTCAGCAGCGCGCCCGCGCCTTTGCCGATCTGCTCTTTTCGCCGCCAGCAGAGCAGGGCGAAAATTACGCTGACCAGCAGCATCACACCGTAATCGCGCGTGAAGACCATAGGGTTAAACGGCCCCGGTGAGATTAATGCCGGCAGCCCCGTCACGATCGCGATATTGAAAATATTCGAGCCAATGATATTGCCGATGGCGATATCATCTTCCCCTTTACGTGCCCCGGCGATGGCGGTAGCCAGCTCTGGCAGGCTGGTGCCGATGGCGATGACCGTCAGACCGATTGTCAGTTCGCTCATCGCAAACGCGTTCGCCAGCACCGTCGCGTTATCGACCACCATCCGCGTGGCCATTGGCATTATGATCAGCGCGACGCCCAGCCACAGCAGGGCGACGGGTAAGGTCCCTTCCCGTGGCAGCTCGGCGAGATGCTCACGCGTGAGGCTATCGTTACCCTGTTTTTCCGCCAGACGTGCGATCTTCACGCTGTAAAGCAACCAGATCACGGCCAGGGCGAGCAGGAATATACCGTCACCGACGCTCAGCACCCCGTCATAAAGCACATAGCCTGCCAGCAGACTGACGACTAACATTAGCGGCAATTCACGACGCAAAACATCGGAATGTACGCGAAATGGATGCAGTAATGCGGCTAAGCCTAAAATCAGCAAGATATTGACGATGTTAGAGCCAATCGCAGTGCCAATAGCGAGGTCGACCTGGCCATGCAACGAGGCTGAAACAGAAACGATGATTTCAGGAAGCGATGTGCCTACACTGACCACCGTCATCCCAATAATGATGGGCGGCATGCCAATGAGTCGACAGAGAATGGATGCGGCAAAGACCAAACGGTCAGCACTGTAGACCACCAACAGTAAACCAATTATTAACAGTGCTGTTGCTAAAAGCATCAAAAGTCCTTTCTTCAGGTATACTCGCTGGTCCACTGCGCACGAATTTTAGCGCCAGATGAAGTCTGAGACGTGACGAATTCCTAATTTTGACTTTATGCGCCGGAAAAGTAAAACAAATGCCAGCTTTCGCTAACCCCAATAGTGAATATTCTGTAAAAATGCGGGGTTTAGGGCTGATTTACGCTTCATGCCAGCAGTGAAGCAAGGTAAGTAAGGAACCATAAATGAGCCAAACGATGGCGAATATAGTCGATGTCCGGGGCGTCAGTTTTTCTCGCGGCAACCGGGTGATATTTGATGATATTTCGCTGACCGTGCCGCGCGGTAAAATCACCGCCATCATGGGGCCGTCAGGGATCGGTAAAACGACGTTGCTGCGTCTTATCGGCGGGCAAATCCCCCCTGATAGCGGCGAAATTCTCTTCGACGGTGAAAACGTCCCGGAGATGTCTCGCTCGCGCCTCTACACGGTTCGCAAACGGATGAGCATGCTCTTTCAGTCGGGTGCGCTGTTCACCGATATGAACGTATTTGACAACGTGGCCTATCCGCTGCGTGAGCATACCCATCTTCCTCCTGCGCTGTTGCACAGCACGGTGATGATGAAGCTCGAAGCCGTGGGGTTGCGGGGGGCTGCGAAACTTATGCCGTCCGAACTCTCGGGTGGGATGGCGCGCCGCGCCGCGCTGGCGCGTGCTATTGCCCTGGAACCCGATTTAATCATGTTCGATGAACCGTTCGTCGGGCAGGACCCTATCACCATGGGCGTGCTGGTGAAGTTAATCTCGGAGCTGAACAGCGCCCTTGGCGTCACCTGCGTGGTGGTTTCCCACGACGTGCCGGAAGTGCTGAGCATTGCTGATTATGCCTATATTGTGGCTGACAAAAAGATCGTCGCCCACGGCAGCGCTCAGGCGTTGCAGGAGAATGGCGATCCGCGCGTGCGGCAGTTCCTGGACGGTATCGCAGATGGGCCGGTGCCTTTCCGCTATCCGGCGGGCGACTATCATGACGATTTACTGGGAATAGGGAGTTAATCCACTCATGCTGTTAAATGCGTTGGCGGGTCTTGGACACCGTGGCCTAAAAACCATCAGTACGTTCGGGCGTGCCGGATTAATGTTGTTCAACGCGCTGGTTGGCAAACCGGAGTTCCGCAAGCATGCGCCGTTACTGGTGCGGCAGCTTTATAACGTCGGCGTGCTGTCGATGCTTATCATCATCGTGTCGGGTCTTTTTATTGGCATGGTGCTGGGGTTGCAGGGGTATCTGGTGCTGACAACCTACAGCGCGGAAACCAGCCTTGGCATGCTGGTGGCGCTCTCGCTGCTGCGTGAACTCGGGCCGGTTGTAGCAGCGCTGCTGTTCGCCGGGCGTGCCGGATCAGCGCTGACGGCTGAAATTGGCCTGATGCGCGCCACAGAGCAGCTCTCCAGTATGGAGATGATGGCGGTCGATCCGCTGCGCCGGGTGATCTCGCCGCGCTTCTGGGCCGGGGTTATCTCCTTACCGTTACTGACTATCCTCTTTGTGGCGGTAGGTATCTGGGGAGGCGCGCTGGTTGGCGTCAACTGGAAAGGCATTGATGCCGGGTTCTTCTGGTCTGCCATGCAGGACGCCATCGATCTGCGGATGGATCTGGTGAACTGTCTGATCAAGAGCGTGGTTTTCGCTGTGACGGTTACCTGGATTGCGTTGTTTAATGGTTACGATGCCATTCCGACGTCGGCGGGCATTAGCCGTGCAACGACGCGTACTGTCGTACATTCGTCGCTGGCCGTTTTAGGTCTGGATTTTGTGCTCACCGCACTGATGTTTGGGAATTGAGTTCATGCAAACGAGAAAAAATGAAATTTGGGTTGGCGTGTTTTTGCTTCTGGCGCTGCTGGCCGCGCTGTTTATCTGCCTGCGCGCGGCGGACATCACCTCTGTTCGCACCGAGCCGACGTATCGCGTCTACGCGACTTTCGATAATATCGGCGGCCTGAAGGCGCGCTCACCGGTCCGTATTGGTGGCGTCGTTATTGGACGTGTCGCTGACATTACGCTTGATGAGAAAACCTATCTGCCGCGCGTCGCAATGGATATCGAAGAACGCTATAACCACATTCCGGACACCAGCTCGCTCTCTATCCGCACCTCTGGCCTGCTGGGGGAGCAATATCTGGCCCTTAACGTTGGTTTTGAAGATCCTGAGCTGGGAACGTCTATCCTTAAAGACGGTAGCGTAATCCAGGATACCAAGTCAGCGATGGTGCTGGAAGATATGATTGGTCAGTTCCTTTACAACAGTAAAGGGGATGATAAAAAGTCTGACGATGCCCCTGCGCAGAGTGAAGACCACACCAACGTCGAACCGACGCCAGGCGCGACGAATTAATTTCAGGAGAAGTCATTCATGTTTAAACGACTGTTAATGGTTGCCATGCTGGTCATTGCCCCTCTAACCGCGGCGCACGCTGCGGATCAGAGTAACCCGTACAAACTGATGGATGAGGCCGCGAAGAAAACCTTCGACCGTCTTAAAAACGAACAGCCCAAAATCCGTTCTAACCCTGATTATCTGCGTGATGTGGTGGATCAGGAGCTGCTGCCGTATGTGCAGATCAAGTACGCGGGCGCACTGGTGCTGGGCCGTTACTACAAAGACGCGACCCCGGCGCAGCGCGAGGCTTACTTTGCGGCGTTCCGTGAATACCTGAAACAGGCTTACGGCCAGGCGCTGGCGATGTACCACGGGCAGACCTATCAGATTGCCCCTGAACAGCCGCTGGGCGATGCCACCATCATTCCTATCCGCGTGACGATTATCGATCCAAACGGTCGTCCACCGGTACGCCTGGACTTCCAGTGGCGTAAAAACAGCCAGACCGGAAACTGGCAGGCGTACGACATGATCGCTGAAGGCGTCAGCATGATCACCACTAAACAGAACGAGTGGAGCGATCTGCTGCGCACCAAAGGCATCGATGGCCTGACGGCTCAGCTTCAGTCCATCTCTCGTCAGAAAATTACCCTGGACGAGAAGAGGTAATGTCACAGCAGCTTAGCTGGGCGCGTGACGGCGAGACGTTGACGCTGACGGGAGAGCTGGATCAGGATCTGCTTAACCCGCTGTGGGACGCTCGCCATAACGCGATGCAGGGCGTGACGTTGATTGATCTCCATGGCGTCACGCGGGTAGATACCGCCGGTATCGCCCTGCTGGCGCACCTGGTGGCCACGGGCAAAAAGCAGGGGAGTAGCGTCACCCTGACGGGGGTAAGCGATAATGTCGTAACCCTTGCACAGCTTTACAATTTGCCTGAAGACGTATTACCTCGCTAACTTTTTCAGTACGTTACTTCCGAAAGCCCCGACAGTTTACGCGTCGGGGCTTTTTGCTTGTTTAAGACCGCGCCACTTTGCTCTAAGATGTTGAGCTTGTTTTCACTATCAGATGATGTAGACCCCATGGAAAATAATGAAATCCAGACAGTGCTGATGAATGCACTCTCCCTTCAGGAAGCCCACGTCTCTGGCGATGGCAGTCACTTCCAGGTTATTGCTGTGGGTGAGATGTTCGACGGAATGAGTCGCGTGAAGAAACAGCAGGCTGTGTACGCGCCGCTGATGGAATACATTGCGGATAACCGCATCCACGCCCTGTCGATTAAAGCGTTCACCCCACAGGAGTGGGCACGCGATCGCAAACTAAACGGTTTTTGAGCTGAGGGCGAAGCGCCCGCAGCACGGTTGAATTTATAAGAGAGCAAACGATGGATAAATTTCGTGTACAGGGACCCACGCGTCTCCAGGGCGAAGTCACAATTTCTGGCGCTAAAAACGCCGCGCTGCCCATTCTTTTCGCTGCGCTGCTCGCAGAAGAGCCGGTAGAGATCCAGAACGTACCGAAGCTGAAAGATATCGACACGACCATGAAGTTGCTCGGCCAGTTGGGCACCAAAGTGGAGCGTAACGGTTCCGTCTGGATCGATGCCAGCAACGTGAACAACTTCTCAGCGCCGTATGAGCTGGTGAAAACCATGCGTGCTTCCATCTGGGCGCTTGGCCCGCTGGTTGCGCGTTTCGGTCAGGGACAGGTTTCACTGCCGGGCGGATGCGCTATCGGCGCCCGTCCAGTCGACCTGCATATCTTCGGTCTGGAAAAGCTGGGCGCGGAGATCAAGCTGGAAGAGGGGTACGTTAAAGCGTCCGTCAATGGTCGCCTGAAAGGCGCGCACATTGTCATGGACAAAGTGAGCGTGGGCGCAACGGTAACCATCATGTCGGCTGCTACGCTGGCAGAAGGCACTACCATCATCGAAAACGCCGCCCGAGAGCCGGAAATCGTGGATACCGCGAACTTCCTGGTCGCGCTGGGGGCGAAGATCAGCGGGCAGGGCACAGACCGTATCACCATCGAAGGCGTTGAACGTCTGGGTGGTGGTGTGTACCGCGTACTGCCAGACCGTATCGAAACCGGTACTTTCCTGGTAGCGGCTGCCATTTCTGGCGGTAAGATTGTTTGTCGTAACGCACAACCGGATACCCTGGATGCGGTGCTGGCGAAACTGCGCGATGCGGGTGCGGACATTGAAATTGGTGAAGACTGGATCAGCCTCGATATGCACGGGCAGCGTCCTAAAGCCGTTAACGTGCGCACTGCGCCACATCCGGCATTCCCGACGGATATGCAGGCACAGTTCACCCTGTTGAACCTGGTGGCCGAAGGCACAGGCTTCATCACGGAAACTATCTTCGAAAACCGTTTCATGCACGTACCGGAACTGATCCGTATGGGTGCGCATGCTGAGATTGAAAGCAACACGGTCATTTGCCACGGCGTTGAAAAACTGTCCGGTGCGCAGGTGATGGCGACCGATCTGCGCGCGTCTGCGAGCCTCGTACTGGCAGGTTGTATTGCAGAAGGGACTACCGTTGTCGATCGTATCTACCACATCGATCGTGGTTACGAGCGTATTGAAGACAAACTGCGCGCGCTGGGTGCGAATATCGAGCGTGTGAAGGGCGAGTAATCGTTCCGGCACCCCCCTGCCAGAACAGGCCGGGGGATTGCTGTTCCTGTAAATCCGGGTGCATCAGTCCTGATGTGCTTTCTCCGCTTTGCTCTGGCGCATCATGCGCGTTCTGTCGATAAATTCATGGGTAATGGGATCGTGATAGCGTGACGGCCATATCACCCACGGATGCGTATCCAGCGCCGTCGCAATAATCAGTTCCCCCTTCGGCCATGGGCGGGTCAGGGCGTTTGCCAGCGTCGACGAGCTCAGCCCATGACGACGTGATTCGGCAGCCAGCGATGTCCCTTTTTTACGCAGTGCCGCAATAATGTCAGCAGAATGCCAGTCGATGAATTTTGTATCCATAATGCTGTCCTTGTGTTCGTTATCGTCCACGTCGTTTCGTGTGAAAAGACAGCATTACTATACTCACTTCGAACATCTGTTCTAAAAAGTTCATGTTACGAGAAGCAATATTCAGAATAAGGCACGGCTTTATACATACGGCCTGTAACCTGATGAGCTTACGCGTAAATGTAATTTATTGGTGCGTACTGGAACCTCCCTACGAGATCGCAGGGAGATGAGGAGGGGATTAACGGTCGCGCTGGACGGCGATGTGCGCGAGGCCGATTAGCGCATCACGCCATGGGCTGTCGGGAATGACCTGAATTGCGGCGATGGCTTTGTCTGCTTCTTCTTCAGCACGCTGACGCGTCCATTCAAGGGAACCACAGATGGCCATTGTTTCCAGTACCGGTTCCAGAAGATGGCGACCATTTCCCTGCTCGATAGCCTCCCGGATCATTTTCGCCTGCTCTGGTGTGCCATTGCGCATCGCGTGGAGCAGCGGCAGCGTTGGCTTGCCTTCGTTCAGGTCATCGCCAACGTTTTTACCGAGCGTTTCGCCATCCGCGCTGTAGTCCAGCAAATCATCAATCAGCTGGAACGCGGTGCCGAGGTAACGGCCGTAGTCCTGAAGCCCTTTTTCCTGAGCTTCGCTACAGCCTGCCAGAATGCCGGAGCACTGCGCGGCGGCTTCAAACAGACGTGCGGTCTTGCTGTAAATCACCCGCATATAGTTTTCTTCGGTGATATCCGGGTCGTTGACGTTCATCAACTGTAGGACTTCGCCTTCAGCGATAACGTTTACGGCTTCTGACATCACTTCCAGCACCTTCAGCGAGCCAAGGCTGGTCATCATCTGGAAGGCTCGGGTATAGATAAAATCCCCTACCAGAACGCTTGCCGCATTACCAAACGCGGCATTGGCGGTGGCTTTGCCACGACGCATGTCTGATTCATCCACAACATCGTCATGAAGCAGGGTGGCGGTGTGGATAAATTCGATCAGCGCCGCGATCGTGACGTGGGCATTTCCCTGATAGCCAACCGCGCGTGCGGCCAGAATGGCAATCATCGGACGAATACGTTTACCGCCGCCGCTGACGATGTAATAGCCCAACTGATTGATCAGCTGAACGTCAGAGTTGAGTTGCTCCAGGATTGCTGCATTCACACCCGCCATATCTTGCGCGGTTAACTCATTGATTTTTTCTAAATTCATCGCAAAAGCCGGGCTTTTTATCCTGTTTATCCCACACGAGATGGGTACACAAAGGGTTTCGGTTTATAAATAGTATTGCTGATTGTACTGAAAAAATGGCTCAGATAAACGTTACCGTACGTGTTGTGTTTTTTTTCTTCATGTATTGATGGTAGCACTTGTCAAAGGCTCGCGTTTTGCGTAATATTCGCGCCCTATTGTGAATATTTATAGCGCACTCTGAATCATACGAGGATGTGCGCGGAAGCGGAGTTTATATGTACGCGGTTTTCCAAAGTGGTGGTAAACAACACCGAGTAAGCGAAGGTCAGACCGTTCGCCTGGAAAAGCTGGACATCGCAACTGGCGAATCTGTTGAGTTCGCTGAAGTTCTGATGATCGCAAACGGTGAAGAAGTCAAAATCGGCGTTCCTTTCGTTGATGGCGGCGTTATCAAAGCTGAAGTTGTTGCTCACGGTCGTGGCGAGAAAGTTAAAATCGTTAAGTTTCGTCGTCGTAAACACTATCGTAAGCAGCAGGGCCACCGTCAGTGGTTCACTGATGTGAAAATTACTGGCATCAGCGCCTAAGACCTGAGGAGAGATTTAAATGGCACATAAAAAGGCTGGCGGCTCCACACGTAACGGTCGCGATTCAGAAGCTAAACGCCTGGGCGTTAAGCGTTTCGGTGGCGAATCCGTTCTGGCGGGTAGCATCATCGTTCGTCAGCGTGGCACCAAGTTCCACGCGGGTACCAACGTAGGTTGCGGTCGTGACCACACTCTGTTTGCTAAAGCAGACGGTAAAGTGAAATTTGAAGTTAAAGGCCCGAACAACCGTAAATACATCAGCATCGTTGCTGAGTAAGGTTTTCTCGGTCCGGTAACGGATTAAAGCCCCGCAACGTGTTGCGGGGCTTTTTACATTGGAAACCCGGAAAATTTTCTGTAGGGAAAACAGGCATGAAGCAGCAGGCCGGCATTGGTATTCTTTTGGCGCTCACTACCGCGATGTGCTGGGGTGCACTGCCAATTGCAATGAAGCAGGTACTGGAAGTGATGGAACCGCCCACGGTGGTGTTTTATCGCTTCCTGATGGCAAGTATAGGCCTGGGCGCCATTCTGGCCGTCAAAGGTAAGCTGCCACCGCTGCGCATCTTCCGAAAACCGCGCTGGCTGGTGTTACTGGCTATCGCGACGGGCGGTCTGTTCGGTAACTTCATTCTGTTCAGCTCTTCCCTGCAATATCTTAGCCCTACAGCGTCGCAGGTGATTGGTCAGCTATCACCGGTCGGCATGATGGTCGCCAGCGTATTCATCCTCAAGGAGAAGATGCGCGGTACGCAGATCATCGGGGCAAGCATGCTGCTTTGCGGTCTGGTGATGTTCTTTAACACCAGTCTGATCGAGATTTTTACCCGCCTGACGGATTACACCTGGGGTGTCATTTTTGGGGTGGGTGCAGCAACGGTCTGGGTGAGTTATGGCGTCGCGCAAAAGGTGTTATTGCGTCGTCTTGCCTCACAGCAGATCCTCTTTTTGCTGTACACTTTGTGTACACTGGCATTATTGCCGTTAGCTAAGCCGGGGGTGATTACCCTGCTCAGCGACTGGCAACTGGCGTGCCTCATTTTTTGTGGGCTGAACACGCTGGTCGGTTATGGCGCGCTGGCTGAAGCTATGGCGCGCTGGCAGGCAGCACAGGTTAGCGCCTTAATCACGCTTACCCCGCTGTTTACGCTGTTATTTTCAGATTTGTTATCAATGGCCTGGCCCGATGTCTTCGTCAAGCCGATGCTCAACCTGTTGGGTTATCTCGGTGCGTTTGTCGTGGTTGCGGGCGCGATGTATTCCGCCATTGGTCATCGTCTCTGGGGGCGTTGGCGCAAAAATGAAGCGGTTGTAATAGTCCCCCGCTCAGGCGAATGAGTTACGGAGAGTAAAATGAAGTTTGTTGATGAAGCGACGATTCTGGTCGTGGCAGGTGATGGCGGTAACGGTTGTGTAAGCTTCCGCCGTGAAAAATATATTCCTCGTGGCGGTCCTGACGGCGGTGACGGTGGGGACGGTGGCGACGTGTGGCTGGAGGCGGATGAAAACCTCAACACGCTGATCGACTACCGTTTCGAAAAATCTTTCCGCGCCGAACGTGGGCAGAATGGCCAGAGCCGCGACTGTACCGGTAAACGCGGTAAAGACGTGACGATCAAAGTGCCGGTAGGTACGCGTGTCATCGATCAGGGCACGGGCGAAACCATGGGTGATATGACCAAACACGGTCAGCGCCTGATGGTGGCGAAAGGCGGCTGGCACGGTCTGGGTAACAGCCGTTTCAAATCTTCCGTTAACCGTACCCCGCGTCAGAAAACCATGGGTACCCCGGGTGATAAGCGCGACCTGCAACTGGAACTGATGCTGCTGGCGGATGTGGGGATGCTGGGTATGCCAAACGCCGGTAAATCGACGTTTATCCGTGCGGTCTCTGCGGCGAAACCAAAAGTGGCAGATTATCCGTTTACGACACTGGTACCGAGCCTGGGCGTTGTCCGTATGGATAACGAGAAGAGCTTCGTGGTCGCTGACATCCCGGGTCTGATTGAAGGGGCAGCAGAAGGCGCCGGTCTGGGGATTCGCTTCCTGAAGCACCTTGAGCGTTGTCGCGTACTGTTGCACCTCATCGACATCGATCCAATCGACGGTTCCGATCCGGTTGAAAACGCCCGTATCATTATCGGTGAGCTGGAGAAATACAGTGAAAAACTGGCGCAAAAACCGCGCTGGCTGGTATTTAACAAGATCGACCTGATGGATAAAGCGGAAGCTGAAGCGAAAGCTAAAGCGATTGCCGAAGCGATGGGTTGGGAAGATAAGTACTACCTGATCTCTGCCGCCAGCCAGGTTGGCGTGAAAGATCTCTGCTGGGATGTGATGACCTTTATCATCGAGAATCCGGTTGTTCAGGCAGAAGAGGCAAAACAGCCTGAAAAAGTTGAATTCATGTGGGATGACTACCACCGCCAGCAGCTCGAAGAGCTGGAAGCGGAAGAAGATGATGAAGACTGGGACGATGACTGGGATGAAGACGACGAAGAAGGCGTCGAGTTCATCTACAAGCACTAACCTCAGTATAAAGCCCCTTAATGTACTGACCCCAAAAAGTTGGACAGTTAAACACGAGGCACATAGGTCTGGGTTCGATATTCAATTGGACTCAGACCTTTTAATTTCAGGCTAATTCTTCTGCTGTTGTAGTAGTCAATATATTCCGTAACAGCATCCTTCAGTTCGCTTATATTACTGAACTCGTCAAGATAAAAACACTCCGACTTTAAGGTTCCAAAGAAACATTCCACGACTGCATTATCCAGACAATTGCCTTTTCTGGACATGCTCTGTGTAATGCCTTGTTCTTTAAGGATGTTTTGATACCTTCTCATACGATACTGCCATCCCTGGTCAGAGTGCAGAATAGGATGCTCGTGAGGCTTAAGCTTTTTGAATGCCTGATCGAGCATATTCTCGACCATGTTCATCACAGGTCTTTCCGACAGGCTGTAAGAAATAACTTCGTTGTTGAAGAGATCTATTACTGGAGACAAATACAGCTTTCGCCCATTGACTGCAAATTCAGTAACGTCGGTAACCCACTTCTCGTTTGGCCGTGTAGCCTTGAAATCCCTTTGGAGAACATTGGGGGCGGTTTGCCCTACCTCTCCTCTGTAGGAGCTGTATCGCTTGACCTTAATCGCTGCCTTAAGCGAGAGGGTTCCCATCAGGCGCTGAACGGCTTTATGGTTAATCCGTTCCCCGTCTCGATGGAGAGACAACGTTACCCTACGGTATCCGTAACGACCTTTATTCTCGTGATAAATCTCACCAATACGCTTTTTAACATCCGCATACTTATCAGGCTTGCTGAGAGCCTTTAGATGGTAATAAAACGTACTGCGCGGTATCTCCGCTGCCTTGAGAAGCTCATCAAGAGGGTAAAACTGCCTTAGCTCGTTGAGTACTTTCACTTTTTCGCGGGATGAGCTAAGGCTTTCAGCTTTTTTAGATACGTAAGCCGCATTTCAAGGAATCGAACTTGTCTTTCAAGATCCTCAATACGTCGGTCTTTCGACAGCTCCAATGCTAACGCCGCTTTTTCTGGATCAACTGACATTGTAATGTTTCTTTTGGTGCCGATCTTGAGTGCGCGTAAACCAGCTTCTCCGTGCTCCTCATAGACTTTCAGCCACTTGGCTACAGAACCACTACCAGCAAGCATAAAGTGAGCAGCAGCCTGATTGAGGGACATCTGCTGCTCGGTCACGGCTTTCACGACCTTAATGCGCAACTCTGGATCAGCACTAACGCCTTTAGGTTTGGGAATTAAACCTTTTTCTCCATGTTTTTCATAGAGGGCAACCCACGTCCTGACCTGGGTTCGAGGCACACCAAAACGTGCAGAGATGATCCTGTAACCATCATCAGTTGTGAAGTAGTGATTCACGACTTCAAGGCGCTTTTCGAAGGGGTATTTTGGCTTTGACATATCAGGGACTATTCCATTTCATCGTCCAACAAAATGGGTGCAGTACATAACGGGGCTTTTTTTTTATCCTATTTTCGCCGGTAACCAACAGCTGGCGATGAGGCCGCCCGCAGCGCCGTTCTCCAGCGTTAAATAGCCATGATGGAGCTGTACGATACGCTGTACGATGCTCAGCCCAAGGCCGCTGCCGCCGTAGCGCTGGTCGAGACGTCGGAAAGGTTCGGTGATCGACTGGCGGTGTGCCTCATCAATACCCGGCCCCTGATCGGTAACGCTCACCCGGGTACCGCTTTCCGTCGCTGTTAATGCCACTTCAATGGTTGTGCCTGCCGGGCTGTAGCGGGCGGCATTCTCCAGAAGGTTCCTTAGCATCAGACGTAACAGGACGGCGTCCCCCTGAACCGTCAGCGCGCTGTGGGCCGGCCATATCACCGTATGCTCTTTGGCTTCATGCTCCAGGCTAAGCGGAGCAATGATCGTCTCAGTCCAGTTCACGGTATCGTAATGGCCGCTGGCCATCGCCTGTCCGGCACGCGCCAGCATCAGCAGCTGTTCCACCGTGTGCATCAACTGATCGATCCGGTTTATCAGTGGCGTGGCCTGCGGGGAGCCGGACTGAGCCATCAGTTCCAGATGGAGCCTGATCCCCGCAAGCGGCGTACGTAACTCGTGTGCCGCATCGGCGGTAAACAGGCGTTCCTGTTGAATAGTGTGGTCCAGCCGGGCGAGGAGTTGGTTGAGGGACGTGGTTACTGCGCCTATCTCTTCCATATCAGAATACATCGGCAGGGGAGTCAGATTATCCGCCGAACGGTTCGCAAGGCTGGCGCGAAGTTTGTTGAGTGGACGGGTGATCCAGGTTACTGCCCAGAATGAGAAGAGCAGGGTAAAACCGACCATCACCAGAGAAGGGACCAGCAGGGAGGCAATGGCTTCGCGGATCTCTTTTTCGACATGGTTGTTGCGCGCTTTCGCAGACAACGTTTCGTTCACCAGAAAACCGATTTGCTCGCGGCTCTCATGCCACAGCCAGACTACGCTAACCAGTTGAAAAAATAGCAGTATAACCGCCAGCAACACCATTAATCGCCGGCGCATACTGTTCATTTCTGGCTCTCCAGACGGTAACCCACGCCACGTACGGTTTTGATGCGATCTTTACCGAGCTTGCGGCGCAGATTATGAATGTGAACTTCAAGCGTGTTTGATCCTGGATCGTCCTGCCAGGAGTAGATGTCCTGTTGCAGCGTTTCACGGTGCACGGTCTGCCCGCTGCGCATGATCAGACGCGTCAGCAGAGCGAACTCTTTTGGGGTCACTTCCACAGGCTGAGACTGGCGCAGCACCTGCTGAGTTTGCAGATTGAGGGTGATATCCCCGTCCGTCAGCAGGTTGTCGCTGTGGCCCTGATAGCGGCGGATCAACGCCCGTACGCGAGCCTGTAGCTCGGCAAGGGCGAAGGGTTTTACCAGATAATCGTCAGCGCCAGAATCCAGCCCGTTAATTCTGTCTTCAATGGCATCGCGGGCGGTGAGAATCAATACGGGATTCTCCACTCCGCGACGACGCCACTGGCAGAGCAGCGTCGCGCCGTCTTTATCCGGCAGTCCCAAATCCAGGATCACAAGGCTGTATTCTCCGCTCTGGATCAAGGCATCTGCTTCAGCCGCCGTGGCGGCACAATCCAGGGCGTAGCCCTCATTCCCCAGCGCCAGCGCTAACCCTTCCTGTAATAACAGATCGTCTTCAACTATCAGTAGTTTCATCGCTAGTTATTCTGGTAGATGTCCTTATAGAGCCTGCTTTCGAAACGCACCAGTGGAATACGACGATTGCGCTGGTCAGCCGGTTCGACGGCATAGCCGGACAGATACTGCACAAAGGCCATGCGTTGCCCGCTGGCTGTCGTGATAAAACCGGCAAGGTTGTAAACGCCTTGCAGGGAACCCGTTTTGGCTGACACTTTGCCATCCACGCCTGCAGCGTGAAGGCCCGCACGGTACTGAAGTGACCCATCGTGTCCGGCGAGCGGCAGCATTGTAATAAAGTTTAGCTCAGCGTCATGCTGAGCGATGTACTGCAACACCTGCATCATGGTGGCCGGTGAGATCAGGTTATGGCGCGATAAACCGGAACCGTCGACAGCGATCGTATTGCCCAGATCGATACCCGCCTGCTGGCGCAGGATCTGACGTACGGCATCAGAACCGGCCCGCCAGGTTCCTGGCACACCAAAGCGCGCGTGCCCGATCATACGGAACACCGTGTCGGCAATCATGTTATCCGACTTTTTCAGCATAATCTTAAGCAAATCATGCAGTGGCGCGGACTGTTTGCTGGCAATCACCGTGCCTGGATCATTCACCTGCGTCTGGCGCAGCAGCGTTCCGGTGTAGGTTATGCCCGCCTGCTTCAGTTCATCTTTAAAAATGGCACCGGCATAGCCTGCGCCATCCTGAATGGCAAAGGCCAGCGGAAGGGGATCGGCCCGCTGGGTCAGGCAGCCGGTGAGCGTATAGCGATTGAGATCGCCCGGTACCACGTCGAGCTCACAATACTGTGCCTCCGGGGAGCCTTTCGCCAGCGTCCGCACCTGGCTGAACATCGTGACCGGGTAGTAAGACGCCACGCGGATAAACGCTAAGTCATTGGGTTTTGGCGCGCTGTAAAGCGATACGGAGAAGCAGTTACGGTCAACGATGGCGGCGGCTGGCGGGGCGCTAAAGCACTGCGTCATGTCGTTCCATGGCCAGCCAGGCGCTTTATCGTGGCTGGCGAAAATGGAGGTGTCGATCAGCACGTTGCCATCAATTTTTGTTACGCCGGATTTTTTCAGTACCGCCACCATGTTGCGGACATCCTGGCGCTTAAAGGTGGGATCGCCACCAAAACGGGCGATAAGATCGCCTTTCAGTTCGCCACCCTCAACGTTACCTCTGGTTTCAAGGGTGGTAGTAAAACGGAAGTCAGGCCCGAGCTGGAGCAGGGCGGCGAGGGCAGTGATCACCTTCTGGGTACTGGCAGGCAGCGCCATCTGTTGACTGTGATAGTCAATCTCGGGAGCCTGCGCGCCAACCTTCTGCACCATCAGGGCAAGGTTCGCGCCGGCGGGCAGTTGATTAATGTACTCATCAACATTCGCGGCCTGAACGGTGAACGTTATACTGGTAGTCAATCCGATGATAAAACTGGAAAATCGCATAATCTCGCGCTAACAACCCGAAAACAAACCGTCATACTACGGTGCATGGCACTGTAAAGTAAACGATGACCCATAGTGAACTTCGCGGTAAAATGCGTATCAAATTGAAAAATTGCTGCTGACCTGGGGCGTTGCTCCCGGGTCGGTTTTCTTTTTGCTTCTGGCCTGTTCAGGTGGGCTGGAGCAGGGAACACTGCTCCCAACAGGAATGTTTAAGAGGTATAACAAATGCAAGCTATTCCGATGACCTTACGTGGTGCCGAAAAACTGCGCGAAGAGCTGGATTTTCTGAAATCCGTACGTCGCCCTGAAATCATCGCCGCTATCGCGGATGCGCGTGAGCATGGCGACCTGAAAGAGAATGCTGAATACCACGCGGCGCGTGAGCAGCAGGGTTTCTGCGAGGGGCGCATCAAAGATATCGAAGCGAAACTGTCCAACGCGCAGGTTATCGATATCACTAAAATGCCAAACAACGGTCGCGTGATCTTCGGCTCTACCGTCACCGTCCTGAATCTGGACAACGACGAAGAGCAAACCTATCGCATCGTGGGTGATGATGAAGCGGACTTCAAACAGAACCTGATTTCGGTGAACTCCCCGATTGCTCGCGGCCTGATTGGCAAAGAGCAGGATGATGTTGTGACTATCCGCACCCCGGGTGGCGAAGTGGAATACGAAATTATTAAGGTTGAATACCTGTAATTCGCTTCTCTTCTAAGATGTTGATACATTGTAAAGAAAAGAAAAAGGCCGCATAGCGGCCTTTTATCAACTCAAGGAGCATGGCATTTTGCTCGCCTGCTGAAAGAAATCCCTCGTTTCACACAGAAAATGTGTTTGATTCAGGATATCCTTAACGTGGCAGCGAGATTTTGCGCTCTTTAGATGGGCGATAGAGCACCAGCGTTTTACCGATGACCTGTACATTACAGGCGCCGGTTTCGCGCACGATGGCTTCCACGATCAGGTTTTTAGTGTCTCTGTCTTCAGAGGCGATTTTCACCTTGATCAGCTCGTGGTGTTCCAGCGCTTGTTCAATCTCGGCAAGCACCCCTTCGGTCAAACCATTGTTGCCAAGCATCACTACAGGCTTGAGCGGATGTGCCAGACCTTTAAGGTGCTGTTTTTGTTTAGTACTCAGATTCATCGTATATTTTTGCTTACGTTGGGATTGAAAACGGTTCATTCTACCGCCATCTCCCTAATATCGCCAAATAGCTGCGTAGAAATTTACGTCACAGGCAAGTAACGATGAACCAGGACGGAAATGTTAAATGACAGGTAAAAAGCGTTCTGCCAGCTCCAGCCGCTGGCTTCAGGAACACTTTAGCGATAAATATGTTCAACAGGCGCAGAAAAAGGGGTTACGTTCCCGCGCCTGGTTTAAACTTGATGAAATACAGCAAAGTGACAAACTTTTTAAACCGGGAATGACGGTGGTCGACCTCGGTGCGGCACCTGGCGGATGGTCCCAGTATGCGGTTACGCAGATCGGCGGAACGGGCCGAATCATCGCATGCGATCTTTTACCAATGGATCCCATCGTCGGTGTCGACTTCCTTCAGGGCGACTTTCGTGATGAATTAGTGCTTAAAGCATTACTTGATCGTGTAGGTGACAGTAAGGTCCAGGTTGTCATGTCGGATATGGCACCAAATATGTGTGGAACACCGGCGGTGGATATCCCCCGCGCCATGTATCTGGTGGAACTAGCGTTAGAAATGTGTCGTGATGTACTAGCGCCTGGTGGTAGTTTTGTTGTGAAGGTGTTTCAGGGCGAAGGTTTCGAGGAGTATCTTAAGGAAATTCGCTCCCTGTTTGCGAAGGTCAAAGTTCGTAAGCCGGACTCTTCCCGGGCCCGTTCCCGTGAAGTGTATATTGTAGCGACCGGGCGAAAATGATAACCGGTAGATTTCAGGCGAAAGTTTGAATGAAACTGGATATAGAGTATCCTGACGCTGTTTTTAACACAGTTGTAATATGAGGTTAATCCCTTGAGTGACATGGCGAAAAACCTAATACTCTGGCTGGTCATTGCCGTTGTGCTGATGTCAGTTTTCCAGAGCTTTGGGCCCAGCGAGTCGAATGGCCGCAAGGTGGATTATTCTACCTTCCTGCAAGAGGTCAATCAGGACCAGGTTCGCGAAGCGCGTATCAACGGACGTGAGATCAACGTTACCAAGAAAGATAGTAACCGTTACACGACTTACATCCCGGTGAACGATCCTAAGCTGCTTGATAACCTTCTGACCAAAAACGTCAAAGTGGTAGGCGAGCCGCCGGAAGAACCAAGCCTGTTGGCTTCTATCTTCATTTCCTGGTTCCCGATGCTGCTTCTTATCGGCGTCTGGATCTTCTTTATGCGCCAGATGCAGGGCGGTGGTGGCAAAGGTGCCATGTCGTTCGGTAAGAGCAAGGCGCGTATGCTGACGGAAGACCAGATCAAGACCACCTTTGCTGACGTAGCAGGTTGTGACGAAGCAAAAGAAGAGGTGGGTGAACTGGTTGAATACCTGCGCGAGCCGAGCCGTTTCCAGAAACTGGGCGGTAAGATCCCGAAAGGCGTCCTGATGGTCGGCCCTCCGGGTACCGGTAAAACCCTGCTGGCAAAAGCCATCGCGGGTGAAGCGAAGGTCCCGTTCTTTACTATTTCAGGTTCTGACTTCGTTGAAATGTTCGTGGGTGTCGGTGCATCTCGTGTGCGTGACATGTTCGAGCAGGCTAAGAAGGCAGCACCGTGCATCATCTTCATCGATGAAATCGACGCCGTAGGCCGCCAGCGTGGCGCAGGCCTGGGTGGTGGTCACGATGAACGTGAGCAGACGCTGAACCAGATGCTGGTTGAGATGGACGGCTTCGAAGGTAACGAAGGTATCATCGTTATCGCGGCAACTAACCGTCCGGACGTACTTGACCCTGCGCTGCTGCGTCCAGGCCGTTTCGACCGTCAGGTTGTGGTCGGTCTGCCGGATGTTCGTGGTCGTGAACAGATCCTGAAAGTGCATATGCGTCGCGTACCGCTGGCGCCAGATATCGACGCGGCAATCATCGCGCGTGGTACTCCAGGCTTCTCCGGTGCGGATCTGGCTAACCTGGTCAACGAGGCAGCACTGTTTGCCGCTCGCGGTAACAAGCGTGTAGTGTCCATGGTGGAATTTGAGAAAGCGAAAGACAAAATCATGATGGGTGCGGAACGTCGCTCCATGGTGATGACGGAAGCGCAGAAAGAGTCCACGGCATATCACGAAGCGGGCCACGCGATTATCGGTCGTCTGGTGCCGGAACACGATCCGGTACACAAGGTGACGATCATTCCACGCGGTCGTGCGTTGGGTGTGACCTTCTTCCTGCCTGAAGGTGACGCGATCAGCGCCAGCCGTCAGAAGCTGGAAAGTCAGATTTCAACCCTGTACGGCGGTCGTCTGGCAGAAGAGATCATCTACGGTGCGGAACATGTTTCCACCGGTGCGTCGAACGATATTAAAGTGGCGACAAACCTGGCACGTAACATGGTGACCCAGTGGGGCTTCTCCGACAAACTCGGTCCGCTGCTCTATGCAGAAGAAGAGGGCGAAGTATTCCTGGGCCGCTCCGTGGCAAAAGCGAAACATATGTCCGATGAAACGGCTCGTATCATCGACCAGGAAGTGAAAGCGCTGATTGAGCGTAACTACGCTCGCGCCCGTCAGATCCTGAATGACAATATGGACATCCTGCATTCGATGAAAGATGCGCTCATGAAATATGAGACCATCGATGCTCCGCAGATTGACGACCTGATGGCTCGCCGCGAAGTGCGTCCGCCAGCAGGCTGGGAAGACCCAGGCGCGTCTAACAATTCTGACAACAATGGCACCCCGCGTGCACCGCGTCCGGTCGATGAACCGCGTACGCCAAACCCGGGCAACACCATGTCAGAGCAGTTGGGCGACAAGTAAGTCACTGCTGTTGAAGCGTTTGTCTGTACATCAAACCCTGGAGCGTGCTCCGGGGTTTTTCTTTTTTATATAACCATGAAAATAACAGGGATTTAGCCATGAAACTCTTCGCCCAGGACTCGCATCTCGACCTTTCACATCCGCATGTGATGGGGATCCTGAATGTCACGCCTGATTCCTTCTCTGACGGCGGCACGCATAACTCGCTTATCGACGCGGTTAAACACGCGAATTTAATGATCAACGCGGGTGCCACCATCATTGACGTTGGAGGGGAGTCAACGCGGCCTGGCGCGGCGGAGGTTTCGGTGGAAGAAGAGCTGGCGCGCGTGGTGCCGGTGGTGGAGGCTATCGCCCGGCGCTTTGAAGTGTGGATCTCCGTTGATACCTCCAAACCCGAAGTGATCCGTGAAGTGGCGAGAGTGGGTGCTCACATTATTAATGATATCCGCTCGCTGACCGAGCCGGGCGCAATTGAAGCCGCCGCTGAAACCGGGCTACCGGTGTGTCTGATGCATATGCAGGGCCAGCCTAAGACAATGCAGGAGGCGCCAAAATATGAAGATGTGTTTGCCGACGTCACCCGCTTCTTTATTGAGCATATCGAACGCTGTGAACGTGCGGGTATCGCAAAAGAGAAATTGCTGCTCGACCCGGGCTTCGGTTTCGGTAAAAATCTCTCACACAATTACGCGTTGCTTGCGCGCTTATCAGAGTTTCATCAGTTCGGCCTGCCACTGCTGGTGGGAATGTCGAGAAAATCGATGATTGGTCAGTTGTTGAATGTCGGGCCGAACGAACGTCTGAGCGGCAGTCTGGCCTGCGCGGTGATTGCCGCGATGCAAGGTGCACACATCATTCGCGTCCATGACGTAAAAGAAACAGTAGAAGCCATGCGTGTGGTGGAAGCCACACTGGCAGCGAAGGAAAACAAACGCTATGAGTAATCGTAAATATTTTGGTACCGATGGCATCCGTGGGCGCGTAGGCGATGCGCCAATTACCCCTGACTTTGTCCTGAAGCTGGGTTGGGCGGCGGGTAAGGTACTGGCGCGTCATGGCTCCCGTAAGATCATTATTGGTAAAGATACCCGTATTTCAGGTTATATGCTGGAGTCCGCGCTGGAAGCCGGGCTGGCGGCGGCGGGGCTTTCAGCTTCCTTTACGGGGCCAATGCCGACCCCTGCTGTTGCCTATCTGACTCGTACCTTCCGTGCGGAAGCGGGCATCGTCATTTCAGCTTCTCATAATCCGTTCTATGACAACGGTATCAAATTCTTCTCCATCGACGGCACTAAACTGCCGGATGACGTGGAAGAGGCGATTGAAGCGGAAATGGAGAAAGAGATCACCTGTGTCGACTCCGCTGAGCTGGGTAAAGCCAACCGTATTGTCGATGCCGCAGGCCGCTACATTGAATTCTGCAAAGGCACGTTCCCGAATGAACTGAGCCTGGCACACCTCAAAATTGTGGTGGACTGTGCAAACGGTGCGACCTATCACATTGCGCCGAATGTTTTCCGCGAGCTGGGTGCGAAAGTGATCACCATCGGCTGCGAGCCGGACGGTCTGAACATCAATGAAGAAGTCGGCGCGACAGACGTGCGTGCCTTGCAGGCGCGTGTACTGGCTGAAAAAGCCGATCTGGGTATTGCCCTGGATGGCGATGGCGATCGTGTGATCATGGTTGACCACGAAGGTAACAAGGTCGATGGCGATCAGATCCTCTACATCATTGCGCGTGAAGGCCTGCGTCAGGGGCAACTGCGCGGTGGCGCGGTGGGCACGCTGATGAGCAATATGGGTCTGGAGCTGGCGCTGAAACAGCTGGGCATCCCGTTTGTTCGCGCGAAAGTGGGTGACCGCTACGTGCTGGAAAAACTTCAGGAAAAAGGCTGGCGCATTGGCGCGGAAAACTCCGGCCACGTGATCCTGCTCGATAAAACCACCACCGGTGACGGCATTGTGGCGGCGCTTCAGGTTGTTGCCGCGATGGCGCGTAACCATATGAGCCTGCACGATCTGTGCAGCGGCATGAAAATGTTCCCGCAGATCCTGGTGAACGTGCGTTTCACCGCTGGTAAAGGCGACCCGCTGGAAAATGATAACGTGAAAGCGGTGATGGCAGAGGTGGAAGCGACGCTTGGCAGCCGTGGACGCGTCCTGCTGCGTAAGTCGGGTACCGAGCCGCTGATCCGCGTGATGGTGGAAGGTGAAGACGAAGCGCAGGTAACTGAATTTGCGCACCGCATTGCGGATGCAGTGAAAGCTGCATAATCTTTCAGAATAAGTGTTTAAAAAGGCGGCGTTTGCCGCCTTTGTTTTAAGCAATTAATGGCTTTTTGCTGTTTTTTTCCGCAGTTGATACAATGCCTCGAAAATGCCCTTGCGAAGGTGATTCGCTTTGGTTAGTATTCACACCCGCTTCAGTGGGAAACAAAATCCTGCTAATTGGTCGAAGCATTGGTATGCGGCAAATCCGCAAGGAACAGGTTGATTATGTACGAAGCTCTTTTAGTTATTTTCCTTATTGTAGCCATCGCTCTCGTAGCGCTGATTATGCTGCAGCAAGGTAAAGGCGCTGATATGGGAGCCTCCTTCGGAGCAGGCGCTTCCGGTACGCTGTTCGGTTCAAGTGGTTCTGCGAACTTCATGACCCGTACGACGGCGATTCTGGCTACGCTGTTCTTCATCATCAGTCTGGTGCTGGGCAATATCAACAGCAACAAGACCAGTAAAGGAAGCGAGTGGGAAAATCTGAGCGCGCCAGCAAAAACTGAGCAAACTCAGCCAGCTGCACCGGCTAAGCCAACCAGCGATATCCCGCAGTAAGTATTCAGTACCGAGGTGGTGGAATTGGTAGACACGCTACCTTGAGGTGGTAGTGCCCTAACGGGCTTGTGGGTTCGAGTCCCATCCTCGGTACCAATATTCCAGAAGAAAGACGTCGCAAGACGTCTTTTTTTTCGTCTGTACATTCTGTGTTTCCGATCTATTGTAGGGCGGGTAAGCGCAGCGCCGCCCGCCGTTTTGCCCGGTGGCGCTGCGCTTACCGGGCCTACGAAGACCACAAAAAAGGCGCCCATTGGGCGCCTTTTGCATGTCTTGCTGTCGATTACTTCTTATCGCTGTGTTCCAGGTTCTCAACCTGCGGCAGACCATTACCGGAATTCGCGGAGAGCAGGCCATTCTCAACATAGTTGAACAGCTTCTCACGGGTATCGGTGATGTCCAGGTTACGCATGGTCAGCTGGCCAATACGATCGTCCGGAGAGAATACTGACTCACCTTTCTCCATGGTCAGACGTTCTGCTTTATAGGTCAGGTTGTCAGACACGGTATTGAGGATGGAGTAATCATTGCCGCGACGCAGTTCCAGCGTCACTTCGCCGGTGATTGCGCTCGCCACCCAACGTTGCAGGGCGTCACGCAGCATCAGCGCTTGTGGATCAAACCAGCGACCCTGATACAGCAGTTTGCCCAGCTGACGGCCATGAGCGTGATACTGCTCAATGGTGTCTTCGTTGTGAATACCGGTCAGCAGACGCTCGTAAGCGATGTGCAGCAGCGCCATCCCCGGAGCTTCGTAAATGCCACGGCTTTTCGCTTCGATGATACGGTTTTCGATCTGATCGCTCATACCCAGACCGTGACGACCGCCGATGCGGTTTGCTTCCAGCATCAGTTCAACATCGTCTGAGAAGGTTTTACCGTTCAGGGCAACCGGATGACCGCGTTCGAAACGCACGGTCACTTCTTCCGCCGGGATCTTCACGTTCTCATCCCAGAATTTTACGCCCATGATCGGGTTAACAATTTTTACGCTGGAGTTCAGGAATTCCAGGTCTTTCGCTTCGTGCGTCGCACCCAGCATGTTGGAGTCGGTTGAGTAGGCTTTCTCAACGGACATCTTATAGTCAAAGCCGCAGGCAATCATAAACTCAGACATTTCATGACGGCCACCCAGTTCGTCGATGAAGTCGGTATCCAGCCACGGTTTGTAGATCTGCAACTCGGCGTTGGTCAGCAGACCGTAACGATAGAAACGTTCAATATCGTTGCCTTTATAGGTACTGCCATCACCCCAGATGTTCACGCCATCTTCTTTCATGGCGGCGACCAGCATGGTGCCGGTGACAGCACGACCCAGCGGAGTGGTATTAAAATAGGTCAGGCCGCCGGTAGTGTTATGAAAAGCACCGCACTGGATAGCGGCAATGCCTTCAGCGACCAGTTGCTTACGGCAGTCAATCAGACGTGCGTTCTCTGCGCCATACTCCATGGCACGACGAGGGATCGCGTCATAATCTTCCTCGTCCGGCTGACCCAGGTTCGCAGTATATGCATACGGAACCGCTCCCTTCTGGCGCATCCACAGCAGTGCAGCGCTGGTATCCAGGCCGCCTGAGAAAGCGATGCCAATACGTTGTCCTACCGGAAGATGCTTGAGAATCGTCGTCATAGAATAAAACCCTGCTTGATTGACTGATTAGAGACCGCTTTCGCTCTCTTGTGCATTTTTATGCAAAATAAGTGAGTATTCATTTAATCATCTTTTGTCGAAGACCGAAAGAGACTCGTGCGTTTTTTGTAAAAAATTTGGTCTGTTCTGTCTGGCAGAAGCTGGGTTGACAGGTGGGGTCAACTATCAATATACTAAACGCCGATTTTACGTCCCGTCTTCGGTACCAAATCCCAGCATTATTTGCAAATTCTGTCCAAAACGCGTAGAATTTGCCACGTTTCAGGCGCGGGGTGGAGCAGCCTGGTAGCTCGTCGGGCTCATAACCCGAAGGTCGTCGGTTCAAATCCGGCCCCCGCAACCACTTTCCTATAAAGTTCTTTTTCAAATATACTGTGAAGACTTAGAGCCTTCGTAGCTGGATTTGAAAAAATTCTTTCGGAAAGTGCTCCAGGCCACAGTTGTGGCTATAGGGTTCAGTTATCTAAAGCCCCGATTTATCGGGGTTTTTTGTTATCTGACTACAGAATAACTGGGCTTTACGCCCTTTTTTTATGTCTTGGGGGTGGGCTTGTCCACATTAGAGCAAAAATTAACAGAGATGATTACTGCACCGGTCGAAGCACTGGGCTACGAACTGGTCGGCATCGAATTCGTTCGCGGCCGCACATCGACGCTGCGCATCTATATTGATAGTGAAGATGGCATCAATGTTGATGATTGTGCTGATGTCAGCCACCAGGTGAGTGCGGTTCTTGATGTTGAAGATCCGATTACCGTTGCGTACAACCTGGAAGTTTCCTCACCTGGCCTCGATCGTCCGATGTTCACGGCCGAGCACTATGTGCGCTTTACCGGTGAAGAAGTGGCTCTCGTTCTGCGTATGGCCGTACAGAACCGCCGTAAATGGCAGGGAATTATCAAAGCCGTTGATGGTGAAATGATCACGGTGACAGTCGAAGGCAAAGATGAAGTGTTCGCGCTGAGTAATATCCAGAAGGCGAACCTGGTTCCCCACTTTTAACAGTCTGGATTGAGGTGAAAAGCCCGCGATGAACAAAGAAATTTTGGCTGTTGTTGAAGCCGTCTCCAACGAGAAATCACTGCCGCGTGAGAAGATTTTCGAAGCGCTGGAAAGTGCACTGGCTACAGCAACCAAGAAAAAATACGAACAAGAGATCGATGTTCGCGTAGAAATCGATCGTAAAAGCGGTGACTTCGATACATTCCGTCGTTGGGTAATCGTTGAAGAAGTGACCCAACCGACCAAAGAGATCACCCTGGAAGCGGCACGTTTTGAAGACGAAAGTCTGAACGTGGGTGACTACGTTGAAGATCAGATTGAATCTGTCACCTTCGACCGTATCACCACCCAGACCGCGAAGCAGGTTATCGTGCAGAAAGTTCGCGAAGCCGAGCGCGCGCTGGTTGTCGATCAGTTCCGCGATCAGGAAGGCGAAATCATCACTGGCGTGGTGAAGAAAGTGAACCGCGATAACATCTCTCTGGAGATCAAATCTGAAGGGCTGCCGGGTAACGCTGAAGCCGTTATCCTGCGTGAAGACATGCTGCCGCGTGAAAACTTCCGCCCAGGCGACCGTATTCGTGGTGTGCTGTATGCCGTACGTCCTGAAGCACGCGGTGCACAGCTGTTCGTGACGCGTTCTAAACCAGAAATGCTGGTTGAACTGTTCCGTATCGAAGTGCCGGAAATCGGCGAAGAAGTTATCGAAATCAAAGCGGCGGCCCGCGATCCGGGCTCCCGTGCGAAAATTGCGGTGAAAACCAACGACAAGCGTATCGACCCGGTCGGTGCTTGCGTCGGTATGCGTGGCGCACGTGTTCAGGCGGTTTCTACCGAACTGGGCGGCGAGCGTATTGATATCGTTCTGTGGGACGACAATCCGGCGCAGTTCGTGATCAACGCAATGGCACCGGCTGATGTGGCGTCTATCGTTGTTGACGAAGACAAACACACCATGGATATCGCTGTAGAAGCGGGCAACCTGGCGCAGGCGATTGGCCGTAACGGTCAGAACGTACGTCTGGCGTCACAGCTGAGCGGCTGGGAACTCAACGTGATGACCGTTGATGACCTTCAGGCCAAGCATCAGGCTGAAGCCCACGCGGCGATCGATACCTTCACCAAATACCTGGACATTGACGAAGACTTCGCCACTGTGCTGGTTGAAGAAGGTTTCTCTACGCTGGAAGAACTGGCCTACGTGCCAATGAAAGAGCTGCTGGAAATTGACGGTCTGGATGAACCAACCGTTGAAGCCCTGCGTGAACGCGCTAAAAACGCACTGACCACCCTGGCGCTGGCTCAGGAAGAAAGCCTTGGCGATAAGAAGCCGGCTGATGACCTGCTGAATCTGGAAGGTCTTGATCGTGCGATTGCGTTCAAGCTGGCTGCCCGTGGTGTTTGTACGCTGGAAGATCTCGCTGAGCAAGGCGTTGATGACCTGGCCGATATCGAAGGTTTAACCGACGAGAAAGCCGGCGAACTCATCATGGCCGCACGTAATATTTGCTGGTTCGGCGACGAAGCGTAATAAACTGTAGCAGGAAGGAACAGCATGACTGATGTAACTGTAAAATCGCTGGCTGCTGAGATTCAGACCTCCGTGGACCGCCTGGTACAGCAATTTGCTGATGCAGGGATCCCGAAGGCCGCTGATGACTCGGTGACCGCGCAAGAAAAACAAACCTTGTTAGCGCACCTGAACCGTGAACACGGCTCTACGCCTGACAAGTTAACGCTGCAGCGCAAAACGCGTAGCACGTTGAACATCCCTGGTACCGGTGGCAAAAGCAAATCGGTACAAATTGAAGTCCGCAAGACGCGCACCTTTGTAAAACGTGATCCGCAAGAGGCAGAACGCCTTGCTGCGGAAGAGCAGGCACAGCGTGAAGCGGAAGAACAAGCTCAGCGTGAGGCAGAAGCCACTGCCAAACGCGAAGCAGAATTAAAAGCTGAACGTGAGGCCGCAGAAAAAGCGAAACGCGACGCCGGTGAAAAAGCGAAGCGTGACGCTGCGGAAAAAGACAAAGTGAGCAATCAACAGACCGACGAAATGACCAAAACTGCCCAGGCTGAAAAAGCCCGCCGTGAAAATGAAGCTGCCGAGCTGAAGCGTAAAGCGGAAGAAGAAGCCCGCCGCAAGCTTGAAGAAGAAGCTCGCCGCGTCGCCGAAGAAGCGCGTCGCATGGCAGAAGAAAACGAGAAGAACGGTGTGAATACCGCTGAACCAACTGAAGACAACAGCGATTATCACGTAACCACTTCTCAGCATGCGCGCCAGGCAGAAGACGATAACGACCGTGAAGTTGAAGGTGGTCGTGGCCGTACTCGCAGTACAAAAGCGGCGCGTCCTGCGAAAAAAGGTAACAAGCACGCTGAATCTAAAGCTGACCGTGAAGAAGCACGTGCAGCGGTTCGCGGTGGTAAAGGCGGTAAGCGTAAAGGTTCCGCTCTGCAGCAGGGCTTCCAGAAGCCAGCTCAGGCCGTTAACCGTGACGTTGTGATCGGCGAAACCATCACCGTTGGCGAACTGGCTAACAAGATGGCGGTGAAAGGCTCTCAGGTCATCAAAGCGATGATGAAGCTGGGCGCAATGGCCACCATCAACCAGGTCATCGACCAGGAAACCGCACAGCTGGTTGCCGAGGAGATGGGCCACAAAGTTATCCTGCGTCGTGAAAACGAGCTGGAAGAAGCAGTAATGAGCGACCGTGATACGGGCGCAGCGGCTGAACCGCGTGCCCCGGTTGTGACCATCATGGGTCACGTTGACCACGGTAAAACCTCTCTGCTTGACTACATTCGTTCTACTAAGGTTGCCTCCGGCGAAGCGGGTGGTATTACCCAGCATATCGGTGCTTACCACGTAGAAACCGAAAACGGCATGATCACCTTCCTGGATACCCCAGGCCACGCAGCGTTTACCTCAATGCGTGCTCGTGGTGCTCAGGCAACGGATATCGTTGTTCTGGTTGTTGCTGCCGATGATGGCGTGATGCCACAGACCATTGAAGCTATCCAGCACGCGAAAGCGGCGCAGGTGCCTTTGGTTGTTGCAGTCAACAAAATCGATAAGCCAGAAGCCGATATGGATCGCGTTAAGAACGAACTGTCACAGTACGGCGTTATGCCGGAAGAGTGGGGCGGTGAAGCGCAGTTCATCCCTGTATCTGCAAAAGCAGGTACCGGTATCGACGACCTGCTGAACGCTATCCTGCTTCAGGCTGAAGTTCTGGAGCTGAAAGCGGTTCGTAAAGGTATGGCGAGCGGTGCGGTAATCGAATCCTTCCTGGATAAAGGTCGTGGTCCGGTTGCAACCGTTCTGGTTCGCGAAGGTACTCTGCACAAGGGCGACATCGTTCTGTGTGGTTTCGAATACGGTCGCGTTCGTGCGATGCGTAACGAACTGGGTCAGGAAGTGCTGGAAGCGGGTCCGTCCATCCCAGTGGAAATCCTCGGCCTGTCCGGTGTTCCGGCTGCCGGTGACGAAGTAACCGTGGTACGTGACGAGAAGAAAGCACGTGAAGTGGCTCTGTATCGTCAGGGTAAATTCCGTGAGGTGAAACTGGCTCGCCAGCAGAAATCTAAACTCGAGAACATGTTCGCCAACATGACTGAAGGCGAAGTTCACGAAGTGAACATCGTTCTGAAAGCGGACGTACAGGGTTCTGTGGAAGCGATCTCCGACTCCTTGCTGAAACTGTCTACCGACGAAGTGAAAGTGAAGATTATCGGTTCTGGCGTAGGTGGTATCACCGAAACCGACGCAACCCTGGCAGCTGCGTCCAACGCTATCCTGGTTGGCTTCAACGTTCGTGCTGACGCATCTGCGCGTAAAGTTATCGATGCTGAAAGCCTGGATCTGCGTTACTACTCCGTCATCTATAACCTGATTGACGAAGTGAAAGCAGCGATGAGCGGCATGCTGTCTCCTGAGCTGAAACAGCAGATCATCGGTCTGGCTGAAGTACGTGACGTGTTCAAATCACCGAAATTCGGTGCGATCGCGGGCTGTATGGTTACCGAAGGGACCATTAAGCGTCACAACCCAATCCGCGTACTGCGCGACAACGTGGTTATCTACGAAGGTGAGCTGGAATCCCTGCGCCGCTTCAAAGATGACGTTAACGAAGTTCGTAACGGCATGGAATGTGGTATCGGTGTTAAGAACTACAACGACGTTCGCGTTGGCGATATGATCGAAGTGTTCGAGATCATCGAAATTCAGCGTACCATCGCGTAATCTTCGTCAACTGAAGATTAATTAGCGTAGGCCGGGTAAGCGAAGCGCCACCCGGCAGTAATTTTAAAAAGGGGCTTAAGCCCCTTTTTTGTCTGGAGAATTTATTATGGCGAAAGAATTTGGTCGCCCACAGCGCGTCGCGCAGGAGATGCAGAAAGAGATCGCTCTCATTCTGCAACGTGAAATCAAAGATCCACGCGTGGGGATGATGACCACCGTGTCTGGCGTGGAAATGTCCCGCGACCTGGCGTACGCCAAAGTGTTTGTGACATTCCTGAATGACCAGGATGAAGACGCCGTGAAGAACGGCATTAAAGCGCTGCAGGAAGCCTCTGGTTTCATCCGCTCTCTGCTTGGCAAAGCGATGCGTCTGCGTATTGTGCCGGAGCTGACCTTCTTCTACGACAACTCGCTGGTTGAGGGTATGCGTATGTCCAACCTGGTGACCAGCGTGGTGAAACATGACGATGAGCGTCGTGTTAACCCGGCGGACGACAGCAAGGAGGACTGATGAGTCGTCCTCGTCGTCGCGGTCGTGACGTGCATGGCGTGCTGTTGCTGGATAAACCACAGGGCGCATCCAGCAACGACGTGCTGCAAAAAGTAAAGCGTATTTTTAACGCCAATCGCGCGGGGCACACCGGCGCGCTGGATCCGCTGGCAACCGGGATGCTCCCGATCTGCCTGGGTGAAGCGACAAAGTTTTCCCAGTATCTGCTGGATTCCGATAAGCGCTACCGCGTGATTGCCAAACTGGGCCAGCGCACGGACACTTCCGATGCGGATGGTCAGGTCGTTGAAGAGCGTCCGGTAACCTTCAGCGCAGAGCAACTTGATGCGGCGCTGGAGAGCTTCCGGGGCGACACAATGCAGGTGCCGTCGATGTATTCGGCGTTGAAATATCAGGGCAAGAAGCTTTACGAATATGCGCGTCAGGGCATTGACGTTCCGCGTGAAGCCCGTCCGATTACCGTGTATGAGCTGTTGTTCATTCGCCACGAAGGTGATGAGCTGGAGCTGGAAGTGCACTGCTCGAAAGGGACCTACATCCGCACCATCATTGACGACCTCGGTGAAAAGCTGGGCTGCGGCGCGCATGTGATTTATCTGCGTCGTCTGGCGGTCAGCAAGTATCCGGTCGAACGTATGGTAACGCTTGAGCATCTGCACGCCCTGGCTGAACAGGCGCAAGCGCAGGGAATTGCGCCGGCAGATCTGCTGGATCCGCTGCTGATGCCAATGGACAGTCCGGCAGCAGATTTCCCGGTTGTTAATCTTCCTTTAACATCGTCCGTTTATTTTAAGAACGGAAACCCGGTCCGCACAACGGGGGCGCCGCTTGAGGGCCTGGTCCGTGTGACGGAAGGGGAGGAAGGCAAGTTTATCGGGATGGGCGAAATGGACGGTGAAGGGCGCGTTGCCCCGCGTCGTCTGGTCGTCGAATACCCGGTCGAAGCGTGACGGTGATAACGCCTCACCTTGCGATAAGCAGGGGAGACGAGTAGAATATCGCCGCTTAACGCCTGGTAAATTGTTTAACAATCTGCGGGGCGTACATGGGATAGCTGAATTAGAGATCGGCATCCTTACATTCTTTATACTTTGGAGTTTGAAAATGTCTCTAAGCGTTGAAGCTAAAGCTAAAATCGTTTCTGAGTTTGGTCGTGGTACTAACGACAGCGGTTCTACCGAAGTTCAGGTTGCACTGCTGACTGCACAGATTAACCACCTGCAGGGTCACTTTGCAGAGCACAAAAAAGATCACCACAGCCGTCGTGGTCTGCTGCGTATGGTTTCTCAGCGTCGTAAACTGCTCGACTACCTGAAGCGTAAAGATGTTGCACGCTACACCGCGCTGATCGAGCGTCTGGGTCTGCGTCGCTAATTCTTGCGAGTTTCAGAAAAGGGGGCCTGATGGCCCCTTTTTTCAACCAGACGGCAGCAATTCAGGGGAAACTATTGTATTGTTGCTATAAATGATCTTCATTGCAGAGGTTCGCGCGGCTAATGAGAGGCTTCACCCATGGGGGTGTCGGTTGTCATTAGTCGCGAGGATGCGAAGAAGGTCGGGTTAAATCGTCAGCACACCTGAGGTGTGCTTTCAAACATTTAAGAAAGGACAGAATTTTGCTGAATCCGATCGTTCGTAAATTCCAGTATGGTCAGCATACCGTCACGCTGGAAACCGGCATGATGGCTCGTCAGGCTACTGCTGCCGTAATGGTAAGCATGGATGACACTGCTGTATTCGTTACCGTAGTTGGCCAGAAAAAAGCTAAACCAGGTCAGGACTTCTTCCCACTGACCGTGAACTACCAGGAGCGTACCTACGCTGCCGGTAAAATCCCGGGTGGCTTCTTCCGTCGTGAAGGCCGTCCAAGCGAAGGCGAAACCCTGATCGCGCGTCTGATTGACCGCCCGGTTCGTCCGCTGTTCCCGGAAGGTTTCGTCAATGAAGTGCAGGTTATCGCAACCGTTGTTTCCGTTAACCCACAGGTTAACCCGGACATCGTAGCGATGATCGGTGCGTCTGCTGCCCTGTCACTGTCTGGTATCCCATTCAATGGCCCAATCGGTGCCGCGCGCGTCGGTTACATCAACGACCAGTACGTGCTGAACCCAACTCAGGAAGAGCTGAAAGAGAGTAAGCTGGACCTGGTTGTTGCCGGTACTGAAGCAGCGGTTCTGATGGTTGAATCTGAAGCAGAACTGCTGAGTGAAGACCAGATGCTGGGCGCAGTGGTCTTCGGCCACGACCAGCAGCAGATTGTTATCCAGAACATCAACGACCTGGTTAAAGAAGCCGGTAAACCACGTTGGGACTGGCAGCCAGAAGCGGTAAACGACGCGCTGAACGCACGCGTAGCTGCACTGGCAGAATCTCGTCTGAGCGATGCATATCGCATTACAGACAAACAGGAGCGTTATGCTCAGGTTGACGTGATCAAAGATGAAACCATCGCAACCCTGATCGCGGAAGACGAAACGCTGGACGCTAACGAGCTGAGCGAAATCCTGCACGCTATCGAGAAAAACGTTGTTCGTAGTCGCGTACTGGCAGGCGAGCCGCGTATTGATGGCCGTGAAAAGGACATGATCCGTGGTCTGGATGTGCGTACTGGCGTGCTGCCACGTACTCACGGTTCCGCGCTGTTCACCCGTGGTGAAACCCAGGCGCTGGTTACCGCTACCCTGGGTACTGCACGTGACGCACAGAACATCGATGAACTGATGGGCGAGCGCACTGACAGCTTCCTGTTCCACTACAACTTCCCTCCGTACTCTGTGGGCGAGACCGGTATGGTTGGCTCACCGAAGCGTCGTGAAATTGGTCACGGTCGTCTGGCGAAGCGCGGCGTGCTGGCAGTAATGCCAGAAGCAGACAAATTCCCGTACACCGTACGTGTCGTGTCTGAAATCACTGAATCCAACGGTTCTTCTTCCATGGCTTCCGTGTGTGGTGCCTCTCTGGCGCTGATGGATGCAGGCGTGCCGATCAAAGCCGCCGTTGCGGGTATCGCAATGGGTCTGGTGAAAGAAGGCGACAACTTCGTTGTTCTGTCTGACATTCTGGGTGACGAAGATCACCTGGGTGATATGGACTTCAAAGTGGCGGGTTCCCGCGACGGTATCTCTGCCCTGCAGATGGATATCAAAATTGAAGGTATCACCAAAGAGATCATGCAGGTTGCTCTGAACCAGGCTAAAGGTGCGCGTCTGCACATTCTGGGCGTGATGGAACAGGCTATCAACGCACCACGCGGTGATATCTCTGAATTCGCTCCGCGTATTCACACCATCAAGATCAATCCAGACAAGATCAAAGATGTTATCGGTAAGGGCGGTTCTGTTATCCGTGCACTGACCGAAGAAACGGGCACCACCATCGAAATCGAAGATGACGGTACTGTGAAAATCGCAGCAACCGACGGTGAGAAAGCGAAATATGCTATCCGCCGTATCGAAGAGATTACAGCAGAAATCGAAGTGGGCCGTATCTACAATGGTAAAGTGACCCGTATCGTTGACTTTGGTGCATTCGTTGCCATCGGTGGCGGTAAAGAAGGTCTGGTACATATCTCTCAGATCGCTGACAAGCGCGTTGAGAAAGTGACCGATTACCTGCAAATGGGTCAGGAAGTACCGGTGAAAGTTCTGGAAGTTGACCGCCAGGGCCGTATCCGTCTGAGCATTAAAGAAGCAACCGAGCAGTCTCAGCCTGCTGCGGCGCCGGAAGCTCCGGCTGCCGAACAGCAAGGCGAGTAAGGTTGCCATTTGCCCTCCGCGCAGGCGGAGGGCTTATTATCAGGCAGGACGCCTTGTTAAGCCGCCGGGGGACAGGACGTTCATCCAATAGTTGTCTTCGGGAGTGGGAAATGAAGCCTTTTTTGCGCTGGTGTTTCGTTGCGACAGCTTTAACGCTGGCAGGATGCAGCAACTCTGCCTGGCGTAAGAGCGAAGTCCTCGCAGTGCCATTGCAACCGACTTTGCAGCAGGAAGTGATTCTGGCACGCATGGAACAAATACTTGCCAGTCGGGCTTTAACCGATGACGAACGCGCACAGCTTTTATATGAGCGCGGAGTGTTGTATGATAGTCTCGGTCTGAGGGCATTAGCGCGAAATGATTTTTCACAAGCGCTGGCAATTCGACCTGATATGCCTGAAGTATTCAATTACTTAGGCATTTATTTAACGCAGGCAGGCAATTTTGATGCTGCCTATGAAGCGTTTGATTCTGTACTTGAGCTTGATCCAACTTACAACTACGCGCACTTGAATCGCGGTATCGCATTGTATTACGGCGGTCGTGATAAGTTAGCGCAAGATGATCTGCTGGCGTTTTATCAAGACGATCCTAATGATCCTTTCCGCAGCCTGTGGCTTTACATCGTTGAGCAGAAGCTCGATGAGAAGCAGGCCAAAGAAGCACTGAAACAGCGCTTCGAGAAATCGGACAAGGAACAGTGGGGATGGAACATTGTCGAGTTCTACCTGGGCAACATTAGCGAAGCAACGCTGATGGAACGCCTCAAGGCGGACGCAACGGATAACACCTCGCTCGCTGAGCATCTCAGTGAAACCAACTTCTATTTAGGTAAGTACTACCTAAGTCTGGGGGATATGGACAGCGCTACGGCACTGTTCAAATTAGCGGTTGCTAACAACGTACATAACTTCGTTGAGCACCGTTATGCATTGTTGGAATTATCGCTCTTGGGCCAGGAGCAAGACGACCTGGCAGAATCGGACCAGCAATAGCTGACGACATAAACATCAGCCCGTAATCTTTTGATTGCCATCACCTTCACTGGTGAGGGCGTTGTTGTTCGTCAATACACCTAATTTGAGCCGGTTCACACTTTTCAATGAAAATTGCTAATCATTTTCACGATGAGCTAAGTAGACTGGCCGCCATTAATATCGAGGCACTTGTACTACATGGCTGAATTCGAAACCACTTTTGCAGATCTGGGCCTGAAGGCTCCTATCCTTGAAGCCCTTAACGATCTGGGTTACGAAAAACCATCTCCGATCCAGGCTGAGTGTATCCCACACCTGCTTTCTGGTCGTGACGTGCTGGGCATGGCCCAGACCGGTAGCGGTAAAACCGCAGCATTCTCGCTGCCGCTACTGAACAACATTGATCCGGACCTGCGTGCACCGCAGATCCTCGTCCTGGCTCCAACCCGTGAACTGGCTGTTCAGGTTGCTGAAGCAATGACGGAATTCTCTAAACATATGCGCGGCGTAAACGTGGTAGCCTTGTACGGCGGCCAGCGTTATGACGTGCAGTTACGCGCCCTGCGCCAGGGCCCACAGATTGTTGTCGGTACGCCGGGCCGTCTGCTGGATCACCTGAAGCGCGGTACCCTGGACCTCTCTAAGCTGAGCGGCCTGGTACTGGATGAAGCAGATGAAATGCTGCGTATGGGCTTCATCGAAGACGTTGAAACCATCATGGCGCAGATCCCGGAAGGTCATCAGACCGCTCTGTTCTCTGCAACCATGCCAGAAGCGATCCGTCGCATTACCCGCCGCTTCATGAAAGAGCCGCAGGAAGTGCGTATTCAGTCTAGCGTGACCACTCGCCCGGACATCAGCCAGAGCTACTGGTCTGTATACGGCATGCGCAAAAACGAAGCGCTGGTCCGTTTCCTGGAAGCGGAAGATTTTGATGCGGCGATTATCTTCGTACGTACCAAAAACGCGACCCTGGAAGTGGCTGAAGCGCTGGAGCGTAGCGGCTATAACAGCGCAGCGCTGAACGGCGACATGAACCAGGCGCTGCGTGAGCAGACTCTGGAGCGTCTGAAAGACGGTCGTCTGGATATCCTGATTGCAACCGACGTGGCAGCACGTGGTCTGGACGTTGAGCGTATCAGCCTGGTTGTAAACTACGATATCCCAATGGACTCCGAGTCTTACGTTCACCGTATCGGCCGTACCGGTCGTGCGGGTCGTGCGGGCCGTGCGCTGCTGTTCGTTGAGAACCGCGAGCGTCGTCTGCTGCGTAACATTGAACGCACCATGAAGCTGACCATTCCAGAAGCTGAGCTGCCAAACGCAGAACTGCTGGGCAAACGCCGTCTGGAAAAATTCGCCGCGAAAGTACAGCAGCAGCTGGAAAGCAGCGATCTGGATCAGTACCGTGCGCTGCTGTCCCAGATCCAGCCTGTCGCTGAAGGCGAAGAGCTGGATATGGAAACTCTGGCCGCAGCACTGCTGAAAATGGCGCAGGGCGAACGTAGCCTGATCGTGCCACCTGATGCACCGATGCGTCCTAAGCGTGAGTTCCGTGACCGTGACGATCGTTTCGAACGTCGTGGCGACCGTAACGACCGTGGTCCACGCGGTGACCGTCCAGAGCGTGGTGGTGAAGACCGTCCACGTCGCGAGCGTCGTGACGCTGGCGAAATGGAACTGTATCGCATTGAAGTGGGCCGTGATGATGGTGTTGAAGTTCGTCACATCGTTGGCGCGATCGCTAATGAAGGCGACATCAGCAGCCGTTACATCGGTAACATCAAGCTGTTCGGTTCACACTCAACGATCGAGCTGCCAAAAGGCATGCCGGGCGAAGTACTGCAGCACTTTACTCGCACCCGCATTCTGAACAAGCCAATGAACATGCAACTGATGGGTGATGCACAGCCTCGCTCTGACCGCGGTGGCGAACGCCGTGGCGGTGGTCGCAGCTTCGGTGGCGAGCGTCGTGAAGGCGGTCGTAGCGAAGGTCGCACTGGCGAACCTCGTCGTTTCTCCGGCGAGCGCCGTGAAAATCGTGGCCCACGCCGCGAAGAAGGCACCAGCCGTCGTCGTTTCGGTGACGCGTAAGCCTTTTCGCTTTTGACGTAAAGTAAAATATACAGCCCCGATAGTTGTTATCGGGGCTTTTTTTATTCCTTTTGTACTCTTGTACTGGTACAGTGCATCACATTAAAATGCACACCACATTTTTGACTGGAGATAAGGCCGCATGGCAACACTAACCACCACCCAAACGTCACCTTCGCTGCTTGGCGGCGTGGTGATCATCGGCGGAACCATTATTGGTGCCGGGATGTTCTCCCTGCCAGTGGTTATGTCCGGTGCGTGGTTCTTCTGGTCGCTGGCGGCGCTGGTTTTCACCTGGTTCTGCATGCTCCATTCCGGGCTGATGATCCTTGAAGCAAACCTGAACTACCGCATTGGCTCCAGCTTCGACACCATCACCCGAGATCTGCTGGGCAAAGGCTGGAACATGGTGAACGGGTTGTCCATCGCGTTTGTACTCTATATCCTGACCTACGCGTACATTTCAGCGAGCGGATCGATTCTGCATCACACCTTCTCCGAGATGTCGCTGAACGTTCCGGCGCGTCTGGCGGGTCTCTGCTTCGCGCTGGGCGTGGCGTTTATCGTCTGGATGAGTACCAAAGCGGTCAGCCGCATGACGGCGATCGTGTTGGGCGCCAAGGTCATCACCTTCTTCCTGACCTTCGGCAGCCTGCTGGGGCACGTCACGCCGGCCACGCTGTTTAACGTTGCGGAAGTGAACACCTCCTACACGCCATACCTGCTTATGACGTTGCCATTCTGTCTGGCGTCGTTCGGCTACCACGGCAACGTACCGAGCCTGATGAAGTACTACGGCAAGGATCCGCGCACCATCGTGAAATGCCTGATTTACGGCACGCTGCTGGCGCTGGGGCTGTATGTGATCTGGCTGCTGGGGACGATGGGTAACATCCCGCGTCCGGAATTTATCGGCATTGCGCAGAAGGGCGGTAACATTGATGTGCTGGTACAGGCGCTGAGTGGCGTGCTGAACAGCCGCAGTCTGGATCTGCTTCTGGTGGTCTTCTCTAACTTTGCGGTGGCGAGCTCATTTCTCGGCGTGACGCTGGGCCTGTTTGACTACCTGGCAGATCTGTTTGGTTTTGATGACTCTGCGATGGGGCGCTTCAAAACGGCGCTGTTAACCTTCCTGCCGCCGATTGTGGGCGGCCTGCTGTGGCCGAACGGTTTCCTGTACGCCATCGGCTATGCAGGACTGGCGGCTACCATCTGGGCGGCGATTGTACCGGCGCTGCTGGCGCGTAAATCACGTAAGCGCTTCGGCAGCCCGAAATTCCGCGTCTGGGGCGGAAAACCGATGATTGCGCTGATCCTGGTATTTGGTCTCGGCAATGCGGTGGTGCACATGCTGTCGAGTTTTAATCTGTTGCCTGTGTATCAGTAAACAGAAAGCCCGGTGGTGCTACGCTTACCGGGCCTACAGGGATCGCGTAGGCCGGATAAGGCGAAGCCGCCATCCGGCAAAAAACTACCCCACCAACTCCTCTTTCACCTGCATCGCCAGATCAAATGAATGCAAACGCGCCTGATGATCGAAAATCTGGCCGTTGACCATAATTTCATCCGCCTGCGTTTCTCGTAGCACTGCCTCCAGACCGTGACGCACCTTCGCCTTATCACCCACCAGCGACATGCTCAGGGCCTGCTGCACGCCATACTGCTCGGAGGCCGACCACAGCTGATGCATATTTTCTACCGGTGGTGGCAACTGGCCCGTCTCGCCGCGACGCAGCTTCACAAACGCCTGCTGCATGGAGGTAAACAGGAATTCCGCGTCGCGGTTGCTGTCGGCGGCAATGATATTGATGCACACCATCGCATACGGCTTCTCAAGACGCTCGGAAGGCTTGAAGTTTGTGCGGTAGAGATGCAGAGCCTGATGCAGCATATCCGGTGCGAAGTGGGAAGCGAACGCGAACGGCAGCCCCAGCTGTGCGGCAAGCTGTGCGCTGTACAGACTTGAGCCTAACAGCCACACCGGGATTTTCTCGCCGTAGCCCGGCACCGGGCGCACGTGCGGGTTAGGATCGCTCGCATCGAACCAGTCTACCAGCTCCGCTACATCACGCGGGAAGTTGTCGATATCGCCGCTCATATGGCGACGCAGGGCGCGCATGGTCGGCTGGTCGCTGCCCGGCGCGCGGCCAAGACCCAAATCAATGCGACCGGGGTAGAGTGTATTCAGGGTGCCAAACTGCTCGGCAATCACCAGCGGGGCATGGTTCGGCAGCATCACGCCACCGGAGCCAAGGTGCAAAGTAGTGGTATTCGCCGCCAGATAGCCAATCAGTACTGAGGTGGCGGCGCTGGCGATGCCCACCATGTTATGGTGCTCCGCCAGCCAGTAGCGGTGATAGCCACGTTTTTCGGCAAGCTGAGCCAGATCCAGAGAGTGCGAAAAGGCTTCTCTTGCCGAGGAGCCTTGTGGAATCGGTGCCAGATCCAGCACCGAAAACGGAATGGTTTTGTCAGTCATAACAGCTCACTTTGTCGACGGTCAATCTTTAATACTGCATTAAAAAATGATAACCGTTGTTAACAAAGTGAGCTTTTTTACCCCTGCAATTCCAGCCCGGCGAGACGTTTCCAGTAACCGTTGCAGTCGCTGTTTGCCGTCAGCGGCAGCGGCGAGGCGCCGTTTTCGTTGGCACGGAAGGCGTCCAGCATGGTGAACACGCCGGTATCGAGCGGCGAAAGACGCACCATATCCACCAGCCCATGCATTGACGCCAGCTCGTTGCCGAGGTTATAGACGTAACCGCTCATAGTCTGAATGCCGTTGAGGACAAACACCTGCTGATTCTCCTGTGACAGCATGCTGCGTCCGTTCGGGTACTTAATGCAGCAGGTTTCACACTCGTCTTTCGGGCGATCTTCGGAACGCGCGGTGAAGCAGCGGGCAGAGTAGGCCAGCGGCAGATGGCCGTAGCTCAGCACTTCGACTTCAAACTGATTGCGAATGCCCAGCTCGTCACACTGATTTAGCAGGTTGACCAGCCAGTCGCGGGAGAGCTCAACCGGCATGCACCAGCGTGTCATCCCCTGTTTGAGCAGCAGGCGCAAGGTCACCGCGTTATAGCAGTTCAGCGCATGTCCGGCGACAAACGGCAGCTTACGCTCGGCGCACATGTTCACCACGCCCAGGTCGCTCGCCTCCAGCAGGAACTCACCGTTTTCGACGTAGCGCTTCAGCTCGCCCAGTTCAGAGGACGCCTGCACCAGCGCCAGCGTCGAGAGCACCACCTGCTTGCCGCTGCCGGCCAGGCTTTTCGCCATATCCAGCCAGTCGCCCACTTTGGTGGCGCGGCGCTTGCTGCACACCGCTTCGCCGAGGTAAATCACATCGGCGCTGCTGTTAGCCGCCTGCTGGTAAAAAACTTCCAGCGTCTCTTTTGGCCAGTAGTAAAGCACCGGCCCTAATGAATATTTCATGATTATCTCACTGCCATTTACGGTGATACGCGCCGAGCGTGGTTTGCGTGCCTTCGGACATCGCGCCGAGCGTCTCCATCCAGGCCGCCTGCGGGGCGTAGTTTTGCGGGTCGGCCATGCAGCGGTCGATGGCCTGACGCCACACCTTCGCCACCTGGCTCACGTAGGCCGGGCTACGCTGGCGGCCTTCGATTTTCACCGAGGCAATGTTGGCGGCCAGCAGTTCCGGCAGCAGCTCCAGCGTGTTGAGGCTGGTGGGCTCCTCCAGCGCGTGGTAGCGCTCGCCGTCCACCAGATAGCGGCCTTTGCACAGTGTCGGGTAGCCCGCGTTTTCACCGTCCTGATAGCGGTCGATTAACACGTTATTCAGGCGCGACTCCAGTCCCTGCGGCGTTTGCTGCCAGCGAACGAAGCGGGCAGGCGAGCAGGCACCGACGGTGTTTGGCGATTCCCCGGTAAGATAGGAAGAAAGATAGCAGCGGCCTTCGGCCATGATGCACAGGCTGCCGAAGGCAAAAACCTCCAGCGGCACTGGCGTGACGCGCGCCAGTTGCTTAACCTGATGAATAGAGAGCACGCGCGGCAGCACCACGCGAGCCACGTCAAAGTGTCGATGATAAAAACGCACGGCCTCTTCATTGGTGGCCGATGCCTGAACAGAGACGTGGCGCTCAATATGCGGATAACGTTCTGCCGCATACTCAAGCATAGCGAGGTCGGCCAGGATCAACGCATCGGCGCCCAGCTGGGCCGCCATATCCACGGCGCGCTGCCAGCGGGCGTAGCCATCAGGATGGGCAAAGGTATTGATGGCGATGTGCAGTTTGCGCCGGTGCTGGTGAACGAAGTTAACGGCTTCCTGAAGCTTTTTCTCCGTAAAGTTAAGACCCGCAAAATGGCGGGCATTGGTATCATCTTTCAGCCCGATATAGACCGCATCGGCCCCATTTTCGATGGCCGCCTTAAGCGCCGGAAGGTTTCCGGCAGGGCAGAGCAGCTCCATAATTTATCCCGATGTTGTCGATCGCAGGGATCGTAAAAAATGTTAACGAGCTGGGATTTTAATTAACCCATACGCGACAATTTTTGATTTAAGGCAGCTAATGGCGTATTGATGGCACCAATAATGAGGTATACCGGACAACGGTTTGTTGATTTACGCCGCTATCTTCTTGTCGGGATATGGCAAAATAGCAGGACTATAGCTATCAGGGAGTAAAGCTCGTGCTGGATAAACTGCGTTCACGTCTCGTACAATTTGGCCCATCAATGCTGAGCGTGCCGGTAAAACTGGCGCCGTTCGCGCTTAAACGCCAGGTGCTGGAACAGGTACTGAGCTGGCAGTTCCGCCAGGCGCTACAGGACGGTGAGCTTGAGTTTCTGGAAGGCCGCTGGTTAAAGATTGAAGTACGCGATATCGGGTTGCGCTGGTTTACTTCCGTAGAGAACGATCGGCTTATCGTTCGTGAAACCGCCGAGGCGGATGTCAGCTTTAGCGCGGATGCCAGCGATCTGCTGATGATCGCCGCGCGCAAACAGGATCCGGACACCCTCTTCTTCCAGCGTCGTCTGGTGATTGAAGGCGACACGGAGCTCGGTCTGTACGTCAAAAATTTAATGGATGCCATTGAGCTGGAGCAGATGCCGAAAGCGCTGCGTATGATGTTGATGCAAATGGCAGATTTCGTTGAGGCCGGGCTAAAAACCCCGCCGGACAGTAAACACACTTCAGTAGGTGAACCATGCTGATTCGAGTCGAAATTGGGATTGATGCGCCGGGTATCGATGCGTTGTTACGCCGCTCTTTTGCAGGCGACGCCGAAGCTCAACTGGTTCACGATCTTCGCGAAGATGGCCTGATTACGCTGGGCCTGGTTGCCACCGACGATGAGGGGCAGGTGGTCGGCTACGTGGCGTTCAGTCCGGTGATTGTGCAGGGCGAAGAGTTACAGTGGGTCGGCATGGCGCCGCTGGCGGTGGATGAAAACTACCGTGGACAGGGCCTGGCACGCCAGCTGGTCTATGAAGGGCTGGATTCCCTGAATGAATTTGGCTATGCCGCTGTCGTCGTTCTGGGCGATCCGGCGTTCTACGAGCGTTTAGGCTTTGAGCCAGCGTCCAGATACGATCTGCGCTGCCACTGGCCAGGCACGGAAACATCTTTCCTGGTACATCCTCTGGCGGACGATTCGCTCGACGGCGTTACCGGTCTGGTGGAGTACCACGATCATTTCAATCGTTTTTAAGCAGGCTTTCGCGTAGCGCCTCGAAAGAGCCGTCCCCGTTGACGAGACGCTCTTTCTGGCGCTTCGTCAGCTGCTTGATGCGGTATTCCAGCCTGAGCGCCAGGGATCTGTCGCCCACGGCGGCTGAAAACGCCAGCTGAAGTTCACCTTTCCCCCGCAGTGCTTTCGCCCCTTTTCCCGTTTGATGTTGTAAAAAACGCCGTGCCACATCGGTAGTGATCCCGGTGTAGAGTGCGTTATCAGCGGTTCGGACAAGATAGAGAAACCAGCACACGGTAAACAGATTCAGTATGTTAAGGTGAACGCACCATAGCATGAGAGAGAGCGAAAATGGAAACACTGGCCGCCATTAACCGCTGGCTGGCAAAGCAGCATGTTGTGACCTGGTGCGTCTGTAAAGACGAGGAGATGTGGTGCGCAAATGCCTTTTATTACTACGATCCCGAGCGCGTGGCCTTTTACGTGATGAGCGAAGACAAAACGCGGCATGCGCAGATGACGGGCCAACAGGCAAAAGTGGCGGGCACGGTAAATGGTCAGCCTAAAACCGTTGCGCTGATCCGCGGGGTCCAGTTCAAAGGCGAAATTCGTCGCCTGGAAGGTGAGGAAAGCGACGCCCAGCGTAAACGCTATACGCGCCGCTTCCCGGTGGCCGCAGCGCTAAAAGCCCCGGTGTGGGAAATCCGCCTCGATGAGCTGAAATTTACCGACAACACCCTGGGCTTTGGCAAGAAGCTGCACTGGTTACGCACCGAGCAGGCGTAGCGCTTCGCGGTTAAACGCTGGAAGATCGTCCGGCGTACGGCTGGTGATCAGCTGATCGTTATCGTTCACCACTTCCTGATCGTAGAACTCGGCACCGGCGTTTTTCAGATCAATAACGATCGGTTTCACCGCGGTGAGCTTACGCCCGCGTACCACCTCGGCGCTGATCAGCAGCTGCGGGCCGTGGCAAATGGCAAACACCGGTTTACCGGTGCCGACGAAGTCACGGGTAAAGGTGACGAAACGCTCGTCCCCGCGCAGGGAATCCGGTGAATGGCCGCCCGGTAACAGCAGGGCGTCGAAATCCGACGGGCTGACGTTATCAATGGATTCGTCAATGGTCACGCTGGCTTCACCCTTGTGGCCCTTCACGGTTTTACCCGCTTCTTTTTCGATGGTGACCACCTCGTGGCCCGCCTTGCGGAATGCCTCTGCTGGCGACGTAAATTCTGAATCTTCAAACTCGTCGGTAATCAAGACTGCGATTTTTTTACCCATGCTTCCTCCGTTGTTTTCGCTTCAGACTGTTTTTTTCCCGTTTGTGGTAAATACTTACCGGTAACAGACTTTTAAGTGTGGTAGAGCAGGCCCAGATCGCAAACGGACAATTCTGTAAAGGGGACAAGATGAGTCAGGTACTGATTACCGGCGCAACCGGGCTGGTGGGTGGACATCTGCTGCGGCTGCTGATCCAGGATCGGCATATCAACTATATCGCCGCCCCGACGCGTCGCCCGCTGTTGGATATCACCGGCGTCTATAACCCGCACGATCCCCAGCTTACCGACGCGCTGGCGCAGGTGCAGGATCCCATTGATATCGCCTTTTGCTGCCTTGGCACCACCCGACGGGAAGCGGGCAGTAAGGAAGCCTTTGTCCATGCAGATTACACGCTGGTGGTAGATACCGCCCTGACGGCCAAAAAGCTGGGTGCAAAGCATTTCCTGGTGGTCAGCGCGCACGGCGCGAACGCAGGCTCGCCGTTTTTTTACAACCAGGTGAAGGGCAAAATGGAAGAGGCGTTAATCGCGCAGCAATGGGAGCGCCTGACCATCGTGCGGCCTTCCATGCTGATGGGCCACCGCGACGAACGGCGTTTTAACGAGTCTTTTTTCGCTCCGCTGTTTCGCATCCTGCCAGGTAACTGGAAGTCCATCGAGGCGCGGGATGTCGCGCAGGCGATGCTGAAAGAGGCACTGGCTCCGTCGCAAGAGGGGGTTAATATTATCCCTTCGGCAAAACTGCGTGAAATCGCGCAGGGCGAGGCGTAAACTTCCCCGGCTTATTAAATAACACCTTCCGGGGAATGGTATGACTGGTCAGTCTTCATCTCAGGCGGCAACACCTGTTCAGTGGTGGAAGCCCGCACTCTTCTTTCTCGTGGTCATCATTGGCCTCTGGTATGTGAAATGGCAGCCGTACTACGGTAAAGCCTTCACCGCCGCCGACACCCACAGCATCGGTAAATCGATTCTCGCGCAGGCCGATTCCAGCCCGCTTCGCGCGGCGTGGGATTACGCAATGGTCTATTTTCTTGCCGTCTGGAAAGCGGCGGTATTGGGCGTATTGCTGGGCTCGCTGATTCAGGTACTTATCCCGCGTAACTGGCTGATAAAAACCCTGGGACAACCGCGCTTGCAGGGCACGCTGCTGGGAACGATTTTCTCCCTGCCGGGCATGATGTGCTCCTGCTGCGCTGCACCGGTGGCGGCGGGTATGCGCCGACAGCGCGTGTCGATGGGCGGTGCGCTTGCCTTCTGGATGGGTAACCCCCTGCTGAACCCGGCAACGCTGGTGTTTATGGGCTTCGTTCTCGGCTGGCATTTCGCGTTTATCCGTCTGGCGGCTGGCCTGCTGACGGTGGTGCTTGTCGCTACGCTAGTGCAGCACCTGGTGAAAGACAACGAGGCCGGGCCTGCCTCCGTTGAGCTGGACCTCAGCGATCCGCAGGGCAGTTTCTTAGCTCGCTGGGGCAAAGCGCTGTGGCAGCTTTTCTGGAGCACAATCCCGGTCTATATCCTGGCCGTACTGGTGCTCGGGGCGGCGCGCGTCTGGCTGTTCCCGCATGCGGATGGCGCTATCGACAACACGCTGATGTGGGTGATTGCGATGGCGGTGGCCGGTTGCCTGTTTGTGATCCCAACCGCGGCGGAGATCCCGATTATTCAGACCATGATGATGGCTGGCATGGGTACCGCACCGGCGCTGGCGCTGCTCATCACGCTGCCGGCGGTGAGCCTGCCGTCGCTGATCATGCTGCGTAAGTCATTCCCGGCGAAAGCGCTGTGGCTGACGGCGGGGCTGGTGGCGTTGAGCGGAGTGATTGTGGGGAGTATGGCGCTGGTGTGAAAGAAAGCCCGGTGGCGCTGGCGCTTACCGGGCTTACAGTCAGGTGTGAATTACTTGATATAAGTAAAGGCGGTGGTGACGTGCTTCACGCCGCTCACCCGGCTGGCGATATCCGCCGCCGCTTTCCCTTCACGTTCTGTCACCAGGCCCAGCAGGAACACTTCGCCGTTCTCAGTGGTTACTTTCACGTTTGAGGATTTCACCTGGTCGGTACCCAGCAGCTGGGAACGCACTTTGGTGGTGATCCAGGTATCAGATGACGCGGTGCCGAGACCAATTGGCTGGCCCTGGCGGATCTCGTTAAACACTTCCGCCGTACCTTCTACGCCCATCGCGATCTGTTTGGCGCGCGAGGCGAGTTCAGGGGTTGGCGCCTGGCCTGCCAGCAGAACTTTGCCCTGATAAGCCGTCACGTTAATGCGTGCTTCCTTCTTGATCTGTTCGTCTTTCGACAGCGCACTGTTTACGCGCAGCTCAAGCGTACCGTCATCCACCTGCGTCCCAACGGTACGCGGATCGGTCGCTGCTTTGGTGCCGACCGCTGCGGTACCGACTACAGCGGCAGCGATGCATCCCTGAAGCAGTAATGCAGACATCACGACTGCAAGGGCCGATAAAACCTTCATGAGAACTCCTTAATCATCCTGGTGAGGGAAAAGCGTGTTATCGATCAGATCGCATAAGCAGTTCACCGTGAGCATATGCATCTCCTGGATGCGGGCGCTACGGTGCGAAGGAATGCGGATCTCCACATCCTGCGGCCCCAGCAGGCCAGCCAGCTCACCGCCGTCGTAACCGGTCAGGGCGACAATCGTCATGTCTCGGGTTACTGCCGCTTCAACCGCCTTAACGATATCCCGGCTGTTACCGCGCGTGGAGATCGCCAGCAACACGTCTCCGGCATGGCCTAAGGCGCGCACCTGCTTGGCGTAAATTTCGTCATGCAGACGATCGTTGGCAATCGCAGTTAAGACCACGTTATCGGTGTTTAGTGCAATGGCAGGTAAACTCGGTCGCTCGGTTTCGAAGCGATTGATCATGCTGGCAGCAAAATGCTGTGCGTTGGCGGCGGACGTGCCATTGCCACAACAGAGGATTTTGTTGCCGTTGAGCAGCGACTGAACCAGCGTCATCGCTGCACGCGAGATCGCGTCCGGAAGGGCTTCCGCCGCGGCAATCTGCGTTTGAATGCTTTCTGTGAAGCACACTTTAATTCGTTCGAGCACGGTATCCCTTTAAAATCTTATTTATGCGTCTTCGCCAAACGCGTTTTTAAGCCAGTCGATCGCATTTCCGGTGAAGGCTACCACATCGAAACGGCAATCCACAGTATCAAAACTCCCATTATGGCGGGCAAGCCACAAGTGGGCAGTCTGTAATAATTTTTGTTGTTTGGCGAGCGTCACGCTGGCGGCAGCACCGCCAAAACGGGACGACTGTCGGTAGCGTACTTCAACAAACACGATGGTTTGACCGTCTTTCATAATCAGGTCAATCTCGCCGCCGCGCCCGCGAACGTTGGCGGCGACAAAGCGCAGTCCTTTGCCTTCAAGCCAGCGGCGCGCTTTTAGCTCCCACGCGTCGCCGGTCTCTTTGCGGCTTAACTGGCCGGGATGATCTGCCCCTGCTGGTATTTGAGCCATGATAACTTCCTGTTAATCACACAATCCTGATCGGCGGTCAGATCGCCGGTATTCCCGTTAAGCTCAAAGCCCGGTACCTGGCGCATCTGGGTAAAGTGGTTTGCCAGCGCCCAGGCATCGACGCCCATCGCGTACAGACGCGCCAGGGAATAATCATTGCGCACCGCGCCCAGCGCCTGCTGCATCAACTGCGGGTTGCTGCCTGCCAGCATAGGGATCTCGCTGTATTGCAGTCCTTCCATTTCCAGACGGAAATCCGGGCCTGCGGTACCCTGTGCGCTGCGTGAGCTGGCGTAGAGCGTTGCGCCGCTCTGGCTGCCGTTACGCATGGCGATCATTGGTTTGATAAAGGCGATCTCTTCCGGCGTAGCGACGATGTACGCCGAATCCACTTTACCGCCGCCGCTGATTTGCGCGTCGGTAGGGGGGGCCGGGATCGTCAGACCGCCGATGGTGACGCTCTGCTGCTGCGGCAGACTGGCGGATACCGGGCTACCGTTGAGGGCAATACCTGCCCCGCCGTTCACGCCCGCTCTCAGTTCGGAAGCTGAGCCAAATTTCTGCTGCAACACCACGCCACCGCCAAGGGTCTGCCACTCTTGCGCAAAGGCGTTGGCAACGCGGTCGCCCAGCGTGCTGCGTGGGATCAGCAGCAGCGGCGCCTGCTTGCCCTGCTCGTGAATATGACGGGCCGCATCGCGGGCTTCATCCTCCGGAGAGAGGGCGAAGTAACAGATATTGGCGCGGTTCTGAACCTGCTCTGGCTGGTTCAGCGCAAGCACGTTCAGCGTGGTGTTGCTCTTCATCAGCGCTTCCACGTTGTTTTTCAACAGCGGGCCGACAACGATGCTGGCCCCGTCCTGCTGAACCTGCGCCAGCACCTGGTCAAGCGGCTGGGCGCTGGTGTCGTAGATTTTCAACTCTGCACCAGGGTTAGCGCTGGTGGTGGCCACAGCCTGCGGCTGGGCTGCTGGCTGCTGTTCCGGCTGCGCGGTTTGCGGCTGAGGTTGTTCTGCCGTCGCGGGCGCCGGGGTTTCAGCCGGGGCCTGTGTTGCCGCAGGCGCTGAGGTAGCGGGTTGCGTCGTTGGGGCGGTAACCGGATTCTGCATGGTGCCCTGTGCAGGGGTTTGCGCGGTGGTCAGGTCGCTGGTTTCGGCGGCTGACGGACTGACGACGTCATTCACATTCGCCGCCTGTGCTGCCTGCGCCGGAACGGCGCTGCCGGTGACGGCGGTAGTGCCGTTTTTCGCGGCTTCAAAACCTTGCTGAATGGCGCGGCCAAACACCGCTGCCTGGCCGTTTAACGGCAGCAGCAGGGCGATTTTGCTGGTGGAGGCGGGCTTAAAGTTTTGCACGTTCACCAGCTGCGTTGGCAGCATTTTTGCTCCCGGGTTTTGCGGGTAGCGCTTTTGCCAGTCGGTAATGCCGGCTTTCAGCATGTTCGGATCGCTGCGGTTGTTGAACCACATCTGTTGCAGATCCAGCCAGCCTTGCAGGACATTTTCATCGGCGTTGATCACCAGCGCTCTGGCCTGATCCTGGGTCATGGAGGCGAGTGCCTGCCAGGTTGCGTCAATATTTTTCTGCTTGTCCGCACCCGCGAGCAGAGGCTCCTGGGCAATCAGCGCGCGGAGAAGCGTCAGGGAGGGGCGACCCTGCTCAGCGGTGATACCGGCCTGCCAGAAACGGGCCTGCTGATTCTTATCCAGCGCGCTCAGTTCGATAGTGCCGAGGATCTTCTTCGCGCCGTCGAAATCTTTCTGCGCGACCTTCAGTTCTGCCGACAGCAGCGTCTGCTCATGGCGCTGATCGTCGTTAAGATCCTGCGGCAGCTGGCTGAACAGCTCGGCAGCCTGCTGGGTTTTTCCTTCCTTCAGCAGTGCACGAATGGCGAGTAATTGCCAGTTGATCCTGGTATCATTTGAACTCTGCGACATTTGTTGCAGATAAAAGCCAGAATCAGCCTGAGCGGATCCCTGCATATGAGCAGTGCTCTGGTCGGGTGCCTGGGTGCCGCAGCCGGTAAAGATCAGGGCTGCCAGCAGGAGGGGCACGCTGTGCGCGGCTTTTTTTCGAAGAAACGTTAACGGTACCATACTGTATCCAGTGATTTTTTTACGCAATGCTCAATATTAAATCGGCAATACGGACGAAACAATGAAACAACACGAAACGGCAGATAATTCTCAAGGCCAGCTTTATATTGTACCTACTCCTATCGGGAATTTGTCTGATATTACCCAACGTGCACTCACTGTATTGCAAGCTGTTGATTTAATTGCTGCTGAAGACACCCGTCATACCGGTTTACTGCTGCAGCACTTTGCCATTAACGCCCGTTTGTTTGCCCTGCACGATCACAATGAGCAACAAAAAGCCGAAACGCTGGTGGCGAAGCTGAAAGAAGGGCAGAACATCGCGCTGGTCTCCGATGCGGGTACGCCGCTTATCAACGATCCGGGTTACCATCTGGTGCGCACCTGCCGTGAAGCAGGGATCCGCGTTGTGCCGCTGCCGGGGCCGTGTGCTGCTATTGCCGCATTAAGTGCGGCGGGCCTGCCGTCCGATCGTTTCTGCTACGAAGGTTTCCTGCCTGCTAAATCCAAAGGCCGTCGCGACGTGTTAAAGGATCTGGAAGCAGAGCCGCGTACCCTGATTTTTTACGAATCAACCCACCGCCTGCTGGAAAGCCTGGACGATATGGTTACCGTCTGGGGCGAATCCCGCTACGTGGTGCTGGCGCGCGAGCTGACCAAAACCTGGGAAACCATTCACGGCGCGCCGGTTGGCGAACTGCTGGCGTGGGTGAAAGAGGATGAGAACCGCCGCAAGGGCGAAATGGTGCTGATTGTCGAAGGGCATAAAGCGCAGGAAGACGCCCTGCCTGCCGATGCGCTGCGTACGCTGACCCTGCTACAGGCTGAACTGCCCCTGAAAAAAGCGGCGGCGCTGGCGGCGGAGATCCACGGCGTGAAGAAAAATGCGCTGTATAAATATGCGCTGGAGCAGCAGGGGGAGTAAGCCCCTGCCGCCTGTTTTGCCGGGAGGCGGCTTCGCCTTACCCGGCCTACACCGTGTCAAAGCCTCACTATTTTCCCGGCATCGCCTCAAACACCAGCGTTTCCAGCGGTTGCAGCGTAATCACCACAGCGTTTTTATACTCCTCTGGTACGGTTGAATTACTGCCGTACACGGCTTTCAGGGTAAACTGCGAGCGCTCTCCTGCCGGGATCTCAAAATCTTTGGTTAAATCCAGGTAGTAACGTTGCGGCTTATCCGACGGGTTGCGTAAACCAAAAATCGCTTTGTCTTTACTCCATGAGGCCCAGCCGTAAACCTCAAGCGAAGTTGGGTCACCGCCAATCCAGTGCGTATCCACCAGCACGCTGGCATTCTCACGCGACCATTTCGCCGCCTGTGCCAGGGTGTCCCACTTCGCCTTGTTAAGCATGGACGGCGTGATGTACAGCTCCTGAAGTTGAGTTCCGGTCGCGAAGTAGCTCCAGACCTGATCGGCAAAATCACCGTCCGTTTGTACTTTCTCCAGTCCATAGTAAGCGTTCTCTGCACTGACGATCCCGTGGTACATCAGGGAGTTCAGCGGGAACAGCGGGCCTTTGCGTACGATGGAGCGATAAGTTTCGGCATCCCGGTAGGTCATCCACTGCTGCACTGGCGTGCCGGGACCGTACAGGTTGATATCATCGCCCTGACGCCAGATTGAATCAGCATAGAACAGCCAGGACGGGCTCGCGTCGGTCCCGGTGGTCAGGTTGATAAACAGGTTCGGGTTTGCGCTGCGCATGTTGTGCAGCAGGGCAATGGACGCGTCAAAATCCGATGCAAATGGGCTGCCCTTGATATGCGAATTGGCGTTACCCATTCCGTCGAGCTTGAACGAGGTAATGTGCTCGTTTTTGATCAGCTTAATGATCTGATCGTTAAAGTTTTTAAAGTAGTTCGGCCCCGACAGCGCCAGCTTGCCGTCTACGGTTTCGAAACCATACTCTTTTGCATGCGAGACGCGAATATCGCGCGGCTTGTTGTAACCGCCCCACGGTGAAAGCCACAGCCCAACCGAGCTATGCAGGCTATCGGCTTTTTCCCTGACTTTGCCAAAACCGTTGCTGAATGCCGGGCCAAACAGCCAGCGTCCGGTGCGATCGTCCCAGCCATCGTCCAGCAGGAACGCGTCCAGCGCCACCCCGCGTCCGGCAATAAATTCTTTATTCCATTCGTCCATCCGCCCAATGACATCCTGCTCGGAGTAAGGAGTAAAGAAGCCAATGTCCATCCAGCTGTTGTAGTGCAGATAAGGCTTATAAGGCCGCGGGCGCACGGCATCGATAAACTGGTTTACGCTGCGCCGCAGCTGATTAGTTTCCGGGAAAGTGCCGAACCAGGTGGTAAAACTGACCGGTGTCTCAGGCAGAATTGGCGTTTTCAGCTCCACGTTGAGGTTCGTGGTGGCTTCATAAGCGTAAGTATTCACAATCGGTTTGTCTGGCAGGATGAAGAACGAGTCGGCCACGATTGGCGAGCTGTTAATCGCCCCGTCAACGTAAGGTGCCTGAGACTGCTTCTTCGTCGGGAAGAAGGTCATTTTCGCTACGTCCCGCGGCTGCCCGACGGCGGCGATGGTGTAGCCGATGCTGGCGTATTTTCCCTTCACCAGGTTCAGTTTCACCGTTACGTTAAAATCCGGATGCGTAAAGTCGATGACTATCGCGTTGTCCTGCTTTTCGACGTGCTTGATTTTGAAATCAGCGGTGTGGATTTTTGTTTCATCCGGCAGTGTCAGAAAGAACAACTCCTGTGGCGTGAGCGGATGGTTAGCCTTGCTGTCCGTTACTACTACCGTTGCATTTGCATCATCAAACGAAAGGGCAATATTGTTGTTACTGAGCGCGTAGTTTGCTGCCGCCGCGCCATGAGAAACACAGAGAGCCAGCAGCGAGAGAGTGAGCCTTGTTTTCATCGGGGTAAGATCCTTATCAGTAATGCTTCAGCATTCGGTTGATGGACTGTTCCAGCCAGTAGCGCTGGGTGCCGAAGTTAATACGCAGGTAGTTTTCGCCGTTTTGTACGTAGTGGCTGCCATCTTCGATGACCACGCCAGCCTGTTTGGCGAAATGTTGGGTTAGCGCCGTCGCACTGCGATCGTCCGCACTGACGTCTATCCAGGCGAGATACGACGACTCCGGGTTCATCATCTTCCATGCAGGGAAGTAGGTCTGGATGGCATCCGCAAGGTAGCGGGCATTGCCGCGCAGATAACCATTCAGCGCGTCGAGCCATGGCAGACCTTGCTGATAGGCCAGAATAATCCCCCACACGCCGAAGATATTCGGCGAGGTAATGGAGTTCTTCTCCAACTGCTGGCGGAAACGCTGGCGCAGCGAATCGTCTGGAATCATTGAGTAGGATGTTTTTAGCCCGCCAAGGTTGAAGGCTTTATTGGGGGAGGTCAGCACAATCAGGTTGTCCTGGGCGGCACAGCCCGAAGTCAGACAGCTGACGAATGTACCGTCCAGAATGTGCTCGGCGTGAACCTCATCAACCACCAGAATCGTGCCGTAGCGCTTACAGAGATCGGACACCTGGCGTATCTCATCCGCGTGCCAGATTCGGCCCGAAGGGTTATGCGGCGAGCAGAAGAACCACAGTTTTGGACGGTGAGTTTTGAGCTGAACTTCAATCAAATTAAAATCCAGCTGATAGCGGTTTTCCTTCACGCTCAGCGGATTTGCAAGCACCTGCACGCCCTGTCGCTGTGTCGCCATCGCAAACGGGTCATACACCGGGGTGTTCATCATCACGCAGTCGCCGGGATTGCAGAACGCCTGAACCGTATAGTGCAGCGTAGAAACGGTGCCGTAGGTCAGGGTGATCCATGACTTATGCACCTCAACCTGATGACGGGTGCGCTGGAAGGCGATGACCGCATCGTAGAATTCGTCGAAGCACCAGGTGTAACCGAAGGTGCCATGCTCCACGATGCGCTGAAAGCCTTCAATCACGGCGGGTGGCGAGGTGAAATCCATGTCTGCTATCCACAGCGGGATAAATCCCTCCGGGACATCACCGAAACGCGAACACACAAACGCATGATCCCATTTACGGCATTTATCGCTTTTACGCTCAATGATTCTGTCGAAATTAAACACAACGACCCCCTGTTAAATTAAGGCTTCAATGCCGGATTTGACGCTCTGCACCTGCGGGCCGATGATCACCTGAACGCTGTGGGCATCAAGCACCACGACTGACAAGGCGCCAGCGGCCTTCAGCGCCTGCTGGTCGATAAGCCCCATATCTTTCACCACCAGACGTAAGCGGGTAATGCAGTTGTCGAGCGACTCAATATTCTCTTTACCGCCAAGCGCGCGAAGAATAAGCCCATGATCGTATTTTGATTTTCCACGTGCCCGGGTATTGGCTTCCACCGCCTGGAGCGCACCCTGCGCGTCAACCTCACGGCCTGGCGTTTTTATATCGTGCTTGAGGATGTACCAGCGGAAGACGAAGAAGTAGATAGCAAACCAGGCAATACCCACCGGGAACAGCAGATACCATTTGGTCGACATCCCCTGCATGACGCCGAAGATCAGCAGATCCAGAATACCGCCGTCAGTGTTGCCGATGGTGACGCCGAGCAGCGCCATCACCATCAGCGCCAGGCCAGACATAACGATATGAAACGCGTAAAGCACAGGGGCAATAAACAGGAACAGGAACTCAATCGGCTCTGAAATACCCGTGACAACTGAAACCAGCACGCCTGAAAGCAGCAGCCCTTTAATCACCGGACGGTTTTCCGGGCGCGCGGTGCGGTAGATAGCGTAAGCCACGGCAGGCAGGCCGAAGATAAAGGTCGGCATAAACCCTTGCGATAAAAATGCCGTAACGTGCGGGCTAAACGGCAGACCCGCTTTCAGCTCGGCGTAGAAAATGTTCAGCGCACCGGCCACTTCCTGGCCGTTAACCATCTCAATGCCGCCCGCCGGGGTGAAGCGCACCATCGCCAGCAGAATGTGATGCAGGCCAAAAGGTTTGAGTAGCAGCACGCCCACGCCATACAGGAACGGCCCAAAGACGCTGGTGCTCTGGATGATATGACCAATCCCGGCAATGCCCATTGCCACATATTCCCACAGCAGGGGGATGACCAGGCCGACCAGCGACAGGGTGAGGGCGGTAACAATCGGTACAAAACGAATGCCGCTAAAGAAGGCAAATGCGTCGTGCAGCACCGTGTCCTGGAAGCGTTCGTGCAGGAAGTAGGTGATCACCCCTACCACAATGCCGCCGAGCACGCCCATCTCCAGCGTTTGAATGCCAAGCACGATGGATTGTCCCACCTGTCTCATGGTGGCGGCATCCGCAAGCTGGTGGGTGGCGGTCAGGTAGTAGTTGATGCTCATGTTCATCAGCATGTAGCCAACGAATCCGGCAAAAGCGCCCACCGCTTTATTACGTCTGGCAAGGCCCATTGGGATCGCCATAGCAAACATCAGCGGCAGATAGGTAAAAGCAAAGCTGCCGACCATGGCGATAAAACCAAAGGTGAGCTGCGTTAACTCACCGCCCAGAAAGGGAAAACTTTTGATGGTGGAAGGGCTGGTGACAGAACTACCGATACCTAACAACAACCCCATAAAGGCCAATAGCGAAACCGGGAACATAAACGTCTTTCCCAGGCTCTGGAAAAACTCCCACGCTTTCGATTTAAACGACTTTTCCTGTGTCATGTAGGGACTCCTCGGATTTTTAGGATAATGGAAGGCGCTGTCCGGCTTAAGGACGCGCCTTCATATTTGCGAGGCTTATAGTTATTTTTTAGGTACTAACGTTATGCGCGATGGGTTCAGGCTTCAGCCGGAAGCAGCAGCCGGTTCGCCGAGCCGCAAACGGTGATTTTGCTTCTGACCACCTCTTTCATGGCATCCATGCCGACGCGCATGTAGAAGCGCGGATCGTTGCCCTGTGGGTTCTCGGCAAACCAGGCTTTGACTGCGTCAGAGAAGGCGATTTTCAGCTCTGTTGCGACGTTAACTTTGCAGACGCCCAGCTCAATGGTGCGGCGCACATCCTCATCCGGAACATCGCTCGCACCGTGCAGTACCAGCGGCACTGTCACTACCTCGCGGATCTCGGCCAGCCGCTGGAAGTCGATTTTTGGGCGTTTGGTATAGAGGCCGTGCGCGGTTCCGATGGCAACGGCGAGGCTGTCCACGCCTGTCAGTTCGACAAAGCGTTTTGCTTCCTGCGGGTCTGTCAGGAACGCGCTTTCGGCGTCGACGCTCATGTCATCTTCCACTCCACCCAGTCGGCCCAGTTCGGCCTCGACGCTACAGTCGTTGAGGTGACAGAAATCGACGACCGATTTCACCAGCTTGACGTTTTGTTCGAAGGGGTAATGGCTACCGTCGATCATTGCGCTACGTACGCCGGCATGGACTTTGCGGCGAATGTCATCCAGCGATTCGTGGTGATCGAGGTGTAGCGCCAGCGGCATGTCATAAGTAAGGGAATATGCGCTGCACAAGGCGTAGATCTCTTCCAGCGCAATATGTTTAAACGTCCCCGGCGTACCCGCGAGGATCACCGGGGATCGCATTTCGCTACAGACTTCGAGGATCGCCTGGATCGTCTCGGCGTTATGAATGTTAAAGGCCGGAACGGCATAGCCCTTTGCCTGTGCGTCCTGCAAAAGATATTTGGTGGAAATAATACTCATGAGCCTGTCCTCTTAAGCCTGCCACGGATGAATAACGACGCCCTGGACCACACGGTTAACCGTACCGCTGGCGGATGGCGTATCTGGCGTATTGCCAACGTGCAGAGACTGGGTCAGTGCGAAGACCTGGGCGTACATCAGGAAGCAGAACGCCTGCTCCATATCGTTAAATGAACGAGAAGGCGGCAGCAGGATATGCGGGCCAGCTTCAATGACCGGATCCGTTTCGGCTGCAATGGCTACTACCCGCATAGCCTGACGATCGCGACGTAGCTCGGCGAGCAGATCCAGATCGTACTGACGCGTGTACGGATGGCTGGAGACAAACACGACGACCAGCGTTTCGTTGTCCACCAGTGACTTAGGCCCGTGACGGAAACCCGTTGGCGAATCGTAGAATGCCGCCAGTTTGCCGGCGGTCAGCTCCAGCACTTTCAGCGCAGACTCCCGTGCGGCGCCCTGTAATCCACCGCTGCCCAGATAAACAATGCGTTTCCACGGTTCGTTACCAAAGACGCCGGGGCTGAAATCGCCAAGAGAAGTGAGGATCGCCTGACAGCGATCGGACACGTTCCGGAACGTTTTGCTGTTGATCGTTTCCGGTGCGAATACCGCCAGGCAGCTCGCCATCATGGTGGTGATGCTGCTTGTCATCGCGAACCCGCGATCGTGCGTTTCGGCTGGCATGAGCAGAGCGCAGGCGTTATCGCTGTCGACGGCATTCTGGTACAGGCTGCCCGCTTCATTACAGGTGATCGACAGGTGGTAGCACTCCGGTACGAACTGATTCGCTAGCTCAACGGCGGCGACGCTCTCCGGGCTATTGCCAGAACGGGCGAAAGAGACCAGAAGCAGCGGGTGCGCAGGGCTGAAATAATCCATCGGGTTGGTGACCAGATCGGTCGTAGGTATCGCGGTGATGTTTTTCCCCGTGTGGCTGGCAAGCCATGGCGCAATGATGTCGCCGATAAAAGCGGACGTACCCGCGCCGGTCAGAACGATCCGCAGATCGGGCTTGCGCAACAGTGGTGTCAGAAAACTGTCGATCGACGCGCGCAGGTTATCAATATTGTTGAGCGAGCGAAGCCAGCTGGCTGGCTGCTGGCGGATCTCTTTTTCGGTCCAGGTGCCGGTGGTGGCGGTAGTGGTTTGTGGCATAACTCAGTCCTTAGTCGTGTGAATTCCACATCAGACGCTGGCAAACGTGTCGCTATCTTTCGTTTCGTTTCACTTGTTCACTTTAGCAGTTAAATAAAATCTATAGAAAAGAAATCGAAAGTTCAATGGCGTAAAAGAAATAAAACGAAAAGTGTGATCGCGAAAGGAAAGGAGAAAATCAAGGAAAGGAAAAGAAAGGCCTTACGATCGTCTTCCGTAAGGCCAACAGGGCACACTGTGAAAGGGCTACAGGGAAAGAGCCTGACCCTGGATCCAAATCTGCCGGAGGTGTAAACCCGCATCCAGCGCAATAATATTGGCGCGTTTGCCAGGCGCTAACGATCCCAGCAAGTGATCCATACCGAGCAGACGGGCGGGATGCAGTGAAGCCATATGGATAGCTTGCTCTGGGGCGACCCCCGTATGCTCCACCATATTTCGCACGGCGGCATCCAGCGCGAGCGTGCTGCCCGCCAGCCCGCCTGAGGCCGTGCGGACAACGCCGCCCTGCATCTCGACACTTTCACCACACAACGTATAGCCCCCATCAGGCATACCCGCCGCCTGCATGGCATCGGTAATCAGCACCGTACGATCCTTCGCGCAGCAACAACACAGCCGCATGGCTCCAGGATGAACGTGATGCCCGTCGGCAATAAGCTCCAGCCACGCACGTGGGTCCGTAAGGCCAGCGCCAACCATGCCGGGCTCCCGGTGGTGTAACCCCGTCATGCCGTTGTAGCAGTGCACCAGCCCGGCTGCGCCTGCATCAAATGCGGCCAGGGTTTGCGCGTATGTAGCGGCGCTGTGGCCCAGCATGACGCGTATCCCTTTTTGCTTGAGGTCATGGATCGCCTTCAGGGCTTCCGCTTTTTCCGGCGCAAGCGCCACTACCCGCAGCGTGTTCTGCGAAACCGCAATCAGATCATCAAGTTCCGCGAGATCCAGTTCGCGAAACAGTTCTTGCGGATGTGCCCCTTTGTTCTGCGGCGTAAAGTAGGGGCCTTCCAGATAGCTGCCCAGGACCTGCGCACCGGGGCCACCGACATGACAGCGTCGGGCAATGCGCCGTAACGCGCCATGGATCGCCTCCAGCGGAGCGGTGACGGTGGTAGGCAGAAACGCCCCCACGCCTTCACGCGCTTTATGCATGGCTAACCGGTCCAGTACGTCGGGGGCATCATCCATCACATCCACACCCGCGCCGCCGTGGACGTGGATATCAATGTATGCCGGGCAAAGCAGGTCTGCCTCGCGGGTGTTAACCCCTGCCGGAATCGGCTCGATGGCGGTGATGACGCCTCTATCCATGCGCAGCTGATAGTCATCCAGCCAGCCCTGCCCGGTAAGCAGACGACGCGCGCGCAGCAGCTGGCTCATATCCCTTCCTCGGCGGGCGCTTCCTCGCGACAGCGTGCAAGCTCATCCACCAGGCTGGTCAGGCCGCGATGGCCGCACTCCAGCGCCTGCAAACGAAATGCTTCACTGCTTAACCCGTCGCGCTCCAGAACCATCTCCAGCAAAAGCTGGAGATTGGTGCCGGTGATCACTTCGCTGCCGGGGTGTTGCATCGCGAGGGTAGAGGCCACACGAAACGGCGTACCGCCGAGAAGATCGGTGAGAAACACGATATCGTGCTCTGCATCCAAATCATTCACTGCCTGCTCAAGCTGCGCGGTCAGCCGCGCAGTGGTGGAGCTTTCCGGAAAATCGATGGCGATAAACTGCGGCTGTTCGCCGAGGATTTGCTTCATCGCCTGTTCCAGCCCGCTGGCAAAACCGCCATGACCCGTCAAAATAATGCCTAACATCGCAACCTCTTTGCTTTTACAGGAAGTGACAGAATTTACCGACAACGCCCAGCACCACGGTGATGCCAATCAGGCGCAGCGGGCTCCAGCCACGGCGTACCAGCCAGAACATGGTCAGGGTGTAGACCAGCGGCAGAAAGGCGGGCATCAGTTTGTCGATCACGTCGGTTTGCAGTTTGACGACCGCATCCCCGGCTTTAATCTCGAGTGTGGTATTCAGGCGCACATAGGTTGCCACCAGTGCACCAATCACCGTCATCCCGACAATGGACGCAGCATGACCAACCTTTTTGGTGTTGGCCTTGATCAGCGGGATCGCGGCGACACCCATCCGGTAGGCATAGTGCGCCAGACCAAAACGCAGGCCGAGATGCACCACGTTAAACAGCACGATAAAGACCACGGCGCCAAGAATGGATCCCTGTAGCGCCAGGCTGGCGCCAATCCCCCCGCAAATAGGCAGCAGGGTTAGCCAGAACATGGCGTCACCAATGCCACCGGGCGGTGCACCGACGGCAATTTTAGTGCTCTGGATGCTGTTCACATCCTGCTTGGAACGCTCCATTGCCAGAATAATGCCGATGACGAAGGTCACCAGGAACGGGTGGGTGTTAAAGAAGCCCATATGGCCTTTCATGGCGCGCGCCAGGTCCCGCTTATTGGTGTGGATCTTTTTCAGCGCGGGCAGTAGCCCATACAGCCAGCCGGAGGCCTGCATTCGCTCGTAGTTGAACGAGGCCTGTAGCAGCATGGAACGCCAGGCGACACGGTTAATATCCTTTTTCGTTAGCTCAGCGCCAATACTCTGGTCTTCGTAGACGTTTTCATTCACGCCGGTCAGCAGCGTCTTTTCACTTTCAGACACGCCCGGCAGGGTGGTTGGATTAGATGCCATCTTCAAATTCCTCTTTCTGGGCCGCAGGCGCCGTCGGTTCAGGCGATTTGCGCAGCAGGTCGATCAGCGCCATCGCCAGCGCAGCCGCGGCAATCGCCAGCACCGGCAGTTTCAGCCAGGCCGCGGCGACAAAGCCGATAATGAAGTAAGGGATGTAGACGTTTTTCATCATGATCTTCAGCAGCACGGCGAAGCCGATCGCTGGCATGATGCCGCCCGCGACGCCCAGACCGTCGATCAGACGTTCCGGCAGGACATCAATGGCGGTTTTCGCGTGTTCAGCCCCGAAGTAGATGGGCAGAAACGCACACAGGAAGTAGAAGACGCCGAGCGCCAGCAGTGCCAGATAGTTGACCCGTTCAATACCACGGGTGTCTGCGTTAGCCGCCATGCGATCGCAGCGGGACATCACGCCGGACATCACCGAGAAGAGGAAAGTGATCCCCATCTGAACCGCCACGGCAAACGGCACGGCGACCCCAACGGCGACATCCGGCTTCACGCCTGTGGTAATGGCAAATGTGGTGCCAACGATGGTGCCGATAATCACGTTTGGCGGCTGCGCGCCCGCCAGCGGCGCGAGACCCATCCAGACCAGTTCTAACGTACCGCCGGTCAGAATTCCGGTGTGCAGATCGCCCAGAATCAGGCCAACCAGTGGCCCGAGCACCACCGGACGGTGCATGTGTGTTAAGCCGTTAAACATATCCAGGCCCGCGATAAAGGCGAGAAGCCCCAGCGCGAAAGCCTGCAACAGACTGATTTCCATTGTGAATCCCTCAGAGCAGTTTAAAGAGATCCAAAGCAGTCTCTGTTGGAACGCCCTGAACGAAGCATTCCACTCCGGCCGCCTTCAGGCCGTTAAACGCGGCGATATCGTTCGCGTCTACAGATACCGTTTTGGCAATTTGCTGTTTGCCACTGGCGTAATGCATATTTCCGACGTTGATACGGGTGATGGGCACGCCGCCCTCGACCAGCGTTAAAAAATCAGCCGGTGTTTTACAGACCAGCAGAATTTTCTGCCGATCGGCGGCGCGATGAATGTTGTCGATCACTTTTTGCAGGGACCAGAAACGCACGGCGATGCCTTCCGCAAGCACCATCTCCATCAGGTTTTGCTGAACCGGATCGTCTGCAACCTCGTCATTTGCCACCAGCACCAGGTTCGCCCCCGCAAACCCCACCCACTGTACACCCACCTGACCGTGGATAAGGCGTTCATCAATGCGGCATAAGACAATGTTTGGCATAGCGTTTTCCTCTTTTTAATTATGCGTGTTGAGTCGTTACGCCTTCGCAGGCGGCATGGTACTGCTGGAGTATGTCCTGAATGTGGTCGAGAATGAGCTCCCGTGGTATGGACCTGAGAGCACCCTCGCGAACTTTGCTGTACTGCAACGGCAGATACTGGCTGATCAGCGGCAGCGGGATCGGTTCATCCGCCAGGTTGCGTACCAGTCGCTCAAAAGCCTCGTCAATCTGGCTGTCTGGCCAGTAATAGCGCACGCGGTCGGAATAGCTGTAACCGCGGGCCAGGCGACGGGCATTGCCGTCGCCGTGATAGTGGCTTTGCCAGTATTCCGGGCGATCGAGCATCACGTTTTCCAGGACGTGACGCAGTCCTGAGCAGGCTTTTGCCGGCAAAAGCTCTTCTTCAATTGCAGCCAGGGAGAACAGCGCTTCGCGCAGCGCGAAGGTTAGCGCAGGGCCGACTTTCAGAATGGCGAAGTGATCTTTCACCAACTGGCGCAGCGCCTGCGGCGTCTGGTAATCGGTAGAGTGTGCTTCAAATACGAGCGTGTCGTAGGCTTCAACCATCTTGCTCAGTGCGACGGCTTTATGCGGTTGATAGTCACAAACATGCGCATGGTCGAACTCAACGCCAGGCTGAACCACCAGGCCAATTATGCGCGGCCAGATGTCGCTTAACCCTTCCTTCTCGAATGCGTGGCGGTGTGCCTCAAGCGTGGCACGTGCCGCCTCTGGTGTGGTGACCTCAAGCTCGGTCAGCGTTTCGTGTGCCCCACCGGGAACCGGAACTTCCGTGCCGATAACGTAGACCAGATCCGCTACGCCAAATTGCTCGATACAGGTGGTTTCGGCAATTTTAGCCAGCCGAGCGGCACGCCCGGCAACGATTGCATCGGTTAAAGGAACCGGATCGTCTTCGCAGGACATGCTGCAATCGAGGTGAATTTTTTTAAATCCGGCCGCCACGTAGCTTCTGATCAGATCGTCGGCGTTCGCCATCGCCTGCAAAGCTGGCAGGTTTTGCCAGCGGTTTGGACCTAAATGATCGCCGCCAAGGATCAGCTGTGAGGTGGGGAAACCAAGAGATCCCGCCAGATTGCAGACAAACCCATAAAAATCGGCGGGCGTCATACCGGTATAGCCGCCAAACTGATCCACCTGGTTTGAGGTGGCTTCAATCAGCAGAGGCGTCTGTTGTGAATGGGCGTAACGAATTGCAGCTTCAAGTACCAATGGATGTGCGGAACAGACGGCGTAAATCCCGTTTGTATTCCCCCGTTTATGTTGTTCCACCATTTCTGTCAGATGTTTCACTTTCCTCTCCATTTCGGATGGTGTTGGTATTCATCTTTCGTTTTGTTTCATTTGATACTGCATTATGGTGGGGTAAAAATAAAACGAAAGATAATAGTTTTCCGATCTGTTTCACAAAAGAAACATAATGAAAGGTTTCAGCGGCGGTTAAGCTTGCGTCTGCTCACCATACAGGGCTTGCATTCCCTCAAAAGAAAGGCGTTAATAAGCAAAAAGAAATGAAACGAAAGTTAATTTACTAAGGAGCTCGTATGAGCAGCACCGATTCATCCGCAGAGAAGCGCATCACCGGCACCAGTGAAAGGCGAGAGCAGATCATTCAGCGGTTGCGGGCGCAGGGAAGCGTGCAGGTTAACGATCTTTCTCTTTTATACGGCGTGTCGACGGTGACGATCCGTAACGATCTGGCCTTTCTGGAAAAGCAGGGGATTGCCGTTCGCGCTTACGGCGGCGCGCTGATTTGCGAAGGCAATGCCCCCGGCGTGGAGCCGTCCGTTGAGGACAAAAGTTCCCTTAATACGGCTGTGAAGCGCAGCATCGCGCAGGCGGCGGCTGAACTGGTGAAGCCGGGTCATCGCATTATTCTGGACTCCGGCACCACAACCTTTGAAATTGCCCGCATGCTGCGCCAGCATACCGATGTCATTGCCATGACCAACGGGATGAACGTGGCAAACGCGCTGCTGGAAGCGGAGGGAGTGGAGCTGCTGATGACCGGCGGGCACTTGCGCCGTCAGTCGCAGTCCTTCTATGGTGACCAGGCGGAGCAGTCCTTACAGAATTACCATTTTGACCTGCTGTTCCTGGGCGTCGATGCCATCGATCTCGATCGGGGGGTGAGTACGCACAACGAGGATGAAGCCCGTCTGAACCGGAAAATGTGCGAGGTGGCGGAGCGTATTATCGTTGTCACTGATTCCAGCAAGTTTAACCGTTCAAGCCTGCATAAAATCATTGATACTCAGCGGATCGACATGATTATCGTTGATGAAGGTATTCCGGCGGAAAGCCTGGAAGGGTTACGCAAAAGCGGGATCGATGTGGTGCTGGTCTAAAGAGGCTTTTCCCCTCACCCTAACCCTCTCCCCATAGGGGAGAGGGGACTGCTCGTTGCGGTTTTTTTACCCTCTCCCCGGTGGGGAGAGGACAGGGTGAGGGGCCATCACGTCACCGGTGCCGGGTTAAACACCGCCAGCGAGTTATGCAATCCCCATTGATCGGAGAAGGTTTTCTTCCGCCCGCTTGCCACATCCAGAATGAAGTGGAACAGCTTCCAGCCCACCTCTTCAATACTCTCTTCCCCGGTGGCGATGGTGCCCGCGTTGATATCCATTAAGTCATACCAGCGGTTTGCCAGCTCGGTGCGGGTCGCCATTTTGATCACCGGTACCGCCATCAGGCCGTACGGCGTGCCGCGTCCGGTGGTAAAGACCTGTACCGTAATGCCGGATGCTACCTGCTGGGTGCCGCACACGAAATCACTGGCAGGCGTTGCCGCGTAGATCAGACCGCGTTTGGTTGGTCGCTGGCCAGGTGAGAGCACTTCCACAATCGCGCTCTGGCCGGATTTGGCAATCGACCCGAGGGCCTTTTCCACCACGTTCGCCAGGCCGCCTTTCTTGTTACCCGGAGACGGGTTGGCGCTGCGGTCGGTTTTGCCCATGTCGAGATAGTTATCGTACCAGGCCATCTCCTCCAGCAGGCGTTTGCCCACCTCTTCGTTGACGGCGCGCGGCGTGAGCAGGTGGATAGCATCACGCACTTCGGTGACTTCGGAGAACATCACCGTGGCGCCGCAGCGCACGAACAGATCGGAGGCATAACCTACCGCCGGGTTAGCGGTGACGCCGGAAAACGCATCGCTGCCGCCACACTGTGTCCCAACCACCAGTTCAGAGGCCGGGCAGGTTTCACGCTGGCGTTTGTTCAGCTTCTCCAGATGGCGCTCTGCCACCTGTAAAATGTCGTCGACCATCGATCTGAAGCCGACATGGTGTTCATCCTGAAGACGCACAATACTGGCCTCGTCAACCGGAATGGCTTTCACATCCTCAGTACCCTGCAACAGGCGTTCTGGCTGCAATTTTTCACAGCCGAGGCCAATCACCATCACCTCGCCGCCAAAGTTCGGGTTAAGGGCGATATTGTGGATCGTGCGGATCGGCACGACCGCTGCGGGCGCGTTGATCGCCACGCCGCAGCCGTACAGGTGGTTAAGACCCACCACGCCGTCAACGTTGGGGTATTTCGGCAGCAGATCGCGCTCAATAATTTTCACCACGTAATCCACGACACCCGCCACGCAATGCACGCTGGTGGTGATGCCAAGCAGGTTTTTGGTTCCCACGCTGCCATCCGCGTTGCGGTAACCTTCGAAGGTATAACCCTCCAGCGGAGGTAACGGCTCAGGGACGCGGGTAGCCAGCGGCAACGTCTCCAGCGGCGGGGCGGTGGGCAGCTCAACCAGCGACTCCTCAATCCAGCTACCCTGCGGGATAGCGCGCACCGCATAGCCGATGACTTCGCCGTAGCGCACGATTTCGCCCTGCGCCGGGATATCGACCAGTGCGACTTTATGCCCCTGCGGAATGTGCTCAATCAGCTCCAGCCCGTCCGGGAACCGGGTACCCGCTTTTAAGCCATTGTCGTTGACAATAATCGCCACGTTATCGGTATCGTGCACTTTTATATAGAACGCCGTCGGCGACGCCTGTCGAATTTCAATATCGGCCATTGTTCACTCATCTCCAGCAAAATATCTGATACTAAATATAGCCAGATGGTTAATCGTTTCTTATTGAGGAAATAAAGAATGTCAGGAGAGGAAAAGTGAGAATGTGATCGCGATCGCTCCCGACACACTAATCGTTGATTCTGTGCATCAGCGCCCACTGCATTGGGCAAATGCTCAAAATAGCGTGCTAACCCCGTTGGATAATTGAGCATTGAGACAATGTGCTGCAGGGTGGTGACGATTATACTGAATGACGATTTTATAACGCCAAAATTCAGTCAGTAAATAAATATAACGCTGACGCTGAGTCGGAATAAATAAGAAAAGCTACTGGCTAAAACTGCGGAATTAAAAAAGGTATACGTAATGAGTAACGACATCTTCCCGAATAAATTTAAAGCGGCCCTTGCGGCGCATCAGATTCAGATTGGCTGCTGGTCTGCGCTGGCCAACCCCATCAGCACCGAAGTGCTGGGCCTGGCCGGATTCGACTGGCTGGTGCTGGACGGCGAACATGCGCCAAACGATATCAACACGTTTATTCCGCAGCTGATGGCGCTGAAAGGCAGCCACAGCGCGCCGGTGGTGCGTGTACCTACCAACGAGCCGGTGATCATCAAGCGTCTGCTGGATATCGGCTTCTACAACTTCCTGATCCCGTTTGTTGAAACGGAAGAAGAAGCGGTGCTGGCCGTAGCTGCCACCCGCTATCCGCCGGAAGGGATCCGCGGCGTGTCTGTCTCGCACCGCGCCAACATGTTTGGCACCGTGCCGGACTATTTCGCCCAGTCCAACAAGAACATCACCATTCTGGTTCAGATCGAGAGCCAGCAGGGGGTCGATAACGTCGACGCCATTGCCGCGACCGAAGGTGTCGACGGTATTTTCGTCGGCCCGAGCGATCTTGCGGCCGCCTTTGGTCATCTGGGCAACGCCAGCCACCCGGACGTGCAGCGGGCAATCCAGCACATTTTTGCCCGTGCCAAAGCGCACGGTAAACCGTGCGGCATTCTGGCGCCGGTGGAAGCTGATGCCCGCCGCTACCTGGAGTGGGGCGCAACGTTTGTCGCCGTCGGCAGCGACCTCGGCGTATTCCGCGCCGCCACGCAGAAATTAGCAGACGCTTTTCAAAAATAACCATCATTGAGGAAACAGATTATGACGCTGAAAGTGGGTTTTATTGGCCTGGGTATCATGGGCAAACCAATGAGCAAAAACCTCATCAAAGCAGGTTACTCACTGGTGGTTTTAGATCGTAATTCAGACGCGGTGGCAGAAGTGATTGCGGCTGGCGCAGAAACGGCGACAACTGCAAAAGCGATCGCCGAGCAGTGCGATGTCATTATCACCATGCTGCCAAACTCCCCGCACGTGAAAGAGGTGGCGCTGGGTGAGAACGGCATTATCGACGGCGCGAAGCCGGGTCTGGTGGTGATCGACATGAGTTCTATCGCACCGCTGGCGAGCCGCGAAATCAGCGAGGCGCTGAAAGCGAAAGGCGTGGAGATGCTGGATGCGCCGGTCAGCGGCGGCGAACCGAAAGCCATCGACGGTACTCTGTCGGTAATGGTGGGGGGCGATAAAGCCGTGTTCGACAAATACTACGACCTGATGAAAGCCATGGCTGGCTCCGTGGTGCATACCGGTGAAATAGGCGCAGGCAACGTCACCAAGCTGGCAAACCAGGTGATTGTGGCGTTGAACATCGCGGCCATGTCCGAAGCACTGACGCTGGCCACCAAAGCGGGCGTTAATCCGGATCTGGTCTATCAGGCCATTCGCGGTGGTCTTGCGGGCAGCACCGTGCTGGATGCCAAGGCACCGATGGTGATGGATCGTAACTTCAAGCCGGGCTTCCGCATCGATCTGCACATTAAAGATCTGGCGAATGCGCTGGATACCTCCCACGGCGTGGGCGCGCAGTTGCCGCTGACTGCCGCCGTCATGGAGATGATGCAGGCGCTGCGTGCGGACGGTCTGGGCACCGCCGATCACAGCGCGTTAGCGTGCTATTACGAAAAGCTGGCGAAGGTTGAAATTGCTCGCTAATGACGTCCCGCCCGGTGGCGTTACGCTTACCGGGCCTACGGCTCAGGCATACAACTATGAAAATCGTAATCGCGCCAGACTCTTATAAAGAAAGCCTGTCTGCCACTGAGGTGGCGCAGGCGATAGAAAAAGGATTTCGGGAAATTTTCCCCGACGCTCATTACGTGTCTGTTCCCGTTGCTGACGGCGGAGAAGGTACGGTTGAAGCGATGATCGCCGCGACGCAGGGCACCTGGCAGCAGGCTGTCGTCACCGGCCCGTTAGGGGAAAAGGTGAAGGCCAGCTGGGGGATCTCGGGCGACGGTACCACCGCGTTTATCGAGATGGCCGCCGCCAGCGGCCTGGTACTTGTTCCTCCCGCGCAGCGTAACCCGCTGGTCACGACGTCGCGCGGGACGGGGGAGCTGATCCTCCGCGCGCTGGATAAAGGCGCGCGCAACATCATTATCGGTATCGGCGGGAGCGCAACCAACGATGGGGGCGCGGGTATGATGCAGGCGCTGGGCGCGAGGTTTACGGATGCGAACGGGACGGAGATCGGCTACGGCGGCGGCAGCCTGATGGCGCTGAACCGTATTGATATTTCGGATCTTGACCCGCGTCTTCAGGGGTGCGCAATCCGCGTCGCCTGTGACGTGACGAATCCGCTGGTCGGTGAAAGCGGCGCGTCGCGTATCTTTGGCCCGCAAAAAGGCGCCACGGAGGAGATGATCCTCGAACTCGACGCCAGTCTTAGCCACTACGCCGAGGTGATCAAAGAATCCCTGCGCATTGACGTCAACCCGGTTCCGGGGGCAGGAGCGGCGGGCGGCATGGGCGCGGCGCTGATGGCCTTCCTGGGCGCTGAGCTGAAAAGCGGCATTGAGATTGTCACTCAGGCGCTCAATCTTGAAGAACATATTCACGACTGCACGTGGGTGCTGACGGGAGAAGGACGCATCGACAGCCAGAGCATTAATGGCAAAGTGCCCGTCGGCGTGGCGAGCGTCGCCAAAAAATACCATAAGCCGGTGATAGGGATTGCCGGAAGTCTGACGCAGGATGTGGGTGTGGTGCATCAGTACGGCATCGACGCGGTGTTCAGCGTATTGACCCGCATCGGTTCACTGGAAGAGGCGTTCCAGGGAGCGTACGACAACATTTACCGCGCCTCGCGCAATATCGCGGCCACATTGCAGGTAGGCATGCGTAGCCAGGGGTGACAGCGGCGCGCAAACCCTCTATACTGCGCGCCGAAGCTGACCAGACAGTCGCCGCTTCGTCGTCGTCCCTTTCGGGGGAGACGGGCGGAGGGGAGGAAAGTCCGGGCTCCACAGGGCAGGGTGCCAGGTAACGCCTGGGGGGGAAACCCACGACCAGTGCAACAGAGAGCAAACCGCCGATGGCCCGCGTAAGCGGGATCAGGTAAGGGTGAAAGGGTGCGGTAAGAGCGCACCGCGCGGCTGGTAACAGTCCGTGGCACGGTAAACTCCACCCGGAGCAAGGCCAAATAGGGGTTCACATGGTACGGCCCGTACTGAACCCGGGTAGGCTGCTTGAGCCAGTGAGCGATTGCTGGCCTAGATGAATGACTGTCCACGACAGAACCCGGCTTATCGGTCAGCTTCAACTTCTTACCAAACCCCGCTTCGGCGGGGTTTTTGTTTTCTGAAGGTTGCAGGCCGGGTAAGCGAAGCGCCAAACGACATCAATTCTCAATTTTGCGACGCTAAGCACATTTCACTGTTTTACCGACTATGCGTTCCTTTCATCTGCTGCGCATGATCGTAATCACAAAATTTAACGCTATAAAATTAGAAAATTTTAGTGTTGAACAGATGTTGTGAATGTTGAATCAGTGATGCTGAATGTTATTCATTTGATAATTTAATATTGAATCTAAAAACATTCTTCTGGTGAATGTGTGATATATCCCACTCTTTAACCGGAAGCTGAGAAAATATTCCTGGTAAAGTTGATAAACCACAAAAATGTTTTAAAAGAATAATGATGGTTTATTAACCTTTAATTGCCTGAAAGATAGTCTTTATTAATATTGTTAAGGCAAAAAAATTCATGCTGGTTATTGCCATAAAATAAATTTATTACCGCGGATTTTGTTGATCAATATCAGCGTAATTGCGTATTTTTAGCTATCTAACTGTTTGAATAATAAGATTATAAATCGATTTTAAATGTGGTTGTAAAAAGGGCATCCTGGCAAATTGTGAGTAACAGCACATACCCCCTGAAACAATATTGGGTAGAATCCGCTGCGTCATAGGGAAATAAGCGCAGAATATTATGAATACTATTATTCTACCGAAAACACAGCACCTCGTGGTATTTCAGGAAGTCATCAAAAGTGGCTCTATAGGTTCTGCTGCAAGACAACTGGGGCTGACGCAACCTGCCGTCAGCAAAATCATCAGCGACATCGAATCTTACTTTGGGGTGGAAGTGATGGTGCGTAAAAACACCGGCGTAAAACTCACTGCCGCCGGTCAGGTGCTGCTGTCCTACGCTGAGTCGATCACCCGCGAAATGAAAAACATGGTGAGCGAGATCAATAGCCTCAGTTTCAGTACCGTCATGGACGTCTCCTTCGGCTATCCGTCGCTGATTGGCTTCACCTTCCTGTCCGGGATGATCAAAAAATTCAAGGAAGTGTTCCCGAAGGCGCGCGTCTCAATGTATGAAGCGCAGCTCTCTTCATTCCTGCCCGCCATTCGCGATGGCCGGCTGGATTTCGCCATCGGCACGCTGAGCGACGGGATGTTGCTCCAGGATCTTCACGTTGAGCCACTCTTTGAATCTGAGTTTGTGCTGGTGGCGAGTAAATCACGAACGTGCACCGGCCCGACCAGACTGGCATCGCTCACGCACGAGCAGTGGGTGATGCCGCAAACCGATATGGGCTACTACAACGAACTCCTGACCACCCTGCAAGATAACCACATCAGCATTGAAAACATCGTCCAGACCGATTCTGTCGTCACCATCTATAACCTTGTCCTCAATGCCGATTACCTGACGGTGATCCCCCGTGACATGATTGCGCCATTCGGCTCGGACCAGTTTATTGTCCTGCCGGTGGAAGATGCATTACCTGTGGCGCGTTATGCTGCCGTGTGGTCAAAAAATTACAGTATTAAAAAATCGGCGTCAGTATTAGTTGAACTGGCAAAACAATATTCGTCGATGAATATCGAAAAACGACGATAGAAATAATGATGATTTAAAACACCCGGAGCGACGCTTTTTAACGCTCTGATACCCTGACTTTGCCTGAAAATAATGAATTATTATAACGAGGATATTATGCACATTACTTACGATCTCCCGGTGACCATTGAAGATATTCAGGACGCCAGAAAAAGACTGGCGGGAAAGATCTATAAAACCGGTATGCCGCGTTCAAATTATCTGAGCGAACGGTGTAAGGGTGAGATATTCCTGAAATTTGAAAATATGCAGCGTACCGGTTCGTTTAAAATACGTGGGGCGTTTAATAAATTAAGCTCGCTGACCGATGCGGAAAAACGCAAGGGCGTGGTTGCCTGTTCCGCAGGGAACCACGCGCAGGGGGTGTCGCTCTCCTGCGCCATGCTTGGCATCGACGGCAAAGTAGTAATGCCTATGGGCGCGCCGAAATCCAAGGTGGCCGCCACGCGCGACTACTCCGCCGAAGTGGTGCTGCACGGCGAGAACTTTAACGACACTATCGCCAAAGTGAGCGAAATCGTCGAGATGGAAGGGCGCATATTTATCCCGCCTTACGACGATCCGAAAGTGATCGCCGGTCAGGGCACCATCGGCCTGGAAATCCTCGAAGATTTATACGACGTGGATAACGTGATTGTTCCCATCGGCGGTGGTGGTTTAATTGCCGGTATTGCGACAGCAATTAAATCCATCAACCCAACTATCAATATTATCGGCGTGCAGTCTGAAAACGTGCACGGAATGGCGGCGTCGTATCAGACCGGTGAAATAACGAACCACCGCATTACCGGCACATTAGCGGACGGCTGCGACGTGTCTCGCCCGGGTAATTTAACCTTCGAAATCGTTCGTGAACTGGTTGACGACATTGTGCTGGTCAGCGAAGACGAGATTCGCAACAGCATGATCGCGCTTATTCAGCGAAATAAAGTGGTTACGGAAGGTGCTGGCGCGCTGGCGTGCGCGGCGTTATTAAGCGGCAAGCTGGACCACTATATTCAGGGCCGAAAAACCGTCTGCATTATTTCCGGCGGCAATATTGATCTCTCCCGTGTTTCCCAAATTACCGGCTTCGTTGACGCATAAAGGTGACCTATGAGCAACACAGAAAGCATTATCGTTGGCCAGACAAAAACGTCCTCCTGGCGTAAATCGGATACCACCTGGACGCTCGGCCTGTTTGGTACCGCCATTGGCGCTGGCGTGCTGTTCTTCCCCATCCGCGCAGGCTTTGGTGGCCTGATCCCTATTCTGCTGATGCTGGTTCTGGCGTTCCCCATTGCCTTTTACTGCCACCGCGCGCTGGCGCGTCTGTGTTTGTCCGGCAGTAACGTCTCCGGCAACATCACCGAAACGGTGGAGGAGCATTTTGGTAAGACCGGCGGGGTGGTGATCACCTTCCTCTACTTCTTTGCTATTTGCCCGCTGCTGTGGATTTACGGCGTCACCATTACCAACACCTTTATGACCTTCTGGGAAAACCAGCTCCAGATGCCTGCCCTGAACCGCGGCGTGGTAGCGCTGTTCCTGCTGCTGCTGATGGCCTTTGTGATCTGGTTCGGTAAAGACCTGATGGTGAAGGTGATGAGCTACCTGGTGTTCCCGTTCATCGCCAGCCTGGTGCTGATTTCTCTCTCGCTGATCCCGTACTGGAACTCAGCGGTGATCGACCAGGTTAACCTGAGCGATATCGCCTTCACCGGTCATGACGGCATTCTTGTCACGGTGTGGCTGGGGATTTCCATTATGGTCTTCTCCTTCAACTTCTCGCCTATCGTCTCCTCGTTTGTGGTCTCCAAGCGCGAAGAGTACGAGCCGGAGTTTGGTAAAGAATTCACCGAGCAGAAATGTTCCAAAATCATCGGTCGCGCCAGCCTGCTGATGGTGGCGGTGGTGATGTTCTTCGCCTTTAGCTGCCTGTTTACGCTCTCTCCGCAGAACATGGCGGACGCCAAAGCGCAGAACATTCCGGTGCTCTCTTACCTGGCGAACCACTTTGCGTCGATGTCAGGCAGTAAATCCACGTTCGCCACGGTGCTGGAGTACGGCGCGTCCATCATCGCGCTGGTCGCTATCTTTAAATCCTTCTTCGGTCACTACCTGGGCACGCTGGAGGGGCTGAACGGCCTGATCGTTAAGTTCGGCTACAAGGGCGACAAGAAGAACGTCTCCGTGGGCAAGCTGAACACCATCAGCATGGTCTTCATCATGGGCTCCACCTGGATTGTGGCCTATGCCAACCCGAACATTCTCGACCTTATTGAAGCCATGGGCGCGCCAATTATCGCCTCTCTGCTGTGCCTGCTGCCGATGTACGCCATCCGCAAAGCACCGGCGCTGGCGAAATACAAAGGCCGGACCGAGAACATCTTCGTAACCGTGGTCGGCCTGCTGACCATTCTGAACATCGTGTACAAACTGTTTTAAACCAAAGCTCAGGAAGAGCGGAGCCATACCATGATTGAGTTTCCGGTAGTACTGGTCATTAACTGCGGATCGTCCTCTGTTAAGTTTTCGGTGCTGGACGCCGCAGGCTGCGATGCCCTGCTGACGGGCATTGCGGACGGCATCAACACAGAAAAAGCCTTTATTTCCGTGAATGGGGGTGAGCCAGTCAGACTGGCTCATCAGGACTACGAAGGGGCGCTGGCCGCCATCGCCCTGGAGCTGGAGAAGCGCGACCTGATGGGCAGCGTGGCTTTGATTGGCCATCGCATTGCCCACGGCGGCGATCTCTTCAGCGAGTCGACCCTGATCACGGAAGAGGTGATGGAGCAGATCCGCCAGGTCTCCCCGCTGGCGCCGCTGCATAACTACGCTAACCTGAGCGGCGTGGAAGCCGCAGAGCGACTCTTCCCCGGGGTGCAGCAGGTGGCGGTATTTGATACCAGCTTCCACCAGACCATGGCGCCGCAGGCGTATCTGTACGGCTTGCCGTACCGCTATTTTGAAGAGCTGGGCGTGCGCCGCTACGGCTTCCACGGTACCTCTCACCGCTACGTGGCGGCGCAGGCGCACGCGCTTCTCGGGCTCTCCGCCGAAGACAGCGGCCTGGTGATTGCCCATCTCGGCAACGGGGCGTCCATTTGCGCGGTGCGTAACGGCAGAAGCGTGGACACGTCCATGGGGATGACGCCGCTTGAAGGACTGGTGATGGGCACGCGCTGTGGCGACGTAGATTTTGGCGCGATGGCGTGGATTGCCCGGCAGACCGGCCAGACGTTCGAGGATCTGGAGCGCGTGGTCAACAAAGAGTCCGGGCTGCTGGGGATCTCCGGCATCTCCTCCGATTTGCGCGTGCTGGAGAAAGCCTGGCATGACGGCAACGAGCGGGCGCGGCTGGCGATAAAGACCTTTGTCCACCGCATAGCGCGGCATATCGCCGGTCATGCCGCATCCCTGCACCGTCTGGATGGCGTGGTGTTTACCGGCGGGATCGGTGAGAACTCCGTGCTTATCCGCGCGCTGGTGGTGGAGCACCTGAAGGTGTTTGGCATCATCCTCGACGAGTCCAAAAATGCCCTGCCGGGCAGCGCGGGTGAGGGCGTGATCTCCACCGAGTCGTCCCGCGCGGCCTGCGCGGTGATCCCTACCAATGAAGAAAAAATGATCGCGCTGGACGCCCTCCGTCTTGGGAAGGTCACCCCGGCTGCGGCTTACGCCTGATAAAGCGAGAATCTGATGAAAGTAACAATCGATACGGGCGTCGCGCCTTACAGCGACGCATGGGCCGGGTTTCGCGGTGAAGAATGGAAAAACGCCGTTAACGTGCGCGATTTTATTCAGCATAACTACACCCCTTATGAAGGCGATGAAGCTTTCCTCGCGCAGGCGACGCCAGCAACGACGGCGCTGTGGCAGAAGGTGATGGTCGGCATTCGCCAGGAGAATGCTACTCACGCTCCGGTGGATTTTGACACCAACATCGCCACCACCATTACCGCGCACGGGCCGGGCTATATTGACCAGGAGCTGGAGACGATCGTCGGCCTGCAAACCGACAAGCCGCTCAAGCGGGCCCTGCATCCGTACGGCGGAATCAATATGATCCGCAGCTCATTCGAAGCCTACGGTCGCGAGATGGATCCGCAGTTTGAATATCTCTTCACCGACCTGCGCAAAACCCACAACCAGGGCGTATTTGACGTTTATTCCCCGGAGATGATGCGCTGCCGAAAATCCGGCGTGCTCACCGGTCTGCCGGACGGCTACGGGCGTGGACGCATCATCGGCGACTACCGCCGCGTGGCGCTGTACGGCATCAGCTATCTGGTGCGCGAGCGGGAACTTCAGTTCGCCGATCTCCAGGGGAAACTGGAGCGCGGAGACGATCTGGAGGCCACGATCCGCCTGCGCGAGGAGCTGGCGGAGCATAAACGTGCGTTGCTCCAGATCCAGCAGATGGCGGCGAACTATGGCTTTGATATTTCACGTCCGGCGATGAATGCGCAGGAAGCGGTGCAGTGGGTCTACTTTGCCTACCTTGCCGCAGTGAAATCCCAGAACGGCGGGGCGATGTCGCTGGGGCGCACGGCCTCGTTCCTCGATATCTACATTGAACGCGACATGCAGGCAGGAAGGCTGAACGAGGTGCAGGCCCAGGAGCTGATCGACCACTTCATCATGAAGATCCGCATGGTGCGCTTCCTGCGCACGCCGGAGTTCGACACGCTCTTCTCCGGCGATCCGATCTGGGCCACGGAAGTGATTGGCGGCATGGGGCTGGATGGCCGTACGCTGGTGACCAAAAACAGCTTCCGCTATCTGCATACCCTGCACACCATGGGGCCTGCGCCGGAGCCAAACCTGACGATCCTCTGGTCCGAACAGCTGCCGATCGCGTTCAAGAAATACGCCGCGCAGGTCTCGATCGTCACCTCCTCGCTGCAATACGAGAACGACGATCTGATGCGTGCCGACTTCAACAGCGACGACTACGCCATTGCCTGCTGCGTCAGTCCGATGGTGATCGGCAAGCAGATGCAGTTCTTCGGCGCACGCGCCAACCTGGCGAAAACGCTGCTGTACGCGATTAACGGCGGGGTGGATGAGAAGCTGAAGATCCAGGTGGGGCCGAAAACCGAGCCGCTGCTGGATGAGGTACTGGATTACGACACCGTAATGGCGAGCCTCGATCACTTCATGGACTGGCTGGCAGTGCAGTACATCAGTGCGCTGAATCTCATTCACTACATGCATGATAAATACAGCTACGAAGCCTCGCTGATGGCGTTGCACGACCGGGACGTTTACCGCACCATGGCCTGTGGCATTGCCGGGCTGTCGGTGGCGGCGGATTCCCTGTCGGCCATCAAGTACGCCACGGTAAAACCGGTGCGCGACCACACCGGTCTGGCGGTCGATTTCGTCATCGAAGGCGACTATCCGCAATACGGCAACAACGACGATCGCGTGGACAGTATCGCCTGCGATCTGGTTGAGCGCTTTATGAAGAAAATCCAGGCGCTGCCGACGTACCGCAACGCCGTGCCGACACAGTCGATCCTGACCATCACCTCCAATGTGGTTTACGGGCAGAAGACCGGCAACACGCCGGACGGACGTCGCGGCGGTACACCGTTTGCGCCTGGCGCCAACCCGATGCACGGGCGCGACAGAAAAGGAGCGGTGGCGTCGTTGACCTCGGTCGCCAAGCTGCCGTTCACCTATGCCAAAGACGGGATCTCCTACACCTTCTCCATCGTGCCGCAGGCACTGGGCAAGGACGAGCTGGTGCGCAAAACCAACCTTGTCGGGCTGCTGGACGGGTACTTCCACCACGAAGCGACCATTGAGGGCGGGCAGCACCTGAACGTCAACGTGATGAACCGGGAGATGCTGCTGGATGCCATCGCCCATCCGGAGAACTATCCGAACCTGACGATCCGCGTTTCAGGCTATGCGGTGCGGTTTAACGCTCTGACGCGCGAGCAGCAGCAGGACGTGATTTCGAGGACGTTTACGCAGGCGATCTAACACAGGCTCCATCTTCAGCCTCCTCAGATGAGGAGGCTTTTAATTTTGTGAACACCGTCAATTTTAGAAAACTCGCTCTCTTTTCTGCTATCCCGAAGTAATATTTTCCTCTCGCCTAAGGAAATCCCTATAAAAGTTGTGACTTTTTTCTCCCGCGCTCCGGATATGATCTCCCCATACCAATAACTCACACCTGCACCCTCTGACTCGCAATCGCTGGCGATCGGAACCTTATAAAAACAAATCGTTACCCTACAAAATAAGCGAGTGCCCAATGAATATGGCAACAAACAGCAGTGTGATTGTGAGTGATTCCCCTGCGGCAAGGCGGGCGGGAATGAGCGAAAGCGAATGGCGAGAGGCGATTAAATTCGACAGCACCGATACGGGCTGGGTCATCATGAGTATTGGGATGGCTATCGGCGCGGGCATTGTTTTTCTTCCGGTGCAGGTTGGATTAATGGGGCTATGGGTATTTTTACTCTCGTCGATAATTGGTTATCCGGCCATGTACCTGTTCCAGCGCCTGTTTATTAATACGCTGGCGGAATCACCGGAATGTAAAGACTATCCGAGCGTTATTAGCGGATATTTAGGCAAAAACTGGGGCATCTTATTGGGTGCACTTTATTTCGTGATGCTGGTGATCTGGATGTTTGTCTATTCGACGGCCATTACCAACGACAGCGCATCCTATTTACACACCTTCGGCGTAACCGACGGTTTGCTCTCGGAAAATCCGTTCTACGGCTTATTCCTGATCTGCATTCTGGTCGCCATTTCGTCGCGCGGTGAAAAGCTGCTGTTTAAAGTCTCGAGCCTGATGGTGCTGACCAAATTATTTGTGGTGGCGGCGCTGGGGCTTTCGATGATTGGCCTCTGGCATTTAGCCAACGTCGGCATGCTGCCGCCAATGGGGCTGCTGATTAAAAACGCCATTATTACGCTGCCTTTCACCTTAACCTCCATTCTGTTTATTCAGACATTAAGCCCGATGGTGATTTCCTATCGTTCAAGGGAAAAATCCGTTGAGGTGGCGCGTCATAAAGCGCTGCGGGCAATGAATATCGCCTTTGGCGTGCTGTTTGTGACGGTCTTTTTCTACGCTGTCTCCTTCACCCTGGCGATGGGGCACGACGAGGCGGTAAAAGCCTACGAGCAGAATATTTCCGCCCTGGCAATCGCAGCACAGTTTATCAGCGGTGACGGCGCGGGCTGGGTCAAAATCGTCAGCGTAATCCTCAATATTTTCGCTGTGATGACCGCGTTCTTTGGCGTCTATCTCGGCTTTCGTGAGGCGACGCAGGGCATTGTGATGAACATCCTGCGCCGCAAAATGCCGGCGGAGAAAATCAATGAAAATGCCGTCCAGCGCGGGATTATGCTGTTCGCCATCCTGCTGGCCTGGAGCGCGATTGTGTTAAACGCGCCGGTGCTGAGCTTCACTTCCATCTGTAGCCCTATTTTCGGGATGGTGGGCTGCTTAATTCCGGCGTGGCTGGTCTACAAAGTGCCCGCACTTCATAAATATAAAGGCGTATCGCTGGTGATTATTGTGATTACCGGGCTGCTGCTTTGTGTTTCTCCTTTCCTCGCCTTCTCATGAGGTTAAATAAGGTCGTAACGATGTCTGAGCAAATTAATCCTTTATGGAACCATTTTATTCGCGCGGTGCAGGAAGAGGTAAAGCCTGCGCTGGGCTGTACCGAACCCGTCTCGCTGGCGCTGGCGTGCGCGATGGCTGCCGGACAGCTTGACGGTGAGGTGACGCGTATCGAGGCGTGGGTATCGCCGAACCTGATGAAAAACGGGCTTGGCGTAACGGTGCCCGGTACCGGTATGGTCGGTTTACCCATCGCGGCCGCGCTGGGCGCGACAGGCGGTAACGCGCATGCCGGACTGGAGGTGTTGAAAGACGCGTCGTCCGAGGCGCTAACGCGCGCCAAAGCACTGCTGAACGCGGGTCTGGTGCAGGTAAAATTGCAGGAGCCGTGCGATGAGATCCTCTATTCACGTGCCTGCGTTTACGTCGGTGAATCCTCGGCGATGGTGACCATCGCTGGCGGGCACACTCGCGTGGTGGAGGTTGTTTGTCAGGGCGAAACGCGCTTCAGGCTTGACGATAATCAGAGCCAGAACAGCGACGATCCGCTGGAGGTGCTCTCGACCACCACGCTGTCGCAGATCCTTGAGTTTGTAGAGCTGGTGCCGTTCGACGCGATCCGCTTTATCCTCGATGCGGGACGGCTGAACGATGCGCTCTCCCGGGAAGGTTTACGTGGCAACTGGGGGTTGCATATTGGTGCGACGCTCAATAAACAGCGCGCACGCGGCTGGATGGCGCAGGATCTGGGTTCAGACATTATTATCCGCACCAGCGCAGCCTCGGATGCCCGCATGGGAGGCGCGACGCTGCCGGCGATGAGCAACTCGGGTTCCGGGAATCAGGGCATCACCGCCACCATGCCGGTAGTGGTGGTGGCTGAGCACGTTCAGGCCGATGACGAACGGCTGGCGCGGGCGCTGATGCTCTCGCATCTGTCGGCGATCTATATCCATTACCAGCTTCCGCGCTTGTCCGCGTTGTGCGCGGCGACAACGGCCGGAATGGGGGCCGCCGCAGGGATGGCGTGGCTGATGGGCGGATCTTACCAGACTATTGCCATGGCGATCGGCAGTATGATCGGCGACGTCAGCGGGATGATCTGTGACGGGGCGTCTAACAGTTGCGCAATGAAGGTCTCGACCAGCGTCACCAGCGCCTGGAAAGCCGTGATGATGGCGTTGGATGATACTGCCGTGACGGGTAATGAGGGGATTGTGGCGCACGACGTGGAGCAGTCGATCGCGAACCTGTGCGCGCTGGCGTGCCGCTCGATGCAGGCAACGGACCGGCAGATTATTGAGATTATGGCGAGTAAGGTGTAAAAATTTCCCCTCACCCCAACCCCTCTCCCCATAGGGGCGAGGGGCTAGATCGTTCCCTCTCCCCTTTGGGGAGAGGGCTAGGGTGAGGGGGGGGTTAAACCGGCAAATCAATCAGCAGCGCGCGCAGCGGCGTATCCGCCACCAGGGTGATATTCGCTTCATCACGAATAAACGCGCCGTCGCCGCAGGTGAGCGCCTCTTTCTCTTCCGCGTGCGTCACCGCATGCACCGTTCCGTGAATGGACTGCAGATAGGCGCGCGGGCCATGAAGCTGGAAGCTTGCCTGTTCACCTTTTTTCAGTTCGATATGGTGCAGCCACACCTGCTGGCGTAACTGCAGGCTGCCTTTGCTGCCGTCTGGCGAGGCAATCAGCTGCTGTTTATCGCCCTTCAGATCGATTTTTTGCACCAGCGGATTTTCCCGCTCCGGACAGGCATCCAGCCACAGCTGCATGCGGGTCAGCGTTTTGTCTTTGCTGAGGTTATGCTCGCTATAGCTAATACCCGGCTGCGTGGAAATTAACAGCGCCTCGCCAGCCTTCGCCTGGACATGATTGCCCTCGCTATCGCGGTATTCTGCCTCGCCTTCCAGGATCAGGTTCAGGATATCGACTTTCGGGTATGTGCGCGGCTGGAAGGACGCGCCCGGGGCGAGCACTTCCTGGTTCAATACGCGCAGTGAAGCGTAACCGAGAAGTTTAGGGTCAAAGTAGTGTCCAAAGGAAAAGGTGTAGCGGGCCTGCAACCAACCGAAATCGGCTTGTCCGCACTGTTTCGCTGTTCTTGTCGTAATCATAAACTTGACCTCTCTTTACACTAAATCAATGGTAAAGGTATGGACGCTGCATTGTTAGCCAGATATTCTGCCCGGTATGTTCAAATTTCCTGAATGAGAACGAGATGGCTAAAGAGAGAGCATTGACGCTTGAGGCGCTTCGCGTCATGGACGCGATTGACAGGCGCGGCAGTTTTGCCGCGGCGGCAGATGAACTGGGGCGCGTTCCGTCTGCGCTGAGCTATACCATGCAAAAGCTGGAGGAGGAGCTGGATGTTGTGCTCTTCGATCGCTCTGGTCATCGAACAAAATTCACCAACGTTGGGCGGATGCTGCTGGAGCGCGGCCGCGTATTGCTGGAAGCGGCGGATAAACTGACGACCGATGCCGAAGCGCTGGCCCGCGGCTGGGAAACCCATCTGACGTTAGTGACCGAAGCGCTGGTGCCCACCGAGGCGCTGTTCCCGCTGGTGGACAGACTGGCCGCGAAAGCCAATACCCAGCTGTCGATCATCACCGAGGTACTGGCCGGGGCGTGGGAGCGTCTTGAGACGGGCAGGGCGGATATCGTCATTGCGCCGGATATGCATTTCCGCTCATCGTCAGAAATTAACTCGCGCAAACTGTACAGCGTGATGAACGTCTACGTCGCTGCGCCGGGTCACCCGATCCATCAGGAGCCGGAACCGCTCTCTGAGGTCACGCGCGTGAAATACCGCGGCGTGGCGGTGGCGGATACCGCGCGCGAGCGCCCGGTGTTAACGGTGCAGTTGCTGGATAAACAGCCGCGTCTGACGGTGACGTCGCTGGAAGATAAGCGTCAGGCGCTGCTGGCGGGGCTGGGCGTGGCGACCATGCCGTATCCGTTCGTCGAAAAGGACATTGCAGAGGGACGGCTGCGCGTTGTCAGCCCGGAATACACCAGCGAAGTGGATATTATTATGGCGTGGCGTCGTGACAGCATGGGCGAAGCCAAATCATGGTGTTTACGCGAAATTCCGAAGCTTTTCACGCAATATAATAAATAAAATCGTAATTTGTAGGCCCGGTAAGCGAAGCGCCACCGGGCTTTTTTTTATGCGCAGATCTTCGGATCCGGACCAAAGCGGTTTTCTCCCGGCGTTCCGCTCTGACAGTTGAAAATCAAAATGACGATCCAGCCGATAAGCGGGATCAACAGCAACAGCAGCCACCACGCCGAACGATCGGTGTCGTGGAGACGACGAAACAGTACGGCCCATGAAGGCAGCAGAACCAACACACCATAAATGGTGGTGAGAATGCCTTCGCCCCCCTCGCGTTCCCAGCCGAGGATTTTGTCCACAATACCCAGCACCATAATCAGGACGAAGTTCACCAGAACGAACATCCAGTACTCTTTACGGCGGGCACGGCCACCAAATCCAACGTAGTTGCGCAGTACTTTTAAATACCAGTCCATTTTTCCTTGCCTCTTAGTCAGTCAATCACTTGTTTTCTAAGCGATCGAGGTAAGGATAGATGTATGCCGTGAATTAAAAAAGAGAATCAATTGATTCCCTAAATAATTATCCGAAACGCACGTCGCGCCCGTGTGGTTCATCCAGATCCTGCCACGGACCAATGGAGATAATGCCCGTTGGGTTGATGGTCTTATGACTGCGGAAATAGTGGGTGCGAATATGGTCAAAATTGACCGTCTCCGCAATACCCGGCATCTGATAGATGTCGCGCAGAAAACCGTGCAGGTTCAGATAATCGCTGATGCGATGCTTGTCGCACTTGAAGTGGGTGACATACACCGGATCGAAGCGGATCAGCGTCGTCCACAGGCGGATGTCTGCTTCGGTGAGGCGATCGCCCGTTAAATAACGATGCTGGCCGAGGATCTGCTCCAGACGTTCCAGGGATCCAAACACGTTGCCGACCGCTTCGTCGTACGCTTCCTGACTGGTGGCAAAACCGGCTTTATAGACGCCGTTGTTGACGTTGTCGTAGATCCAGCCGTTCAGCTCGTCAATTTTCTCGCGCAGCTCAACCGGATAGTAATCCCCGGCGCGGGCGCCGTGCGCGTCAAACGCGGTATTGAACATGCGAATGATTTCAGCGGATTCATTGCTGACGATCGTCTGGTTTTTCTTGTCCCACAGCACAGGCACCGTTACGCGTCCGGTGTAGTGCGGATCGGCGCGCAGATAAAGCTGATACAGGAAATCGTGATGATAAAGCTCATCACCCGTCGCGGCCGGGAAGTCACTGTCGAACGTCCAGCCGTTTTCCAGCATCAGCGGGTTGACCACCGAAACCGGAATTAGCGATTCGAGACCTTTAAGTTTGCGCACAATCAGCGTGCGGTGCGCCCACGGACAGGCGAGAGAAACATACAGATGATAACGATCTTTCTCCGCCGCAAAGCCCCCTTCGCCACTCGGGCCGGGTGCGCCGTCGGCGGTCAGCCAGTTACGGAAGGCCGAAACAGAGCGCTTAAAGCGTCCACCGGTGGATTTGGTGTCATACCAGACATCCTGCCAGACGCCGTCTACGAGTTGTCCCATTTTTTACTCCTCCGTCAGATAGCAAAAGCGAGGAGATGTCTCCTCGCTTTGAATTTAATCAGTATAGCGTGCTTACCACTTCTTATTCAGAAGACGGTCGATGCTGTAGGCGCCCGGACCCGTGATAGCCAGCAGCAGGAAGCCACCCGCGATGGTCAGGTTTTTCATGAACATCAGAGAGTTCACGCCTTCCGCAAAGTTGCTGTGGAAGATGAACGCGGTCAGCAGGGTAAAGCCTGCGGTGAACAGCGCCGTGGTGCGGGTCAGGAAACCGAACAGCACTGCCAGGCCGCCGCCGAACTCAAGCAGGATGGTCAGTGGCAGCAGGAAACCCGGTACGCCCATCGCTTCCATATACTGCTGAGTGCCCGCATAGCCGGTAATTTTGCCCCAGCCTGCGGTGATGAACAGCACAGGCATCAGAATACGCGCTACCAATACACCAACATCATCTAATTTTTTCATTTTACTCTCCAGGAAACCACATCAGCGGCTAAACGTTATTTGCGTGCAAATTCGGGTAGATACCGCGTCTTTGCTGTCGATGGAGAGGAGTGTAAACGGGGCGGATGGCAATTGTTAGCAAGGAAAACTGTCAATCTTTTTCAAAGATATTGAGTAAGGGAGCATAGAGAGATTTTGCCGGGTGACGGCTACGCCTTACCCGGCCTACTTTTTTACCGTAGGCCGGGTAAGCGCAGCGCCACCCGGCGAGAAGGCTAGCGCAGCTGCTGCTGACGAATCGTTGCTTTCACCAGACGCCATGCGCTCCAGACACCAAAGCCACGGCGTGCCCAGCGAATCAGCATGTTTGGATGACGAATCGTCCAGATCGCCATCACGCTGCTACCCACCAGCGCCCACGAACGCAGGCTCAGAAGAGTATTCCAGCCGCGATCGTAACGCTGGGTCAGCTCCAGCCAGTCGCGACGGCTGGCGGACAGGTCCAGCCGCTGCTGCTGGATCTGGCTCAGCAGATACGCTTTCCGCTTTTGACGTTCGGCTTTGTCGCTCACGACTTATCATCCTCCAGCAGGGCGCGGTCGTTGGCCAGCTCCTGGCGCGTATGGCGCAGGAAGGTCGACGTGCGCGCTTTATGCAGGGTCCAGATACCGCCTATCAGCGCCGCCACCAGCAGAACCACGGTAGTCGCAATCATCGCGTTCAGTCGATACTGTGGATCGATAGCCCAGATGATTAACACCATCAGGCTCATCAGACCAAACGCGGCAAAGAGCATCGTAAGCCCAAGCATGAGCAGCATCTGGAAGAGATTGGCTTTCTCCTCTTCCAGTTCCACTACCGCAAGCCGGACGCGCGTTTCGGCAAGCCCGACCAGCGTCGTAAGAATACGCTGGCCGATGCCGAGGACGTTTTTAGCAGGCCCTTGTGCGTGACGTGGATCTTCCATAATCAACGACGCGTCAGCAGGACACCCAGCACCACACCCACTGCGGCACCAATACCAACGCCTGTCCATGGATTGTCACGTACATATTCGTCTGCGCGCGCAGCCGCTTCGCGGGTCTGTTTCGCCAGTGCATCACCGGTTTCACCCAGACGGTAACGGCTCTCTTTCAGTGCCTGCTCCGCTTTGCTGCGCAGTTTGCTGACTTCTTCTTTCGATTTATCGGCAGAAGAGTTCAGCACCTCTTCCAGGGTGTCCGCCAGGGATTTCAGCTCAGCGCGCAGATGTTCTGAAGTTGTATCTTTTGACATGATTCTCTCCTGTTGAGATTTCCGTTAACTCAATAATCGCGAGCTTCCAGCGCTTTCAGTTCGTCCTGCGCCTCTTGCAACTTCCTCTCGCGCTTGGCAATTTTTTCCGCATCACCTTTCTCTTTCGCTTCTTGCAGGTCTTGACGGCGCTCGGCTATCTCGTCCTTCTGTTCAGCGATTTTTTCCTGATGATCGGCACGCAGCTTGCTGTCCGTACAATTGTCTTTCACTTCGCTCAGCGCTTTTTTCAGTCCGTCGATCCGGTGCTGATTGTTATGCTTTTCGGCATAACTGATTTCGCGTTGAATATCCTGTTCTTTCTCCTGACAAAGAGACATAGCGAAGGAAGCTGTGCTTAAAGAAAAAAGGGCCAGAGCCAGGGTGATGCGGTATTTCATTATAGAAACCTTCCATTGTGTTACGGCGTAAGCCGTGTTCCAGAACTATGCGGAGAACATCAGAGGGGTGCTCCGCGTACTTAAGCATAGTAAGTAAACGGGAGTTTCACCAAAGTGGGTGAAAATATTCGGAATATTAGTCGTTAGCCAAATCGATGCGACGTGTCGCGTAACCGTGACATCCAGGAGGCTACGTGGCTGTCATCATCCTGTTGCGCGATGATGTAACCCTGCGGCAACGTGCGGTCCAGCACCGCTTTCGCCGCGGCGCTTTGCGCACTGGAGTCAAATTTTATCAGCAGCACATCGTCTTGCGGCGTGATGCTCTTAAAGCGGATCCCGTTAGCGTCCAGATGATGCCAGATGGAAAAACCATCCGGCACGCTGGTTCCTTGACTCACAGGACGGATAGTCAGCGTCGACTCCTGGTGCTGTAGGGCAGACCATAGCAGGATGAGAGCGCTGAACATCATTAGCGCGACGATGGCGTAAGAGAAGCGGCGCAGCGCGAGCGGGGAGATAACCATCGTTAACCCCTGGCTCCGTATTTCTTTTTCCACAGTACGACCAGTGAACCGACCAGGCCAAACACCAGCAGGACGACGGGCAGCAGCATCAGGCAAGACATCAGCTGGTCTTCATATTTCATAAAGACCGGCGTTTTACCGAGCGCGTAGCCGAGCGTGGTCAGGATCAGAACCCACAGCAGGCCGCTCATCCAGTTAAAGAACTGGAAGCGCGCGCTGCTCAGGCCGGACAAGCCCGCAATGGTCGGCAGCAGGGTGCGTACGAATGCGATAAAGCGGCCAATCAGCAAGGCGGAGAGCCCATGCTTATGGAAAAGGTGGTGCGCTCGCTGGTGATAATGTGCCGGAAGATGCGAAAGCCAGTTCTGAACGATTCGCGTGTTGCCCAGCCATCGCCCCTGAATATAACTCACCCAGCAACCCAGGCTGGCGGCAATGGTCAACAGCAGAACCGTTTGTGGGAAAGCCATCGCCCCTTTTGCACAGAGCACCCCAACCAGCACCAGCAGGCTGTCGCCCGGTAAAAAGGCAGCAGGCAGCAAACCGTTCTCAAGGAACAGGATCATAAATAACACAAAGTAGAGCATGCCAATCATGGACGGGTTGGCCAGCGTTTCGAAATCCTGAGCCCAGAGGGCGTTCAGTAGTTGGGTCAAAAGTTCCATTCAGTGTTCCTGGAAATCGGTTAACGTCACGCCTGTCATTCGGGAAAACAGCACGGCGACATTGTTATGATTTCATTATGGTCGCTCGCGGACACAATGATGTGTGGCCAACACTGTTCCCTGTTAATTGGCTGGTTAGCAAGCACTAACTTACAAAATAACGAAGTGAATCCAATTGTAACAAAGCCCGACGTTCTGCGTCACAGAATTTGAGGGGAAACACGATTTTGGCGTAAGCCACGGAGGGGAGCGAGAGATTTTACAAAGGCTGACACTATAGAGGTTTTCTTACCCTGTCTGGCCGGAAGGCGCGGCGGTGCGCCTGCCAGCAGTTCAGGAGGTTATTTTGCGACATTGGTCGCGGTATCGAGGTGAACCACCGGATTATCAGCAAAAAGATAGCGGTCAGCGTTAAATTCAAAGTCATCACTCGTTTCATTAAAAAGCATCTGTTTAGTGTTCTCCAGATGCTGCCACATTGCCAGTTTCGCCGCATGCGGATCTTTACGAATCAGGGCCTTAAGAATCTGGTCGTGGTCGTCACACCAGTTGTCTACCGTGCGGGAATCAATGTGATCGTGCAGTTTCTTCCAGTACGGGTTGTGAACGCGCTGAGTCCACATTTTTTCAACGATTGCCGCCAGCGCTGTGTTTTGAGTCGCAAGGGCGACCTGGACGTGGAATTGCAGGTCCCATTCGGAATCGCGGAAACATTTTTCTTTACGCGCATGATCCTGGATTTCCATCAGCTTCATGATGTCCTGCTTGGTGACCTGCGTCGCTGCGAATTCTGCGATATTGCTTTCAATCAGCTGGCGAGCCTGGAGAAGCTCAAACGGACCGTAGCTGGCAAATTCCAGACTTTCGTCCGGCGTGGGGGAGTGTTTCGCCTGGCTGGAAATCACGTGAATACCGGAACCTTTGCGTACCTCAACATACCCTTCAACTTCCAGCATGATGATGGCTTCGCGGACCACCGTACGGCTGACGCTTTTTTCATCCGCAATAAAACGCTCAGCGGGAAGTTTATCACCGACAAGATAGACCCCTTGCTCGATGCGATCTTTCAGCTCGGCGGCAAGTTGTTGATATAAACGACGTGATTCGGTGATTTCCATATGCGCTCCAGGCAGGGTACGGCGAATGATTTGTTATACCACTTTTGCTTGCCACTCTCCAGATTTCGCCATTAAAAAAGCCGCCCGGAGGCGGCTTTTGCGACGTTTTTGCCGGGTGGCGCTACGCTTACCCGGCCTACGGTTTTATCGGGTGTTGTAGGCCGGGTAAGGCGAAGCCGCCACCCGGCACAACAAGCTAACTCTGCGTCGCCGGTCCCCCAAGGGACTCTTTCGCCAGTTCCTCGGCGGATTTACTCTTCAGCACCGTCCAGATAACCACTGCACCCAGCAGGTCGAAGATGGCCAGTACCGCGAACAGCGGGCTGAAACCGATGGTGTCTGCCAGCGCGCCGACCACCAGCGCAAACAGGGTACTTGCGGTCCAGGCGGCCATCCCGGTCAGACCGTTGGCGGTGGCAACTTCGTTACGACCAAACACGTCGGACGAGAGCGTAATCAGCGCGCCAGACAGAGACTGGTGAGCAAAGCCCCCGATACACAGCAGGGCGATAGCCACGTAAGGACTGGTGAACAGGCCAATCATGCCAGGGCCAATCATCAGCAGGGCGCCCATGGTGACCACCATCTTACGGGACACAATCAGGTTCACGCCAAACCAGCGCTGGAACAGCGGTGGCAGGTAGCCGCCGACGATACAGCCCAGGTCTGCAAACAGCATTGGCATCCAGGCGAACATCGCGATCTCTTTCAGGTTAAAGCCGTAGACTTTGAACATGAACAGCGGGATCCAGGCGTTGAACGTACCCCAGGCCGGTTCCGCCAGGAAGCGTGGCAGGGCGATACCCCAGAACTGACGGGTACCCAGGATCTGCCAGACGGACATTTTCTTGCCGTTGTCGGTCTGATGATGAGATTCCTGACCATTGATAATGTAGTCACGTTCTTCGGTAGACAGCTTTTTCTGGTCGCGCGGGTGTTTATAGAAGATCAGCCACGCCATGGCCCAGGCAAAACTCAGCACACCGGAGATGATGAACGCCATTTGCCAGCTGTGCATCACAATCGCCCACACCACCAGTGGCGGAGCAATCATCGCCCCGATGGAGGAACCCACGTTGAAGTAACCGACAGCGATTGAACGTTCTTTTGCCGGGAACCATTCAGAGCTGGCTTTCAGACCCGCAGGGATCATCGCCGCTTCGGCAGCACCTACCGCACCACGCGCCAGCGCCAGCCCGCCCCAGCTGCCAGCCAGCGCCGTCGCCCCGCAGAAGACGGCCCATGCTACAGCGAAGAAGGCATAACCAATTTTTGTACCCAGAATATCAAGAACATAACCTGCAACAGGCTGCATTACGGTGTAAGCGGCAGAATACGCCGCAATGATGTAAGAGTATTGTTGTGTGGAGATATGTAACTCTTCCATCAACGTTGGCGCCGCTGCTGCCACGGTGTTACGTGTCAGGTAGCCCAGCACGGTGCCGAGCGTCACCAGTGCGATCATGTACCAACGTAACCCTTTAATTTTACGCATGTAAAACCTCATCGTTATGTTATTTCCGTGTCGGGACACGGCAACAACTCAACCGTTGCCGGGAGCTGTTCTGTAACGGGAGGGGCGTAACCGGGAACCTGTCCCGGAACGGCCCGAACCTTGCCATAAGTCATCGTGCTAAGTCGGCTTCCGTACCGTTAAATCCGATGTAATAAACACCGGTAATGCATTCCGTCGGCTTATAGTTTGCGACGGCGAAAAGATAACTTGTCATACAACTTTAAAAGGTGAGTGACATCACAAAAGAGTGAATCTTTGTAGGGATATTATGAGGCGTGCGCAAAGCCAGAACTGGCGCGGCCTGCAAGAAGGTTTACCCCTTTGAGGGTAATTTATTTGTCGACGTTTATTGATCTAACTCACGAAAAAAACGTCGGACTCTGGAAATTGGTGTGATAACTTTGCAGCATCTGAACATAAGCTTTCTGACGCTCCCGTAATGAGGAAGACGATAATGACACCGTTTATGACCGAAGATTTCCTGTTAGATACCGAATTTGCTCGCCGCCTGTACCACGACTACGCAAAAGATCAGCCGATTTTCGACTACCACTGCCATTTACCGCCGCAACAGGTTGCCGAAAATTACCGTTTCAAAAACCTGTATGATATCTGGCTGAAGGGTGACCATTATAAATGGCGCGCGATGCGCACCAACGGCGTGGCCGAGCGCCTGTGTACCGGCGACGCGACCGATCGCGAGAAGTTTGACGCCTGGGCCGCTACCGTTCCCCACACCATCGGTAACCCGTTATACCACTGGACGCACCTCGAACTGCGTCGTCCTTTTGGTATCACCGGCAAGCTGCTCTCTCCCGCCACGGCGGATGAAATCTGGGATCAGTGCAACGAATTGCTGGGGCAGGATAGCTTCTCGGCGCGCGGCATCATGCAGCAGATGAACGTGAAGATGGTGGGCACAACCGACGATCCGATCGACTCCCTGGAGCACCACGCGGTTGTCGCGAAGGACAGCACCTTTGACATCAAAGTGCTGCCAAGCTGGCGTCCGGATAAAGCCTTCAACATTGAGCTGCCGACCTTTAATGACTACATGACGAAGCTGGCGGAAGTATCGGATACCGATATCCGTCGTTTCGCCGATCTGCAATCCGCGCTGACCAAACGTCTGGATCACTTTGCCGCACACGGCTGTAAAGTGTCTGACCACGCGCTGGACGTGGTGCTGTTCGCGGATTCCAGCGAAGCCGAGCTGGACAGCATCCTGGCGCGTCGTCTCTCCGGCGAAGCCCTGAGCGAGCATGAAGTCGCCCAGTTTAAAACCGCGGTGCTGGTGTTCCTAGGTGCGGAATATGCCCGTCGCGGCTGGGTTCAGCAGTACCATATCGGCGCGCTGCGTAATAACAACCAGCGTCAGTTTAAACTGCTGGGCGCGGACGTGGGCTTCGACTCCATCAACGACCGCCCTCTGGCAGAAGAGCTGTCAAAACTGCTGAGCAAACAGAACGAGCAAAACCTGCTGCCAAAAACCATTCTCTACTGCCTGAACCCGCGTGATAACGAAGTGCTGGGCACCATGATCGGCAACTTCCAGGGCGAAGGGATGCCGGGCAAGATGCAGTTCGGTTCCGGCTGGTGGTTTAACGATCAAAAAGACGGCATGGAGCGTCAGATGACACAGCTGGCGCAGCTCGGCCTGTTGAGCCGCTTCGTTGGCATGCTGACCGACAGCCGCAGTTTCCTCTCCTATACCCGCCATGAATATTTCCGCCGCATTCTGTGCCAGATGATTGGCCGCTGGGTGCACGCGGGCGAAGCGCCAGCGGATATCCAGCTGCTGGGCGAAATGGTGAGAAACATCTGCTTTAACAATGCGCGTGACTACTTCGCCATTGAACTGAACTAAGGCCGTTTGAGGTTGATATGCAATACATCAAAATCCATTCGCTGGATAACGTTGCCGTCGCGCTGGCCGATTTAGCCGAAGGGACGGAAGTGACCTTCGACAACCAGTCGGTGACGTTACGCCAGGCCATTGGACGTGGACATAAGTTTGCCCTGTTCCCCATTGCGAAAGGGGAGAACGTGGTGAAGTACGGTTTGCCCATCGGTCATGCGCTGGCGGATATTGCGCCGGGTGAATACATTCATTCCCACAATACCCGCACCAATCTCAGCGATCTGGACGAGTACAGCTATCAACCTGACTTCCAGCCAGAAGAAGGACAGGCGGCCGATCGTGAGGTACAGATCTACCGCCGCGCCAGCGGCGAGGTGGGGATCCGCAATGAGCTGTGGATCCTCCCGACTGTCGGCTGCGTGAACGGGATCGCGCGTCAAATTCAGACGCGTTTCCTGAAAGAGACTAATGATGCTGAAGGCACCGACGGTGTGCATCTGTTCAGTCACACCTATGGATGCTCCCAGCTGGGTGACGACCACATCAATACCCGTACCATGCTGCAAAACATGGTGCGCCACCCGAACGCGGGCGCGGTGCTGGTGATCGGCCTCGGCTGCGAGAACAATCAGGTCGACGCCTTCCGCGACACGCTGGGCGAATTTGACCCTGAGCGCGTGCACTTTATGGTGTGTCAGCACCAGGACGACGAAGTGGAAGCGGGCGTTGAACAGCTGCACCAGCTGTACGAGGTGATGCGTCACGACAAGCGCGAGCCGGGCAAGCTGAGCGAACTGAAGTTTGGCCTGGAGTGCGGCGGATCTGATGGCCTTTCCGGCATTACCGCTAACCCAATGCTGGGTCGCTTCTCGGATTACGTGATTGCCAACGGCGGCACTACGGTGCTGACCGAAGTGCCGGAGATGTTCGGCGCAGAGCGCATTCTGATGAGCCACTGCCGCGACGAAGAGACCTTTGAGAAGACCGTCACCATGGTCAACGACTTCAAACAGTACTTCATCGCCCATAACCAGCCGATATACGAGAACCCGTCGCCGGGGAACAAGGCGGGCGGGATCACCACGCTTGAAGAGAAATCCCTGGGCTGCACCCAAAAAGCGGGCGCCAGCCAGGTGGTGGACGTGCTGCGCTATGGTGAGCGTCTGAAAACGCACGGCCTGAACCTGCTCAGCGCACCGGGCAACGATGCGGTCGCCACCAGCGCGCTGGCGGGAGCGGGCTGTCATATGGTGCTGTTCAGTACCGGTCGCGGTACGCCGTACGGCGGGTTTGTGCCGACGGTGAAAATCGCCACTAACAGCGAACTGGCGGCGAAGAAAAAGCACTGGATCGACTTTGACGCGGGCCAGCTGATCCACGGCAAAGCGATGCCGCAGCTGCTGAGCGAATTCGTGGACACGATTGTGGAATTTGCCAGCGGCAGGCAGACCTGCAACGAGAAGAACGACTTCCGCGAGCTGGCGATCTTTAAGAGTGGTGTGACGCTATAAGTCGGGTGCGGGCTGGTGCCCTCACCCCGGCCCTCTCCCACAGGGAGAGGGTGCAAACACTAAAAACGGCAACACATGTTGCCGTTTTGCATTTACCTTGTAGGCCCGGTAAGGCGTAGCCGCCACCGGGCTTTTCTTTTTAACTGCGCAGGGCGTTCTTCGCTAAACGCGCATCTTCCGCCTGACAGGCTGCGGCGGTAAACAGCACGTCGGTAGAGGAGTTCAGCGCGGTTTCGCAGGAATCCTGCAATACGCCGATAATGAAACCGACCGCGACAACCTGCATGGCAATCTCGTTCGGAATACCGAACATGTTACAGGCCAGCGGGATCAGCAGCAGAGAGCCGCCCGCCACGCCGGATGCGCCACAGGCACACAGTGATGCAACGACGCTCAGCAGCAGCGCGGTTGGCAGATCTACCGGAATACCCAGCGTATGCACCGCCGCCAGCGTCAGCACGGTGATGGTAATCGCCGCACCGGCCATGTTCACGGTTGCACCCAGGGGAATCGACACCGAATAGGTATCGCGGTCCAGGTTCAGCTTCTCCGCCAGCGCCATGTTCACCGGTATGTTCGCCGCTGAGCTGCGGGTGAAGAAGGCATACACGCCGCTCTCGCGCAGGCAGGTCAGCACCAGCGGATACGGGTTGCGGCGGATCTGCCAGAACACCAGCAGCGGGTTGATCACCAGCGCCACCAGCAGCATACAGCCGACCAGGACGACCAGCAGCTGCGCGTAGCCCCACAGTGCGTCGAAACCGGTGGTGGCCAGCGTCGAAGAAACCAGACCAAAGATACCGACTGGTGCAAAGCGAATCACCAGCTTCACCATGAAGGTCACTGCATTGGACAAATCGTTAACCAGGTTTTTCGTGGTCTCGTTGCCATGACGCAGCGCGAAGCCCAGACCAATCGCCCAGACCAGGATGCCAATGTAGTTTCCGTTCATCAGTGCGGTGATGGGGTTAGAGACCATGCTCATCAGCAGGCCGCGAAGGACTTCCACAATCCCGGACGGCGGGGTGATATCACCGGCCGCGCTGGTCAGGTGCAGCGTGGACGGGAACAGGAAGCTAAACACAACGGCCGTTAAGGCAGCAGAGAAGGTTCCCAGCAGATACAGGAACAGAATAGGGCGAATGTTGGTTTTTTGTCCGTGCTGGTGGTTGGCAATCGACGCCATCACCAGCATTAGCACCAGTACCGGGGCGACGGCCTTCAGTGCGCCAACGAAAAGGGTGCCGAGCAGTCCCGTCGCTTCCGCCGCAGGTTTTGACACCATCGCCAGCAGAATACCCAGTACCAACCCGACCAGAATTTGTTTTACAAGACTGCCCTGCGCCAGGCGCGCAAGCAGGCCCTTAGATTGTGTGCTCATACGTTATTCCTGAGTGAAATTGCGTTCCATCCTGGATGTGCTCTAAGTCACATTTGTATCCGGATGTAAGTATTTGTTTGCCTGGTTGAGTATCAGGGAAAGCAGCGAAAGGCGGAAGCGTAAAATGCTGGATTTTACGTGTTGCGTCATGTTTTTTAACTATTGGTTAACGAAAGTGCCGGGTGGCGCTGCGCTTACCCGGCCTGCATTGCATTTCCCCCTCTCCCTGTGGGAGAGGGGTGGGGTGAGGGCATCAGCCCGCACCGAACGTTGCACTAAGCCTGCTGCTTCTTATCGTGCTGGCGGTTAACCCAGGTATTGATAATCAGCGTTACCAGCAGAATGCCAAACACCACGCCGAGCGAAATGGCGATCGGGATATGGTAGAAATCAACAATCAGCATCTTGATACCGATAAAGACCAGAATTACCGACAGACCGTACTTCAGCATTGAGAAGCGCTCTGCCGCGCCCGCCAGCAGGAAGTACATCGCACGCAGGCCGAGGATGGCGAACAGGTTCGAGGTCAGGACGATGAACGGGTCGGTAGTGACCGCGAAGATAGCCGGGATACTGTCCACCGCGAAAATCACGTCGCTCAGCTCGACCAGAATCAGCACCAGCAGCAGCGGGGTGGCGAACAGCAGGCCGTTCTTACGCACGAAGAAATGCTCGCTCTCGATCTTGTCCGTCATGCGCAGATGACCCCGGATCCACTTCACCAGCGGCTTATCACCGATACCGGTATCGTCTTCTTTCGCCAGCGCCATTTTGACCCCGGTGAACAGCAGGAACGCACCAAACACGTACAGCAGCCATTCGAACTGGGTAATCAGCCAGCTACCGGCGAAGATCATGATGGTACGCAGGATGATGGCGCCTAGCACGCCGTATACCAGCACGCGGCGTTGCAGGGCCGCAGGCACGGCGAAGTAACTGAACAGCATCAGCCAGACGAAGACGTTATCAACCGCCAGCGCTTTTTCAATCAGATAGCCGGTGAGGAAGGCGAGTGCCTGAGGATCGGCCACCGCGCGACCTTCGGTTGAGGCCAGATACCACCAGAAGGCGGCGCAGAAAAGAAGTGAGAGGGTAACCCATACCAGCGACCAGACGGCGGCTTGCTTAACGCTCATGCCGTGTTCGCCGCGACGACCCTGCAAAAAGAGGTCGATCGCCAGCATGATGAGCACGACAACCGCGAATCCGCCCCACAGCATTGGAGTGCCGACAGAATGCATACTATTTTCCTTACACATAAAAAAACAAAAACGGCTATGGTCAGAAGACGATAGCCGTTAGCTTTTTATGCATAGACCTCGCCTTCCGGCAAGGTCTCACTTACAACCACGAAGGTTGCCCGGCGACCGGATGCGGTTTTGCACGCATCGTAATGACGATCCACCGGCGAAGAAGTTACTCCCCTTTGCAGGTAACAAATTATGTCAGACCATCGATTTCGTCAATGGTCTGCACGATTTCATTACACAGCTTTACGCGACGGCTTCCACATTCACGCCGTCTGCGGGGAAGATTACGCCGGTCTGTCGGCGGATCTCCGTTTGCAGCTTCGCCGTGGTGCGGCTGATCGCCAGTCCCGGGTGGTTCACTTCGTTGTCTTCTACCAGACGGGCGAAGACCTCTGCCTCATAAAGCATAGTGTTAATATGCTGAGGCTGCGTCAGCTCCTGCGCTTTTCCGCCGCGCGGAACGATGCTGAGCTTCTGGCATTCGGAGATTTTTTCGATCACCAGCGAGCCGTCTTCGCCCTGAATTTCGCTTGGCAGCACGGAGTCGCTGACCTTCGAGTGCTGCAACGTCACGCTGAAATCACCGTAGTCCAGCACCACAACGCCGTGTGCATCCACGCCGCTCTCCAGCAGGCTGGCGGTGGCCGTCACGCCGTGTGGTTCCCCCCACAGCGCAACCGCAGAGGCCAGGCAGTAAAAACCGATATCCATAATCGAGCCATTCGAGAAGGCCGGGTTAAAGGTGTTCGGGTTTTCGCCGTCCAGATAGCGCTGGTAGCGCGAGGAATACTGGCAGTAGTTGATAAAGGCTTTACGCACTTTGCCAATTTTCGGCAGGGACTGCTGCAACAGCAGGAAGTTGGGCAGGCTGGCGGTTTTGAACGCTTCAAACAGCACCACCTGGTTTTCGCGGGCAAGCGCAATGGCGGCTTCCACTTCGTGGATATTCGACGCCAGCGGCTTCTCGCAGATCACATGCTTTTTATGGCTGATGAACAGCTTCGTTTGCGGGAAGTGCAGAGCATTCGGGCTGGCGATATAGACCGCGTCAATGGCGTCGCTTTGCGCCATCTCATCGAGCGAGGTGAACAGATGTTCAACCAGGTAGTCATTCGCAAAACTTTGCGCCTGCTCAAGGCTGCGGGAATAGACTGCGGTGAGCTTATATTTGCCGGTTTCGTGGGCGGCGTCGACGAACTGGCGCGTGATCCAGTTCGTACCGATGACTGCGAAACGTATCATAAACGTTTACGTACTCCGTAGCAGGGAACCTAAAGCCACTGTAGCACGTCCTCATGACATTTCGCGTGCGCTACTGCGCATTACTCTTTAACGATAAATGCGTCAGCCACAAACGGGTATCAAACTCCAGCTGGTGGTACTGCGGCTCCATATGGCAGCACAGGGAATAGAACGCTTTGTCGTGATCTTTCTCTTTCAGGTGCGCCAGCTCGTGCACCACGATCATCCGCAGAAAGGCTTCCGGCGCATTGCGAAAGACGGTCGCGACGCGGATCTCCGCCTTAGCCTTCAGCTTGCCGCCCTGCACGCGGGAGATGGCGGTATGCAGGCCGAGCGCGTTTTTCAGCACGTGGATCTTGTTGTCGTACATCACCTTGTTGATCGGCGGGGCGCTCTTCAGATACTGGCTTTTCAGATCCTGCGTATACTGCCAGAGGGCTTTGTCAGTCGCGAAATCATGCGTACCCGGGTAACGTTTTTCCAGCACCGCGCCGAGCTTTCCCCCGGCAATCAGGTCACGAACCTGGGAAAGCAAATGTTCCGGGTAGCCCTGGAGATAAGTAAGTTGGTTCATCAACGCCCCAAATCGACAATAAAACGGGTATACTCACGCACCCTTTTCAGGGATACGCCAAATTTTACCATTCAGGAGGGCCGATGAGCCACTTAGACAACGGTTTCCGTTCACTCAACCTTAAACGTTTCCCGGAAACGGACGACGTGAACCCGCTTCAGGCGTGGGAAGCGGCGGATGAATATCTGCTGCAGCAGTTGGATGAGACTGAAATCCGCGGCCCGGTTCTGATCCTGAATGACGCGTTTGGCGCGCTGGGCTGTGCGCTGGCGGAACATGCGCCTTACAGTATCGGCGATTCTTACTTAAGCGAGCTGGCGACGCGTGAAAACCTGCGTCACAACGATATCGACGAATCCAGCGTGAAGTTCCTCGACAGCACCGCGGACTACCCGCAGGCGCCAGGGGTGGTGCTGATTAAAGTGCCCAAAACCATGGCGTTGCTGGAGCAGCAACTGCGCGCGCTGCGTAAAGTCGTGACGCCAGAAACGCGCATCATCGCGGGCGCCAAGGCGCGTGATATTCACACCTCGACGCTGGAACTGTTCGAGAAAGTGCTCGGCCCGACCACTACGACGCTGGCCTGGAAAAAAGCGCGCCTGATCAACTGTACCTTCAGCGCGCCGGAACTGGCCGACGCGCCAGAGACCCTGAGCTGGAAGCTGGAAGGGACCGACTGGACCATCCACAACCACGCGAACGTCTTCTCCCGTACCGGTCTGGATATCGGCGCACGCTTCTTTATGGAACATCTGCCGGAAAACCTGGAAGGGGAGATTGTCGATCTCGGCTGCGGTAACGGCGTGATTGGCCTGACGCTGCTGGCGAAGAACCCGGAGGCCAGCGTGGTGTTCAGCGACGAATCGCCAATGGCGGTGGCTTCAAGCCGTCTGAACGTGGAAACCAATCTGCCGGAGGCGCTGGATCGCTGCGAGTTTATGATCAATAACGCGCTGTCCGGCGTAGAGCCTTTCCACTTCAACGCGGTGTTTTGCAATCCTCCGTTCCACCAGAAGCACGCCCTGACGGATAACGTCGCGTGGGAGATGTTCCACCACGCGCGCCGCTGCCTGAAAATCAACGGCGAGCTGTACATCGTGGCGAACCGCCATCTGGACTACTTCCACAAGCTGAAGAAGATTTTCGGTAACTGCGTCACCATTGCGACAAACAACAAGTTTGTGGTGCTGAAGTCGGTGAAGCTGGGGCGTCGTCGATAAGATCGTTTTGCCTGGCGGCGTTTCGCTTGCACAGGCCTACGGTTTCAAATGCCCGGTGGCGCTTCGCTTACCGGGCCTACAATGGCCTCGGACCCGTAGGCCCGGTAAGCGAAGCGCCACCGGGCGATGCCGTTAAATACTCAGCGCCAGTTTTGTCCCCTGCGCAATCGCCCGCCGCGCATCCAGTTCCATCGCCACGTCGCACCCGCCGATCAAATGCACCGTTTTACCCGCTTCGCGCAGCGGATCGGCCAGATCGCGCTTTGGCTCCTGTCCGGCGCACAAAATCACATGATCCACGCGCAGCAGCTGCGGTTCACCACCGATCAGCACATGCAGCCCGTCGTCGTCGATCTTCTGGTAGCTCACCGCCGGGATCATCTTCACCCCGCGCGAGAGCAGGGTGGCGCGGTGGATCCAGCCTGTGGTTTTCCCCAGCCCTTCACCCGGCTTGCTGGCTTTACGCTGGAGCATCACGATCTGACGCGGGCTTTTCGGCAGCTGCGGACCTTCCGGGCGTAAACCGCCGGACTGACTGAGACTGGTATCAATGCCCCATTCCACGCAGAACTCAGCGATGTTCTGGCTGGTGGCTTCGCCCGGCTGGCTTAAATACATCGCGGTATCAAAACCGATCCCGCCGCAGCCGATGATCGCCACCTTCTCGCCAACCGGCGCTTTGTCGCGCAGCACGTCCAGATAGCTCAATACCTTCGGATGATCGATGCCTTCGATCGCAGGGGTGCGCGGGGCGATCCCACTCGCGAGGATCACCTCGTCGAAACCGATCAGATCCGCCGCGCTGACAACCTGATTGAGCCGCAGATCGACGCCCGTCACCTCGATCATCCGGCGGTAATAGCGCAGCGTTTCATAGAACTCCTCTTTGCCGGGGATCTGTCTGGCGATAGTAAACTGCCCGCCGATTTCCGCCAGCGCATCAAACAGCGTCACGCTGTGCCCACGCGAGGCGGCATTGACCGCAAACGCCAGGCCAGCGGGTCCTGCGCCCACCACGGCCAGACGCTTCTTGTTGGTCGCAGGAACGATCGGCATTTTGGTTTCATGGCAGGCGCGGGGATTCACCAGGCAGGAGGTGACCTTGCCGACGAAGATCTGATCCAGACACGCCTGGTTACAGCCGATACAGGTGTTGATCTCATCCGCACGGCCGCTTTGCGCTTTGGAGAGCAGTTCGGCATCCGCGAGGAACGGACGCGCCATCGACACCATATCGGCGTCGCCGCGGGAGATCACATCGTCCGCCACCTGCGGATCGTTAATGCGGTTAGTGGTCACCAGCGGAACGGAGACTTTGCCTTTCAGCTTGCGCGTTACCCAGCTGAACGCCGCACGCGGCACCGGCGTGGCGATGGTGGGGATGCGCGCTTCGTGCCAGCCAATCCCGGTGTTGATAATGGTGGCACCAGCGGCTTCAATCGCCTGCGCCAGCTGCACGGTTTCGTCGAAGGTGCCGCCGCCTTCCACCAGGTCGAGCATCGACAGGCGGAAGATGATAATAAAATCCGCACCCGCACGTTCACGCACCGCACGCACCACCTCCACGGCAAAACGCATGCGGCGGGCATAGTCACCACCCCATTCGTCGTCGCGCTGGTTGGTACGTGCGGCGAGGAATTCGTTGATCAGGTAGCCTTCTGAGCCCATCACCTCCACGCCGTCGTAGCCCGCTTCCCGCGCCAGCGCGGCGCAGCGAGCAAAGTCCTCAATCAGCGCCAGGATCTCGTCATGGCTGAGGGCATGGGGAGTAAAGCGGTTAATCGGTGCCTGAATAGCCGAGGGGGCAACCAGGTTCGGCTGATAGCTGTAGCGCCCGGTATGCAGAATTTGCAGGGCGATTTTGCCGCCCTCGATGTGAACCGCGTCGGTCACAATGCGGTGGTGCGGCAGCTGTGTCGCATCGTTCAACACCGCGCCGCCCTCCATCGTCACCCCGGAAGGGGCAGGGGCTACGCCGCCAGTGACAATCAGCGCCACCCCGTGGCGCGCGCGCTCGGCATAGAAGGCTGCCAGACGTTCAGCCCCGTCCGGACGCTCCTCCAGCCCGGTGTGCATTGAGCCCATTAACACGCGGTTTTTGAGGGTAGTGAACCCCAGATCGAGAGGGGCGAATAACGACGGGTAGCGGCTCATAGTCTCTTCCAGTGTAAAATTATTGTTATGTGGTCGGATGAGTTACTAATTTAGCCAGCGGCGGCAGAAAGGTAAAAGCGGGATCGAATGATTGTGATAGATCTCAAAGAACTTCACCCCTCACCCCGGCCCTCTCCCCAGAGGGGAGAGGGTGAAAGGCCGCACGGAGCAGTCCCCTCTCCCCTCTGGGGAGAGGGTTAGGGTGAGGGGCGTGTGTCGCGCATCAGGCCCGGCGCCTGCCACATCGACGTTGTCAGCCCGCTGTCCACCAGCCCGAGCTGGTCCGCGTACACCGCCTGCCATTTCTGCATCATGCCGTCGTACAGCTCGCGGTGCGCCGGGTTTGGCGTGAACTCGCGGCTCCACTTCACCAGCCGCTCGCCCGTCGAGGCCATATCCGCGAACAGCCCCGCGCCAGCTCCTGCGGCAATGGCGCAGCCGAGCGCCGTTGCCTCTTTGACTTCTGGCACGCGCACCGGCAGGCCGGTGACGTCGCTTAAAATCTGGCTCCACAGGGCGCCCTTTGCGCCGCCGCCGGCAAACACCAGGCTCTCAAACGTCACGCCGGAAAAGTGAGAAATCTGCGCCAGGTTGCAGGCCGAGACGATCGCCGCGTTCTCTTCCAGCGCGCGGAACAGCGTCGCTTTGTTGCACTTTTCCGGGTCAATGGAGAGGTTAATAAACGACGGCGCGGCGTGGTACCACTGTTTGAAATGCATCGCGTCGGAGAAGATCGGCATCACCCCGTGGGAGCCCGGCGGGACGCGGCTCGCCATCTCTTCGAGCAGGGAGTAGGGGTCCATTCCCATGCGTTCGGCAATCAGCTTCTCTTCGGCGCAGAAGGCGTCGCGGAACCAGCGCATGGTCAGCCCGGTAAAGAAGCTGATCGACTCTGCCTGCGCCATGCCGGGGATAACGTGCGGGTTTACGCGGATGTTCATCTCAGGGTCGGTGCGCACCTGCGGCAGGTTCACCACCTGTTGCCAGAAGGTGCCGCCCAGCACCGCCGTTTGTCCGGCGCGCACCACGCCCAGCCCCAGACAGCCCAGCTGCACGTCGCCGCCGCCCATCACCACCGGGGTGCCCTCGCGCAGACCGCTCTGTTGTGCGGCTGCTTTGGTGATGGCCCCCAGTACGGTGCCGGTCTCTTTTACCGGGGAGAGGATATCGGCGCGCAGCCCGGCCATGTCGAGCAGCGCCGGACGCCAGTCGCGGGAGAAGAGATCCAGCATGCCCGTCGTGCCCGCATTGGACGGGTCCACCGCCAGCTCGCCGGAGAGCTTCGCCGCCAGCCAGTCGCTGATCATGGTGATGGTGGCGGCTTTACGATAAATATCCGGACGATGGTGCGCCAGCCACAGCAGGCGCGGCATGGCGCTGAGGGCAAGCGTCTGGCCGGAAACGTCATACACTTCGGATTCAAACCGGTAGTCGTGGATCTCTTTGAGTTCAGCTACCTCTCGGCTGGCGCGGGCGTCGACGTTGGCGCAGGCCCAGATAGCCTCGCCGTTGCGGTCGTACAGCACAATCCCTTCGCGCATCGAACAGCAGGCGACGGACTGAATATCCGCCGCGCTCAGGCGCGCGCGCTCCAGCGCCTGATGAATACACCGGCAGGCCAGCTGCCAGTTGGTGTCGAGGTCGAACTCCATTGAGCCCGGCACGTTCTCGACGCTCAGGTGTTTCCACTCGGCCTGGCCAACGGCAATCTGGTTGCCCTGCAAATCGAAAATAACGGCGCGAACGCTGCCTGTCCCTGCATCTAACGCTAAAAGGTAACTCATGAGCATGCCTCATTGTTAGCGCAGGGAGGGCTCTTAAATGGCCAGAGCCAGCACCGCGCGGGCTGTCGTCTCTTCCGTCACCAGGCCATTAATACGGCGGCCCTTCAGTGCGGCATAAATCGCATCGGCTTTCTCTTCCCCCCCGGCCACGCCTACGATGGTGGGCAGCTGTGCCAGTTCATCGAGCGTGACGCCCAGTAGTTCTTTGTGGATCTCCAGCTCCTCGACGCATTCCCCTTCGGCATTGAGGAAATAGCCAAGGATATCGCCGACCGCGCCCTTGCGGGCGTACATCAACTGTTCACCTTCGCTGATATAGCCGGAGCGCAGTATCGTCGCGTCACGGCGCTGGTTCACCGAGCCAATGCCGACCACCGCCACGTCAGCGGCGGTGGCGGCGAGGATCACGTCCCGCACGCTGGTTTCGCGCTTTAAGATCCCGGCGACTTCAGCGGATGACACGCGAAGCGGGGCAGGGATCATGCTGACGCTACAGGCCGCATCCAGCTGGCCGATACCGGTCATATACGGCCCCACGCCGCCGGAGAGCGTCACCAGGCGGATCTGCTGTGAGCTAATAAAGCCGCTCAGGTGTTGCAGGCTGCTCATGGTGGTTTCACCGAAGCCCACCGCTAACAGCTGGCCGGGCTCCAGCACGCCCATCAGCGACTGGGCCGCGCCAATGCCTAACCGCACGTTCATCGGCGGCGTATTCAGGGCGGGCATCACGCGCACCAGCTTCAGGCCAAATCGTTGTTGCAACTCGGTTTCCAGCGCCAGGCAGCCCTCGTAGCGGGAGTTTATCTGCACGCGGATCACCCCGGACTGACGGCCTTTCTCCAGCAGGCGGGAGATCTTCAGGCGCGGCAGCCCGAGCCGCTCGCCGATGTCGTTCTGGGTCAGCCCGTCGTGGTAGTAGCACCAGGCCACGCGCGCCACCAGCTCCTCTTCCGCCAGTGCCAGCCCGGCAAACCGTCCTTCTTCCGCAGTGCGTTTATCGCTCATAGTTGAACTCTTATAAAAATTTAGATCATATGTTCGTGATGGTGCGGCGTGAAAATGTGAGCCACGCGACAAAACGGATCTTTTCGATCCTTCCCGGTTTATCTGAATCTCAATCGATAAAACTGTGATCCCTGCACGGTTGTAAATATAGTTCACCGTCTACGCTTTTGAACATTATTAAATCTAAAAATCATTTGTTCAATAGCGGAGCGATGATGACACCACTTCTCGAGGCACGTGACATCTGCAAACAGTTCTCTGGCGTGCCTGTGTTAAAAGGCATTGATTTCACGCTGCTTGCTGGGCAGGTGCATGCGCTGATGGGCGGTAACGGCGCGGGAAAATCGACGTTGATGAAAATCATCGCCGGGGTTGAAACGCCGGATCGCGGTGAGCTTTCGGTTGCGGGCGAGTCTTTTGCACGGCTTACCCCGTCGCAGGCGCACCGGTTAGGCATTTATCTGGTGCCACAGGAGCCGCTGCTTTTCCCCAACCTGACGGTGCGGGAAAACATCCTGTTTCGTCTGCCGCGCGAACGAGATCGGGAAAAGCGGCTGGCGGAGAAACTCCAGCAGCTGCAATGTCAGCTTAATCTCGATGCCGCTGCCAGCACTCTGGAAGTCGCGGATCAGCAGATGGTGGAGATCCTGCGCGGGCTGATGCGCAACGCCAGAATTCTGATCCTCGACGAACCCACGGCATCGCTCACGCCGGGCGAGACCGAACGCCTGTTTCGCCAGATCCGCGCGCTGCAGGATCTCGGCGTTGGCATTGTTTTTATCTCGCACAAGCTGCCGGAAATTCGCATGCTTTCGAGCCACGTCTCGGTGATGCGCGACGGCGCGGTGGTGCTGAGCGGCGAAACCGCGCACTTTGACGATAACGCCCTGATCGCCGCCATGACGCCGGTCAGCCGGGAAAAGTCGCTAAGCGATACGCAAAAGCTGTGGCTGGCGCTGCCGGGCAACCGCCGAACCCAGGCGCAGGATTTCCCGGTGCTGCGGGTGGAGGATCTCACCGGGGAAGGGTTTATCGATCTCAGCCTTGAGATTTACGCCGGGGAGATCGTCGGTCTGGCCGGGCTGGTGGGGTCCGGGCGTACCGAGTTTGCCGAAACGCTTTACGGTCTGCGTCCGGTACGCGGCGGGCGGGTGTGGCTGGAGAACCAGGAGATCACCGCCGATCCGGTCAGTTCACGTCTGGAAAAAGGGCTGGTCTATCTGCCGGAAGACAGGCAGGTGTCCGGCCTGTTTCTCGACGCGCCGATCCGCTGGAACACCGTGGCGCTGAACGAGCCGTCGCTCTGGCAGCAGCGAAAGCGGGAGTCTGCGGTAGTGGAACGCTATCACCGGGCGCTGGGGATCAAGCTCAACCATGCGGATCAAACCGTGCGCACGCTCTCCGGTGGTAATCAGCAGAAGGTGCTGCTGGCGCGCTGTCTGGAGGCCAACCCGCTGCTGCTGATCGTCGATGAACCGACGCGCGGCGTGGACGTCTCGGCGCGCGCCGATATTTATCAGCTGCTGAAAAGCGTGGCGGCGCAGAACGTGGCGGTGCTGATGATCTCAAGCGATCTCGATGAGTTTCCCGGCCTCGCGGATCGGGTGCTGGTAATGCATCAGGGCGTGCTCAGCGGCGAGCTGCCGCGCCACGCCGTCAGCCTCGACCGGATGATGGCGCTGGCGTTTGGAGGGCAACCATGAAGATCTTACTGAAAAACCGCGAGCTGAGCGCGTTTCTCGCCATTCTGGCGCTGTTCGCCGTGCTGGTGGCGCTGAACCCGTCGTACCTGAGCTTACAGACGCTGGGGATGATCTTCGCCAGCTCGCAGATCCTGATCCTGCTGGCTATCGGCGCGGCGCTGGTGATGCTGACCCGTAATATCGACGTCTCCGTCGGCTCCACCGTCGGGCTGTCCGCCATTGCCGTCGGCGTGGCTCTCAACAGCGGCTACAGTCTGCCCGTTTCCATTCTCTTCGCGCTGACGATTGGCGCGCTGGCGGGGGCGTTCAACGGTTTTCTGGTGGTGGGGCTGCGCATTCCAGCGATTGTCGCCACCCTCGGCACGCTGGGGCTGTACCGCGGGGCGATGCTGCTCTGGACCGGCGGGAAGTGGATTGAAGGGCTGCCGCCGGGGCTGAAATCCCTCTCTGAGCCTGCCGCCGTCGGCATTTCGCCGCTCGGCATTGTGGTGTTGATAATCGTGGTCACAGGCGCGTGGATACTGTCGCGCACCGCCTTTGGCCGTGATTTCTACGCCGTGGGGGATAACCTCGCCGCCGCGCGTCAGCTGGGCGTGGCGGTGAACCGCACCCGTATGATCGCCTTTACCCTCAACGGCATGCTGGCGGCCTGCGCCGGGATCGTCTTTGCCGCGCAGATTGGCTTTGTGCCCAACCAGACCGGCAGCGGGCTGGAGATGAAGGCCATTGCCGCCTGCGTGCTCGGCGGCATTTCGCTGCTGGGCGGTACCGGCACGCTGGTCGGTGCGTTCCTCGGCGCGTTCTTCCTCACCCAAATCGATACCGTGCTGGTGCTGTTCAGGCTCCCGGCGTGGTGGAACGACTTTATCGCCGGGCTGGTGCTGCTGGGCGTGCTGGTGCTCGACGGGCGGCTGCGTCAGGCGCTCTCACGGCATCAGCGGGCGCTGAAATACAGCCGTTTCCAGCCGGGTAACAGAGGGGGAAAGCACGTCACCCCGTTTCCCAAACGCAACAAAGAGGTGGCGTAAATGAGGCTTAACTGGGAAAGCGCGCTGCTGATTTTACTGGTGCTGGAGATCCTGCTCTTCGGCGCCATCAACCCGCGCATGCTCGACATCAATATGCTGCTGTTCAGCACCAGCGACTTTATCTGCATTGGTATCGTGGCGCTACCGCTCACGCTGGTGATTATCAGCGGCGGGATCGACATCTCCCTCGGCTCAACCATCGGCCTGTGCGCTATCGCGCTGGGGGTGATGATGCAGGCGGGGTGGCCGATGGCGGTCGCCATCCCGCTGACGCTGCTGCTCGGCCTGCTGTGCGGACTGGTGAATGCGGCGCTGATCCACTACACCGGCATCAGCCCTTTAGTGATCACCCTCGGCACGCTCTACCTCTACGGCGGCGGGGCGCTGCTGCTCTCCGGCATAGCGGGTGCGACGGGCTACGAGGGGATCGGCGGCTTCCCGGACAGCTTCACGGCGTTCGCTAACCTCACGGTGTTGGGCCTGCCGATCCCGCTGGTGCTGTTCGCGGTGATTACCGCTTTCTTCTGGCTGATTACCCATCGCGGGCGCTTTGGTCGGCATCTGTTTTTAATTGGCCAGAATCCGCGCGCGGCGCGCTATGCGGCGCTGTCGGTGAACGGTATGCCGTATGCGCTGTACGGCCTGGTGGGCGTGGCCTCGGCGATTGCCGCGCTGGTGATGGTCTCCTATTTCGGCTCCGCGCGTTCGGATCTGGGGCGCGATTTACTGATGCCTGCGCTCACCGCCGCCGTGCTCGGCGGAGCGAATATCTACGGCGGCTCAGGTTCGGTTGTCGGTACGGCGCTGGCTGCGCTGCTGGTGGGGTACCTGCAACAGGGTTTACAGATGGTTGGTATCCCCAACCAGGTGTCGAGCGCGCTGTCAGGGGCGCTGCTGGTTGTGGTGGTGATGGGGCGTTCGCTGAGTCTGCACCGTGAATGGGTGCGTTCTCTCTTCAGAAAACTATCCGGAGCGTAAGATGAAAACAAAACTGCTCGTCCTGGCAATGGCCCTCAGCTTCGCTTCGGCGCAGGCGGCGGACCGCATTGCCTTTATCCCAAAACTGGTGGGTGTGGGATTCTTCACCAGCGGCGGCAACGGCGCGAAAGAGGCGGGGAAAGAACTTGGCGTGGACGTGACTTACGACGGCCCGACCGAGCCGAGCGTCTCCGGCCAGGTGCAACTGATCAATAACTTCGTCAACCAGGGCTATAACGCCATCATCGTCTCTGCCGTGTCGCCGGACGGTCTCTGCCCGGCGCTGAAGCGCGCGATGCAGCGCGGCGTGAAGGTCCTGACCTGGGATTCCGACACCAAACCGGAGTGCCGCAGCATTTACATCAACCAGGGCACGCCGGAACAGCTGGGCGGCCTGCTGGTGGAGATGGCAGGCAAACAGGTCACCAAACCGAACGCTAAAGTGGCGTTCTTCTACTCCAGCCCCACCGTCACCGACCAGAACCAGTGGGTGAAAGAGGCGAAGGCCAAAATCGAGAAAGACCATCCCCAGTGGCAGGTCGTCACCACGCAGTTTGGCTATAACGACGCCACTAAATCCCTGCAAACCGCCGAGGGGATCTTAAAAGCCTATCCGGATCTGGATGCGATCATCGCCCCGGACGCCAACGCCCTGCCGGCGGCGGCACAGGCGGCGGAAAACCTGAAGCGGGAAGGGGTGGCGATTGTCGGCTTCAGCACGCCAAACGTGATGCGTCCGTACGTTGAGCGCGGCACGGTGAAAGCCTTCGGCCTGTGGGACGTGGTGCAGCAGGGCAAAATTGCAGTCAATGTCGCCGATCGTTTACTGAAAAAAGGCGATCTTAACCCTGGCGACAGCGTGGAGGTGAAAGATATCGGGACGCTGAAGGTCGAGCCGAACAGTGTGCAGGGCTACCAGTATGAGGCGAAGGGCAACGGCATCGTGCTGCTGCCGGAGCGGGTGGTGTTCACCAAAGAGAACATCAGCAAATACGATTTCTGACGGGGGAGCAAATGGCTGATTTAGACGACATCAAAGACGGCAAGGATTTTGGCATCGGTACGCCGCAGCAGAATGTGCCGTACACCCTGAAGGGCTGCGGTTCGCTCGACTGGGGCATGCAGTCCCGGCTTTCGCGCATTTTCAACCCGCAGAGCAACCGTACGGTGATGCTGGCCTTTGACCACGGCTACTTTCAGGGGCCGACTACCGGCCTTGAGCGTATCGATCTCTCCATCGCGCCGCTGTTTGGCGAAACCGACGTGCTGATGTGTACCCGCGGCATCCTCAGGAGCCAGGTACCTGCCGCGACGAACAAACCGGTGGTGCTGCGCGCCTCCGGCGGTAACTCGATTCTGGGCGAGCTGTCTAACGAGTGCGTGGCGGTGGCGATGGAAGACGCGCTGCGCCTGAACGTCTGCGCGGTGGCGGCGCAGGTCTATATCGGCAGCCCGTTTGAACATCAGTCAATCAACAACATCATCAAGCTGGTGGATGCGGGGGCGCGTTACGGCATGCCGACGCTGGCGGTGACGGGCGTGGGTAAAGAGATGGCGCGCGACGCGCGCTATTTCTCGCTCGCCAGCCGCATCGCAGCCGAAATGGGGGCCCAGTTCGTCAAAACCTACTACGTGGACGAGGGCTTTGAAAAAGTGACCGCCAGCTGCCCGGTGCCGATTGTTATCGCGGGCGGCAAAAAGCTGCCGGAGCATGAGGCGCTTGAGATGTGCTGGCGGGCGATTGACCAGGGCGCGTCCGGCGTGGATATGGGGCGCAACATCTTCCAGTCCAGCGCGCCGCTCGCCATGCTGAAGGCGGTGAAGAAAGTGGTTCACGAGAACATGAGCGCCCGTGAGGCGTTCCAGTTCTGGCAGGAAGAGAAACAGGGAGAAGCAAAATGAACGTGACGCTGGTGGAAATCAACATCAAACCCGAGCGAGTGGATGAGTTTCTGGAGGTGTTTCGCGCCAACCACGAGGGGGCGATCCAGGAGCCGGGAAACCTGCGCTTTGACGTCTTGCAGGACCCGAGGGTGAAAACCCGGTTCTTTATCTATGAGGCCTATAAAGACGAAGAGGCGGTGTTGGCGCATAAGCAAACGCCACACTATCTGGCGTGCGTGGACAAGCTCGAAGAGTTGATGTCAGAGCCGCGCAAAAAACGCTGCTTTGTGGGGTTGTTGCCGGAGTAGCGTTTTGCCCGGTGGCGCTGCGCTTACCGGGCCTACGGGGGCGAGAGGGGGCGGTGTTTGCCCGGTGGCGCTGCGCTTACCGGGCCGACATCTGCAGTATGTTGTAGGCCGGGTAAGCGTAGCGCCACCCGGCGTTTTTTACGCCTCTTCCACGCTCACCCGCAGCGCCGCCAGCGCTTTGCGCGCCGCCTTCAGCACCTGCTCACACTGCTCAATGGTGAGCGTCAACGGTGGCTCAATGCGGATGGTTTTCGAGTTGTTGAGCGTTCCCGCCACCAGTACCCGCTGGCGGAACATCTCGCTTGCGAAGCTATAACCGGTTTCGTTATCAACGAACTCAATCGCCATCAGCATCCCTTTCCCGCGTGCATCCTGTACCAAATCCGGGTATTCCCGGCCCAGCTGACGGAAGCCGTCCAGCAGCATGTCGCCTTTTTGCTCCGCCTGCGCAGGCAGGTTTTGCTCCAGCAGCACGTTGATGGTGGCCAGCGCTGCCGCACAGGCCAGCGGGTTACCGCCAAAGGTGGTGGTATGTAAGAACGGGTTGTCGAATAGCACCGAGAAGACCTCCTCAGTGGCGACCGTTGCGCCAATCGGCATCACGCCGCCGCCGAGCGCTTTCGCCAGGCATAAAATGTCTGGCTGAACGTTCTCATGCTCGCAGGCGAACATCCTGCCGGTACGTCCCATCCCGGTCTGCACTTCGTCGAAGATCAGCAGCGCGCCAAACTCATCGCACAGCTGACGCACGGCGGGCAGATAGCCCTGCAGCGGGAGGATCACGCCTCCTTCGCCCTGAATCGGCTCCAGGATCACCGCCGCCACGTCGTCGCCGGTTTTACGGCATTCACTCAGCATGGTGCGCATGGCGTTGATGTCGCCGAACGGTACGTGGCGGAAGCCCGGCAGCAGCGGCATAAACGGTTTGCGGAAGGTGGATTTGGCGGTAGCCGACAGTGCGCCCAGGGATTTCCCGTGGAACGCGCCGCTGGTGGCGATAAAGGTGAATTTCCCGCGCGGCGACTGGTACGCTTTGGCGAGTTTAATCGCCGCTTCGACCGATTCGGTGCCGCTGTTGCTGAAGAAGCTGTATTTCAGCTTACCGGGCGTTAAGGCTGCCAGCGTTTTCGCGAGCATGGCGCGAAGCGGATCGAGCAGTTCCTGGCTATGGAGAGGTTGTTTCGCAAGTTGATTCTGTACGGCGGAAACCACAACTGGATTACGGTGCCCCACGTTGAAAATACCAAAACCACCCAGGCAATCGATAAACTCCTGTCCCTGGGTGTCGACAAGCGTATTCAGACTCCCCGCTTGCCACTCTACGGCTCCGTAATCCCCGCCGGCGGTAACAGATTTGCGATACTCCAGAAAACCAGGATTCACATGCTCTTTAAAGTAATCAATGACCTCACGGTTAAGTTGTTTCATCTCCTCATGATCAAGCGTTCGCTTTTCAATGAGATTCAGTGCGTGCGCGGTACAGGCAAGAGCCGAGGCGCTGGAAGGTAACCTGTTCAAAATATGCTCCCGGGGATCGCGTATCACATGATACTGAGTTAAGTATTGCAGGGATTACGCCACCTCAGATGCCTTAACAAAAATCGGGATAAACGCCAGGTGAAATCAAAGTTGCACAATATTTAATCATGCCATCGCGCGCCGCACGGGATAAGGGATAACGAGCCGGGGATGGGGTTTCGTCAATTGCACTGCTCCAGGGCAGGAAATGCGCCTTAAGTGTGCGCCGGGGGATAATGCTTTGTAGGTAGTTTCGTGTTGAAAGTATTTTAAATCAATTAATTAGAAAAGCGTACGAAAAGTGCGGTTTAACAGAGATTTGCGATCTCAATCATATTTAACAACTAAAGATAAATTTTTTATCGCCGAAAAAACATAAGCCACAAAATTAACATTCAAATAACCTGCAAGGGATGCTCACTATGTCCTCTCCTGACTATGTCACCCAGAATGAATATCCGCTGGACGATGACACCACGCTTATGTCGACTACCGACCTCCACAGCTACATGACCCACACTAACGACACCTTTGTGCAAGTGAGTGGCTTTACGCTTCAGGAGTTGCTCGGGCAGCCGCACAACATTGTGCGCCACCCGGATATGCCGAAAGCGGCTTTTGCCGACATGTGGTACACGCTGCAAAAGGGCGAGCCCTGGAGCGGGATTGTCAAAAACCGACGTAAAAATGGCGATCACTATTGGGTACGCGCCAATGCGGTACCAATGGTGCGTAACGGCCAGATGACGGGCTATATGTCCATTCGTACCCGCGCCACCGAGGACGAGGTCGCCGCGGTGGAGCCGCTTTATAAGGCGCTCAATGAAGGACGTAGCAAAAAACGCATTCATAAAGGGCTGGTGGTACGCAAAGGCTGGCTCGGCAAATTACCGGCGATGCCGCTGCGCTGGCGCGTGCGTAGCGTAATGGCGGTACTTTTTGCGGTGATGACTGCAACGCTGGTTGCCAGTGCCGCAGGCTGGGCTTCGCTGGTGGCGGCAGCCGTGGTGATGCTGCTTGGCACCCTGGTGTTTGAGCAACAGATTGTCCGCCCGGTGGAAAACGTCGCAAGGCAGGCGCTCAGGGTCGCTACCGGCGAGCGTAACAGCGTGCAGCATCTTAACCGCAGCGATGAACTGGGGCTGACGCTGCGGGCCGTCGGACAACTGGGGCTGATGTGCCGCTGGCTGATCAACGACGTCTCCAGCCAGGTGGTGAGCGTGCGCGACGGCAGCGACAGGCTGGCGCAGGGTAATGAAGATCTCAACGACCGCACGCGCCAGACCGTGGCTAACGTGCAGCAGACCGTGGCAACAATGAACCAGATGGCGGCGTCGGTGCAGAGTAACTCTGAGACCGCAGCCGAAGTCGACAAGCTGTCGATGGCTGCCAGCAGCGCGGCCACGCAGGGCGGCACCGTGATGCAGACCGTGGTGAAAACCATGGATGACATTGCCGACAGTACCCAGCGCATTGGCTCTATTACCTCGCTTATCAATGACATCGCCTTCCAGACCAATATTCTGGCGCTGAACGCCGCGGTTGAGGCGGCACGCGCGGGCGAACAGGGGAAAGGCTTTGCGGTGGTGGCGGGCGAAGTGCGTCATCTTGCCAGCCGCAGCGCGAACGCGGCTAACGATATTCGCAAGCTGATCGACGCCAGCGCCAGCAAAGTGCAGTCGGGCGCCGATCAGGTCCACGCCGCGGGACGTACCATGGATGATATTGTCGAGCAGGTGAAAAACGTCACGCAGCTTATCGCGCAGATCAGCCACTCCACCTCCGAGCAGGCGACAGGCCTGACAGAGCTGACCCGTGCCGTGGCAGAACTGGACAGCATTACGCAGAAAAATGCTGACCTGGTCGAAGAGAGCGCGCAGATTTCCGCGATGGTTAAGCACCGGGCCGGACGTCTTGAAGATGCGGTTACCGTGCTGCATTAAGAAATGCATGCTTCGATAAAGCCGTTTATTCCTCCGGGGTAAACGGCTTTTTTGTTTTTCAGAATAAGTTATGTTGTTAATGAAATATTAAGTAACTAAAAAAATCACCCGATTTTTAATTGTTACGCCCCGGATTTATTGAAAGTGAGAAATAAAAAAACGATCAAAGTCATAAAGTTAGCTCTTTTCCTACCGATAACAGCGATCGTCTGAGAAATAATCACATCGATGGGGTAAATATGTTCATACATGACGTAAAGATCGGCACGAAATTATTTCTGGCGTTTGGATTATTTATTGTCCTGATGGTCGTCAGCGCAAGCTTGTCTCTGATGAGCCTGAATCGGGCAAACAATGGAATGCAAACCATTCTTACCAGCGACTATCCAACTACGGTAAAAGCGAACCAGTTAATCGACAACTTCCAGGAATTTATCAGCACGCAGCAGCTCATGCTGCTGGACGAACAAGGAACGTACACGACGCAATCAGAACAGCGTCTGAAGGCGATAAGCGAGCGCATCACCGCAATCCTGAGCGAGCTGGACAACGCTCTCAAGGATAAAAAATCCCAACAGGTGCTGGCGGACATCCACGGCGTACGCCAGCAATATCTTGACTCGCGCTACCGCATTTTGCAGGCCGTGCAGAATAACGACCGTGCGGGCGCGATAAACGAGATGATGACCAACACCCTGGACCTGCAACAGTCTTATAAAGCGAAAGTGCAGGCGCTGATTGCGATCCAGGATCATGAAATGCAGAGTGCGGGCGAGCAGGTGGAAGGCGATTTCCGCACTAATCGTCTGCTGCTGATCCTGATTACGCTTTTCAGCGTCGCGGCAGCCAGCCTGACTGGCTGGTTCATTGTGCGATCCATTACCCGCCCGCTGAACGACGCGGTGAATTTTGCGGAGGCCATCGCCGATGGCGATCTCACCGGCAGCATTACCTCGCACGGTAAAGATGAAACCGGACTGCTCCTCACCGCATTGATGGAGATGAAAACGCGCCTGCTGGAGATTGTGCAGCAGGTGCAAACCGGATCGGAAAACATCTCCAGCGCCGCCGCGCAGATTGTCGCAGGCAACCAGGATCTGGCTGCCCGCACGGAGGAGCAGGCCAGTTCCGTTGAGCAGACGGCCGCGTCGATGGAGCAGATTACCGCCACGGTAAAGAACACCGCGTCCCACACCGGAGAAGCGACGAACCTGTCTGCCGATGCGGCTGCCGTGGTCAAAAACAACGGCGAGATGATGAAGCAGGTCACCAGCAAAATGCGCCTGATTAACGAAACATCGAACAGGATGTCCGACATTATCGACCTGATCGACGCCATTGCCTTCCAGACCAACATTCTGGCGCTGAACGCGGCGGTCGAAGCGGCGCGCGCAGGTGAGCATGGTCGCGGCTTTGCGGTGGTGGCGGGCGAGGTACGCCAGCTCGCGCAGAAAAGTGCAACATCTGCGAGTGAGATCCGCCAGCTGATTGAAAGCTCCACAAGCCAGACGCAGGACGGCATGAACCTTGTGGAGAAAGCCAGCGGGCTTATCAACGGCATGGTCGGCAACGTGGAAGAGATGGACGTCATCCTGCGTGAAATTCGCCAGGCCAGCCATGAACAGACGGAAGGTATCTCGCAGATCAACAGCGCGATTGGCCTGATAGACGCCACCACCCAGCAGAACTCCGCGCTGGTGGAGGAGTCCGTTGCGGCGGCGGCATCCCTTAACGAACAGGCGATGCACCTGAAAGAGCTGGTCCGCGTGTTCCGCGTGAGCGACGGCGTGCTGGCTTAATCCAGCTGGGAGATCTCCAGTGCCGCGCGGTCAATCACGCCGATAATCTGTTTTAACTGCGCGTCGCTGAGTTCTCCCTGATTAACCTTCAGATCCAGAACCGCTTTGAAGTTATCCAGCGCCCGCTTCATCTGTGGGTTTTTGCGCAGCTGGAACCCGACGGAGCGCGCCTTGATACGCGTCTGGATCTGCTCCAGCTGTTCCCGATTGTCATCCAGCCATTGCTGCCCGGCGGCGTTAATCGCAATCCGCTTACGGCCGTTCTCTTCTTCGGTAATGGTGATCAGCGCCTGATCCTGCAAGTAATCCAGCGTCGGGTAGATCACGCCAGGGCTTGGCGTGTAATGTCCCTGCGTCAGGTTCTCGATCTCTTTAATCAGCTCATAACCATGGCTCGCGTTGCGGGTCAGGATATCCAGGATCACCAGCCGCAAATCACCATGGCCAAAAAATCGTGGCCGGCGTCCGCCGCCGTCGTGTTCGTGTCGCATGTTTCTTCCTCAATTTGATATATCTAAACTATATCTAAGATATATTCAGATGCAATCTAAAAGATCTTGATTTCTGAGTTAATAGCAATCATTATCATTAAAAATTCATTCCGATATATCGTATTCACCTGAGAAGGGCATCAACATGGCATCTACCCGTTACCCTCAACGTGTCCGCAATGACCTGCGTTTTCGTGAGCTGAACGTGATGCGCACTGAGCGAGTCAGCGCAGGATTTCAGCGCATTGTACTAGGCGGCGAGGCGCTGGAGGGCTTTAGCTCTCGCGGCTTTGACGACCATACCAAAGTCTTTTTCCCGGCACCGGGCACCCCTTTCGTGCCGCCTGTGGTGACCGATGAAGGCATCGACTGGGGCGACGGGGTGCGTCCGCAGGCGCGTGACTACACCCCGCTGTACGATGACGAAAAACACGAGCTGGCGCTCGATTTTTTCGTGCATGATGGCGGCATTGCCAGCAACTGGGCGGTAGAGGCGAAGGTGGGCGACAAGCTGACCATCGGCGGTCCGCGTGGTTCGCTGGTGGTGCCGGAAGATTACGCCTGGCAGTTGTACGTGTGCGACGAGTCGGGTATGCCCGCGCTGCGTCGCCGTTTAGAAAGCATCGCAAAACTGCCTGTTCCCCCGGCGATCCACGCCATCGTCACCGTGGGCGATGCGGCGTACCAGGACTATCTGGCGCACCTGAGCGGGTTCAACATCACTTGGGTTATCGGCCACAACGAGCAGGCGGTAGCCGACCATCTTGCAGCGCTGGCCGTGCCGGAAGAGGATTACTTTATCTGGCTGACCGGAGAGGGGAAGGTGGTGAAACGCCTGAGCCGTCAGTTTGAAACCGACGCAATTGACCCACAGCTGGTACGTGCCAGTGCGTACTGGCACGCCAAATAATCAGGCTGCGGGATCCAGCTGCGCTTCGCTCACCTGATGTTCGAGCGAGGCGCATACCTCTCTCAGCGCTTTCTCCTGCTGGGCAAAGTAGGCTTCCATATTGCTGAGCGACGAGACGAGCAGCCAGGACTCTTCCTTCTCCAGCTCTGCCAGCTCGTTCACCAGGGTGTCGATTTGCTCACGCACCTGCGCCATTTTTTTGCGAATACGTTCCAGGTCGTTCAGCCTGTCGCTCGCCATCATCGGTTCAAACCCTTGTTGCAGACGGGCGACCAGCGAGCGAATGGCCTTCACGTCGCCGCGCTGTTTGGCCTGGTTGAGTTGCACCATCATCCTGTTGGCTTCCTCTTTTAAATCATCGGCAACCAGATCCGGGTGGCATAGCTTGCTCGCCTGACGCCAGAGCCGCTTCAGCTCGTTCCGATCCTCTTCAGAGAGATCCTTGCCTTTACGCAGGCGCACCTCGGCATCATGATGCTGTTCTCGATACTTTTTATACTCTTCGTTGGCCTCATCGCGCGCCTGACGTGCTGGCTCTTCTTCACGCGTTAAACCGGTCTCCAGCTCCATCGCTTCGGCCAGTAGGTTGGCAATCAGATTACTTTGCTGCTGAAGATGCTTGCGCGCCTCTGCCGCCTGAACGGAATCCGCAGGCAGATCTCGCCAGCGCCGGGTGAGCGTTGTCAGAACCTCTACGGCCTGCGCCATATAGCCCTGGCAGCGGCGGTAATCCTCTTCCCGACGACGCGTCTCCGCCTGCTGACGACGCAGGTTAAGCTCCGCCAGCGTTTTACGCAGGGCGAGGATCTGCTGCATCAACGGCCCGAGGCGGGAGAAATAGAGATCGTTGAATTCATCAAGCTGCTGTACCCGGGCGTTACGGCGATCAATCAGATCGCGCAAGCGCTCTTCCAGAGCTTTCAGCTCCAGCTTGCTGGCCGCCAGTTGCGGGTCACGCCACGGGGTAACGGCGCGCTGGCTTTGCAGCCAGGCGGTGATAGCGCGAAGGGCTGCGGTGTAATTTTTCTGCTCAAGCGCCGCGACGATGGACAGGAGATTATCGTCAAAGGCTTCCTCTTTGAGACGTTTCAACTGGCTCCGGATGATGTCGTCATCTTCCAGCTCAATGGCATTTTTAATGATTTCTAGCCGTTTGATCGGTGTGCTCATGATGCCTTTCGCTCTGGCGCTTAAGTATTTGAGTTAAGGTTAGTTGTTGTAAAAGCTAAAGGAAATAATACACACGGATGATGATCGGCGCGATGGGGGATTTCTTTAGTTTTTAGGGTTTGTGAAAGAGTGAGAGTTGTTGAATCTTCCTTCTGGAACGGGGAGCACGGGGTTAAATGTGACCTTAGAGTTCACTTTTGAATGCGTGAGCCGAGAAACTCGAAAATTTGGGGTTCTGGAGGCTGCAGCGGCAGCGGTACGCCGCAATAACTGCCAGAGAATGCTTAACAGCATTAAGCATGATTAAAATACCCCAAATGTATAAAAAGTGCGGAGAGCTGGCACCAGGTGATCGCGCGGGATGTTGCCATTGAGGGGAGGCTACGTGCTGGCAAACCGAGGGGGCGAAAGAATTGGCACTAAAAACAATACAGGGCGGATTAACCGCCCTTTTTTTACGCTGTAACCCGCTCGTTCCACGCGTCCGAGTATTGGATGTTCCCATCGCAATACTTCCAGGTGATCCGCTCATAGCGGAGCTGTATTCCCTCATTATGATTGTGTATCTGTAACGCTGGCTCTTTACAGTTATGCATGACGGGGTTAATGCTGACTACCCGGACGTTTTCAAGCAGCATATTGAAATATTCAACCTCCTGGCCCGCATCGTTGATTTTATACCACTTGATCTCTGCGCTTTTCAGCGTTTGGCCGGTGGCTACCGCTTTGTAGAGATACGGGCTGGAGCTATCAAACTCTTTTTCAATTACGAGCGGCGCATGTAAGCGCGTGCCGGTGATCTTGCCTGTGTTGTTATCGGTCGGAACTAACAAGCCGTGACTAAAAGAGAGGATCTCTATACTACCTTCTCTATTTTGAATATCCACAGATCCCTTAATCGGGTTGCCGCCATCATCCTTAAGCCATAGATAAGCAGGAATAGCCATTTTTAAAACTCCATTTCCATTAGGGTAAACCCTCATTAATGACTAAATACGGATCGCAGGTGATACAAATTGTGTTATAGGTTCGTGTTATTTAATTTCGTTACTTATTGATGTTGCAAATAAAATTAATAAATTGATCTTCAGCAATACGCGTTACCGTTATTGCTCTTATGTTGCCCTTTTTGCCTGGCAGAAAGGAAGAACGATGGCATGTATACCGATTTATCCACCCCGCGGGCTGGAGATATTGCGCGAACACATAAGGCTCGCGCGGGCGCGTCACGAAGTCCAGAATATGGCCGCCCCGCTTACGTATACGTGGTTTTATGAGCGAGTAAGAAACGGCGGGCCGTGGGATTACAAACAACATAAACGGGCTTATGCTGACTTCGGGAATTTCCATTACGGCGCTGTGGGTTATGCAGCGTGCATCCCTGCAAAGATTTTGCTTATTGCTGCCGGCGCGGCGCAGTGGAAAGCCGGCACATCAAGACCCGAATGGGGTAATTTTACGGGGACCCCGCCGTTTGGTGATGATCCGATTGACCAATTTTGGATAAAGCAAGGCATCGACTATGTTAAACAGCATCACTTTTAGGACGCTGCACTGGATCGCCACTATTCTTATGGCCCTGGCGGTCGCGGGGTACTGTTATTTCCAACATATACAGCGTTTAACTGTTAGTGATCGGCTATATCAAGTTCGCCAGCTCACGCCCCGGACCTGGTTATACATTACTGAGTATGACGGCTCGAACATGACCACCGGGGAAGTGTATCGTTATTTTTTAGCGAGTAAGATTGACGGTGATCCGCTGGTGGCTCTCGAAAAACAACATATCGCGCCCACGCTTACAGCGAATACCGCCCGCGCAAAAGTTGAAGGCATAGGCAACAATATCTCATTTACTGTTCACGGCACAGTGTACAGCTTTACAACGTCCGCATTTTTTTATGATGCTGAGGGAATAGCGGCCGTGCCGTCAATTGACTTAACGGCCCGCGGCGAGAGCTGGGACAAGGGGAAATTTAGTCGATAGATAAATATTTATTTAAAAATCCCTTGCGGTCGGGTCAATGACTCGATGAGCAGCGTGTAAGTTTTCACGGCGTACCCGTGCGATATTGGGAAACAGCAGCATCCACCGGGCAAAGGTCTGCCCCATATCAGCCAGGCGATTCAGCAGCGGATATCCAGCCAGACAGCGGCGGCGATACACCGATCTGGTGTTGCGCTGGTTTACCGGGTACGTGGAACGCTCGCAACCTGCTGAAAACGGCTTTCAGCGTCTGTTTGTTCCTAAACTGGTCGGCGTATTCGAACGCCTCTGGCCATGTTCCTTCCAGCCCCCCACGCTGCGCGAAGTGGCCAGCTGGCTGACAGAGCACAGCGGCCTGACCTTCAGCGTGCCGGATGCAGATTATTTAGACCGTCCGATCCCACATTTCACCCATAGCGGAACGGGGTATCAGCTACTGGATAATCTCGGAAAGACCTTCGGCATACAGCGCTGAGCTGCCTGATGTTGTGCGCAGGCTGCACACCCGCGCCGGTTGCGCCTCCGCCGGTCATTGTTTACAGCGCCTGCCCGAAAGTGAGCTATTGCCCGATGCCGGGAAGCGACCCGGCCACTAATGGCGACCTGAGTGCAGATATCCGCAGGCTTGAGCACGCGCTCGCCGCCTGTGCGTTACAGATTGAAACCGTCAAAGCCTGTCAGGATAATCTCGATGAAGAAAGCAATCAGCCTGCGAAAAGCGCTAACTGACGCCATCCCGCAGCTTAAAACCAACCCCGAGATGATGCGCATTTTTGCCGACGAGGGGAATATCGATGCACGGCTCGCGGCCTCCCTGTCCCACGAGAAAATTTACACCCTGAATGTGATCGTGTGCGATTTTGTAGGCGACCCTGATTTGATTTTCGTGCCGGTGGTCGCGTGGCTGAGGGAAAACCAGCCGGATATCTGCACGCTCGATGAGGGGCATAAAAAAGGTTACCGTTTCCAGATGGATTTAAACGACGAGGATACGGTTGATATCAGTATCAGCCTCCAGCTCACCGAGCGCACCATCATCAGGGAGGAAAACGGCGCGCTGCATGTGAGCTATGCCCCGGAGCCGCCACCGCCTGAACCCGTCACGCGTCCAAAAGAGCTCTATATCAACGGCGAACTGGTGAGCAAGTGGGATGAGTGAATTTAAACCCTTTGATAACCAGCTCGCGGGGCTGCTTGCTGCCCTGTCACCCGCAGGGCGTCGGAAGCTTGCCAGTGAGATTGCGAAGCAACTCAGAACGGCGCAACAGCAACGTATCAAACAGCAAAAAGCCCCGGATGGCTCACCGTATCAGGCGCGAAAGCGCCAGCCGCTGAGAGCCAAAAAAGGTCGTATTAAACGGGCGATGTTTCAAAAACTGCGCACTAACCGGTACATTAAAGCCAGTGGCCGTGAAAACGTTGCTGTGGTGGAATTTACCGGCAAAGTGCAGCGTATTGCGCGTGTCCATCAGTTCGGCCTCAAAGACCGGCCAAACGCACACGCTCAGGATGTGCAGTACGCAGAGCGCCAGCTACTCGGATTTAGCCAGGCGGATAAACAGTTAATTGAGATGCTGGTAATCAAACGTTTTTCATTATGACAAAGATAAAGGTGAGGATGGTTCTAAATCACCTCCCCATTCACAAGAAACCTTATCCCTGACTAACCAGTACGTTGGATTTTCAGATTTATGCTTTTTCAACGCTACATTTATAATCCAGCTTTGATAGCATGCAGTTGTATGATGATAATCATCAATAAGTGGTCGCAGGTATAAATTCCTATGATTTATTTTTGATAAGTGCTCTCTTGATTTTTCTGTAAGTCTTTTATTTTTAAGTAATTCCTTTATGTTGTATGAGTAGCCAGATTGAAATGTTCCTTTGTTAGCGACAAAAGATAATACTGGGATGATTAATGATTGGTGAGTTATGATATTTCTTATATCCTCTATAAGTTTGATGCTGGTGTTAGGGATGATTTCTTTTTTTAGTCTTTCTTCGGCTTCCATGTTGAGCTCATTAGGGAACAATCTTTTGTTTTTTTGCATATTGCGCGTGCTTTCGCGCAAAGATATGGCTGACGCAATGTAGTTAACGAAAAGGCCAGTAATTAATATAAACTGATCTTTATGAATCTTATCTCCCATCAAATGATTTTGAATGATATCAAAAGATTCAAATTGACTAAGTGTGTTTTTTAATTGCTGGTAATTTCTTTCATTAACATGGCTTAGAAAAATAGAAGGATAAATATCTTCATATGTAGAGGATGCTTCAGAACCACGTAACTCTGTCCACATTTCGTAAGCGTCTGTTGTTTCGGGTTTTTCTTCGCTAATGCCAATTTTCATAAATGCTCAGTTATATTTATTTGTGTAGTAATTGATACTACTTGAGTATATAGATATTTCAATGAGTCTATATGATTCTTGTCCCATGAAAACATTAAATTCTCTACAGGAAATCGCACGCGCGATCCGCAACCTCATCCGCACCGGCATCGTAACCGACGTCGACCACGACGAGGGGCTGTGTCGTGTCCAGACCGGCGGCATGCAAACCACCTGGCTTAACTGGCTCACCTGTCGCGCCGGTCGCTCTCGCGTGTGGTGGGCTCCGTCCGTTGGCGAGCAGGTGTTATTGCTGGCCATCGGCGGTGAGCTCGATACGGCCTTTGTGCTGCCGGGCATTTTCTCAGATGACAATCCCGCGCCGTCAGCCTCACCCGATGCGCTTCACGTTACCTTCCCTGATGGTGCGGTCATTGAGTACGAACCCGAAAACAGTGCGCTCACCGTGTCAGGTATCAAAACCGCAGACGTTACCGCGTCGGATTCCATTACAGCCACCGTGCCGGTGGTGCTGGTGAAAGCCTCGACCCGTATCACGCTCGATACACCCGAGGTGGTGTGTACCAACAAACTGACGACCGGCACGCTCGAAGTGCAGAAGGGCGGGAAGATGACCGGGAACATCGAGCACACCGGCGGGAAACTGACCTCAAACGGCGTGCAGGCGGATGACCATGACCACGGCGGCGTTGAACGGGGCGGAAGCTGGACGGAGGGTACTAAATGACGGTGCGTTATCTCGGTATGAACAGCCAGACCGTCCTCAGTATATCTGAGGTCGAGCATATCAGGCAAAGCGTGCGCGATATTCTCGTCACGCCGGTTGGCTCGCGCGTCATGCGCCGTGAATACGGCTCGCTTCTGTCGGCACTGATTGACCAGCCGCAGACACCGGCACTGCGATTGCAGATTATGGCCGCGTGCTATTCCGCGATCCAGAAGTGGGAGCCGCGCGTCAGGCTGACCACCATCACCTTTGAGCGGTCGGAGACCGACGGTGGGCTGTATGTCGATATCACCGGCACGCGCTCGGCTAACGGCCAGCCCTTTTCCCTCACCATTCCACTGAGTTAAACGCTATGGCAATTGTTGACCTTAACCAGCTCGCCGCGCCTGATGTCGTGGAAGTGCTGGACTATGAGACCATCCTCGCGGAGCGCAAGGCGACCCTCGTCTCGTTATACCCGGAGGAACAACAGGAGGCAGTGGCGCGCACGCTGACCCTTGAATCCGAGCCGATTGTTAAGCTGCTGGAAGAAAACGCCTATCGGGAGGTTATCTGGCGACAGCGCGTCAACGAGGCCGCGCGTGCGGTCATGCTGGCTTACGCTGCCGGAAGCGATCTCGACCAGATTGGGGCTAATTCCAGTATCCCGCGACTCGTCATCACCCCGCCAGACGACACGACATTTCCGCCCACGCCAGCGGTTATGGAGTCTGACAGTGACTAACTCCCGCTCCACCTCACCTGACTGTTGGTGGTCAGCGGCCATTATGGCTGTGATAAATTCCTGCTAAGTGCCCGCCCTGTGCGGGTTTTTTTATGCGCCGAGGAAAGTCGTGTTAAAAATTTACCGCCATTTCATCGCCACTTAAAATTCAGACAACAAAAAAGCCACTCAATTGAGTGGCTTAACGGGATGATTCTAAAGCTAAAATTTGGTGGCCCCTGCTGGACTTGAACCAGCGACCAAGCGATTATGAGTCGCCTGCTCTAACCACTGAGCTAAGGGGCCGTGGCGGTGAATTATAAAGTAACTCACCTCAGCAATCCAGCCATTCACACCTGCCTGCTGTTTTTATAAACAACGCATAATCAATCCTTTATACTTATCTTAAGATGCATAGACAGGAGTAGAGATGATCAACGATATTCTGGCCCCTGGCCTGCGGGTGGTGTTCTGCGGAATCAACCCAGGCAAGTCCTCGGCGCACACCGGTTTTCACTTTGCTCATCCGGGAAATCGCTTCTGGAAGGTGATCCACCAGGCCGGTTTTACCGACAAACAGCTTAAGCCGGAAGAAGAGCAGCAGCTGCTGGATACGCGCTGTGGCATCACCATGCTGGTCGAGCGTCCAACGGTGCAGGCGAGCGAAGTAAATCTGCATGAGCTGCGTACTGGCGGGCGGGAATTGGTGAAGAAGATTGAAGACTACCAGCCCGCGGCGCTGGCGATCCTCGGCAAGCAGGCCTACGAGCAGGCGTTCAGCCAGCGCGGTGCGAAGTGGGGTAAGCAGAACATTACCATTGGCGTAACGCAGGTGTGGGTGTTGCCGAATCCGAGCGGGCTGAACAGGGCGACGCTGGACAAGCTGGTGGAGGCGTATCGGGAACTTGATGAGGCGCTGGTGGTGAGGGGGCTTTAGCTCCTCTGCGGCCTGATGCCCTCACCCTCACCCTGACCCTCTCCCACAGGGAGAGGGAATAAACAAAAAAAGCTCCCGATTGGGAGCTTTTTGCTGTTTACATGGGTTAGTCGTCCAGGAAGCTACGCAGCACTTCAGAGCGGCTCGGATGGCGCAGCTTACGCAGCGCCTTCGCTTCGATCTGACGGATACGTTCGCGGGTCACGTCAAACTGTTTACCCACTTCTTCCAGCGTGTGGTCGGTGTTCATATCGATACCGAAACGCATACGCAGCACTTTCGCTTCACGGGCGGTCAGGCCAGCCAGCACGTCGTGCGTAGCGGCACGCAGGCTCTCGGTGGTGGCAGAGTCCAGCGGCAGCTCGAGGGTAGTATCCTCGATGAAATCACCCAGATGCGAATCTTCATCATCACCAATTGGTGTTTCCATGGAGATTGGCTCTTTAGCGATTTTCAGCACTTTACGGATCTTGTCTTCCGGCATCAGCATGCGTTCAGCCAGCTCTTCCGGCGTCGGCTCGCGACCCATCTCCTGCAACATCTGGCGAGAAATACGGTTGAGCTTGTTGATGGTCTCAATCATATGCACCGGAATACGGATGGTGCGCGCCTGGTCTGCGATAGAGCGGGTGATCGCCTGACGGATCCACCAGGTAGCATAGGTGGAGAACTTGTAACCACGACGGTATTCAAACTTATCTACCGCTTTCATCAGACCGATGTTGCCTTCCTGAATCAGATCCAGGAACTGCAGGCCACGGTTGGTGTATTTCTTGGCGATAGAGATAACCAGACGTAAGTTCGCTTCAACCATCTCTTTCTTCGCACGGCGAGCTTTTGCTTCACCGATGGACATACGACGGTTGATGTCTTTCACCTGCTCGATGGTCAGGCCGGTCTCTTCTTCAATCTGATGCAGCTTTTGCAGGCCGCGCTGTACGTCTTCTTTCACGTCGTGCAGCTTTTCAGACCACGGCTTGTTCATCGCGATAGCGGCGTTGAACCAGGTTTCGCTGGTTTCATTGCCGGTGAAGAGGGTGATGAAATTCTTCTTCGGCATTTTGCACTGTTCAACACACAGCTTCATGATGATACGTTCCTGGGTACGTACGCGATCCATCATCACGCGCATGCTGTTCACCAGGTAGTCGAACTGTTTTGGCACCAGGCGGAACTGTTTGAACACTTCCGACAGCTTCAGGATCTCTTCCTGAGCGGCAGCATGGCTGCGGCCTTTCGCTTTGATGGTGTCACGCGTCACTTCGTACTGAGTACGCAGCTCGGCAAACTTCTCGCGCGCCAGTTCAGGGTCGATGCTGTTGTCGTCGTCGCTGCTGTCGTCGTCTTCTTCTTCATCTTCGTCTTCGTCGTCATCCATCTCTTCCTGAGACAGCTCAGAACCGACGTGAGTGGCGGTTGGCGCCATATCTTCTTCAGCGTTCGGGTCGACAAAGCCAGTGATCAGATCGGACAGACGCGCTTCTTCCGCTTCAACGCGATCGTACTGCTCCAGCAGATAGGTAATCGCTTCCGGGTATTCGGCAACAGAGCACTGAACCTGGTTGATCCCGTCTTCGATGCGTTTTGCGATGTCAATTTCGCCTTCGCGGGTCAACAGTTCAACGGTACCCATTTCACGCATGTACATGCGGACCGGGTCAGTGGTACGCCCGATTTCAGATTCCACGCTGGACAGTACCTGTGCAGCAGCTTCTTCCGCATCTTCGTCAGTGTTGTTGGAGGTTTCAGCCAGCAACAGATCATCGGCATCCGGTGCTTCTTCCATCACCTGAATGCCCATGTCATTGATCATTTGGATGATATCTTCGATCTGATCTGAATCGACGATATCTTCCGGCAGATGGTCATTGACCTCGGCATAGGTCAGATAGCCTTGCTCCTTACCGCGTTGGACAAGAAGTTTCAGCTGTGACTGCGGGTTTTGCTCCATAAGACGGTATCCACACTTAATTCGTTTGATTGGTGTCGGCGATAGGGCTGCCAACCTTTAAAGCGAGGGCGTACTTATATTTTTGCCGCTGCCTCTCAGTGCGGCTGCCGGGGGCTTCCCGATCGATATTCGGCACTTAAGCCGTTAAATTTTTTATTTCTTCGCCAGTTCCTGGTTAATCATCCAGAGCTCCCGGCGTTCTTCGCTGCTTAAGCCATGGGTGCGCTCGCGAGCTATCAACTCTTCCTGGCGCAACTCAAGCATCGAATCAAACATATGGTTGAGTGAGTCGGTGAACGTTTTTTCTGCGATATCCTTATCTGCTATATCGTCCCACATCGACAGTTTTTCAAGGGTAGCGGCCTCTTTTGTGCCGCGATAATGCTCTAAAAGTTGTCCGGTGGTCAGACCTGGCTGCGACAAACAAGTGTTGACCAATTCTGAAAATAAGCCAAGTCCGGGCAATTTTTCGTGGTTCAAACCCGCCAGTGACGGCACTTGCGGAGCAAGTTCGGGGTTTTGCACCAGCAACCCTATCAGTATACGCATGGTTGTGCGTTTTAGCTGAGGCGCGGGGCGTACCGTGCCGTTTTCAGCCTGTTTAGGCATTAAACGTTCAAGCTGGCTGTCATCCAGAATGCCGAGCTTGTTGCCTAACTCCTGACGCAGATAGATGCGCAGCGTTTCGCCGGGCACCTGGCTGATTAACGGCAACGCCAACGTGCTGAGCTGCGCGCGCCCGTCAGGGGTACTCAAATCCACCTGCGGCATCAGGCTGTTAAACAGAAACGTGGAGAGCGGCTGTGCCTGCTCCATCCGCGCTTCAAATGCCGCTTTGCCCTCTTTACGCACCAGCGTATCCGGGTCTTCACCGTCGGGCAGGAACATAAAGCGTAGCTGACGCCCGTCGGTCATATACGGCAACGCGGTTTCCAGCGCTCGCCAGGCGGCGTCGCGTCCTGCGCGGTCACCGTCGTAACAGCAAATCACGTTGTTGGTGACGCGGAACAGCAACTGGATATGGTCCGCCGTGGTGGACGTTCCCAGCGACGCAACGGCATAGTTAATGTCGTACTGCGCCAGCGCAACAACATCCATATAGCCTTCGACGACCAGAAGACGCGGAGGTTCCGCATTATCCTGCTGTGCCTCATAAAGACCGTAAAGCTGGCGGCCCTTATGGAAAATATCGGTTTCCGGGGAGTTAAGGTATTTCGGCAGGGCATCACCCAGCACGCGACCACCAAAACCTATCACCCGGCCACGCTTGTCGCGGATCGGGAACATCACCCGTTCACGGAAGCGGTCGTAGCTTCGTCCCTGGTCGTTGGTGACCAGCATGCCTGCGTCGATGAGGGATTTACGATCTTCGCTATTGCCGCCAAAACGCTTTAACACGTTGTCCCAGCCGGGCGGGGCGTAACCAATAGCGAAACGCGCAATCACATCGTCGCTCAGTCCGCGCTTGTTCAGATACTGACGCGCAGGCTCAGCCGCAGAGTGCTTAAGAGACTGTTGGTAAAACGAATTCAGGCCATCCATCAACTGATATAGCGTTTGCCGCTGATGGCGCTCGATCTGACTTGGCCCACTGCCTGCTTCATACGGCACTTCAAGGTTATGCATCGCCGCCAGCTCTTCGACGGTTTCAACGAACTCGAGCTTATCGTAGTTCATCAAAAAATCGACGGCATTACCGTGTGCGCCACAGCCGAAGCAATGGTAGAACTGCTTTTCACCGTTTACGGTGAAAGAGGGGGTTTTTTCGTTATGGAACGGACAGCACGCATGGTAGTTCTTGCCCTGCTTTTTTAGCTTCACCCGCGCGTCGATGAGATCGACGATGTCGGTTCTGGCAAGCAGGTCATTGATGAAAACGCGTGGGATTCTTCCGGCCATATGCCCCAAAAATTTAAGCGACTTATAAACGAAAACAAGCCGCGCATTCCTTCCGGAAGCACGGCCTTACGACTACAACTCTGTCTGTCAATTGAGGGCTGTGGCCCTCAACAGATTAGTACAGACGAGTACGGCGTGCGTTTTCGCGAGCCAGTTTCTTCGCGTGACGTTTCACAGCGGAAGCTTTAGCGCGCTTACGTTCGGTCGTTGGTTTTTCATAAAACTCACGACGACGAACTTCAGCCAGAACACCTGCTTTCTCGCATGAACGTTTGAAGCGACGCAGTGCTACGTCGAACGGCTCGTTTTCACGTACTTTAATTACCGGCATGTAACTCTCACCTTTAATAAATTCGGTTTGCCGCTGGCATCAACGCCAGCTTATTTCAAAATGGTGCGGAATTTTACTGCAAATGCTGCTGCTTTGTAAAGCACCGATGCGATTTTGAAAGGGACTTTTATAAGGGGGAAGAGTATACACGAGGCTTCTTCCTGGGGCGAACAAAGTTTTACATCAACCCGCCCAGGCTCTACACTGCGCGGTACTGAAACGAGGTAAAACAAGTCATGCGTGTACTGGGTATTGAAACATCCTGCGATGAAACCGGCATCGCGATTTACGACGACGAAAAAGGGCTTCTGGCCAACCAACTGTATAGTCAGGTGAAATTGCACGCTGACTACGGCGGCGTCGTGCCTGAACTGGCCTCTCGTGACCACGTGCGTAAAACGGCTCCCCTGATTAAGGCGGCACTGAAAGAGGCCGGGTTAAGTGCAAAAGATATTGATGCCGTGGCCTATACTGCAGGACCGGGCCTGGTTGGCGCGCTGCTGGTCGGCGCAACGGTAGGGCGTTCGCTGGCCTTCGCGTGGGACGTTCCGGCCATTCCGGTTCACCATATGGAAGGACATCTTCTGGCTCCGATGCTGGAAGCCAATCCGCCAGCGTTCCCGTTTGTGGCGCTGCTGGTCTCCGGCGGTCATACGCAGCTGATTAGCGTAACGGGCATTGGCAAGTATGAGCTGCTGGGCGAATCAATCGACGACGCGGCCGGTGAAGCCTTCGACAAAACTGCCAAGCTGCTTGGCCTGGATTATCCTGGCGGCCCGATGCTGTCGAAAATGGCCGCGCAGGGAACGGAAGGGCGCTTTGTCTTCCCGCGTCCGATGACCGATCGTCCGGGGCTGGATTTTAGTTTCTCCGGTCTGAAAACCTTCGCGGCGAACACCATTCGCAATAACGACGACAGCGAGCAGACGCGTGCCGACATCGCCCGCGCGTTCGAAGATGCGGTGGTGGATACGCTGATGATCAAGTGCAAGCGTGCGCTGGATCAGACGGGCTTTAAGCGCCTGGTGATGGCCGGTGGCGTGAGCGCCAACCGTACGCTGCGCGCGAAGCTTGCCGAAATGATGCAAAAGCGTCGTGGGGAAGTGTTCTACGCGCGTCCGGAATTTTGTACCGATAACGGGGCGATGATCGCCTACGCCGGGATGGTGCGCCTGAACGCTGGCGCCACGGCTGACCTGAGCGTGTCCGTGCGTCCGCGCTGGCCGCTGGCGGAGCTGCCTGAGGCGTAAGTCTTTTGCCCGGTGGCGCTGCGCTTACCGGGTCTGCAAAAATCGTAGGCCGGGTCAGGCGAAGCCGCCACCCGGCAATAAACCGCACTACATCCGCAGCATCCCTTTCTCTTCCAGAAACGCAATAATCGTCGCCAGCCCGTCACCCGCCTTCAGGTTGGTAAAGGTCCACGGACGCTCGCCGCGCATGCGATTAGTGTCGCGCTCCATTACCTCCAGCGACGCCCCCACGTACGGCGCGAGGTCGGTTTTATTGATCACCAGAAAATCGGATTTGGTGATCCCCGGCCCGCCCTTGCGCGGGATTTTTTCCCCTTCGGCCACGTCGATCACGTAGATGGTGAGGTCCGCCAGCTCCGGGCTGAAGGTCGCGCTCAGGTTATCCCCGCCGCTTTCGACGAAGATCAGATCCAGATTGCCGAACTTCTCGCTCAAGGCTTCCACCGCTGCCAGGTTCATTGAGGCATCTTCGCGGATGGCGGTGTGCGGACAGCCGCCCGTTTCCACCCCTACGATGCGCTCTGGCTCAAGCGCACCCGCCTCGGTCAGGATGCGCTGATCCTCTTTGGTGTAGATATCGTTAGTCACCACCGCAAGATGATAGGTGTCGCGCATCGCCTTGCAGAGCGCTTCCAGCAGGGCGGTTTTGCCCGACCCTACCGGGCCGCCCACGCCAACGCGCAGGGGATGTTTGTAATCAGCCATATTGACTCCTCAGGAACGGAATAGTCGTGAATATTGGGTTTCGTGGCGTGCGGAGGCGATGGCGGACAGCGGTGTAGCTGCCCCCAGCGCGTCGTCGCCACGTAAAAATGCCTGTTCAAACCCGGCGGCAAAATGGTCGCTCAGGTCGATAATCAGCTGTTGTGCGGCCTGCTGCCCAAACGGCACCAGCTTGACGCCCGCCATCACCGCGCTCTCAATCCAGCTGTAGCCGAGGCTCAGCGCCAGCTCGCGCGCGCTAATGCCCCAGCGCACGCCGAGCCACGCCATACCGCCGAGCTGGCTCTGCATCAACAGCGGCAGCCATTCTGCCGGGCAGGCGGGTTCCCAGCTTTTAACCAGGCGCGTAAAGGCCGCGCCGCGGTTGCGTTCTTCCTCGCGCAGTTCGCGCGTTTCCCGACAGGCGAGGAGGTATGCCGTCCAGCGTTTTGCTGCCGCGACGTCCTGCTGCTCGCAGGCACAGTACAGGCGGATAAACAGCGGCAGGTCGACGCAGAAAAAGCTCTGCTCCATCTGCTGGATCTGCCAGCGCCTGAAGGCCTCAGCGTCCGTGATCCACCCGGCCTCGACAGCCCACTCCAGCCCCTGTGACCAGGTATACGATCCGACCGGCAGGCTACTGCTGGAGAGCTGCATCAGGCGCAGCCGCTGGCGGGCATGCTCCATCAGCTCATCAACGCCAGCAGGGCAGAGACGATCAGCCCGCCGCCGAAGGTTTTACGCAGGCCGTCGTGACGGCGCAGCAGCAGCCCTGCCGCGAAGCTGGCGCACAGCACCGTGGCACTGGCTAACATAAATCCGCTGGTAAAGAGCCAGAAGCTGTGGCCGGACATCTCCACGCCGTGCGCCCAGCCGTGGAACATCGCCAGGGCTGGCACTGCCAGCAGCAGGCGATTTTCAGTCTTAAACATCATCACGCCGCAGACCGCCAGCGAGGCGATAATCAGCATCTCCATGCCGCTAAAGCCGCCGAGCAGGCTGCCCGCAACGGCGCCAGCAAGCATCATGCCGAGCGTTGCTAACGGCAGCAGTAGCTTGCGGCCGCTCAGGGCGGACAGCACGCCAGCCCCCGTCAGCATCAGCAGGTGATCCAGCCCGGTCAGCGGATGGAGAAAACCTGCCTGAAAGCTGTCGGTCCCGTGACCGGGATGGGCAAGCGCCGGAACGGAAAAGGCCAGCAGAAACAACGGCAAATACTTACGCATGATGAGTCCTTAATGTGAATGAGCGTGGGAGTGGTCATGGCTGTGGGCATCGCTGGTGTAAGCGCCCGCTTCCGGTTCAAAGGGCAGGCTGGCGAAGGTCACCTCCAGCCCGAACTGACGTAGCATGTCGTCGAGAACGTGATCGTGGTGGTAGCGCAGTTCGCCGGGCATGATTTGCAGCGGCACGTGGCGGTTGCCCAGGTGATAACAGGCGCGGGCGAGCAGGAACGGGTCGGCGCAGCGCACCACGGAAACCGACTCCGGGGCGGCGATCACTTCGATCACTTCGCTGCCGTCGTCGGTAGTCAGCAGGTCGCCCCCGCGCAGCAGCAGGCCGCGCGGCAGCATTAGCCCGGCTTCGCGGCCGTCGTTCAGCGCCACGCGGGCGCGGCTTTTTACCCGCACGTCAATCGGCAGCGTGACGCTGGCGGTAATTGGGTGCGCGTGGTCCAGGCGTTGGGTTAAATAAATCATCATCACTCCTCAAAACAGAAAATAGCGTTGCGCCATCGGCAAAACTTCTGCCGGTTCGCTGGTGATCAATTCGCCGTCGACGCGAACCTCATAGGTTTGCGAGTCAACGGTGATATTCGGCTGTAAATCGTTGTGGATCATGTCGGCCTTTTTCACCGTCCGGCAGCCTTTCACCACCGCGGTGGCGCTTTGCAATCCGAGCCGCTGCGGAATGCCGCTGACATCAGCGGCCTGCGAGACAAACGTTAGCCGCGTGGCGTGGCGTGCGGCACCAAGTGCACCAAACATCGGGCGGTAATGCACCGGCTGCGGCGTGGGGATCGAGGCGTTGATGTCGCCCATCGGCGCGCAGGCGATCATCCCGCCTTTGACGATGGTGGCCGGTTTGACGCCAAAGAAAGCGGGGGACCAGACCACCAGATCCGCCAGCTTGCCCGCCTCAATAGAACCGACCTCATGGGCGATGCCGTGGGTAAGAGCCGGATTAATGGTGTATTTGGCGACATAGCGCTTCACGCGGAAGTTGTCGTTCTCGCCTGTCTCTTCCGGCAATGCGCCGCGCTGCACCTTCATGCGGTGCGCCACCTGCCAGGTGCGGATAATCACTTCCCCCACGCGGCCCATGGCCTGTGAATCTGACGAGGTGAGCGAGAACGCGCCGATATCGTGCAGCACGTCTTCGGCGGCGATGGTTTCCCGACGAATACGGGATTCCGCAAATGCCACGTCCTCGGCGATATCCGGGTCGAGATGGTGACAGACCATCAGCATGTCCAGATGCTCGTCGATGGTATTCACCGTGTAGGGCAGCGTCGGGTTGGTGGAGGAGGGCAAAATATTCGGGTGCGCGCAGGCGGTGATGATATCCGGCGCATGGCCGCCGCCCGCCCCTTCGGTGTGGAAGGTGTGGATGGTGCGCCCGGCGATGGCAGCCAGCGTGTCTTCGACAAAACCGGACTCGTTCAGCGTGTCGCTGTGTAGCGCCACCTGAATATCCATCTCTTCAGCGACCTCCAGCGAGCAGTTGATTGCCGCAGGCGTCGCGCCCCAGTCTTCGTGGATCTTAAGCCCGATGGCGCCAGCCGCGATCTGCTCGCGCAGCGCGTCCGGGTTTGAACCGTTCCCTTTGCCCAGCAGGCCAATATTCACCGGCAGCGTATCGGCGGCCTGCAACATGCGGGCGATATACCACGGCCCCGGCGTGCAGGTGGTGGCGTTTGTACCTGCCGCAGGGCCGGTGCCGCCGCCGATCATGGTGGTGACGCCGGAGACCAGCGCCTCTTCCGCCTGCTGCGGACAGATCCAGTGGATGTGGGTGTCGATCCCGCCAGCGGTGACGATCTTCCCTTCTGCGGCGATCACCTCCGTTGCCGCGCCAATCGGGATCGTCACGCCGGGCTGAATGTCCGGGTTTCCGGCTTTGCCGACGGCGAAGATCCGCCCATCTTTTACGCCGATATCCGCTTTCACGATCCCCCAGTGATCGACGATCAGCGCGTTGGTGAGCACCATATCCACGCAGTCGTCTGCGGTCATCTGCCCCTGTCCCATGCCGTCGCGGATCACTTTTCCGCCGCCGAATTTAACCTCTTCGCCGTAGATCGTGAGATCGTTTTCCACTTCGATCCACAGCTCGCTGTCGGCCAGCCGCACTTTATCCCCGGTAGTGGGGCCGAACATATCGGCATACGCCTGGCGTGAAATCTCAGCCATGTTTCACCTCGCCCATGACCTCGCCGCGAAAACCAAAAATGCGCTGCGCGCCCGTCACCTGCACCAGCGCCACTTCCCGCTTCTGGCCGGGCTCGAAGCGCACGGCAGTACCGGCCGGGATGTTGAGTCGGTAGCCTCGGGTGGCTTCGCGATCGAATTTCAACGCCGGGTTGACCTCGTAAAAGTGGTAATGCGAGCCGACCTGGATCGGCCTGTCGCCGTGGTTTTCCACGATCACACTTCGGGTTTCGCGCCCGACGTTGAGCGCAATGTTGCCGGACTGGATCCGGTATTCGCCTGGGATCATCACGCGCTCCTTACACGATCGGATTGTGGACGGTGACGAGCTTGGATCCATCCGGGAAGGTGGCTTCCACCTGGATATCCGGGATCATCTCCGGCACGCCCTCCATCACCTGATCGCGCGTCAGGACGTGGCGGCCGGCTTCCATCAGCGAGGCGACGGTTTCGCCATCGCGCGCGCCTTCCATAATAAAGGCGCTGATCAGCGCGACCGATTCCGGGTAGTTGAGCTTTACCCCGCGCGCGAGGCGGCGTTCGGCAACCAGCGCGGCGGTGAACAGCAACAGCTTGTCTTTTTCTCTGGGAGTCAGTTCCATAGTGTTTCTCTTATGTCTGCCAGATACGCGGCGAACAGGCGGTTTTGGGGGTTAAAAGCGGGCGAAGCGACTGCCAGATATCGCGCATCACCCGCTGGCAAATGAGGTTGTCGTGGGAGAGAAAACGCACCGACAGCAGGTCGTCGGTGAGCGTCGCCCCGCCAAAGTTTTCCAGTGGGGCGAGCCGCTCGCGCACTGTATCAAGATGAGCTTCCCGGGCCGGGTAGAACAGCAGCGTGCCGACCCACGGATGGCCTGCGACGGGCGACAGATCGCCATCGCTAAGATGCAGTCGCTCAATCAGACGCGGCTCGCCATCCACCCACACCTCAAGGCGGCTCTCCAGCGTGCCGTGGCTGAAGGATTCGTTTATCACCGGACGGCCCAGACAGTACAGCTCCCACGCCAGCAGCGTGCTGGTGGCCTTAAGGTGGAAGACGGAACGCAGCGCGGCGTTAGCGCCGGGGAAAATTATGGTGTCCTGCGGCAGCCACTCCAGCGTGGCCTCTTCGTCGAGGTAAAAATGCTGATTCAGACAGGCCTGCGGGCCGCTGCTGCGATAGAACTTGCTGGCGCCGGGCATGGTGATGAGGGCATGGCTTTTGGCGTCGAGCCGCACGGAAATATCCAGCGTATCCCCGCCCACAATCCCGCCTGGCGGATGCAGCAGGTAAAGATGGCAGGTCTCGCCTTCAGGGTAAAACGGGCGCTGAACGGTGAGCGGCCCGGTGTGACGCGCGGAATGGAGGAGGGTTTTCTCAGGGGTATGACAAAACTGGAGGGCAAGCGAGGCCTGCCAGCCTTTGTATGAATTATCAGTGACCTGAGTTGCTAACATGGTGCTTCCACTTCCGCACTATCGGGGTACGTTTCAGTATGCCCTGGCGGAAATGAAGGCTGTCATATGAGTCGCTTATGGATAAAAAAACCGGCTCATGTGAGCCGGTTTCAGTAATGTAGGCTGGGTAAGCGCAGCGCCACCCGGCAAGAAAGGCTAGCGATAATCCTCTGCATCCACATCATACCCCGAAGGCTCCCAGCGGATCGCCAGCAGCGACGCCAGACCGATAAACGGCGCCAGCGCAATCACCCAGAACACGGCGGTATCCAGCGAGGCGACCAGCAGCGGGAACAGAAACAGTGATAGCGTTGAACTGCTGCGCATCAGCGTCTGGTTAAGCCCCACGCCCACGCCGCGCAGCGAGGTCGGGTAGCTCAGAGAGGCAAACGTCATGGTGTGCGCACCCGGACCAAAACCTTGGCCAAACAGGAACAGCGCCAGCATCGCTACGGCGACCACGCCTTCCGTGGACCCGTCAGGGCGGCCAATCAGCGCCAGGCCGAGCAGCGCCGCCAGCTGGCACGCATAACCCGCCAGTGACATCCGCCATGCGCCGAAGCGCGGAACATAGCGCACCGCCAGCAGCCCGCCGACAAACGCGAACAGCAGATTAAGCGCCAGCGAGATCAGAATGGTGGTCAGCATCGACTGCACAAAGAAGCTGGAGATGATCACCGGCAGGCCAAAGGCTACGGCGTTATAGGCGAACGAGGAGACGACTGACAGCAGCGTGGCGAGCGTGGTACGCCGCAGATAGATACCGCGGAACAGGTTCAGGTAGTTCGACCATTTTGCCTTATTGACCACCGGCGCGGGCTGGTCAAGCGCATCCTGCGGCACGTGGGCATTAATGTTGTACGACTGCCGCAGGATGGACGCCGCCTCCTTCAGATTGCCCTGATTCGCCGCCCAGACCGGGGATTCGCTCATATAGCGGCTGCGGATGGCGATAATCACCAGCGCGGGCACCGCGCCGAAGCCAAGGATCAGACGCCAGAGCCAGTCGCTGTGGCCTTCCGGCAGCACGGCGTAGAAGAAGAGCACCAGAAGATAAGAGATGCTGATGGCCGCATACCAGGTGGGGCACCACATTGCCACGCTGGAGGCTTTATTCCCCGGGCCTTTCAGCCTGGCGAACTCGCTGAGAAACGCCATCGCCACGGGAAGGTCGATCCCGACGCCAAGACCCATCACAAAGCGTGCGCCCGCCAGCACATATTCGTTCGGAGCCAGCGCACAGGCGATAGCGGCGACGACAAAGAACACCATGTCGGCCATAAAGACGCGGTAGCGCCCGATTTTATCCGTAAGATAGCCGCCAAGCAGCGCCCCGACAATGGCACCAAAGGTAATGGCTGAAGCCACCATGCCGGTACCAGCGGGCGTCAGGTTAAATTCGCGGGTGATGTCTTTGATGCCGAATGCCAGCGCGCCGAGATCGTAGGCATCGAGAAAAATTCCCCCGAGCGCGATACCGACCACGATGCGGGCATTGGCCCGGCCCTGAGAGCCGTCATTAACGAGACGTGAAACGTCCGATGCGCTGCGTACCCACTTGATGTCGCCATCCGGGGTGTTTCCTGCCGTTGGGAGGGGAGTTGTGTCTGTGATTTCTGCCATTTTCTTTTATGTGGTTGTGTTGTGTACCTAACAGTTACCACAGGCAGAAGGGGACAAAAATCACATTTGGTTATAAGGCATAACGAACGGTTTACTGAGCGTCTTTCTTTTTACGCTTGAGCTTCGTCCAGATTTTGGTTTCCTGGCGACGCCACAGGCGCTGAATGTTGTCATGATGACGCAGCAGGATCAGGCACGAGAGCATCGATACCGGGAAGGTAAACTGCGGTTTGAACCACCAGACATAAAACGGAGCGATCAGCGCGCTGACGATGGCACCCAGCGATGAATAGCCGCTCAGCAGGATGGTCAGCAGCCAGGTGCCCGCCATCACGCCAGTGAGATCCCAGCCGATCGGCGCAATCGCGCCAAACGCGGTTGCAACGCCTTTACCGCCTTTAAAACCAAAGAAAACGGGCCAGATATGGCCGACGCAGGCGGCGATAGCAATCAGCCCCAGCCAGAAGGGTGTGACGCCCAGCGCATACGCACCCCAGACGGGGAGCATTCCTTTCAGAACATCAAAAATCAAAACCGCTACGGCTGCTCCCTTGCCGCCAATTCGTAGTACATTGGTCGCCCCCGGATTCCCGGAACCACTTTCACGCGGGTCAGGCAACCCGGCGATGCGGCAGACCAGAATGGCGCTGGAGATTGAGCCGCAAAGGTAGGCGAGGATAATCATTCCAGGCGCGATTGCACTCATAACGCTGTTCCGTTTTGAAAATGTATCTGTATTCTCAGCATCTGTGGATAATACGCATAATTCGCCGGAAGTGGTATCCGGTTTAGCCAAAAAGCAGGCAGGTCGTGATGGATATTGTATTTATAGAGCAACTTTCGGTAATCACCACAATTGGTGTTTACGACTGGGAACAGACCATCGAGCAGAAACTGGTGTTCGATATCGAAATGGGCTGGGATAACCGCAAGTCAGCAAAAAGCGATGATGTGAATGACTGTCTGAGCTACGCCGACATCAGTGAAGCGGTCATCGGCCACGTGGAAGGACAACGTTTTGCGCTGGTGGAACGCGTGGCGGAAGAGGTAGCGGACCTGCTACTGAGCAAATTTAACTCCCCGTGGGTGCGCATCAAACTAAGCAAGCCGGGCGCGGTGGCGCGCGCCGCCAACGTGGGCGTCATCATTGAGCGTGGCACAAATCTGAAAGAAAAAGATTTAACGTCATAATAGCTAAACCATTTTAGGTTATATCGGTCTTAAAGCTGTATCTTTCACGGTTGTCCGCGTGGGACACCGTTTTTTTATATCTTTTTAGGGGTTTATAGATGAGCGATATGCACTCGCTGCTGGTGGCGGCAATTCTGGGTGTGGTCGAAGGATTGACGGAGTTTTTGCCGGTGTCCAGTACGGGCCATATGATTATCGTTGGCCATCTCCTGGGCTTTGAAGGCGATACCGCAAAGACGTTTGAGGTGGTGATTCAGCTGGGCTCTATTCTGGCGGTGGTCGTCATGTTCTGGCGTCGTCTGTTTGGTCTGATCGGCATCCACTTCGGGCGTTTACCGCAGCGTGAAGGAGAGGGCAAGGGGCGCCTGACGCTGATTCATATTCTGCTGGGGATGATCCCGGCGGTGGTGCTGGGGCTGGTGTTCCACGACACCATAAAATCGCTTTTCAACCCGATTAACGTGATGTACGCGCTGGTTGTCGGCGGCTTCCTGCTGATTGCCGCCGAAGTGCTGAAGCCAAAAACCCCGCGTGCAGAAGGTCTGGACGATATGACGTATCGCCAGGCGTTTATGATTGGCTGCTTCCAGTGTCTGGCGCTGTGGCCGGGCTTCTCCCGTTCAGGGGCAACCATTTCCGGCGGGATGCTGATGGGCGTGAGCCGTTACGCGGCGTCTGAGTTCTCGTTCCTGCTGGCGGTACCGATGATGATGGGCGCCACCGCACTGGATCTCTACAAAAGCATCGGCTTCCTGACCGTAGGCGACATTCCGATGTTCGCCGTGGGCTTTATCACCGCCTTTATCGTGGCGCTGATTGCCATCAAAACCTTCCTGCAACTGATTAAGCGTATCTCGTTTATTCCGTTCGCGATCTACCGCTTTATCGTCGCGGCTGCCGTGTACGTGGTCTTCTTCTGATGACCGACCGCCCTCAGTCTTTCGGCTGAGGGCAACGTTTTTCCTTCCACGCCGCAACCGCATCAATCCGCCGTTTCGTCAGCTCTTCGCGGATCTCCGGGCCTTTAAACCCTGCCTCCACCACCTCTTTCGTTGGCACCGCTTTTGCGATTTCCCACGCCTCGCGCAGCAAACGACCCTGCGGATAATCGGACGCTTCAAACCCGGTACGGCCGCGCACGTCCGCTTCGCTGGTCAGCGCAATTTGCTCCACGCGCTGCGGCTTGCGCCAGGCGTCGATGTTATCGAACAGCCTGACGATGGTGGCGGGTTTCAGGATCGGGAAGGTGTGGATCAGGTCGTGGAACTCGGCGACCAGTTTTGCCAGATCGCGAATGTCATTCGGCACGCGCAGGCGCTGGCAAAGCCCTTCAACCAGCTTTACGCCAGCCGGACCGTGCCCGTGGTGGCGTGGCCACAACTCCTTTGGCGTTAACCCCTTGCCGAGGTCATGGCAGAGGGTGGAAAAGCGCACGTCCACTTCAGGGCTGAGCATGGCGGCCATGCTCAGGGTCATCAGAGTGTGAATGCCGGTATCAATTTCCGGGTGCCATTTCGCCGGGGCGGGCACGCCAAACAGCGCGTCTATTTCCGGGAACAGCACTTTCAGCGCCCCGCAGTCGCGCAGAACCTGGAAAAAGACCTGTGGATTACGGGTAGTCAGGGCGTTTTCGGTCTCTTTCCAGACGCGTTCTGGCGTCAGGTGTTCCAGCTCGCCCGCGTCGGTCATGGCCGTCATCAGCGCCATCGTCTCGTCGGCGATACGGAAGCTCAGATGGGCATAACGGGCGGCAAAACGCGCCACGCGCAGTACGCGAAGCGGATCTTCAGAAAAGGCGGGGGAAATATGGCGTAAAAGACGATCGCGCAGATCGTTCTGGCCGCCGTAGGCGTCGATGATATGTCCGTTTTCGTCCTGCGCCAGGGCGTTAATGGTGAGATCGCGGCGCAGTAAGTCCTGCTCCAGCGTGACATCCGGCGCGGCATAGCAGGTGAAGCCGGTATAACCAGAACCCGATTTCCGTTCGGTACGCGCCAGGGCGTACTCTTCCCGGCTTTTCGGATGGAGGAACACAGGAAAATCGCGGCCTACCTGCTGGTAGCCCGCGTCAATCATCGCTTCGGGCGTGGCACCGACCACGACCCAATCTTTATCTTTGACCGGCAGACCTAATAACGCATCACGTACCGCACCACCGACCAGATAACTCTTCACGCCAACACTCCCGTTTTCTCTTTTCGCAAGATGATACGTAAGTGTGGCAGAGAAGACGAGTTAGTTCATCCAGCGGTCTTTACGTTTACGGCTTGGGATAAGGTGAGGAAGCACCAGACCCAGTACCAGACCGACGCCCAGTACGCCGCCGCCATACATAAACCACTGCATGATGATGGTGCGTTGTTTGTCATCCAGCTGTAGATTAGCGGCGTTTACTTTCTTCTGTGCGACGATCAGCTCGTTTTTCAGCTTCTGATTTTCGTCTTTCAGACCGGCGATCACGCTGTCGCTTTGCGCCACTTTCTGCTGCATCTCTGCGGTGCGCTGGTTCCAGGTACCGTCAATGTTGTTCAGCTTATCGGTCAGGGTTTTCACCTGATTTTCCAGATCCGGCACGCGGGTGCGCAGGCTTGGCACTGTGCTTAGCTCTTTCAGCGGGATCCATGAGGTGCGGCCAGAGCTGTCACGAACCTGACCGTAATTGGTGTCTGCGTTAGTTTGCAGCAGAGTCACTTCCTCGCCGGCATTTACCGTACCCACGAGGCGATAATTGTCTCCAGGGCCGCTGCGTACCCAGGTATTCAGTTCATCAGAAACGTAACGTTTCTCTTCAGCGTGGACCGCGGTTGCGGCGCTAAAAGCGAGTAAAGTAAGTCCAATCAGGCGTAATTTAAGCATATCAGTCGTTATTTTCATAAAAAGTGGAACGATAGTAGTGGTATCAGTGTCGCTACGCAAAGGATTCATCATCAATCGGAATCATCTGTGTCATGATTTCCACCGCTTTAAACTTTTACGCCCGTCAAATTGCTCATTGCGTGGCAATTTGGCGCAAAATACTATGTACTGACAAACAAATGGCGAGGAAGTTCGCCTTCATCGACGCGTCTGTGACGCACGCAAAAGTACAAGGCTATGGCACAAGAGATCGAATTAAAGTTTATCGTCGAAAAAGACAGCGCTGACGCGCTCCGCCAGCATCTGAACACGCTGTCCGGCGAGCACCATGAACCCGTACAGCTGCTCAACATCTATTACGAAACGCCGGACAACTGGCTGCGCAACCACGATATGGGCCTGCGCATCCGTGGTGCGAACGGGCGCTACGAGATGACGATGAAAATCGCCGGTCGCGTGGTGGGCGGTTTGCACCAGCGTCCGGAATACAATATCGACATCAGTAAGCCAGAACTTGAGCTGGATCGTTTTCCGGCGGAAGTGTGGCCGGAAGGGACGCTGCCCGCAACGCTGTCGGCGGAGGCGCAACCGCTGTTCAGCACCGATTTCTGGCGCGAGAAATGGCTGGTGACGGAAGGCAAGAGCCGCATTGAGATCGCGTTTGATCGGGGTGAAATTAAGGCGGGTGAAGAGCAGGAGCCGATCTGCGAATTGGAACTCGAACTGCTGGAAGGCGAGGCGAGCGACGTGCTGAAGCTGGCGCACAAGCTGGTGAACCAGCCTGGCCTGCGTCAGGGCAGCCTGAGTAAAGCGGCGCGCGGCTATCACCTGGCCGCCGGGAATGCGCCGCGCGTGCTGCGAGAAACCCCGATTCTGCGCGTTGTGCCGAAAGCCTCCGTTGAGCAGGGCATGGAAGCGGCGCTGGAGCTGGCGCTCTCTCAGTGGCAGTACCACGAGGAGCTGTGGGCGCGTAACGTGAAAAATGCCAAAAAACAGGTGCTCGCTGCTATGGGGCTGGTGCGTCATACCCTGGCGCTGTTCGGCGGTATTGTACCGCGTAAAGCCAGCGCTCACTTACGTGATCTGCTCACTCAAACCGAAACGCTGATGCTTTCTGACGTGTCGGCACAAACGGCGATCTACAGCTCGCAAAACGCCAGCGCGAAACTGGCGTTGACCGAATTTCTGGTGACGCGCGGCTGGCGCATTTTCCTCGATGCGAAAGGGCAGACTAAAATCGCGGAAAACTTCAAACGTTTTGCGGATATCCACCTCTCCCGTCACGCGGCCGAGCTGCGAACCACCTTCGCGCATCCGCTGGGCGACCAGTATGGCGATCAACTTCCCCGCCTGGCGCGTAACATCGACAGCATGTTGCTGCTGTCAGGTGCGTATGAGGGCGTGAAGGCGCAGGCCTGGCTGGAGAACTGGCAGGGGCTTAAGCATGCCATCGAGACCCGTCAGCAGATTGAGATCGAGCATTTCCGCAACGAGGCCATTTCGCAGGATCCGTACTGGCTGCACAGCGGAAAACGTTAATTCTGGCAAGGAACCCCTGATATGCCGCTTTCTTCGCAGTTACAGCAGCACTGGCAGACCGTTTGTGAACGCCTGCCTGAGTCGTTACCCGCGTCATCGTTAAGCGAGCAGGCGAAAAGCGTGCTCACGTTCAGTGATTTTGTGCAGGAGAGCGTCAGCGCTAACCCGGACTGGCTGGCAGCGCTGGAAAGCGCGCCGCCGCAGGCTGACGAGTGGCGGCATTATGCTGGCTGGCTGCAAACCGCGCTGGCAGAGGTGGCAGATGAACCCACGCTGATGCGCGTTCTGCGTCAGTTCCGCCGCCGGGTGATGGTACGCATTGCCTGGGCGCAGGCGCTGGAGCTGGTGAGTGAAGAGAGCACCTTGCATCAGTTGAGCGAGCTGGCGCAGACGCTGATCGTCGCCGCGCGGGATTGGCTCTACGCCGCCTGCTGTAAAGAGTGGGGCACGCCGTGCAGCGAAGACGGGGTTCCGCAACCGCTGTTGATTCTGGGGATGGGCAAGCTGGGCGGCTGCGAGCTCAATTTTTCCTCAGACATCGATCTGATTTTTGCCTGGCCGGAAAACGGCTCCACGCGCGGCGGTCGTCGCGAGCTGGACAACGCCCAGTTCTTTACCCGCCTGGGGCAACGGCTGATTAAGGCGCTGGATCAGCCCACCCAGGATGGTTTTGTCTACCGCGTGGATATGCGTCTGCGTCCGTTTGGCGACAGCGGGCCACTGGTGCTGAGCTTTGCCGCGCTGGAAGATTATTACCAGGAGCAGGGGCGCGACTGGGAGCGTTACGCGATGGTCAAAGCGCGGATCATGGGCGACAGCGACGATGCCTACGCCAACGAGCTGCGCGCCATGCTGCGCCCGTTCGTGTTCCGCCGCTACATTGACTTCAGCGTGATCCAGTCCCTGCGAAATATGAAAGGGATGATTGCCCGCGAGGTGCGTCGCCGTGGCCTGAAGGACAACATCAAGCTCGGCGCGGGCGGTATTCGTGAGATCGAATTTATCGTTCAGGTCTTCCAGCTGATACGCGGCGGGCGCGAACCTTCTCTGCAATCCCGCTCGCTGCTGCCAACGCTAAGCGCTATCGATCAGCTGCATCTGCTGCCGGAAGGCGATGCGCAAACGCTGCGTGACGCTTATCTCTTCCTGCGTCGTCTGGAAAATCTGCTGCAAAGTATCAACGACGAACAGACCCAGACGTTACCGGGCGATGAGCTGAACCGGGCGCGACTGGCCTGGGGGATGCGGGTGGATGACTGGGCGGCGCTGACGGAACGGCTGGAAGCGCATATGGCGGGCGTGCGCCGCATCTTTAACGATCTGATCGGCGACGACGAAAGTGAATCGCAGGACGATGCGCTCTCCGAGCACTGGCGCGAACTGTGGCAGGACGCGCTTCAGGAAGATGACACCACGCCGGTGCTGGCGCACTTAAGCGACGATGCCCGCCATCGCGTGGTGGCGTTAATCGCCGACTTCCGCCTCGAACTGAACAAACGCGCCATTGGCCCGCGCGGTCGTCAGGTGCTGGATCATCTGATGCCGCATCTGCTGAGCGATGTCTGCTCCCGCGAGGATGCGCCGGTGCCGCTGTCGCGCATGATGCCGCTCCTGAGCGGGATCGTCACGCGTACCACCTACCTTGAACTGTTAAGTGAGTTTCCCGGCGCGCTGAAGCATCTGATTTCCCTTTGCGCCGCCTCCCCGATGGTGGCGAACAAGCTGGCGCGTTATCCGCTGCTGCTCGACGAACTGCTCGACCCGAATACGCTCTATCAGCCGACGGCGACGGATGCTTACCGCGACGAGCTGCGTCAGTATCTGCTGCGCGTGCCGGAAGAGGACGAAGAGCAACAGCTTGAGGCGCTGCGTCAGTTTAAGCAGGCACAGATGTTGCGCGTGGCGGCGGCAGATATCGCCGGTACCCTGCCGGTAATGAAAGTGAGCGATCACTTAACCTGGCTGGCGGAAGCGATCATCGACGCGGTGGTCCACCAGGCGTGGGTGCAGATGGTGGCCCGCTACGGGCAGCCGAAGCACCTTGCTGACCGTGAAGGCCGCGGTTTTGCGGTGGTGGGGTACGGCAAGCTGGGCGGCTGGGAGCTGGGCTACAGCTCCGATCTGGATCTGATTTTCCTGCACGACTGTCCGGTTGACGTGATGACCGACGGCGAGCGCGAAATCGACGGGCGGCAGTTCTACCTGCGCCTGGCCCAGCGCATCATGCACCTGTTCAGCACTCGCACCTCATCCGGCATTCTGTATGAAGTGGATGCGCGTCTGCGCCCGTCCGGCGCGGCAGGCATGCTGGTTACCTCCACGGAGGCTTTCGCCGACTATCAGAAGAACGAAGCCTGGACGTGGGAGCATCAGGCGCTGGTGCGCGCCCGCGTGGTGTACGGCGATCCGCAGCTCAAAACGCAGTTCGATGCGATCCGCAAGGCGGTCATGACGACCCCGCGCGAAGGCTGTACGCTGCAAACCGAAGTGCGGGAAATGCGTGAGAAAATGCGCGCGCACCTTAGCAACAAACATCGCGATCGCTTTGATATCAAAGCTGATGAGGGCGGGATTACCGATATTGAGTTTATCACTCAGTATCTGGTGCTGTTGCACGCGCACGATAAGCCGAAGCTGACCCGCTGGTCGGATAACGTGCGCATACTGGAACTGCTGGCGCAGAACGACATTATGGATGAGCAGGAGGCGCAGGCATTAACCCGCGCCTACACCACGCTGCGTGACGAGCTGCACCATCTGGCCTTACAGGAACAGCCGGGCCATGTGGCGCTGGACGGTTTCACCGATGAACGCGCGCAGGTGACCGCAAGCTGGCAGAAGTGGCTGGTGGAACCGTGCGTAACAAAACAAGTGTGATATTATCGCGCGCAAATTGTGAATCTTTCTGGAGTCAGGAATGAAAGTAACACTGCCAGAGTTTGAACGTGCTGGAGTTATGGTTGTCGGGGATGTGATGCTGGATCGCTACTGGTATGGGCCGACCAGCCGTATCTCTCCGGAAGCGCCGGTGCCGGTAGTTAAGGTCGACACCATTGAAGAACGTCCAGGCGGCGCGGCAAACGTGGCGATGAACATAGCCTCGCTGGGCGCGCATTCGCGTCTGGTGGGCCTGACCGGCATTGACGATGCGGCGCGTGCGCTGAGCCAGTCGCTGGCGGACGTGAACGTGAAGTGCGACTTCGTTTCTGTTCCGACCCACCCAACCATCACCAAGCTGCGCGTGCTGTCGCGTAACCAGCAGCTGATCCGCCTCGACTTTGAAGAAGGGTTCGAAGGCGTTGATCCTGAGCCGCTGCATGAGCGCATTAGCCAGGCGCTGGGCAATATCGGCGCGCTGGTGCTGTCTGATTATGCCAAAGGCGCGCTGGCGAGCGTGCAGACCATGATCCAGCTGGCGCGCAAAGCCAGCGTTCCGGTGCTGATCGACCCGAAAGGCACCGATTTCGAGCGCTATCGCGGCGCAACCCTGCTGACGCCCAACCTCTCTGAGTTCGAAGCGGTGGCGGGCAAGTGCAAAACTGAAGAAGAGCTGGTTGAGCGCGGCATGAAAATCATCGCTGATTTCGAGCTGTCTGCGCTGCTGGTGACCCGTTCCGAACAGGGCATGACGCTGCTGCAACCGGGCAAGGCGCCGCTGCATATGCCAACCCAGGCGCAGGAAGTGTACGACGTGACCGGTGCCGGTGATACGGTGATTGGCGTGCTGGCGGCGACGCTGGCGGCGGGGAACTCCCTGGAAGAAGCGTGCTACTTCGCGAACGCCGCGGCGGGCGTGGTCGTCGGTAAACTCGGAACCTCCACCGTTTCGCCAATCGAGCTGGAAAATGCGGTGCGTGGGCGTGCGGATACCGGCTTTGGCGTCATGACCGAAGACGAGCTGAAAGTGGCCGTTGCCGCCGCGCGCAAACGCGGTGAAAAAGTGGTGATGACGAACGGCGTGTTCGACATCCTGCATGCGGGTCATGTCTCGTATCTGGCGAATGCGCGCAAGCTGGGCGACCGCCTGATTGTGGCGGTCAACAGCGATGCCTCAACCAAACGACTGAAGGGTGAAACGCGTCCGGTGAACCCGCTGGAGCAGCGCATGATAGTACTCGGCGCGCTGGAAGCGGTGGACTGGGTGGTCTCATTTGAAGAAGACACCCCGCAGCGCCTGATTGCCGGAATTCTGCCTGACCTGCTGGTGAAGGGCGGTGATTACAAGCCAGAGCAAATCGCAGGTAGCGAAGAGGTCTGGGCGAATGGCGGTGAAGTGATGGTGCTCAACTTTGAGGACGGGTGTTCAACCACTAACATCATTAAGAAGATCCAGAAAGACAGTCAGTAAAAAACGGGCCAGTTGGCCCGTTTTTTTATGTCGGGTGGCGGCTGCGCCTTACCCGACCTACGCGTTCATGTAGGCCCGGTAAGGCGTAGCCGCCACCGGGCACAACAGGCCGCACTATGCCTGGTCATCCACCGGTGGAATAGCTGGCGCTGGCTTCACCTCTTCCGGCGCATTGCGGCTCTCCAGCTCGCTCAGACGCTGTTCCAGCAGCGCCAGCTTCTCGCGGGTGCGCAGCAGCACCTGCGTCTGCACGTCAAACTCTTCGCGGCTGACTAAATCAAGGCGAACCAACTGTGCCTGCAACGTCTGGCGAATTTTCTTCTCAACGTCATCACCAAACTCACGAATACCTTTCGGCATGGACTCATGAACCTGACGCGCGATCTGCTCAATTTTCTTTGGGTCAATCATTGTCGTTTCCCTTGATGAAAAGGTGTTAGTGCCTATTGTAGCGCGTCATGCCGCGGGTTAAACAAAATTGTTTGAAGCTTATGCATTGCCCAGGGTAATCAATAGCGTTATAGTTATCTCGCTTATTCTCAGGGCGGGGCGAAATTCCCCACCGGCGGTAAATCAGCTTAACGCTGAAAGCCCGCGAGCGCTTTGGGTGAATTCTCAAAGGTCAGCAGATCCGGTGTAATTCCGGGGCCGACGGTTAGAGTCCGGATGGGAGAGAGTAACGATCCAGTCGGGCAAGGCCCGCTCACGTTATTTTTTTGCCGCTTGTACGGCGCTCCTAAGACTGCCCTGATTCTGGTAACCATAAAGTTAATGAGGTTTTTTTACCATGAATCAGACGCTACTTTCCTCTTTTGGCACTTCAACTCAACGTGTTGAACATGCACTGGATGCACTGCGCGAAGGCCGCGGTGTGATGGTGCTTGACGATGAAAACCGTGAAAACGAAGGCGACATGATTTTTGCCGCCGAGAACATGACCGTTGAGCAGATGGCGCTGACCATCCGTCACGGTAGCGGCATCGTATGCCTGTGCATCACCGAAGACCGTCGCCAGCAGCTTGATCTGCCGATGATGGTTGAAAACAACACCAGCGCCTTTGGTACCGGCTTCACCGTGACCATTGAAGCGGCACATGGCGTCACCACCGGGGTGTCGGCGGCTGACCGCCTGACTACCGTGCGTGCAGCGATTGCTGATGGTGCAAAACCCTCCGATCTGCACCGCCCTGGTCATGTCTTCCCGCTGCGCGCGCAGCCGGGCGGCGTGCTGACCCGTGGTGGTCATACCGAAGCGACCATCGATCTGGTGACGCTGGCTGGCTTCAAACCCGCAGGCGTGCTGTGCGAACTGACCAACGATGATGGCACCATGGCGCGCGCGCCGGAGTGCATCACCTTTGCGCGTCTGCACAATATGCCAGTGGTGACGATTGAAGACCTGGTTGAATACCGCCGGGCGCATGAGCGTAAAGCCAGCTGAACATGCTGATGTGAAAAAGCCGGGGAAACCCGGCTTTTTTGTTTCTAGTGGTAGTTAATTTTGAACAGTACCACGGTTTCAAACGGCCCGGACTGAATCGCTTTTCCTTCATCCCGCGAAAGTTCAGCCGTGTAGTTTTGCTCAAGATTCATCATATCGCCCGTAAAATCGGCGTATTCCTTGTACTGGTTGAATGTGTAAGGCTCCGTTCCGTTAAGAATACGCAGCTTTAACCCATTCCCTATCAGTACCGCGGTGTCGTCTGCGCTGAGCGTTTCGGTTGTGTAAAATGACGAGTCCATCTTAAATCCGTCCGAGCACTGGGCATCCTGCACTTTGGTGGTTCGAATTGAAAACGTGCGAATACGCTTCTGCTGATTCACAATGTCGCGCGCACTGAAGGTGCCGAAGTCGATCTCCTGATTCTCAGGGTAAATGCTAAACGTCGCCCCGCAATCAAGTACCGTAATGTTTTGCAGCCCGTTGATGTGATACTTCAGGTTCTTCGCGTCGGCCATCTGATTAACGCCACCCTTACCGTCAAATTGCACAACGATGTAATCGCTGAGCGAACTGACATAGCCATGCGGCGGCACAGCCTTTATTCTCACGAAAAGTCGTAATCGGGCGACGAACGTGCGCGAAATATGGATATCATCCGGATTACCAGAGCAAATGCGATTCTCCCAACCCATCTGGCGGATTTGAGCAGGGGTGTAAATAGTGATGTTATTGTTGTCCAGACACTGGCGGGTATCCACGCCGTTGGGCTGACCTGTAGCATCGTAATCTATACCTTCATAGGTGACGCCCAGCTCATAATAGGGATCAGTTGCGGCAGGATAAGGGTTTACCCAGGCAAAGACATCTTCCGGCTTAAAATTGCTCGAGACGTTGTTGTCACACGTCACCGGAATCCTAATGTCATCAGACTCCCATATTTTTTGGCCAATTTGGGCGTTGCTGGGTATGGCAAAGGGGGAGATCGTTTTTGTCTCCTCGACGGAACCGCCAGAGCCACCCAGATAACAGTTAAGCGCCATCGCATCTTCCAAAGGTAGCGCTGAAAGCAGCAATGTAAGCAGGACACTAGCGAGCTTTCGCATCTTTATCGATTTTCCGTTCGGTAAGTTTACATTGCGCCGTTCCGGTGCACTGCACGTCGACTTTTTTCAGGGCACCGTAATCGTCGATATAGCCAATGCTGTAATAACTACCGTGGTAATCGCCGGTAGACGCGGTTGCCGTGGCGAAAGGCGCAATCATCAGACTGTCAAAACCCGGCAGCATGGTTTTAGCATTTTTGCTCAGCCACGCCAGCGTGATGTAGTACGGCGTAGGGTTGTGGACCGTGAGCCCATTCGCGTTGGCGGAAATTTCCATTCGCATTTCAGTCAGTTCGCCGGATTTTTTGCTAATCGCTTCTGGACGCCAGAACAGCTTAATTCGGCTCTGCATTGCTACCTGCATCACGCTGCGCTCCTCGCTGGCGCTGGTGTTTTTTGGCGGTACTTCACGCAGGTTGAAATAAAACAGCGATTCCCTGTCTCCTGGCAGCTGGCGAGTAGCGGCTTGTTTAACAATCCTTATCTGCGACGAGGTGCCCGCTTCGATACGTTGAATGGGGGGAAGCGCCATAAAGTGCGTATCTTCTTTTTGTCCCTTTTCATCTTCAATCCAGGAGAGCGCCAGATAAGGCAGCACCTTGCTCTGGTTGTCCACTTTCAGGCTGCTGGCCTTGTCGCTTTCTGGAAAAACAATGCGCGTGCGGTCCAGATTAATGGCTGCGTGGGTAGCAAATGCTGTGCTGGTTAGCATCAGGCACAGGCTTTTAAACGGCGTTAATTTCATGATGATTTCTTACTGACACGGCAGTATCAACTGCATATTGTTTTCTAAGTGAGAAGGTAACGAGAAGCGACACTGTTGGTTGTCGCCCCATGTCACGCGAAACTGCTGTTCTGGCTCAACGGCGGCCAGCCAGACGCGGCCTTCATCGGCCACCATCCCAACCTGCAAATTGCTTGCTTCCAGGCGAACAATCGCCCCGAGAGGTGGCGCTCCTGATGACATTCGCAGAACGCCTGTCACGTCCTGACCTGCGCGCGTGGCAATCTGACGATAACCAATGGCTCCCTCAGTCCAGGTTGAGGTCACGACGCGGTTGTCTACGTCCACGCCATCAGGGAGGTTGTTCAGATTGACCTGCACGCTGGAGGGGGAATAGCTGGAGAATGACGGTAAAACGCCGATGCCAAAACGGTTGGTCTCATCTCGCGACATGTTCAGCGGGATATTGCCTACCCCGTCGGTGCTGACCATCACACGAGGTTCATTACCGTAGCTGCGCCGGTGCAGCGCGGCGCCTTTCGCCGTTGAGGTGAAGGAACCACTCCAGCTCGCGCTGAGGGAGTTATATTCGTCAGCTTTATAGCTGCCTGAGAGATTGAGATCGCCGTACGTAGAATAATGCTGATAATTCCCGCTGACCTGCGCGCCGGAATCTGGCTTTCCGCTCTCCGCGCCTGCGGAAACGCCCCAGGTATTATTGCGATCCGACGTGTCATACCACGACACGTTATGACTCAGCGTGTCGCTGTTACGCAGGTCATAGTTAAGACGATGATCGGGATCGAGCGGTACGCTGAGCGAGAGATAGAACTGAGTATCGTCACTTTCGTCTTCCTCATCGTAATGCGTTTTACTCCAGGACAGGGTTACGCCGAGGTTCTTCCAGCGGCCCATATCAAAGTTGTAGCCCGCCGTGATGCTGCCGGTCGTGGAAGGTGAATCATTCCACCATGTCTGACGCAGCATGTTGACGTACAGGTTCAGGGATAACGCCGAAATGTACTGGCTTGCCGTCACGCTCAGGGTTTGTTTCTCCGACTGGCGGTCACCGTCGTCATAATCAAGGTAGCGGGCGTAGCTCAAAAACTGGGGGTCTGAGTAGCGGTAGCTGGCAAGCGTAAGCTGACTGCCGGTGGTATCGAAACGCTTGCTGTAGTTAATGCGATAGCTGTAACCCGTCTGACTGCGCTGGTGTGGCAGCTGGCTGGTGGCCTGCGTGACGTCAAAAGAGAGCGCCCCCAGCCAGGCCATATTCTGGCCGATCCCGGCAGCGACGGAACGATAACCGTCGCCATCGGTCAGCGTGCCGCCATACAGGGAGGTGTGTGACAGCACGCCCCAGGAAAATTCGCCGCTCATGAAGGCGTTATCTTCGACGTCATGGGAGGCACCCTGGCGCGCTTTACCCGCCGCGAACTTGTAGCGAACCTGACCCTTGCGCGTTAAAAACGGCACGGACTCGGCAGAGACCTGGAAGGTGCTGACGCGGCCGTCCTCTTCCGTGACTTTGACGTCCAGCGTGCCCTGAACCGACTGGTTAAGATCCTGAATAACAAACGGGCCTGGTGGCACTTTACTTTGGTAAATCACGCGATCGGCAAGGCTTACGGTCACCGTGGCGTTGGTTTGCGCTATCCCGGTAATCTGCGGGGCATAGCCGCGCAGCGACCATGGCAGCATACGTTCTTCGCTGATAAGCGATGCGCCGGTATAGGTAAAGGCGTCAAAAATTGCGGACTGGAAATCCGTTTCACCCAGCGTCAGTTTCGCTCCGATTGAGGGCAGAGGGCGGAACATATAAACGCGTGAAAAACGGCCATCCTGCTCTGAGCCTGCTTCAGTATCGCTTCGCGTGTACTGGTAATCGCTTCGCAGGCGCCACGCGCCCATGTTCGCACCGACGGTGCCATAGGTATTGGCGTTGTTATTGCTGCTGCCGCTATTGGGCTGATAATGGCTGGCAAAAAGATTGTAATCCAGCAGTACGCCCGGCACGCCGTTGTCCCAGGTGGATGGCGGCATCCAGTCCACCGCACGGTATTGCAGCCATGCCTAGGGGATCGTCACATTCAGGGATTGGCTATCTTGCTCAAACGTAAATCTGATGTCTGGTCTGGCGGCGAAATCAACGCATCCCTCTTTTTCTGGCAAAGCGTGACGAACCTCATCCTGTAACGCAAATGTATCGGCCAGTTCGGGAGGAATACACACTTGAACTGCATTATTTATTTCTCTCCAGCGAAGGAGCCAGCCATTTGCCAGCGGAATATCATTAACTGAAACCGTAACGAAATAGCTTCCCGGCGTAACCGATATTTGATCTTTAAAACGTGATAAATCGACGCTGCCGCGCTGATCTTTATCGATGGCGTTTATATTAAATTCAGTGGCAGAGGTAAGTCTCGTCATTAACAGGGATGCAATGATGATTATCCATTGTAATTTGTATGTCATCATCCTGTTACTCGAATATATAAAGGATGCCGACCGGCATGAATTACCAGTCGGCTAATACTGTGACGTAACAGAACTATTTGTACAACAGGACGTAGTTAGCCGTGGCTTCAACCTGGCCTGCCGTCGCAGTTTTACCCGTGGGGACTTCCATAACCGCTTTGAAATGCAGCGTCTGGGTGGTTGATCCTGCCAGCAACTCAACCTCGTTGGATTCTCCCAGCGTGATAGCAGCCTCCGCATTATCCAGCAGACGTACACCCACGTTCTGCGCACCACTTGCATAGGTGTTACTCATCAGGCTGGTGTCTGTCGCGTCTGTCGCTGCGCTGGTGAAGGTGACATCCACTTTGGTAATTGGCGTGTCGGTTTCGTCTGCCGGATCGTCAAGCTGGCAGTTTTCCAGATTAATATCGACCGGAACCGGCGTGGATTTTTTGTTGGCGTTGATAACGGCCGTAGTCACTTCACCCAGATCGACTTCTTTATCAACGCTGTCTGGTGCGATGCTGCACGGTGCGTCAATAACAACACCTTTGAATTTGATTTTGCCAGAGCCTTGATCTTCAGCAAAAGCAGAACCCGACACAATGCCAGCCATAGCCGCTGCTAACAGTAATTTCTTACCCATATACATGGAAATATCCTTTTTCAGAGTGATTCATAATGTGAATATTAATTTCAGAATACTTGCAAAGTATACGGATTGGGGTGGGAATACGCGATTAACGTGACTTAAATATATTTGTAGGCGCTTTTAATTAATATTTTCAGGCTATCTTAAGAGACGCCTTTTTTTGAAATTCTAATGGGTTTATATTTGGTGAGTTATTATAGGATAAATATATAGGATTGTTATTTTGAATAGTATAATGCCTCCGTATGAAACGGAGGCATTAATTCTTAACCTATACCTGCCGTTTGTAGCAGAACCAGACTCATCCCCATCACTGACATTCCACACAGCACGCCGTAGCTTGGGTTATTGTTGGGATCGATCTCTTTTGCCAGCGGCATCAGCTCATCGACAGATAGCGCGACCATAATCCCGGCCACGGCAGCCATAATTGCAGCCATTACAACCGGGGATACGAGGCTACCGAGGATCAGCCACGCCAGCACGCCGCCGAGAATTTCAGCCATCCCGGAGATACCCGCCCAAAAGACAGCTGTACGTTTTGAACCCGTGGCGGCATAAACGGGCCCGGCAACGGCAAGTCCTTCAGGAATATTGTGCAAAGCAACGGCCAGCGCGACACCAAAACCCATTTCCAGGTTGCTGCTGGCCGTGACATAGGTGGCGATACCTTCCGGAAAGTTATGCAGGCTGATACCCAGCGTCAGCAGAATGGCCGTGCGTTTGATATTGCCAGGGATGGGGGCAACGCTTTTTTGCATTAGATCCTGCGGGTGCGCGTGAGGAAGGATACGGTAGAGTGCAAAATAACCCAGCAGGCCAATGATAAACATGCCATAGCCCAGAACAGGCGACATCCCTTCGGCGTGAAGCGCGGCGGGCAGCATCTCCATCAGCGAGATAAGCAGCATAATCCCGGCGGCGAAACCCAGAGAGAAGGCCAGCAGGCGATTAGAGGGTTTTTGACCGAGTACCCCAAGGAACGCACCGATAAAGGTCGCGGCGCCCGCAAGTAAGGTCAAAATCAACGGTACTGACATGCATTCTCCTTAAGCGATATCTGGCATTCAAATTTCCTGATGATGATCTTCACGGTTATCTACGTTCATCTTCACCTGAATGCGCGTAATGTAGGCCCATCACTTTGTCACTTCCTCTAAGGATATCACCATGTCTCCTTCTCGTATGCCAGCACTGTTTTTAGGCCATGGCAGCCCCATGAACGTTCTGGAAGATAACGTCTATACCCGCGCCTGGCGTCAGCTGGGTAAGACGTTACCGCGTCCGAAGGCAATTGTGGTGGTCTCTGCGCACTGGTTTACCCGGGGTACCGGCGTGACGGCCATGGAAGCGCCAAAAACGATCCATGATTTTGGCGGTTTTCCGCAGGCGCTATACGATACGCATTATCCGGCCCCCGGTTCGCCTGAGCTGGCGCAAACGCTGGTGGATTTGCTGGCACCTTTCCCGGTCACCCTGGATAAAGAGGCCTGGGGCTTTGACCATGGCTCGTGGGGCGTGCTGATTAAGATGTATCCTGATGCGGATATCCCGATGGTGCAACTGAGTATCGACAGCACCAAACCGGCTGCCTGGCACATGGAGATGGGGCGTAAGCTGGCTTCGCTTCGTGATGAGGACATCATGCTGATTGCCAGTGGCAACGTGGTACACAATCTGCGTACGGTACGCTGGCACGGTGAAAATACGCCGTACCCTTGGGCAACAGCCTTTAATGACTATGTAAAAGACAACCTGACCTGGCAAGGGCCGGTCGAACGGCACCCTTTGGTGAACTATCTGGATCACGACGGCGGTTCGCTCTCTAACCCGACGCCGGAACACTTCTTGCCATTGCTGTATGTATTAGGCGCATGGGACGGTCAGGAGGTTATTACAACACCGGTCGACGGTATTGAGATGGGGAGCTTGAGTATGCTGTCGGTGCAGGTGGGGTAAAACATGCCCGGTGGCGCTGCGCTTACCGGGCCTACGCTCAACATGTAGGCCGGGTAAGGCGAAGCCGCCACCCGGCAAGTCTTATTCAATAAAAATATGCGGGTAGAAACGCGACAGATCCTGCGTAATCAGCGCGCGATCTTCGCGAATACCAATCCCGGCAGGCTGATCGTTAATAAGCCAGCTGCCGATCAGCGTATAGCTGTCGCCAAACTTCGGCAGTTGATAAAACGCCTGGACGATCATCCCTTCCTCACCGTACGGCCCTTCAACCGCTTCCAGCGTTTTACCGTTTTCGATAATCGAGACGTTCGCGCCTTCACGGGAGAAGATTGGCTTAACGACGTATTTCTCCATCGGCGGGAAATCATCTTCGGCAAAGTAAGCAGGCAGCAGGTTCGGGTGGTTCGGGAACATCTCCCACAGCATTGGCAGCAGGGCTTTATTGGAGATAATGCTCTTCCAGGCTGGTTCCAGCCAGCGCACACCGGCGTCTTCCAGCTTGGTAGAAAACATTTCGCGCAGCATGTATTCCCACGGGTAGAGCTTGAACAGGTTGCTGATCACCTGATCCTGCGTGTCCGTAAACTGACCTTTTTCACCTAAACCGATCTCTTCGATATAGAGGAATTCCGTCGCCACTTCCGCTTCGGCTGCGCAGTCCTGCAAATACTGAACCGTACCGCGATCTTCTTCGGTATCGCGACAGCAGGCGAGGTGCAACAGGTTGAAACCGTGCTGTTCTCGCAGTTCGGCGAAACGCTCAATCAGTTTTTCCTGAAGGCTGTTGAACTGGTCGCTGCCTTCCGGCAAGTTTCCGGCATTCGCCTGATCTTCCAGCCAGATCCACTGGAAGAACGCGGCTTCGTACAGGGAGGTTGGCGTATCTGCGTTGTTTTCTAAAAGCTTCGGTTCACCCACGCCATCCCATGCCAAATCGAGGCGAGAGTAGAGCGAAGGCTGGTTCGTTTTCCAGGACTGACGAACAAAGCTCCAGGTGTGCTTCGGAATGCGGAATTTGGTCATCAGCTCATCGCTGTCGATGACTTTCTCTACCACCTTCAGGCACATCTGGTGCAGTTCTGCGGTCACCTCTTCAAGCTTTTCGACCTGCGCGAGCGTGAGCTTATAGTAAGCGTCTTCACACCAGTACGGCTCGCCGTACATGGTGTGAAAGTTGAAACCGTATTCGGTGGCTTTTTCGCGCCAGTCCGGGCGCTCGACAATGCTGACTCGTTCCATGATCAGCCGCCCATTGAGCGAGTCGAAGAGCCGGTCGCACTACGCTGCATGGTGGTTTGTTTCGCCACAGACTCACCGAAGCCGCCACGGGTAATGGTGCTGGTAGTGGCTGGTTTCGGTGCCATCGCGGTTTTCGGTACGGTCATCGTACGGCCAGGCGTTGCCGCACCGTAACCCTTGCCGGTGGCATCGGTGTATTTACCGTACGCCGGGCTGTTTGGGTTTTTAGAACTAAACAGCGGTTGCTGCTGGTAGCCCGCGCCGCCGCTCATCAGACGGCCCATCATATAACCCGCCATCAGAGGCATCCAGAAGCTACCGCTGGACTGTGCCTGCGCCTGGTTTTCTGGTGCCATACCTGCCTGAGCAGGAGCCTGCTGGCACTGGCCTTCGCCGAATTCGGCTACACAGTCTTCGCGTGAGGCATATTTCGGCGCGGTACGTTCTGCCTCTTTCAGGGCGTTGTTATAGGCCGTCGTACACTCGGCGGCTTTACCGGTTGCGCTCGCACAATCGTCAGCGTTTTGATAGAGCGACACCGTTTCGTCGCTTTGCTCACAGCCTGCCAGCATAAAGACGGCGGTGACCGCCAGCGCGACAGGTGTCAGGTGGCGTGCGTTCCAGCTTTTGCGGAACGACGCGTGATTCATCGTTTTTGTCCGTTTCATATTTGTCTTCCAGGACCCAGGGGTATTAACGCTCAGGATAGAGGATGAGTGGTTGAAAATGAAGCGAAGAGGGGCGAAATCCGGGGGATCTTTACGTTGGCTTACGTTCGGGGGGGATTAGTGTGCTCCCTCTCCCTGTGGGAGAGGGCTGGGGTGAGGGCATCAGGCCGCACTGGGCCTGATGACACACTTAGTTGCGGAACGGATTCGTGCCGCTGCTGGCAGGTGAGGTGCTACGCGCTGCCGCTGGCTGTGCAGCCGGGGCGCTGCCGTTAGCGTTGAAGTTATCAACCGCGGCATCCTGCTCTGGATTTTCCGGCGCCACGCTGTCAGGCGACGTGGATACCGGTTTACCCAGCGTACTGTTCAGCATTTGCAGATCCTGCTCGTTCAGCGTACCCAGCGCCTGCTTGATGTTCAGCTGGTTAATCAGGTACTGGTAACGTGCGCTGGAGAGCTGCTGTTTCGCGTTATACAGCGTGGTCGTTGCGTCTAACACGTCAACGATGGTACGCGTACCGACGGAGTAGCCTGCTTCCATCGCGTCCAGAGAGCTTTGCGCAGAGACAACGGCCTGTTTGTAAGCGTTGATGCTACTGATAGAGGCATTGACGTTGTTAAAGGAAGAACGCACGGTCTGCACCACGTTACGGTGCGCGCTTTCCAGCTGCTCGCTGGCGCCCACAAAGTTGTACTGCGCCTGTTTCACCTGAGAGTTAACCATCCCGCCCTGGTACAGCGGCAGAGAGAAACTAAGGCCCACTTTGTTCTGGCCAACGTTGCTGTCGTCATAGGCCTGAGACGTCGTTTTAGACCCGCTGTAGCTGGTATCCGATACGCCGGTAGAGGCGCTCAGGCTCAGGGTTGGCAGGTGACCATCCTGTGCAAGGCGGATCTGCTCGCGTGCCAGATCCTGGCTCAGGCGCGCCTGCAATAAGGTCAGGTTACGGTTTTCCGCTTCTTTCAGCAGAGCATTAACCGCCTGCGGTTTGTCCGTTTTGAAACTGTCCACGTTCAGAGAGGCCAGCTCAGGATAGTAGTTACCGGTGACCTGACGCAGTGCTTCCAGTGCGTTGTCGAGGTTGTTACGTGCGGTCACTTCGTTAGCCAGTACGGTATCGTACTGTGAACGGGCGTTCTGCACGTCAGTGATCGCAACCAGACCTACGTTAAAACGCTGGGTGGTTTGATCTAACTGGCGGTAAATCGCCTGTTTCTGCGCTTCGGTATAGGAGAGCGCGTCAATCGCGCTCAGTACCTGGAAATAGGCGGTCGCGGTATTCAGGATCAGCGTTTGCTGATCGGTCTGATAGGTGACATCCTGAATGCCTGCGCTCTTTTCCTGCAAACTCAGTTCACGCCATTTGGACATGTCGAACAGGGTCTGTGTAAGCTGTAAAGAGGCGCTGGTGGCATTCGAGTCGATGCCATTGTTATCGCGAAAACCGTTAGTGTAGGTATAATCTGCACCTAAGCCTAACTGCGGCAACAGTGGACTACGTGCTTCGTTAATCTTTTCAAACGCAGCATCACGATCGGCCGCTGATTTACGTAAATCAGGGTTGCCCAGACGTGCCTGCTGGTAGACCTGTAACAGGTTCTCTGCCTGGCTCATTGCACTGAAGCCCGTCAGGCTCAGGCCGATAAGGATGGGGAGCAATTTCTTCATTTGCATTCCTTGTTGTGAAGCAGTATTAGCGCTGATCTAATTAAAAATAATTGCCGATTCTAACAGAATCATCCACACCAAAAGGTTGGCGTAACGTGCCATCTGGCGGTAATTTGCTCCAATCTACCATATAGCCATACAAACGGCAGCCAAACAGCCTTGAAATTCACAATTTCATCACCATTGCTACCAGGACTCGACCGATGCAAAAACCAGAAAACGTGCCTGTCACCTTCGCCAAAAACGATGTAGAAATTATTGCACGAGAAACGCTTTATAGCGGTTTTTTTTCAATGGAACTTTACCGTTTCAGGCATCGCCTGTTTAACGGTGAAATGAGCGGTGAAATCAAACGCGAAATTTTTGAGCGCGGGCATGCGGCAGTCTTGCTACCCTTTGACCCAGTGCGTGATGAAGTCGTGCTGGTCGAGCAGGTCCGTATTGCGGCGTATGATACCAGCGAAACGCCGTGGTTGCTGGAGATGGTGGCCGGGATGATCGAGGAGGGTGAGTCGGTCGAAGACGTCGCTCGCCGCGAGGCGCTGGAAGAGGCAGGCCTGGCGATCGGTCGGACGAAACCGGTGTTGAGCTACCTGGCAAGTCCGGGGGGAACAACGGAACGCTCATCTATTATGGTGGGCGAAGTGGACGCCACGACAGCGAAAGGGATCCACGGTCTGGCAGATGAAAACGAAGATATTCGGGTTCATGTGGTGAGTCGGGAGCAGGCTTACCAATGGGTAGAAGAGGGTTTAATCGACAACGCAGCGTCTGTCATCGCCTTGCAATGGCTGCAACTGCATCATCAGAATTTACGAAACGAGTGGAAAAAATGAAGCGCTATACACCTGACTTCCCAGAAATGATGCGCCTGTGCGAAACCAATTTCGCCCAGCTGCGCCGCCTGCTGCCGCGAAACGACGCGCCCGGCGAAACGGTAAGCTATCAGGTGAGCAACGCGCAGTATCGGTTAACGATAACAGAATCAACGCGCTACACTACGCTGGTGGAGATTGAGCAAACGGCGCCGAGCATCAGCTACTGGAGCCTGCCGTCAATGACGGTACGTCTTTATCATGATGCGATGGTCGCTGAAGTGTGTTCAAGCCAGCAGATCTTTCGCTTCAAAGCGCGGTATGATTATCCGAATAAAAAGTTGCATCAACGCGACGAAAAGCATCAAATTAACCAGTTTTTAGCCGACTGGCTAAGATATTGTTTAGCACATGGAGCAATGGCGATTCCGGTTTGTTAGCGTCATAAACCTACCTAAGGACACCATTTGGAAAGCCTGTTGAACCTGACTGTTGCTGGTGGGGCGCCAGTCAGGATATTACAAATCACCGACACCCACCTTTTTGCCGAAAAGCATGAGACGCTTCTGGGCGTGAACACCTGGGAGAGTTATCAGGCGGTTCTTGACGCGATCCATGCTGAAAAGCGGCCATGCGATCTGATCGTCGCGACAGGCGATCTGGCGCAGGATCAATCCTCCGCAGCCTATCAGCATTTCGCCGAAGGAATTGCGAGCTTTAGTGTGCCTTGCGTCTGGCTACCGGGCAATCACGATTTTCAGCCCGCCATGTACAGTTCGCTTCAGGAGGCGGGGATTTCGCCGGCAAAATGTGTCTTTACGGGGGACCAGTGGCAAATTCTGCTCCTCGACAGTCAGGTGTTTGGCGTTCCGCACGGTGAGTTGAGCGACTATCAGCTTGACTGGCTGGAGACAAAACTGGCCGCCGAACCGAATCGTAATACGCTGCTGTTACTGCATCATCATCCGCTGCCGGCGGGCTGTAGCTGGCTTGATCAGCACAGCTTACGCAACTCTGCGGCGCTGGATAGCGTGCTGGCGAAATTCCCGCGCGTGAAAAATTTGCTGTGTGGGCACATTCACCAGGAACAGGATCTCGACTGGAACGGTCGCCGCCTGCTCGCGACGCCGTCCACCTGCGTGCAGTTCAAGCCCCATTGCGCTAACTTCACGCTGGACACCATCGCACCGGGCTGGCGCTGGCTGGACCTGCATGCCGACGGCTCGCTGACCACCGAAGTGTGCCGTCTGGCTGGCGCGCAGTTCCGCCCGGATACCGCTTCAGAAGGCTATTGATGTCGACGCTCCTCTATCTGCACGGGTTCAACAGTTCTCCGCGTTCCGCAAAGGCGACGCAGTTTCGCCAGTGGCTGAGCGAACATCATCCGCACGTGGAGATGATTATTCCGCAGCTGCCCCCTTATCCGGCGGACGCGGCAGAAATGCTGGAATCGATTGTGCTTGAACACGGCGGCGAATCGTTTGGCGTTGTTGGCTCGTCCCTCGGCGGCTACTACGCCACCTGGCTGTCGCAATGCTTTATGGTGCCCGCTGTCGTCGTTAACCCGGCGGTCCGGCCATTTGAGCTGTTAAGGGACTTTCTTGGCGAAAACGAGAACCCCTACACCGGCCAACAATATGTGCTAGAGTCACGCCATATTTACGATCTCAAAGTTATGCAGGTCGACCCGCTTGAAGCGCCCGATCTTATCTGGCTGCTGCAACAGACGGGAGATGAAGTGCTGGATTACCGCCAGGCAGTGGCGTATTACGCATCCTGCCGCCAGACTGTAGAAGAGGGCGGAAACCATGCTTTCACGGGCTTTGAAGATCATTTCACCCAGATTGTCGATTTTCTTGGACTGCACAGCCACTGACAATCAATGCGAATTGCTAGCTTAAATCATGACGCAAACCTATAACGCTGATGCCATTGAGGTACTCACCGGGCTTGAGCCGGTTCGCCGCCGCCCGGGGATGTACACCGATACGACGCGCCCAAACCACCTGGGCCAGGAAGTAATTGATAACAGTGTGGACGAAGCGCTGGCAGGTCATGCCAAACGCGTGGACGTTATCCTGCACGCCGATCAGTCGCTGGAAGTCATCGACGATGGCCGCGGCATGCCGGTGGATATTCACCCGGAAGAGGGGGTTCCTGCCGTTGAGCTGATCCTCTGCCGTCTGCATGCGGGCGGTAAGTTCTCCAACAAAAACTACCAGTTCTCTGGCGGCTTGCACGGCGTGGGGATCTCTGTGGTTAACGCCCTGTCAAAGCGCGTGGAAGTGAACGTCCGTCGCGACGGCCAGGTGTATAACATCGCGTTTGAAAACGGCGAAAAAGTGCAGGATTTGCAGGTCGTCGGGACGTGCGGTAAACGCAACACCGGCACCAGCGTCCATTTCTGGCCTGACGAAAGCTTCTTCGACAGCCCACGCTTTTCTGTTTCCCGCCTGACGCACCTGCTGAAAGCCAAAGCGGTGCTGTGCCCAGGCGTAGAAATCACCTTTAAAGATCACGTTAACAACACCGAACAGAGCTGGCGCTACGAAAAGGGTCTGAACGACTACCTGTGCGAAGCGGTTAACGGCCTGCCGACCCTGCCGGAAAAACCGTTCGTCGGGAATTTCGAAGGTGATACCGAGGCGGTGGACTGGGCGCTGCTGTGGCTACCTGAAGGCGGTGAGCTGCTGACGGAAAGCTACGTCAACCTGATCCCAACGCTGCTCGGTGGGACGCACGTCAACGGCCTGCGTCAGGGTCTGCTGGATGCGATGCGCGAGTTCTGCGAATACCGCAACATTCTGCCGCGCGGCGTGAAGCTTTCCGCAGAAGATATCTGGGACCGCTGCGCCTACGTGCTTTCCGTGAAAATGCAGGATCCGCAGTTTGCCGGTCAGACTAAAGAGCGCCTGTCGTCACGCCAGTGTGCGGCGTTTGTTTCCGGCGTGGTGAAAGATGCGTTTACCCTGTGGCTGAACCAGAACGTTCAGGCCGCAGAAATGCTGGCTGAAATGGCGATCTCCAGCGCCCAGCGTCGTCTGCGCGCGGCGAAGAAAGTGGTGCGTAAAAAACTGACCAGCGGCCCCGCGCTGCCGGGCAAGCTGGCGGATTGTACCGCGCAGGATCTCAACCGCACCGAGCTTTTCCTGGTGGAAGGGGACTCGGCGGGCGGATCGGCCAAGCAGGCGCGCGATCGTGAGTATCAGGCGATCATGCCGCTCAAGGGTAAGATCCTCAACACCTGGGAAGTCTCGTCTGATGAAGTGCTGGCCTCGCAGGAAGTACACGACATCTCCGTGGCGATCGGCATCGATCCGGACAGCGACGATCTGAGCCAGCTGCGCTACGGCAAGATCTGCATTCTCGCGGATGCGGACTCCGATGGTCTGCACATCGCCACGCTGCTGTGCGCGCTGTTCGTGAAGCACTTCCGCACGCTGGTGAAAAACGGTCACGTCCACGTGGCGCTGCCGCCGCTGTACCGTATCGACCTTGGCAAAGAAGTCTACTATGCGCTGACGGAAGAAGAGAAAGCGGGCGTGCTGGAACAGCTGAAGCGCAAGAAGGGCAAACCGAACGTGCAGCGCTTTAAAGGGCTGGGCGAGATGAACCCGATGCAGCTTCGCGAAACGACGTTGGATCCGAACACGCGCCGTCTGGTGCAGCTGACGATCAGCGACGAAGACGAACAGCAAACCAACGCCATGATGGATATGCTCCTTGCCAAGAAACGTTCGGAAGACCGACGTAACTGGCTGCAGGAGAAAGGCGATATGGCGGATATTGAGGCCTGATGCTGAAAAAGCCCTGCGATGCAGGGCTTTTTTTTGCCCGGTGGCGCTGCGCTTACCGGGCCTACGATCGATCCCCTCGCCCCTCTGGGGAGAGGGTTAGGGTGAGGGGAACGCCTCGCACTGACGTCAAAACTCCATCTTCACCGTAAACTGCACTTCACGCGGGTCGCCAATCTGGTTGCCCAGGTTGTTGGTCGCAATCGACGACGTGTAGTAGGTCTTATCAAACAGATTCTTCACGTTCACCTGTAGCGTCACCGGATATTGCAGCTTCATTTTGTACGCCGCAAATGCATCCGCCACGAAATAGCCCGGCAGATAATAATCCGCACCGTTAGTCGCTGAACGACGGCTCACGCCGTGCCCGCCGCCGCCAATTGTCAGCGTATTCCCGGCAAACGCATTGTGAATATCGTACGTCAGGAACAGGGAGCCGGTATGGTGCGGCACGTTCGGCAGCGGTTTGCCCGCGTAGTCCGGGTCTTCCAGCACCTTCGCATCGGTATAGCCGTAGCTGGCGATAATGTTGGTGTTCTCGGTCAGCGATCCGGCGAGATCCACTTCGACACCCTGCGAGCGCACGCGGCCCGCGGTTTTGGCGACGGTTTCATCACCGATGCTCTCGGTGTACAGCACGTTGCGCTTGTGGATATCAAACAGCGCGATGTTGGCAGTAATGCCGTCGAACAGGTCGAATTTAGCGCCTATTTCATACGCGTTCGACGTTTCCGGCGGCAGGTCGCCGATGTAGCTCGCAATGGACGACTGCGGCATAAACGTCTGGGAATAGTTAGCAAACAGGGAGACTGCCGGCGTGAGCTTGTATACCAGGCCCAGCTTCGGCGTCCACTGGTCGTCGCGGCTGTCGGTGTTGACGTTAAACGGACGGCCTTTGCCCGCGTACTGGGTGTAATACTGGTAGCGCAGTCCGGCAACGGCGATCCATTTATCGGTCAGGTACAGCGCGTCCTGCGCGTAAGCGGAGTAGCTCTCCTGCTTGATGGTTTGATCGCTGTCGGATGCCGAGACGGTGGTGCACTTGCCGAGGCTGCCATAGCTCGGGTTGTAAATATTGAAATCCTTAACGTTCTTACAACGGATCATGTCCGTACGCAGCAGATCGTAATTCTCATACGACACGCCGGTCAGGATCTCATTGTAAAAGCCCGCGATGTCCACGTTCCCCTGCAAATCTGCCCGCGTTGTGTGCATACGCTGGGTCGAACCCTGGGTCGCATCCACGCGGCGGGTCAGGTTGCCGGTTTTTGAATCGTAGGCCATCACGCGAGCCTGGTTATCGCTGTACTTATCCTGGCTGTAGCTGTAGTCGAACTTCGCGGTCCACTGGCTGTTAAGGCGATACTCCGCGTTAAGCTGAGCGAGGTCGGACTGACCGTCGGTCACGTTAAATGGCTCATCAAAGCGGGTTTTGCGATCGACGTCGACGGCCTTTTTGGTGTTGAGATCGAAGATCGTTCCGCGATCGAACGGCGTTTTATAGTCGCGATGCGAATAGAGCACGGTCACGGTGGCATCATCGCCGAACCAGGTCAAAGACGGGGCGATAAAGGTGCTGCGTTCGGTGCCGTAATTACGCCAGTAATCCTCGTCCTGATACTCCCCCGTCAGGCGATAGGCCAGACGCGTACCTTCAATCGGACCGGTGACGTCAAACTGTCCGGTACCGCCGCCAAAGCTGGTTGATGTGGCAGAAATCGAGCCGCCGAAGGTTTTCTCCGGGCGTTTGGTCACTACGTTAATCAGGCCGCCGGGGTCGAGAATACCGTAAAGGGTCGAGGCCGGGCCTTTTAGCACCTCCACGCGCTCGGTTGCGGCATTGAAGCTGCGCGGCAGCACGGTGCGCAGGCCGTTGGTCATGATCGAGCCGTCGCGGTTTGCGCCGAAGCCACGGCGCACGAAAGCATCCTGCGTGCCGCCCAGGGTGTTGGTCTGCACCACGTTGCTGACGTTATACAGCGCCTCGTCGAGCGTGGTCGCGTTTTGGTCTTCCAGCACTTCATCGCTGACGGTATTGACCACCTGCGGGATGTCCAGCATCGGCATGTTGGTCAGCGTGGCGGTGGAGGTGTTCAGGGGCTGATAGCCGCTGGTGGCGTCGGTGGAAGCGTAAGGGTCGGCAGTGACGGTAAGCGTCTCACCGTCTTTTGCTGCTGCGTGCACCAGAGGCGCCATGAACAGGAGTGAAAAGAGCGCGCGCCCTTTTACCCCGGCGAATGAAGGTGTGAACTTAGCCATTACATCTGTTTTCCCAAAATATCCTGCGATGAAATGCTCGCGGAAGAATGTGTGAGTCATTGCCCTTACGGTCTGTCCGTTAGCCTCTACGGCATCGGACTTGTAATTGAGAATCATTCAAGCATGAGGGGGTGTAGTAGTAAATGGAATAAATAAAAATTTCGCTACAGAGGTTTCTCTCTGGCTAATACGCGTTGGTTTCTTGTTTAAGGCATTGAAAATACTTGATAAAAATGAATTTTAATTTGTGCGGAGATGCTCAATTATCCCTGGGGTTTACAGGGTGTATCTTCGCTTGACTACTACATGGCGCGGCGGCAAACTCACAAAAGAGAATGAGTTTTATTTTTATTTGTTGGTTTTTTTTCTTACGTTGGCGTTCACGTGGCTCACTACATCAAAAAGCCGGGACTGGTTCTTGAGAACCTCTCCGCGGGTTACCAGAAAAAAATCATCGTTGATGATATCTCCCTTGCGATCCCCCAGCAGAAAATGACTGTTCTGGTGGGCGCAAACGGCTGCGGAAAATCGACGCTGTTAAGTACCCTCGCGCGGCTGCTTCAGCCGCTCGGCGGCAGCGCGGTGCTGGACGGCAAAGCCATCCACTCGCAGCCAACCAAAGCGGTCGCCCGCCAGCTCGGGATCCTGCCGCAGTCTCCGCTGCTTCCAGAAGGGTTAACCGTATTTGAGCTGGTCTCGCGCGGACGTTTCCCCTGGCAGAACGTGATGCGCCAGTGGAGCGAAGAAGACGAGCGGGCCGTGGAGGAGGCGTTACGCCTGACCGGAACGGCAGAGTTTGCCCATCATCTGGTTGAAAGCCTGTCCGGCGGCCAGCGCCAGCGCTGTTGGATCGCCATGGTACTGGCGCAGCAAACGCCCTATATCCTGCTGGATGAACCCACGACGTACCTCGATCTTCGCTACCAGGTGGAGATCCTCGAACTGTTGCACACGCTGACTCGCCGGCACGGGCGCACCGTGGTGGTGGTTCTGCACGATCTCAACTTCGCCGTGAACTACGGTGATTCGCTGGTCTTTTTACGTGAGGGAAAGGTTGAGGGGGTACTGCATGAGGGCGACGCCTGCACGCCGGAGCTGATCAAAGCGGTGTTTGATGTCGACGTGCATATGTCGGTTAACCCGCTGACCGGCAAGCCGTTCTTTATGCCGTTCCGTCAGGCTGTCGACAAACCATGATGCGCACGTCTGTGGCCTTTATTCTCTTTACGCTGCTGCTTCTGGCAGGCGCGATTGCGCACCTGAGCATCGGGGCGCGCGTTATCGCCCCCCGGACGGTAGTAGACGCATTTTTCCACTTCGACCCGCGCAATTTTGAGCATAGCGTGATCGTCAGGCTGCGCTTGATGCGACTGTGCGCCGCCCTGGTGACGGGCGCGGCGCTCGGCGTCGCGGGCGTGCTGCTGCAGTCAGTGATCCGCAACCCGCTCGGCGAGCCGCATATCCTGGGGCTAAATGCAGGGGCGGCGCTGGCGGTGGTGCTGACGAGTGCCCTCGGGCTGTCGCTGCCGTTTGGCCGCCCTCTGATAGCCGCAGCCGGCGCCGCCGCGCTCTTTTTGCTGGTGCTAACGTTCTCCTCATCCGGGCGTACCGGTCTCACGCCGATGAAAGTCACGCTGTGCGGCGTGGCGATGTCGGCATTTGCCTCATCGATAACCGCCACGGTGTTGATTCTGGATGAACAGACGCTGCTGGCCATGCGGACCTGGCTTGCGGGGGATGTGGCGGGAGTCATCGGCGAGACGACCGCTAGCGCCGCGGGGGCCGCTGCCGTGGGTTTTGCGCTGGCGCTCTGGCTGTCGCCGTCGCTGAACATGCTGGCGCTGGGGGACAGAATGGCGCAGGGGCTTGGCGTGTCGCTGCTGAAAACGCGCCTGCTCGCGCTGCTGGCCATCGCCCTGCTGTGCGGCGCGGCGGTTTCAGTTGCCGGACCGATCGGGTTTATCGGACTCGTTGTGCCGCAGCTGATTCGCCGTCTGGTATCGGTGGACCTGCGCGTAATGGTGCTGCTCTCAGCCCTCTGCGGGGCGCTGGTTCTGCTGATGGCGGATATCGCCGCCCGCACGCTGTTTACGCCGTATGAGCTGGCAACCGGCGTGATGACTGCGCTGGTCGGCGCGCCGGTCTTTATCCTTATGGCGTCAAGGATGTTCAAATGAACCGGGCTGGATTGAGGGCAGTACGATTTTCCTCCTTCTCGGCGCTGGTTCGCCCGAGGGCGCTGCTGTATCTGACCGTTTTAACCCTTGCCGTTTTACTGCTGCTAAGTTTTGGCCTGACGCACGGCTCGCTGCCCATTCCTGCTTCCGCCATCGGACGTGCGCTGTTTTATCCTGAACGTCTGACGGCGGATGCGCATTACATTGTGATGGATATCCGCCTGCCGCGCCTGCTGATGGCGGTGCTGTGCGGCGCGATGCTCGGCATGGCGGGGGCGGCCATGCAGTCCATTACCCTCAACGGCCTTGCTGACCCCGGACTTATCGGCGTGAAAGAGGGCTGTAGCGCGGCGGTGCTGCTGCTGATTTTTCAGTTTCCGGGATTGGGGCCGTACTGGCGTCCACTTATCGGCATGGCCGGTGGGCTGCTGACCGCGCTGCTGGTAGTGGCGCTGGCGCGTGATATCTCGCGCCCGCGATTCATCCTGATCGGCATCGGCGTGTCATGGGCGTTTGCCGCCGCGATGGGGGTCTTTATGACGACCGCCGACGTGCGCGACGTCCAGACGGCGATGCTGTGGCTGGCGGGGAGTCTGCATGCGGCAAGCTGGACGCTGGTCAGCATCGCTGCTGCCTGGACAGTGCCGGCGTTTGCGCTGCTGCTCTTTTCCGCGCGCGCCGCAGACGTAGCCTTGCTCGGCAACCACACTGCGACGGGGCTGGGCGTGCGGACTTCACGCCTCGCACTGCTGCGCGTGTTTGCCCCCGTGGTGCTCACCGCGGCCTGCGTCTCCTGCGTGGGGAGTATCGGCTTTGTCGGGCTGATTGCCCCGCACATGGCGCGCCTGCTGCTGCGCGGAGGGCAAACGGCACTGCTGACGGGAAGTGCCGTACTGGGCGCGCTGCTGGTGCTGCTGGCGGATAACGTCGGGCGGCTGGCATTTCTCCCGTTGCAGCTGCCGGCGGGAATTGTCATTTCACTGATTGGCGGACCGTTTTTCCTGCTGCTGCTCTGGCAGCGTCGGGATCGATTTTAGGGGATAGAAATGCGCGTATTTTTTGCAATGCTGGTGCTGGTGGGTTTTGCTGCAGGAGCCGCAGAGCCAACGCAGACGTTTACTGACGACCTGAACCGCAAAGTGGTGGTGCCGGTTAACCCGAAGCGGATTGTGTCCCTGCACGACCTGGATATCACCATTCCGCTGATCGAGCTTGGCGTACCGCCGGTTGCCAGCCATGGCCGTACCCGACCGGACGGCAGCCATTTTCTGCGCTCCAGCGGCATGCTGACGGGCATCGATTTTGATAATTCCGACATCACATTCATCGGCACCGCCGATATCGATATTGAAGCCATCGCCGCGGCGAAGCCGGATCTTATCATCACCGAGCCGACCCGCAACACGCCGGTCGAACAGCTGGAAAAAATTGCCCCGACGGTGAGTATCGATCACCTCGACGGCGGCGCGCCGGAGATCTACCGCAAGCTGGCGCAGCTTACCGGGACAGAGACGCGGCTGAAGATTCTGGAGCGTCGCTATCAGGAGCAGATCGAGGCGCTAAAGACGACCATCGATACGAGCAAACTGACCGTCTCGGTGATTCAGGCCAATCAGGGCAAAATCAACGCCATGCACAGCTACCACTCGCTTGGGCGCGTGCTGCGCGACGCAGGGTTCAGGTTCCCGCCGCTAATTGAGAGCATCCCGGAGGGCGGGCGCATCGACGTCAGCGCCGAGCGTCTGCCGGAGCTGGATGCTGACTTTGTCTTTGCAACCTGGCGCGGGGACACCGGCGGAAAACCGCAGGACGAGCTGGCGGCGATGGATGCGGTGATGCCGGGCTGGTGTCAGTTTCTCAACGCCTGCCGAACCGGGCATTACGTGCTCATCTCCCGCGAGGAAGCGATCTCAAATTCATTTGCCTCGCTGGGGCTGATGGCCGCGCAGGTGCAGTCGCAGATAGCGGGCCGTCCGCTGCCGGAGGCCGCTCGATGATCCGAAAAATTGATGTCTACGGCGACCGCCTCCGCTCGCGGGCGCACCAGCTGACGCCGCGCCTGCTGCAGGTGGCGAGCTATATCAATGAAAATCGTGAAGCGGTTATGGAGCAGACGGCAATGGAGATTGCCGCTGTGCTACACACCTCGGACGCCACCGTGGTGCGTGCCATTCAGGCGCTTGGGTTTGGCGGGCTGCGGGATCTCAAGCAGACCCTGGAGCAGTGGTTTGGCCCGGTGGTCACCTCCAGCGAGAAGATGTCCACGACGGTAAACACGCTTACCAGCGACGTCGACGCGAGCATCGATTTTGTGCTGGAAGGCCATCAACACACCTGCGCGGTGTTGTCCGAACCGGGCAACCGCTACGCGATGGCGCAGGCGGTGTCGCTGCTGGCGCAGGCGAGACAGGTCGCTATTTTTGGCATTGGCGCATCCGGCATTCTGGCTGAGTACACCTCGCGACTGTTTAGCCGTATAGGCCTGCCTGCGATCCCGCTCAACCGCACCGGTATTGGCCTCGCCGAACAGCTGATTGCCCTACAGCGCGGTGACGTGCTGGTAATGATGGCGCAAAAATCCGCGCACCGGGAGGGACAGACCACGCTGCGCGAAGCGAAGCGCCTGGGTATTCCCACCATTTTGCTGACCAACGCCACTGACTCGCGCTTTAGCAAAGAGGCAAGCGTAGTGATCCACGTCCCGCGCGGCGGCGAGAAGGGCAAAATCCCGCTGCACGGCACGGTGCTGCTGTGCCTGGAGATGATTATTCTGTCCGTCGCCTCCACCGAGCCGCAGCGCACCATCAAGTCGATGAAGCGCATCAACGAGTTACACCGCGGATTAAAGCCGGGCAAGAAGAGCGGTTGATTTTCCCCCTCTCCCCGTGGGCTGAGGGATCCCCAGTAATTTTTTTATGCAGAAGCAATAAAGTTGCTTTCTAAATGACTGAGGGCTGTCAGCGATGCCCTGGTCCGGCTGTAAATCGCTGAGGCGTTTGCCTTCCGGCCGGGGCGAGGCGCAGGGATGCGCCGAGAGGGCGGCTTTACAGGGACGTTGCCTCCGCCCGTACCCGATAAGCCGGAAGGAATAAGCCGAGGGCACCGCGAAGCGGCGATTTACCGCCGGGAGCCCGGGTCGCCAGGGTGGTGGCGACTGAGCCACCCTGGCACGTTCACCGGTCATGTCGTTACAGAGTAGCAAGGAACATAAAGTGAACGGAATGACCACCACCGCCGTATGTTCCCCTCACCCTAACCCTCTCCCCGGAGGGGCGAGGGGATTGCTCAGTGCTCGCATTAATTTGTGGGGAACCCTCAGCCCGGTGGGTGAGGGCGTCAAACCGCACGATGGTTCTTCCGGTACTGCAGCGGCGTCTCGCCAATCCCTTTTTTAAACGCGCTGATAAACCACGTCACGTCGGAAAAACCCGTCTGTGCGGCAATGTCACGCACGCTCGAATCAGTGTGGAGTAAACACTCACACGCCTTACGCAACCTTAGCGTATTCAGGTAGTCGTGAATTTTTTCGCCCGTTTCCGCATGGAATTTTCGCGATACGTAGCTGCGGGATTTTCCCAGCTCATTGGCCAGCGCATCCAGACGAAATTTCTCCTGATAATGCTCGTCGAGCCAAAACATCACCTGGCTGGCGATCCCCTGGCTGTTTCCCGGCTCGCCGTCGCGATCGTCGGGCAGCATCGCGAACAGGCCGATCAGCAGGCTGGCGATGCTCTCGCCGTTCATCGGCGGTTTATAGCAGCTAAACAGATGGTCGATATGGTGATGGAAGTGGGCTAAATCGGCGACCCACGCTTCGCCGCCACGGCGTGACAGCCGCTCCAGACGCTGCCGGGTCTGGGGAAAATCCCGCAGGATCTTCAGCACCGCGTGCTGGTCGAGATGAATAATGGTGCGGCGGTAAATTGCCTCCGCCTGTTCGTCCACCATGACCTTGTGCAGCGTAAAAGGCGGGAAGAAAAACAGCCGTCCGGGGCGCATGGTGTAGTGACGATTATCGACAATCGCCACGCCAAAGCCCTCTTCCACATAGAGGATCTCCAGACACTGGTGCCAGTGATGGTAGCGCACGGTATTGGCAAACAGGCGGCTGAACGAGGCCACGGTATCGTTCAGGGCGATCAGTTCCAGAAGATCGGATGTCGGCGTGTCGCGCATAGTGCAATAAAACTCAACTTTTTCCCGTCTGACCGTCTTTATAAACCACCTTTTTAAATTTTCTCAACTGGAGGTTTATTCATCGTTCATGCCTGTGACACGGCTAACATTTCTGCCCCTTGGGGATTCACTATGCTTTGCCGCAGTTGATTACGAGGGCGAACCGATGTGGGCGGCAAACAAAGAAAAATCAAATCCGTTGTCTTCACGCCAGGAGGTAGTGGCGTCGTTGAATGCACTTTTACAGGCGCTGGACACGCAATTTCCGGCGAACCTTTCACGATTCTCGCTGGGTGATACCTGCGCCCATTACACAGCGGATATTGCGCAGATGGAGGGACTTTCCCGCGCGCTGTGGGGGCTGTTTCCGCTGATGGCATCCGGCGAAAGCACGCCGTTCAGCGAGAAGTACCTTACTGCCATTAAGCTTGGTACCGACCCGCAAAGCACCGGCTACTGGGGTGAAACCGGCCCGTACGATCAGCGTCTGGTGGAGATGGCGGCCTACGGTCTGGGGCTCGCTCTGCTGGGGGAGACGCTCACCGCGCGCTTTACCGGACGCGAGGTGATGAACCTGCACGCGTGGCTCAACCAAATCACCGACGCGCAGATGCCGGACAGCAACTGGAACTATTTTGCCATTATGGTTCAGCTCGGCTTTAAGCGCGCCGGGCTGCCGTACGACCAGGCCGCCATTGACCGTCGCTTTACGCTGATGGACGCCTACTACCTCGGCGACGGCTGGTACTCCGACGGTCCCGGCCGCCCGAAAGACTATTACATCTCCATGGCTTTCCATTTTTATGGCCTGATTTACGCCACCCTGAGTGACGACGAGGCGAGGGCAAAGGTGCTGCGCGAGCGCTCGCGTCTGTTCGCGGAAGACTTTATCTACTGGTCCGCCGCCGATGGTGCCTCGGTGCCGTTTGGCCGCAGCCTGACCTACCGCTTTGCCATGGTTGCCTTCTGGAGCGCGGTGGCTTTTTCTCAGCTGGACGTCTTCACCCCGGGTATCGTGAAGGGCATTGTGCTGCGGCATCTGCGCTGGTGGCAGCAGCAGTCGATTGTCGATCGCGACGGTATTCTTACCCTGGGGTTTGCGTATCCGAACCTGGCGATGTGCGAGGATTACAACTCCCCCGGTTCACCGTACTGGGCGCTGAAAACCTACCTGATCCTGGCGCTGCCGGAGGCGCATCCGTTCTGGCAGGCCGACGAGCAGCCGCTGCCCGCGCTTGCTGAAAAACATGTGATCCCGCATGCGCAGCAGATCCTGATGCATTCGAAAGCTTCGCAGCACGTCGTCATGCTCACCGCTGGTCAGCTGGAGCTGAATAACTACGTCAACACCGAAGCGAAATACACCAAATTTGCCTACTCCAGCCGCTTCGGATTCACCATTGAGCGCGGGCGTTTTGGCCTGAAGCATGCCGCCTGCGATTCCATGCTGCTGCTGGCGGACGAAGATGACTATTTCCGCGGTCGTCGCGAGTGCGAAGAGGTTCGGGTGGATGAACATTACATTTTCTCGCGCTGGTCGCCGTGGCGCGACGTGCAGATTGCGACCTGGCAGATCCCGTTCGGGGAGTGGCACCTGCGCCTGCACCGCATCAACAGCGCGCGCACTCTGCAAACCGTCGAGGGCGGCTTTGCGGTGATGAAAACCGCCCACCAGGTGCGCGATCGCGGTTGTTATCTGATGGCTGAAAACGGCAGCAGCGTCATTGTCGATCTTTCGCCGGTCATTCACCGCCAGCCAGACAGCATCGTCACGCCGCCGAACAGCAGCATTATGTTTGCGGAGTGCGCTTCCATTCCGTTGTTAAAGGCCGACCTCCCGCAAGGGGAAAGCTGGCTCTGTTGCGCCGTTCTGGCTGACGGAAAACAGCCCGTTGCGGCGACGCCGCAGCTGAATATAACCCATAGCCGGGTCGTCATTAGCGAACCCGGAAGCGAACGTAAGCTGTCGTTCACATTATAAAAATCTGGCCCTACACGTCGGCGAGGATGATATGAAAAGCACATCGACAACTAACAGAACTGAATATTACAAAATCAGTAGCTTTATCTTTCTCTATTTCTTTACCTGGTCTGCCAGTATTGGACTGCTGGCGATCTGGCTTGGCCAGAAAGCCAATCTCAGCGGCTCGGTGATTGGAACCGTTTTTGCGGTGAACGGGATATTCTCCGTTATTCTTAAACCGATCTACGGCTATATTCTCGATAAGATCGGCATGAGCAAATACCTGCTCTATTTTGTGGTGATCATGTCGGCCCTGATGGCGCCGTTCTTTATTTACGTATACCAGCCGCTGTTAATGTCTAATACCCTGCTGGGGATTATTATCGGCGCGCTCTATTTAAGCTTTGCCTGGTACGCGGGTGTGGCGGCGTGCGAATCGTATTCTGACCGCTTTAGCCGCTTAAACGGCATGGAGTTCGGGCAAATTCGCATGTGGGGTTCGCTCGGCTGGGCGGTGGCATCGTCCTTCTCCGGCCTGCTGTTTAACCTCTCACCGGCGTATAACTTTATTCTCGGCAGCGTGGCGTCGGTGGTGATGCTGATCGTCCTGCTGAGCCTGAAAGTGAACACTAACTCCATTCACGCGGGCGAGGTGCTGACGAAAGAGAAAATCGCCCCGTCAGACGTTTACGCCCTGCTGCGAAACCGCAAATTCTGGGCCTTCTGCCTGTACGTGGCGGGCGTGGCGTGGATGATGTTTATCGCCGAACAGCAGTTCTCGCGCTATTTCGTCACCTTCTTCGATGATATTCATGAGGGCAACGCGGTATTCGGTTATCTCGGGACCGTGCAGTCGGGCATGGAATTTGTCATGTATATGGTGGTCCCGCTGTTTGTGAACTTTATTGGCGCCAAACGCGGGCTATTAATTGTCGGGCTGGTGGTCGGGGCGCGTCTGATTATTTCCGGCATGTGTGATTCTCACCTGTTAATTTCAGTGCTTAAGCCGCTGTACGGTCTGGAAATTTGTCTCCTGCTGGTGTCGGTATTTAAATATATCGCCGAGCATTTCGACAAGCGCGTCAATGCCACCATGTATTTACTCGGCTATCAGGCAATGCTCTACGTTGGCAACGTGGTGGTCTCTTCCCCAGCCGGGTATATGTATGACCGTATTGGCTTTGAGCACACCTATATCATCATGGGCGCAACGGCGCTGACCTTTACCCTTATTTCTGCTTTTACGTTATCCGCCTGTCAGAGCAAATGGCGCGGGGCTCGTGCGCTGAACGTAGCAGAAACGTCAACACGATAAATTACGCCGTCAAAGAAGGAACCGAAATATGTTAAGTCGTATCAAAGAAGAACGTCTGCCTGTTATCGCTGCGCCCGTTGACTCCCGCGCATTCAGCGATGAACTGAATTCGGCGCGCAGCCACGTTCTGGACCTGATTAGCCGTCATTTAACGGAGTTCGGCGACAAATTCCCGGCGGAAACCTGCCAGAACGGTTTTTATCCGCTGACTGACAACGTGGAGTGGACCACCAGCTTCTGGACCGGGCAGCTATGGCTGGCATGGGAGATGAGCGGCGAGGAAAAATTCCGCGCGATGGCGGAAAAACACGTGCGCTCGTTTGGCCTGCGCATCGCCGGGCGCAACGACACCAACACCCACGATTTAGGCTTCCTCTACACGCTCTCCTGCGTAGCCGCGTGGCGGCTGACCGGAAACCGCGAGGCGCGCGGCTTCTCGCTGCTGGCGGCGGAAGCTCTGCTGGAACGCTTCCACGAGAAGGCGAAGATCATCCAGGCGTGGGGCGATCTCTCCGATCCGGACCAGGCCGGGCGGATGATCATCGACTGCAACATGAACCTGCCGCTGCTCTACTGGGCAACGGAGCAGACGGGCGATCCGCGCTTTGCCGACGCCGCAAAAGCGCACGTCATGCAGGCGGCGACGTACCTCATTCGTGACGATGCCTCCACATTCCACACCTACTATATGGATGTGACAACCGGCGCACCGCGCTACGGCAACACCCAGCAGGGCTACGCCGACGACTCCTGCTGGTCACGCGGGCAGGCGTGGGGAATTTACGGCTTCCTGCTGAGCTATATCTATACCGGCGACGAGACGATGATCGCCCTGTCAAAACGGCTGGCGAACTACTTCCTCAATCGCCTGCCCGAAGACTACGTCTGCCACTGGGATCTGGCGCTGGTGGGCACCGACGCGCTGCGTGATTCTTCCTCGGCGGCGATTGCGGTATGTGGGCTGCTGGAGCTGGTGAAACACCTGCCGGTCACGGATCCGGATCGCGAGCGCTATATGGAGTGGGCTAAAGGGATTATGTCGTCACTGACGAAACACTATCTGATGGGGAGAGAAGAAAAGGGCAACGGGCTGCTTAAACACTCGGTTTACCACCTCGGGAGCAACAAAGGCGTGGATGAGTGCGCAAGCTGGGGAGATTACTTCTACGTTGAGGCGCTGGTGCGTTTCACCCGGAGCTGGAAACTGTACTGGTAACTGGCCGGGGGATTACCATCCAAGCACGTCTTTAATGACGCGCCGGTAGGGCGTATCAAGCTGGGCAGGCACGCGGCAAATATAGTCCCGCGCATGGCTGCGGGTCTCTCCGCTGAGGCCGTCGAGATAAGCGATGGCTTCGTCCACGGCAGGAACCCTGCCTTCCTGTGACGCGCTTCTCGGCGGGAGCCCGGTCCAGATGATCGCTTCAATACCTTTCTCCCTGGCCCATGTTGTCAGGATACCCGTGTCGCGTCCGGTGATTAGCAGCGAGCCAATACCATCGCAGCGATCCTCGGGAATGGCTTCGCGCTCACGCAAAGCGCGGCAGGCCACGCTCAACGTTGTGGCCTCCAGCCATGCCCAAAGCACCGGCACGGCAGGGGCATTCATACAGATGGCGGTCGCCAGTTCACCGCCATCGCTGACCCGACAGAACTCGACGGGCAAAGAAGGCCCGTCGGTCTGCCACTCACCGGCTACCGGTAACGCGCCGCTTTTCCAGATTAACGAACCCCAGCCAAGACAAGCTATTTTCATTCTGTTCCTCTGCGCGACGTGAACCGACTGTTTTAGACGTTATGCTTTAGGAATACGCAGCGTCTGGCCGGGATAGATTTTATCGGGGCTGGAGAGCATAGGGCGGTTAGCCTCAAAAATCTTGTTGTACTGGTTAGCATCGCCGTACACGGTTTTAGAGATCGCGCTCAGGGTATCGCCGGATTTTACCGTATAGTAAGTAGCTTCATCTTTGGCATCTGTCGCGGTGATGTTGTTCTCCACCTCGCTGACGCCTGCGATGTTGCCGACGGCGACCTGGATTTTTTCTTTCTGCTCCTGCGTCAGCCCGTCGCCCGTCACGCTGGCTTTGCCGTCGGTGACGTCAACCTGAACCTTATCGGAACCGGGAATGTTGAGTTTCTTGAGGTGCTCGGTGATTTTGTCGCTCTGACCCTTATGATCGGTCAGATTGTCCCACAGCTTTTCGCCTGCTTCTTTTACGAAATTAAAAAGACCCATTCCATCCTCCTGTTTAACATGAAGTCAGAATAAGCATAGCAGTTGAGTGTTAAGGTGATAAAAAAAGCCCGGTGGCGTTAACGCTTACCGGGCCTGGGAGGGAAGTTGTAGGCCGGGTAAACGCAGTGCTACCCGGCAAATTTCACAGAACTTAGACCCCTTGCTCCAGAATACGAATATGGGTTTCCAGAACGTCCCCTTTCACCGCGTCGCTCCACGCTTTCATATGCGCGGTCTGCAAATGCGCTTCAAGGTGCGCGACGGTTTCCCACTGCTCAACCATGATGATCGAGTCTGGCGCGGTCGCCTGGAAGCTTGCGCTGGTGGCGGCGTCCACCATTGGCGCGTAGCCGTGGCAGCCTTCTTCTTTCAGTACGGTCGGGATGATCTTTGCGAACTCATCCAGCACCGCCTGGCGGTGATGTTGGCCAGGACGCGTACGGATTTCAGCAATAACGGTAAGCATAATTAACTCCTTCTAATTCCAGGCTACCAGTTAAGCAAAAATTTCCGCGAGATGCTTGCGATATTCTGCGATATAGCGTGGGACGTCCGGCATTTTAATTACGTCATTGACGATAAAGGTCGGCAGCGGCTCCATAGCCAGGAACTGATTCGCCTTGTGGAATGGCAGATACGCGCCGTCTACGCCTACGCCTTCAAAGAACTGATCTTGCTCGGTGAACGCTTCAAGCGGGGCATTCCAGGTCAGGGAGAGCATGTATTTCTTGCCCTGCAACAGGCCGCCGGAACCGTATTTTTTAGACGCGTCTGAGCGGGTGCGGCCGTCGCTGGCATACAGCGAACCGTGACCTTCGGTAAACACATCGTCCATGTATTTTTTCACGGTCCACGGTGCGCCCATCCACCAGCCCGGCATCTGCCAGATAACCACGTCGGCCCACAGGAAGTTCTGCACTTCGGCCTTCACGTCGTAATCGCTGTCCGCGCGCACAACCTTAACATCATGTCCGGCGTCGCGCAGGAAACCATCCGCGACCTCGGTCAGGGTGTCATTGAGCTGGCCTTTAGAGTGCGCAAATTCTTTCGCGCCGTTGATAATCAGAATGTTGCTCATTATTTGTCCTCGATGCTGAGAGTATGCTAGGTATTCTACGCGCGAGGACGGAGCGGAAAAATAAGCAAAATGTGCAAAGTCTTTTGCGCTCATCGCAATAATGGCTACCAGCTGACGGTCACCTCAAAGCCCCCTTCAGGCGCATTGCCCAGCGAGACGCGCATCCCGTGTAACGCCGCGATGCGCTTCACGATAGACAACCCCAGACCGCTGCCGGTGGCGTCCTGGCCCGGTGGACGATAAAAGCGCTCGCCGAGACGCGCCAGCGCATCGGTTGAAATGCCCGGGCCGTTGTCGCGCACGGTAAAGCTTTGGGTGTTCAGCGTCACGTCCACCACGCTGCCGCGCGGGCTGTAACGAACGGCGTTGTCCAGCAGGTTACGCGCCAGCAGGCTCAGCAATAGCGGCTGTCCGTGACGCATCACCTCGGGCGCGTTGACGTTGAGCCGAATATCAATGCCCGCCTGCTGCGCCGGATGCCAGATATCAAGCACCGCGGATTGCAGCAAATCGGCCATCATCACGGGTTCGACGTCATCAAGATTATCCAGTGAATCCAGGCGCGACAGGGTGAGAAGCTGATCCACCAGCCGGGAGGCGCGGTCGATGCCCGCATGCAATTGCCCCAGCGCTTTAGACTGCGCCCCGGGATCGTCAAGGGAAAGCTGCGCCACGTCGGTTTGCACCTTCAGCGCGGCAAGCGGGCTGCGCAACTCATGAGCGGCATCCGAGGTGAAGCGGCGCTCGCGGGCCATCATCTCCTGCGTACGGGCGAAAAGATGGTTAAGCGCATCAAGCAGCGGGCGAACCTCCGTCGGCACGCCGTGGGTGGGCAGCGTATCGGTCGCATCCGGCGAGCGTGAACGCAGGGTCTGCGCCAGGTTTTTCAGCGGTTTCAATTCCCGGCTCAGCAGGACAATCAGCAACAGAAGCATTACGGGCAGCGCCACCAGCCACGGCGTCAGCTGCGAGCTGACCACGTCCAGCGCCATATCCTGTCGGTACTCCCACTCCTGGCCAACCACCACGCGGTATTTCCCGTCCGGGGAGGTCAGCCACAGGAAACGCCATTCGTCGTTGTCATCCTGCAACCTACCGTCATCAAATCCGTCCCGGCGGTAGTGATAAGGTATGTCGCGCCCGTTCTCACCGTCGTTAAGCACCATGCTGCCGTCTGCGGTGAAGATTGCGAAGGCCAGCGCATCGTCGTCAAGATGGCCGTGTTTGGCTTTTTTCGGCACCTCGCGCATGCGTTCCGGGGCGCGGAGTTCGTCCACGTCCATCGTCAGCAGCCGTTTGGCAAACAGCATCTGCTGGGTATCGAACAGCTTATCGAGCTTGTCGGTCGTCTGGTGCCAGGCCACCACGCTTGCGGCAAACCAGGCCGCCAGGGACAGCAGCAAAAAGAGGAGCGTCAGGCGCAGCTTCAGGCTCAGGCGTTGGGTCAGTTTCATGCGTCACCCAGGGTATAACCGATGCCGTGCACGGTGCGGATAAATTCGCTGCCGAGCTTGCGGCGTAAATGATGAACGTGGACTTCGACGGCGTTGCTGGAGACGTCATCATCCCAGTTGTAGAGTTTCTCTTCGATGGCCTTGCGCGGCAGCACGCGGCCCGCGTTGCGCATCAGCAGTTCCAGCAGGGCGAACTCTTTGGGTTTGAGCACCAGCGTTTCGCCCTCCAGCGTGGCGACAAGACTTGCCGGATCGAGCGTGACCTTGCCGTGACGCAGCTCGCTGCGCGCCTGCCCGTGGCTGCGGCGCACCAGCGCTTCGAGGCGGGCTGCCACTTCAATCAGCGCGAACGGCTTACACAGGTAATCATCCGCCCCCAGGCGTAACCCTTCGACGCGCTGATTCAGCGCATCCCGCGCGGTGAGGATCAGCACCGGTTCGCTCTTACCGCTTTCGCGCCAGGCGCGCAGGATCTCAAGCCCGTCGATTTCCGGCAGCGTCAGGTCCAGCACCACGGCATCGTACGGCGCGGTGTACAGGGCCGCCTGCCCGGTTTTACCGTCGGTAAACCAGTCCACGTTAAAGCCCATTTTGCTTAAGCCCGCTTTGATGCCATCGCCGATGAGCTTGTCGTCTTCTACCAGTAAAATGCGCATATTTCCTCCTTGATGCCGTCAGTAAACCTTCTGCAAGCGCCTGCTGTACAGTAAAAATAAATAAATTTTCCCCTTAAGAAGTTGTTAAGGTTTACCCTGTTTAATGGATTGTGAAACGACATTAAAGGGAGAGATTAAGATGAAAAAATACGCTGCAATTGCTGCCATTATGATGATGACCACTGCCCCTGTTTTTGCTGCACAGGGTGGCTTCTCTGGCCCATCTGCGACACAGACCCAGACGCAAACCCAGCAGGGTGGCTTTGTCGATAATAACGCCAACCTCACTACCGCGGCTAAAGTCAAAGATATGAAGGACGACAGCTGGGTGAAGCTGCGCGGTAATATTACCGAGCGCCTGTCCGATGACCGTTACACCTTCCGCGATGAAAGCGGCACGGTGGTGGTGGAGATCGACCACAAGCGCTGGAACGGCGTGACGGTGACGCCCCAGGATAAAGTCGAACTGCAGGGTAAAATCGATAAAGACTGGAACGAGTTTGAAATCGACGTGAAGCAGGTTATCAAGCTGAACAAATAACCCGGAAAGGGCCGCATGAGCGGCCCTTTTTCTTTGTGACTCAACTCGCCAGATGAGGTAGTATCTGCGGCAATATTGCCTGAAACCCATCGGTTTCTGAGTTGAGGAATCACACGTAATGAGCGATATGGCAGAGCGCCTCGCGCTACATGAATTCACGGAAAACGCCTACCTGAACTACTCCATGTACGTCATCATGGACAGGGCGTTGCCGTTTATCGGGGATGGCCTGAAGCCCGTTCAGCGCCGCATCGTCTATGCGATGTCCGAACTGGGGCTGAATGCGACCGCCAAGTTCAAGAAATCCGCCCGTACCGTCGGTGACGTGCTGGGGAAATACCATCCGCACGGTGACAGCGCCTGCTATGAAGCGATGGTGCTGATGGCCCAGCCGTTCTCTTACCGCTATCCGCTGGTGGATGGTCAGGGGAACTGGGGGGCGCCGGACGATCCGAAATCCTTCGCGGCGATGCGTTATACCGAATCCCGTCTGTCTAAATATGCCGAAGTGCTGTTGGGCGAGCTGGGGCAGGGTACGGTCGACTGGGTGCCAAACTTCGACGGTACGATGCAGGAGCCGAAAATGCTGCCTGCGCGTCTGCCGAACATCCTGCTGAACGGCACGACCGGTATCGCCGTGGGCATGGCGACGGACATTCCGCCGCACAACCTGCGTGAAGTGGCGAAAGCCGCCATCACCCTGATTGAGCAGCCAAAAACCTCGCTGGACGATCTGCTGGATATCGTGCAGGGGCCGGACTATCCGACCGAAGCCGAGATCATCACCTCGCGTGCGGAAATCCGTAAAATCTACCAGAACGGCCGAGGCTCCGTGCGCATGCGCGCGGTATGGACCAAAGAGGATGGCGCCGTGGTGATCACCGCGCTGCCGCACCAGGTCTCCGGCGCGAAGGTGCTGGAGCAGATTGCCTCCCAGATGCGCAATAAAAAGCTGCCGATGGTGGACGACCTGCGTGACGAATCGGACCACGAAAACCCGACCCGTCTGGTGATTGTGCCGCGTTCTAACCGCGTGGATATGGAGCAGGTGATGAACCACCTGTTCGCCACTACCGATCTGGAAAAAAGCTACCGCATCAACCTGAACATGATTGGTCTGGACGGTCGTCCGGCGGTGAAAAACCTGCTGGAGATCCTCACCGAATGGCTGGCCTTCCGCCGCGATACGGTGCGCCGCCGTCTGAACCATCGGCTGGAGAAAGTGCTTAAGCGCCTGCATATCCTCGAAGGTTTGCTGGTGGCGTTCCTCAACATTGACGAAGTGATTGAGATCATTCGTACCGAGGACGAACCTAAGCCTGCCCTGATGTCGCGCTTTGGCATCAGCGAAACCCAGGCCGAAGCGATCCTCGAACTGAAGCTGCGCCATCTCGCTAAGCTGGAAGAGATGAAGATCCGCGGCGAGCAGAACGAGCTGGAAAAAGAGCGCGATCAGCTTCAGGCGATTCTGGCGTCCGAGCGCAAGATGAACACCCTGCTGAAGAAAGAGTTGCAGGCCGATGCCGACGCCTTTGGCGACGACCGTCGTTCTCCGCTGCATGAGCGCGAAGAAGCGAAGGCGATGAACGAGCACGACATGCTGCCGTCCGAGCCGGTGACCATCGTGCTTTCCCAGAGCGGCTGGGTGCGTAGCGCCAAAGGCCACGATATCGACGCGCCGGGTCTGAGCTACAAATCCGGTGACAGCTTCAAGGCGGCGGTGAAGGGCAAGAGCAACCAGCCGGTGGCGTTTATCGACTCCACGGGCCGCAGCTACGCCATTGATCCGATCACGCTGCCGTCCGCGCGCGGGCAGGGCGAACCGCTGACCGGCAAGCTGACGCTGCCGCCGGGCGCCACGGTTGACCATATGCTGATGGAAGCCGACGATCAAAAACTGCTGATGGCGTCTGATGCTGGCTACGGCTTTATCTGCACCTTTAACGATCTGGTGTCGCGTAACCGCGCCGGTAAAGCGCTGATCAGCCTGCCGGATAACGCCCACGTCATGCCGCCGCTGATCATCGAGAACGAAAGCGATATGCTGCTGGCGATCACCGCTGCCGGACGCATGCTGATGTTCCCGGTCAGCGATCTGCCGGAGCTGTCGAAAGGGAAGGGCAACAAGATCATCAGTATCCCGTCAGCGGAAGCGGCAAAAGGCGAAGATAGCCTGGCGCATCTCTTCCTGCTGCCGCCGCAGAGCACGCTGACCATTCATGTCGGCAAACGTAAGATCAAACTGCGTCCGGAAGAGTTGCAGAAGGTGGTTGGCGAGCGCGGACGTCGCGGCTCACTGATGCGTGGCCTGCAGCGCATCGACCGCGTGGAGATCGACTCGCCGGCGCGCAGCAAAGCGGACGACAGCGAAGAGTAACCTGTTTCATCCCCCCCTCTTTCCGGAGGGGGATTACCATAAAATTTCCCGTAAAAACGTTGTTAATTCGTGCGTTGCGATTAACAATACGCGCTCGTAATAAAGTCCTTACCTGGCCACAGGTGAAGTATAATTGTCAGCTGTCAGGGCTTCAGAGGTCGCTATGCTATACATTGTTCGTCTTATTCTTACCGTTATTTACTGCATTCTGGTCTGTATTTTCGGATCGATTTATTGCCTGTTCAGCCCGCGTAACCCAAAACATGTCGCGACGTTCGGGCACATGTTTGGTCGCCTTGCGCCATTGTTCGGCCTGAAGGTTGAAAAGCGTCTGCCTGAAGGGGCGGAGAATTTCGGTAACGCCATCTATATCGCTAACCATCAGAACAACTACGATATGGTGACGGCCTCAAATATTGTTATTCCGCCGACCGTAACCGTCGGGAAAAAGAGCCTGCTGTGGATCCCGCTTTTCGGCCAACTGTACTGGCTCACCGGTAACTTGCTGATTGACCGCAACAACCGTGCGAAAGCGCATGGCACCATTGCGGAAGTGGTGGATCAGTTTAAAAAGCGCCGGATCTCAATCTGGATGTTCCCGGAAGGGACGCGCAGCCGCGGTCGCGGCCTGCTGCCGTTCAAGACCGGCGCGTTTCATGCTGCAATTGCGGCAGGCGTTCCAATTATTCCCGTGTGCGTTTCCAATACATCGAATAAGATTAATCTTAACCGTCTGAAAAACGGACTGGTCATTGTCGAAATGCTACCGCCGGTGGATACCTCCAAATACGGTAAAGACCAGGTGCGCGAGCTGGCCACGCACTGCCGCGAGCTGATGGCTCAGCACATTGCACAGCTCGATAAAGAAGTTGCAGAGCGAGAAGCCGCCGGTAAGATTTAACCCGGTTTCGTTCAAGGGAAAACGAATTCCCGCGTTGTTAGTCGTTTCAGATGGAGCTTATATGTCACTCAGTCGGCGTCAGTTTATTCAGGCTTCGGGTATCGCCCTTTGTGCGGGTGCGATGCCGCGGACAGCCAGCGCCGCCGGGCAGCAACAGCCGCTGCCTATTCCGCCGTTGATTGAATCCCGTCGCGGACAGCCGCTATTCCTCACGCTTCAGCGTAGCCACTGGTCCTTTACCCAGGGAACGCGCGCGCAGGTATGGGGCATTAACGGACGCTACCTCGGGCCGACCATTCGCGTGTGGAATGGGGATGACGTCAAGCTCATCTACAGTAACCGGACGACGGAAAATGTCGCAATGACCGTCAGTGGGTTGCAGGTGCCGGGGCCGCTGATGGGCGGCGCGGCGCGCATGATGTCGCCGAATGCCGACTGGGCGCCCGTCCTCCCGATTCGTCAGAGCGCGGCGACATTGTGGTATCACGCCAACACCCCGAACCGCACCGCCCAGCAGGTCTATAACGGCCTGGCCGGGATGTGGCTGATTGAAGATGAGGTCAGTAAAACGCTGCCGATCCCGAATCACTACGGTGTTGATGATTTCCCGATCATTATTCAGGACAAGCGTCTGGATAACTTCGGTACGCCGGAGTACAGCGAGCCGGGCAGTGGTGGCTTTGTGGGCGATACGCTGCTGGTTAACGGCGCGCAAAGCCCGTATGTCGAAGTGTCTCGTGGCTGGGTGCGCCTGCGTCTGTTGAATGCCTCTAACTCGCGCCGCTACCTGCTGCAAATGAGCGACGGCCGCGCCCTGCATGTGATTTCAGGCGATCAGGGGTTATTACCTGCGCCGGTGTCGGTCAAACAGCTGGCGCTGGCGCCGGGCGAACGTCGTGAAATCCTCGTGGATATGACCAACGGGGATGAAGTGTCCGTGACCTGCGGCGAAGCGGCAAGCATTGTTGACCGCATACGCGGCTTCTTTGAACCGTCGAGCGTTCTGGTCTCCACGCTGGTGCTGACGCTGCGCCCGACCGGCCTGTTGCCGCTGGTGACCGACAGCCTGCCGATGCGCCTGCTGCCGCAGGAAATTGTGACCGGCCCGGCAGTACGCAGTCGCGATATCAGCCTCGGCGACGATCCGGGCATCAACGGTGCGCTGTGGGACGTAAACCGTATTGATATCACCGCCCAGCAGGGAACCTGGGAGCGCTGGACCGTCCGCTCGGAGATGCCGCAGTCGTTCCATATTGAAGGGGTGTCATTCCTGATCCGCAACGTCAACGGGGCGATGCCGTTCCCGGAAGACAGGGGCTGGAAAGATACCGTTTGGGTGGATGGGCAGGTAGAACTGCTCGTCTACTATGGACAGCCGTCATGGCCGCACTTCCCGTTCCTGTTCCACAGCCAGACGCTGGAGATGATGGACAGGGGGTCGGTAGGGCAGATGCTGGTGAATCCGGCACCGTAAAACGAGTCGGGTGGCGGCTTCGCCTTACCCGACCTACAGGCCCGTAGGCCCGGTAAGCGTAGCGTCACCGGGCAATAAATACCCCTTCATTTCCCCCGATAAACCAGCGTATAATCCCGCTCCTTTTGTCTATTTTTTCTTCGGAAGCATTATGAGCGCAATTTCCCTGATCCAGCCGGATCGCGACCTCTTCTCCTGGCCCCAGTACTGGGCAGCCTGCTTTGGACCGGCGCCGTTCCTGCCGATGTCCCGGGAAGAGATGGATCAACTGGGCTGGGACAGCTGCGATATCATTCTGGTGACGGGTGATGCGTATGTCGATCACCCGAGCTTTGGCATGGCGATCTGCGGCCGTATGCTGGAAGCTCAGGGTTTCCGCGTGGGGATTATTTCTCAGCCTGACTGGAACAGCAAAGACGACTTTATGCGTCTGGGTAAACCTAACCTGTTCTTTGGCGTGACCGCGGGCAACATGGACTCGATGATCAACCGCTATACCGCGGACCGTAAGCTGCGTCATGACGACGCTTATACGGCAGATAACGTGGCGGGTAAACGTCCCGATCGCGCGACCCTCGTCTACACCCAGCGATGCAAAGAAGCATGGAAAGACGTGCCGGTGATCCTGGGCGGCATCGAGGCGAGCCTGCGCCGCACCGCGCACTACGACTACTGGTCTGACACCGTGCGCCGTTCGGTGCTGGTGGATTCGAAAGCCGACATGCTGATCTTCGGCAACGGCGAGCGTCCGCTGGTGGAAGTGGCGCATCGCCTGGCGCAGGGTGAAGCGGTCAGCGAGATCCGCGACGTGCGCAACACCGCGATCATGGTGAAAGAGGCGCTGCCGGGCTGGAGCGGGGTGGATTCCCGCATTATCGATATGCCGGGCAAAATCGACCCTATCCCGCATCCGTACGGTGACGATCTGCCGTGCGCGGATAACAAACCAGTTGAGCCGAAGAAAGCGGAAGCAAAGGCCGTGGTGGTGCAGCCGCCGCGTCCGAAGCCGTGGGAAAAGACCTATGTGCTACTGCCGTCATATGAGAAGGTCAAAGCTGACAAGGTGCTCTACGCACACGCCTCCCGTATTCTGCACCATGAAACCAACCCGGGCTGTGCCCGCGCGTTGATGCAAAAGCACGGCGAGCGTTATATCTGGGTTAACCCGCCGGCGATCCCGCTCTCTACCGAAGAGATGGACAGCGTTTTTGCCCTGCCGTACAAGCGTGTGCCGCATCCGTCATATGGCAACAGCCGTATTCCGGCGTACGAGATGATCCGCTTCTCGGTCAACATCATGCGCGGCTGCTTCGGCGGGTGCTCCTTTACTCTTGTTTTTATGTATTTAGAGTTAAACTCTACTTTTCTATTTTTAGAATTCAAGCTATTCATCGTAATTGAGAGATATCCTTTTAATGTTCAGCAAGCCTGTTAAAAGCACTTTATCTGAACCGCGTTTTGCCTAAATCCTGCTCAATATATACTCTCCCTGAGTTCTGAAATCCTCAAATTCCCCAATCTTAAAGCATTGATACATAGATGATGTCAGATAATGCGCAATCATCTCACCGCCAATATGGATCCGTTCCGGGTGTGAGTATGTCGCCTGTATAGCCCTTTGTTCATTCATCATTACAGGAATTGTCTGCAACAAATCCCCATCCAGGATTTGGCACTCAGGTTTTACTCCTGTTCCGTATTGTAATTGCTCTGATTCGAAATCATGGACTGAGCGATAGGCGAACGAAACGATATTTCCTGTTTCCTCGCAAATTGCGAACTGATAAACACTGGTTGTCACCGTTGAAGAAGAGGGAATTGCATGGTCATGCTTGTATTGTTTCCACAGCCTCCTTAGACAGGCCGATGTATGATAATTGAGATTTTGTATACCTGATACGACCATTCTGGTTGATGCTTCAAGCAACCAGGTGTTAGAAAATCCACCTGCCCCCGTACCTGCTATGATGGTTCTTAGCTGGGGGATGTAACCTGCTTTGGAAACAAAAGATAACGGCTCCCCATTATCGGTGACGGCAAGGGTATCTGTTACAATCAGTGCTTGTGCTTCGTCTGTATAAAATATCAGTGATGACATATTTTCCTCATCCAGAAAAGACATTACATGAATCACAGAACAGGTCACTACAACCACGTGAAAGGGAGTCAGACCATTTTCCAGAGGTAAATATATTCTTGTGTTTGGACGCGTTGCGGTTCTCTGTAAAAAATATATAGCACAAACAAAAGTCCCCGCAGGGATAAAAATAGTTTTATGCGCTTTTTCTGCTGGCTTTTACAATTGAAAGTGACAGGTAAACGAAATGTGTTACAGGTTTCTTTTGCTTTTCGTTGGGTTCTGTATATGCGAATTTACCCTGTGTGTTATTTTTGCAATGGACTCAGGCTGTATTCAATCAATTAAGGTTTACTTCTGGCATTAAGATGTATCCGTTGCCTGTTTTTTAAGGGCACGGTTTGTGCCGGGAAATGAAAATCACATCTTAAGTTCTTCACTCAAAGGATTTGTGATGTTTATCACGTATGGTCCGGGTAACGTGTTGAGGTCAATGTATTGCATCGTGATGGTGTCGTTACATCTTTTACTTTCCTCCTGATTTGCATATTCACTCCCGGCAACCTGGTTGTTTGTTTTTTCTTCTTCCGGATTTATAGTGTAGGCATGAGGTGGCGTTTCAGGGCGACAGACTGTGAGGATAATCACTAACATTCATGCGCGTTATGGGCGTGTCAGCAAACTGGATGCAACAGAGCCGAAACTGAAATTTGAACCCGGATTTCTGTATGCTGAAATACCTTATATTAGCGGCATCCAGAATCGAAAACTGAGCCGATATGTACACTTTTATCTTATGGATAAAGCTATCCTGCAGGCCAGGGATTTAAAGCCTTTAGCCCGGGCATTTTTACGCTGGATAAGGTGGCTGGAGGATAACGGACTTGACCCTTTCACCCCGGGAACGTTGAAATACCAAAGCCCTACATATGGCTTCAGGGAGTATCTTCTGGGGGCCGTAAGGCAGGGGCGCATCGCCTCATCCACCGCGGCGGTGTACATCAGCGTTATCCGACGGTTTTACGTATTTCTGGGCAAGTGTGGTGAGCTGGCTGCCAGCTCATTTTTTACGTTGGTCGAAAAAGTCGTTGACGGGCGACGCAAGGTGATAAGTTCGGATCTTGCCATCAGGATAACCAGCACAACAAAAAGGACAATCAACCCACTGAATGATGCAGAGGTTCATATCCTGGATGAGGCACTGAAATCTGAGTCCGGGTTGTTCAGTTTAATGATTGTGCTGATGAAAAATTGTGGGTTACGGCTGGATGAAATGCTGACCCTGCCGTCGTCACTCTTTACTGAAGAGTACCTTGCCAGTGTCCCTGTATCTGAGTTGACCATCAGGGGGCTTCATATTGGTCCGAGATGCGGAGTTCATACGAAGTTTGGGATGACGCGAGAACTCTTCATCACCAGACGATTGTACGAGCAGGTTCTGGATTATCTGGCGGATGAGGAGTATGAAAAGAAGATCCAAAAATGGCGTGCACGACAGGGTGGGGAAGGGCGGCACGAGCCTTTATTTTTAATGGCAAACGGGAAACGGATGTCTGAAAAAGCCTTTTACTCCCGCTGGTACAGTTTTCGCCATCGCCTGGCCCGGTCTGCTCCGGGAAATGTGTTCAGACATAAACCCCATGATTTGCGGGCAACGTTTGCGACCCATTTTTTACGCTCGGCACTGAGTTGCTATCCCGATCAGGCCGCAAATGCGCTGGGTACAGTAAAATACTGGATGGGCCATAAAAGCGAAAATACGACGATGAAATACATCGTCTTTCTTCAGCAAAACCAGATTTCTGATGCAGTCGCCGGGGTCATGGACGCATTGATTGACGGTGCTGCAGGTCGCGATGGAGCCATATATGAGCCGGAGTGAAACGCAGATAACGTGGATGGCCGAAAATGTGCTGTCATGGGAGACGGTCAGCGGACACATCACTCAGCGGGATCTGAACCGATATTATTTACTTGACGTTTATCTTCAGGCTCATTTTTCAGATTATGTGTTGCTCCCCGGATGGTTTAGTGAACATTCGCATCTTGCCCGCCCTGAAAAACGCGATTTTATTGCCTCTCTGAAACGATTTCTTCTGTCTTACCGTCCCGCCGGAAGGTTAACCATTTTCCGTTATCTCAATATGTTTTTTATATGGCAGTCAGTCAATCAGTATGACTATGGCACGGCTGAAGGCGTTGAAATGTATATTAAACATCTCATGAACGATATTCGTCGGCGAAAAATTTCAGTCAGGATGGCAAGACACTACTTGTCCGTGGTCAACCGGTTTTTGCTTACGGGCGGGCAGATTCAGAGGCGGTATGAATATGAATTCTTACCGAAAGGAACGTATCAGCAGCAGGGAAGGGATAGCTATACCAGGAATGAACTTTCCGAGATCCTGAGGCAGTTGTCATCCATGAATGAGTTCCTTGCGGGATGTATCCGGGAGCATATCGCTAAATCGGAAAAAGGGGTGCGGCATTTCTCACCGTCTTTGCTGGCACCTGTTTATGAAGCGTATTTCCGGTATCCGGGAGAGAACGGGGTCAGCAGGGCAGAGATCATCATCAGGGACGTTCTGGAAAATTACTTTCTTACTTCTTTTTTTCTGTTCTGTTACCACACATGGGGAAACACCTCTCAGGTTCTGGGTCTGACGCGGGATGATATACATCTGGATGAAAAGGGTATCAGCACTGATTATGTTTATAAGGGGAGAGCGAATAAGTATATACGTCTGACGATAGGTAAATCGGAGTATGTGACCAAACGTGCGGGCTATTACTGGTTTCTGTCTTTTATCAGGCTCAGGGACGACATCGTTAACTATCTGGTTTCCGCAGATAACTTCCCTCCGGTACAGGCGCTGTTTCTGAGTGAGCCGCAGGTGAAATTCCGTAAGCTTTATTCTCTTAATCCCAGTCATCTGACTAAATTTTCTAACTCTGAGGGGGCGTGGGCCACGATGCGGCAGCTTAATCCCTCGCTTCCATCAATTACCGTTTCTGGCTTGCGCAAAACGTCTGAGCAGTATACGGACAGAACATTAAAGAATGGTCTGATTACGGCGGAAAAAGCACAGCATAACTGGGGCACTTACAGGCGGAATTATGCTGCAGGTAACCCACAGGGGGCGAAGGAAAACTTCAGTGCTGCACTTGATACGCTTATGAATCAGGGGATTGCGACACGTGCGTTATCCGAGCGGGTAAAAGTTGCTGATGAGCTGGGGATCGATCTGCGTGGAAGCGATGAGGGTGTGGATCTTTTATTGAATGGCCTGGGATGTCGATCGCAGGAGCCGCCTACAGATATTGAATTGCGCTTTATAAAAAAGCAAAAACGATTTGGCCGGACACCAAAGGCTTGTGCGGATTTTTCTCATTGTGTCGAATGTTCAAAAAGTTGCGTTGTGGAAACGCTGGAGTCTGTATGGCTCCTGCTGTCATTCAGGCATGCTATCGAGTATGGAAAACCGTTGTACATCGGTTCGGTCAATGCTGTGGAGCGTTATGAAACGTTACTCCTGAAGATTGATTTACGGCTTGGGCTGGTAGATGAGGCGATCCTGAAAAAAGCGCGCGTTAAACTTCAGCGAGAAGGTGTGGCTCCGGTATGGCAGATTTGAAGAAAAAAGAGGTAAGCCGTAGTCGAATGGCGGAGTTTCCTGCCGGAACGCCGCTTCGTTCAGGGGATGAGTTTCCGACTGAGGATATCATCTGTGAGGCACTAGAAAACAAAAGCTTTGAACGTCTGAATAACTGCCTGGTTATCGCCAGCTCAGATGAACATGATATGCGTTTTATCAATGAGGAGACGCTGAATATTTATTTCAGGGATGATGTCTGGACCAATCGCTATGTCAGAACCCATATTGGTGAAACGTTAAGAACCGTTAATTTTTCAGGCATACGGGATCCTGAACTGCGTCTTGAAGCCAAAATCATCTCAGCCAGCCTGCTCTGGATTGTCGGCAGGACCGCGAAGACGCAGTCCCTGATCCGGAAATGTGCAAACATTGTGGCGGGAGCCCGTATTATTGAGTCTATGGGGTATCGCAGTCTGTTTCAGCTTCGTTTTCCGCTTGTCCGGAATGCTTTCATTGTAAAGATGAAGGAGGAGGATGAGCACGGCAGGAAGCGTTCTGAAAGAACATTACGTAATTACTTTATGGACCTGGCGGATATCTCGCTGACAGGTCATACCCGTCTTCGAAAATACGGTTACTTTCCTGATATTAGCTTCGACAGTTACAACAGTGTGGATGATTCAAACCAGACATATTGTATGCCTTTCAGTCTTATGATGTCTGTCTGGGAAGGGCTGATTACTGAACTGGATGCTGAAATCAGTGATTTCGATTTTGACGGGTTTTCCCGGCTGTGCGCTATCATAAACGGTTTTTATGATTCGCCTTACTATACGTCGATGCTGGAAGCCCGTAAAAGAGGGACAGCAAAAAGCATACCGGATTACCGGGCCGCGTATTACTACAATATTGTTGCCGGGGAAATTCGGGCGCTTTTCGCGACACTTGGCCCCGGGATGCAGGGCTGGTTCTCGGTACATAAAAATAAGCGCTGGAGATCTGATTTTATTGGCGTTGATCACATAAAGCTGAACACCTGGCATTTTGAGCTGACGTTAAAAGTCATGAATGTGATACAGGCCATGTCGGGGATGAGACACAGCGAAGTGCTTGGCGTGATGCACGGTTCACTGATTTATGATGGTGATATCCTGGGACTTCGTTCGGTGTTGCATAAGTTCGCCCCGGAAGGTGGAAGTCACGAAGACTGGGTTGTTTGTCGCTATGTGGAAAAGCCTTTTCAGCATTTACGCAGAATTAATCAAATCATGACAGGCCTGGACGGGAAGACGCTGGACAATGTTCCATTGTCTTTAAATATCAGGTCGTGGTTCTCGGAGCAAAAACTCTCTTTTATGGGGACGCAGCGCCAGACTGAGTGGGCAAAGAAATTTGTGAAAAGACACCATCTGTTCATCCGACGTGACCATATTGATGAGTTCAGGCTTTTAAATCCAAACATACGTGATGATGAACGCGTTGCGATGGAGATTCGGGAGGGGGCTTTCTGGCCATTGCGAACCCATCAGTTTCGCCGTTCACTTGCTGTACACCTCAGGCGTCTTGATCTGATTTCTACTAATGATCTTATCCGGCAGTTTAAGCACTTAATCAGAGGCATGACGGAGTGGTATATGTCCGGTGCACTCAACGCTTCGCATTTTAGCCGGGCGATCCCTCAGGCATTCGCTGCCGAGATTGAGAGGGTTGATACCGAACTCTCAGCTTCCAGGGCTGTTTCTTATCAGCATGAAGGCCTGCTTTATGGCGAAGGCGGGAAGTTACTGATGTCCCAGAGAGGTGGGCACTTACATCAGATGACGTTTCCTACACTGAAAAAAGCGATGAGCATGGCTAAACGAGGCGGGCAAAAACTGGTATCTCTTGGAAACGGTTTTTATTGCATGAATGGCCATGACTGCGAGTTTAAGGCGGTTGTTCAGTCAGCGTCCTGCAATCCGGGATGTGAGAACATGCTGGCCGGAGCTGATTCTGTTCCCGTGTGGAAACGCAGGATGGCTCATTATGACAACCTTCTGGAGATTGCCGTGCGAAATAATGCTCCTCAGGCTGACAGGGATTTTCTGATGCTTGAGAGAGATTTTTATGCAGATGCTGTCCGTTTTTTTGAAAAGGATGAATAGAGCATGACGAACGAACAGTCGGGGGTTAAAAAAACACAGGCAAGAGCAGAGCAGGCCCTGAGGGAACTGATGTTATCAGGGGAGCGTATCAGCCAGTATGCTGTGGAAAAACGAGCGGGGCTGGCAAACGGCACCCTGAATTATAACTGTCCTGAGTACAGGCAGGTCAGGGAGGCTATCCGCAGTCTGAAAAAAACGTGCCAGGGCACCGCGCCGGTTGATGAGCAGGGCATTGAGCAGCAGATCAAGCTGAAAGAAAAGTATCGCCGTCAGAGAAATGAGCTGAGGGAAGAAATCAAAAAGATGATGGCTGAAAATGTAGAGCTGTTACATAACCTTATACTTTTACAGCAGTATGTCAGGGAGCTTGAACGCAACACCGGGAGGGAGAAAGGGGACGTCATTCCGTTCTCGGGTGGTGTCAGGGACTGAGGCTATACTGAACGGAAGGACGCGAGGTGAATCGCCACAGGTTTAACAGACACCTCAGAGTCATTTAAGATGACTTAAAGAGAGGTGCCCATGAGCGGTAAGCGTTATCCTGAAGAGTTTAAAATTGAAGCAGTCAAACAGGTTGTTGATCGCGGTTATTCTGTTGCCAGCGTTGCAACGCGTCTCGATATCACCACCCACAGCCTTTACGCCTGGATAAAGAACTACGGTCCGGATTCTTCCACTAATAAAGAACAGTCAGATGCTCAGGCCGAGATCCGCCGTCTTCAGAAAGAGCTGAAGCGGGTTACCGACGAACGGGACATATTAAAAAAAGCCGCTGTAGATTCAATTGGTCAACGCAACAGTTATGTGAAAACATGGGGTTGCGGAGGTTTTTTGAATGAGACGAACATTTACAGCAGAGGAAAAAGCCTCTGTTTTTGAACTATGGAAGAACGGAACAGGCTTCAGTGAAATAGCGAATATCCTGGGTTCAAAACCCGGAACGATCTTCACTATGTTAAGGGATACTGGCGGCATAAAACCCCATGAGCGTAAGCGGGCTGTAGCTCACCTGACACTGTCTGAGCGCGAGGAGATACGAGCTGGTTTGTCAGCCAAAATGAGCATTCGTGCGATAGCTACTGCGCTGAATCGCAGTCCTTCGACGATCTCACGTGAAGTTCAGCGTAATCGGGGCAGACGCTATTACAAAGCTGTTGATGCTAATAACCGAGCCAACAGAATGGCGAAAAGGCCAAAACCGTGCTTACTGGATCAAAATTTACCATTGCGAAAGCTTGTTCTGGAAAAGCTGGAGATGAAATGGTCTCCAGAGCAAATATCAGGATGGTTAAGGCGAACAAAACCACGTCAAAAAACGCTGCGAATATCACCTGAGACAATTTATAAAACGCTGTACTTTCGTAGCCGTGAAGCGCTACACCACCTGAATATACAGCATCTGCGACGGTCGCATAGCCTTCGCCATGGCAGGCGTCATACCCGCAAAGGCGAAAGAGGTACGATTAACATAGTGAACGGAACACCAATTCACGAACGTTCCCGAAATATCGATAACAGACGCTCTCTGGGGCATTGGGAGGGCGATTTAGTCTCAGGTACAAAAAACTCTCATATAGCCACACTTGTAGACCGAAAATCACGTTATACGATCATCCTTAGACTCAGGGGCAAAGATTCTGTCTCAGTAAATCAGGCTCTTACCGACAAATTCCTGAGTTTACCGTCAGAACTCAGAAAATCACTGACATGGGACAGAGGAATGGAACTGGCCAGACATCTAGAATTTACTGTCAGCACCGGCGTTAAAGTTTACTTCTGCGATCCTCAGAGTCCTTGGCAGCGGGGAACAAATGAGAACACAAATGGGCTAATTCGGCAGTACTTTCCTAAAAAGACATGTCTTGCCCAATATACTCAACATGAACTAGATCTGGTTGCTGCTCAGCTAAACAACAGACCGAGAAAGACACTGAAGTTCAAAACACCGAAAGAGATAATTGAAAGGGGTGTTGCATTGACAGATTGAATCTACAGCGGCGTACTTCGCAAAGCTGTCCGACTGAGGTACGCCTTTATTCGTGACAACACCTATTGCTGGCCTGTTCGCCTGCTCTGTCGGGTGCTGGATGAACATCCCAGTGGTTTTTACGCCTGGCTTCAGCAGCCGCATTCACAACGCCATCAGGCAGACCTGAGACTGACAGGACAGATTAAACAGTTCTGGCTGGAATCGGGATGCGTCTATGGTTATCGCAAAATCCATCTGGATCTGCGGGACAGCGGGCAACAGTGCGGAGTGAACAGAGTCTGGCGACTGATGAAACGTGTCGGGATAAAGGCTCAGGTCGGATACCGGAGCCCGAGGGCATGTAAAGGCGAGGCCAGTATCGTGTCGCCCAACAAGCTCCAGCGACAGTTCAATCCGGATGCTCCGGATGAGCGTTGGGTAATCACAGCGTGGTTTCCTCAAACCCTCGCTGTGAATTAACTGAAATACTTCATTGAAGCTGTAACCAAACAGTTAACTGAAAGAATGAGCCCGCAGAGCATTGCACAGCGATGACACCATTTGTTGAGCTTCACCGTTTTCGCATACAACCGTCCGGAATTTGGAAAAGCACTGTCTTTTTGTACTGACCGATCATGATTAAGTGACACCTCTTCGAAAAAGAGAGCGCGATGAGCGATTAATATATGGCTCGAAAGACAATTATGTTGGGCTTTTATGACCGCTGTCAGAGGTATTATCTTACCCGGACGGCAACAGGGTCGGAATGTCATCAGCGGCACTGTAACAAGCTATCCGCCATCTTAAATATCTGCAGGTCCTTGCACCGAGTATGCACACCAACCGACAGAGTGATTTGACCCAAACTGGTGGATATTTTGCAAAACTATTAGCCTCTTATGACCGGTCTGCAGCCTGATATTGAGGAATTAGTGCGCTTTCATGGAATGCCTGCCGGGATCGCAAGTACGAACCCCCGGTACTGTTACACTGAATGTGCTCAGTCCTGTATCAGATTGTATTTTTCAGCAACTCAAGAACAACCCTTATTTTATCATTGTCACGTTTGTAGTACGTCCAGGGACCGATGCGCTGAGAAGTAACAAGTTGTGCCCGTTGAAGAGCTGAGAGGTAAAGAGAAACGGTAGACTGTGAGAGCCCGACCTTTTCCTGAATGATACTGACACACACACCGAACTCGTCCGCATCAGCATAAGGCTGATGGAAGTGTATTTTCGGTTCCTTGAGCATATGCAGAATTTTTCTTCTAACAGGGTTTCCCAGCGCCTTAATCACGTCATTCAAATCAATATCAGGCATAAACTCTGTCACTTGTCGCATTGAGGAATTGCAATGTTACGATACTTCTCTACGTTAAGCATCAGCTTTTGAAAAGCTGATGCTCATAAGAATGGTTAGCCAAAGGCGGGATAATCTGTGTAGCCTTTTGCCGTTCCACCATACATGGTTGTTGGATCGACCGGATTCAGTGGCCATTCATGATAAAGGCGCTGCGGTAAATCCGGATTAGCTATGAACGGGCGGCCAAATCCGATAATGTCTCCCCAGCCAGCACCGATAATCCGTTCGGCTTTTTCTTGCGTATATCGCCCGGCATACATAATTACACCGCTGAATAACTTACGGACTTCAGCTCTGAATGCTTCAGGCAATTCGGGAGCATCATCCCAGTCGGCTTCAGCAAGAGAAATATAGGCTATTCCGATTTCTTCAAGAATTTTAACGGCTTCGGTATAGGTTTCATGGGGATCATCTTCCACCAGGCCAAGATAGACCCTTACTTCATCCGTGGTCTGAAAGAGCGGAGCAAAACGGACTCCCACACGGTCTTTACCGACCACATCAGCGACAGCCTGCGTCACTTCGCGCAGAAACCGCAGCCGGTTATGTAATGAGCCACCATATTCATCCTCTCTTTTGTTGCTATGGGATGACATGAACTGGTTAACCAGGTATCCATTTGCACAGTGAATTTCCACACCGTCAAAACCGGCATCAAGGGCGTTCTGAGCTGCCCCGGCGTACATCCTGACAATCTCACTAATTTCCTCTTTTTCCAGTGCGCGGGGGCAGGAAGCGGTAGCCAGCGCACCCTCTCCCGGCCCGGTTTCGATGAATACCTTAACGTTTTCCCCTGCCGGTATCGCCGACGGAGCGACAGGCGAGGCGTTACATGGCTGCAGGGAGTTATGGGATACTCTTCCGACATGCCAGAGCTGGGCAAAAATGATGCCTTCTTTTTCATGCACTGCCCGCGTCACTTTCTTCCAGCCTTCCACTTGCCGTGAGCTGTAGATCCCCGGGGTCCACGCATAACCCTGCCCACGAGGTTCGATTTGTGTTCCTTCGGTCACCATAAACCCGGCACTGCTGCGCTGTGCGTAATATTCAGCCATCAGTTCGTTCGGAATATCACCCGGTTGTGAGCTCCGTGAGCGGGTTAAAGGCGGAAGTACAACACGATTCTTCAGGGTGTAGGGACCTAGTCTGGTGGGAGAGAACAGGTTTTTCGTCTTCATTACATATCCTGATATAGCGAATTTTCAATATCACTGAAACGCCATGTCTCAGCATTTACGACCTGGCATGTCGTCGTTCGGCCGATGTAGCCGCAGAACCACGACACTTTATTCCACATATTGAGATTTACCAATATCTAGATTTATAAAAATTATGATCGGATGAGCGGAACGGGGGGGTTGCCTGATGGCTCACAGAATCGGCATCATGAACCTAAATGGTTCTGATAATGTTATCGGAGATCCTGAACGGGAACGGTATGCGTCACGATTTTAATGACTATGTTGCATTCATGGCAGTAGCACAGGAGTGCAGTTTTTCACGGGCTGCTGTCCGCCTCGGGATCTCGGCATCCACGCTTTCACACACGATACGTCGTCTCGAGGAGCGCGTTGGCATGCCGTTACTTATGCGTACAACCAGGCGGGTGGCTGTCACCGAAGCCGGTAAACAATTATTACTGACGCTTGAACCCGGTCTTGCGCGCATTGAAGCGGGCGTGACAGCTCTTCAGAGACTGCGCCATACACCGGCTGGGCTGGTCAGACTTACGGTATCAGATCACATGATTCATGAATGTCTCTGGCCACGATTGTCACCGTTACTAAAAAAATATTCGGATATCAAGGTGGAAATGTCGCAGCAGAACGGTTTTGTCGACATTGTTGAGGGCAATTTTGATGCCGGAGTCCGAATTGGTGATGACATATTAAAGGATATGGTGGCCGTCCGAATCGCACCGGACATACGGTTTGTCGTCATTGGATCGTCCACCTATCTTGCAGAAAGAGGTCTGCCGCTACATCCCTCTCAGCTGGAAAAACATGACTGCATCAATATACGTCTGTCACCCACAGGCCCGCTGTATGGCTGGGAATTTGTCAGGCAGGGGGAGATTGTGAAAAAAGTGGACGGGCAGCTTACTTTTTCAAGCATTTATCCAATGCTTCAGGCAGTAAAAGATGGCTACGGCCTGGCCTACCTGCCGGAGTCTTCTGCCCTGGCGGGGATTGAGGCGGGACACTATTGTCGGGTGCTTGAGGACTGGTCAGAGGCTTTTCCCGCCGACATGATAATTCCAATAATGTCCATTACAGGCTCCGGTAAAGATAATACCGACACCTTACATGAGAAAGGCAAAAGCAATATAACCTGCTGTGCTCCGGATTTTAAGAATGAGCGGTTTACGTAGCAGGATGAGCAGTTCGAACCAGAAATTTCGTTACTATTGCTAAAGTAAAACCTGATGACCTCTAATCGTAACGGAGACCAATATGACTTCACAACTGAACTGGCAGGCCCCGGCTATCAATCGCAAAAAAGTAGGTGACATGACTGTGACCATGCTGAGTGATGGCTATCTGGACGTATCTTTTGAGCTGCTGTCTGGTATTGACGGCTCACGTGCCGAGGATTTACTGCAGAAGCGCGGTGTGCCAGCAGTACCCCGTATTAATATCAACGTCTACGTTATCCAGACGCCTGAGCGAACCATCCTGATTGACAGTGGTGCCGGAGGTATCAATGGCTGGGGCGGTCGGCTTCAGGTAGCCCTGGCCGCGGCAGGCATTGACCCGCTTCAGATTGATACCCTTCTCCTGACTCACGCGCATCCTGACCATATCGGCGGGCTTGCAGGCCCCCTGCAGACTCCCGTTTTCCGCAATGTTCAGCAGTTGTTTGTGCATGAGAAAGAACTCGCTTTCTGGCGTGATGAAACCATTTCCGCTGGCGCGCCTGACGCATTCAAGCCGTTCTTTGAAGTAGCAAGGAACGCCTTCAGCGCTTATGACGACAAACTGGTGCCATTCCGCGAGGAAGCGATTTTACCAGGTATTCAGACTGTACCGCTGTTCGGCCATACACCAGGACATACCGGTTATCTGCTGGGTGATGAAAAAGAGTCGCTGCTCATCTGGGGTGATATTGTTCACTTCCCGCACATTCAGGTTGCTCAGCCTGACGTTACTATCGCGTTCGACAGCGATCCTGCGGCGGCGGCGGCCATCCGTAGCAAAGTGCTTGACCGCGCAGCGAGCGATAACCTGGCTGTCAGTGGTATGCACTTCAACCTGCCTACTACCGGTAAGGTTATCCGTGAAGGTAACAGCTTCGCACTGAATTACGACCTGTGGTCACCCGCAGTCTGATCACCTTCCTTCCCGGTGCACACAATAGTGACCGGGAAGATCCCCTTTCATATCGCCCGACAAGAACCCACCTGCAATACTATGAATATCACTGCCTCACAAAAAAATGGCTCATTACTCTTGCGCCCTGGCTTTTTGTATTCCTCTGGAGTCAGGGTTTGTCGCAGCCAAATTTACCGTGCAGTACAGCGCGCCGTTTCATCTTTTATTCCTGCGTGGCGCATTTTCCTGTCTGGTCCTTCTGCTGCTTACACTGGGGTTCAGGGCCCGTTTTCCGTCCGGCAGAGGAATGGTTCGCAACCTGATTGTCGGACTTTTCCTGCAGAGCTTCTTTCTGGGCGGATGCTTTTATGCCATCCATCGTGGCATGCCGTCAGGCATTGTGGCGCTCATCACCGGCCTGCAGCCGGTACTGACTGCAATACTGGTTTCACTCATGCACCGTCAGTCCCTGCATCCCCGGAAATGGCTGGGTATTGCGATTGGCTTTGCGGGCGTTTTCCTGGTGCTCTCGCCAGGCCAGCATAGTTTTGCACTGGATCCTGTGGCTTTTGGGTCGGTCATGCTGGGGTTATTTGGCGTAACGATCGGAGCGCTTTATCAGCGCCGTGCTCAGGGAGATGGACATATCTTTGCGAACACGTTTTTACAGTACGTCACTTTGACAATATCGATGGGTGCAATTAGCCTGATGTTCGAATCTGCTCCGACGCAGTGGAGCTTATCATTTGCGCTGGGTCTGGGCTGGCTGGTTATTGGCGTATCGGTTCTGGCGATTATGTTGCTGATTTTTATGATACGAAGCGGTGAAGCAACCAAAGTCGCTACTTACTTTTACCTGGTTCCCATTCTCACGGCAGCTGAAGCGTGGTTGCTGTTTGGAGAGGCCATTACATTGCCCATGCTTGTGGGTATGGCAATAACTATAATCGGCCTGATTTTTGTCATCCGGGAATAGACAACCGCACGCGTCGCTGTATGCTTTTGTATATGGCGACGTATAATAGCGGTCAAAGTCAAATTCCGGATGAATATGCAAACAGTCAGCTTTTCCGATTCTCCCGTTGATGATCTCCTCGCTGAGCTTCTTACCCTGGCACGCTCCCGTTTTCCACTTCCCTGCGATTGCCTTCGCGCAGAACAGACGCATCAGGTAAAGAAGTTCGAGGTGGAAGGTGCGACCCTTTCCTTCCCGCTGGAAGGAGAATTCCGGTATCGTGAAAATGAGAAATGGCACCGGGTGATCCCGGGCGAGATTATGGTCGTCCCGAATGCCCGTAGCATCGATATAGAATATGCCCCTTCAGAACAAAGTGGTGAGTTTGTTGCCCTGAGCGTGGTGCTCGCGGAGGAACAGCTTGAAGCAGCCAGGCTGTTACTTGCCGCACCACCACCACAGGACACCGGCAGCATCGCAGCCATTTCCGTATCAGCTCTTCTTTCACCCCTTAACCGCTGGACAGCCGCAATGCGGGAAGGGAAGCGTCCGCTTTCCCTGCACGCCATGGTTGAAGTGGTGCTCTGGCTTTATGGCATGGGATACCATGCTTTGCTGCGAGCCCGGCAGCCAAGTCTGGCCATGAAAATCCGTCAGATGGTAGCGGACAAACCGGCTCATCCCTGGAGTGCTGCTGAAATTGAAGATCTGACGGGACTCAGTGGCCCCACGCTTCGGCGCCACCTGGCCAGTGAGTCAACCAGCTTACGCTCAGTTATCGCCGATGCACGTATCGCGGAGGCTCTCCGCCTGCTGATGACATCGACGCTGCCGGTAAAAACGGTCGCGGGGCGGGTGGGTTACAATTCACTATCGAGCTTCAGCAAGCAGTTTTCTGAACGCTATGGAATCGAACCTTCAGGGTTCCGCTGACTTCAGTTCGTTCAAGGTACACATTGCGTCCCTCGCACTTCAGTAACTTGCGTGGATCTTTCGAATATAACGGAAGATATTGGCCGGCATTGCGTGTAACCGGTTCAGGAGTTCTCATCGTGACGGGAGAGCTAAATCGGTACGGCTGTTGTTCTCAGCTATAAGAACAACTGAGTATCTGACCAGCTGTCTGGTGCTGGCAGCAGCATGCAGTGCAATCGGTCAGGCTCAAAGGAACTGACCTGATGTCAGGTTATAATTTCGGACACATCATAACCCCAGAAGGAGACAACTGTGGTTCATGTTTTCATTATCGGTGGTGCAGGCAAAATCGGCCAGCGTCTGTGCAGGATCCTTTCAGGTAGGGGGCATGCTGTTCGTGCCCTCTACCGTAAGCCAGAGCAGCAGGCATTGCTAGGCGAGCTGGGTGCTGAGCCCGTCAGTGGGAGCCTGACAGAGCTGGATGCAGCTGCGCTGGCGATGCACTTTGCAGGTAGTGATACAGTGGTGTTTACTGCCGGTGCCGGCGGTAAGGGGGGACAGGAGATGACCAATGCGGTCGACGGCGAAGGGCTGAAAAAGTCGGTAGCTGCCGCCCTCAGTGCCGGTGTGTCTCGCTTTCTGCTCGTTTCTGCATTCCCGGAGTCCGCACGGGGAGAAACCACTTCTGAATCATTCGAAAATTATATGCGTGTTAAAAAAATGGCCGATGTGGAACTAGCACAAAGCGAGCTTGACTGGGTGATCCTGCGCCCCGGCGCGCTGCAGGATAAGACTGGTACGGGTTATGTACGTGCCGGCCTGGCCATCCCGTATGGTAACGTGCCCCGTGATGACGTGGCGGCTACGCTGGCTGAACTCATTGAGCAACCTGCCGTCAGCCGCGTCATCATTGAGCTGACGTCTGGCGATGCTCCTGTCCGTGAAGCCATACAGAAGCTGGCGGGCCGATAAAAGGCAGCGCACGTACCAGCAGGCTGCAGGCCCCCAGGCGTTTACAATAAACTTTCCAGCCAGTCGGTAAACGCCCGTACTTTTCGGGAGAGATGGCGGTGCGGATACAGAAGTTACAGTTTGCGATTCGGGGACGTATTATCTGGCAGAACCTCTACCAACAGCCCGCGATCGAGATAAGGCTGCAAAAAAATATTCATGCCCTGTAGTATTCCCAGCCCCGCCAGGCCTGCTGCAATGTAGGCTTCTGAGTTATCCACGACAAGCCTGCCTGGAAGTTCAATTTCGGTGGAGCCCTCTGACGTCCCGAATGTCCAGGGCATAACTTGTCTGTTGCTGCTGTTAATCCAGTTGACGGCCTGATGCTGCTGCAACTCGTCCATTGTTTCCGGGGTGCCGTGTTGATCAAGATACGCAGGACTGGCGCAGGTCGTCATTTTAACGGTTCCCACCTCCTTTGCGATATAGTCGCCATCGTCCAGCTCCCCCACCCTCAGTATGCAGTCCAGGCCATCATGCAGCATATTCCGTCGGCGGTCTGAGCTGCTCAGGATAATTTCAATTCCGGGATGCTGGCGATAAAAATCAGGCAGGTTGGGTATAACAAGTAAAGCCGCAAACGCGACAGGCATATCTATGAGCGAATAGCGGGCGTCAAAATGATAGCGACAGGAAAGTTCTGCCATATTAAACATAACAACCCTTGGGCGCACCGCCGCAGGCGCCCTCAGCACGTTTCTGCGGCCTCCCGCCTGTTTCCGGCACCTTTCAAACGCCCCTGATGATTTCTGCGCGTCTGCATGGCTATGCAGTGAGATCTGCTCTCCACCGATTAGTGCATGCAGATTTTGGAAACGTCCAATTCTGGCACGAAGCGGTCACCCCGGCGGGGTGCAGTCCGCTGTCAGCGAAAACGGACATTGAGCCAATCAAATAATCTGTGCCAGAATTTGTCATTGAGGCTAGTACTTTCGAGTAGATCTATTTCCCGCCCGTACTCTTAAACTCATCTATCTCATCCTTCTACGACTTATTACCGGGAATATAAAACCCCGCCGAAGCGGGTTTGGTAATTTGAGTTTTTCTCAGGCGGCCATCTTTCTGCATTGTTCGGCGCAGTGATGACAAGCGCTTGAGCAATCCTGACAATGGTCATGTTCATGCTTTCCACACTCGTCACCGCACTTCTGACAAACATCAGCGCAAAGACGGCAAAGATCCTGGGCAGACCCGCTATTTAGTGTCATGAATTGAGCTGCAAGACGGCAGATATTTGCACACTGCATATCCAGTTTTATGCACTCGCGCATCATCTCCAGATTCTCTTCGTCGAGACACGAAGCCGCACAGTTATCACATGCCGTTGCACATAGATAACAGGCTTCGATGCATTTTTTGTATTCGTCTAACATAATTTCTCCTTAGCTAAGGTTACGTATTAAGCATGGAAGAGATAACTGATTATTCAAATTTTGAATTAGTTAATTACCTTTTCAGCATTTCATATCATTGATTCAAAGTGCATCTCTAGGGTTACCTAATTCACCTATGTCTACTTCTGGCACAATGCAGAAATGAGATAGATTTACTTTATCCGCTTCTCGCTCAAAGCTGTCCGTAATCCCTTGCCTGCTTAAAAAAACCGGATTAACGTGTGATGTTTTTACGTTTTCCAGGCAGCCTTCATCGGTAAGTACCTGTCTTACAGACTTCAATGCACTTAGTTAAGAAACATCCTAATCGTCCTTTCGCCGATCGCGAGATCTGTTATGGCAGCTAAACTCGATTGATACCCCAATCCGCGGGGCAGCATTTCCTTTCCGCACGCAAGAAGGAGAAGATCATGAAAGCAGTAATTTACAACGGTCCTTATGATGTAAAAGTAAAAGACGTACCGGATGCGAAAATTGTCCGCCCCACGGATGTACTCGTCCGCATCACCACCACCAACATTTGTGGGTCGGACTTGCACATGTATGAGGGCCGGACCAGCTTTGAACAGGGACGGATTCTGGGTCACGAAAACCTGGGTGAAGTGGTCGAAATTGGCTCAGGCGTTGAACGTATTAAGGTGGGCGACTATGTTTGTCTGCCGTTTAACGTGGGATGTGGTTTTTGCGAAAACTGTGAAAAAGGTCTGACCGGCTTTTGTCTCACTACCAATCCGGGTACGGCAGGCGCAGCTTATGGTTTTGCTGAAATGGGTCCCTGGGAGGGAGGTCAGGCGGAACTTCTTCGGGTGCCATTTGCCGACTTTAACTGCCTTGTTCTTCCCCCTGATGCGGCAGAAAAAGAAGATGATTATGTGATGCTCTCTGACATTTTTCCTACCGGCTGGCATGCAACAGAACTTGCCGGATTGAAGCCTGGTGAAAGCGTGGCCATTTATGGCGCGGGGCCGGTCGGTTTGATGGCAGCTCATTCGGCGATCATTAAAGGTGCTTCACAGGTGTTTGTGGTTGATACGCACACAGACCGGTTGGCTCTGGCTGAAAAAATGGGGGCGACGGGCATCAATGCTACTGGCGATGAAGCTGTACAAAAAATTCTCGACCTGACGGATGGACGCGGTACGGATTGTGGCTGCGAATGTGTTGGCTATCAGTGCTGTAACAAACATGGCCATGAAGATAACTCTGTTACCATGAACAGTCTTGTTGCGTCGACGAAAGCAACCGGGGGAATTGGTGTGGTTGGCGTCTTTATTCCTCAGGATCCGGGGGCTGAATCGGAGCTTGCCAGAGAGGGTAAGATGCCATTTGATTTTGGGAGTTTCTGGTTTAAAGGACAGGCAATCCGTACCGGCCAGGCGAACGTTAAGGCCTATAACCGTCAGCTGTCTCGCCTCATCCATCACGATAAAGCCAGTCCGGGCAAAATAATTTCTCATCGTCTTTCGCTTGAAGAGGCTCCTGCCGGATATAAGCACTTCGATGAGCGGGATGAAGGATGGACGAAGGTTATCCTTAAGCCTTAAATAGAGTTATCCGGTATGAGAAAGCAAAAACCGGGAAAGAATGTATGACTTTTGACAGGGTGCAATAAAATATCCTGTCAGGGCGTTATTATTCATACTTTCAGCTGCCAGGCGCTTCCATATCCAGACTTGTTCCCTGATTTTGCCGACGAGATAGCAAAATTAATACATTCAGGAGGAGGCATCTGCGGTTGATCTGTTCCGTATTTATTAACGCCCTGTGCTGTAAGTATTGTCTGCCTCTACCACATAGCAGACATGTGCGCAGGAACGGTCCGCTATGAGCGAAAAGCGGACTTCCGGTCCTTGCGCAAACTCCCGTTCCGAGAAGTTGCAGTTCACAAATCACCTGTTAAAGAAGGTATGGTAGCCCACAGCATTAATTTTGCTTCCATCTTCAGTCAGACTGGCCGGTACCGGCTTCCGATAAGTTTCGTCGGCTGAGGCCCGCTAAAGTAGAGAGGTCAAAAAATAACCTTGACGTACAATAATTTTCGATATCCAAACTGACCCCTAATTAGGTGGACACCTGATGACTGACTTAAAATTTCTATCACGCCAGCGTTACACATCCGCAGTCGCATCTTGCGGGGTTCAGCGGGGTGTTGCAGGCGGACGTGCACGTGCGGACGCCCTCTGACACCACGACCGAAGCGCTGTGCCGTATCGGCGAGCTGTATGGCATCGAGGCGGGCATCCGGGGCAAAAGCGCGGCGGAACGGCTGGCCATTCGGCAGGAAAAAGCGGTACCGCTGCTGACCGCGCTGGAGGGCTGGCTGCGTGAAAAGCAGAAAACGCTGTCACGGCACTCGGAGCTGTCGAAGGCGTTCGCGTACGCGCTGAACCAGTGGGATGCGCTGAAATTATACCTGCGGGAGATTACTGATACAGAACACGCCGGGAATGTGCCGCCATTGACGCAATGACGACACAGCCCTTTTTAACCGTTCCGTGAGAGTTCCCTGGCAATATACTGTGCGGTACGGCTTTCTTTGACCTGCGATACCTGTTCGGGAGTTCCTGCGGCAACCAGGCGTCCTCCCTCATGTCCCGCTCCAGGACCGATGTCGATAACCTGGTCTGCCTGAGTAACCGCCCGCATATCGTGTTCAATCATTATCACCGTATTTTCTGCATCAACAAGCCGCTGCAGCTGCACAAGGAGGCGGTCGGCGTCTGAAGCATGCAGGCCGGTTGTCGGTTCATCTAGGATATACAACGTGTGGCCACGTTGGCTACGTTGTAGTTCGGTTGCCAGCTTGATCCTTTGCGCCTCCCCTCCGGATAACTCGGTTGCTGGTTGTCCCAGACGCAGGTAGCCCAGACCAATTTCACTCAGCAGACGGAGGGGACGAGCCACTGGTTCTTCAGTCGCAAAGAACTGACTGGCTTCATCCACCGTCATATGCAGGACCTCCGCGATATTTTTGTCCTGCCAGCAGATCCTGAGAGTATCCCGGTTATACCGCGCGCCATGGCAGGTCGGGCACGGTGCATACACGCTCGGCATAAACAACAGCTCCACGCTGACGAATCCTTCACCTTCACAGGTTGCACAGCGGCCTTTTGCCACATTGAAAGAGAATTGACCCGCATCGTAATGATGGAGTTTGGCGTCAGTCGTTCCGGCAAAGAGCTTACGAACAGGATCAAACAACCCGGTATATGTCGCCAGGTTTGAACGGGGGGTCCTGCCTATCGGTTTCTGGTCAACCTGAACCAGACGCTTTACCAGTCCGGTATCACCGGTCAGGGTACCGTACGTTTTCTCCGTTACGGATGGCCCCTCAGCGTCGCTGGCTTCGGAAAGCACGTCTTCTGGCTCACCGCCAAGTGAAGAAAGCACCAGTTCCGGTAAGGCCTGGGCAATCAGACTGGATTTACCGGAGCCAGAGACTCCCGTCACGGCTGTCAGCACACCCAGAGGAATATCAACATCGATCCACTTAAGATTGTGGCGATGGATCCCCTGCAGTTTCAGCCACCCGGATGGGATACGGGCAAAAGATTGTGGTGGCCGGACTTCATCAAATAAATAACGCGCGGTACGAGATTGGGTGACGGCTTTCAGATCTTCAGGAATACCACTGTAGAGAACATGTCCTCCCTGTTCACCAGCCGACGGTCCCACATCAACAAGCCATTGCGCCCGTCGCATCAGGTTAAGATCATGTTCAACGACAAACACCGAGTTGCCGGCATCACGAAGGTTCTCAAGCGCATCGTAAAGCGCTTTACTGTCTGAGGGGTGCAGACCCGCAGACGGTTCATCAAGAACATAGACCACACCAAACAGCATCGAACTGAGTTGCGTGGCAAGACGCAGTCGCTGAAGCTCTCCTGCAGATAGAGTTGGGGTTGCTCTGTCCAGCGTAAGATAACCCAGCCCCAGCTTCTGCAACTGATACAACCGGGCCATGACACCACCGGTCAGCCGTTGTGCCGCCAGTCGTTTCTCTTCCGATAACGCCGATGTCCGGCAGACATCGGCGTTATCGGAATGGACCGCTTTTCCGGATGCAGCACGCTCTGTCAGATCCCGACGGGTGATATCCCTGTCGGCATCTGCGCCGGCGTGGTGGGCACTGAAATCCCCCCGGGAGATTGGAAGGAGCAATTCCGCCAGCTGGTCTAAGGGCATCTGCATAAATTCACCAATGTCCACACCGGCAAAGGTGACGGACAATGATTCTGACTTCAGTCTTTTCCCGTGACAGACCGGACACAGCTTGCCTTCCATAAAACGGGAGACTCGTTTTCTCATCAACGCGCTTTGCGTGCTGGCGAAGGTATGTAGCACATAACGACGTGCCCCGGTGAAGGTCCCCATATAACCCGGCGTCATTTTTTTCCTGACGGCTTCGCGCGTATCTTCCGGACTCAGTCCCGGGAAAACCGGTACAGTGGGGGTGTCTTCGGTAAAAAGGATCCACTGACGGTCTTCCGCTGGCAGATTTTTCCAGGGAGTGTCGATGTCATACCCCAGCGTCACCAGAATATCCCGCAGATTCTGTCCGTGCCAGGCCGGGGGCCAGGAAGCAATAGCCTTTTCACGGATACTAAGTGAGGGATCGGGCACCATCAGTGTTTCAGTTACCTCATAGATATGGCCCAGACCATGGCAAGAAGGGCATGCCCCCTGCGGCGTGTTGGGAGAAAAATCCTCGGCATACAGCATCGGTTGTCCGGCAGGATAAGCGCCCGCCCGTGAGTACATCATTCGCACCAGACTGGATAAGGTGGTCACGCTGCCGACAGAGGAGCGCGCGTTACTGGCACCGCGTTGTTGCTGAAGCGCAACGGCTGGCGGCAGTCCGTCAATGGCATCCACATCCGGAACCCCGACCTGATCAATGAGGCGACGAGCGTAGGGGGCAACCGATTCAAAGTAGCGCCGTTGCGCCTCAGCATAAATGGTGCCAAAGGCCAGTGAAGACTTACCCGAGCCTGACACACCCGAAAAAACAACCAATGCGTTGCGCGGAATGGAAACATCCACCTCTTTAAGGTTGTTCTCGCGAGCACCGCGAATCACAACTGAATTGTTGTCGTCAGTCAGGATGGGATGATAACCGAAAAGTTTCTTTGCCATAGAATTTCCTGTGCTAGGTGTGTCCGCTCTTAATAAGGCCACCTCTTGTGACGGTATCTGGTGTGCCGGACCGCTCGATCAGAAAGCCCGTCGAAAAAAGCGTTTGTGTGACTGGAAACAGATTGCTGAAGCTGGGCCCGGTGGTACCATGTGGGACACCGCTGAAGTTTCAGCGGTACCCTGCGGATCCGCCTTCTGTATGAGAACTGGCTGGCGGCGTACCCGGGACCGGAGATTTGGCTCCCGTGATAATGCGGGCTCCCCGGTACGCGACGCTGTGGTTCCAGACCCAGCTGATGGCGACACTCAGGCGGTTTCGGGTACCAATTAAAAAATACAGATGAATAATGCACGTGATTTCATATGTCATTTCCTTTCATTACAGTTTTAGACCCCATCAGACATCTGCCTGGCAGAGTTAACGGAGATAGGAGCGGACTATCGAAATGGTGTCGTCGATTGACCTCTTCTGCGACTCATTTCGTTTGCCCGTATCGGGGAATTCCTCCCGAAGATAGCTTTCCAGAACAACCGCCATCAGGTCGTTAACGGCTCCCTGGACTGACCCCGCCCCGGTAGACGATCCTGCCCTATAGTTTGAGTATAGGAGGAGCGTATGGGCACACCACGATTTACACCTGAATTTAAGGAAGAAGCCGTCCGTCAGATAACGGAACGCGGTTATTCCGTCGCCTAAGTATCTGAGCGTCTGGGCGTCTCTGCACACCGCCTCTACAAGTGGCTACGGGCTATCAAACCTGATAACAGCGAGCAGCATGCCCGGGATTTACTGGAAGCTAAAAGCGAGATCCTGAAACTCCGGGCGCAGCTAAAACGCACCGAAGAAGAACGGGATATCCTGAAAAAGGCCGCGCGGTACTTTGCAAAGGAGCCCGACTGAAGTACCGCTTTATCAATGAGCACCGAACTGTATGGGGTGTGATGACGATGTGTCGGGTACTGAATGTCGCCCGGGCCGGGTTCTATGCGTGGCTGCATAACCCTGTCTCGGCGCGTGATAAAGATAACCAGCGCCTGCTGATGCTTATCCGCGACTCATATTCCCTGAGCGGAGGCGTATACGGTTACCGGCGGGTTCATGGCGATCTGAACGAAATCGGGGAAACCTGTGGTAGAAACCGGGTGGGTCGGATCATGCAACTGGACCGGATTAAAGCTGTGCGCGGCTATAAAGCGCCACGTCGTATCGCTGGCAGGCCTTCAGTCGTTGCTCCTAATCTCGTGCAGCGGCAGTTCACCGTTGTCCGGGCCACCCAGGTCTGGGTCACCGATATTACTTATATCCGCACCTGGCAGGGCTGGCTGTATCTGGCGGTGGTTATCGATCTCTTCGCCCGTAATGTGGTCGGCTGGTCGATGAAACCCACTCTCTCACGCGAACTGGCGCTCGACGCGCTGATGATGGCGGTCTGGCGCCGAAAACCAGACAGCGAGGTTATCGTACATAGCGATCAGGGCAGCCAGTACGGCAGTGACGACTGGCAGCGCTTCTACCGGGCCAATAACCTGGCGCCGAGCATGAGCCGGCGTGGCAACTGCTGGGATAATGCGGTGGCCGAATCGTTCTTCAGTTCGCTGAAAAAAGAACGGATCAGAAAACGCATATATAAAACCAGGGATCTGGCCCGGGCGGATCTTCGATTACATTGAAGTCTTCTATAACCGGTCCCGGCGCCACAGCCACCTCGGCGACGTCAGTCCGGAGGCCTTCGAACAGGCCTCGTCGTGAGGACAGGATTTGTCTACAGGCGTGGGGTCAGTCCAAACTATAGGGCAGGATCGTCTACCGGGGCGGGGTCAGTCCATCAACGGCTCGGAAGTGTCTAGATTATCCGTGGCGATTCAGTTACAGTACATCTCAGGTCTGCAGGGTTCAGGCCCTGTTCAGGCCTGAAAATTAAGCACATTTTCTGAGGCTGGAAATCAACTCATGCTGACAGCCTGAGCCTGTTGGCATGGTAAGCAATGTGCTCACCAATAAAGCTGGAAATGAAATAATAGCTGTGGTCGTATCCAGTATGATATCGGAACGACGCATTGAGGTTCATCTCATTGCATACTCTCTCAAGGATTTTGGTGCGCAGTTGCTCTTCATAAAAGGCGTCACTCAGCCCCTGATCAATGAAGATTTCTGGTAATTTTTCACCCTGTAAAATGAGGCTGACTGGATCGTAGGCTTCCCACGTTTTTCTGTTTTCACCCAGGTAAGCGCTAAATGCCTGTTGCCCCCATGGCACCTGAGAAGGCGATACTATCGGGGAAAATGCTGATACGCTCACATATTCACCAGGATTTCGCAGAGCCAGCACCAGAGCACCCAGCCCTCCCATAGAATGACCGGATATAGATTTTCTTGCCGTTGCAGGAAAATGATTCATGACGACATCCGGAAGCTCTCTGAGAATATAGTCATACATCCTGTAATGAACATTCCACGGCTGTTCCGTCGCGTTCAGATAAAAACCGGCCCCCTGGCCAAGATCGTAACTGTCGGCATCCGGGACATTATTACCCCGGGGACTGGTATCCGGGACAACAACGATGACGTTATGCCGGGCTGCATAATGCTGCATACCTGATTTGGTGATGAAATTCTGCTCAGTACAGGTCAGGCCCGACAACCAGTATAGTACCGGCAGTTTTTCTGTTACTGCTTTGGGAGGAAGATACACACCGAAATTCATTTCACAATTAAGGGATTGTGAATAATGCCGGTACACGTTTTGCCAGCCGCCAGAGCTGGCATGCTGCTCAATGAGTTCCATCAGCCGTTATCTCATGGTTATTTCCCCTGACCGAAGCCAGGGGAAGTATCTTTAAATCCGGACGTCAGATAAACGTATACGCCGTGATTTTGTTACCCGCCGGATCCCGCAGGTAGGCAGCATAGGCCCCGGGAAGGTGACCACGCGGGCCAGGTTGACCTTCATCAGCTCCACCGGCGGCAAGGCCGGCAGCATGGAAAGCATCAACCTCTTCCGGGGTGGCAGCAGCGAAGCCGACAGTCACCCCGTTAGCGGAAGGTGCTTCACCGTTGCCCGGACGGGCAATGATAAATGCCGGCTTTTCGCGGCCATAGAGTACCCAGCCGTTGCCAAACGGGCCGAGGTTATTGATACCAAGCGTGCCCAGGACGACATCGTAAAATGCGGAGGATTTCTCGACATCGGCTGCGCCAATGAACACATGAGAAAAGATGCCGTCACCAGAAATTACCGGAGTTGTCATTTTCCACTTCCTTCAGTTTGAGTTGATTAAAATTCTGATGGGATCAGTAATGAATCACTGTCCGGATAGATTTGCCTTCATGCATAAGCTCGAAGGCGTCATTGATTTCATCCAGTGTCATCGTATGGGTTACAAATGGCTCAAGGTCAATATCCCCCTTCATGGCATCCTCGACCATACCGGGGAGCTGAGTGCGGCCTTTTACTCCGCCAAACGCGGAACCTTTCCATACGCGCCCGGTGACCAGCTGGAAAGGACGGGTGGAAATCTCCTGTCCGGCCCCTGCGACACCAATGACAACGGACTGCCCCCACCCACGGTGAGCACTTTCCAGCGCTGCACGCATGACGTTAACGTTACCGATACATTCAAAGGTATGGTCAATACCCCACTTGTTGATATCCAGCAGAACATCTTTAATCGGTTTGTCATAATCATTCGGGTTAATGCAGTCAGTGGCCCCGAACTGACGGGCCAGGTCAAATTTTGTCGGATTAGTATCGATAGCGATAATACGTCCCGCTTTTGCCTGACGGGCCCCCTGTACCGCAGCCAGACCAATTGCCCCCAGACCAAAAATGGCAACTGAATCGCCCGGCTGCACTTTAGCCGTGTTATGGACGGCGCCAATACCGGTAGTCACGCCACAACCCAACAGGCAGACGTGTTCATGGTTCGCCTCCGGGTTAATTTTTGCCAGAGAAACCTCGGCCACAACGGTGTATTCACTGAATGTGGAACATCCCATGTAGTGGTAAAGAGGCTGACCGTTGTATGAAAAGCGAGTGGTCCCGTCAGGCATCAGTCCTTTGCCCTGAGTCTCGCGAACCGATACACAGAGGTTCGTTTTACCGGACTGGCAGAATTCACACTCCCCGCATTCAGCGGTGTAGAGCGGAATAACATGGTCACCCGGCTTCACACTGGTGACGCCTTCACCAACTTCAACGACGATACCGGCTCCCTCGTGGCCGAGAACCACCGGGAAAACGCCCTCAGGGTCATTCCCTGAGAGGGTAAAGGCATCGGTATGGCAGACACCTGTGTGGGTGTTTTTAATCAGCACCTCGCCTTTTTTAGGCGGAGCAACATCAATTTCAACAATCTCCAGGGGCTTCCCTGGTGCAAATGCAACAGCGGCACGTGATTTCATACGTAATATATCCTCAATGTAATAATGGCCTCACCTATTTAAGATAGGCACGAACCAGCTCAATCGTATCGTCAACTGATTTACTGACTTCATGACTGTAGCTGTCATTCTGGTCAAAGGTTTCCCGTATGTGGCTCTCCAGCACCTCTGCCATCAGTCCGTTAGCGGCGCCCCGGACGGCGGCGATTTGCTGGAGAACGGAACGGCATTCAGCGCCACTTTCAAGTGCTCTTTCCAGAGCATCAATCTGACCCCGGATACGGCGAACCCGGGTTAGGACCTTTTTTTTCTCTTCAGGAGTACTGGGCATTGCTTACCTCACTGCTCTGTATTTCTTATACTATAGGGGAGTATTACATTAAGATCAACACATACCCCACTATAGTATAATAAATATATCAGAGCACCGGTAATGACTCCAACTTACTGATAGTGTTTTATGTTCAGATAATGCCCGATGACTTTGTCATGCAGCTCCACCGATTTTGAGAACGACAGTGACTTCCTGCCCAGCCTTGCCAGATGCTGCCTCAGATTCAGGTTATGCCGCTCAATGCGCTGCGTATATCGCTTGCTGATAACGTGCAGTTCTCCCTTCAGGCGTGATTCATAAAGCGGCCAGCCATCCGTCATCCATACCACGACCTCAAAGGCCGACAGCAGGCCCAGAAGACGCTCCAGCGTGACCAACGTGCGTTCACCGAATACGTGCGCCACAACCGTCCTCCGTATCCTGTCATACGCGTAAAACAACCAGCGCTGGCGTGATTTAGCGCCGACGTAACCCCACTGTTCGTCCATTTCCGCGCAAACAATGACGTCACTGCCCGGTTGTATGCGTGAGTTTACCGACTGCGGCCTGAGTTTTTTAAGTGTCGTAAAATCGTGTTGAGGCCAACGCCCATAATGCGTGCACTGGCGCGACATCCGACGCCATTCATGGCCATATCAATAATTTTCTGGTGTGTACCGGGCTGAGAGACGGTGTAAGTGAACTGTAGCTGCCATGTTTTACGGCAGTGAGAGCAGAGATAGCGCTGATGTCCGGCAGTACTTTTACCGTTACGCACCACGCCTTCAGTAGCTGAACAGGAGGGACAGCTGATAGAAACAGAAGCCACTGGAGCACCTCAAAAACACCATCATACACTAAATCAGTAAGTTGGCACCATTACCCGAATTACCAGCGTCTGCTCTTGGCACGGAGCGGACCTATTTACTGAGCCGAAGGTCCGCTCAGACTAACTCATTAAAGCCTGGTTGTTTTATCGCATCATCAGCCGTGTTCTGAAGCATTAGCTATGTATCTTCAGGGATGCTGATTTTCCCTCTGCACCAGATAAACCAGAATACAGTTTGATGTCGGTCAAAAAAGACAGCTTTAAGTGCATGAAATGAATAATGTTTCTTGAATGCTGGCAAAGCACTGGGATAGTAGTGTTGATTATTAGACGATCGGTCAATATTATTTATTGACGACTTAATGACTGAACGGTAAACGCCCGGACAAACGAGGTGAACGTGTTTAAATCTTTATTAATCAACAAAACAGATGGACGCTATAGTGCGCAACTTGCTGAAATCGCTGAAAGTGAACTACCGCAGGGGGATGTGGAGGTCAATGTTGACTATTCATCCATCAACTACAAAGACGCACTGGCCATTACGGGCCGGGGCCCAATCGTCCGACGCTTTCCCATGGTGCCCGGCATTGATTTTACCGGTACAGTGTCCGCCAGTTCACATCCCGAATATCAGGCCGGAGATAAGGTTCTCCTGACCGGCTGGGGTGTTGGGGAAAAACACTGGGGCGGACTATCCGAAAAAGCACGGGTAAATGGAGACTGGCTGACGCCGCTCCCGGCTGGCGCTAACGGCAAACACGTAATGGCAATCGGAACAGCTGGGTTTACCGCGATGCTGTGCGTAGACGCACTTCTGAATCATGGTATTAAGCCTGAAGATGGTCCGGTACTTGTTACCGGTGCCAGCGGCGGCGTCGGGAGCATTGCGGCCATGATCCTTGCATCAATGGGGTACCGCGTTACGGCGTCTACTGGACGCCCGGAAGAGGCTGCCTGGCTCTATAAAACGGTCGGTGTGGACGAGATTATTAACCGTTCCGAGCTCTCCTGTCCCGGAAAACCGTTACAGAAAGAACGCTGGGCTGCCGCCATTGATACAGTCGGTAGCCATACGCTCTGCAATGTATGCGCCGGGGTGCGTTATGGCAGTATTGTTGCAGCCTGCGGCATGGCACAGGGGATGGAACTAATGGGGAATGTGGCTCCGTTTATCCTGCGTGGCGTCACGCTGAAAGGGATTGACAGTGTCATGTTCGCGAAGGAAAAAAGAGCGGCGATCTGGCAGCAGGCGGTACAGTATTTACCGGAGTCCAGACTGGATAGCCTGACCACCGTTTATCCGCTGAGTGATGCCATCAATGTGGCCGAAAAACTTCTGAGTGGCGGAATTCGTGGCCGGGCAGTAATTCAGTGTAGCTAATGAAGTGGAAGCCAGGCTCAGCCTGGGTTTGATAATTATTATCAGGGGCTGCGGCCCCTTTTTTACTTTTCAACAGCCGTGTCCTTAGAGGGCTGATAGCGTACTGACTTTTTGAAATAGCTCCAGAAGTCGTACACAGGCTGGGTTGAGCAATAAAGTTTGGCACGCATTACGGCACCCTCCCAACTGCTCCAGAAAATGGCCGCCAGTTGCGTATTATTCATATCGGAACGGATTTCGCCCGAAGATAACGCGTCGGACAGACAGCACGCCACAAGCGCCTGCCAGCGCTCAAGTATTTCGTGGAGCTGTTTGATAAAGGACAGTGGAAGACCCGGACTCTCCTGCATCATATTGCCAACCAGACAGCCCCGGGTGAAATTGTACTTTTTAATGCCGTCGCAGGCATCGTCGATGAAATTTTCCAGACGCATCATTGGTGTGAAGGATGATTCATACAGATGTTTTTGGAGTTTATGCACAAAGAAACTGTCATAGGCGCTCAGAACAGTCTGGGCATACTCTTCTTTGCTCTTGAAATAGTAATAAAATGAGCCTTTAGGAACACTGGCATTTTTGACAATGGCATCGACTCCCGTTGAAAGAAAACCATTCTGCGTGAGCAGTTCAAGCCCGCTTCGGATCAGGTCATTACGGGTATCTGTATAGGTACTCTCTGTTTTTCGTGGCCTGCCTCGCCCACGAATTTCGCCAGTCATGACTTTGCTCCTGCATTTTATTAACGGAAAAGAATAAGTGATTTTGCGCGGAGGCTTCAATCAGTTTATCCCCGGCGGTGACGAGGTGGCCACCTATGCCGACTGGACAGGGGACTGACTATTGCCATAACGCCATCGCAGGTTGCTTCAGTAAACCTGCTAATCCCGTACAATGGCGAATTCGCTATATCCGCTTCTCGCACTTAGCTGCCATAAATCGGCCAGGCAATCACAGGTCATTTCTGTCTCGCAAAGAAGGTGCCGTTTCTGCTTTGCGTTGACACCCCTAAATATTAGAATTAAAAGGAGAGAGTTACTGGAAAAAGGCAGCGGAGGCAGTGACAATCGTGGCTTGAAGCCACTACTCGATGGATGCGGACATGTAGTTGGCGTCATTCGACAAAACTAGCAAACTTCTAATAGTCACCATTTCTCCCGTCTGGCGGGAGTGCTGTCAAATGCCCCCCTCATCTCTGTGTGGGAAATGAAGGGTGAAGGGGAAATAGATGACAGCGTTATTTCTACGCCCAGAATACTGAATACCTTGTACAGACGATCAATACTGGCGCTAGCAGGGTTTGCTTCCAGGCGGGCATAGGTTTGCTGCGTTACGCCAAGCCTCTCAGACACATCTTTTTGCGTGAAGCCCTTGATTTTGCGAAACCCGATTAGCACAGGTCTGAGCTGGTTCAGCGTTTTTATCGGGAACTGATTATTCATAAGTGACCTGCCTCGCAGACTGAGTAGGGAGTACCGCCCTGTAATACAGCAGGTAAGGTGTATTTTGTGTTATACAGACTATAGGCTGTAAAACCTTTATTGAAAAGATGCTGATGTTCCAGGGGCATGCCGAGCATGGACGATTTTCTGCGGGGCGGTATTTCGCTACGGGGGAGATTGCGTTCGGGCAATGTACCGGTGTAAAAAACGTCAATTTTTCAAAACCGCTGTTATCGGGATAAGCTGAAAACTCCGAAGGCAGACACAGCCACGAATAATGTCAGACTTAAACTCTGTAGCTGTCTTCTTTTGCCTGTAAATAACGTCTAGTTTGACTCTGATGAAGGCTGTACCAGGCAGAGAACATGTCACTCTCGGGGCCGGATGATAAAATGTGTTCAACTGGCTGGGCAGGGTAATAGCGAAGAACGTTCTCTGAAATTCGATTCAGCTCAGCGTAACGTGCGCTGTAGGTATGTATAATCCATTGCATCAATTTTGCATCCGTATTATTCGCAGATTACACACAAGAAGCTTAACAATGGCTGAAAGAGTGAGCAGGGATATGTAACAAAAACAAGGGCTTCAAGATGAACTGGATAAAACCGGAGCAGAGCAAGCCCTGTTCCGGTTTGTCAGGCTTTGGAATTTCTTCCAGGCCCCTGCAGCTAGTCACAACAAACACATTAATGTTTTCATTGCTTCAATTCAATATTATTGTGTGAAAGGGATTCCATCGAAATCGGCTTATGCATGCTTAAAACTAAACTGCCCCGGCTGCAGTCATTTGGTTGCTGTGGGCTCTGTACTGTGTCTAATAGTGAAAGAATCTTACGTTATAACGAAGGAAATTGCTGAATGACTCTACGATTGCAGACGGAATCACCCGCTGACCAGGATATGTTTAGAGGCAGCAGTCATGAAAAAGTTGCAGAGAATGTGGCTCAGATCATCAGGACACCTGATGTCAATATTATTGGTCTGGAAGGTGAGCTGGGTTCAGGTAAGTCAACAATATTGAAGTTCCTGCAGAAAAAGCTTAAAGATGATTTTACGTTCATTAACTTTGATGCAGAACGTTACCATCATGGCTCAACTAAAAAAGCGCTTATCGATGTCATCCACCACGGGGTCAGCCTACAATGTCCGGGCTCCCGGGATGTGTTGGATAAGTATAAAAATCTGGCTCTGGGTAACATCGTTGAATACGACAAGAGGGTCAGCAGCAGGCTAAGCTGGTTGACCGTCGTTTTTATTTTACTGTCATTGCTTTCCGTGCAGATGCTTCGTTATGTGCTAACAGACCTTAATCAATATTTTACTAACAATGATCTTACCCACGAATAGTGGACACACGACTAAGTGAGTAAACTCTTAACCAGAGGTGACTCATGACAAAACCAGCATCAACCAGTAAGAAGCCCCGCAAACAGTACACGCCTGAATTCCGCAACGAAGCCCTGAAGCTTGCGGAACGTATCGGTGTTGCTGCCGCTGCCCGGGAACTCAGCCTGTACGAATCCCAGCTCTACGCATGGCGCAGTAAGATTAACAATGCCCGCAGCTCTTCCGAACGTGAGCAGGAAATGTCCGTTGAAATTGCCCGTCTTAAGCGCCAACTGGCGGAACAGGCAGAGGAGCTGGCCATTCTCCAAAAGGCCGCGACATACTTCGCGAAGCGCCTGAAATGAAGTATGTCTTTATTGAAAAACATCGGGCTGAGTTCAGCGTCAAAGCCATATGCCGGGTACTGCGGGTCGCCCGTAGCGGCTGGTATGCGTGGCGTCTGCGTCGTCAGCAGATAACACCACGTCAGCAGTTCCGGCTCGTCTGTGATACTGCTGTCCGTCAGGCATTCACTGAGGCAAAACAGCGTTATGGTGCGCCTCGTCTCGCTGACGAACTGCCTGAGTACAACGTCAAAACCATTGCCGCCAGCCTGCGGCGTCAGGGGCTTCGCGCAAAAGCGGCCCGGAAGTTCAGCCCGGTCCGATACCGCGAACATGGCCTGCCGGTGTCTGAAAATCTGCTGAAACAGGATTTTTACGCGAGTGGCCCGAATCAGAAGTGGGCGGGTGACATCACGTACTTGCGCACGGACGAAGGCTGGTTGTACCTGGCGGTGGTCATTGACCTGTGGTCCCGTGCTGTCATCGGCTGGTCGATGTCGTCGCGGATGACAGCGCAGCTGGCCTGCGATGCGCTACAGATGGCACTCTGGCGACGTAAGCGCCCGGAAAATGTCATCGTGCATACGGACAGAGGCGGGCAGTACTGTTCGGCAGACTATCTGGCGTTACTGAAGCGGCATAATCTGCACGGTAGCATGAGTGCCAAAGGATGTTGTTACGACAATGCCTGCGCGGAAAGCTTCTTCCACTCGCTGAAGGTGGAATGTATCCACGGGGAACGCCTTATCAGCCGGGAAATCATGCGGATGACGGTGTTTAATTATATCGAGTGTGATTACAATCGGTGGCGCCGACACAGTGCCTGTGGCGGACTCAGTCCCGAACAATTTGAAAACCAGAACCTCGCTTAGGGCCGTGTCCACATTACGTGGGTAGGATCACAAGGAGTCATTATTAGGGTGGCTTTTTTATGTTGAGGTGGCCGCGTTTCTTTCTCCTGCCATTATGGTCGCAGGACTGGCATGCCTGCAGAACATGGAATGGTACAGAAAGAAAGGGTATTCGAGTATTGGTGATTTGTTCAAACGCAACAGTACTGACAGGATTGAAGAGACTTGGCTAGTTAATAAGGAGGTCGGAGCTATTGAGCTGGCTGAAGCTCTGCAGGGATTTACCTCCAAAGAGGTCATTTCCCATGGAGATCGCTTCATCCTTATCATTGATAATCTGGACCGAATCAGTGCAGACAAAGTGAAAGAGCTCTGGAGTGATATGGAGCTTATTGCCGGAGCCACTCATGAACACTTCAGGATAGTGGTGCCCTATTCGGCAAGACAGGTTTCAGCCTCACTTTCTGTGGCGGGTTTCAGCGGGCGTGAGTTTATTGCAAAGCGGATTCCTGTAAGTTTTCAGGTTCCTCCTCTTATTTCGGCAGGATGGCAGGAAGCGTTAAGGCAGTACTGGAAAGAAACAGTAAATGAGGATGCAGGGATAGCGTGCCGGGAAGCAACGGTGTTGCTTGAGCGCTGGAAACCCTCTGAGTATCCTCGTATCACACCGCGATTAATGAAGAAGTTTGTTAATGATATTCATATTCTGAACCTTACCGTTCCTGCAACAGAAGATCATCGCCATATTCTTATTGCTCTCTACTTACTGGTGGTCAGATACGGGGAGCGAGATATTAAAGTATTACTTCGCGATCCCAAAGCTAGTCAGACCGAACCCGGTATTGCTCCGGATGATTTTGACGAGATGCTCTCGCTAACTTATCAACAAATATCCCGAATTTTTAATAACGATACAGAAAGATGGAGCGAATTTCTGATGAGCATCCACTATCAGTCCACGGTGGAGCTTGCCAGGAGCGAGTTGCTTGATACGCCTCTTAAAGACGCGATTGGTGCTATAAATATCCCACGGCTTGAAGAACTGACGGCCTTGTGGGGTTTCGCTGAAGCATGGCAGCGAGTGGCACCACATATTCAGATGCGAGACTGGCTGGTTTCTTATAGCCGGATGGATGAGAAGTGTCAGGCTCTCGCCGAACCGCAACTCAAAGTCGCAGTGCAAATGCTGAATCAGAGTTATGCTGTTTCACTCAGAGAAAAGAATGATGAAGGTTTCGTATTGAGTCTGCAGAAACTGATGGCTGACGGGCGGATAAGCCTAGAGCCTTTCGTCGAAAGGCAAATATCGTTTATTGTGAGTAAACTTGATGAAATTCAGGATTCAGAAAAATTGGAGGCTGAATCCACGCAGACGTTGCTGCAGGAAGCTGATTCATACTCTGTTCTGGCCGGTGAATCACTACTGAATAAAATGGAGAATTTTGTAGATGGCGTATTTTATGTGGAATACCTTGTCAATAATGAAGAGACCTTGTCAAACCTGAAAATTGGCACACTAGATATCGGAAATCACGGTCGGGAGGAGATGTTACGCTATGGAGCTGAGCAACCTCAGATAGACCTTTTTAATCCGGGAATTATCCGGCATATCAATATTGCATCGAAGGCGGTACAGAACGTAATTGGAAAGAATGATGGTACAGGTGGGGCTCAGGTTAGCTCTGCAATAATGACGCTTAAAAATCGTCAGGTTGTTGAGGACGTTATCCATTTCAGAAAAATTGTTCTGAGCCCGGACTGGAATAATAATGTTTTAAATCAATATTATCTTAATAATACGGCGACGAGGAATCTCTTCCCTGCGGAATTTGCTGCACAGGCTGTTGCTCACATGGTGCTCCATGGTAACTATGCCGGTATCGAGTCGTACAGTGAACATATTGGTGAGGAACGGTTTGACCTGGCTTTGGCTGCATATCTTCGTTATCTACGTACTGCCGAGAGTATCTTTATAGCACTTAAGGATAAAAATGTTCTGCCGTACATCAAAAATGCTGTTGGCAGGATTGTTGATTTAGGTCTTCTGGTGAATATACCTGTCCTGAGCTTTGTTAAAGGTCAGTATGACGTCATCAAAGAAGCTACAAATGCAACCTCTCTTTTAATATTTGTGCGAGAGCGTCAAAAAGCACTGTCAGAGAAAATAATTGAGTCTGATGTGAATGCTATGGGTCCAGTATTTCTCCATGACGTATATCAGTCAGGTGAGCAGTTTGATATTTTGAAGAAAAAGCTGAACGCCCTGGCATGTGGAGTATTTAGTTCTTCTGAAAGGCTTATTGAGTGTTTTACGGTTCTTCCTGTGAACATGCGCTTTATCCTTGAACAAATGCAACTTCAGGGGCAGCATATCCGGATGGAAGGTAGTGTGGGTATCTTTGCATCATGGTTCCGTGATGCAGAGCCAGACGTTGTCACAAATGCCGAGAACATTCATTTCCTGTGGTCTTGCCTCGACGATACCCAGAGAGAGACTGTACTTGATGAGTTGCACGATGTCTTACTTGAAAGACATATTCGTATTGACAGCCGTATTGCGATTATTACCCGTTTTCATAATGAGTTGTCGTTTATTGAACCTGAGAAGGCCGTTGAACGCAGGGCTATTGCGGCGCTGTTTAGCGCTTCTGTTGATAATGTATTATTGTCTCAATGGCTTGACCGTCAGACGTTTTCATTTTCATCATGGTCTCCGGAGGACGCCCGTACGGCAACGAGTTGTATAATGAATAACTCGGAGATTTTTCCTCTCATCTGCAGGAATTCACAGTATATTAAAAACAGAATGTTACCAGAGAAAGCGGACGTTACAGAAGATAGTGATACGTTTCCGGACTGAGTTCGTTCTTTAAATCCTATACCTGAAGACCACAGCGGTGGTCTTTGGGAGTTTTTTTATTGCCTGATATACATTAAGCATGTTATATCTTGCTAAGAAATAATCATTCAGGGATTAATCATAACTACTGAAGTTATGTTGTGTTCTTTTCTTTTAAAAATAAATTATTCAGATTTATTTTCTATTGATTTAATGAGGTAGGGAATGACAGAAAGTGCTTTGCTTTTGCGAGAGGCATTTAATGAATCGGTTAACTATATGACATGGTCTTTTTATTCACTGATAACTGCTTACGTTTCGATGGCTTTTTATGATAGAGTTGAGGTTAAGACCCGAATAAATAATTATCTGAATAAGTTACTTTTCGTGATTGCTATGTCCGTTTTTATCCCAAATATGTACTTTGTTTCAATGGTGTTCAGTCAGAAGTTAGGCACCGCAGCTGGCGTTGCGTCATTCATTATTGGGCTACTTTTCATGATGTTAAACTCGGCGCCTGTAATTACTGGTATCGTACAGCAGCGCAAAGATTGAGTTTTATGAGTATAGTCAGTTGGGTTTTCATCTGTTTTATCAGACTTAGAAAAATGAAATCTTTCAATTCATTGATTTTAAACGCAAAAAAATTTCTAAATGATCAGAATTATAGGGTGCTCGCTCTGTTCGATCACCGAACACGAAGGTCGTATTATTCAGAGCCGTTCCGAAGAGTCGATTGTTAACGAGATCGAAGCGATTCGCGACACGGTCCCGGGCTTTACCGGCGTAATCTCCGATTTGGGTGGTCCAACGGCTAACATGTACATGCTGCGCTGCAAATCGCCGCGCGCTGAGCAGACCTGTCGTCGTCTCTCCTGCGTCTATCCGAGCATTTGCGAGCATATGGACACCAACCACGAGCCGACGATCAACCTTTACCGTCGCGCCCGTGACCTGAAAGGCATCAAGAAGATCCTGATCGCCTCCGGCGTGCGTTACGACATTGCGGTGGAAGATCCGCGCTACATCAAAGAGCTGGCGACGCACCACGTTGGCGGTTATCTGAAGATCGCCCCGGAGCACACCGAAGAGGGCCCGCTGTCCAAAATGATGAAGCCGGGCATGGGCAGCTATGACCGCTTTAAACAGCTGTTTGATACCTTTTCAAAACAGGCGGGGAAAGAGCAGTATCTGATCCCATACTTCATCTCCGCGCACCCCGGCACCCGTGATGAAGACATGGTGAACCTGGCGCTGTGGCTGAAGCAGCGTCGATTCCGTCTGGATCAGGTGCAGAACTTCTACCCGTCGCCGCTCGCTAACTCGACGACCATGTATTACACCGGTAAAAACCCGCTAAGTAAGATTGGCTATAAGAGTGAAGACGTGGTGGTGCCGAAAGGGGATAAACAGCGCCGTCTGCACAAAGCGCTGCTGCGCTATCACGACCCGAAAAACTGGCCGCTGATCCGTCAGGCGCTGGAAGAGATGGGGAAAAAGCACCTGATCGGCTCGCGTCGTGATTGCCTGGTGCCTGCGCCAACGCTGGAAGAGATGCGCGAAGCGCGCCGCCAGAACCGCAATACGCGCCCGGCGCTGACCAAGCACACGCCAATTGTGCATCAGCGTTCGAACGGTGGGGCTTCGGGGACGAAAAAAACGGGAAAACGTAAGATCGGATAACGATGATGCCCTCACCCCGGCCCTCTCCCACAGGGAGAGGGTGGAAAGCATTCCCTCTCCCTGTGGGAGAGGGTTAGGGTGAGGGGAAACTACCCGCCAAACTGATCCGGATCCGGGCCTAAACGTTTACCTTTATCCAGCTTCGCAATCTCACCCAGCTCGTCTTTATCCAGGCGGAAATCCCAGACGTCGAAGTTCTCGGCGATACGCGATGGCGTGACCGATTTCGGGATCACCACCAGACCGCTATCCAAATGCCAGCGAATGACGATCTGCGCCGGCGTTTTGCCGTACTTATCCGCCAGCTCGCGGATAATTTTCTGGTCAAACACCCCTTCGCCGCCCTGAGCCAGCGGGCTCCAGGATTCGGTCTGGATCTTGTGCGTGGCGTTCCACGAATGAAGCTGGCGCTGCTGCATCAGCGGGTGTAGCTCAATCTGGTTAATCACCGGCGCGACGCCCGTTTCATCAATCAGGCGTTGCAGGTGATGAACCTGGAAATTACAGACGCCGATGCTTTTAATCAGCCCCTCTTTTTGCAGCTCAATCATCCCTTTCCAGGCATCAACGTAATGGTCGATAGCCGGTACCGGCCAGTGCATGAGATAAAGATCGACGAAATCGAGCTGGAGTTTCTCCAGGCTCTCCTGCAACGCTTCGCGGGGACGCTTTTGATCGTCGTTCCACAGCTTGGTGGTGATGAATAACTCATCGCGGGGAATGCCAGCGCTGGCAAGCGCGGTCCCCACGCCGTCCTCGTTTTTATAGGCGGCGGCGGTATCGATGGATCGATAGCCGACTTCCAGGGCTTTATGAATGGCGGAGACGACCTCGTCGTTACCGGCTTTCCATACACCTAGCCCCAGCTGGGGCATCACGTTGCCGTCCTGTAGCTTGATTACGGTTTGGTTTGCCATTTTTCCTCCTTCAGGTGCTCATCGCCGGAGGGAACCTCCGACGATGTGATGTGCATTAAGTCTGGACGAAATGTCAAAAAACGAAAGTCAGGATCCTAAAAACGCTTAGCGTGCCGCTTCGTAAATACGACGGCTGACGTCCAGGGTGATGTCGCCGTGCTCGCCGATCTGCGTCATACCGTGTGCTTCCAGCTTCGCCAGCAGGGCAGGGATGGAGCTGCCGTCCAGGTCGTAGTCAGAGAGACGCGTTGGCACACCCAGGCTTTCAAAGAAGTGACGGGTGGCTTCAATTGCGGCATCAATACGCGCATCGTCGGAACCCTCGGTGATGTTCCAGACGCGTTCGGCGTACTGGAGCAGTTTGGCGCGTTTAGCGTCACGTTTTTCATTCCACAGCGCAGGCAGAACCACCGCCAGCGTCTGGGCGTGATCCAGGCCGTGCATCGCCGTCAGCTCGTGACCGAGCATATGGGTCGCCCAGTCCTGTGGCACGCCTGCACCGATAAGGCCATTCAGTGCCTGTGTTGCAGCCCACATCACGTTAGCACGCACGTCATAGTTTTCAGGCTCTTTCAGCGCTTTCGGACCTTCTTCAATCAGCGTCAGCAGAATGCCTTCCGCGAAACGATCCTGAATTTTGGCGTTTACCGGGTAAGTGACGTACTGCTCAACGGTGTGAACAAAGGCGTCGACCACGCCGTTCGCCACCTGACGCGCAGGCAGGGTATAGGTGTAAACCGGATCGAGGATCGCGAACACGGGCTGAACGTGTTCGTTCATAAAGGCCTGCTTGTCACCGGTGGTTTTACGGGAGATGACCGCGCCTTTGTTGGACTCAGAGCCGGTGGCCGGCAGCGTCAGCACGGAGCCCATCGGGATCGCACTGCTGATGTCGCTGCCGCCCGTTTCCAGAATATGCCACGGGTCGATGCCGTCAGCGTAATGCGCTGCCGCCGCGATGAATTTGGTGCCGTCCAGCACGGAACCGCCGCCCACCGCCAGCAGGAAAGTGATCTGCTCGTCACGGGCGATTTTTACCGCGTTCATCAGCGTTTCATAAGACGGGTTAGGCTCGATACCGCCGAACTCGCGTACGTCCAGCCCTTCCAGAGCGCTGTAAACCTGATCCAGTACGCCGGTTTTTTTCACGCTGCCGCCGCCGTAGGTAATCAGGACGCGGGCGTCCGTCGGGATTTGCGCGCGCAGGTCAGCGATAGCGTCTTTACCAAACAGAATGCGGGTTGGGGTGTGAAGATTAAAGTTGTTCATGGCTTGTTCCCTGTAGTGGGTAAAAAATCGTGGTGGCGCAGAAGGCAACCTGATGCTGCACATTGTGGCGGGCAGGCGCTATCCTCTCAATGCACATTCCTGCCGATGTCTTGCCCATTTCTACAGCGCTCTGGAGAAACGGTAAGAAAATGCGCACACTGTCAGCGTCGGAAACCGTACCCGGAGTAACTGAAAATGAACCGTGATGCCATCTGCCGCCAGCTAACGTCGCAGATTAAAAGACTGATAGATAACGGAAATGATTCGGCTGAGCTGTTGCCGGATATCCGATTGCTCTACGGTACCCAGCCCGGAACGCGCACCCCGGTGATGTATCAGCCCGGCATCGTGTTTCTCTTTTCTGGCCATAAGATTGGCTATATCAATGAGCGCGTGTTCCGTTACGACACCAATGAATATCTGCTTCTGACTGTACCTTTACCCTTCGAATGTGAAACTTTCGCGACAGAGGAGGTACCGCTGGCCGGGATCCGCGTCAACGTCGACATTCTCCAGTTGCAGGAGTTGCTGATGGAGATTGGGGAGGACGAACTTTTCCGGCCGTCGATGGCGGCAAGCGGTATCAACTCCGCGACCTTATCGGAGGAAATTCTCTGCGCGATTGAACGCCTGTTAGACGTGATGGAAAGGCCTCTGGATGCGCGTATTCTCGGAAAGCAGATTATCCGCGAAATTCTTTACCATGTGCTGCTGGGACCGGGCGGCGGGGCGCTGCTGGCGCTGGTAAGCCGGCAAACGCACTTCAGCCTCATTAGTCGCGTGCTGAAGCGCATCGAGAGCCAGTACACGGAAAACCTCAGCGTTGATCAGCTGGCGGCGGAAGCCAATATGAGCGTCTCGGCGTTTCACCATAACTTTAAATCCGTCACCAGCACGTCGCCGTTGCAGTACCTCAAAACCTACCGTCTGCATAAGGCGCGGATGCTGATGATCCACGATGGCATGAAGGCCAGCGCCGCGGCGATGCGGGTCGGGTATGAAAGCGCGTCGCAGTTTAGTCGGGAGTTTAAGCGTTACTTCGGCGTCACGCCGGGGGAAGATGCGTCACGTATCAGAACCATGCAGGGAGCGTGAGGGGAAACGGAGGCCGGGTAAGCGGTAGCGCCACCCGGCTTTTATTTATGCGCTGCAATACTTTTTCTTGATCACCACCGCAATGGTACCCACCAGCCCTGCAACCAGCAGGAAAATCGGCAGGATCATCAGGAAGGTCATCACCTGGTCTTCATGGCGCTTAACAAAGGGGATCATATTCAGCGCGTAGCCGAGCGTGGTAACCACGCCCACCCAGAGCAGGGCGCTCAGCCAGTTGAAGAACTGGAAGCGGCGGTTAGAGAGGCCTGAAATACCCGCCATGGTAGGCAACAGGGTGCGAACGAACGCCAGAAAACGCCCGGCAAGCAACGCCAGCAGGCCGTGACGGTCAAACATGCAGGTCGCGCGCTGATGATATTTATGCGGCAGCTGCGCCAGCCAGCCTTTCACCACGCGGGTGTTTCCAAGCCAGCGCCCTTGCAGGTAGCTCAGCCAACAGCCGAGACTGGCCGCAGAGGTGAGGATCACCATTGTCGGTGCGAAGTCCATCACGCCCTTGCCGATTAACGCCCCTGCGAGCAGGAGCAGGCTGTCACCGGGTAAAAATGAGGCTGGCAGTAATCCATTTTCCAGAAACAGCGTCGCGAACATCACGAAATAGACAATCCCGACGACATGTGGGTCCGCCAGCGCGGCAAAATCGTGTTGCCAGAGCGCCGTGATGATATTTTGAATAACAGCCATGGACTTTCCTGTGGAACAGCAGATATAACGCTATTGTACTCCTAATTTTGCCTGTCGGGGTTGATCGCAGGCGCATCTCATACAGACTTTTCTGCTTGCGGTGTTCAGAATAGCGTCCAGGGAGTACATGTCAGCCAGCACTTTACACGATGCGCTCAAATCCTGCCGATAAATCCGCAATTAAATCGTCCACATTTTCCAGCCCGATATGCAGGCGGATTAAGGTCCCCTCGAAGTCCACCTCGCCGCCCGGGCGCAGGGCCGCAATCTGCTCCGGCTGATTGGGCAGGATCAACGATTCAAACCCACCCCATGAATAGGCCATGCTGAAGAGGGTAAAGTTATCCAGATAGCTTGCCAGCTCGGCGTCATTCAGGCGCTTCTTAAGAACAAATGAGAACAACCCGCTGCTGCCCGTAAAGTCACGTTGCCAGTATTCGTGGCCCTTGCTGCCCGGCAGCGCCGGATGGTTAACGCGCTCCACCTGCGGATGCAGCGCCAGCCACTGTGCAATTTGCAGGCTGCTTTCGTGATGCTGACGCAGACGCACGCCGAGCGTACGGATGCCCCGGCTGGTCATGTAGGCGGTATCGGCATCCACCATCTGGCCCATCAGGTAGGCGTTTTCACGCAATTGATCCCAGCAGCGGGCATTAGATACCGCCGTACCGATCATGCCGTCTGAGTGGCCAATCAGGTATTTGGTCGCCGCCTGAATGGAGATATCGATGTCAAATTCCAGGGCTTTAAACAGCACACCTGCCGCCCAGGTGTTGTCGATCATGATGATCGCTTCCGGCGCTATGCTGCGCACCGCCTTCACGATGGCCGGGACGTCATGCACTTCCATAGTGATGGAGCCGGGAGATTCCAGGAACACAACGCGCGTGTTGGGCTGAATAAGCCCGGCAATACCGGCCCCAATCAGCGGATCGAACCAGCTGGTGGTGACGCCGAGCTTGCTGAGTATTTTGGTGCAGAAGTCCTGGCTTGGCTCGTAGGCGGTATTGGTCATCAGGATGTGGTCACCCTGTTCAACAAACGCCAGAATGGTATTGGCGACCGCCGCCGCACCGCACGGGAACAGCGCGCAGCCCGCGCCGCCCTCCAGTTCGCACATGGCTTCCTGCAACGAGAAATGGGTTAACGTGCCACGGCGACCGTAAAACAGCCCGCCCTTCGCGCGATTACGCGTGGCGATTTTTTTATCTTCGACGGTATCAAACACCAGCGAGGAGGCACGCTGGATCACGCTGTTGACCGAGCCCTGAGTGTATTTTTTACTGCGTCCTGCCTGCACCAGCGTGGTTTCAAGCTGCTTTTTAGTCATGTTCGCCAACCCTATTTTTATACGTCTGGACGTCCAGACTACCACGATTGTCAGAATGTGCATCCGGATGCTTATCGAATAAGCAGAAAATATTATCAAATATTCGCATAAGAAATTTTTACTGCGTAAGCGCAAGGAAAGTGAGCGAAAATTACGGCACTATGTAAATACTAATGAGAACTACTATCAATTCGACGACGTTTTGATATTATTACGTTCAGATTGTGTGATTTGCGTCCTGGAGATACAGAGTGGGTAATAATTTGATGCAGACGGATCTCTCCGTTTGGGGCATGTATCAACATGCTGACATCGTCGTTAAGGTTGTGATGATCGGCCTGATTCTGGCGTCCGTGATCACCTGGGCTATCTTCTTCAGCAAGAGCGCCGAACTTCTTTCACAAAAACGCCGCCTCAAGCGTGAGCAGAAGCAACTGGCGGAAGCCCGCTCTCTGGATCAGGCTTCTGATATCACCTCATCCTTCCATGCGAAAAGCCTGACTACCCTGTTAGTGAACGAAGCGCAGAACGAGCTGGAACTCTCCGCAGGCAGTGAAGATAACGAAGGCATTAAAGAGCGTACCGGCTTCCGTCTGGAGCGTCGCGTTGCGGCCGTGGGTCGTCATATGGGCCGCGGTAACGGCTACCTGGCGACTATCGGCGCTATCTCCCCGTTCGTCGGCCTGTTCGGTACCGTCTGGGGCATCATGAACAGCTTTATCGGTATCGCCCAGACGCAGACCACTAACCTTGCGGTCGTCGCGCCGGGTATCGCAGAAGCGCTGCTGGCAACGGCTATCGGTCTGGTTGCCGCTATCCCTGCGGTAGTTATCTATAACATCTTCGCGCGCATGATTGGCAGTTACAAAGCCACACTGGGTGACGTTGCCGCGCAGGTTCTGCTGCTGCAAAGCCGCGATCTGGACCTGAACGCCAGCGCCGTTAAACCGGTGCATGCGGCGTCCAAACTGCGCGTAGGTTGATTGTATGGCAATGCGTCTTAATGAAAATCTGGACGATAACGGTGAAATGCATGAGATCAACGTGACGCCGTTTATCGACGTCATGCTGGTTCTGCTGATTATCTTTATGGTTGCCGCGCCGCTGGCGACGGTGGACGTGAAGGTGAATCTGCCTGCGTCCTCCAGCCAGCCGCAGCCGCGTCCGGAAAAGCCTGTCTACCTGTCCGTGAAGGCCGATAAGTCCATGTTCCTGGGCAACGATCCGGTGACGGATGCCTCGGTTATTCCGGCGCTGGACCAGCTGACCGGCGGCAAGAAAGACACCACCGTCTTCTTCCGCGCAGATAAAACCGTCGATTATGAAACCATGATGAAGGTAATGGACACGCTGCATCAGGCGGGATACCTGAAGATTGGTCTGGTCGGCGAAGAGAAAGCGGCCGCGAAGTAAAACGAAGGCGAAGCCGCCTTCCGTGCCGGGTGGCGGCTTCGCCTTACCCGGCCTACAATCTCAGGCTAGCGCCGCCGGGCGAACCACGTTGTCAGCAGTTAGAAGATGTTGTTGACGCCTCTTCATCGAGCGCCACGCAGGTGACGTTTGATGTGCGATAGTTGCCTTCCAAGAGTTTACGGGTCAGGCGCAGGGTGGCTGTCTCGCGTGCCAGCAGGTACTGATAGTTCGTCTCCAGTCGCCCAAGGATCTTCTCTTTAAGCTCAGGGCGCAGCTCAATAATGGCGTTCATCACCGCGCCGTGAATCTCCTCTTTGGCCTGCAAGGCATAAATCTCCCGACGGTTCTGCCATTTCAGGCGCACCAGCGTGGCCGGAATCGAAACCAAGTCCTGCGTTATTCGCGTCATCTCGTCATTTTTTATCTTTTTCAGGGCGTCGAGATTCTGCTTTAAGATAAATTCATCGCTTTTCTTATCATCTAAAGTCAAATAAACGTTATTACCGCTATCATCATTCACGTTAATCATCCCCCAGGTTATAAAAAATGGGATTGTTTTTTTCACGCGTAATTAAGTTAAGCCAAATTTCATTGCCAGCTTCATTTATTTGCTGTGTTTTCTCGGCCATTATTTGACTTAGAGCCTGGGCATCTATTTCCCCTTCGGCCTGTAAATCATTTAGCAGATGAACTAAGGCTTCAATCTTGATGGCACGAAATAACCGTTCTTTTAAATGGCGATCGTGCTCTTCCAGCACCATATTACGGGATTTGCCGGTGCGTGAAACACCAATTAATATATCGGCTTCATAGTCGGAGAGTTTTCTTTTTCCTTGAGTGAAATTCGCCTCTTTATCTGCTTCCGTCGAAGGCCGTTCCACAGGCGTAATGTGGTACTTTGCCGGGACAAGATTGTCGGGCAGCATTTTAATTTCCTTTAATTTCAAAAGGGTGGGGTTGGAAAAAGGGTGAGATTCGTTGACAATATCATGAGGCAATTTTAAAATCAAAAAAAATGGAGCCTACCCATGAACAGCATTTTCTTCACGGTCGTAACGTTACTATTACTGACCGCTGGCGTGCTTTTATTGATGCAAGAGTTCAATAAAACGAAAGTGTCAAATGACGCCAGTGAACCACCGCAGCCTGAATTGATGTCCAAAGAGGAGGGGGAAGATCATTTCTCCGTCTTGATGAACGCCGTGACGCCAGTCTGGTACTGGCGGGTGAATCACGAATATATCGATTTTCTCCATGCGACAATTAAGCGAATGAAAATGGACGAAATTAATGATACGCCCGGCCTGTTCGACGCGCAGCGCCGCTGTAGCGACCTTAATTCGGCGGTCTATAAATATTACGACAATATCAAAAAGCGCTGTCTGAATGGCGAGAAGGTGTCGTATTCCGATTTAGACGTATTAAATCTGCGCCAGTGTTTTCGCGAGTTTAGCCTGGAAGCCTACCCGGAACTGGTCGCGCTGGTCTGGCCGGAGTATGCGCGTCCGGATGTGGATCCCAACGAGGTATAGTTGAGATATACTGAGCGCTGGTTTCGTTTGCAGACAGGATTTTATGGAACGCTTCTTTGAAAACGCAATGTATGCCTCTCGCTGGCTGCTCGCACCCGTCTATTTTGGTCTCTCTCTGGCGCTGGTCGCCCTGACGATCAAGTTCTTCCAGGAGATATTCCACGTCCTGCCAAACATTTTCTCCGTGGCAGAAGCCGATTTGATTCTGGTTCTGCTGTCGCTGGTGGATATGACGCTGGTAGGAGGATTACTGGTGATGGTGATGTTCTCCGGTTATGAGAATTTCGTCTCTCAGCTTGATATCGCCGAGCACAAAGAAAAGCTCAACTGGCTGGGGAAAATGGACGCCTCATCGCTGAAAAATAAAGTCGCGGCGTCGATTGTGGCGATTTCGTCTATTCACCTGTTACGTGTCTTTATGGACGCGAAAAACGTCCCGGATAATAAGCTGATGTGGTATGTGATTATCCACCTGACGTTTGTACTGTCGGCGTTTGTGATGGGGTATCTGGATAAGATCAGTAAGAAATAAATTTACCAGGCCCCTCACCCTGCCCTCTCCCCAGAGGGGAGAGGGTGTTCAAGTTCCCTCTCCCCTCTGGGGAGAGGGTTAGGGTGAGGGGCGAAAGCATCGGACCGCACTATTTATCCGACGACGCCTGCCACAAATTCAGCTCACCATCCGCCACGTGCTGGTCAATCCGCGTCAGTTCATCTTCGGTAAAGCACAGGTTATTCAGCGCCTGAACGTTCTCTTCCAGTTGCTCCGGGCGGCTCGCGCCAATCAGCACTGACGTTACACGTGTATCTTTCAACAGCCAGCTTAGCGCCATCTGCGCCATCGTCTGCCCGCGCGCATGCGCCATCTCGTTCAGCAGACGAAGGCTGCTCAGGTTGGCTTCGGTCAGCATTTTCTCCGTCAGGCCACGCACTTTTTTCCCTTCGCGCTGCATACGTGAACCGTCCGGAATACCGTTCAGGTATTTCCCGGTCAGCAGGCCCTGCGCTAGCGGGGTAAAGGCGATACAGCCCGTTCCGTTTTTCTCCAGCGCGTCCAGCAGACCAGTCTTGTCGACCCAGCGGTTAAGCAGGTTGTAAGACGGCTGGTGGATCAAAAGCGGGATCTTCCACTCGCGCAGCAATTCGGCCATCGCCGTCGTGCGTTCCGTGGAGTAGGACGAAATGCCGACGTACAGCGCTTTTCCGCTCTGCACCGCGTGTGCCAACGCGGCGGCGGTCTCTTCCATCGGCGTGTTTTCGTCTACGCGGTGAGAATAGAAAATATCCACATACTCCACGCCCATGCGTTTCAGGCTCTGGTCGAGGCTGGCGAGCAGATACTTACGTGAACCGCCCGAACCATACGGTCCTGGCCACATGTCGTAGCCCGCTTTGGTGGAGATGATCAGCTCGTCGCGATACCCGGCAAAATCTTCTCGCAGCAGGCGGCCAAAATTTTCTTCAGCGCTGCCTGGAGGGGGGCCGTAGTTGTTGGCAAGGTCAAAATGGGTAATGCCGAGATCGAAGGCCTTACGCAGCAGCGCGCGCTGGGAATCGAGCGCCTGAACGTGGCCAAAGCTGTGCCACAGACCCAGCGACAGCGCCGGTAAGCGCAGGCCGCTTTTGCCGCAGTATCGGTACTGCATGTTTTCGTATCGGCCGGTGTAAGGGTGCCAGGACATGATGTCTCCTTTCTTATCGGTGAATTTTCGAAACAGCGTTTTTATTCTAAGCTTATCAAATCATAAATCATGGAGATAAGCGATGACGCGCCTGACTGCCAAAGATTTTCCGCAAGAGCTGCTTGATTACTATGACTATTACGCCCACGGTAAAATCAGCAAACGCGAATTTCTGAATCTCGCGGCGCGCTATGCCGCAGGCGGCGTAACGGCGCTGATGCTGTTTAATATGCTTAAACCCAACTACGCCCTCGCGGAGCAGGTTAAATTCACCGATCCCGATATTCTTCCGGAATACATCACTTATCCCTCGCCCAATGGTCACGGCGAAGTGCGCGGTTACCTGGTGAAGCCGGCCAAAGCCACCGCGAAAACGCCCGCGGTAGTGGTCGTGCATGAGAACCGGGGGCTGAATCCGTATATTGAAGACGTGGCACGACGCGTGGCGAAAGCGGGGTATATCGCGCTGGCTCCCGACGGCCTGAGCTCGGTGGGGGGATACCCCGGCAACGACGACGAAGGAAAGGTTTTGCAGCAGAAGGTCGACCCGACAAGGCTGATGAACGACTTTTTTGCCGCCATAGAGTTTATGAAAAATCATCCGGAAGCCACCGGGAAGGTGGGGATTACCGGTTTTTGCTACGGCGGCGGCGTATCGAATGCCGCCGCCGTAGCGTATCCGGAACTCGACTGCGCGGTGCCCTTCTATGGTCGTCAGCCGCGGGTGGAGGATGTGCCAAAAATTAGCGCGCCGCTCCTGCTTCATTATGCCGAGCTGGACAAAAATATTAACGAGGGCTGGCCTGCCTATGAAGCCGCGCTGAAATCAAATAATAAGGTTTATGAAGCGTATATCTACCCTGGCGTAAACCATGGATTTCACAACGATTCTACCCCACGCTATGACCAGCCCGCAGCCGAACTGGCCTGGTCGAGAACGTTAAGCTGGTTTAAAAAATATCTGGAATGATAAGCCCTGCTTAAATAAATCATCACAAAGGGTTATCTTTTCCCCTGTCCCTGCCGATAACGAGGGTAGTACTCGCCTCTGGGCGAATTCACCCTCACGGCAAGGAATACTCAATGAAGATGCTTCGTAATTTCACCATCCGTTTCGTCATGCTGACGGTACTGGGGATCTTTTGTGTCATGTGGGCAGGCGTGGGGCTTTACAGCACCTGGTCTCTGTCTCGTGTTTCTGATGGTAATGACGTTGACCGCCAGCTGGTCAGGCAAATGACGGTGCTGAGCCAGGGCAACGATCAGTATTTCCGTTTCGTCACCCGCCTGAGCCGGGCGATGGAAGCTAAAGCAGCGGGCGGCACGCCGGACCTGGCTCCTGCTCAGCAGGCGCTGGATAACATGAGTAAAAAGCTGGCAGAGATGAAGGCTATCTCCCCGGGCCCGATGGATGAAAAGGTCTCTGCGCAGGTGATTTCCACCTGGCAGGCGCTGCTCGATCGGGGCGTTACGCCTCAGATGGTGCAGGCAAAGCAGGCGACGCTCGAAGGCTATCGTCAGCATGCCAACAACGTTACGCCGCCGCTAAGCCGCGCTTTTGGCGCCGCGGTTGAGAACTTTAACAATTCTGCGGTGAAGGCGCTCGACAGTACGCGCGTTGTGGTCGACAGCCTGACCAGCATGACCCGGACGGTGATTATCACCGCCACGATCGTGGGTCTGCTGATCCTGCTGTTCACCGACCGCTACCTGGTGGCGCTGCTGGTAAAACCGCTGGAGCGTATCCGTCAGCAGTTCCGCCAGATTGCGCAGGGCGATCTCAGCCAGCCGATTGAGCCCATTGGCCGCAACTGCGTGGGGCAACTGGTTCCGCTGCTAAGCGCCATGCAGGACAGCCTGCGGGAGGCGGTCAGCACGATTCGTTCCGGCAGCGAGAATATCTGGCGCGGGGCAACGGAGATCTCCAGCGGGAATAACGATCTCTCTTCGCGTACCGAAGAGCAGGCCGCTGCGCTGGAAGAGACCGCGGCCAGCATGGAGCAGCTTACCGCAACGGTGAAGCTGAACGCCGAAAGCGCGCGCCAGGCCAGCCAGCTTGCGGATGTCGCCTCCAGTACGGCCAGCCGCGGCGGGTCGCTGGTAGACGATGTGGTCACGACCATGAGCGGCATTTCGGACAGCTCGAAGAAAATTGCTGAAATCACTACCGTTATCAACAGCATCGCCTTCCAGACCAATATTCTGGCGCTGAACGCCGCGGTGGAAGCGGCTCGGGCCGGGGAGCAGGGGCGCGGTTTTGCGGTCGTGGCGGGTGAGGTGCGTAATCTGGCCAGCCGCAGCGCGAATGCGGCAAAAGAGATCGAAGGGCTGATTGCGGATTCCGTTGCCCGCGTGGAGCAGGGGGCGCAGCTGGTGAACGATACCGGCACGACGATGGAAGCTATCCTGCGCGACGTGACGGAGGTGACCGTCATTATGAAGCAGATCGCCACCGCGTCAGAGGAGCAGAGCAAAGGTATTTCTCAGGTCGGCGTAGCCATCACGCAGATGGACGGCGTGACCCAGCAGAATGCCTCGCTGGTGGAGCAGGTTTCCGCCGCCGCGGCCGCACTGGAACGGCAGACCGAAGAACTCCAGCGCTCAGTGCAGAAGTTCCGTCTCTCCGCGTAACATCATCGCGTCAGGCCGTCTCTGGCGGCCTGACATTTATCGCTCTGAATAATCTGTGTCACCTGCGACAGCTGACCGATTTTCACTTCGCTTGCCCGCATAAATTTACTTTTGTCGATCAGCAGCAGCGACTGGCTGGCCCGGTTTAACAGCAGCGCCTTAAAGCCCGCGTTGTGCTCGGACGGATCCCAAAGGACGCCATGCTCATCAACCCCTTCACACGAGAAGATAAACAGATCGATCTCCAGCCCTTTAAGCTGCGTCACCAGCGCCGGATTAACATAGCAGCGATACTTACGCTCAAGCGTTCCACCGGAACAGATAAGCGTGATCCGCTCGCGCTTCGCCATCTCGTGGCAGACAGGCAGGCTATTGGTAAACACGGTGAGTTCGATATCCGGAAGCTGGCGCGCCAGATGAAAGCAGGTCGAGCTTGCGTCGAGGGCGATGGTCATCCCTTCGCTGATCCAGCCCAGCGCGTGTCGGGCAATATCGGCTTTGTCGGCATAATGGCTTTTCAGGCGTGCGCCAAAGGGTTCACCGCTGTCGCGGCTGTCCGGGTGAATCAGACGCGCACGCCCGTGCTGGCGCAGAAGTTTCCCCTGCTGCTGTAACGACTTCAGATCCCGGCGGATCGTCTCTTTGCTGACGGAGAGCTTTTCAGCCAGGGCATCGGTGGTCAGCCAGTCACTTTTACTCAGCAGGGTGATGATGCTCTGCTGTCGGGTCGCTTTTAGCGTCTGGTCTGACATTCGAGGATCCTTGCGCACGCGTGCTGACTCATTTTTCTCATCGCAGAAGAGGGGCGGCGAACCGCCCGGTCATGGGTCAACCCTGACGTTTATCTTCCGTCTGGGTATCGAAGTCGCTCGCTGAATGGCGCTCATGCAGCTGCTCGTTCAGCTCGCCGTTGGTGCGGTTAACAATGCGCCCGCGTTTAACGGCCGGGCGATTCGCCACATCTTTTGCCCAGCGCTGCACGTTGGTGTACTTCCCGGCGTCGAGGAATTCGGCGGCGTTGTAGACGCTGCCCAGCGCCACGCAGCCAAACCATGGCCAGACTGCCATATCCGCAATGGTATATTCCTCACCCGCTACATAACGACCGCGCCCCAGCTGCTTGTCCAGCACGTCGAACAGGCGTTTAGCTTCCATGGTGAAGCGATCGATAGCGTACTCAATCTTCACCGGCGCGTAGTTATAGAAGTGGCCAAAACCGCCGCCGAGGAACGGGGCCGCGCCCTGTAACCAGAACAGCCAGTTCAGGGTTTCCGTTCGTCCTGCCGGATCTTTTGGCAGGAAGTGACCAAATTTCTCGGCCAGATAGAGCAGGATATTGCCGGATTCAAAGACGCGCGTCGGCGGGGTGGTGGAGTGGTCACGCAGTGCCGGGATCTTCGAGTTCGGGTTCACGTCGACAAAACCGCTGGAGAACTGATCGCCCTCACCGATGCGGATTAACCATGCGTCGTATTCCGCGCCCGTCACGCCCAGCGCCAGCAGCTCTTCCAGCATGATGGTAACTTTCTGTCCATTCGGCGTACCCAGAGAGTACAGCTGGAGCGGGTGCTCGCCCACAGGCAGCTCTTTCTCGTGCGTAGCGCCCGAGACGGGACGGTTGATATTGGCAAACGCGCCGCCGTTATTCTGTTTCCATTCCCACACTTTCGGTGGCTGATAGGTGTTATCTGACATGTTGGCCTGCCTTTTTGGTGTTGTGTTGAGGCAGTGTAGCAGGAGATAGGGGAACCGTTTAACGATGCGAGCGTAATGGGCAGGGCGGGTGTATGATAACGCCACCTCTGTCAGTTAATTACAACGTGCAGACGACGACAACCCCACAAAAAAATTGCCGCCTGCCTGTTTTAGGTTGGACACATGCGTAAAGGAACGTTAAGCAGTGACGCACCCTTCGGGACGTTATTAGGTTATGCGCCGGGTGGCGTGGCGATTTACTCTTCAAATTACGGCAGTCTCGATCCGCGGCACTACCCGGAAGACGCGGAATTCCGCAGCTATATCGGCAACGAATACATGGGCCATAAATGGCAGTGCGTTGAGTTTGCGCGCCGTTTCCTGTTTCTCAACCACGGGTTTGTCTTTACCGACGTCGGGATGGCGTGGGAGATCTTCTCCCTGCGTTTTTTACGCCAGGTGGTAAACGACAACATCCTGCCGCTACAGGCCTTTGCTAATGGCTCAAAACGCGCGCCGCAGGCCGGTGCGCTGCTCATCTGGCAAAAGGGCGGTGAGTTTCAAGAGACCGGCCACGTCGCCGTCATCACCCAGTTGCTGGACGACAAAGTGCGCATTGCCGAGCAGAACGTTATTCACTCTCCGCTGCCGATGGGGCAGCAGTGGACGCGCGAGCTGCGTCTGAGCGTTGAGAACGGTTGCTATACGCTTCATGATACGTTCAGCGATACCGAGATCCTCGGCTGGATGATCCAGACGGAGGAGACGGAACACAGTATTCCTCAGCCGGAGATCGACGGTGAGCTGCTGAAAATCAGCGGCGCGCGGTTGAAGAACAACCGTCAGTTCGACGGAAAATGGCTCAATGAAAACGACGCCCTGCAACAGGCGTACGTTCGCGCGAACGGCCACGTTATTAACAACGATCCCTGCCAGTACTTCACCATTACCGAAAGTGCCGAGCAGGAGCTGATCAAAGCCACCAACGAACTGCACCTGATGTATCTTCATGCCACCGACAAGGTGCTGAAAGACGACAGCTTACTCGCGCTTTTCGACATCCCGAAAATTCTCTGGCCGCGTCTGCGCCTCTCCTGGCAGTGGCGTCGTCACCATATGATCACCGGTCGTATGGATTTCTGCATGGATGAGCGCGGCATTAAGGTTTACGAGTACAACGCGGATTCCGCCTCCTGCCATACCGAGGGCGGGCTGATTCTTGAAGAGTGGGTGAAAAACGGCTATCGCGGCACCGGCCACAATCCGGCGGAAGGGCTGCTGGAAGAGCTGACCGGCGCCTGGAAGCACAGCCACGCGCGGCCGTTCGTCCATATCATGCAGGACAACGATATCGAAGAGGATTACCACGCGCTCTTTATTCAGCGCTCGCTGATCCAGGCCGGGTTTGAAACCAAAATCCTGCATGGACTGGGCGCGCTGAGCTGGGATGCCGCCGGGCAACTGATTGATGATGAAGGCCGTCACGTCAACTGCGTATGGAAAACCTGGGCGTGGGAAACGGCGATCGAGCAGATCCGCGAGGTGAGCGAAACCGAGTACGCCGCCGTGCCCATCCGTACCGGTCACCCGCAAGGTGAAGTGCGCCTGATTGACGTCCTGCTGCGCCCGGAAGTGCTGGTCTTTGAACCGCTGTGGACGGTGATCCCAGGTAACAAGGCGATCCTGCCGGTGCTGTGGCAGCTGTTCCCGAACCACCGTTACCTGCTGGATACCGATTTTGAGGTGAATGCGCTGCTGAAACGGACAGGCTATGCCGTTAAACCGATAGCCGGACGCTGCGGGAGCAATATCAATCTGATCGGCGCCCAGGATCAACTGCTGGACCAGTCCAGCGGCAAGTTTGTTGACCGCAAAAATATCTACCAGCAGCTATGGTGCCTGCCAAAGGTTGACGGCAGATACATACAGGTCTGCACCTTTACCGTGGGCGGAAACTATGGCGGAACCTGTCTGCGTGGGGATGACTCGCTGGTGGTGAAGAAAGAGAGCGATATTGAACCGCTGATTGTGGTGAAGGATAAATAACGTCTCCCTGTTATAAAAAAGCCCCCGCAGGGTATGCTGCGGGGGCTTTTTATTACTCTTCTTCCTCGACCTGCTGCTCGCTGATCTTCAAATCAATGATCCGGCCGATCTGGTCATGATAGACCGTCAGCAGGTTGTACTGGCTCATCTCGGACATAATGTGCGGCGTGACGTTAAAACTTTGGGCAAGCTCGTCATGGCGCAACATTTGCGGATGACGCCGCCTCACATGCGCGCGGCGGCGATTGTACTGATACCACAGGATCAGCAGCCAGCCGTTGAACGCGGCAATCAGCAGATAAACCAGCACTGTATTAAAGGAGGCGATAATCATGCTCCAGCGGTGATCGCTCGCCTCGGTTAACTGCATCCACAGCCTGGCATACAGGAAAAACAGGAATCCTCCCCAGGCTATCAGCGTTAATGCGGCATCGAAAAGACGCGGTGCCAGCCGATGTTCAGTCAAAATTAACGTATTCTCGTTCATTGAATGCTCCCTTTTCCCCGGTCCGGACTGATCCAGCGCGCGCGGGCGCGTTTACGTTTAAGCATGACTTTCGGAAATGCCACGAGGGTGGTAAACAGGCCAATCATCCAGTACACCATCGGGAACCAAATCACCCAGAACAGCGAGCCTGCCACTTTCCGCTCGTAGCGCCGCTCGATATACAAACTGACGAGGAATTGCAGCAGGCACATCACCCCCAGCAGCAGCCCGGTAAACGCCGGGGGAAACAGGCTCGCAACGGCCAGGTTCGTGGGAAGAGGGATAATATGGCTAAGAATGAACAACACCACGGTCGCTCCATAGGCAAACGCCCACAGCGTTGACAGCGCGTATTCGAGAAACAGGGGCCACATCCGATGATGCTCCCAGCGGGCCATTTTGCGCAGGTTAACCAGAAACACCTCTGCACCGCCCTGAGCCCAGCGCAGACGCTGTTTCCACAGCCCCTTGAGCGTCTCCGGCATCAGGATCCAGCACAGCGCCCGCGGCTCGAAAAAAATATCCCAGTGGCGCAGCTGAAGCTTCCAGCTTATGTCAATGTCCTCTGTGATCATATCCGGGCTCCAGTACCCTACATCCGCCAGCGCCTGTCGGCGAAAGGCGGCGATGACGCCGGAGACCGTAAAGACCCGGCCATAGATCCGCTGCGTTCGCTTGATAAGACCAATAATGGAAGAAAACTCGCCCACCTGAATACGACCAATCAGCGTTGAGCGCGTGCGAATACGCGGATTTCCGGTGACGGCCCCAACGTGGGGATACTGAATCAGCGGTGCCACCAGATACGCGGCCGTATCGCGATCGAGCAGGGCGTCGCCGTCAATGCAGACCAGCAGATCGCCCCGGGCCGCCGCCGCACCAGCCTTGAGCGCCACGGCTTTCCCCTGATTCTGCGCGAGATTAATCACCCGCAGGCGCGGCTGCTCCTGCGCCAGTTGATGCAGCACCTGCGCGGTATTGTCCGAAGAGCCGTCGTTGATGGCGATAACCTCAACATTCCAGTACCGCTGACCCAGCGCGGCGCTAATGGTCTCCCGTGCGTTGCGTTCCTCATTAAAGCAGGGAATAAGAATCGAGATTAACGGTTCACCGGCTAAGGCGGGCGCGGGTGTTGCGTTATCCCACGACCAGTGCCGTTCAAGCTGAAACCAGAAATAGAGGCCGCCGGTTACCCAGAGCACGGACATAAACAGCGGCCAGAAAAAGACAAAGTCCAGAATCAGTTCGCCGGTAAACAGCGCGGCTACGCCTAACGGCAACCCGAATACCAGACACAAAATAGAGAAGGCGATAATGCGATCAGTCATTGTCAGGATACCAGTACGAAGAAAATTCAGGCCTGATACGCGAAATATCAGGTTGGTTGTTGAGGAAGTCGTCGGGGTAATAACCGTAATTTTTGATGCCGTTCAGCTGGAGCACCTGCATCCACTCCACCAGACGTTCATCGGCTACGGCACGCTGCGGTTTCTGCGCCCAGTCCCTGGCCTGTAGCTCAAAAATCGTTTTATTCAGCGCGCCGGGGCGTGCGGCGACGGCGTTGACTAAACGCGTCAGCCAGGCATTGCTCTCTTCTGCCGGGACGGACTCCATCAGTGGCATTGCCATCGGCACCGTCCAGTCGTAGGCCGCCAGAAAATCATCCAGATTTTGCGCAAACCACGCTTCGCTTTCGGGCTGCAGAATGGGGAGGGCGAACATATTGCGCGCGGTTTTGATCTGCGGGCCACGGATGTTTTTCACCGCCTGGCTCAGGGTGCGGGTAAAGCCGATAAGCTGCTGGCTCTTCTGCCGGGTCGTCTCCTGTCCGGCATCATCAACGTCCGTCAGCACCGCGTCGTCATGGAACAAGATCCCGTTGAAGCTGGCATAGCGGGCCAGATCTTCATAGATCTCCGTCACCTGTTGGCGAACCTGTGGACTCCAGGGGGAGAGCCGGATATAGGGCTCGGCGGCCACGGTCAACTCTCCCGTTTGGCGATCCCGGCGCTGCACGCGCGGCAGGGCTGGACTGAGATCGAAAGAGAGGACCGGCATCCACGCAAAGACTTTCACTCCCGCGCGGGTTTGTAGCTGCCAGGCGACAAAATTAAAAAGATCGGCCCGGACCGGAAGCCGGCGGTTGGGGAAATAGAGCGCGCCGATCCTGCCGTCGCCCCGCGGATCCGAAAACGCCTGGAGAAACACATGGCTGATTTTCATGTCGTAGACCCGCTGGACGAGTTTGTTGATGTTTTTCGTCTGCTGGGCCGGATCGGGATCGTAGACATAATCGAGATCAACATGCATGACGCGCACCGGGTCAAACTCCTGAACGCGGCTAACCGTGTTGGCAAAGGTTTTTATCGACGGATTTCCGGCAATCAGCAGGCGCGGGATGTTGCCGAGGTCGCGCACGTTTGCCAGCCCGTCCTCCAGGGTAAAGGCCAGCTGATAGCCCTGTTTCTGGGCGATAGCGAGCGATGTACCGTTGGCAGCCCCATAGGGCCACACCCAGGCACGCGGCGCTTTTCCCGTCACCTGGGTGATTTTTTCGGTGACTTTCCGTACGTCTGCGGCGATCCGCTGGTTGAAGTGTTCATCGGTTTCGTAATGCCCCGTCGCGTTATCGAAAAAACGGTTGGCGATAGCGGGTTCACGGCTTCCCTGCGGGTTGGCCGGGATGCCGTAATGCGAGGCCCAGGTATGCGAGCCAATTTCAACCAGCGGGGAGCGGCTGAGCTCGCGCACCATGTCCCATGTCGCGAACCGATCGCGGGGCGTCATCAGACCGCCGAAGTTAACTTTTTGATTTGCCGGCGTATCCACCCAGCTGCCCACCGGCGCCCACAGCGCAGGAACGTTCCAGGCCTGAAGCAGGGGCCAGACGCGGGTGTAAAAGCTGCTGTAGCCGTCGTCGAAGCTGAGCAAAACGGCTTTCGGCGGCAGCGCTTTTTTTCCTTCATGCGCATCCACAATGTCCTGCACGCTGATGGCGTGATAGCCGTTGTGCAAAAGCCAGCTTATCTGCTCGTTTAACGCGCTGGTGCGAACGGAGAGGTAGCGCTGATCGGCAGCATCATCTTCGACGTCGTGGTAGGCCAGGACCAGAAACTGATTCTCCGGCCAGGGTTTGCTGGCCTCCAGCTGCGGCCTCTCTTCAGGAGCCATAAAGGAGAGCGGCTGCGCGCAGAGACTCGCGCTGAGGCAGAGCCAGCCGATGACGAACAGGCTTACAGAAAAACGTGTATTCAGCATATTCATCCTTAAAAGCGTAAAGTCGCATCTAACGTGACGGAGAGATTGCTCTCGCGTTTGCCGTCGTAAGGGCGTTTATCCCAGTTCAGCATCACGCCAGTATCGACAACGTTATTCCACTGAATGCGTTGCCCGTAACCCAGCAGGGTAATGGCGCCAGGCGACTGATTTTTCTGCCAGTAGCTGCCGCCGCCTGCCACGAACTGCTGGCTCCAGAGGGTGTCGTAGTGGCGGTACATCTCATGGTCAACGGACAGGGCTGCCGTCACGGACAGATCCCGTGCCGGGTTGTAATAGAGCGTATTCCGCAGGCTGTTTTTACTGGCGGCGATCCCCGGTTCGAGATCCAGCGTCAGGGTCGGGGTCTGCCAGAGACGCTCTTTCCCAGAGAGGGTGTATTCCTGACGGCGGTTGTGGTCTGAGAAGCGGCTGACGGCGGCGTTGAACTGGTATTCACGTCGCTCGTTTTGATACCAGCGCACCCCACCTTCACCCCGGTTGGCGCTGATCCCATTGCGTAATGCCCGTAAGGGTGTCGCGCGTGATAAGCGCTCGAGGCTACCGCTGACCTGCCAGTTATCACTCAGGCTGTAGGTTGTTGAGAGCCGTGCACCCGGCCTGTTTGTGCCGTGATAGCGGTTGCTGGAGAGCTCGGCTTCGAGCGTGAGGTCACGTGGGCGCCACTCAACGCCGCCCAACAGGTGGCGGCTGATGCCTTTACCTTCGTCGAAATTCCCCTGTGCATAGCGGGCGCCAGCAAATAGCCGCCAGTTATCCGCCACGGGTGGGCCATAGAGCGTGGCGTCCCAAGTCATGTCGTGGCTACCGCTGACGGGGTTATCTGAGTGCAATCCTTTACCCGCGTTCAGACGCAGCTCTGACATATGGTGAACCGCTCTGAGCCTGTCCAGGCGGCGGGCGCTGCGATCGGCGGGGGCGCGAGCAATTACGTCATCAGCCAGTAAATCCATCTGGCGCCACTCCTGAAGGTCCATTGCGACGTAAGCCTGCTGTTTTTCAAGCTCCAGATTCGTGGGTTCGAGCGCCTCTGCTCGTTTAAGCTTTTGCTCGGCCGCGCGCGGCAGGCCCCTGGCCTGAAGCAGGGCGGCATAATCAATTTGTAATCCCTGATTTACCGGCGCCGTTGACGCCAGACGATACGACAGCTTTTCGGCCTCGGGCAGGGCGTTGGTCGCCAGCAAATAGTTAAGTTTGAGTGACTGTCCGGTGAGCCAACTATCGTTCGGCTGAGCGGTCGGGGATCCGAAATCGTAGCGGGTCCAGGGAACGCTGCGGGTCTCGCGCTCAACGTAGCGGCGGGCGGTTTGATACTGCCCCGTATCCAGCCAGGCGTAGAAAAGCGCATGCTCCTCATCCTGCGGATCGGAGGCGTAGTGTGGATAGCGTTGTACAAGCGAGAAGGCGGCGACGGTGTTTTTCTCCTGCAAATATGCAGAGATCACCCAGCCGATGGCCCAGTCCGGCACCGGATGCTGTGCGGTCGTCAGCGCCTCATATTCGCTAATAACCTGCCGGTAATCACCCTGCGCATACAGCGCGCCAAGCCGATCGATACGGGCAAGGATGATGTCTTCAGCCGCCTGCGGTTCGTTTTGCCAGCGGGAAAGCAGGACGTGATAGCGATCTAATGCGTTTTGTGCCAGCCGCAGCCGCTCTTTCTCCGTTCTGCCAGGCACATCCGCCAGGCGTACCTTTTCAGCCGCGGCGTTACGCTCAAGGCGGCGACGCTCCGCGGGGGACATCGCTGCGCTTTGCGACAGCCAGAGTGCGGGTGTGCTTACCCGGTTATCCGTTAACGCATCGATCGTCTCGCGAAGAAGGGCGTTATTCCCTGGTGCGGCGTTTAGCGCGCGCATGTCCGCCAGCAGCCGGTCCCCGTTTTTTCCCTGGCGCATCCAGACATAGGAGAGCGTCTCAAGGTGCGCGGGAGAAGGATTGTCCTTAACCAGCTGCCGGGCTTTCGAAAGCGCGAGGCGATCTCTGCGGGCATCGGCCAGGGTCTTAACATAGCCGATGCGGTAATCGTCGTTATCCGGCGCAAGGCTGAGCGCCTCTTTCCACAGCGATAAGGCGGATGGCCAGGCTTTTTGGTTTCTTCTGGACTGGGCGACAGCAGCGATGGCGCGAGCGGGCAGCGGCATATAAATACCATAACGCTGCCAGACTCGAATAACCTCATCATCGCGTCCTGCCCAGGAGGCTACCTGTAACCAGTCCGCAACCTGTCCAGTTGTTAAAGCATGCTGTTGCTCATAGCGCTGTAGGTAATCAAGAAACAGAGCGTAATTACCGTTACGTGCCTGTTGTATCTGATGCTCATAAACGGATTCATCAGCCTGAACCAGAACAGGAAAGAGTAAAAGCAGGAACAATAATATTGTGGTGCGATAAAAGAATAACGTAGTGAAGCTAAGCGATCTTTCCATATCTATTTGCCATTTGTTTATCGTGAATCCATTGCATAACACGGCCGCCTTTTAACTCTGCGTTAAAGGGCATAAAGGAGAACATTAAATCTGAATGATGCTACGTTATGGGGTACTTACTTAAAGGTAATTATGCGCCCTCATCTCAGTGGTCTGATTGGGCTTAATGTACACCCGATGTGTTGGGGGATAAATAAGTTGAAAAGCGGCTGGGAGGTTTTGAGATAATTCTGGAAGAAGTAAGTTTTTTAGATAATTCAGTGCAGGATTGTTCTTTTTAACTGATTGATATTAAATGCTTTTTCTTTTGCTGTTTGCAGTTTTTTTATATTTGAAATGAAGTTCCGCTGAGTTAATTAAAGTACTTTCTGGTGCATGTTTGGGAAGTTTCATGACAAAAATTCTTAATGTTCAGAGAAGTGACTTTTCTGAAATTCTTTTTTATTTATAATTAGCGACAGGCATTGAGTGATAGTCTACAAAAAGTCTAGCTCACCAATGTCATATTGAGGGATGATCAAAGCCAGAAAACATTTGCCGTTAATGTAAAGCGCTATAAACGAAAGCGTCCTTGTTTCTTAAGAGGCGGGCTTGCTTTAATCTAAAAGGGATGATTAGTGGCGACTTCAATAGTGTTAGTGACTCAGGATTGTTTCCTTGTCAGGGGGATGCGGCTATTTTTCCCGGATATAATTTGCCTCTGTTCGATAGACAGAAACATATTTGATACCGACGCAAATGAATATACTGTACTGATTGATAGCCGTACGCCGCTCCGTTTATATGATTACCTGATACGCCATCCGGCCAGAACGAGAAAAACCATCTGCTGCGTTATGCTGGATATGCGCCCTCGAGAGGAGGATCTGCACAGTATGAAGCTGTTTATGAACACGTCGCTTACGCCTCCGGATATGGCGTCGTTATTCAATCTGGTGCTTGATATGAAAGGCTGGCGTCTGACAACCAAATGGCTGCTTAACTTACGGCTGAGTAGACATGAAGCGATAATGCTCCGGTTGCTGAAGGCAGGGAGGTCAATGGAAGAGATTGCAGATAAGCTGAATATGTCGGTTAAAAGCCTCTATCGCAAGCGAACGGCGCTATCGGAGCGGTTAGGGGCAGGGAACTTCAACGAGGCGTGTTTGTTTATCTTTAAAAACAAACTGCTGGACGCGGCTGGGAACGATCCCTAGCTTCGTCAGAAGCCAAAAGCACAAACCCGCCACGAGGGCGGGTTCTTTTAATGGAAATAATTCAGAACGACCAGCGCAGATTGGCGTTAACAGAGTTGACGCGGGTATCCGCACCATATTGTCCCTGGTAACCTACATCCAGCGTCGCAGCACGCGACAGCTGTACGCTCACGCCGATATCACCCACCATTACGTCCTCATCCACGGCTTGCCCCTGAGTAATGAACGCGTCGCTGCCCGCAAACGCCATGCGCGAAGAGGTATTCTTATCGCCATAAGCGTGCTGCCAGCCCAGCGAACCGTAGAGGTTAACGTTCTTCGGCAGCTCGGTCACACCGCGCACCCCGAGTGTGGAATAGAAGGTGTTCATCGTTTCGTTACGGACGCTCAGCGCAGCGGCACCGCCGTCTTCCCTGAAGCTGTCGGTATGCAGCCGGATGTACGATAAATTGACGAACGGCTCAATATTCCTGTCTGGCTGGCCGAAACGGTAGCCCGCTTCGGTAAATGCCAGCAGCGAGTTAGCGTCGTAATCTGACTTCAGCCGATCCGAGAAGCCGCTGAAATCAACATTGCGCTCGCCCTCGATCTTGTGCCAGGTGTAACCCAGCGCGCCGCGAAGGGAGAACGCATCCTGTTGACCCGCCGCATACAGGCCAAGGTGATAGTTGTCGGTATCCGTTGAGGAGCGACGGCTGTCGACGTCGTAATCACCCCGGCTGTAGCCGAAGTAGCCGCCGACACGCACGTTATGGTCCGCCAGCTTGCGATCTGCCCCCAGCAGGAAGCCGGTGGTGTTGCCGTCCAGCTTGCCCACGTTTCCGTCGCCGCTGTTTCGGCTCCAGGAGCTGAAGGTCTGGCCCCAGACGCCATTGTTTTGCGGCTCCGGCTGCTGCACCAGCGACATGGCTAACGGTGGGATCGGCAGGCTGTCGTTATCAAACGCGCGCTGCATACGCTGGTTTAACACGTTAAACACCTGCGTGCTGCCAGCGATCAGGTTGGACTGCATTGATGGATAAACTTCGCCAGACAGCTGGTTGAACGCCTCGCGCGCTTCCGGCGCGCTCAGCAGCAACAGCGAGTTATACAGCGCCAGCGACGGGCCACTTTGCGTCAGCGTGGAGAGCGCGCCAGCGGTATTCCACTGGTTGCTGCTTTGGGCCACGGTCTGGAAAATGCCCGGCTTGCCGCTGCCCGGGTTTTCGCCGCCAGGATTCTCACCGCCCGGGTTTTCACCTCCGGGGTTTTCACCGCCCGGGTTCTCGCCTCCGGGATTTTCACCGCCCGGGTTCTCGCCTCCGGGATTTTCACCGCCCGGGTTCTCGCCCCCAGGATTTTCGCCTCCGGTCTCTTTCTGCGCGATGGTCAGATCGACGGCGTTGGTGCTTTGCTCAAGCGCCACGTCCAGGAAGGCGGATTTGGAAATCGCTCCGGCGAACTCACCGTCAATTCCCCCGTCGGAGGTCAAAATGCGGTAGCTTTGGCCCGTTTTATAGCTGGTTTGCGGATCCAGCGCGGTGACCTGTACCTTAGCCCGATCGCTGATGGTGGTTTTGCCCGATACCAGTAGCTGGTCGCTGCTGCCATCGCCCGCGATATCCACGTCATAGAAGGATTCGCCGATAAAGTTCAGATAGCGTTTCAGCGTCAACGTACCGATATTGCCGTCGCCAGGCGAGATATGCCCGCCAGACAGGATCTCGGTCTGGCCCAGCGTGCCGTTGCCGCCCAGCGTGCCGCCGGACTTGATTGACGCGGCGCTGCTGTAACCGACCCCGTCGCTGACGTCTGAACCCGCCGTCGCGTTGAGGATCAGCGTACCGCCGTTCTCGGCGCTAAGCGTCTGAACATCAAAGATATCGTCTTCTGGCTGGGTATTAATATTGCTGGCAATGATGACTTTACCGCCCCGCGCGGTTACGTTCGCCTTGAGTGCGGAAAGATCGCCGTTCAGCGTCGTCTGCCCGGAGGTATTGATCACATCACCTTCACCGCTCATCGTGTTGCTGAAGAGGTAATTTCCGTCGGTATGGTTGAAGTAGACATAGCTGCCGAACAGTCCGCCACGCAGGCTGATTGCCGTCTTCGCATCGAGGGTACCTGCGCCGCCCGCCGTGCCAGGCGTTGGCTCAGTTAAACCCGTGCCGGTGTCCATATTGCCGCGGCTGCCGATGATGAGCGCACCCCGGTTCGAGCCGGAACCCGATGTCCCCACGATCAGCGCATTGCTGCCAGCGGAAAATGAACCGCCGTCAATCACAGACAGCACGCCATTGCCGTAATCGCCCACGCTCACGCTGCTGCCGCTGGTAAAGCGCGAGTCCTTGCCCGCAATAACCAGCTCGGCGGTTTTCCCTGCGCCGGAGACGCCTGCCACCTGCACGCCGCCAACGTTAACCGCTCCGCCGTTCAGTACGTCCAGGTCGCCATTAAGCGTCAACGTACGGCCAACGTTCCACTGTGAGCCGCTCCCGGTGACGGTGGCTTTCGGGCTCAGCGTGTCGGTTTCACCCGGCCCGGTACCATTCCCGATGCGCGCATCGTAGGCGGTATTGAGCGCCGCGCCGTCCTCAATTGCCAGCGTGGAGCGTGCGCCCAGATCGGTGCCTACGCTCAGAAAATTACTGGTCACGCGAGAGCCGGCACCCGTGGCGATAAGGTGGCTGTCGTAGCCCCGGGTGGTGCCGACAACAATCTCCTTTGCGCTTGCCAGCGCGCCCTCTTCAACTCGCAGGGTGCCGAGGCCAAGATTCAGGTCGCCGCGCAGGACGTACCGATCGTTCACCGCGTTAAGCTCAGCGTCTGGCCCACGGACCGTGACCACGCTTTCATAAATTTTGCCATCGAACAGCCGACCGATATTGATGTTATAGGCGGTGATTTTGCCATTATCGATCAGCAGGTTTCCGCGTTGATTACGTCCAACATAAACATCTCCGGTGTAACCCAGCGTTTCGGTAATACGCGAGTCGCCATCAAAAAAGACATCGGCTGCACGCGCGATATCGGCAGGTAAAAACAGTAACAGCGGCGCGGAAAATAGAGCGAGGTAAAGTCTGGAAAGCGGCGTCTTAACCGCTAAAGCATGCGATGTAGAGTTATTCACGGGCTATCTCCGTACTCATTAGCGTGATGTCTGGAAAATCGTTTTTATGAAAACTCAGATACGTCAAAAATGTAAAAGGCGTTATTTATGTACGCCTTTTGATGCGGCGTTAATTATTTATGTGTGACAACAGGTGTACAGGTTGGCGCGCTTAGCGTCGGTGCGGATCCTAAAATCCCCGGCATCATCATTGATGAACAATCGAAAATACGCCCTTTTTCTGTCGTGGCGCGATAAGACAGTTTTTGTCCTCCCAGTGCGTCCGGCTGGGCGCCATTAACGTTGGTCACGGTTATTTCATCCGATGAGCCCAGTCCCAGCATTTTAGCGGTCTCCGCTTGCAGGAGTGGAATAGCCTGATCGGTTTTCAACGTGGAACAACCGGCTAGCATCAACGTAACGGTTAAAACGATTAGTGGTTTTTTCATAAATTATCCTTTATATCCAACCAGTTAATTTCACTGATTGTATTTATGTTTTCTTTTACCCAAATCAGCGAATAATATATTTCTCTTTCCTAATCGAAAAAACCCTCCTAAAGTAGGGTGGGTAGATAATAATTCATCTGTACTCTAAGATATGCGAAGGTAAAAGGAGGCTCCTTTGGGACAGAATTATGCGTTAGTCGTTGATGACCATCCATTGGTAGCAAGCGGCATCGCCAATTTTCTGATTACACATTGCCAGTTTAAACAGGCGTGTGTGGTGACGAATGAGGATGATTGCTACCGCCAAATTAGGGATCATGGCCCGCCACGTTTGCTGGTAATCGATTTTTGGCTCTCTTCCGGAACGGCCCTGAAATTACTCAAAGAAGTAAAACAACTTTACCCACAGGTACGACTCCTGGTGGTCAGCGGGGATGACAATAATGACATCTGGCGCAAAGTTAATGCCGCCGGGGGACACGGTTTTGTATTGAAAGGCGAGCCACCTGAGATGTTCTCGCGGGCCGTTTTCGCACTCACTGATAATCAGACCTGGTTTCCTGAGGGAAACGAAATTTCCGTTAAGGCAAATAATGAGAAGTTAAGTAAATTTAACTTAACGCCGCGACAAATAGACGTATTAAATATGATTATGCGCGGCCTGCCAAATAAACGAATCGCCGCGCAGCTTTCAATTTCTGAGCCCACGGTCAAAGAACACATCAGCAATATATTGAAAAAGATAGGTGTTAACAGCCGGGTCGAAGCCATCACGCTTCTGCACGGCAAGCAGGAACCGTCGGAATGAGGTTTTTCCAGAGCTTACAAAACGAAGGTATCTCTGCTCCGGCGCAGATCCGTTTGCTAAACAACACCTTTCTGCGGCTGGTATTTAGCTTTAGTGCTGTGCCCTTTGTGGGTATTCCTTTCGCCATCTGGATTTATATGCTTGGGGACGACCTCGGCCCAACGATTATCTGGATAATTATTTATCTGCTATGTGCCGTGGCGATACGACTATTGCACCGACGCTATCAGCGTGAAGCGAAAGAAAACGGTGATAGGGACGTCCTGCGACGCTGGCTTCCGCGTATTAATAATATCGCCTTTATTCACGGGCTGGGCATTTCTTCGCTCTATTTAATTACTCCACAGACGCAGAATTTTGACTTTTTCCTGTTACTTAATATCAGCATCGCCGCTATCGTCGCCGCCAATGCGACGCATCTGACGCCGGTCATCAGCACCTTTACGCGCTTTTTCTTCGCCTCCTGGGGGGTGCTGAACCTCGGTATTATCTGGCGGCTGGATGAGTTGATGTTCATCGTGCTCATGCTGAATCTGCTTTACGGCTTCGCAATTTACCGCCATGCGTTAACTTCCCATGCGTTCTTTATTCAGCAGGCACTGCTTGAGGAAAAAAGCTCACGCCTGGCGGAACAGTTTCGTCAGGCCAAAGAGGACGCGGAGCAGGCACTGCTGGATAAAAATCAGTTTCTGACCACCGCCAGCCACGATCTGCGCCAGCCCGTACACGCTATGGGCTTTCTGATCGAAGCCATCCTCCACCGAAACCGGGACGACAGCCTGACGCCACAGCTTCTTGACCTGCAGCAGAGCGTTCGCTCGGTACATTTAATGCTCAACTCTCTGCTCGATCTCAGCAAAATAGAATCCGGGAATGTCCTCTCTGTCCCGACCAAAGTGGATATCGGTGCTCTGCTCGACTCGGTCATCACGCTGTTTCGCGAAGAGGCCAACAGCCGCGCGCTTAGGCTGTGCATCCGGCGGCCTAAACGCCGTATCTACGTGATGGGCGATTCGCTGCTGGTACGACAGTCCCTGATTAACCTGATTCAAAACGCCCTTCGTTACACGCTCCAGGGCGGGGTGCTGGTCGCCATCCGACCGCGCGGTGACGAGTGTATGGTGGAGGTGTGGGACACGGGAGTCGGTATCGCCGATGAAGAGAAGGGCAAAATCTTCTCACCTTACTACCGCCCCGAGCTGGCATGGAAGATCGACAGCGCCGGACACGGGCTGGGACTGGCCGTAGTGGCCCGTTGTGCCAAGCTGATGAAGGTGAAATACGGGATGCAATCCATTGAAGGTAAAGGTTCACGCTTCTGGATGCGCTTCACCCAATATGCTGGCGAAGACATCGCGCCGGATATCCCGCCCGCCGCTGACAACACCGCCACGCCGGTACGCTATGCGCCCCTGCACGGTTCCTGCCTGGTCGTCGATGACGACCCGCTGGTGACGTCTGCCTGGGAGAGCCTGATGAACATCTGGGGAATCGACGTACGCTGTGCGGCCTCGGCTGAAGAAGCGTTTGCCATAATCGACGACGGCTTTACGCCGTTCGCCGTGCTGTGCGACCAGCGTCTGCGATCCGGCGAAAGCGGCTTCGATATCCTGAAAGCGCTTTTTGACCGTCTGCCGGATATGAGCGGCGCCATAGTCAGCGGCGAATTTAATTCACCGGTTCTGCTGGAGGCGGAGCAGGAAGGGTATCTGGTGCTGCGCAAGCCTCTGGAGCCGGCTAAACTGCATGCGCTGCTGACGCAATGGTCAGGGTGTCGTGGATAGGGGAATAGATAATAGCAGCATTGCGCTCCACTGTAGGGCCAGATAGTACGCGGTGTCCTGCTGTGATGCCAATGTGTCGGTATGGTTGAGCCGCTGAGGGAGGATTTCGCGGGCCTGATTAATGATTTCATCGTGCATGATTCAGCCTCCTGTGGTGATCTGCATGTTGCTTCTACCGGGCAGGGCGGGAGATGTTGGAAACGGTCCCGAAGGAGTCATTAGAGTTGCTACCAGCGAAGTTCCGCAGTGGGCAATAATGTCAGTTTTCGAGCGTATACTCTAAGATATCTTCAACTCGTTGATATATATAGATTTGACGAATATCGTCAGGTAGCGATTTATCCGCAAAATTAAGTTAAACTTCGTCACAGGTTTCAGTGAGTTATGGGACGGATAATAGAATGACCAGCGAAGAGGCACTTTTAAAATCAGGTTTTAGCAAACGAGATCTTCAAAAGTTAAAAAACAATATTGAAAATTACGGTGGTTCGTTTGATAGCGTAACTCATGATCTGGCCAATCGTTTTAAGGCTATGAAGTGGATAACTATTATTGCCTTCATCATACTGGCTTTAACTCTTTTACTTGCATCCAAGGATACAAGCCTGACACTTGCGCTCACATTATTGATTGTACTACCTTTCATCTGGTATATAACGCCAGCAAAACTTGGCTACAAATCCTGGCGTTATCGTAAAATGCTGACTAATTCTGGGACGGGTCGCTGACGGACAACAGATCAAAAATAATCTTAGCTTTCACGCCATAACCCGCTATTTTCATTGTAAGCTGCGGGCGGCTCAGTGTGCTCACCTTTCGGTAATAGTCAGCAGGGAGATAACGAAACAGTCGCCAGGTACCAGGTCGCCGTAACAAGCCAAAAATGGTGTACGCATTAGCGGCCAGTGAAATTGATTTGTAGACACCTAACCCATTCTCACGACTAAAGCCCATAAACTCAGCTGTAGACATCGCGGCATTCGCGACCAGCCCTTCACTGGTAGTGTTGTTAGTTGCGTAGCGAGCCACTTCTTTACTGATGCTGTTTGTCCCGTCAGTAACCAGAATCGCACCAGCAAGAACCCCGAGAGGGGTCATAGTGCCTATGAGGGTAAATCCTGCGGCTATTTCAGCACCGGCCAGGACAACACTAACAGCCGAGATCACATACCCAACAATTTTGTTATTCTCTCGGATAAACTCGACTTTAGCGCAAAGCTTCGCTGCCTTCGTTCTTAATTAACGCGCTTGTTCCAGCAGGTTACTGTTTTCTTCTCTGAGAATTTTAACGCATTCCATGCATTCTTCATCTGATTTAGCCCGACGAGCTAACGTAAACTGATGTTCTATGAGGTCCCGAATTTCCTGAACAAACTTCATTCGAGTCAAACTATCGCTGAGATGAAAAGCCGACAGAGTGTTGGCTGTATTTACCAGTTTCCTGGCTTCCATATTCACCATAGTTTCCGCCCAGGCTTTATTTCTTCCATCTGAGCGCATCATGTTAAGTAATGCTGCATCCATTGTAGTTCCTCTCAATTGCTTTACCGGCCTCTGCTTAGACTGATAAACGCCCCCATGACAGCCATGCGTGCCAACGCACACACAATATAGTAGCAATGTGGTTACGGTGTCTGAAGTAGAAGTCGCTTTTTACAGCTTCGTTCCTCGGCCTACTTTACTGCGGTTAGCCAGGGCCTGTTCCAGCAGTGTACGGAACGCCGAAAGGTCACTTTTCAGGATGTCCCGGATGGATTTACCACCGATGAATCTAATAAAACAGTTAGCCGATGGGGGGTAATCACGGATACGTGATGCCGCTCTGTCGGGCTCTGTCCAATTGATATGTGCATTTGTAATGCTCAAATAGATCGGTGAAGGTCAGGTTTTTCTGCTTCTGTGTGGCGGTAAAGGCGGTAAACAACGCCAGTTGTACCACCGGGAAGCGGGGCCGGAGGAGAGATAAGGGCGGTAACTACTGTTCAAACAACGAGTTGCTGACTCAGAAAGCAAAAACCCCCGCCGAAGCGAGGGTTATAAATAAGTGGTGCCCGGACTCGGAATCGAACCAAGGACACGGGGATTTTCAATCCCTTTGAAACTGCTTATGAACTGCTTTTTTCAACTTTTGAGAAAGGGCTTTTTGGCTGGATTGCCTTGCAAAAGACACACATTCTCACCAATGTATTATGATTAAATCGTTTATAAAGAAATCAATCTAACCCTGCCAGAATCCTACCATGTGATATCTATCATAGATCACCCTACTTTGGGTAATGACTCCAACTTATTGATAGTGTTTTATGTTCAGATAATGCCCGATGACTTTGTCATGCAGCTCCACCGATTTTGAGAACGACAGCGACTTCCGTCCCAGCCGTGCCAGGTGCTGCCTCAGATTCAGGTTATGCCGCTCAATTCGCTGCGTATATCGCTTGCTGATTACGTGCAGCTTTCCCTTCAGGCGGGATTCATACAGCGGCCAGCCATCCGTCATCCATATCACCACGTCAAAAGGTGACAGCAGGCTCATAAGACGCCCCAGCGTCGCCATAGTGCGTTCACCGAATACGTGCGCAACAACCGTCTTCCGGAGCCTGTCATACGCGTAAAACAGCCAGCGCTGACGCGATTTAGCCCCGACATAGCCCCACTGTTCGTCCATTTCCGCGCAGACGATGACGTCACTGCCCGGCTGTATGCGCGAGGTTACCGACTGCGGCCTGAGTTTTTTAAGTGACGTAAAATCGTGTTGAGGCCAACGCCCATAATGCGGGCGGTTGCCCGGCATCCAACGCCATTCATGGCCATATCAATGATTTTCTGGTGCGTACCGGGTTGAGAAGCGGTGTAAGTGAACTGCAGTTGCCATGTTTTACGGCAGTGAGAGCAGAGATAGCGCTGATGTCCGGCAGTGCTTTTGCCGTTACGCACCACCCCGTCAGTAGCTGAACAGGAGGGACAGCTGATAGAAACAGAAGCCACTGGAGCACCTCAAAAACACCATCATACACTAAATCAGTAAGTTGGTAGTATCACCAAGCCCTCATAAGGTGCTAAACTCCCGCAATTTAAGATTGCTCTTATCACCATGAAGTTTAAGCGATGTATCAGATGGATATGAACTTATCAACTATTTACAAGAACCAAGCATTACGGTACTGCATGGTAGGCGGCATGAATACCCTCGTTACAGCCTTCGTGATTATTACTCTCACGGCGCTTGGTTGCGGCCTATACCTTTCTAATTTGTTTGGATATGTTGTGGGTATCTTAGTTAGTTACGCCCTCAATACATATTTCACCTTTTCCTCACGACCTACGCTGCGAAGATTAACAAAGTTCATATTTTGCTGCGCATACTGTTATCTTATTAACATAATAGCCATGAGGCTTGCCATAGGAATAGGTATGGAAAACAAATATATCATCCAGTTGATAGGGATGTTTTTTTACACCGCATCAGGTTTTTTTATAAATAAACTTTGGGTAATGAAATAATGAATGCGCCAGTTCTTTCAATAGTCGTGCCTTGCTATAACGAGCAGGAGGTTTTTAATCTTTGCCTATCTGAGTTATCTTCGCGCTTAGAAGAAATGATAGAAAATAATAAAATTGCAAGAACAAGTGATATTGTTTTCGTTGATGACGGAAGCAAAGATGACACTTGGGCTTTAATTGAAAAAGCATCTATTTCTAGCCATCATGTCAAGGGCGTTAAGCTATCTAGAAATAAAGGCCATCAGACAGCATTAATGGCAGGCCTTTCCTCATGCACTAAATCTGATATCACAGTAAGTATCGACGCAGATCTTCAAGATGATACATCTGTAATTGAGAAAATGGTTGATACCTATCATTCTGGCAGTGACATTGTATATGGCGTTAGGAATGACAGAACTTCAGACAGTTTATTTAAGAAAATCACCGCTGAGACTTTCTATAAAGTGATGACAAAACTTGGTGTAAATCAGGTAGAAAATCATGCTGACTTCAGATTGCTAAGCCGTAGAGCACTTGATTCACTTTTGCAGTACAAAGAGCAGAATCTATATATTCGAGGCCTTATACCTCTTATTGGATATCCTAGTGACAAAGTTTACTACTCACGACACGAACGAGTTGCTGGTGAGTCAAAATATCCCCTAAGAAAGATGCTTGCCTTAGCTCTTGAGGGGATAACATCTTTTTCCGTGACCCCACTAAGAATTGTCACTGCACTCGGTTTTATAATATCAATATTTTCTACAGTCGGCGTTTTCTATACATTAATGCAGTATTTCTTGGGGCATACAGTAAGTGGCTGGGCGTCGATGATCTTGGCAATTCTTTTTATTGGTGGGGTTCAGATGCTTTGCCTTGGCATTATTGGTGAGTACGTAGGCAAGATTTATATGGAAAGCAAGAAAAGACCTAAGTTTTTCATCGAAAAATCAACACATCAGTAAGGTTAAAAAAATGACATCTAAATTCAGACCTTTCCCTTTTTTCTTTGCTGTGCTTGG